>NZ_ML178720.1 GCF_004360155.1 Paraglaciecola marina | reverse complement strand
TGCTGGCTTAAAAACCGTCAACTTATTCTAGGACGGGACATTGTTACCCTTTATTACTTAATTTATAAGCAGGGTTAACCAAAAAATTGCTTGTTAATAAACAGCCATTGCTCAGTAAAACCTTCAGTAGGGCGTCTTGTAAATTCACTACGAATAAATTGGTTAATTTTACCATCTGCAAAGCAAATCAACATGTTAGCAATAATGCTTTCTTCTGCTGGTAATGTTTTACCTTCTCTTAGCTTACGCTCTCTAAGTACTTGTTTTAGTTGGGTTTCTAAACGTTCATAAAGCTGAGCAATGCGTTCACGTAACCTGTCTTGCTCACCCATTAAAGCATCACCGTTTAAAATCCGTGTTATCCCAGGGTTTTTTTCAGCAAATCCTAAAATAAGATGCAATATTAGTTGGCAACGAGTGGCTGTGTCTTTTTCTTCATTAATTATCTTATTAATGCGGGAAAAAAGAGTTTCTTCTATAAACTCAATCAGGCCTTCAAACATTCTCGCTTTACTTGGAAAATGCCTATATAAAGCAGCTTCTGATACGCCTACATGTGCAGCCAATTTTGCCGTCGTAATACGTTGGCCTGGGTTGGTCTGAAGCATGCTGGCAAGAGCTTGGAGTATTTGTGCTCGGCGGTTTGGGCGTTTTGTAGCTGGCATTTTGGTTCCTAAAAGACTGTGGCGTGGTCTATTTTTGTTCAGTGTATCTTTGTTCAACTAACAGCATAAGCTTTTTAGCTAATAATTGTTTATCGGCAACTTCTAATTTTAATTCACCTTTTGGCCAAAAAACTGTCAGTGCATTTTGCTCACTGTTAAACCCGATTTTGCTATCTGATACATCATTAGCAGCAATCATATTCAACTTCTTACGTTGTAATTTCCCCAACGCATATTCTTTCAGATTTTGAGTTTCTGCTGCAAAACCCACAGTGAAAGGAGGTGAACTTAAATGTGCTACCTCTTTCAAAATGTCGGGGTTTTTAACGAAAGTAAGCGTTAACTCATCATCTGACTTTTTAATCTTTTGGTCAACTTTTTGTTGCACTCTGTAGTCAGCAACCGCGGCACAAGCAATAAATATATTACAGTCTTTTATGGTGCTCATAACGGCATCTAACATTTGTTTTGCACTGTTGACTTTTACTGTATTTATATCTGCTGGAGGAGGCAAGGTTACAGGGCCACTAACTAAGGTGACGTCTGCGCCTAATTCCTTCGCAGCTCTTGCTAGGGCATATCCCATCTTTCCAGAGCTGTGATTGCTAATGTAACGAACAGGATCAATTTCTTCTCGGGTAGGGCCTGCGGTAATTGTTACCTTTTGCCCTTTTAACAACAAGGGGCTTTTTTGTGGCAATAATAAATCAGCTAAATCTTGCGGCTCTAACATTCGGCCAGGTCCAACATCCCCACAAGCTTGCTCTCCTTGAGCTGGGCCGAAAAAGGTAACATCCCGCTGAGATAATGTTGTTAAGTTTGCTTGAGTCGCTTTTGCATGCCACATTTGTTGGTTCATTGCTGGCGCAATATATATTGGAGCGTCTGTAGCAAGGCATAGCGTTGACAATAGGTCATCAGCAAGGCCATGGGTAAGCTTAGCTATAAAATTCGCTGTGGCGGGTGCGATTAAGAGCTTATCAGCCCATTTTGCTAGCTCTATATGACCCATGGCAGCTTCAGCATCTTTGTCTAATAAGTCATTTGAAACAGGATGTCCAGATACCGCTTGCAGTGCTAATGGGCTAACAAATTCTTTAGCAGAGTCTGTAAGTACCACTCGAACTGTGGCTCCTTTGGCAGTCAGTTTACGTACTAAGTCTGGTGTTTTGTATGCGGCGATACCACCTGTCACGCCTAATAAAATGTGTGTGTTTTCAAAATGCATTGTGTGTTTGTATTGCTCTTTTTTGACTAATATTGACATTATTGGCTGGAATAGTCTTCATTTGCTAGGCTTATTTTAAGGTTTTAACCTATCAATTAAATAGCTGTCTATTTAGTTACAAATTTATGAGCATGGACGCATGAAAATTACAGATTGGCCAGAACAAGAAAGACCTAGAGAAAAACTTTTAGCAGCAGGAGCTGGCTCTTTAAATGACTCCGAGTTACTTGCTATTTTTTTACGGACAGGCATAAGCGGTTATAGCGCTGTAGATTTGGCCCGTAATTTATTAAATGAGTTTGGTAGTTTAAGGAAATTATTTAGCGCGTCTGAACAAGAGTTTTGTGAAGCTAAGGGGTTAGGGCAGGCTAAGTATGTTCAGTTGCAAGCATGCCTAGAAATGAGCCAGCGTTATATGGCTGAAAAACTTGAAAAATTAGATGTATGCAATTCAGTCGAGCACACTCAAAAATATTTGATCAGTAAGCTCAGAGACCAACCCCATGAGGTGTTTGCTGTGTTAATGCTAGACAGCCAATATAGACTAATTAAATTTAGACCTATGTTTTATGGCACTATCGATAGCGCAAGTGTTTATCCAAGAGTATTAGTACAACAAGCGCTGAAAGATAATGCAGCGGCTGTAATTTTAGCCCATAACCACCCATCAGGCATCGCAGAGCCTAGCCAAGCAGATAAACACATAACTGGAACCATAGTTAAGGCCTTTAATTTGATGGATATTAAAGTACTAGATCACTTTGTAATAGGTGATGGAGAGGCTGTGTCTTTTGCCCAAAGAGGCTTAATTTGATTGATTGTAGGCCTGAAAGGTCGAATTAGCGCTTTTTCTGCACATTATTCTTGAACTCCCGTTAGCTTTACTGTATAAAATGCGCCCTCTTGTTAATAGCGTTAATCGTCATATATATAAATGACTGGTTAAACCTAAATTTTTTAGATTGTTTGGAGACAAAGGCCATGGCCAAAGTATGTCAAGTTACTGGCAAGCGTCCAGCGGTAGGAAACAACCGTTCTCACGCTAAAAATTCGACTCGTCGTCGTTTTTTGCCAAACCTTCATTCTCACCGTTTTTGGGTTGAAAGTGAAAACCGTTTCGTGAAACTACGTTTATCTGCTAAAGGTATGCGTATTATTGATAAAAAAGGTATTGATACCGTGTTGGCCGATATGCGTGCTGACGGTGTTAAAGTTTAAGGAATCAGATTATGCGTGATAAAATTAAGTTAGTGTCTACTGCTGGTACTGGTTACTACTACACTACTGATAAAAACAAACGTAATATGCCTGGCAAAATGGAGATCAAAAAGTTTGATCCTAAAGTTCGTCAGCACGTTTTGTTCAAGGAAGCTAAAATCAAATAAATCCTTTGGTTTTGTCTCCAGAAAAACCCGGCTTATGTCGGGTTTTTTGCGTTTACTACTAAGTTAGCCGAGTCTGTTGTGGCATAATTCTCTCCTGTTTTCTTTTTACGTCTCTATTTATGGTTAAGTTGTCTCAGCGCGCTTGGAATAATGTCATTATCGTCAGTATGTTAGCTTTAATCATGCTCTTTAATTTGAGTAGTAACTTTTTAAATGATGACAGCCATGCTCCGGCATTATCTACCTTAGTGCCGCAGGGCTTATTGATCAGCACTATAGAGTTTTCCAATGCAAAAGTTGAACGTGTCGGTCAAGGGTGGCGAGTTGAGTCAGACCTAAGTGTTTCAAAAGATCTAAAGGGGCTAATAGATTTGTGGCAGTCAGCAGAGGTGAGTCCATTTGAGGAAAATCTTCAAAGGAAAGACTCTCAATATAAAGTCACAGTGTGGTTTATTGGGCAAGCAGAACCTACAGAATATCTATTCTTAACGTTAGCGGATAAAACCCTAGTCAAAATAGGCCAGCAAACCTACCAATTAGTAAATGTTAATTATCAAACCTTAATCCCTACAGAGTAAAGCATGCCTGAATTACCAGAAGTTGAAGTCAGCCGTTTGGGGATAAGCCCTCATCTTGTAAATCAAACTATAGAAAGCATAGTAGTACGTCAGCGTCAATTACGTTGGCCTATTCCTAATGAAGTACATCAGGCAGAAGGTCTTGTGATAACTTCGATTCATAGGCGGGCAAAATATTTGCTATTGAATACTAGCGCCGGCAGTATTGTTTTACATCTCGGTATGTCAGGTAAGCTTTGTGTGGTGGATAGTGACACTGAAATTAAAAAGCATGATCACTTAGATATAGTAATGAAAAATGGTAAATGCTTACGTTTTAATGACACAAGGCGATTTGGTTCGTGTCTATGGCAGGGCACCAATGAGGCAGAGTTAAGTTTATTGACATCTTTAGGGCCAGAGCCTTTAACTGATAATTTTAATGGCGACAGGCTGTTTGAAATGTCGCGGGGTAAATCTGTAGCAGTGAAAAAGTTTATTATGGATAATAAAGTTGTGGTTGGCGTTGGGAATATCTACGCCAATGAGTCACTTTTTATTGCTGGAATTGATCCTAGAAAATCTGCTGCTAAAGTCACCAAAAAACGTTATTTACAACTTGCTGAAATCATTAAAAAAGTATTAGCTAGTGCTATTGAACAAGGTGGTACCACATTAAAAGATTTTGCCCAAGCTGACGGAAGCCCAGGATATTTTGCTCAGCAATTATTGGTATACGGCCGTGCTGGAGAAGGTTGTGATGTTTGTAAAACGCCAATCAAATCTGTGAATATTGGTCAGCGAAATACGTTTTATTGTGGCACTTGTCAGCGTTAGCAACAGAAGTTACTTATTGATTAGTTCCATGCAACTTATGCTGTAAAGCGTCAATCACCGCAGGGTGACAAAACTCGTTAACCCGACCTCGGTGCAAAGCTACTTCTTTTACTAAAGTAGAGGAAATAAATGAGTTTTCTTCTGCAGGTGTCATAAATACACTTTCTAAATTTGGATTGAGTCGTCGATTCATATTGGCGAGCTGAAACTCGTATTCAAAATCAGAAACTGCTCGTAAGCCACGGATCAACACAGTTGCTCCTTGGTTTTCAGCAAAATCAGCTAATAAGCCTTTGAACCCTATAACTGTCACGTTGTCTAGATCAGCGGTAACGTGCTTAATTAAATCCACACGTTCGTCTAATGAGAATAAAGGCTTTTTATTTGGGTTAAAGGCAACACCTACGATTACGTCGGTGAACATTTTTGATGCCCTAACAATTAAGTCTGCGTGACCATTTGTAACAGGGTCAAAGGTACCTGGATAAATTGCTTTGCTATGCATAGTGAGTATTTTAACTTTATTTGATGTAAGGCTAACTCAAATGAAAGCATCATTGCTACCTAAACTTTATTTTTGTGGCTTATAGTTAGCATTTTGCATAAGTAGCATATTGCATTGTTTTTACGTGTTATGGCGACAAGGATTTGATGTACAATTCAAAGCTCTGGTGATGTGTAAACTGTCCTCCAACAGAAATATTAAGGTCAATAATTAGTATGATTTCCCACAAATTTAAATGTGTATTTGTGCATGTACCCAAAACCGCAGGACAAAGCATTGAGCAGTTTTTTAAAGAGAAACATGATCTTCAAGATAAATATTGTGAAGAGTTACTACTGACTAAAAATTCTGACCCTTCAAAAGGCCCACAAAGGCTAGCTCATATGTGTAGTGATGAGTATGTAACCTGCGGACATATGGATTTACAGACTTATCAAGATTATTTTACTTTTGGCTTTGTACGTAACCCTTGGCAGCGTCTAGTGTCTGAATATCTTCATAAAAAAATAGATAGTCGCATGTCACTAAAAGAATTTGTTCTAAATTGCCTTCCGGAAGAAGACTCTTTTAGTGATGCTTATCGCCATATTATCCCTCAGTCTGACTTTTTATTTGATGCTCAAGGTAATCAGAATGTGGACTTCATTGGTCGTTTTGAAAACTTAGCAGAGGATTTTGCTGTAGTCTGTGAAAAGTTAGGTTTACCAGGGGCAAGTTTACCCCATAAAAACTCCTCATATAGCCCAAGAAGAGCAGCATTGAGAAAGCTAAGACATTTATTCAGTGGTGATAAAAAGCGGGTTAAAAAGGACTACCGTGAATATTTTGATGATGAGTTACTTGAGCATGTCAACAAGCTGTATGCAAAAGATATTCAGAACTTTGGATACTCCTTTGATTAGTAAAACGTTGTATCAGTGATACTGATTGAGCTCTATTGAGTTGGAGTGACTATCAATTAGTCGATTTTTTATGAACCTAAAGGTCGCTCAATTGGAAAAAGAGCGACGCTTAGATTTGGCTCGTTAGAGAGCTGGCAGGCCCCAATTTTGTTGTTTTTTCTCATACTCTGCTTTTGGTAAGGCCAAATAACGAGGATTTTTCTGTGGGTCTAGCCATGCCAATAACTTATCCATTTGTGGCTCTTCCATTGATGTACAGCCAGCTGTAGGCACATCTGGCCCAAACCATAGATGTAAAAAGATACAGCTCCCTTTAGTGCTAATGTTGTTGGGGTTGTGGTCGAGTACAATTCCTTTTTTATAGATAGTTTGCCCTTCTTTGTGAATGTCTCGGCGCATGGGCTCTGTAGAGCCATCGACAGCCGCTTTACCCACTTTGGCCACATCAACTATTTGGTTATAAAGAGGGGAGCTATTTACGTCCATACAGTAATGATTACCTGACATAGCTTGATAAGGCATTTGGGTTTGAGCTTCCGGTAAATAACCAAAAGTGCTGCTCAAATCAAAAATACCTGCTGTGGCTTTACCGTCACCTTCTACTTTGTAATAGCCTTGTTGAGCTGGGTGTAACCCTAACCCCCAAGCTAACCCTTTACGGCCTAAATTGACTGGGTAGGCAGAGTCTACTGCTTGCCACTTTCCGTCTTGCCATTCAAACTTTTGCAGGCTTGCAGTGGTGGCATCCCAATCGTCTGACACTACCACCACTAGCTGCTTAGTCTCTAAGCTTTGTAGTAATGGTTGTGCTCGCTCTGAATTTGATGCACAAGCATTCAATAACGCTGTTAATGCCATAAGTGTGCCCGTTAAAAAGTTGCGTGATGTTAAAATGGCCAAGTTAGCTCCTGTAAGTCTTTTATGCTTTCGATACCAAGGCCAGAGCCTTGACCCAATTCTACCTTTGATAAACTAAAGTCCACGCCACCCACAACGGGGTCGTATTGTCCCAATACTGGGCCGTCTAAGTCTATCAGTGAAATACTCGATGCTTTTGCTGATGCTAAGTGAGCTGCCGCAGCCACACTAATACTACCCTCTAGCATACAACCGATCATGCAGGGGATATCATGTAGCTCAGCTATATCGGCAATTTTAATGGCTTGGCTTAGCCCTGAACATTTCATTAGCTTAATATTAATAATGTCAGCCGCACCACTACGGATTAACTCTAAAACTTGTTGCGGTGAGAACGCGCTTTCGTCTGCCATTATGGGCGTGGTGACCCGTTCACTAATATAGGCAAGACCAGCGATATCATTACTCTTAACTGGCTGCTCTATTAGCTCAAGTTCGACGCCCATGTTTTCTAGTTTCTGAATGGCGTAAACCGTTTGTTTAGCGGTCCAACCTTGGTTAACGTCTAATCTAATAATGGCCCGTTTGGCTACATCTTGATAAATTTCGTGTATTCGTGAAATATCATTTTCGATATCCGTACCAATTTTTATCTTTAGAATGTCAAAGCCTTGTTTTATGGCAAGATTAACGTCGGCTAACATCTTATCGATATGGTCAACACTAATGGTTACATCTGTCTTTAAATGCGGCTTACCGCCTCCTAACATTTTGTACAGTGGTGCATCAAAACGTTTTGCCCATAGATCATAAATAGCGATTTCTAACCCAGCTTTGGCGCTGCTGTTGGCTACAAGGGCATGTTGAATTTTATGGCAAATACCATTCAAATCTTCAATATCCATACCGATAATCTGCGGCCCAATTACCGTACTTATGGCATAACTTATAGAGCCGTGAGTATCACCTGTAATAACAGGTGTTGCGGGTGCTGAGCCGTAACCTAATATCCCTTTATCTGTTTCAATAATAATCACTAAATCTGTAATGTTCTGCACAGTACGCATAGCAGTTTTAAAAGGAGTTATCAGAGGTACTTCTAATTTTGCAAAGCGTATAGCTGTGATCTTCATAGGTATTTAAAGTCCTTCAACACTGTTGAGAGTAAGGCGTTTAATGTTGTAGATTCGATCTACATAAGATGTAGTTTCGTTTAAATGTAACTTAATTAAGGGGGTAACCGAAACCGCATTTAACGAGCCTTGATAGAACTCACCTTCTGGCGTCCAATAAGCTAAGCCTTTTACGTCATGTATAACAGTCGGTTTGCCTTCTTCTTCACCTAAATACATCATAACGTGGCCGGGAATATAAATAAGGTCACCTATTTGCATTTTGTTGATTACATTTAATTTTGTAACTGTTGTGGCATTTTTATCAAAACGAAAGTTTGTGCCATATGTGCCTTTACCTTGTTGTCCAGAGTTACGAGGCATCAATATTCCAAAGGTCTTGTATATTTCGCCTACGAAACCGGTGCAGTCTCTACCATTATAGTCGTGGCCCCAGCCGTAGCGCTCTCCCAAAAATTTAAACCCTTGTTCGATAACTTTTTGCGGTGTGTAGTCTAGGTATCCCTGATTTACGTCTTGGGTACGGCCAATTAATGCAGTTTGAATACTAAGACTGCCATCTTGATTACGGGTGGGAAGCTTTACCTGATAGCTGCCCGATGTACTTTGACCATATAATTCATCTTGTTGCTCTGCGGCACTAAGAAGCGGTAATTTAACTCCCATGTCTAGTTGTAACTCAGATACGGCAACTTCGTTAGGTACATAGCTGGTTAGTACTTTTGAACCAGTGATCATGAGAAAATCTTTTCTGGCTAGGTAGTCTTCAATTTGCTCTTTATCACCAATGGCTATGTCATTTTGTTGTACCCAAGCTAAGTAGTTGTAGTTCTGTACTAACAGCCAATTGCCATCTTTACTGCTATGTAAAATAGCTACGGCTTCCCCAGGGAATACCGCTGTTTCTTGAAAGCGGTCTAAATCTAAATCCATAGCTTTGTTAAACACTTTATCTAATGTTGGAAAGGTGCGTAATGCAGAGCGTTTGCTGACTAAACCAAATTTAACCGTGTTTTTTGCTGCAACACCTTCAATATTTAGATTTGCAGTGTAGCTTTCGAAGTTATGTTTAGAAAGCTGAGATCCATTGGCATAAAAACGTGGACTGCTGGGGATGCGGCTTATGCTTTCTATTTTTTCGATTAGTTCGGCTTTACTTAACTTACTTGGGCTAGTTAAAGGGTCAACAATGTGTGGGTTGCTTGCAAACAACTCTTGATTGAATGCGCTTATTTCTTCGCTTTTCATCGCCATAACCTCGTTACTTTCTAATTTTTTTTGCCAATATTCAGCGTTTAATTGCTTGCTTGTGATATCTGGTACATTGCTACTTACGGCTAAGCTGCTAAATGCGCTTAACGTAAACAAAAGAATAATCAGGCCTAAGCCTTTCTCTAGTGATATAGGCTTTTTATTTTTTTGTTTGCTGTTGTTTAACATAATTATGACTCGTTTAAGTTTTGCGTTATCTTAATCAGTACGCTCTAGTAAAAATAATGCGCCTTTTTCTGGGCCAGCCTTAGGGCTAACGACAACATTTTGTAAAGCGGGGCTAAATTTA
Source organism: Paraglaciecola marina (assembly GCF_004360155.1). Classification (GTDB taxonomy): domain Bacteria; phylum Pseudomonadota; class Gammaproteobacteria; order Enterobacterales; family Alteromonadaceae; genus Paraglaciecola; species Paraglaciecola marina. Next base: position 442,723 of record NZ_ML178720.1, on the reverse strand, counting down.
GTTTTAAAAAATGGCGCTAAACCTCCCATAAGTACTAATGGCAGTTTTGTCCTCTCTAGGGTGCTTTGACAGAGTTTTTCAAGGTAAATACTTGCTTCTTGAATGAGCTTGGCGGCTTGCTCATCCGTTGATTCCAACTTAATAACCTCTGGTGCTAAAGCCGCAAATTGGCTGGGCGTAGCTCCCATCATTTTTTGTGCAAGATCGGCCGCTGAATTGACTTCCAGCTTGCTTAAAACTGTATTGTGTAAGTCACTAAGCTTAGTTATGCCATCTAGCGCATCAAGTGTTGCAGATACGGCTGAGTGCCCTAACCAAGCTCCGCTACCTTTGTCGCCTAACAGAAAACCATGCCCTCCAAATTGGGTTAGCACTCCAGATTGTAACCGCGCGGCGGATGAACCTGTCCCTATTATTAACAATGCGCCATCTTCGCCGCCGTGTGCACCGTAACTGCAGGTGGCTAAGTCACTGTCTACTTTAAATTTAGCAAAAGGGTGCTGCCAAGTAAGTAATTTATCTCTCACACTAGGTACGGTTGCACCGGCTAAACCCGCTGCCACATTTAGCTTAGGAATTACCTCAATACTCAGCTTGGCATCTAAAAGTGCCATATGAACCGACTTTAAAATAGAATCTAAGGTTTGTGATAAGTTTCTGGCCGCATTAGCTGAGCCACTCACTCCCTTGCCTAAAACCTCCCGCTTGGCATTGAATAGGTGAGCGCTACACTTAGTCCCCCCACCATCAATTCCTACATAAAGGGGGTGTTTGTTATTCATCGGAGTGTGATCCCAATATTATATTTTTGGTTAAGGCTATCATGTGATTTATTCGTACTGTAGTCATTAGAGTTTAGTAAAATTTAAATCCTGAAAATCATAACTAAAATCCACGTCTTTTGACGCTGGCGCAAGGGTCATACCGATAATACTGCCTAGCTTGTTACGGTTAAAATCAATAATGGCGTCTGCTTCTAAGCTTCGATCGTCCCAGCGTATCAGCACCCGATTTGAATTTTTTATTTGATACAACTTACCGACAAATTTTTCTATTCGTAAGGCTTTAATTTTTAAGAATGCGTTTTCGCTATTATCACTTAGTTCAATAACAAAGCGCCCTAGCCAAGGATCTTCATAAGTTCCAATATAAGCTTTGGCATCAGCGTGATTCAGGTCTATTGTTACATCACTTTTTTCTGGCTTATTCGCGTGTTGTTTTGCTGCAGCCTTATTCGAAGGGCTAAACTTGGATAGCCAATCAGTTTGTTTATCACCCAAGTATGGTTTCATAATCGTGTACATTAAGGCGCTACGAGCGGCACTTGATTGCTGATTAGTTAATACAACAAAGCCTAAATCCAACTCTGGAAACAAGCTCACAAAAGAATACATACCAGCTAAGCTGCCGGTGTGATGGACTTGTAAATAGCCATTCATGTCATTGATTCGCCACCCTAACCCATAGGCACTTAGGTGAGTATTATCAAAATGTTTACTGCGCCACGATACCGGCATAATGGTGTGTGGTGTCCACATCATTTTATGCTGAGCTTCTGAAAACAACGACTTGCCTGTAGCTGTTTTACCTTGGTTAAGTTGTACTTGAACCCAAGTTAGCATGTCATTTAGGCTGCACTGTATACCGCCCGCGGGGGCCGATACGCTAGGTTTTTCTGGGTCTATCGGGCGGATAATAGTTTGTAGCTTGCCATCAACTATGCCATGTGGTGTTGCTACATGGCTTAATTTTTGTGAACTAACGTTACCAGCAAAACAGTGTTCCATGGCAAGTGGTTGCATGATCCGTTTCTCGACAAAGGCTTCCCAACTCATACCTGTAACTGCGGGAATAATTTCACTGGCAACTATGTAAAGTAGGTTGTCGTAGGCATAGTCAGCTCTAAATTCACCTGTGGGTTTTAAGTATCGTAAATTATGTAAAACCTCTGCTCGGGTAAAACTAGAAGGCTCTGGCCACAACATTAAATCGCCAGTTCCTAGTCCTAAACCACTGCGGTGGGTTAATAAGTCAATTAGGTTAAATTCTTTGGTTACCCAAGGGTCGTGGAGCGTAAAGTCAGGTAAATAATCTTGTACTTTACCATTCCAGCTGATTTTTCCTTCGTCCACTAATATAGCAAGGGCCGCAGTGGTAAAGGCTTTGGTATTAGAGGCTATCTTGAAAATACTATTGGCGTCGATGGGGGCATCTTTGCCGATAGCTTTAACACCAAACCCTTGTGCGGCAATTACTTTACCGCTTTGAACTATTCCTAAGGCAGCGCCCGGTATCTGCAGCTGTGCCATGATTTGTTGTATTTTTTTATGGTCTAACGGCACTGGTTCGGCATATGTAATCAAGCTCATTCCACTTAATAAAAGACAAGGTAGTAAATACTTCAGTGTTAACTTTGGCATAGGTTTGACCTTACTCATTATCTAACACGGCTTCATAAACCAAGCTTACAATACTGCCGTATTTACCCGTTTCAAACAGTTTTCCGTTAAACTCTGGGCCTTTGTCTTCTTCTCGTTCTACTATTTCACTATGGCGCGCATTAGTAAGTAAAATTACGGCTAGGTCATATTCAGGATCTATCACAGTGACTGTACCTGTCCAGCCAGTATGGCCGTAAGCAGAGGCGCTCGCATAGGGACCAAAATGCCATTTTCGTTTACCATGAGCTGCTCTGCGCCAACCTAAGCCATAGCTAGCTTCACCTTCTTCTGGTTTTATAAATTGGTCGAGTACGCCTTGTGCAAATACTTTGGTTTTCCCGTAACCGCCTCCGTTCAAAAGGGTTTGTGTTAAGACGGCTAGGTCATCAACTGTTGAAAACAGGCCTGCGTGCCCAGTAACACCACCAAAGGAATGAAACGCTTTTTCATCATGAACTTCACCCTGTAATACATAAGTACGAACATTATCGAAGTCTACTGTGCCACCGCGGGTATTCCCCATTATTTCTGTGGCGGCAAACTGGTTTTTAGTAAAGCCTTTTTGTAGGGGGTTAAATAGGGTGTTGTCTAGGCCTAGAGGGTGATAAATCTGTTGCTCTACATATAAATCTAAAGGCTCTTGAGTAACACGTTCAATCAAGGTACTTAACAGCATGTAATCTGTATCGCTATATACAGTTTTAGCTTTTCGACCCGTTTCAAAGGGCACGCGAGATAATAGTAAGTGCTCAGTTTGTTGTTTATTTTGAGAGAAAAACTGGGGCCCTAATTCATTATCTTTAGTGAAAAAGCGAACTTGCGGAGAGTAGCCTGCTGAATGTGTCAATAAATCCCGTACTAACCGGCTTTCACGCCCTTGTCCTTGATATTCAGGTAAGTAGTCATTGATTGGGCGGGTGACATCAATTTTACCTTCAGACACTAACTTCATTAGTGCAAAGTTAGTAGCAAACATTTTGGTATTTGAGGCTAAGTCAAAAAGTTGGGTAGTTTGCATATTGATAGGATGAGTGAGTTTTTCACCTCCATCAGCAAATTTGCGGGCATAGCCATAAGCGCTTCTCTTAATGACTTTACCATCTTTCAATACAAGCAATACAGCTCCGGGAAACCCTGCTTCTATATCGTTATTGATAAGCTCATCTACTTTGGCAAACTTATCGCTATTGACTGTTTTTTCGAGGTTTAATTCAGGGTAGGGGATCATCACTTTAATACTGCTACCTTCTGGCAACACATTTTCAATCCTCAGGGTATTCTCACCATTCTTAGTGCGTTTGGCCAAAGAGTAATGGTAGCTTTGATAGGGTTTTAAGTGGGTTTCTATATTGAGTTTTTCACCGTTAACGTAAATATCAGCACTTGTTGCATCAATATTATCAATGATGATCTGGCCTTTATTGAGGTAACTTTTAAATATTGTGCGATCGTTTACCCACTCGCGAGTGCTACGTTCAGTGTTGGGGAATACCTCATTTACTTGGTAATAGCCTAAACTTTTTGGGGGCTGTTTGGGTTGTTTTTCTTGTTCGTAGCGCTCAAGTAAGGCTTCAATATGTTTTGGAAAATACTTATCTATTAACGCAAATAACGCGGCTGAGGTTTTGCTATCGAGCTTGCCGTTTACTGACCAAGGTAAAAAGTGCATTTGAAAAGCAGATAAGGTATCTAAAGTTGCACCATCGGTAAAGCCAGTTTCGACTATGCCATATCCATACACATTTAAGGCGTGTTGTATTAAGCCTATGCTGGCCGGAGAGGCATTAAACATTTCCCAATATTTTTTGAGGGTATCATTGTCGTACCAAGCACCTATACCGTTTTGATAGAGTTGATACCAAGGGAATCGAGGGCCTGGGTCGTTTTTACGAGTAGGGGAGATATCAGAATGGCCCACCACAGCAGTAGGCGATATATCTGGGTTTCGAGCTAAAATATCTTTTGACAAAGTGATTAATAAATCAATTTGCTTAGAATCGTAATCGGGGAAAACACAAAGGCGGCTAGTATCGTTTTCTCGTTTTTGTGTATTGGAAACAGACGTGTCACGCATACATTCGGGCACATTCACTATTTCAATGCCTAAAGATTGGTCATTTAAGTCTTTTCTACCTTGCCAGTAACTTCGCCCTGCATGCCATGCCCGGCCTGATTCATCGACTAATTGAATGACTCTTAATTCTTTATCTTGATAGCTAGGGTCGTTACTTTCTGGAATAAGGTAATGAGCGCTCAAGCCACCTTCTTCAACTAAAGCCGTGACAGATTCTTGGTAATCTATGGCTGTGTAATGCATCACCAAAAATTTGATTCTTTGGCTGTAATTTTTTGATTGCATGTGGGAAAGGGGTAAAGATGTACAGCTCACAATAAGCAGTGTTAAAGGCACTATTAGCCACTTGCTATGCGATAGTGGTGATTTTTTTTCACTATACGAATGATGATGAACACCGAACTGCATAACAAACCTCGCCTTAAGAATAAAAAATTATTGTGTCGCTGTAAATATTGGAATAATTATTCTACACATATTTTGGGACTAATAATAAACGATTTTATATATAAATCTTTAATTAGATCATTAACCTTTTGCTAATACTTATCTTCATTGGCTATTTAATTAGTAGTTAACCCTGAGTTAAAAAGTTTCCCACGAAATTTTTCTATAAATTGTATTTTAAGTCTGCACAAAGATAAATTATTTATATATATTGTAATAATTGGAAAAAATTATTCTTGACCTGCTTGGTTAATGTTTGTTAAATAACAACCAGTTTTCCTTAAGTAACAGCCACAACATAAGAGTTGGTGTCGGGATTTCTGTAGCAAGGTCACTTAAATAAATAATTTAAAAAACAGGTGAAACACATGTCAACACAACACAAAAACTTTCTAAAAGGGTGGTTACATAAGACTGTTCGCAAATCACCACTCGGTGAGCAAAAGCGTAACTGGAGCTCATCTATCATAGTATTTTTTGCAATGTTTTTATTTGCAATGAATGTATCTGCACAGCAAGTGGGGGAAATTGTCGGCAAGGTCTCTGGACCTGACGGTACGCCACTTGAGAATGTTGCAATTGAAGCCAAAGGCGATGTTTTGCCTAAACCCCGTTCTTCGGTATCTAAAGAGAATGGAAATTATCGCCTGCAATTACTCCCACCCGGCAGTTATGATGTGAAGTTTACTGCACCTAGTGGTGAAACTAAAAGTGTTACTGTCGCTGTCAATCTTGATGGTAAAACATCGCTGAATATTCAAATAGGAGATTCTGATTTAGAAAAAATTGCTGTTTATGGTCAAGCGTTAACGACTTCAACCAATGCATCATTAGGTAATTCTCTTAATTCCGACGCTTTAGATGTGCTACCTACGGCTGTTGAATACAGCTCATTACTTCGTTTAATGCCTGGCGTTCAAGTAACTTCTGACAGTGTACGTGGTCCAAGTGCTGGTGCAAGTGGTCAGGATAACGGCTACAAAATGGATGGCGCGAACCTGTCTGTTCCTTTGTTTGGTATTCTAGCGTCATCTCCGTCAACCCATGACATTGCACACGTATCTGTTGAGCGTGGTGGTGCGCGAGCTGTCGGCTTTAATCGAAATGCTGGCGTAACTTTGAATACGGAAAGTAAATCAGGAACCGATGAGTGGAAAGGCGATCTAACGTACCGCCTACAAAAAGGCTCATGGCAAGCTGACGACGAAGATGGTTTAAGTACAGAGGACGACATAGCCTATATCACAGTAGGTGTTGGAGGCCCTATTATTGAAGAGCAGCTCTATTTTTACGGCTCGTATTACACCCGTGATGACTCTAAGGGAAGTGGCACAAACGCTCGCGGGGCTCTACCTGACATTACCAATGAGCGAGAGGAGTACTTCGGTAAATTTACTTGGACGCCAATTGATGATGTGTTGATTAATGCAAGTTACCGTAGTTCTGAAGTGACTGAAACTAACCAAGAAATATACGAAAATAATGCGGCGTCTACGGCTACTGACGGTGTGAATGAATTTGAAGTATTAGTAATTGATGGCTCTTGGATCATAAATGATTCAACTACGTTTAATATGTCTTACGCAGACACTAAACAGTCGTCAGGCTCGTTCCCAATTACAGATTTAGGTTTTAGAGGCCAATCAGGTGACTCATTAGACCTTACCGATTTAGCATCACAAGGTTACTTTACCGTACCTGACCTTGAAATCAGAACCGGTGCTGACGCTAGCGAGCAAGCACTAATAGATGCTTACAATGCTGGCGCAACTCCGTTAATCACCCAATATGGTATCAACGGTGAAGCACTTGGTAGTGTAGGTGCAGCGGCAACCATAAACGATAACGCTTATTTGGGTGAAACTATCGAAATGTCTTTGGACCACGTTATGGACATTGGTAATACGTCACATGAACTTCATTTTGGTATTCAACAAGAAGAAGGCTCAGAAGAGCTGTTTCGTGTTTCTAATGGGTGGGGATCAATTGAGTATTGGGGTGGTTTGGACATTGATGATGGCGGTATTGTGGCCCCCACTGGTGACCCTATTCCTGTAGGTACTGCTTACAGAGCAACGGTGCAAACCCGTGGATTTGATGCAGGCGGATTAACAGGCCCACTTGTTTCAGCATCTAAATCAATAAACATTGCAGTGAACGACACTATATATTGGGAAGATTTTACGTTTGATCTAGGTTTTTTGCTTAGCCAGGATGAAATTGTTGGTCAAGGATTACGTAAAGCTGACACAAGCTCGGGCTGGGAAGAAGCGCGTGGTAACACTTATGTGATGAAAAAAATTGGCTTTAGTGAAACCTTTCAACCGCGCTTAACAGCAACTTGGGATTACAGCCCTGACGCTTCAGCATTTGTAAGCTTTGCACGGTATAACCCAGGGGTAAGCTCACTTGCTCGTGCAGCTTCTTGGGATCGTAATACAGGCGGTAGTACTACAAGGGTTTACTTTGATGAAAACGGTAGTTTTCTTGACTCTGAAACCAATGTGTCTTCTACAGGTAAGCTCTTTGCTGCTGGCCTAAATCCAAGAACAGTACAAGAGTTTATTATAGGTCACCAAACAGCTTGGAAAGATAATTGGACGATACGTAACCACCTTCGCTATCGTCGCACATGGAACTTCTGGGAGGATACCAATAATAATTCTCGAATTGTGTATGATTGCGCCAGTTATCAAGACCGTGTAGCTAGTTTTGCGGATTTGTATCCTGATTTAGTTGCTGATGCGGCCGAATGTAGATTTGACTCGCCAGAGCCGAAAGAGCTTTATATACCGGTTAATAACCTAGTTGATGAAGGTACATACGTAATTGCTCAGCTTGATGGTGCTTATACAAAGTATCTAGAAGCAAGCATGGAAGTCGACTACAAGTCTGAAAACTTCTTTTCTACTTCTTCAATAGTCTGGAGTCATTATTATGGTAATTTTGACCAAGACGGCACCACTCGTTTCAACAATGACCAAGGATCATTTATTGGGTCTTCGAATATTGCTGATAGTTGGTATGGACAATTATGGGGGAGTTACACCAATGGTAATTTGCGAGCAAATCGTACTTGGCAATTTAAAAGTTACGGTGCCTACGATTTCTCTTGGAATGCATCGCTTGGTTACTTGGCTTACTGGCAGTCAGGCCACAATTGGGCCCATCAATGGGCTAGCACCTTTTATTTGGAGCCTCGAGGTAGCCGCGAAACGCCGAGCCATTGGCAGTTAGATTTGAACTACACACAGAATTTTGATTTTGCAAGTAGGTACGGTTTTCAACTTCGCATAGACGTATTCAATTTGTTTGATAAACAAACTGGATACAACCCACAACCGCGTTACAGCGATTCGGAATTAGGTGTATACCGTAGTCATGAAAATCCACGTCGAGTGCAACTAACAGCGGCATTTAGTTTCTAAAACTTAGTACTACTTAATTTAGCCCTGCAATGTAACAACGTTGTGGGGCTTTTTTATATTGTTGAATGTAAGATTACATTTTAATTTGTTTTTAAAATGAATTATTAAAATCGTTAAAGGCTAATACATTGGCTTCTTTTATTAAGTTCGTAAAAGTGAATGCAGGAAAACGCATGCTAAAAAGTATTTCTTTCATTTCGCGCAAATTGTTAATTATATTTACTGGGATAAGTGTATCAGCATGTGTGCACACTCTTTCACCGCCCTGGGCTAGTAAAGAAGTAGAATTACTTGTCGCGCAAAAGTTAATGATAGATCTACGTTATTTTTGCGCAGATTCTAAACTTGAAATTAAATGCAGAAAGCCGATGACTGAATTGACTCAGCCATTAGTCGACTTGATTGCTGATACGGGGATCGGCGGTGTGTTGTTGTTTTCAGAAAACTTAGAAGACATTCCGCAAATTTTACATTTGAATTATGCGCTGCAAGAAGCTGCAAAGGCTGCAGGTCATCCGCCATTATTTATTGCCGTCGATCAAGAAGGTGGGCGTGTGGTGCGTTTACCCAAAAATTTGGGTACTCCATTAGCGGGTAATATGGCCATAGGTGCGACATACGCTAAATACGGTGATAGGTTCGCCACACAAACCGGTGAAGTATTGGCAAAGGAATTAATGTCGCTTGGCTTTAACCTGAACTTTGCTCCCATTGTTGATGTAAATGTAAACCCACTAAACCCTGTAATTAATGTACGTTCGTTCGGTGAAAATGCTGAACTTGTGGCTAGATTAGGGGTTGCTCAAATGACCGCTATGCAAAACCAAGGAATGATGGCTACGTTAAAGCATTTCCCTGGGCATGGAGACACTAATGTTGATAGCCATACCGGCTTACCAAGGGTTGATCATAACTTACTGCAAATAGAGGCAACGGATTTATTACCTTTTCAACATGCCATTGATAACAGCTCTCCAGCAATGATAATGACGGCCCATATTCAATATCCAGAATTAGATAATACTGAGTTTATAGCGAAAGATGGTAGCGCAGTTATTCTACCTGCGACTATGTCTCGAAAAATTTTGACGGGGCTACTAAGAAATAAGATGGGTTATGATGGCGTGATTATAACTGACGCCCTTAATATGTCTGGTGTGACTTATTATTTCGATGAGACCGAAGCCGTGATACAAACATTCTCTGCAGGGGCTGATATAGCCCTGATGCCTACGATAATTCGCCACCCTTCAGATATTAAAAAGCTAAAAAAACTCATTAATAATGTCGCAAATGAGGTGCAGCGAGGGCAGTTAAGCCTGACTGAAATAGAAGCCTCGGTGCAGCGTATAGTTAGCTTAAAAGAAGGCTACCAGTTAAAGCTAAACACTCACCTGCCTATTGAACAGGCTATAAACAAGGCGAGACTAACCTTGGGGTCTAAGCAACATAAAAAAATTGAACAGAAATTGGCCGATAAAGCTGTTGTGGCAGTTAAAAACAATGGCGTGTTGCCTCTAGAAAGTAACATAAATAAGATATTCTTAGTTATGCCTGATACCGCTAAATGTATGGGGTTAACACTGGCTTTAAAAACCCGAAAGCCAAGTTTACACATAAAATGTAATAGCTTGGCAAGCCATGACGCTGACATAAAGCTAACGTCTTTGGAGTGGGCTGATATGCTCATCACTGCTGATATTACACCAGACCAAAGTTTAGCTGAGCTGGGTGGTATGGATGATCTGAAACATAAAAGTAAGCGCAGTTCTAAACAGCAGCAAAATACTCAACAGTTGAGGTTATTAAAAACTGCCAGAGACTTAGCTAAGAAGACTGTATTCGTTAGTTTCCGTACCCCGTATAAGAGTTATTTATTTTCGCCTTTCTCTGATGCCATATTAGCGAGCTTTGACTACCGCCTTAATCAAACTCAATACTTTGATGACTTTGGTCGTTTTATTACTGAGTATCAAGGTCCAAGCTTTAATGCATTAGCTGATGTTATTATTGGCAATATTCAAGCTCAGGGGAGTTTACCTGTTTCGCTGCAAAGCTGTAAATAATTAGAGGCGTGAGATGATAAAAGAGGGAATAAAATATTCAATTGGAATAATTTATGGTTTTTCATTAATAACTATCTGTATTTATTTAAATTATTAGTAGAAACCGATTAATAATTTTAGGTTTGTTAGGTATTATTATTCTTAATTGACAAATAAAATATTACTGAGAAAAAATGTCTACATTTACCAAAATTAAAGCCGTTAAAGATTCTTTGTCGAGCAGTGAATTAAAGCTGGCTAAGTTTGCATTAGATTCGTCCAACGCTATACGAGAATTATCATCACAAGAACTGGCGAATGTGGTGGGTGTGAGCCAGTCAAGTGTGGTTAAATTTTCTCAGAAATTAGGCTACAAGGGTTACCCCGCCTTTAAAATGGGTGTGATTGATGCGTTGAATACCTCTACTGCTAATAATAAATTACATGGCAAAATCACGGTTAATGATGGTTTTGCACAAATGTCTGACAAGCTACTTAGCAGCAAGGTATCGGTATTGAATGAAACCCGAAACCTGAATGATGAAAAATCATTGGTGGCTGCTGTAGAGTTACTTAAATCTTCAAAGCGTATTTTAATTTGTGGTTTAGGTGGCTCAGCTTTAGTCGGTAAGGACTTCTCATATAAGCTACAGAAGCTAGGGATACTGGCGATTGAAGAGGCCGATGCACATGCCCAATTGGCTTTTGCGGCTACTTTAGGTGTAAACGACCTAGTATTTGCTATTAGTGAGTCTGGTAACACCAAAGAAATTATTAATGTGGTATCTGAAGCAAAGCATAATAATACTAAAGTTATATCGCTGACTCGTTTTGGAACGACCCCCATTTCTGATTTAGCTGAGGTAAAGTTATATTCAGTTGCAGATGAAGAATCAGCTCGACTGTCATCTATTTTAGCCAGAACAGCTCAAGAATTTATCATTGATATTTTATTTATCGCTATTACGCAATCTTCTCGTCAGGGTCGTCAGATATTAGAAAAGACCAATGCTGTGGTGAGTGACTTTAGGCGTTCATCTTGAAGCTTTAGGCTTTGGCTTGTTACTCTGGGTACAAGAGGTAGGGTTTACGTTGTTGTTTAAAGGATTGTAATCCTAGTTGCCAACTTTCTTGTATTTGCTGCAAGCTTTGTCCCTCTTCAATGGCTTTTCGAAGTTTGTGAGTACCTGCTAACTTATCCATGAATTCAGGGTGCTTAAAAAATGTCACTCCTGCTTTTGAGAATGCCTGATAGGTTTTTATAAATATTTCTAAGTCCAATCCTTGTTGTGTACTTTGTTGCAGGTTTATACCTAATAAGGTTCTATCTTGTAATTTAGGGTGTAGCGCGGCGCCAGGCCTTGAGTTTGGGGTAAAGCTGAACTTTCCTAAAGGAACTTCGTTGTGGCCTACAACCTGAAATGGAAAGTCTGTTCCTCTACCGATACTGACTGGTGTTGCTTCAAAAAAGCATAAGGAAGGGTAGAGTTTTACAGCTTGGCTATTGGGTAGGTTAGGGCTAGGAGCCACTGGTAATTCATAGGGCATACTGCGTTTATAGTTAGCGTTGCTAATGGTAAACAGTTCTAATTTGCTAGCGTTTATAATCCAGTTTTCACCTTTAATCATTAAAGCCAGTTCAGCCACTGTCATGCCATGCAAAAGGGGAATTGGGTGCATGCCCACAAAAGATTGATAGTCCATATCAAGTATTGGGCCGTCGGTAAATTTCCCGTTAGGATTAGGCCTGTCCAACACCAAAAATTGGGTGTTTGATTCTGCGGCCACTTCCATCATGTAATGCATTGAGCTGATATAAGTGTAGAAGCGGACCCCAACATCTTGTATGTCAAATACCACTATATCAATTTGGTCCATGATGTCTTTAGAGGGCTTTTTATTTTTACCGTAGATGGAGGTGATTTGAATACCTGTTTTGCTATCTATGGCGTTACTAACGTGTGCACCAGCATCATGATCGCCTCTAAACCCATGCTCAGGTGCAAATATCCGTACCACATTTATATGTTTAGATAGTAAAAAGTCCACTAAGTGTGAACCCTGTACTTGAGAGGTTTGGTTTACAACAAGGGCGACCCGTTTGCCCTTTAATAATGGCAAATATCGGTCACTTTGAGTGGCTCCAGTCTGTATATCTGCCTGGGATACTTTAGTTTGGCTAGCACAGGCACTTAAGCTGAAAACTAGTATTGCTAGTGCCAGGCATACAACTCTTACATTAGGCAAGGCTAGTCTCTATAGCTTTTCTTAAGAAACCTTTGTTTTGTTGAAGCAAAGCAAGGGCTTGATCGGCACTTGTATTGGTTAATATCATCATAATAGCGACTTTGGCTTCGTTGCCTGCTTGTTGTAGTGCTGCAGTAGCCGTTTCTTCATCGCAATCTGTGGCTTGCATCACAATCAGTAATGCTCGAGCATATAATTTATTATTGCTGGCATTCACATCTACCATTAGGTTTTGATAGGTTTTGCCTATTTTTATCATGCTAGCAGTGCTAAGCATATTAAGGATTAATTTTTGAGCCGTACCTGATTTCATGCGAGTTGAGCCGGTTAGTATTTCTGGTCCTACAGGGGCGCATATATCCACATTAGCTTTTCTACCGATAGGCGAGTTTGGATTACAGCTTACCGCCACTGTTTTGGCATCTAATGAATTAGCGTATTGTATGGCAGAAATAACATAGGGAGTTCGGCCACTAGCAGCAATACCCACTAGTACATCTTTTGAGTTAAAATTGATGGCTTTTAAGTCTGCTATTGCTGCTTCTTGGTTGTCTTCAGCTCCTTCAACGGCATGCTTTATGGCTTTTTCGCCTCCAGCTATGATGCCGATCACCATATCTTTGGCGACACTAAAAGTAGGAACACATTCAACGGCATCTAAAATACCCAAGCGGCCGCTAGTTCCTGCACCTATATAAATCAATCGGCCTTGATTGTTAAAGGCGTTAACTATGATATCTACTGCCAGGGCGATGGCACATAAAGCTGGATTTATAGCTAGAGCGACCTTCTTATCTTCTTCATTTATTTTTTGTAAAATATCTCGAGTTGTTAGTAGGTCAATGTCTATTGTTTCGTTGTTTCTGGTTTCTGACAAGATAGTGTAGAGCTCATCTAAAAGCGGATTATTATCCATAATTTTTCTCACTTTTTTTGAAGTAGGTAAATGTTTCGATTTGCATATACTTTATTTGATTCATCAAAGTTAGCCTAATTTAAGTTTGATTCACAATGGCTATAAATGATTGCTCTTACCAATGGTTAACACTCAAGATAATAAGAATATCTCATAATTACTACCAAACAGATTAAACGTTTTATTCTCGAAAATACTATAAGTGTTATTAATTTATAGATTACTGACTTGAGAATATATTATTCTTTATTTTTTGTATACAGGTAATAATAATTGATTTTTGGGTGCGGCTAGTATCTACTACACAAATAAACTTGGGTGTTATATTGGGCATGTTCCCATGCCTTTGGGTGATACTTTTTGTAACAGAATCACAGTGTGTGATCCGATAAAGTGACATGATAGCAGTCATCTTCTCAAAAAGTAGCTAGCTGTTTGGCAACTATGTTTTCTAACTTGTTAAGTAGTGCTGCTTCGCTAGTTGAGCGTAGTTACATGAGTGATAGATACTTATCTGTTCACTTTTTCTAAGGATCCATTTTAAATTTTAGGTTAGGGCATGCACCCACATATTGAAAAATTATATAAAATATCAAGTAAGAAGTCGCGTCTGATACTTGGCTTGATGAGCGGAACGTCATTGGATGGATTAGACATTGCACTTTGTGAGATATCTGACTCTGGAACCAATACTGTCTGTAATTTAGTTGACTTTATAACCATTGATTATTGTGAAGAGTACCGCAACAAAATAAAAACTATATTTGCCAAGAGCGAGGGGAGTATAGAGCATGTATGTTTATTAAATGCATGGATCGCTCGTTATCATGCAAACTTGGTGAATCAAGCCTTAAAAGGCTTTGGATACAAAAATTCAGATATTGATGTTATCGCTAGTCATGGACAGACTATTTATCACAGCCCAAAAGAACAGCATCAGTATGATGACTTTCCTAATGCCACCTTGCAAATAGGTGACGGTGATCATATTGCTGTGCTGACAGATATTATTACCTTAAGTGATTTCAGGCAAAAGCATGTTGCCGCTGGGGGGCAGGGTGCACCTTTAGTGATGTATGGTGATTATTTGTTGTTCCATAGTACAGCTGAAAATCGCATCATGCTTAACATTGGTGGCATTGCAAATTTAACTCACTTGCCAAGCAAAGGTGATATTTCTCAAGTATTTAGTTCCGATATAGGTCCAGGCAACATCATTATGGATGCCTTTATACAAACCTTGCCAGGCAATTTACATTATGACGACGGGGCTAAAGTTGCTAGTGCCGGTAGTATTCATCAAGCATTATTAATGGAATTAGCGAGTTCACCATTTTTTAAACAGTCATTTCCAAAAACCACAGGTCCAGAAGTCTTTAACCTTGATTATTTGCGTACAGCGCAACAACAAGCTGAGGCAACAGACATCTCTAACGAGGATGTTATGGCTACCCTCTGTGATTTTACCGCTAAGTGTATAGCTGACAGTGTGGTCACACTTGGACAGTCTCTGCCTGATTTAAGTGTGTATGTTAGTGGGGGTGGGTTGCATAACCCTTTATTAATGAGACGCATACAAGTTAGGTTGAGTAATAAGCTAGCACATACAAAATTATTAAGTACTACTGAATTATCATTAAATCCAGATGCCAAAGAAGCCGTTTTATTTGCCTTGTTAGCCAATGAAACCCTATGTGCAAATGCAAGTGAGCCTGCTACAGAAAAAGTAAACATGCCGCAAGTTAGCATGGGGAAAGTGAGCTTTCCAGATTGAGTTAGTTGTAAAGCTAAAATAGAAAACCTTAAGCCATAGGGAGTGATATGGATAAGCTAGTTACTTTCAGTCAGCCGCCTACAAACGCAATAGTGGGTTGTGCGACTACTGCATTAACCGCAGTAGAAAAGGTTTTGTTTAAACAAATGCGGCCTGCTGGGCTCATTTTGTTTGCTCGTAATATAACCTCACCAAGCCAAGTATTTGCATTAGTTGATGAGTTTAAGTCCGTTACTGATAACCAATACGCGTTGGTATTGATCGATCAAGAAGGTGGCAGAGTCTCTCGTTTGCCTAAGCCGTATTGGCGCATTCCTCCTAGCCCCACTGAGTTTGCAAAGCTTTATCAAGAATCTCCAAAAGCAGCAATTAGAGCGTGTGAGATAAATTACCAGTTAATTGGAGCTGACTTAAAGCGTGTAGGGATTAATGTAAATTGCGCCCCCATGTTAGATATTCCCCAAGCAGATGCTTCTACTGTAGTCACTGACAGAGCGTTAGGTGACACACCACAAAGTGTTATTGCTTTAGGGCAAGCCACTATCACTGGTTTACAGCTTAGTGGAGTTGAGCCTGTGATTAAACATGGCCCTGGGCATGGCAGGGGCACAACAGATAGCCATAAAGCGTTACCTGTAGTTAATGCTGACTTAGATACCCTTGCCAAGTGGGACTTTTTACCATTTGAGCATTTTAAAAATCAATCAATGCTAATGACGGCTCATATTCTTTATGCAGCTATTGATAATCAGCACCCTGGAACGTTAAGCCGAAAGGTCATAAATGAAGTGCTAAGAGAGCATATCGGTTTTGCTGGCTTGATTATGACAGATGATATCGACATGCATGCGCTGAGCGGCACTACTGCGAAAAAGGCGGTGCAAGCTTTAGATGCGGGTTGTGATTTGGTGTTGCAGTGTAGTGGCAAGATTGAGGATTTACAGGCTCTAGAGCCTGCCTTACAAACTTTAACTGGCAATGCACTTATGCGTACTCAGATTGCTGCTACAAAAGCTTCAGCTAGTCTATCTAAAATTGATGACGCTACTTTATTAGAAGAATTAACAGAGCTGATATCAAGCAATGGAATGCCAGTATGATTGATCAATACACCGCCTTAGATGTGGCGGTTTTTGCAGCATATATTTTAGTTTTGCTGACAACAGGGTATTTTTTTAATCGTCGCGCTAACACCACCAATGATTACTTTTTAGGTGGAAACAGCATGCCCGTTTGGACTGTGAGTATTTCGGTGCTGGCCACCTCCCAATCTGCCGCCACCTTTTTGGGGGGGCCCGATCAAGGCTATCGGGGAGATCTTACCTACTTAGCCACCAATATCGCAGGCTTAATAGCAGCGGTATTTGTGGCTAAATTTTTGTTGCCCAGATTTTATGCTTTAAAAGCATTCACTGTATATGAGCTACTTGGCAGTCGCTTTGGAGATAACGCTAAATATCAAGCGGGTGCGGTTTATCTGTTTGGGCGCTTATTTGCCAGTGGCTCCCGATTATTCATGGCGGCCATCGCGGTCTCTATGATTCTATTTGGCGATGTCGAGCCAATATCAGTGATTATAGCTATTGGAATCATTACCTGTGTGGGCTTTGCCTATACGGTTTATGGTGGTATTCGCACGGTTATTTACTCAGATGTGGTGCAATGCCTTATTTACGTAAGCGCTGCATTGCTGGTACTGGGGCATCTTGTTCATTCTATTCCTCTTACTCCTAGTGAAATGGTAGAGGTTTTGCGTGCTCCTGGAGCAGAGCAGGCATCTAAGCTGACTTTTATTGATTTTTCGTTAGATTTTAGTAGTGCGGGTGTATTTAATATCTGGTCAATTCTAACGGGGTTTGTATTACTAAATATTGCTGCTTTTGGCCTCGATCAAGATGTCACACAAAGGATGTTAACCTGTAAAAATGCAAAAAGTGCCACTAAGGCATTAGTCTCATCTATTGTCATGGGTGTTCCTATCGTGTTGGTATTCATTTGTATTGGATTACTGCTTTTCATTTATTACCAACGACCAGACATAATGATGCAAGCCGGTACTGGCGTACCAGTACCAGAATTTGAAGGTCAAACCGTCACCATTTTTATGTATTACGTATTAACGACTCTACCCAACGGCATTAAAGCTGTGGTGACCATAGGCATTGTGGCCGCTGCTTTGTCTACTTTAAATTCTGGTTTGAACTCAATGTCGTCAGTGGCTGTACAAGATATTTATCGGGGCTGGCTCAAAAAGGGGGCGGCCATAAGCGAAGCCAAATTGGTAACAGTGGGTCGTTGGTGTATGGGGTTAGTGGCGATTGCGTTGGGCAGCGTTGCCTTACTTTGTTACTACTGGCAACAATATACAGATACCCCTCTTTTGGCATTCGCCCTGAGTGTCATGGTGTTTTCTTACAGCGGGCTACTAGGTATTTATTTTACTGCTTTGTTTTCTAAGCGTGGTACCCCGTCGTCTATTCTTGCTGCTCTAGTCGTTGGGTTTTCCATCCCTGTGTTAATGCAGCCTTACGTTCAATCTTTGTACTTGCCCAGCCCTTGGCAGTTTGACTTGGCTTTTACCTGGCAGTTGGTGATTGGCACTACAGTATCGACCCTAGTGTGTTTATCAAAGAAGAATAAACAGTCGTAAATTCAAGTTTTATTGAGAGGAAATAATAGTGTCACAATCACTCATGGCGAAAGAAGCTTTGCAAGCTCCTGAGCAAATCAGGCGTCAGTTGTATGAGAACCAAAATACGGTTAAAGATATAGTTGCAAGAGTAAAAATGTTTGCACCAAAAATGGTGTACTTGATTGGCAGGGGGTCATCTGACCATGCTGGAGTATATGCAAAGTACTTAATTGAAACGGAATTAGGCATTCCAGTATGTGCGGCAGCGCCTTCTGTAAGTACTTTGTTTGGCAAAACACTGCAATTGGAGTATGCCTTAGTTATTTGTATTTCTCAGTCGGGTAAAAGCCCAGATATTCTGCATCAAGTTAAACAAGCTAAACAGGCAGGGGCTTTGTGTTTGGCCTTAGTTAATGATGAATCGTCGCCTTTAGCTAAGTTAGTTGACCAAGTATTACCTCTACAAGCGGGACCAGAAAAAGCTGTGGCAGCCACCAAAAGTTTTTTATGTACCCTAAGCGCAATTGCGTCTTTAGTCGCCCAATGGGCAGACTCAAAAGAGTTAACTTTAGGTTTAAAGAGTTTGCCTGTTCAGTTAGAAGAGGTAGTAAGTCAATCACCAAAGTTAGGGTTTAATGACTTAAAGCAGGTGAAACATTGTGTGGTATTAGGCAGAGGGTTTGGTTACGCCATTGGCCGTGAATTAGCCCTTAAGCTAAAAGAAGTGTGTGGGATTCATGCAGAGGCCTTTAGCAGTGCTGAATTTTTACATGGACCAATTACGTTAGTGGCAAACAAACTGACGCTGGTGAATCTTGAGATCGAAGATGAAACCTTTGAACACCACAAAAAGCAGGTGGACGAGGTTATCCAAAGAGGTGGCCAAGTATTGACTCTAAAAGTCAATAAGCAGGACCAGCCTGATAATAAAGTACATAAACGCTTGGTACCCTTGGCAATTATGTTGCGCTTTTACCTTGATATCGAAGGCATTGCACAGCAAATGGGGTTAAATCCAGACGAGCCTGTTGGTCTTAATAAAGTAACGCAGACCTTATAGTTGTTTAGAAGTTAATAGTGGGATTTTGGGTATGACGTGGTTTTCTGCAAAACAATTTTTTGATGGAACTGACCTACACAGTGACTATCATTTTCAAGTAGAAAATGGTGTGGTGACTTCGGTTTCTGCTAATCCAGTTAGTTGTGATGTGCACTTAGATGGCTTGGTTGCGCCGGGCTTTGTGGATACTCAGGTTAATGGTGGTGGTGGAGTATTGTTTAATCAGGTTCCCAGTTTAGCTTCTCTGAAAAACATGTTATTGGCCCATCGCCAATATGGCACTACAACTATGACGCCAACTTTAATTACCGATAGTTTACCTGTTATGCAACAAGCTGCTGATGCTATAGCTGAGGCCGTCACCGAGAACTTGCAAGGCATAGCTGGGGTTCATTTTGAAGGACCACACCTAAGTATTACTAAAAGAGGAATTCACCCGTCTGAGCAAGTGCGTGTTATTTCTGATGCAGAACTGAACCTTATTACTCGTTTAGATTTAGGTAAAGTATTACTGACCATAGCGCCGGAGAATGTTGGGGCTGATGTTATAAAAGATCTAGTCAGTCGCGGGGTGATAGTGTCTTTAGGTCATTCTAATGCTGATTTTAATACTGTTTTGGCAGCAATTGAGGCTGGGGCAACAGGGGCAACTCATTTGTATAATGCTATGTCAGGTTTACAAGCTAGAGCCCCCGGCCTAATTGGTGCGATACTGAGTGATGAGCGCATCACCGCAGGTTTGATTGTTGATTTGCTGCATGTGCATAGTGCCAATTGTCGTTTGGCGTTTAAAGCTAAATCAGCTAAAGGTATTATGTTAGTCACAGATGCAATGG
Source organism: Paraglaciecola marina (assembly GCF_004360155.1). Taxonomy (GTDB): domain Bacteria; phylum Pseudomonadota; class Gammaproteobacteria; order Enterobacterales; family Alteromonadaceae; genus Paraglaciecola; species Paraglaciecola marina. Next base: position 422,823 of record NZ_ML178720.1, on the reverse strand, counting down.
CCCATGTGGGGAGTGATTTAACTGAGTTACCCTGGCTAGACACCGTGATTACCCGTGATGGCGATAAGCTCACTACACCAAATGGCACTTTAGCTGGGTCTTGCTTAGATATGATGGGCGCAGTTAGACGAGTGCATCAAGTGGTGGGGGTGGCGTTAACCGATGCCTTGTATAGTGCGTCGAATACCCCAGCTAAGTTTCTTGGCTTAGAAAACGTGGGGCATTTGAGCATGGGAGCTCAAGCTGATTTTGTGGTTATAGATAAATTTTTACAAGTGGACAGTGTTTTTCAAGGAGGAAACAAGCAGTAGTGCTATAAAATTTACTATCTCGAGCGTATTTTTGATAGATTCTATGTATTAGGAACTGATTCACATATTTATAGTCCTAAATATCGACTGTTTAGCATCATAAATACAATCGATTAGATTTATTTTTAAATTTTGTTTGGGAAATATAAAGTGCTACTGAATCATAAATACAATTTTTTATATGTACATATTGCCAAAACTGGTGGTACTAGTATTCGTTCAGTATTGAATAAGATGCGTTGGCGTTGCCCTAAGTATTACTTAATGTTTCCCGGTCATAAAATTAGCAACTTAACCGGGCATGTAACAGCAAGTAAGTTTCCCCGTCATGCAGGGGTCATTGCTGCAAAAGAAATGCTTCCCGATGAATTTTTTAATAAGCTCTATAAATTTGCATTTGTACGTAATCCTTGGGATTTGCAAGTATCTTCTTACCACCACATTCAACGGGAGAGGCCAGAGTTATTGGCGGATATAAAAGATTTTAATGAATTTATAGAGTATAAATTTGATCCCGCGCGCCCTTATATTTTCCATTTTGATATTGCTACAAAATTACAAACCGACCATTTAATTGACTTAAAAGGCAATATTGTTGTGGATTTTATGGGTAGATACGAAACCTTGCATGACGATTTTGAAGTGATTAAAAAAGAATTAGGTTTGAAGGACGTTTCTATTCCCCATAAACGTAAGGCAACTGACCGCAAAAAAGATTATCGCGAATATTACAATACACGTTCAATTGATGCTGTAGCCAAACATTATCAACAAGATATTGATTTATTGAAGTATCAATTTGAGTAAATTGATTTTGTGGATTTATTGTAAAGTTTGGGTGTAAGCCTGCAATAAGGCCTCCCAGTCTGATTGCTGCCAGTTAATATTGGCTAAGGATTTTTCTTTGTCAAAAGAGCGTTTAAGTCTTTCTATATTAGCGGCTTTCCAATCGCCCCCTGTTTTCAAGGCGCATTTGTCAAAATCAATTAGCCAAGCCTTTGGTGTCTTATCTAACATAATGTTTCGTATATTTAAGTCGTGGTGATAAACCTGATGATTATGAAAGTCAGCAATGGTTTTACCTATTGCTTGCCATGTTTCAATGGGAAGGGCTTGCTGCATTAAAATATGATGTAAATCTAGCGCCTCTGGAATTTTCTCTAAAATAATATCGGCACAGTAATAAATGCCATGCTTAACGACTCGTGCCCCTACAGGTGCTGGACAATGAAGTTTTTGGTTGTGCATGTGTTTTAGTAAATTAAACTCTAGCCAAGCTCTGGTGTTTTTTAAGCCGTTGTAAAAGTATTGGTCAGATAAAACTTTGCCAATTAAACCACCCCTGCGGTAACGGCGTAAAACATACTCTTTGTTGTCATGCTTAAAAAAGTAAGTGGTGCCACGGCCAGTCGCTTTGCCAATTAAAGCGCCTTTAGATTGCCAATGTTTTTTAGTAAATATGTCTTTATTAGGATTGTCAAAATGGGCAGGGTCAAAAAGTATTGTTTGCTTGTTGTTGGTGTTTAGCTTGATATCAGGCATGTTACAATCAGAAAATAAATATTGGGTGTATTGTATACCTATACCCAAGCCACCTCAAAACTCACGCTGAAACGCGCATTTTGAGATAGTTAATGTTCAAGCATATTCGTTTGTATCGACCTAGGGTAATTCCGCCGTAAATTATGAAAAACTCAGTAACTGATAAATCCAAAACAAATGAAGTTGAATTGATAGTAGGTAATTCAAATTCTAATTTTTCCGGTGTGACTTCTACTATGCTGCAGGTGATGTCCTATCAAAAAGAGTTAATTAACTTACGGATCATGGGAGAGCACTTTTTACCAGACCCAAGTTTGGCTATTTCTTTTTGGGATACAATTAAGTTGTGTCGTAAACCTCTCAAAAGTGGCAAGTTTCGAGTGTTTCATGCCAGGCGAGTGGACGAAATGATCCAAGGTATTATCTTAAAGTACATTTTTAGGGCAAAGCTAAAATTGGTGTTTAGTTCAGCGGCACAGCGTAAACGGTCAGGCTCTACAGTATGGTTAAGCCAAAAAATGGATGCCGTACTTGCTATGAGTAAGCGTTCCGCTAGTTTTTTGTCTGTTCCACCTACTATGATAAGCCCCCACGGTGTGCAGATTGATGATTATCAAGCTGCTGAAGATAAAGCAAAAGCTTGGGAGGCGTTAGGGTATGGCGGCAAGATAGGTATTGGCATTTTAGGGCGGGTCAGAGAACAAAAAGGCGTGCACCTATTTGTACAAGCTTGTATTGAATTACTTGATAAATACCCTGATGTGAATGCTGTGGTGGTTGGCGCTATTTCTTCAAGCAATGCAGCTTTTGTAGATGAGCTAAAACAAAAAGTAGCTGATGCTGGCTTGGCGGAGCGGCTTACTTTTACCGGTGAGCTACCATTTGAGCATATCCCCACAATTTTTAGCGCCTTATCTTTAGTGGCAGCCTTAAGCGAAAATGAAGGCTTTGGCCTAACTGTTTTAGAAGCCATGAGCTGTGAAGCTGCTGTACTAGCCACAGAGGCTGGGGCATGGGAAGAAATTGTTCGTCCAGGCGTAGACGGCTACATAGTACCAGTTAATGATCAGGCCGCTGTGACCGAAAAAATGGATTTATTGCTTTCTGATTATGAAAAGCTGCTGGAAATGGGTAAAAACGGTAGGCAAAGAGTTGAACAAGCATACCGTGTTGAAGATGAAGCTAAACGGCTGGTGGATTTTTTTCGTTCAATTCAGTGAAAAACCTTATTTATTGGGAGTGGATGACTTTAAGGGTTTTCTCAATGGCACCACCATTTTGTTCAAGTACTTGTTTACCGGCTGCGCCTGCTGTTTTTCTTTGTGTTGGGTTGTTTAACCAATCTTGAAAAGCTGATTTTATATCTGCAGCATTTTCAACATTTCTTAGTGCCTTAGCTGTTTCTAAAGCAGCACAAATGGCAGGGTTATTATATCTAGATGGCCCCATAATAATTGGAACGCCTACCGCTGCGGGTTCAAGTGCATTATGACCGCCTCTGTCAGCTAAGCTCCCTCCAACAAATGCAATGTCCGCTAGAGCGTAAATGGCTCTCAGTTTACCCATTTGATTACATAGAAGTACCTGAGTTGAGTCTTCGCAGGGCTTTAATTCACTCATTAAATTAACCTGAATATTTTGGCTTTTTAATAATTGGTATACCTTTTCAAACCGCTGTGGGTGCCTAGGTACAATAATCAATAAAAGGTTTGGATATTGTCGTATTAATGGTAAATAAGCATCGATTAGTAACTGCTCTTCAGGAGCATGGGTACTGGCTCCGACTAAGATATTTCTATTGCTAATAGCAAAGGTATTTTTAATGACTTCAGTGGTTTTAATATCGGTATCACTAAAGCTTAAATCAAACTTAATGTTGTTGGTTAAAAAAAGCTTATTGGGGTTTACCCCTAACTCAAGATAGTTGTCATAATCTCTTTGCCCTTGGGCGCAAATAGCCTTGAAACTGTCGAGCATAGGGGAAAATAAGTTTGGAAATTTTTTATACGTTTTTTGGGATTTATCACTCATCCTGCCATTGATAATGTATACGGGGATCTCGGCTTTGCTGCAAGCCCTACTGAAATTTGGCCATAACTCCATTTCATTGATGAGGATTTTTTTTGGCTTGATACGTCGAATAAATGTAGTAACAAATACTGGAAAATCATAGGGGAAATAGACATGCTTTACCCTATCTTCAAAAAGTAATTTTACTCTTTCTGCACCTGTTGTGGTGGATGTTGAAATAGTAACGCCCTGATCTGGGTTGGTCTGTATGAGACGCTCAACTAGGGTTTGAACTGCTACCACTTCTCCGACAGATGAACAGTGTATCAATATCCCTTGTCTGCTGATTTTTTGCGTGAATAACAAGCCATATCGAGAAAGCCTTGAGATTGAATATCCAGATTTTTTACTCAAATATTGCAGAATAAAATGGCACAAAGTGAATGGAGTGATTATCAGCCACAACAAGGAGTAGCAAAACAAAGCCAGTTTTTGTTTTAAGTTGAGGTGGTTTTTTGGGGACATTTTTGTGCAATTAATTAGTGAGAGACGCAGCTCTAATTTTAACAGCTTTTTTTGTAGTATAAAGTGACAATGCTTTTTCAGTAATAACTAATGACCTCCTAACTGGTTGAACAGTCTTTATTTTTCAAAAACTATAGACTTTTGGCTTAGGTCGCTTAGTATAAAAAATATACCTTTAAGAGGCGTTTTGTTTGCTTAGAATTTGCATGCTAAGTCAGTTATTACTTTTGCTCCTATTAATTATGCCTATAGCGCATAGTCAGGACTCTTTCGTGCAGATTGTTGTGAATACCTCAGTCCCAACTGATGACATGACTAAAGTTCAAGCCAGAAGGGTCTTTTCAATGCGCCAAGTGTCTTGGGCCAATGACTCCACTATTACCGTTTATGTGATGGAAGAGCACCATCCAACCCATAAAGTTTTTAGCACTCAGGTGTTAGGACTATTCCCCTATCAGCTAGATCGTATTTGGAACAAATTAGTTTATTCAGGTTTGGGGGAAGAACCTATTAAGGTTAAAAATGAACAAGAAATGCTTGATAGAATCAGTAACACTCCAGGGGCAATTGGTTACCTTTTGAATAATATTCAAATTGATAATTTCAATGTAAAAATTATTCGTGTTGGTGAGGGGTAAATGGGCATGGAGCGGTTAATATTAGGGTTATCGATATTGCTTGTAGCTTGTTTCGTTTCAGCCTTGTCCCATGCCCGAGAAGTGAAAGTAAATGGGTTTATAGCACAAGGTGTTATTCAAGCTGATGGGTCTAATTTTGTTGAGGATGATGGAGATATTTCCTTTAAATTAACTGAAGTAGGTCTTAACTCTTCTTATCGTTTCAATTCCATTTTTAGGGTCGCCGGGCAAGCTGTTTATTTGGATGGCGGTAATCGTTATCAGCAGGGTGCCAGAATTGACTATTTGTTTTTAGAGTCGCAACTATATGATAGTGACCAATGGAGTGTTAAAGCTCAATTAGGTCGGAACAAAAATTATCATTGGTTATATTCAGCCACTCGAGATGTGCCTCACACAAGGCCATCTATTATTTTACCCCAATCTCTATATTTTGATGTGTTTCGAGATGTAGCCCTTGGTGTGGATGGTTTAGCTTTAGTGACTCAGGGTAATAATAGTCTTGGGGAGTGGGATATTAATTTCAGCTTGGGTACCTCACCTATTAGCTCAGAACAAAGGACTAATTTACTCGGGGCATCGGCCAAAGGTAAATTGAAGCATGATAGCGATAAGCAGTTTAGCGTGTATTGGCGTCCAAATTTAAGTGGTTTTCAATATGGCCTTTCTGTTATTGATGCTGATTTTAGATATGTTCAAGGTGAAAATGATGCCTTTGTAAATGGTAAAGAAACATCTCAGCGTTTTATGTTTAATGTGATGTACCAAGGTTCTAAGCATGAGGTTGCTCTAGAGGTAATGCGTGAAAGAACTATCGCAGAAGACGTGTTATTTGCGGGTTATTATAGTGACACTTTTGCTGAAGGGGGCTACCTTCAATGGCGATACTTTTTGCCACAAAACTTAACTTGGATGGCGAGACTAGATTTATACGACCGCGATAGAGACGATAGAAATGGGAGTTTAATTAGTACCCTGAGTCAGGGGGTTGTTCCTAGTTATTTCGGTTATATGGATCAAGGGACTTTAGGGCTGACATGGGAGTTTTCAGAAAACATTCAGATACAGGCTGAAATTCATAGAGTTAAAGGGGCGGCAAGGCTAGCACCTATCTTTACTCCTAATATTGCTTTAAACCGTAATAAGTACTGGAATATATGGGCAGTGCAATTGATGTATTGGTTTTAAAAAATGCGTAGATATTTAAGTTTACCATTTAAAATCATGGGCTTATTTATGGCTTTTTTGTTGATTGCCAGTATTTCTTTGACTTATTTGTGGGTCGGAGAAAGCAATCAAAATTATGCATTTCAACAGAAAAAATTACATGATAAAGATCAGCAACAATTCCAACTAATAAGAGATATGCTCAGGACCCAAGTTGAATCTTGGTTTGCATCTTTTTTACACTTTCAGGCTGAGTACTCTCAAAATCCAGGCGGTATTGCTTCCTTTTTGGAAGATGAATTCGAGTATTTGCAATTTGAGTGGCATATCAACAATTTATGGATACTGGAGGGGGAGGGTAATCTTTACTTCAGTACATCAAAAACGACTCCTGAGTACATCTTTGAAGATGCATCAAAAGCCTTAAAAACTCAGTCTTCTTTTTCTTATATTCGTTGTCTAGAGGAATGCCAACAGTTGATAACAATGCCGATCTTAACTCAAGACGGGGATATGCTCGTTTTATCCATTGGCAGTTCATTGATAGAAACCTTAGCTGCCCTTAATCGTTCAACTTTTGCGAAACTGGCAATTTTAAGCACGGATTCCACTTTTGATAAAACTGAAAAGCTGGCAAACCTAAAGGTTAAAATGCCTATTAGTTTTAGTAATCAAGAGTATATGCAGAATATTCTTGCGCAGCTCCCTGCCAACTTGAGCATAAGTGAGTTATTGGATAGTGGATATCGTTTTGAAAATGAACAAGGTGTTTATTTGTTAAGTTTAACCGCTGTTGATCCAGAACTTGGTAAGCAAACTTATTTGCTATTTGTACATGATATTAGTGAGCAGTCACTGGCACATCAGCGTTATCAAAAAAAGGTGTTTCTCATTTCTATCTCAGTGGTGGTGTTATGCTCAATAACGTTAGTTTTATTGAGTATGCAATTTCGAAAACGCCTATTGTTGTTAGCTGCGCAACTTCCTTTATTGGCAAGTAAAAAGTATCGTCAGTTTCGTACCTCTAAATTTGCTAAGTCCCACCTTTTTATTGATGAAATCGAACTATTACAAGACTCTGCATGTTTATTGGCTGATGAATTAGAGTCTATGGATAGAAAAATAGAGCTGAACACTAGAGAGCTTGAAAATATAGCCATGTACGACAGGTTGACGGGCTTACCTAACCGCAACATGTTAAACCATCAGCTTAAAAAACAATTGGCCTCATTAAAACGTGACTCTAACAAGGTTATAGTGATGCTGTTAGATTTTGATAAATTTAGAAAAATCAATGATACCCACGGCCATCAAATAGGTGATAGCTTTTTGGCTCAGGCTGCGCGGCGAATTCGAGGAAGCTTACGTGACTCTGACATGTTATTTCGATTTGGCGGTGATGAGTTTGTGGTGGTATTTTTAGAAAAAGCCATGATGGAAGGTGCCCCTATTTTGGCCTCTAAGATAATTGAGAGCTTTAGGGAGCCTATTGCTGTGGACCAGTTACTGTTTTATAGCTCTTGCAGTATAGGGATTACCAGCACTAATAATGCCGATATTCTAGTCGATGATTTAGTCAGGCAGTCAGATATTGCTATGTACGCATCAAAAGATAGTGGGGGCGGTCAGTACGATACTTTTACCAATAATATGTTGACGGCAGTTATACGTAAGGTCGAGTTAGAAAATGAAGTGCGCAATGCCTTAGAACAAGGGCAGTTTAGTTTTGCATTACAGCCCCAAGTGAATATTGATAGCGGCAAATTAATTGGCTTTGAAGCTTTGTTACGATGGATCCACCCCGAGAGAGGCTTTATCCCTCCTGATGAGTTTATCCCTTTAATTGAAAGCTCTGAGAATATGTTGAAAATTGGTTACTGGGGACTGAAAAAGGCTTTTGAAATTCTTAAAGAGTTTGATGAGCTAGGTTACCAAGATTTGAAAATTGCTGTTAATTTGTCTGCCAGTCAATTTTTAGATCCTGACTTGTTGCCGTTTTTGCGTGAACAGGTAAGAGTATTCAGGCGTAGTCCTTCTCAAATAGAGCTAGAGCTTACTGAGCGAACCGTTGTGGCAGATATCGACCATACTTTAGAGATTATGAGACAGCTCAAAGAAATGGGGTTTATCTTTTCTATTGATGATTTTGGAACAGGGTATTCCTCTTTGGCGTATTTGAAACAGATGCCTGTGGATATAATAAAAATTGACCGAAGCTTTGTGTCAGGTATGAATGATAACAGCGCAGATATGCAGATAGTGTCTTCTACTATTGCTATGGTACAAAACCTTGGTATGAAAGTGGTGGCCGAGGGTATTGAGACTTCTGCACAATTTAAATTATTGTCGCAGCTTAAATGTGAAATTGGACAAGGATATTTTATATCTAGGCCTATATCTGAGGCAGACTTATATTCATTGTTGCCTGATAAATTAGAGTCCGATGTTTGGGAGGACTTAGACAAAATTATTAAGCATCCATAATCTAGCGTCGCTTTACGACATTTACAATGTTTAGCGCAGAGTGCTTTCTACTTGAGATCAGAATTTTTTCAAAGTGTATAAAAATCTTTGCTCTACATTGAGTATCAGTTTTGACCTTAAATTCCATTTTAAACACTGAATATATATCATCAGCACTTTATTTTTTTCCTTCGAGGATGTTCCATGAAACATGAATTTTATCAGCGTTTAGCTACGCAATTATCTGAAGTAAAAGAACAAGGCTTGTATAAGAGTGAAAGAGTTATTATCTCTAGCCAGCAGGCTGATATCAAAGTAGCAAATAATCAACAAGTACTTAACTTTTGCGCTAACAACTATCTGGGGTTGGCTAACAACCCTGAGTTAATTGAAGCAGCAAAGCAGGGCTTAGATGATTATGGTTTTGGGATGGCATCGGTACGTTTTATTTGCGGCACCCAAGATATTCATAAAAAACTCGAAACTCAAATATCTACCTTTTTAGGAACGCAAGACACCATACTCTATCCGTCTTGTTTTGATGCAAATGGAGGTTTGTTTGAGACAATCTTAGATGCAAATGATGGAATTATTTCTGATTCTCTTAACCACGCCAGCATTATTGATGGGGTACGTTTGTCTAAGGCAAAACGTTATCGCTATGCTAACAATGATATGGAAGCACTAGAGACGCAACTCATTCAAGCAGACAAAGATGGAGTACGTACTAAAATTATTGCCACCGACGGTGTGTTTTCAATGGATGGTGTGATTGCTGATTTAGCGACTATCTGTGATCTTGCAGATAAATATCAGGCATTAGTAATGGTAGATGATTGTCATGCAACCGGCTTTGTTGGAGAGCAAGGTAGAGGTAGTCACGAGTATTGCGATGTGATGGGGCGAGTGGATATTTTAACTGGTACTTTAGGTAAGGCTCTTGGCGGTGCTTCTGGTGGTTACACTTCAGGTAAAAAAGAAGTTGTTGAATGGTTGCGTCAACGTTCACGGCCTTATTTATTTTCTAATTCTGTTGCTCCACCCATAGTTTCAGCCTCAATCAAAGTATTTGAAATGATGGCTCAAGGGGCTGAGTTGCGTAAACAATTACGATTGAATAGTGAACATTTTAGAGCGCGTATGTCGTCAGCTGGATTTGTATTATCTGGACAAGATCATGCCATTATTCCAGTTATGTTGGGTGATGCAAAGCTTGCAAGTGATATGGCCGATAAAATGTTGCAAAAAGGCATTTATGTTGTGGGCTTTTCTTTTCCTGTTGTTCCAAAAGGCCAAGCAAGAATCCGTACCCAAATGTCCGCTGCCCATACCATAGAGCAAGTAGATATTGCTGTAGATGCCTTTATTGAAGTGGGTAAAGAGTTAGGAGTGATTGAGTGAAGGCTTTAGCGAAATTACATCCGAAACTAGGTATATGGCTAATCGAGTCTGAGATGCCAGTATGCGGCCATAATGACCTATTAATTAAAATCCACAAAACTGCTATTTGTGGCACAGATATGCATATCTATAATTGGGATGCTTGGTCACAAAAGACTGTTCCATTAACTATGATAGTGGGTCATGAATATGTGGGCGAAGTCGTTGATATGGGCCAAGAAGTCAGAGGATTTGATGTTGGCGATAGAGTCTCTGGTGAAGGCCATATTACTTGTGGGCATTGTCGTAACTGTAGGGCGGGTCGCCGTCATTTATGCCGCAACACTACTGGTGTAGGAGTCAATAGACAGGGAGCTTTTGCCGAATATTTGGTTATTCCAGCTTTTAATGCTTTTAAAATTCCAGATAATATCTGTAGTGATTTAGCTGCTATATTTGACCCTTTTGGGAATGCAGTACATACCGCTTTATCCTTTGATTTAGTGGGAGAAGATGTGCTAATTACGGGGGCTGGGCCTATTGGTATCATGGCAGCTGCGGTTGCTAGGCATGTCGGGGCGCGTAATGTAGTGATTACCGATATTAACCCTTATCGTTTAAATTTAGCTAAGAATATGGGGGTAACTAGAGCGGTGAATGTGGCTACTGAGTCTCTTGTAGATGTGACTAAAGAGTTAGGAATGAATGAGGGATTTGATGTAGGCTTAGAGATTTCAGGTGCACCTAATGCGTTACGTGATATGTTGGCAAACATGAATCATGGAGGCAAAATTGCTATGCTGGGTATTCCGCCTGATAATGTCGCCATTGACTGGAACCAGGTGATTTTTAAAGGCTTGGTTATTAAAGGTATTTATGGCCGGGAAATGTTTGAAACCTGGTACAAAATGGCGAGCTTGATCCAAAGCGGTTTGGACCTAACACCTATTATTACCCATGAATTTTCAATAGACGATTTTCAAAAAGGGTTTGATGTTATGGGGTCTGGGCATTCAGGGAAGGTCATTTTAAATTGGTAGAGTGTAAACTACCTCAGGTTATTATTTACTGGAGTAAATTAAATGGAGCAATTCGCTCATATTTCTGTACAAGAGGCACAACTTAAGTTGGCAAATGGTGGGGCAGAATGTGTAGACATACGTGATGAAGCTTCTTTTGCTGCAGGGCATATAAAAGATTCTATACATTTAACCAATGGAACCTTAAATAGTTTTGTATCGAGTGTAGAGTTTGAAACCCCTGTTATTGTATGTTGTTACCATGGCAATAGTAGTCAGCAAGCTGCGCAATTTCTAATACATCAAGGTTTTGAAGAAGTGTATAGCTTGGATGGTGGCTTTGAAGCATGGCGTCACGTACAACCATTTGAAACATCAAAGGAAAGTTAAGTTTTTTGAATACCCACACTAAACTCGTCGCTTTTTCTAAAGAACAGCCAGCTCGTCTACTCAGCCTTTATTTGAAAGAGCAAGGTATTAGAGTGGAGTACTGTAAGCTTGATAATGATTATGCCCATGGTGTTATGTTGGCTGACCCTGCCGATTTAGATAAGGCGAAACTTATTGCAGAAGAGTTCGTATTAGACCCAGGTAATGCAAAGTACCAAACTGCTGCTTGGCATGCAGGAGAGTCGATAACCTTGGATCAAGATCCGTCATTTTCAGCTGATAGTATACTGTTGAGCCTTATTCGATCGCCATTCACCTCGAGTGTGTTAGTTGTTTGTATTGTTATTTATTGTTTAGCTATGATTGGTATCAGTGCACCCTATGCTTGGTTACAAATTGAGCCTCTTTCAGAATTGGTTGCAAATGGTCAATGGTGGCGATTGTTAGGGCCTGCATTAATTCATTTTTCAGCTATGCATATTGCCTTTAACCTACTGTGGTGGTGGATGTTAGGGAAACAACTGGAAAATACTTTTGGTTCAAGTTATTTAATCTTGTTATTTACCATGTCTGCGCTTATTTCAAATGTCGCTCAGTTAATGGTTAACGGCCCCAGCTTTGGTGGTTTGTCTGGGGTAGTTTATGCTTTGGTTGGTTGTGTTTGGTGGTTAGGTTGGTTAAAGCCATCTTGGGGTATATCGTTACCCAAGCCTATGGTGGGCTTTCTATTGGTTTGGTTATTGGTAGGTTACTTGGATATATTACCGGTCCATATGGCCAACATAGCCCATACAGCAGGGCTCATTTGTGGTTGTTTGTTTGCTTGGATATTAGTGTTTAGAGCCTCGAGGCGATCAGACAATTAACCTTGATGATGAATATATTTAGTAAAAATGACTTCATTTATCATTTCAGAACCGGTTTCCTCAAGCATTAGCTCCCGTAGTTTTTCTAAACAGGTACGACGGATATCTTCACGTCCAGTTAATGCGGTTACTTTTTCTGCGCTCTGACGACCAAATATCTCTATAACAGCAGCTTTTAATAGTGGCGAATGATGTTCGGCCGCCTCAAGGTATTCAGGGTCATTTAACATTAACTCAATGGATACCCTTACATACCCTAACTTCCTTGAGCTCGTATTAGTGCTTATAAAGTTTGTGACAATATCGGGCTCTAAGCTGAAGTAGGCATAGGTTTTTCGGGCTTGCTCTTGTGCAAATGTAGAGCTTTGATAACCCATAAGAATTAATAAACTGGCAATTATCAACAGTGATGTTTTCATATTAGGTAATTTTCTTTGGGTAACAATCTTAAGCGAAGTCTATCAACTTTTAAGGAAAAGCATAATAGCTAATCTTCAAACCCGTGCGCACTTTGCACTAAATTTGATTTAGTTTGATTGGCATTTACTTCAGTCTATGTGCTGCCCTTGTTATGATCACTCAATAATAGAAAACTCTCATTTGAGAGTAAATAAAGGAACAATGTTTTTAATGGCTAAATTGAGTGGGTATTGGCGACTAATACGAGCTGATAAGCCGATTGGTATTTATTTATTGTTATGGCCCTGCTTGTGGGCTTTGTGGATAGCTGCAGAGGGAGTGCCAAACTTACACTTACTCATTGTGTTTGTGCTAGGTGTGGTTGTAATGCGGTCTGCTGGTTGCGTTATTAACGATTATGCAGACAGAAAAGTCGATGGTGCAGTGGCACGAACCTCTACTCGGCCTTTGGTTACTGGAGAGGTGACTGCCAAACAGGCTTTAGGTTTGTTTATTTTGTTATTGTTGGTGGCTTTGGCTTTGGTCTTGACGCTGAGTTGGCAAACAGTGTTTATGTCATTTGGTGCTTTGATATTAACGACCTTGTATCCCTTCATGAAGCGTTACACTTATTTTCCACAGCTAGTATTGGGTGCGGCATTTGGATGGTCTATACCTATGGCTTTTGTGGCATCAGAGCAGTCATTAAGTTGGATTGTATGGGCTTTATACTTAGCAAATTTATGTTGGACAGTAGCCTATGATACCCAGTATGCCATGGCTGACAAGGAAGACGATATCAAAGTAGGAATAAAATCGACGGCTATATTCTTTGGTAACTATGACAAAGTAATCATAGGGTTATTACAATTGTTCAGCCTATTGTTGTTATTGTTAGTTGGACTAAGCTTAGCTTTTAGCTGGCCATTTTTTGTGGCTTGTGGCATCTCATTAGGCCTGTTTGGTTATCAACAATGGCTTATCAAAAATAGAGATAGAGACTTGTGTTTTAAGGGGTTTTTACATAATAACTATGTAGGAATGGTTATCACTATTGGTATAGTTTGCAATTATTGGCTGTAAGTATAGAGGAGTAAGCTAACTCCTCTAAAACACAATAAAAACTTTAGTCAGTTTTTTCTAACTCTGCGATACGAGCTTCAAGGGCTTCAAGCTTTTCGCGAGTACGTATTAATACCTGACTTTGAATGTCAAACTCTTCTCTGCTGACAAAATCAAGACGGCTAAGCTGGGTTTGTAATACTTGTTTTACTTTAGATTCTGCACCTTCAGCCATAGATTTAACCCCTGGCGGTACGGCTTCAGTAATTTGTTTAGCAAGTTCTTCTAACTTTTTAGGGTTTAACATAGCGGCTCTCGTAACGGTTTTTAAGTTGGGTGTGTACTAATAAAAAAGTATCCATTAATAAAATTTAATTGGGGCGGGAGTCTAAAAAACAATATAATAAGCGTTAATCCCGTTATTTAATATAATCATCATCTTTTTGATTCTTTATCTCCTTTAGGCATTTAATTTAGCATGAAACTTAACCACGGTCAGAATGAAGCCGTTAATTTTATTTCTGGGCCTTGCTTAGTGCTTGCGGGAGCAGGCAGCGGTAAGACTCGAGTCATTACTAATAAAATAGCTTATTTAGTTCGAGAGTGTGAAATGCCGGCTAGATATATTGCAGCCGTTACCTTTACCAATAAAGCCGCTCGAGAGATGAAAGAGCGGGTAGGGCAGACTCTTGGTAAGAAGGAAGCCCGAGGTTTAAAGGTGTCTACTTTTCACACACTAGGACTCACTATTATTAAATCTGAAGTGAAATCCTTGGGTATAAAGCCGGGCTTTTCTTTGTTTGATGATAAAGACAGTTTGTCCTTGTTAAAGGATTTAACGGAAGTTGAATTAGATGGTGACAAAGAGCAGTTGTCATTATTACAGAGCTGTATCTCTAATTGGAAAAACGATCTTATTCTGCCGGAGCATTTAACGAGTCAAACCTTGTCACCTGGGGAATTGGAATACGCTGAGTTTTATCAACGTTACCATAATCATTTACGTGCTTATAATGCCCTCGATTTTGATGATTTAATTTTACTTCCCACACTGTTACTAAAAACCAATGAATCAGTTAGAATTAAGTGGCAAACCAGAATTCGCTATTTGCTGGTGGATGAATATCAAGATACCAATACTAGCCAATATGAGCTAGTGCGATTATTAGTGGGTGAGCGAGCTAGATTTACCGTAGTAGGTGACGATGACCAGTCTATTTATTCTTGGCGAGGTGCCCGACCACAAAACTTAGTTTTGTTACAGACAGACTTTCCTAAATTGCGGGTTATAAAACTAGAGCAAAACTATCGTTCATCAGAGCGAATTCTGCATTGTGCCAATATCCTAATTCAAAATAATCCCCACGTTTTTGAGAAAAAACTGTTTTCTGAATTAGGTTATGGTGAACCATTACAGGTGATCACAGCTAAAAATGAAGACCATGAAGCTGAGCGTGTTGTAGCTGAGTTAATGGCTCATAAATTTATGAAACGAACAGACTACAAAGATTATGCGATTTTGTATCGTGGCAACTTCCAATCTAGAGTCTTTGAAAAAGTACTAACCAACAATCGGATCCCTTACAAGATAAGTGGCGGTATGTCTTTCTTTGGGCGTACTGAAATAAAAGACATCATGGCTTACTTACGTTTATTGGTGAACCAAGATGATGATAACGCCTTGCTTAGAGTGATCAATACGCCGACTAGGGGAATTGGCAGAGTTAGTTTAGAAAAATTAGGTAATCTCGCAAATCAAAATAAAACCCCTATATTTGAGGCGGCATTTTCTCCCTACCTGCAAGATGTATTGTCAGGAAAAGCCTTAGTTGCTGTAGAGCAGTTTAGTCGCTGGATTGTAGAGCTATCAGATAGCGTGGTACGTGGTGATGGTATTGCAACCATTCGTGAAATGATAAAAACCATGGGTTATGAAGAGTGGCTCTATGAGTCAAGTACTAGCCCCAAAGCAGCTGAAATGGCTATGGCTAATATCAGTACTTTATTTGGCTGGATGAGTGACATGCTAGAGGGCAATGAGCTTGAACCGCCTATGACACTACAAGAGGTGGTTAATCGCTTTATTTTAAGAGATATGATGGAAAGAGGCGAAGATGAAGATGAAGCTGATCAGGTACAACTGATGACGTTTCATGCGTCTAAAGGCTTAGAGTTCCCTAATGTCTTCATGGTGGGAATGGAAGAAGGTTTATTACCCCATCAAAGTAGCATAGATGAAGACAATATCGATGAAGAAAGGCGCTTAGCTTATGTTGGTATTACTAGGGCTCAAAAAGAACTCTTTATGACTTTGGTTAAAGAGCGTAGGCAATATGGTGAAGTGATCAACCCTGAACCAAGCCGCTTTCTTTATGAGTTACCCCAAGATGATTTAGTGTGGCAAGAGAAAAAGGTTAAGGTATCTGCTGAAGAACGACAGAAAAAGTCTCAAGTGGGTATTGCTAATTTACGTAACTTAATGGGGAATAAATAACGGAACCCCTAAGTTAGAGGTATTACTTCTGAAGCTTAAATTGCTTTGTCTAAATTCTGAGCAAAATCAATTTTACTTGAGGCTTCTAAGTATTTACCTTGCCCAAACTCACATTTTGCATTAACTAATGCTTGGTATTGTTCTTCTGTATCTATACCTTCTGCAATGAGTTTAAAGTTTAAATGTCCTGAAATAGCTCTCAATGATTCTAACAGTTTTAAATTGCGTTCAGATCGAGTTAAACTTTTTACAAAAAGATGATCAACCTTAACGTAGTCAAATGGATAGGTGTATAAGTAGCTTAAGGAAGCCAGCCCGCTACCAAAATTATCTAACACTAAGGTGATGCCGGCACGTTTTAATACTTTAATAGCAGGTAAAAACAACAAAGAGCTACGATTGAGCGCATTTTCATCAAATTCAAATACTAATTTGTTTGGTTCAATACCACAGCTTTTAATATATTCCACCAAAGATTTAGCTAGGCAGGTTTGAGTTAAGTGGTGTATAGAAAGGTTGATTGCTACTTTTCTTTGATGAGCATTATTTAGATTGCTTTGCCCCCAGTAGCGAAGAATATTGCATGCTTTGTTTAACATGAATTTATCCATCTCTACTGTTAACCCACTTTGCTCTGCAAGTTGGAAGTATTGCTCTCGTTTAATTCTACCTAAGGTGGGGTGTTCCCAACGAATATAGCATTCGGAATAGATAGCTTGTTTGTTTTGTAGATCAAATACTGGCTGTGAATAATTTTCAAAAGCATCTGCATTGAGTACTTTTCTAAAAGCGCTTTCTATTTCAAGCTCTTCAAGTAACTTTTCACGCATGGTCTTATCAAAAATAATATAGCGGCCACGTCCCAGTGATTTTGCTTGATACATTGCGGCATCAGCATCCCTTAATACTTCGTCAGCCTTTTGATAACCACTTTCGATTGAAGCAATACCAATACTGGCACCAGAGTAAACATCTTTGTTCTCAATATTAAATGGTTGGGCTATTGACTTAATAATTCTTGATGCAATTTCTTCAATATCTGTAGCCGTTTCAAAGTTATCAAACAAGACTACAAACTCATCCCCACCTAAACGTGCTAATAAATCATGCCCACGAATACAAGAGTCTATACGACGAGCGACTTCTTTTAGGAACTCGTCACCAGCATAATGCCCAAGAGAATCATTGATTTGCTTAAATCTATCTAAATCGATAAATATCACTGCATAGTTATGTGATGCATAACGCTTTTTACTAGCTAGGGCTAAATCTAATCGAGTGTTAAATAATGTTCGGTTTGCTAATCCGGTTAAGGAATCATGGTGGGCGTCATGCTCAAGTTGCAGTTGTGCCTGCTTACGTTCTTCTATTTGTTTTTGTAAAAAGGCATTTGTGGTATGGAGTTCTTCGGTGCGTTGTTTTACTTCATTGGCTAAACGTTGGTTATAGGCTTGGATATTATCGGAGTACTTCTTTCGCTCTAAAGCAACGGCTATATGATGAGACACATACCGTAAAAATTCTAAATCCCGTAGGTTATATCGTTTTTCGTTGCCATAACTTTGTACGGCTATAACACCTAAAATGATGCCATCTACTACTAATGGAACACCAATCAATGAAGTCATTTTTTTACTAATACTATTAGCAGTATCAACTGCGAGTTCATTATTGGCGGCTAATTGTTTTACTTTAGTTGGGTCTATTAATTCTGCACTGCCATTACGAATAATATACTCAGTAACACCTAATCCTAAGGGCCTTGATTTTATTTGTGGATACACTTCGTCTTTATAATAAGGAAAATGTAGTATTTTATTATCATTATCTACTAATGCGATATAACAATTTGGAGCACCAATCAATCTCGATAAAATGTCATGGATAGTGCGATAAAAATCATCCATATTGCCTTCAATTGAAGCTGATAACTCTGAAATTTCAAACAGAGCTTGCTGCAACGCCTCAACTTTTTGTCGCTCGCTTATTTCTTCTTGTAATTCTTCATTGATTTGCCGCATTTGCTTGGTTCGTTGGCGAATCGTTTTTTCGGTCAACTCTCTGCTTTTAACGCGATCTAAGCAATTCACTATATGTTGTGATACAAATAACAATAACTCTAAGTCTTCTTGGGAATAACGTTCGGTTTCGTCATAACTTTGTACCACTATGGCGCCAATTACTTGGGAACCACGCTTTAGAGGAACTCCGACCCAATCTACAGAGTCAGCCCCCATGCTCTTAATAGAAGAGTTATTTAATAGGGTTTGTCGATTTTCTCTAGTTAAAAAAAGGTGTTCACCAGTACGTAGAAGGTGGCCAGTAAGACTGTGCTTTAGCTCTTCCGCAGATACTTTTTGAATGACTTGTTCGTCAAACTCGTCAACAAAGTAAACAAAGTCAATTAGCTCGTTTTCTTCTTCATAAAAAGCCACGAAGAAGCTTTTAGCGGGCATGAAATCGCTGATGATTTCGTGTATGGCAGGATATAAACTAGATAATTCATTAATCGAACTTGCCAACTCTGAAATATCAAACAAGGACTTCTGAATTCTTTCAGAGCGTTTGTATTTTTTGGTGATTTGTTGCAATTGAGGAACTAACTCACGCAGTTCTTCTAGCGACAATTCATTGGCAACATTTTCAGAGTTCATTGAGTTTTATTAGTAAGCTTAGCTTTGTTGATTTATTTTTTTTAGTTATCCCGTAAAAATAAACTATTCGGATCAAAAAGGCCACCCCAAGGTGGCCTTATTTTAAACAATAGATTGTTCAGTTATGGCGATTTTAAATACCATCAATCATATGTTCGATTGCTGATTTTATCTCATCGTCAGTACAGTCATTGCAGGTGCCTTTGGGTGGCATGCCACCGATACCATTGATAGCATTTTGCCAAACTGTATCAAAACCTTTTTCTAAGCGGGGACTCCAATCTGCAGCGTCTTGTAATTTTGGAGCACCTAGAACACCTATACTATGACAAGCAACACAAGTCTTGGCATATATGTCTGCTCCAGAGCGTGGGCCACTTGAAGCTGCTTCAGCTTTTGCACCGGCAATATGTACCTTGCCTACAGGCTCGATACGAGCTTTTATATCATCTTCAGTCATATCTTGAGCTTGAGCACTAAAAATACTAAATACACTCACACAAATGCATAAAAAAACTTTAAATTTCACAAAATTCTCCAAATCAGGCGTATTAACCTTAAAATCTGTAGGAGATTATAACCACTAATGCTTTATGAACAACCATTTAGAAAAAATATTCCTAATGAAATATCAAATTTTACGGCTTGAATTAAATTAAGTGGGAGATAATGGTTGATATAGTGCGATATCAATTTCTGTATTGATTTAGACATAGAGCCTAGTTAAAAACGTTTGGTATATAAAGCGATATAGGGTAAAAATTTATTAATCTTTAGAAACGAAAAACCCCAACCAAAAGGTTAGGGTTTGTCTGTAATAATGGTGCCCAGACTCGGGATCGAACCAAGGACACGAGGATTTTCAATCCTCTGCTCTACCAACTGAGCTATCTGGGCTTCAACTAACAAACTACTGTAAAAGTATGCCTGTGTCGCTGTGGGTGCGTATTAAACGGATTTACGGCTTTTAAGTCAACCACTTTTTCCGGTATTTTTGTAGATCGCTTATAGATTAAGCAAATTGACTGTAAAAAATGCCATCTAGGTTGAAATTTTTAGTTAAATTACTTGTTTGGCGCAACGTAACCTTCAATGTTTGGCTCTTTGCCTTCAAATAGGTAGGCCTGCATTTGGGTTTCTAAAAATGCTCTGTCTGTCGGCTCCATCATATTGAGCTTGTTCTCATTAATTAACATGGTTTGTTTCTTTTGCCATTCAGCCCATGCTTCTTTCCCAATATTTTCAAATATCTTCTGCCCTAGTTCGCCAGGATAAAGTTGAAAATCAAGGCCATCGGTTTCTTTTTGCATGCGTTGACAAAATACAGTTCTACTCATAATGCTCTTATTACATATTTTATTAAAATGATGCGCCAATTGTACTAAATAGTTTCTTGGTTGGCGCGGCTAATCCTAAACTTTGTGGTTGCGCTAAATCAAACCACATTTGTGAGTTTTCCATTATCTGGTGTGAGGGTTGTTGTTTTAAGTGCAATATAATTGGCTGAATATCTAAATGAAAGTGGCTAAAAGTATGACGAAAAGGGTCTAGTGCCTGTTCTTGTATCTCTCCCAATTTTAAATTAGTTGTGAACTTTTCTACCATTCTTTCATTGTCAACTTCATGAAGGCCCCACAATCCTCCCCATATACCACTTTGAGGGCGCTTATAAATTAATACTTGTTGCTGCCACATGGGGACTAACATAATTGTAGATTTAGTAGGGATTTGCTTTTTTGGTTTCTTATGGGGGAGCTCAGTTTGTCTACCTTGCACAAAGGCTAAGCATCCTAATTGCACAGGGCATCTATCACATTTAGGTTTACTACGAGTACATAGGGTAGCGCCCATATCCATCATTGCTTGGGTGTAATCGCCGGTTCTGGTGGCTGGGGTTAATTCATCTGCGTAGCGCCATAACTCGGTTTCTACTTTTTTATTGCCCGGCCAACCGTCTATAGCGAAATAGCGTGCCAGCACTCGCTTTACATTGCCATCTAAAATACTGTGTGCTTGTTGGCAGGCGAGAGATAATATTGCGCCTGCAGTTGAGCGACCTATACCTGGCAATGCGATTACTTGTTCTAGCTCCTCAGGAAACTTGCCTTGGTATTCATCACGAATGACTTGTGCTGCTTTTTGTAAATTCCGAGCGCGAGCGTAATATCCCAGTCCAGTCCAAAGATGTAAAACTTCATCTTGTGGGGCATTAGCTAAACTTAATACATCGGGGAAGCGTTCCATAAAATTACGATAGTACGGAATCACTGTTTTGACTTGGGTTTGCTGTAGCATTATTTCTGACACCCAAACCCTATAGGGTGTTTTAGTTGATTGCCAAGGTAAATCTTTACGGCCATTTTTATCAAACCATGTAAGTACGTTTTGATTAAATGGCTGACTACTATTTTTGGACACTGAATTATCGACTGTTGTTCTTACAATATTTACAGGATAATACCTTAATCTAAGATAAAAACATCAATCGAGACTTTCTTGTTAAACCCTAGTAGCAGTCCGCATAAAATCAACTCACCTGTAATATTTTTACCGGGCACTTTGTGTGATGAGCGAATATTTAATTCTTGTTGGCAACATCTGAATATCCCTAAACGCGCCTTTGTGCCTTTACAGTGGGCTCAAGATCTAGATCAAATGCGAATGTTAAGTGCTGATCGTTTAGACTATTTTGACGAGCCGGTTCACTTAATAGGCTTCTCTATGGGGGCATATATTGCAGCATTAACAGCGATTGAGCATAAGTCTCGCGTGGCTTCTTTAACCTTAATTAGTAGCAGTTGTAATGCCTTACCTGGGGATGTTTTGGCTCAGCGCAAGCAAACCCTTAAATTAATACGGAATAAACAATTTAAAGGCTCTAGTGAAAAACATCTTGTTAAGTATTTTCATGAAGCTAATCAAAATGATAATGCTCTTAAGGATGTAGTGAAAAGTATGGAACGTGATTTGGGTATGGGCGTTTTAGAGGCCCAGCTTAGCGCTACTGAGGTTAGAAAGAACTTGGTGCTTCAATTAGCAACATGTCGTTTTCCGATACAATTCGTAGTTGGCGAGCAAGATAATTTAGTCAAGCTGACCGAAATAGAGCGAGCAGTTGCTAGCTTGCAACAAGCAAAGGTGACAATAATTAAAGGTGCAGGACATATGCTGCCTTTAGAGCAGCCGATTAATCTAGCTCAAAAGCTGGTCAATTTCATAGCATGATATTTACTGGCGAAACCTTGCAATCCTTAAATGTGAAAGGATAATGCGCCACATTAGTGCTGAATTAAAACAGCAATTCGTTTTTTAATAAGAGAAAAATTCATGAGTCAGTTTAAGTCTGAAGAAGAAGCCGCTAAGTCAGGGGTTTATATTCGTAAAATTCAAAGTTTTGTGAAGCGAGAAGGGCGGCTTACGCAAGGGCAAGCAAGAGCCATTGAGCAATATTGGCCCACCATGGGGTTAGAACATAAAGCAGGGTCATTAACCTTTTCTGAAGTATTTGGCCGTTCAGCCCCTGTTGTTCTTGAGATAGGCTTTGGTATGGGTAAGTCATTAGTTGAGATGGCTGCTAAAGAGCCGGAAAAAGACTTTATTGGAATTGAAGTACATAGGCCCGGCGTGGGTGCATGCTTAAATGAAGCAGCAGAGCAAAGCGTAACTAATTTAAGATTATTTGAACATGACGCAGCAGAGATACTTGCTGACTGTGTTGCAGATAACAGTTTAGCCAGAGTACAACTTTTTTTCCCTGACCCATGGCATAAAACTCGCCATCACAAAAGACGTATAGTGCAGAGTGAGTTTGTACAAAAATTAAGAGCGAAACTGGAAATCGGTGGCGTTTTTCATATGGCTACCGATTGGGAGAATTATGCTGAACATATGTTAGAGGTCATGTCCGAAGCTGAAGGATTTAAGAACCAGTCAGAAACGAATGATTATGTGCCTCGTCCAGAACAAAGACCACTTACAAAGTTTGAACAACGTGGTCACAGATTAGGACATGGAGTGTGGGATTTAATGTTTGAGAGAATTTCATAATGTTATCTGCTCCTAGTCAATTACTAATGCGTAGCAAAGAGGTTTTTCAAACAGGTAAGTGGTTGTTTGTGAACCCTACAGATAGTCATATTAGTACCCAGTTACACAATGTAGAGCTTCATGTTTTTCATCAATACTTTGATGTTTATCAAAACAGTTGCGCCAATGGGCAGCAGGATAAGCACCTTTTTGCTGCTTCTTACCCCACAAAGGATGAGTTTGATGGGGCAGTTATTTATATGCCAAAGTCTAAAGAACAAGCAAAAATGTTGATTGCGAATATTGCTGCTTGCCTTAAAAATGGTGCTGATTTATTGCTCGTTGGTGAAAATAAAGGGGGTGTAAAAAGCGCATCAAAGATGCTTGAAGTTGTGAGTTCTCAAGTGAATAAAATTGACTCCGCCAGACATTGTGCGTTGTTTGCTGCAAAAATTGATAAAAAGATTAAACCTTTTAAGTTAACACAATGGCAAAAGGCTTTTGATATTGAAGTAGCAGGCATTGAATATAAAATTTGTTCGTTACCTGGTGTGTTTAACCATGGCTCAATCGATAACGGTACTAGTGTATTGTTGAATAGTGAAATCAAAGTTCCCAATGGACGAGTACTTGATTTTGGCAGTGGGGCAGGGGTCATAGGATGTTTTCTAGGGCTTAAAAATCCAAAGGCTCAAGTTGTAATGAGTGACGTTAGCGCATTAGCGGTTTACTGTTCTAAGGAAAGCGCTAGATTAAATGATCTAGAAGTAGAGGTAGTCGCATCAAATGGTTTAACAGAGATAAAGGGTAAGTTTGCAAGTGTATTTACAAACCCTCCTTTTCATACTGGAATTCAAACCGATTATTCAGTTTCGGAGAGTTTTATATCACAGGTTAAACAATATTTGGCTGCTGACGGAACCCTAAACTTGGTTGCTAACAAGTTTTTGAGATACTCTGAATTACTTGAAAAACGTTTTAAAATGGTTACCTTGATAGAGCAAACTACACAATTCAGTGTATATCTTTGTAGTCGAGTGAAATAGCCTTAGACTAAGCAAAATGGGAGTATGATTTAATCATTCAATTAAAGGGTTGGCTATTGCTATGAAAATATTATTTGTTGTTTCGGAAGTTGAAGATTTAGTCAAAACTGGTGGCTTGGCTGACGTAGGAAAGTCACTGCCTATCGCTTTAAAAGCAATGGGTCATGACGTGACAATAGTGATACCATATTATCAACAATTGGCCCAAAGATTTAACGCTCCTGATTACTGTGAAAAGCAGGTGTTATTTTCTGGTAATAAAGCTTATGAATTTGCCATAAAAGAGTTGAATATTGAAAATGTACAGGTATTAGCTGTTGATTATCCTGAATTTTTTGATCGAAAGGGATTATATACAGATGATTACCATGCATACCATGACAACGCAGAACGTTTTGCATTTTTTGCTAACGCAGCGCTACAAACTGCTAAAGCAGTAAGTTTTCAAGCGGATGTTATTCATTGTAATGACTGGCATACAGCATTGACCCCTTATTTTGTGACTATTGATAACAGTGGCTTTTTTACTCATGCTAAAACAATTTTTACAATTCATAATGGAGCATATCAAGGCACCCATAAATTTAGTGACATTGAATACCTGCAACCTCATTACCAGTTGCATAGCCAGCTAGACGGTGATGCCCTCAACTTTGTGCGTATGGGTATTCGATACGCAAATAAAATCAACGCTGTGAGTCCTAATTATGCGCAGGAGCTCCTATCTCCCCTTGGTTCGCATTATTTATATGACGAGTTTAATCGCAGACGAAATGATGTATCGGGTATCCTTAATGGGTGTGATTATAGTCAGTGGGACCCTGCTATAGACGAAAATATAGTAGCCCAATATGACTACTCGAATTTAGCCGGTAAAAAACATTGTAAAAATGATTTGCAGAAAAATGTTGGGCTGCCAGAGAATGATAATTTGCCGATTATAGGTATGGTGTGTCGGTTAACCGAACAAAAAGGCTTTGCCTTTATCATGCCAATCTTGGAGTTATTATTACGTCATCAATTTCAACTGGTTATTATTGGTACCGGTGACCCTGAAATCAGTGATGCGTTAAGAAATACGGCTGCAAAACATCAATCTAAATTTGCTTTCATAGAGGACTTTAGTGTTCGCAAAGCACATATGATAGAAGCTGGCAGCGACTTCTTTTTAATGCCTTCTCTGTTTGAACCTTGTGGTTTGAATCAAATGTATAGCTTAGCCTATGGCACGTTACCCATAGTCAGGGCGGTTGGTGGCTTAAAAGATACAGTGATTGATTTAGCGGATGATCCAGAATCAGCAACTGGCTTCGTTTTTGTTGAGCCTAGTGGCGAGGCCCTACTTGCTTGCGTTGAACGGGCATTACTGTTTTATTATGAAAGCCCAGACGTGTTTGAATCGACTCAAAAGAACGCTATGTTAAGCCGCTTCACTTGGGAAGATGCAGCTAAAAATTATGAAGGGCTGTATTTAGGAGCTTTGTAATGAATTTAAGGGTTCCGACAAGTTTTATTGTTTTGAGCTTTTGGGTTGTGGGGAACTCATGGGCTATAACAAAAGAATGTCTTCAAGCCCCAAGTCGAACTTCTAGCTGCCCTCACCTAATATATAAAAGAGCGGCGTTAGCAGTGCCGTCTCTGGGGATCGCCAAACATCAAGTTATATGCATTTGTTTGAGTGATATAAATAGAAATTTTAACCCTCAGAGTAATACGGTAGAGAATATTAAGCAGCAAGTTTCAATACAACGAATGGCCATAAACTATGGTTTGAGTGAAGAGGAAATAGTGAAGTTAGTTAAGAACTAGTATGCTTTTAGCTGATTTAATTCTAAATTTAATGCAAGTATTTCGTTGCGAGATAGTAATTTAATGACCAGATCGTCATTTTGGTAAATTTGGGGCAATATAAGATTCATATGGTAGCTAAGAAAACATTTCTTTCGATTAAAAGCCTCATATTATGGGGTGTAATGGCCGTTATTGCACTTACTCTAAGTCTTTCTTCTTCTATTAATTTATATAGCCAAATAATGACATACCAAAAAACGCTTGAACGAAGTGTTGTTGTTGCCGCAGAGGTAACGGGGCTTCAAGCTAAACCATTTATCGTTGAAGATGATGTCAGAGTTTTAGAGCTAATGTTAAGTGCTTTAGTGTCTTCACCTACAATTGAAAATGTTCATATATATAAGGTGGATGATGAGCCTAAGTTGAGTTTGTTAGCTAGTTACAATAAAACTGGAATAGCTCCCGTTAGAGCCAAGTACTCACAAATTAATGAGTTATTTACCCCTCAAAAATCCCTCGATGTTATGGAGGTAGTCAGGCCCATCTATTTAGAAGATAAACTGATTGGTTACGTCTATATTAGGTCTTCAGTTGCCTCTCTAGATTTACTAATTACACGCTCTTTTATTATCACCCTTGGGGTATTTTTACTTTGTTTAGCGGTGTGCTTTCTTTTAGTTTTTAAATTGCAACGATCAATTACTTCCCCTATAGAAGGTATGGGTAAGCTGGTGCAACGTATCTCTAGAACCAAAGATTACTCAAGTAGAGTAGATGCACATGGTATTAAGGAGTTAGACATATTAGGTAGTGCCTTCAATGGAATGTTGTTCAATACTCAAGAATATATAGATAAGCAAGCACAAGCCGAGGCAGAACAGCTTAAGTTGACTGTAAGTCTGGAGGGAAAAGTGCAACAGCGTACTTTGGCCTTAAAAGAAGCAAATAGTGAACTTATTCATACCCTAGAGCAGTTACATCAATTTCAAAGACAAATTGTACAAAATGAAAAAATGGCTTCTTTGGGGGACATGGTTGCTGGTGTTGCACATGAAGTTAATACTCCAATTGGCTTAGGGGTGACAGCCTCTACTATGATGTTAGATAGGCTTGCAGAAATGCGAGTAGCTTTTGAAGGTAAAACCCTCAAAGCGAGTGCTTTGACTAAATTTATTGATGAAGGTGAAGAAAATCTCAATATTATTTATCGAAATTTAAATAGAGCTGCTGAGTTAATTTCTAGTTTTAAACAAGTGGCGGTTGATCAGTCTTCAGAGAGTAGCAGAGTATTTTCATTTTCGAACTTGATGAGCGAAATTCTGATTTCAATGGGCCCTACGTTGAAGAAAACGCCTTACAAAATACATATTGCTTGTTCTGATGACCTTATAGTTGAGTCAAAAGCGGGACCTATTAATCAAATTATGATTAATTTAATTATGAACTCCATTATTCATGGCTTTGAAGGCATGGGAGAAGGTGATATTAATATTAAAATAGAACTAATTGAAAATAGTAAGGTCAAAATCGACTTCGTAGATAATGGAAAAGGTATTCCTGAACAATTGTGTAAGCGAATCTTTGACCCTTTTGTTACGACTAAGCGCGGACAGGGGGGAAGTGGACTAGGGATGCATTTAGTCTACAATCTGGTGACTCAAGGTTTAAATGGTTCGATTTCAATTGTAAGTGAAGAAGATCACGGGGTGCATTTTTCTATTATGTTTCCAGTGAAAATAGTCGATTCGAAGCATGTAAATGCTAGTACTTTTAAATAAATAAACAAAGAAGACTATTTTCCTGTGTTTAAATGCGCTATTTTTTACTTAATATGTAATTATGCTACTGATTTTTAGATATTTTCTGATAAACTTTTACACAAATTTTTAACTAGGCCCGAATCATGCAGACTCCTAACGTATTAATTGTTGAAGACGAAGTCGTTACTCGTACCACTTTAAAAAGCTTGTTCGAAGCAGAAGGGTACAATGTATTCGAAGCTGAGAACGGCGAGCAAATGCATGACTTCTTTGAAAACAACACTATCAATTTAGTCATTATGGATATTAACCTTCCGGGTAAAAACGGTTTGATTTTGGCCCGAGAAGTACGCGGTCGTAAAAATATCGGACTAATATTTTTAACCGGTAGAGATAACGACGTAGATCGTATTTTAGGATTAGAAATCGGCGCAGATGACTATCTAACTAAGCCATTTAATCCACGTGAATTAACTATTAGAGCTAGAAACTTATTAACACGAACTACCAACAGTAGTGAAGATGATGACTTGCCTAGCCGAGTCAGCTTTAATGGTTGGACGTTAGATGGTGACAGCCGCAGCTTAATATCTCCAAGTACGAAAGAATTCCGTTTACCTCGTAGTGAATTTAGAGCATTGCATTTGTTCTTAAATAATCCAGGTAAAATACTGACTAGAGAACAGTTAATTATGGAAATGACGGGGCGTGAATTGCGTCCGAATGACCGTACAGTAGATGTTACTATACGACGCATACGTAAGCACTTTGAGTCAGAAGTGAATGCGGATGATTTGATTGTTACTATTCACGGAGAAGGTTACCGTTTTTGTGGCTCTGTAGATTCATAATTATCACTACAAACCTATTATAAAATTTAAGAAAGCTCCTAAAAGGAGCTTTTTTATTGCCTAATAATTGTGATTAGTTTCTATATAAAGTTTTAATTAGGTGGTAACCAAACTTTGTTTTTACGGGCCCATGTACGGTTAAAATTTCTTTTTTAAATACCACATTGTCAAAAGCTTTAACCATAGAACCTGGACTAAACTCTCCTAAATCGCCACCTCGCTTGCCTGAGGGACAGATTGAATGCTTTTTAGCTAGCTTATGAAAGTCTTCCCCTTTTTTAAGTTGTAACTTTAGTTTTTCAGCTAATGCTTGGTCTTTTACTAGAATATGGCAGGCGCAGGCTTTCATTGTATATATCCGCGGGGTATGTATTGTTGAGTGTAATACGGAGGAGTTTAGCAGTTAGCAGCTTTAAAAAAAGAAAAAGAGCCGGAGCTCTTTTTCTTGTAGATTTGAAATTTATGTTTTGATTACTTGATAAACAACATTTCTTGATACTTAGGTAAAGGCCATAAGTCATCAGAGACTACTAATTCTAGTGCATCTGCATGAGTACGTACCTCTAGCATTAACGGACAAAGTGTATCTGCACAATAATTAAGGTGAGCTTCAACAGAGTCAAATTCCTCAACCTCAATCGCTTCTTTAAGTTTACGTACAGCAGCCATCATAGCGTCTGTTTCAGCGGCAATTTCGTCAATACTATTGTGACTAATTGTGATATTCAACTTACTAAGGTTGGTAGCTGTGCTAGATAAACTATCTAGATATTCAATAGTCGCTGGATATATTCTAGTACTGGCCATGCCAATTACTAACTTAGCTTCTACTTCAATAGATAGGATATATTGCTCTGCGTATACTTCAAAACGGCTAGCCAGTTCTGCTGGAGATAGAACGCCAGTCGATTCAAAAAGTTTAACCACAGATTCTTCTTTAAATGCAGGTAGCGCATCGGCAGTGGTTGGAATGTTTTTCAAGCCACGTTCTTCTACAGCAGCTTTATGCCATTCACTTGAATAACCGTCACCACCGAAGATAACATTACCGTGCTCTTCCATTAGCTCTTGAAGAACTGTGATGACAGCAGCTGTTTTGTCTTCACCTTTGTCTAATACCGCTTCTAGTTTGTCTGCAATCCAGCTTAGTGAATCAGCTAACATAGTATTCATGGCTACTAATGGCCCTGATACTGACTGCGATGAACCTACAGCTCTAAATTCGAAACGGTTACCAGTAAATGCAAACGGTGATGTACGGTTACGGTCACCTGGATCGCGTTCGAAAGAAAGAATTTGAGATAGACCTAAGTCCATTAAGCCGCCTTTAGCTTTCTCAAGTAACTTACCTTCTTTTATATCATTGAAAACACTTTCTAATTGAGTTCCCAAGTAAACTGATAATATTGCTGGTGGCGCTTCATTAGCACCTAAGCGGTGGTCATTTGCAGCAGATGCGATTACCGCTCTTAAAAGTGGTCCGTATTTATGTACGCCTCTAATAACAGCACCACAGAATAATAAGAAGTTTAGGTTATCATGGGGTGTGCTGCCTGGGTCTAACAAGTTGCCTTGAGTCGCATTACCAACTGACCAGTTAACGTGCTTACCTGAACCATTTACACCTGCAAAAGGTTTTTCATGTAATAAACACAAGAAGCCATGCTCTTTAGCTGTGCTTTTCATTAACGTCATCAGTAATTGTTGATGATCAGCCGCTACGTTGGCAGCTTCGAAGTAAGGAGCAATTTCAAATTGGCCCGGGGCAACTTCGTTGTGGTGTGTTTTTGCTGGAATTCCCATGCGATATAGCTTGTCTTCAAAGTCTTGCATAAAGACTTGGACTCTCGCTGGTATAGCGCCAAAGTAATGGTCATCAAATTGTTGACCCTTTGCTGGAGCAGCGCCAAATAAAGTACGACCCGCGAGCAATAGGTCAGGGCGAGCGTTAGCAAAGTGTTCATCAACTAAAAAGTACTCTTGCTCAGCACCACAGCTAGAGTTTAGGGTAGCGATTTCAGTTTCACCCATTAAACTTAGTACTTTTTGAGCCGCTTTATCCATTGCTTTGTTTGAACGTAGCAAAGGAATTTTCTTATCTAGTGCTTCGCCTGTCCAAGACATAAATACGCTTGGGATCATTAATGTTGCGCCATTGGCGGTTTTCATTACATATGCAGGACTGGTGGGATCCCATGCTGTGTAGCCACGGGCTGCGTTAGTCATACGCAAGCTACCATTAGGGAAAGAAGAACCATCAGGCTCGCCTTTTATCAACAAGCTACCTGTAAATTCTGTAATCGCTCCGCCGTCTGAATTGGTGATGATAAAACCATCATGTTTTTCAGCCGTGATATTGGTCATTGGGTAGAAGATATGCGAGAAAAACTTAACACCCTTGGCGATAGCCCAATCTTTCATCGCGGCAGCAACAACGTCTGCGGTAGCTGTATCAAGTGGAGCGCCGGTTTGAACTGTCTTCTTGATAGCTTTAAAGGCGTTTTTAGATAATGCTTCTTCCATAGCCGCTAAGCCAAAAACATCGCTCGCCCAAATTTTGCTCAATGGTTCTGGTGTTTTGCACGATTTAGGTGCGCGATTGGTAATTTCTGTTATAGCGTTTTTACGAGATGTTAATCCACTCATATCTTTTCCTCAGTCTGTCTTTAAAGGGGTGTAGGGATTTACCTTATTTTTTTAAAGTAAAACATACTAAATCTGAGTTTGTTGAAGCAGATATCAGGCCACAAGAGTTTATATAGAGCTAGGTGCGCTGTTTTGGATTTCCCATATCATTAATTTCTGGAATCTAATCTGGCTTATTTAAATCGTCATTGAGTCTTGGTTTGCCAGAAGGCGATTCTTTGCGCTCAAACTCACCTTCAATAATATCTTCTGAGTTTTGCTTTGAATGTGGGGGTGATTGAAAGCCATTGTGAAAAGAGGGCTCTGCAGTTTTAATAATCAGTCGTTTTAACAAATTACTAGCAATAATAGGCCTAGTCATAGGCAGAGTTAGTAGAAAACCTACAATATCAGTAATAAACCCTGGCGTAACTAAAAGGACCCCCGCGATTGCTAGGAGTATACCCTCAGCCATTTCTTGGCCTGGCATAACCCCTGTTTGCATTTTTTGCTGGGCTTGAGTGAGTGTTGTCAGGCCTTGTTGTCTAACTAAACGGGCTCCTACAAAAGCGGTAAAAATGACGATGGCAATGGTATACCAGCCTCCAATTAATTCACCCACATTGATTAGTATCGCGATTTCAGCAATAGGTAATATTGCGAAAAGTAGAAATAATTTAGCCAAAAATGCCTCTTTATCATGGTATACCCAAGTATTATTTTAACTGATACCAGAGTCTGTGTATTTGTTATTATAATGGGCTCAGCTTGGAATAAACCAAGAGTCGCTTTGTTACAAAATATTGCTTTTGTTTGTGGTAGGGGCTGTTGAAAGACTCTTAGATTAGTAAGGGTCTTTAACTAAAAGTTTACTTTCTTAATATATTTTTAAGCTTACACGCTTAACTTTGGGATATTTACAATATGTATATTGTCCTAGTTACTGTTTAATTAAAAAGAGTAGTTCATGAACTTAGTTGCTAATCGTGTCATTTTATTTGTTTTTTCTAGTTTGTTTTGCTTGGGTAGCTTTGCGCAATCGGTAGACCCATTGGCTGATTTATTTGCAGACGAGCCTGAGTTTTTGAAAGTAGACGAGGCCTTTCAGTTTGATTTTGAACAAAGAAGTGGTCAATTGATATTAAAGTGGAAAATTGCAGATGACTATTATTTATATAAAAAGCAATTTAAGACAGCATTAAAACAGACTGAGTTAGGGGAACCTGTGTTTCCTGAGGCGATGCAGGTAGAAGATGAGTTTTTTGGATTGTCTGATGTGTTTCGTGGTGAATTAGAAGTCCAATATCCTATAATTTTTGCAGCCAAAGATGGGGTTGTAAAAATTCGCTATCAAGGCTGTGCAGATGCTGGTCTTTGTTATCCTCCTGTCACCAAAGAAGTCTTTTTAGAAAGTGTAATTGCTAATGAGGCTAATAGCTCAGTAGTTGATGCCGGTAATCATAACTCTGCTGCTCCAGTTGTTTCAGAGCAATTTGAGCTTGCAAGCTTATTATCTAGTGAAAAAAGTTTGCTGTGGACCTTACTAATATTTTTAGGCTTAGGTGTGGGGTTAGCTTTTACACCTTGCGTGTTTCCTATGTACCCAATTTTATCTGGTATTGTTATTGGCCAGGGTATCAGTATGAGTACCTCTAGAGCCTTCAGTCTTTCTTTTATTTACGTTCAAGGCATGGCTCTCACTTACTCCTTATTAGGACTAATCGTGGCCTCTGCTGGGGTACAATTTCAGGCTAGCCTGCAGCACCCGGCGATTCTAATTACGTTAATTGTTATCTTTATTTTATTGGCAATTGTGATGTTTGGGGCTTATGAATTGCAGCTGCCATCTGCATGGCAAGAAAAACTTAATGCAATGAGTAACAAACAAACCAGTGGTAGTTATTTGGGTGTACTCGTAATGGGGGCTATTTCGGGCCTGGTTGCCTCACCGTGTACAACAGCACCACTAACTGGAATTTTATTATTTATTGCTCAAAGTGGCGACCTCGTCTTAGGTTTTAGTGCTTTATATGTGTTAAGTCTCGGCATGGGGATACCACTGATTTTATTTGGTATCACAGGTGGTAAATTGCTGCCTAAAGCTGGGCACTGGATGAACATTGTTAAAGTAGCGTTTGGGTTCATGATGCTGGCGGTAGCCATAATGTTTGTTGAGCGTTTAGTGACTCATGTGGCAACTGATATAGCATGGTCGCTGTTGGGGTTAGTAAGCTTTACTTATTTTTATGTGATGAACCAAACCACAGCTGTGTCTTTTTTCAAAGGCGTTAGGGCTTTAATTATTTTTGTTGGTTTGTTTATATCTGCAATCTATGGATATCAAACCACGAACAGTATTTTTTACCAAGATACTGTTGGCGAAGATAATATTGGTAAAATTTCACACGTTAAGTTTAAGCAAGTTACTAGTCTTGAAGCTTTTGAAGAAGCTTTGGCTGAAGCCAATGGTGAAGGAAAGACTGTCATGTTAGACCTCTATGCTGATTGGTGCGTGGCGTGTAAAGAGTTTGAGAAATATACATTTTCTGATCAAGCTGTAGTTGATGCTTTAAGCCATACGGTATGGATGCAAATTGATTTGACTGATAACAACCCCGATAACCTAGCATTTCAAGAGCACTTTTCAGTTTTGGGTTTACCAACGATTTTATTCTTTGATGAAAGTGGCCAAGAACTGAGTTCTGCAAGAGTGACGGGGTTTATGAAAGCGAGCACCTTTGAGCAACACGTAACTCGTATTTTTTAATGTTTAATGCGTAAGGTACTAGCTTTGGGTTTAACGTAAGTACCCTGTAATTTAATGGTTAAAAGCCTTTATCGGGTGCCAAAAATTTTATCTCCAGCATCCCCTAGTCCAGGTAATATGTAACCTTGCTCGTTAAGTTTCTCATCTACTGATGCAGTATAAATATCTATATCTGGATGTGCAGCTTCTAACGCGGCAATACCCTCTGGGGCGGCAACTAAAAATAACCCCATAATATCGGTACATCCTTTTTGTTTGAGTAAATCAATAGTGGCTATTAGCGTTCCTCCCGTAGCTAACATTGGGTCAACGATTAGTGCTGTTCGTTTGGTAATATCTTTTACTACTTTGTCGAAATAGGCTACAGGTTGCAGTGTTTCTTCATCTCTGTATAAACCAACCACGCTAATTTTTGCATTAGGGATCAGTTGTAGTACACCGTCCAACATTCCTAACCCAGCCCTTAGTATGGGCACAACTGTTATTTTTTTACCTTTAATCTTCTCAGTTTGTAATTGTTGTCCATCCCAAGCTGTAATGGTTGTTTGTTCTGTTTGTAAGTCTCTCGTTGCCTCGTAGGTAAGCAAGTTTCCTACTTCACTAGCAAGCTCACGAAAATCTTTACTACTTATGCCTTTTTTACGCATTAGGCCTATTTTATGTTGAATTAGCGGGTGTTTTATTTCTTTAATAGCCATGGTGCTTTCTCTTACTTGGGGGCTGTAGATGATTGAACAAAGTTTACTCCATGTTCTAATAACTCTGGGTAAAACTGTGAAAATTTTCTTGCAAATAGATTATGGTTTTGTTTGATAAAATGGTTGGCGTCAACAGCAAATTGTATTTTATTTCCTAGCCTTGATTCAATTGAAGAAAATGCTTGAAAACAAGTATCTCGATTGGAATATTGGTTAAGCCATCGATATTTTATAAGTCTTTCAGCTTGTTTATCAAATTCGGTGCTTATGGGTAAACTGAACTTCTCAAGCTCATCATAAAACTGAGCAAATAAAATGTTACTGTAAGAAGTAGAATAGTCTTTCCAATTCGTCATTAATAAATAATCAAAATATATGTCGATTATGACCCCTGACATTCTGCGAAGTTTCCCAGTGAATTCTTTTTTAAGATCCAATACTAGTGGATGGCTATCCGTAAACGTATCTACGCTGCGATGCATACGGACTCCTAACTCAATGTCTGAAGGTAAATGACTTAGTTCGGAGCCCCTCACAAAATCCCCTAAAAAGTTTCCAACTAAGCTAGTACGAGTATGATTAGCTAGGTGAATATGGGCGATATAATTGATAGCAAAAGCTCCCTAAAAAGCGAGTGATAAAAATACAATTTTTATAAACTTTGCGGTAATCTTCGCAGATAAGACCAGTATTTTGCTGCTAATTTCTATTTACCCACTATAATGGTCCGATAATTTCAATTCTAGTACATATATTGTACGTAAAATGGTCAGCTAGTGAACTTATTAGTCATTAATGGGCCCAACTTAAATATGTTGGGTACTAGAGAGCCAGAGACTTATGGCTCTGAAAATCTACAACAAATTAATAAAAAGTTAGATAGGTTTGCTGTATCTATTGGTATTAGTTTAACTCATGTGCAATCCAATGCGGAACATGAATTAATTGATGCAGTACATAAAGCGTTTAACAAAGTTGATTTTATTGTCATTAATCCGGGGGCGTTTACTCATACCAGTATTGCCTTAAGAGATGCATTGTTAAGTGTGTCTATCCCTTTTATAGAGGTACATTTATCAAATGTGCATGCTAGAGAGGCGTTTAGAAAGCACTCCTACCTTTCCGATATTGCTCAGGGCGTGATTTGTGGATTGGGCTCACAAGGGTATGAGTTTGCTATTGCAGCCGCGAAAAAATATTTAACTAAATAATTGCACACCCAATTTATGGGTTTGCCAGTCTATTAGAGAGAGAAAAATGGATATACGCAAAATTAAAAAATTGATTGAACTGGTTGAAGAGTCAGGAATATCTGAGTTAGAAATCACAGAAGGTGAAGAGTCTGTAAGAATTCAAGTTGGTAGTAGTGTTGCCGCTGCACCTATTCAATATGCGCCAGCTCCTCAAGTTGCAGCTCCTGCTCCTGTTGCAGCCGCTCCAGCACCTGCTTCTGCTCCAGAAGCTGCCGCAGCTATAAGTGGGCATACTGTATGTTCACCTATGGTAGGGACTTTCTATCGCTCATCTTCTCCAACTGCAAGTGCATTTGTTGAAGTGGGTCAAAAAGTAAATGTGGGTGATACGCTTTGTATCATCGAAGCAATGAAAATGATGAACCAGATTGAATCTGATAAGGCTGGTGTTGTTAAGCAAATTCTAGTTGAAAACCAAGAGCCCGTAGAGTTCGATCAACCTATGTTTGTGATTGAATAAAAGGTTAATGACGATGTTAAATAAAGTCCTTATTGCAAACCGTGGTGAAATCGCTTTACGAATTTTGCGCGCCTGTAAAGAGTTGGGCATTAAAACTGTCGCGGTTCATTCAACGGCTGACGAGTCTCTAAAACATGTATTGTTAGCAGATGAAACCATATGTATTGGTAAAGCATCTGCAACCGAAAGTTATTTAAATATTCCCCGTATAATTGCCGCTGCTGAAGTGACAGATGCAGAAGCTATTCATCCAGGTTATGGTTTTTTAGCTGAAAACGCAGATTTCGCTGAAGCGGTTGAAAGAAGCGGCTTTATATTTATTGGCCCTAAAGCAGACACTATTAATTTAATGGGCGACAAAGTGTCCGCAATTAAATCAATGAAGGCGGCAGGTGTGCCATGTGTACCAGGTTCAGATGGCCCTCTAGGAACTAACGACGCTCGTAATAAAGAGCTTGCTCAAGGCATTGGTTACCCGATTATTGTTAAAGCTGCTGGTGGTGGCGGTGGTCGCGGTATGCGCGTAGTGCGCAATGAAGAAGAGCTTATTTCTTCAATCGAGATGACGAAGAGCGAAGCCGGTGCAGCATTTAATAATGATGTTGTGTATATGGAGAAGTTTTTAGAAAACCCCCGCCATGTAGAAATTCAAGTATTAGCTGACGGTCAAGGTAGCGCGATTCATTTAGGTGAGCGAGATTGCTCCATGCAACGTCGTCACCAAAAAGTTGTAGAAGAAGCGCCAGCTCCAGGTATTACTCCTGAAATGCGTGCAGCTATTGGTGCTAGATGCTGCCAAGCTTGTATTGATATTAATTATCGTGGTGCGGGCACATTCGAGTTTCTTTTTGAGAATGGAGAATTTTATTTCATTGAAATGAATACTCGAATCCAAGTAGAGCACCCTGTATCTGAAATGATCACAGGTATAGATTTGATTAAAGAACAATTACGCGTTGCTTCTGGTCAAAAATTAACTATTACTCAAGATCAAATTGACGTAAAAGGCCATGCAATTGAATGCAGAATAAATGCAGAAGATTCTGAAACCTTTATTCCTAGCCCAGGTAAAATTACCAAGTTTCACCCGCCGGGTGGCCTAGGTATACGTTGGGATTCTCACATTTATGCCGGATATAGCGTACCGCCATATTATGATTCTATGATAGGTAAGCTAATCACATATGGTGAAACTCGTGAAGTGGCTATTGCTAGAATGCGTTTAGCATTAGATGAGCTAGTTATTGGTGGAATTAAAACCAATATCGAGTTGCAAAAGAGCATTATGGCTGATGAACATTTTGCTGCTGGTGGTGCAAATATTCATTACCTAGAGAAAAAACTAGGTATGGGTGGGCACTAGCCTACAAGCTTTCTTGATGTGAAAAATGGGGCTTTATAGCCCCATTTTTATAGGTGAAAATTACTATTAATTTCAACTAATTGGTTAATTGTGATTGTATTTCTTTCAGGATTTCTTTGGTATTGCTGCTAATTTCATCAATTGCTGCACCAGTTTGTTCTACTAACTCTATTCCAGATTTAGAATTTTCAACGACTGCCTCCATTGACTTTACCGCATCTGATGCGAGCGTATTATTCTCTTTCACAACTCCATCTATTTCAGCTGTAGATTTACTCGTACGGGCGGCTAGTTGCCTCACTTCATCGGCAACAACAGCAAACCCTCTGCCTTGTTCTCCTGCTCTCGCTGCTTCTATAGCTGCATTTAGTGCTAGTAGGTTGGTTTGGTCTGCAATTGCAGTAATTGTATTCACTATCTCACTAATCTGGTCAGACTGGTTGCTTAATGATTGGATACTTTGGGCTGCAGATTCTAAACCGTTAGATACTTTCGACATTGCTTGTATCGCGTCATTGACGATTTCTAACCCTTTTAGAGACACTTCATCAGTATTTGTTAAAGATTCATAAGCCATTTGAGTGGATTTTGAAGAGGAGGTCACGGTTTCTGTTATGTTATTTGCAAACTTAACAACCTTAAAAACTTTATTATCAGAATCGAACATGGGGTTATAAGTTGCCTGTAACCAAAGAGGTTGGTTGTGTTTGTCTACCCGTTCAAATTTTCCTGACAAAAATTGCCCTTGATTCAACTGTACCCACATATCTTTATATTGGCTAGATCTAGCGTATTCCGGGTTGCAAAATATACTATGATGTTTTCCGATTATCTCTTGCTCTGTATACCCTGTTGAGGCAGAAAAATTGTTATTGCATTTAATAATTGTGCCGTCGAGGTTGAACTCTATTACTGCCATTGAGCGTGAAACTGAGTCAACCATGCTCTTCAACTCCCGCATAGAATTAACAGTTTCAGTTACATCTGATGCAATTTTAATAACTTTTTCAACATTTCCTAATTCGTTGATAATTGGGCAATAACTGGCAGCTAAATATATACTTTCTCCTGATTGGGTGAGACGTTCAAACTCACCATTAAAGGCCTCTCCTTTTTCCAACCTTTGCCAGAATTCTTTATACTTATCAGAATTGACAAGCTCCGACTTACAAAACATTTTATGGTGCTTACCTATAATTTTTTCTAGAGGGTACTTCATCGTATTTACGAAGTTTTGATTCGCGGTAAGAATGTGTCCGTCAGGCGTAAACTCAATCATTGCCATGGAAGCTGAAAGAGCTTTGAACATTGAGTTTCGTGAGCTTAATTCAGCGTCCTTTTGAAGTAATTTATTTTCTAATTCAAGATTTTTACTAGTTAACCACATGAGTTTGACCTCTTTATAACTTTACATTTAATGGTAGCAGGGTCTGGTAAACATGCGTATTAAACTATAGTTGTATAAATATTGAGCACTTAATTTACCTCTTAAAAAGAAGCGAAAAATTTATAAGCTTGATTGCTATTTATAATAGGTGAACAGACTAATGGTATACTAAAAAGTAAATACATTTTGAAGACTTCTACCATGCCTTGGATCCAACTAAAAATAAATCATCAAGCTGAATATGCGGAACAAATTGGGGAAATGCTGTCTGCCAATGGTGCACAAGCTGTCACCTTTGTAGATGCTAAAGATACACCCATGTACGAACCAAAGCCTGGCGAAGTACTCCTTTGGCCTGACACTCAGGTTGTAGGCTTATATGACGCTGAACATGATATGCAGCGGGTTATCAATCAGCTTGAGAAATCTAAAATATTAGGTAAGGGGTTTAACCATAAGCTTGACCAACTAGAAGATAAAGATTGGGAAAGGGAGTGGATGGAGAACTTCCATCCCATGCAGTTTGGAGAACGCTTATGGATTTGCCCAAGTTGGCGTGATGTACCAGACCCAACAGCTGTTAATGTTATGCTAGATCCAGGGTTAGCATTTGGTACGGGTACCCATCCTACTACTAGTTTGTGTTTAAAATGGTTAGATGGTTTAGAACTGTCACAATCTATAGTTGTCGACTTTGGTTGTGGCTCAGGTATTTTGGGTATTGCAGCCCTTAAGTTAGGCGCAAAAAGAGTCATAGGTATAGATATAGATCCTCAAGCTTTATTAGCCAGTCAAGATAATGCTAACCGTAATGAGGTAGGTGACAAAATAGAGCTGTATTTACCTGAGAGCCAACCTGAGTTATTGGCCGATATTGTCTTAGCTAACATCTTAGCAGGGCCGCTTAGAGAGCTTAGGGAGGTCATTAGTGCCTACTGTAAGCCGGGAGGCAAGTTAGTTCTGTCTGGAATCTTAGAGAATCAAGCAAAAGAAATAAATGACCTATATAGCCAAGACTTCGATATGGAGCCCATAGCTATAGATGGAGAGTGGGCTAGAGTATCTGGTGTGAAAAAATAACTTTAGCCAATGCTAATAGATAAACTCTAAATGTATTCAGCGGTTTTTGAATAAGCCGCTGAAACTCCTTTCAGGCTAGTTTTAAGGGGCCGGGTTAAGCTTTGGTTAGTTCTGTTTTTTACTGCTTCTAATACTAGGTCAAACACCTAAATATAAAAGTATCAGCAAATATGAATGGTGCTATTATACCCAGCCTATTCTTATTTCTTCCTAACCCATTTGGGTAAGCAAATATTTTATTTATCGATTTTGTGACTTAAACCCATTTTCGGTGTCCACGTTTTAGTGCCGGCTTTTCGCCTTGGTACTACTTGGTTATCTGAACATGAATCTTGAAATAACAACAAGGGTTACCGTCCATGCTTATTGCTAGGCATATCACTAAAAATTTTGGCTCATTCAGAGCTGTGGATGACATTTGTTTTGAAATTAACAGTGGCGATATCGTAGGGGTATTAGGTAAAAATGGTGCGGGGAAAACC
Organism: Paraglaciecola marina; assembly: GCF_004360155.1. Classification (GTDB taxonomy): domain Bacteria; phylum Pseudomonadota; class Gammaproteobacteria; order Enterobacterales; family Alteromonadaceae; genus Paraglaciecola; species Paraglaciecola marina. The sequence goes on along the minus strand of NZ_ML178720.1, from coordinate 382,314 downwards.
ACCCTGATGCGTATTCTCACTTCCTTTCTAGCAGCCTCTTCTGGCGAGGTGATAATTGATGGCGATGATGTTTCAAAACAATCTTTAAAGGTCCGCAAAAAGGTTGGGTATTTGCCAGAAAAGCCCCCCCTTTACGATGATATGACAGTGCAACAGTACCTTAAGTTTGCCGCTGAAATAAAAGATGTTCAAAGCAATCGGCGCCGATTACAAGTAGCTAAGGTATTGGAAGAATGCCATTTGGATCACGCCAAACATAAGAAGATAGCGACCTTATCTAAAGGCTATAGACAACGTGTTGGTATTGCCCAAGCCATTATTCATGAACCCAAATTGTTGATATTAGATGAGCCTACTAGCGGCCTAGACCCAATGCAAATTAAAGAAGTACTGAGTTTAATCAAGAATCAAAGGAATCAAAGAACAGTCCTGTTAAGCTCTCATACCTTGATTGAAATTGAACAAATTGCCCAGCGGGTATTGATGATTAAGTCAGGCCGACTGGTGCTAGATAGCAGCTTAGATGAGGTGTTGAAGAGTAAAGACCCAGCGCAATCGCAGCCACTAACCCTAGACCAAGTGTTTATCAGTCATCACCAAGAACACCTGACCCAGCCTTTGCGAGCAGGCGATGAATAAAATAATCGCACTAACAAAAAAAGAGCTATATAGTTATTTTAGCTCGCCCATTGCTTACATTATTCTCATCGCAACCGTGTCTTTATTTAACGTTTTCTTTTATCTCATCGTTGAGCAAAACCGTGAGGTGGCATTACGAGATATTTTTCAACTCATGGAGTTTATGTTTGTATTTTTAATACCGCTGCTAACCATGAGATTGTTCTCAGAGGAAAAGGCAAACGGCACCATGGAGTTTTTACTCACTGCCCCTTTAACGCACACTATGATTGTCATGGGTAAGTATCTCAGCATGTTAACTTTCTACTCAATCTTGATTGGGTTAACCCTGACCTATTACATGATTATTGAATATTTTGGTGCGCCTGACCTACCCAGTATTTTGTCTGGGTATGCAGGCATTTGGTTAGAAGGGGCTTTCTTTATTGCCATAGGCTTACTTGTTTCATCCTGGACCTCTAATCAAATCATTGCCGCTATGGTGTCTTATGTGATCTTATTCTCATTGTATTTTTCAACTAGCTTCGCACCCTATTTTACAGGCCCCATGGCTGACTTTTTCACACAACTCAGCACACGTACCCATTTAGAAAACTTTGCCGTGGGTATCATTACGCCAAGTGATCTTGTCTATTACCTTAGCGGTATTGTGCTTTGTTTGGTGCTCACACGGTTCAGTACCAATAATAAGTTGTGGCAATAAATGAACATGTCTACGAACAACACTAACGCTAAGTCAATGCTCCCCTATTTATGTGGTTTAGGGTTTTTAAGCCTAATTTTAGGGCTGTCTCTAATCTATATTGAACAACAGCTTAGCTATTTTTTTGGCGGCCTTGTGATATGTGGTGGGGTACTATTTTTAATACTCGCCTATGTAATGGTCCGTCGAGATTCAATTCAAACACAATCAGCACAAGCCAATACTTTTATCAGCCCCAGAGGTTGGAAAACGTTAGCTATGGTTAGTTGCATATTGGTAGGTAGCCTAGGGTTTCTCGCCGTGAGCCATTATTTAGCGAGTAGCTCGAGCATACGCTGGGATGTAACACAAGATAAGCAACATACCTTATCAGACAGCACAATTGCTTTTGTTAGCAGCCTAAGTAAGGAAGTTAAGTTAACCACCTTTTACGTGGGAACGCCCCCCACTTACCTACAAGATTTACTTCAAGAATTTGCAAGAAACTCAGCTGGCTTAATTACCGCTGAAATCATCGACCCTTTAGAGCGCATTGCCTATGCAGCCAAGTTTGGCAACGCCATTAATGGCGACGAACGTAAGGTGATTGTTCAGTCTGGCAGTAGGCGCAAAGACCTTGATTTTACCTTCAACCCTTTATCGGAACAAAGTCTAACCAATACCATTGCTAGCGCTATTCGCCCTCCAAGAAAAGTGTACTTTTTGTCAGGGCATGGTGAATACTCAATCTCAAGTGAGGAATATGCAGGGCTGTCTACCTTTAAGCAATTGTTAGCCGACAACAACATCCTTAGCGACACCTTAATGTTGGGTATCAGCCAGTCTATCCCTGAAGATTGTGATGTGCTCATCATAGCTGGCCCTAAGACTGAATTAACGGCTGAAGAAGACACTCTGATTGATGATTACCTAAAGCAAGGTGGCGACGCCTTATTTCTGATTGAACACACCTTAGTCAGCATCCCAGAACAGCCGTTGAGTCAAGCACAGCTAAAACAAAACCCCAGTTTAAATACTCTGTTGAATCAATGGGGCTTAGATGTTCAGCCCGACATTGTGGTGGACTTAACCAACCATGTTGGTGATGATGTGGGTAGCCCAGCCAGCAAAAATTATCAGCCCCACGAGGCACTCACCCAAGGCTTAGATTACACCTTTTACGTGCGCCCTCGTTCGATACGCTTATTAGAAAACCGTGCACCCAACATAAAACAAGCCGTGATAGTATCCACCGCATCCAGCACCAATAGCTGGGCAGAAACCAACCGCAACCTAGACATACAATTCGATCCGAATATCGACACCCCAGGCCCGGTGCCCATTTCCTACGTTGTGCTTGGAGAACACCCCGCCAACTCAAAACAAGACGACAAACCATCAGACACCCGATTAATCGTATTCACCGACGCCGACTTTTTAAGTAACGTTTACATTAACCAATACAGCAATGCCAAACTGGGCCTCAATTTAGTCAACTGGTTAGCCGAGCTAGACGCCAAAACCTTACTTACTCCAAAAAAGATAGAAGTAGAAAGACTAGACTTAACCAGCAAACAAAAACGCCAAGTGATCGTTATATTGTTTTTAATCCCCTTCTTTATCGCATTAACAGGGTTGGGAGTGTGGTTTAAGGGGCGTAGGCGTTACTAGGATAGAATATGGCTTCGCTTATGGCATCCCTGCCTTTTTTCAAACGAAATCCATTTCGTCCAACCTACTTTTCTTCAACAGCTAAGAAAAGTAGGCAAAAGAAGCCGTGCGATAGACAAACCCCCTTTTCCATAAATTTAGTGTCTTTTATGTCGACACGGCAATAAAATATTGCTTTGTCAGGATGTCCATATTCTGGCATTCGACAAGCCAATAATGTGATGGGGAATCTGTAGTCGCGGTAAATCAAAGCATCGACTACGCAGACAAAGATTAAAAGCAGTAGATAGGAGCTAGTAAATATCTTACAGTGGCTTTCCAAATAAGAGCTTGCAGAGATGTTTTTATTAGAAAATAGAGGGAGCCTATATGAAAAGAGATATGGAATTAATTCGGGATATTTTGTTAGAAATAGAAGCTGACAGTTTTGAGAGTAAGATAAAAGGCTATGATAATAGTGTTGTAGAGAACCACATGGTACTTCTTATACAAGAAAAGCTAGTTGATAGAAGAACGTTTGGAATTAATAGTACTTGGATAGCAAATGTTAAATTAACTTGGGCTGGACATGAGTTCATTGAAAACCTTCGTCAAAAAGAGGTTTGGAACACGATAAAAAATGAATTTAAAGAGGAAAGCGTTTCTACTGTATTAGGCGTCGCTAAGAAGTTAGCTGAGACGTATGCTAAAAAGAAGCTAGAAAATTTAATGATTAATAAGCCATAGTATAACCACAAGGGGCCAAAATGATCGTGGTCAATTTAAACCTTGGCATATGTAAACGAACTTAATACTTTGATGTTTTTGAAAAAGAAGTCGATGTGTTTAGGGTAAATCTTATAATTTATAGCTGTTCTTTCTGGTGGGTTGCGCTTAAATCTCCTCAGAAATAGGAGTTCACTTCGTTCGGCAATTTGCTTCGAAGATTTAGTGGGAGAAAATGGTGCCGACTACCGGAGTCGAACTGGTGACCTACTGATTACAAGTCAGTTGCTCTACCAACTGAGCTAAGTCGGCACACTAAGTAATACCACTTTAGGGTTGTTGGTAAGTTGTTTAGTAACAGCTAATCCCTAAAGCGAGCGCTATTCTATTCACAAATAGAGTGATGTCAATTAATTAAACCCTTTAGTTTTATATCGCTTAAATATCCATCAATCTGCGGGCTTCATCTTTTAACATGGGAAAATTTTCAACTGGTACATATTCTGTAAGTGCTAACATTGAAGCACCCAATTGCTGATAGTTATCTGCGCATAAGTTGAAATGTCCCATTTTTCTTTTTTCTCTTGGTGTTTTGCCATACCAATGCATGTGACAACCGGGAATGCTTAACATTTCTCTAGCGAAGTTTTTACAGCCTATTATATTGATCATTGCCGTAGGTGATGTCACTTTTGTTGACCCTAATGGTAAACCTCTAACCGCGCGAATGTGATTCTCAAACTGACAAGTATCTGCTCCGTGCATAGTCCAATGGCCTGAGTTATGTACTCTTGGTGCTATTTCGTTAACTAAAAGTTGTTGCCCAATTTGGAAAAATTCAACGGCTAATACACCGACATAATCTAGAGATTCTGCGAGTTTATTGAATATAGTTTGTGCTTGTTGAGTTAATTCGTTGCTTACATGGGGTGCTGGGGCCACTGATACATGTAATTGGCCTTGGTAATGTAAGTTCTCTGCAAGGGGATAATAGGCTATATCACCTTCAGCGTTACGAACCGCGACGAGAGAGAGCTCTCGGTCAAATTTGAGCATTTTTTCTACAACTAAAGGCACTTTTTGAAGATCTAGTTTAGATAGCTGTTCCTTTAGCTTTGGCAGTTCAGCAAGGTCGTGTAAACGCCATTGGCCATAACCATCATAACCATCACGACTGGCTTTTATAATTAAGCTATTACCTAAAGACTCGACAGCGTCTTCAAGCTGTTTTACTTCAGTCACAATACTAAACGGGCAGTTTGCGATATCGAGTTTTTCTAAGAGCTTTTTTTCTCTTACTCGGTCAGCACCCGTTAAAATAGCTTCTACACTGGGCTTCAGTTTACCACTGCGATGTACTATTTCGAGTAAATCTTCTGGTATATGCTCAAATTCAACTGTGATGGCATCTACTTCTTCTATTAACCGTTCAAGAGTATTATTGATTACTTGTTTGGTAACTGGGTCGACAATTTTATTATCGGCAACATCTACAGCCTGCACACTTATTCCAAGTGGATAGGCTGATAGGGCCATCATTCTTGCAAGCTGGCCAGAACCAAGAACCAATATACTCATGCTATTACTCTCTTGTTTATTATGCTGAAGGTAAGGTTAGTTCATCTTGTGCTAACACAGTTGAAGTTTGCTCTGCCCTAAATGATTTCACAGCTTCTGCTACTTCTTTGTTTTGTAACGCTATTATTTGTGCAGCTAATAGACCGGCATTTGCCGCTCCTGCTTCACCAATCGCTAAGGTACCTACTGCGACGCCTTTTGGCATCTGTACTATAGATAACAAAGAGTCTATGCCGTTAAGTTGGCTAGAACGTACAGGCACCCCGAATACAGGTAAGTGAGTGTGGGCTGCTATCATGCCAGGTAAGTGTGCGGCACCACCGGCCCCGCCAATTATTACTGAAAAACCTTGTTCCGCTGCTTGTTCTGCAAACTCTGTTAGTAAATTAGGTGTGCGGTGAGCAGAGACTACTTTAGCAGTGTAATCTACCCCTAGTCTTTCAAGCATTAATGCTGCTTGTTGCATAGTAGGCCAGTCTGATTTTGATCCCATAACTATGGCTACTTTTGACATATTTATCTCACTTTACTTTTGGTGTGTTGTAGATATGACTTCAAACTTATGAGTATACAAATAGTTAGAAATCTCTGCTAATGCTCAAATTTTTGGAGGCATATTGTAGCGTATCACTAAACCGTTATAAACCTTAGTGATCTATAGATTACGCCGCTCTTTTAACAATTTTTGCTGCATATAATCCATGGTTAACCCGGTTAATACTTTAACCTCCGGAAATTTCAAAACCTTGTGGTAGTTAGTCATGTATATTTCCCATGATAAGGGTCTTTGTATGCGAACAATTGATGCTATTCATGAATTACATTGGCTAAATTTTATTAGGTAAACATAAAAAAAATCCGCGAACAGTTACCTGTGCGGATTTTTGTCATTAATAATTTTGAATATCGATTAGCTTTTTTGTCTGCGCATAGCAGTAAAGAACTCATCGTTGGTTTTGGTCATGGATAACTTACCAATCAAAAACTCCATCGCATCAATTTCCGACATTTCGTGTACGATTTTACGCAATATCCACATTTTTTGTAATTCGTCTTGAGTGGTCAATAACTCTTCACGACGAGTACCTGAACGGTTGTAATCAATAGCAGGGAATACACGCTTTTCTGCAATTTTACGGTTCAGATGTAATTCCATATTACCTGTACCTTTAAATTCTTCGTAGATAACTTCGTCCATTTTTGAACCAGTATCAATCAAAGCTGTTGCGATAATGGTTAAACTACCGCCTTCTTCGATGTTACGGGCGGCACCAAAAAAACGCTTCGGTTTATGTAATGCATTTGCATCTACACCACCAGTTAGTACTTTACCTGAAGAAGGGATTACCGTGTTATAAGCTCTGGCTAAACGCGTGATTGAATCTAATAAAATCACTACATCTTTCTTGTGCTCAACTAAACGCTTAGCTTTTTCGATTACCATTTCGGCAACTTGAACGTGACGACTTGCTGGTTCATCAAAGGTAGAAGCTACTACTTCCCCCCTTACCAAACGTTGCATTTCAGTTACTTCTTCTGGTCGCTCATCTATTAGCAATACCATCAATAAACATTCTGGGTGGTTGGCTGCAATAGATTGTGCGATGTTTTGCAGTAGTAATGTTTTACCTGCTTTTGGGGGGGCTACTATCAAACCACGTTGCCCGCGGCCTATAGGTGATGCTAAGTCTAATACCCTGGCAGTAATATCTTCACTACTACCGTTACCACGCTCCATTGTTAAACGTTCATTGGCATGTAAAGGAGTAAGGTTTTCAAACAATATCTTGCTACGGGAGCTTTCAGGGCGGTCAAAATTAACTTCGTTAATTTTTAATAAAGCAAAATAACGTTCACTGTCTTTAGGCGGTCGGATTTTACCTGAAATGGTATCACCGGTGCGTAAGTTAAATCGTCTTATTTGACTGGGCGACACATATATATCATCAGGTCCTGCCAAATATGAAGAGTCATTTGAACGTAAGAATCCGAAGCCGTCTTGAAGTATCTCTAGTACTCCGTTACCAAAAATATCTTCTCCGCTTTTGGCGTGAGATTTTAGTATCGAAAAGATAATGTCTTGTTTACGAGCACGAGCCATGTTTTCTAGCTTCATTTCTTCTGCTAGTTTTACAAGTTCACTGATCGGTTTATTCTTAAGTTCAGTTAAATTCATATTGGTGGGTCTTTATGATAACAGCTTGATTCAAGCTAATTGTGTTGAGTGAGTCAAAGGTTTTTACTTTTTTACATCTCTGATTTGAGCGAAGTATTGGTCTGTTCAGCTGTGAACATGCTAAAAGTTAGCACCAAAATTACACTTAGTCTAGCAAATTGTATGATTAATACCGCTTTAAGTGGGTTTTTGTCGCATATTTACTCTGCTCTGATACAGCATTATATATATGGCTAGATATCAGCAACAAAAAAGCTCAATAATTATTGAGCTTTTTAATTCTACTTTATTTTGTTAAAAGTACTTAAATGTTGTCGTTTAAGAACTCTAAAAGTTGAGTTTTTGACAAAGCGCCAACTTTAGTTGCGGCAACACTTCCACCTTTAAAAAGTAACAAAGTTGGAATGCCTCTGATGCCATACTTAGGCGGTGTTTCGTTATTTTCATCGACATTCAGCTTGCCAACTGTTACTTTGCCGTCAAATTCGTCAGCAACTTCATGCAGAATTGGCGCAATCATTTTACATGGGCCACACCATTCTGCCCAAAAATCAACTAATACAGGACCCGCAGCATTGATAACATCGGCCTCGAAACTATCGTCAGATAACTGGATAATTTTGTCGCTCATTTTTTTCTCCGTAATTTTTTTCTGTCGCTGAATAATAAACCAGCGCGGTTATGATTGTTATATAGAAACTGGTTTTTAATGCAAGCAATGATAAGCTATAAGCTATGCAAACAACACATTTAACCGAAACACATTTTTCAGACTTGCCGATTAATCCGCAGGTTATAAAAGCGCTTTCTGCTGCTAACTTTAACCACTGTACCCCAATTCAAGCGCTGAGTTTACCCCCATTGCTTGAAGGCAACGATATAGCGGGTCAGGCACAAACTGGAACAGGTAAAACCATTGCGTTCTTGGTTGCTACCTTCCATTATTTGTTGTCCAACCCACAAGACTCAAAAGGTCAACCTAGGGCTATTATTATGGCTCCTACTCGAGAGTTGGCGGTGCAAATCTTTAATGATGCAGAATTGCTTAGCAAACACACAGGTTTAAGCCTTGGTCTCATTTATGGGGGTGAAGGTTACCAAAGTCAACGGGAAAAGCTTCAAGAAGGTGTAGATATTATTATCGGTACTACCGGCCGTATTATTGATTACTATAAGCAGAACATTTTTTCTTTAGAAGGGATTCAAGTTGCTGTTTTGGATGAAGCCGACAGAATGTTTGATTTGGGCTTTATCAAAGACATTCGTTATTTATTTAACAGAATGCCAAAGCCAACCAAGCGTTTAAGTATGTTGTTTTCAGCGACTTTATCATATCGAGTACAAGAATTAGCTTACGAACACATGGATAATCCTACCCATGTTCAGATAGAGCCAGAAAGAAAAACCGCCGAGCGCGTCAAAGAAGAATTGTTTTATCCTTCAGATGAAGATAAACCTTATTTATTATTAACTTTGATGGAAGAAGAGTGGCCAGAAAAAGCCATTGTTTTTGCAAATACTAAGCATAGTTGTGAAAGGGTGTCTGATTGGTTGCAAGCTGATAACCATAGGGTTGGATTGTTGAGTGGTGATGTTCCTCAAAATAAACGCCTTAAGATTTTGGAAAACTTTACATCAGGTAACATAGATATTTTAGTAGCAACAGATGTTGCAGCTAGGGGATTGCATATTTCATCTGTCAGCCATGTATTTAATTATGATTTACCAGATGATGCTGAAGATTATGTGCATCGTATTGGTCGTACTGGCCGAGCTGGGCAAAGTGGTATTTCAATTAGTTTCGCCTGTGAAAAGTATTCTCTTAACCTTCCGGCTATTGAAGAATATGTGCAACATTCAATTCCAGTCACTGAATACAACCCCAATGACTTGATGAGAGATGTTGCTCCGCCAAAACCGCGCTTTAAAAAGCGTATGCAAAATGGACGTACACCTCAAAAAAGGCATTCAGGGCCTAGACATAAGCAGCCTAGATGATTAATAACACTGAAGTCACAGCTCCCTTTACCCAACCTGAACAGTTGTATGCAGCCGTAGATTTAGGCTCAAATAGTTTTCATATGGTGATTGTGCGAGTATCGGCTGGAAGTGTACAAATCATCGGTAAAGTAAAACAAAAAGTACGATTGGCTGCAGGTTTAGATGACAACATGCAGCTTGACCAAGATAGTTTAGAGCGAGGTTGGAAGTGCTTAGAAATGTTTGCAGAGCGCTTGCAAGATATTCCTCTCGCCAATATAAAAATTGTTGGTACAGCAACCTTAAGGTTAGCAACGAATGCCAATGTATTTATAAAGAAAGCACAACAAATTCTGCATCACAGGTTAGATGTAATTGATGGTAAAGAAGAAGCACGGCAGATTTATTTAGGTGTGGCCTACACTTCGGCTAATCAAGGAAATACACTGGTTATCGATATTGGAGGGGCGAGTACAGAAATTATAGTCGGTAATGATATGACTCCCATCCACCTAGAAAGCCTCAATATGGGCTGTGTCACCTATAAAGAACGTTATTTTTGTGATGGTGAAATGACTACTGCAAATTTTGAACAAGCCATCTCTGCCGCTAAACTAGAATTAAAACCAGTTATTAATGATTTTATCCATTTTGAGTGGTTGCAATGTTTGGGCGCATCGGGAACACCACAAGCGATTACTGAAATTTTAGTTTCTCAAGGGATCAGCGATTCAATTCGGTTAGACTACCTTTACAACTTACAACAGCAGTGTATTGATTGTATTTCTATTGATTTACTGAATATAGAGGGTTTAACCGAATCTAGAAGGGTTATTTTCCCTAGTGGTTTGGCAATTTTGATTGCCTTGTTTGAAGAATTAAATATACAAGAGATGCAAATTTCTGGTGGAGCACTTCGAGAAGGCCTTATTTATGGCATGCTCGATAACATGCAGCAGAATGATCGAAGATTACAAACGCTACAGCAAAATATTGCACGTTTTCATATTGAATCCAGCCACGCAAATAGAGTAAAAAGTTTATCTCTAAATCTGTTTAGGCAAGTGCAACGCCAAGTAGATTTTGGGAACCTAGACTCCGAGGCAATTTTGATTGCAGCGGCGATGTTACATGAAACTGGTTTACACATAGAGTACAAACAACATCATTTGCATGGAGCATACATACTCAGCCACCTACCTATGGTTGGCTATACAAAACAACAGCAATCGGGTATCAAAACCTTAGTGCAAAGCCATAGGCAAGATATTAACCTGAGTTTGTTTGATGCCTATCACCCTGATGTACGCCATGCACTATTGATTTTACTTCGCGTTTTACGATTGGCTTGTATATTATCTATTCGCAGAAAAGATAAAATTCTTGCTAAATATGAACTGCAAGTTTCAGGTGAAAAATGGGTATTAACCTTTCCTGTTGGGTGGTTGAAATCTCATCCTCTGATTGACGCAGAATTAGCTAATGAAAAGTGGCAACAACATAAAGTGGGTTGGGTATTAGAATGTCGTTGATCGTATATATAAAAGGCTTAACTTTCTTTGAGTAATTTAATACGTTAGACATTATTTGCTCCGCTACATAGGGATTTATAGCGTTTATGATTGATCAGAGGTTAGAATTAAAAACACTACCATCCAAAGTGTTATCAATTATTTTATTTTTGATGACTACCGTTCTTTTTTCCGCTTTAATTTTTCACTTTGGTATAGCACTTAAACCTAGTCATCTTTTGGCCAAAGATGGTGAGCTTACTTTTCAAGAAAATTACTTCAAAGACAACAAAATAACTTCCTTGGCTGGTGAGTGGGCTTTTTTTGAGGGTCAGTTAGTTGAGCCTCAAAATATTCAAAATCAAATTAATGACGCTACTATAATTCAAGGCACTGATGGTTGGTCGTTAAACAACTCTACTGAAGGCCCTGTGCTTGGATATGGAACTTATCATCTAAGGGTTCATCTATTAGACTCTGATTTAAACTTAGCTCTGCAAATTCCTAAAGTGGAAACTGCCTATAAATTATTTTTAGATGAAAAGTTAGTTGCCAGTGCAGGGGTAGTCGCAACAAGTGTGGAAAAGGGCATAGCAGAGTTTAAACCAACAATAGTTATCATCCCTAAACACACTGAGAGTTTTTCATTAACAATTCAAGTCTCTAATTTTCACTCTGCATGGGGGGGATTATGGTCACCAATAGTGCTTGGCAATACTGACAGTATTTACTCAGTACAGCGAGATTTGGTGGCATTAAGCATGTTTATAATTGGTGCGCTGGTGGTAACTACGGCGTTTTACCTGATTCAGTATTATTTTAGACCAGATGAAAAGATTCCATTAGCGTTTGCTTGTTTATGCTTAATCTTTTTATTAAGAGAGTTCACAGCTGAGCATATGTACTTTGTTTTAGAGTACTTTTCCATTGGTTATTCCGCAGCCTTGAAACTAAATTATCTAACGTTTTATCTTGGCGTACTCAATGTGTTGTATTTTATGCACTTATGTTTTCCTAGGGTGTTTAATATTAATATATCTAGATTTTTCTATGTTATTGGAATCAGCTATTCGCTATTTATATTGTTTAGTCCAGTAGAATTAATCGGCTACTCATTAATGAGCTACCAGTTATTTTCTTTTATTGTGATGCTGTACACACTCATAAACATGTTGGTTGCTAATATAACCAAGCAACCGACTGCTAAAATGATGGCATTTAGTGCCGTTGTTCTTAGTCTCTTTGCTATTAATGACATCTTGTACGCAAATAGTATTCTAGATACTGGGCCATTTTTTAACCTGGGGATAGTTGGATTTATTATTTGCCAAAGTTATGTAATAAATCAGCGTTTTAATAACGTTATTAGCAATAATGAAGCTTTGTCTATGCAGCTCCAGCAAAGTAACAGCGAATTACAGCTTCTGGGTGCGGAGTTAGAAAATAAAGTTGAGTTACGTACTAAACAACTAGAAAAAGCTAATTTTGAGTTAGATAAATTAGCTCGCTCAGATAAGTTAACTGGTCTGTTAAATAGGCACGGTTTACATCCTTATTTACAACGAACCTTTGATAATTCGAAGCAAGATTTTGAACCTTTTTGTATAGTCTTGTATGACTTTGATAATTTTAAATACATTAATGATACCTATGGCCATGATCTAGGTGACACTGTATTGATTAATGGGGCGAAAATACTTAAAGGGAAAATTAGAAAGCAAGATAAGTTAGCTAGATGGGGGGGCGAGGAGTTTTTAGTGTATTTACCAAGTACTGACTTAGCGGGAGCCATGGCCATAGCTGAAAAGTTAAGGTTAGCAATTGAAAACATGCAAATAAACCAAGGGGGTGTAAATGTACCCGTTACTATCACCGGTGGGGTAGCTGAGCTTGAACCTGAAGATACATTCGAAGCCTTGTTTAAAAGGGCTGACAACGCGCTCTATAAAGGAAAAAATTTGGGGCGGAATTGTATTCAAAATTAACGAACCATGTATTTTTTCATTTTTTGTACTAAGTTTAGTATCTTACCCTTCTTATTTAGGATATAAATTTCATCTGTTTGTCTTTTGGCCGCTGTCTTGTTTAATAAAATGGAAAATACATGGGTCTTTTATTTGGACAATATCAATATTCAGTAATAGTCACAGGCGAATCACTACAATCATTAATTAATGCCGCTTTATCTAGTAGCCCCCAAGCGTTATTGATATTTTGCTGTGATGAAAGCTTAAAAAATCAAACTTTTTTTGACCCCATTTTAACCTCTTTGCAGGTTCCCGTTTTTGGTGGGGTATTTCCGGCTATCATTATAAAAGATGAAGTGGTAGACGAAGGCATGCTAGTTGTACCTATATTTTCTGATGTAAAGGTAATGGTACTTCCTGATTTAGAAAATGCTGATTCAAGTGATGTTGATATGTTGAGTGACTCCTTTCATTTCGAATCTGCCATGATATTAATTGACGGAATATCTAGGAATATAGACTTTGCTTTGAATGCTATTTTCGAGCACTTTGGAAATAAATTAAACGTTTTTGGCGGCGGCGCTGGGTCATTAAGTTTCGAACGCAAGCCTTGTTTATTCACCAATCAAGGGCTACTAATGGATGCTATGGTAGTTATTTTCATGCCAATCTCATTCGAGCTAGCAATTGGCCATGGTTGGGAGGTATTGGATGGGCCCTTTTTGGCGAATGAAGTTGATGATAACAAAATTATTCAACTGAATTTTCGACCGGCATTCGAGGTATATGAAAACGTCATCTATAAATTTGAAAATAAGAGCGTCACTGCGAATGAATTTTTTGAAGTCGCTAAAACCTATCCTTTTGGGATAGAGCGTTTAGATGATGATGTGTTAGTGCGTGATCCTATTAGTGTTGAAGCAAATAGTTTAGTTTGTGTAGGGAAAGTTCCTGAAAACACTTTGCTATATATATTAAAAGGTGACAACAAAAAGCTGGTTGCTGCTGCGGTAAATGCAGTGGAGGAAGTAACACAAGCTACTGTTATGGAACAAGGGTTGCTATTTGATTGTGTTAGCAGGCATTTGTTTCTTGAAAACGAATTTAAGGATGAATTAAAGGGTATTACATCTGCTTTCAATAACTCAGCTATGTTAGGGGTTTTAGTCTTAGGAGAAATAGCATCGAGTACATCTGGTGCTATTCATTTTCATAATAAAACGGCAGTGGCTGCTGTAGCTAAGCACTAAGTAAAGACTATTTAGACAAAAGAATTAAAATTATATTTATGTACTCTACAGACCGAGCATTACAAATTATTTCTATTCAACATGAGCTGGTTATGAATATCGGCTTAGATTTGAAACTAGAAAAGATGCTGAATACATTCATGCAGCGCGCCTTACAGCGATTAAGTTTGAGCTCGGTTGTGCTAATGGACTTTAACCAGTGTGAGTTGACAGAAACACCCAAAACTCACTCTGATGGGAATTTATATTGTTACCCACAGCTAAGTTCTGACTATAAACGAAAGTTAGTAGAAGACGCAAAGAGCTTCTACTATCAAGGGGAGGTGGCTTATTCATGCATTTCAAAACAATCATGTCATTATTATTTTTTAAAGGTTCCACAATTTGGCGTGCTTATTTTAGAAAGGTACGCCACAGAAATTGATGAGGTGATACTTGCAGCTTTAGAGCCATTATTAATTAAGCTTTCCGCAAGCTGTAAAGCCTGCCAAGAACATCAGAATTTAATTAAAGAAATCGAAGCGCGCAAATTCGCAGAAGAGTTATTAATAGAGCAGTCAATGTTAGACCCTCTCACTAATTTGGCTAATCGAAAAAAGTTTAATCTAGACTTACTAAAAACATTATCTTCAAGTTTTACGACCAAAAACATCGGCGCAATTTTTATATTAGATTTAGATCGCTTTAAGGTTATTAACAATACCTTAGGTCATGCAGTGGGTGACGATGTAATAAAAGTTGTTGGTAAGCGACTACAAGAGTGCATGCGGCCAGGAGATACGTTAGCAAGAATAGGAGGGGATGAATTTGTTTTATTAGTTGTTGAGCTTTCTGTTGACTATTCAATTGCAATAGAAAAGGCTAAGAAAATAGCTAAGAAACTAGCGGCTCTGATAGCATCTCCTATTAACATAGATGGCAACATATTCAGTATTTCAGCGTCTACAGGGATCAACATGTTTCCAGTAGAAGCGGATAGTGTACTAAGCGCTCGCCAACAAGTAGACGTAATCGTACAAAACGCTGAAAAAGCGATGAATGCAGTAAAGCAAGCCAATCGCAATGGTTATAGCTTTTACAATAAGCAGCTCCAGTCTTCTTCAGAGAGAAAAACGCAAATAGAAAAGTACTTAAAAACTGCGATTCAAAATGATGAATTTGAAGTCTACTATCAGCCATTAGTGGCAGTCGATGGAAAAGTACTTGGAGCTGAAGCCTTATTACGATGGTCTAATCAAAGCTTAGGACGAGTAGGTCCAGACGAGTTTATCCCAATTGCAGAAGAGTCTGGTTTAATTCTAGATATTGGGAGTTGGGTTTTGGAGCAAGTTTGTCAAATTTTGAGTTCTGTAGGGTCAAATGACGCACTCAAATATATTAGCGTTAATGTTAGCCCTCGCCAGTTTATTCATCATAATTTTGTCGATAGTTTACTGAGTGCACTTAATAGATATTGTATAAATAGTCGTCAAGTTAGAGTAGAAGTTACTGAGGGAGTAGTTATCGATAATATCGATTTAACTATTCAAAAAATGAAGTACTTAAAAGATAAAGGCGTGGTGACTATGCTTGATGACTTTGGTAGTGGCTACTCTTCCTTATCTTATTTACATCAATTGCCATTGCAAACTATCAAGATAGATAGAAGCTTTATAACAGATATTGACCAAACCAGTAAAAATCACGTTATCGTCGATTCAATCATAGATATTTGCGAACACTTTTCTTTGGAATGTATTGTTGAAGGTGTTGAAAACAGTGATGAGTTTGCATATTTGGCAACTAAAAACATTACAGCTTATCAAGGTTATTATTTTCATCGCCCAATGCCAAAATATGACTTTATTACGCTTTTAGAACACTAAAAAAAGTGACACTGTTTTGGGGCTAGAGTAGGAGCTATTCGTAAGTTTAAATTGAAAGCTCCTGTAGCTATTAGATGCATTAAAACTTTAATTGTTACCCTTTAAGTAATTGCGCAGCTTGTTTAGCAAAGTAAGTCAGAATTCCATCCGCTCCTGCTCTTTTAAATGCTAACAATGACTCCAATATTACTTGTTCTTCATTGAGCCAGCCATTAGCAAAAGCAGCCTTGTGCATGGCGTATTCACCGCTGACTTGATAAGCGAAAGTAGGAACTTTAAATTCGTCTTTACAGCGTCTTACAATATCTAAATAAGGCATGCCTGGTTTCACCATCACCATGTCTGCCCCTTCCTGCAGATCTAAAGCGATTTCTCTTAATGCTTCGTCGGAGTTGGCGGGGTCCATTTGGTAGCTTTTTTTGTCGCCACCTTTAATATTGCCTGCTGAGCCAACCGCATCTCTAAATGGGCCGTAATAGCTAGATGCATACTTAGCTGAATAGGCCATAATACAAGTGTTTATATAACCTTGCTCTTCAAGTGCACGTCGAATTTCACCAATGCGTCCGTCCATCATGTCTGAAGGTGCCACAATATCGGCCCCTGCTTCTGCATGTGATAAAGCCTGTTTGACTAACACTTCAATGGTTTCATCATTAAGCACATAGCCAGAATCGTCAATAAGGCCATCTTGACCATGAGAGGTGAAAGGGTCTAATGCTACATCAGTAATAATCGCTATATCTGGCACTGCAGCCTTTAGAGCTCGTACTGCTCTTTGTGCTAAACCTTGGGGATTAAATGCCTCACTGGCGCACAGTGATTTAGCTTCGGGCGGTGTGACCGGAAATAAAGCAATTCCTTGAATACCAAGCTCGAGAAGCTCTTTAGCTTCTGCTACTAGTAGGTCGATAGACATTCGTTCAACACCAGGCATAGAAGGCACTATTTGTTTTTGATTTTCGCCTTCCAATACAAACATCGGATAAATTAGGTCATTAGTCGAAAGTTGATTTTCTGCTACTAAATTTCGAGTTGAGGCTTGTTTACGCACTCGACGCATACGGCTTTGAGGATATTGTTCAAACATGTGTATACCTATTTATGTTGGCTAAGACAAATAGCTGCCAATAGTTTGATTGCGGCCAGCATTTTTTGCCTTGTATAATTGTTGATCAGCCAGTGCCAAAATGCTCTTTTCATTCATGGTCACATCCGCTGTTGCAGTACCGATACCGGCACTGATTGTTACTTTTACTGAGGCTTCATTTAATACAACTTCTGTATTTGATATCTCTATACGTATTTTTTCAACCAGAGCTAAAGCCCCTTCTAAATCGGTACTGGGTAATATCATTGCAAATTCTTCACCACCATACCTGCAAACATCATCACTAAGCCTCTTTAATGATTGTTTCAAAATGTTGGCTACTACTTTAATGCACTCGTCTCCCATTAAGTGGCCATGAATGTCATTGACACTTTTAAAATGGTCTATGTCTAACATAACAATAGACAGTTGAGTTTGTTCTCGTTTACTCCTACGAAGTTCAGCCTGATATTTTTTATCAAAATAACTACGATTTCTAATTCCAGTTAATGAATCTAAGGTGTTCTTCTTTTCTAGTTCTTGATTTTTTTCTGAAAGCTCTCTTAGAGTGATTTCTAACTCTAAAGTACGCTCTTGTACTTTGTATTCAAGCTCTTCGGTAGCGGTTTTTTGTAGTTCTAATACTTCTTTTGCAGTGTTACGGCTTTGTCTTTCTATATCTAACAGTTTGGTTTGTTCAATCAGCTCTGCTTGTTTTTTCTTGTTATGGCTAATAATTAGAATTAAGGCTAAAAATATAGTCTCTATCGTTGCCCCTAACATTAAAAAGTGAGTGGGTGATAAGCTAAAGCTCACTATGTTTAAATTATCTAAAACAACTGCTAGGCCTAGAAGATACAACATAGCCCACGTAAGGGTGTAATAGTGCGCTATAATTGAGCCTTTTTTCCACAACCAAATACCAGTCAAAAATACAACTAAGCCGCTTACTAGTGTCATTGATAAAAAAGCATTGATAAATAACGGTAAAGGTATGAAGAAACTCACCCCCGCGCCAATTATAAAGATTGTAGCAATAGCTCTTAAAAGTCTGCTTAACAGAGAACTGTAAAGTTTTACTTTGAGTAATTGATCGCAAAAAATAGTGGACAGGCAAAGTAAACATGAGGCGAAAAGTGCCAATGAATCTTGCTGAAATAAGGTGGATTCAGGCCAAAGGTATCGAAATGTTAAGCCAAATAAGGTGGTAATGGTAAGGACCAAGCTGACAACATAGCCACTGTAAATTAGAAACGGTAAGGCTTTAGTGGCGACAAAGTAGAATAAACTACAAATTCCCATAGCTAACATCAAGCCAATAAACACCCCCATGGTGATGGCACTTTTAGTTTCGTAACTTAAATACAGCTTCTCTGGCCACAGGTATATTGGCAGGCGAATGGCCCCTGTTGAATAGGCGCTAACGTAAACGTCGATAGTATCTGTGGTTGCCGGCACCGAAAAAACAAAGTTCTCATGTAAAATTGGTCGTTCACTAAAAGGTTGTTCATCACCTGTGCTTAGATGGCTTAGTATTTTATTTTTTTGCACAAACCAGACATGAACTCGATTTAAAAATGGGTTATCTATCTCTAATAGCTTAGGGCCTAACGCCTCTCTTCCTTGGATTGTAAATTTTAACCAGTGTATATCGTCCGACATGGCCGGGGAGTAGATGTCTGTATCATTAGTCTGCCAATCTTTTGTTTCAAAGTTGAGGGCTTGGTCAATATCAATGTCATGTGCTGAGTCAATAATGTAATGTAGGTTATCTATTCTTACTTCTTTTTTTCCATTATTACTAATTAGAGCATTTGCAATAATAAAAATTAGTATGCAACAAAAACCAGCAAGTATTATTGAGCCATTTATAGATAATTTTGTACCTAGAATGCTAGTGCTCACTACCGATACCTATCTTAATTTTATTGAATAACTTATGGGTGTTGTCGTGACAAGCTTGTTGCAGTGTCTGCAGCTCAACGCCCATTAGGTTTGACAATTCAGCCGCAATAAACGGTAAATAAGCGGGCTCGTTATTACCTTTATCCAGTTTTCGGTTGTTGGGTAAACCTTTAGGGCGTAGATAAGGGGCATCCGTTTCTATTAGCAATCGTTCTAAGGGAAGAGAAGAAACTGCGTCTCTAAGAGCCTGACCTCTTTTGGTGTCGCAAACCCAACCAGTAATGCCTATATACAGATCTAAATCTAAGTATTGAGCCATTTGTTCTGAGTCCCCAGTAAAGCAGTGGGCAACGCCACCGACTAAAGCACTGCGGTATTTTTTAAGTAATATGACTTGCTCAGCAAATGCGTCCCTTTCATGTAAAAAAACAGGCAAGCCTAATTCGCTAGCTAATTGTAATTGTTGTTCAAATGCATGGAGTTGTTGTGCTGGCGTAGAAAAGTTGCGATTAAAATCTAAGCCACACTCACCAATTGCAATAACTTGCTCTTCATTGGCTAACTTTTCTAAACTAGTACGAGTTTGATGGTTAAAACTTTTGGCGTGATGGGGGTGAACACCTGCTGTAGTATACAATGTTTTTGGATGGTTTTTCGCTAATGTTAAAGCGTCACAGCTAGCTTGAATACTCGTCCCTGTGATAATTAATTTTCCAACACCAGCGTTAAAGGCCCGTTGTATAACTGGCTCAGCATCTAATCTTGAATCGGCTAAGTTGACTCCAATATCAATCCAGCTCATTAATTAGTTAGCCCGTTTTACCCGCATCCGCGTGTTTACTCCGTCTTTTTCAATGAAGAAAGAATTAAGCGCACCTCTTTTAATTATTACCTTATCGCCCTTAGACAATTTTAAGCGTTTGTCATCTGTTTGTTTCCATATATGCCCGTTATCTAATTGGATTACATATTTTTTATATGGCCCTAACTTAACTGATGTAATAACTGCACTAATTGTAGCCGGTAAGTCGCTGATGTCCGCTTTATGCTCAACTCCAAACTGCTTGTTTTCACCTTTTAACTTTGGTTGTTGTTTCGTGGGGGGGGGCGGCTCGACGCCAGCTATTGGCTTTAATTCTTGGTAGGTTGTCGGCAAATTTTTACTAACTTTATCGAAACACACTAACCTTTCGAGTGCATTTTCGACTTGTTTACATTTTTGTAAGTTATTTATTAAGTCATTGCTTGAAGCAGCAAAGCTAACTATAAATAATAATGCTCCAATGGGGGTAAACAACTTCATATTTGTTCCTCTGGGGTGTCTTCTTTCTTTTTACGAGTGTATATGCTGCCCACAATTACGCCGCATTCGAATAATATCCACATAGGGATAGCAAGGAGTGTTTGTGAAATTATATCTGGTGGCGTGAGTAACATACCAAGGACAAATACCCCAACAATCACATAAGGACGTTTTTCTCGAAGGGAGTCGGGGGTTGTCATTCCTGTCCAGCACATTAATACAATGGCTATGGGGATTTCGAAAGACAATCCAAACGCAAAAAATATTTTTAACACAAAATTTAAGTAGCTGCTTATGTCCGTGTTATTGACTATGCCTTCCGGTATGACACTTGTAAAAAATGCAAACGCTAAAGGAAAAACAACGTAGTAAGCAAAGGCCATCCCTAAATAAAACAACAAGGTGCTAGAAAATAGCAAAGGCGCAATTAATCGTTTTTCATTTTTATAAAGCCCAGGAGCAATAAAGCCCCAGATTTGATACAACACCATAGGTATGGCAATAAAAAACGATAACACCATGGTGAGCTTAAAGGGGGCAAAAAACGATGAGGCAACATCTGTTGCTATCATTTGTGCATTATCGGGTAAAGCTTCTTGTAAGGGAGTGGCAATCCATAGGTATAGATCTTGAGCGAAATATACTAGGCATAAGAACACAAAGAATACACTTAAAAATGCTTTTAAAACGCGGCTTCTAAGCTCAATTAGGTGGGTAACTAAGCTATTTTGGTCGGCCATTCTGGTTACTCTTTAGAATAGGGTTTTTGTACGGATTTTGCGGCGTCACGTAATTCGTCAACAGACTTTTGCAACTCCGGAGATAGATTTTCTAAACTTTGCTCTTCAGCTTTTTTAAGATTTTCGTGGAGCTCATGAATTTTAAACTGTTGCTCAACTTCTTGACGAAAGCCATTAGCCATACCCTTAATACCTCGAACTGTTTTGAGAGTAGAACGTATGGCTCCAGGTAGTCTTTCTGGGCCTAACACCACTAACGCAATGACAGCAATGAAGAGTATTTCAAAAAAGCCAATATCAAACATTAATTGTGCTCTTTTTGTTCACTTTTTGTTTGTTGCACAGTGTTGTCGGCTGATTCGCTAGATTTGTTTTCTACTTTTTCATTAGCAACAAAGTCAGCGTCTTTTTCTTTGTCGTCATCGCTCATAGCTTTTTTAAAGCCTTTAAGAGCTGAACCTAAATCGCCACCCATACCGCGCAATTTTTTTGTTCCAAATAATAAAATAACGATTACTAAGATGATCCCTAACTGCATAGGACTAATACCAAACATAAATAGACTCCTTAAGACTTATCTCTCCCTATTATACGTAGCTAAATGAAAAGGTCACTGGATTTGATAGCACAAAATCCTTGTTTGGTCATTTAGGTAATATATGGTTACACTAAATATCAACTTTGAAGTCACATGGCGTACATCTTTTATTGAGAAAATGTGTGATTAAAAAAAACATTTATGTCCTTTTTTTGGCCTTAATCTGTTGTAGAGTCAGTGCCCAAGAGCAGGCTCTTGATTATCCTTGGTTAGATACAATGCATCAAAACATTGCATCTTCAGTAAATGATAGTGTCTTATGGTTTGATAATTTTTTTGCCTTAGAAGATTTTGATACTAACGAAAAAGCGAATGGCGAAGCTCGTATCAGACTTGGGTGGGAGCCTAGAAGCAGAGACTTTAGTGAAGTAAGCCCAAGATTTAAATTAAGAGTAAAGTTACCCAATCTCAAGAACCGAGTAGATGTGGTTTTATCTGACTATGATGATGAATCCCCTGACGATAATTTATTAAGTGATGGGAATGACAACATTCGAGAAAGACACAGAGTGAGTCTCGCTTTACGTTGGCAGCGTACCCCAGGTAGTGGTTTATCCCATAGAATCGGTATTGGTAGACGGCTACAACCCTTTGCAAAAAGTAGCTATAGAAATGCTTTTTCACTATCAGATAAAATAAGTTTGCGGTGGGAAACATCAGCCTATTTATATAGCCGTGACGGTTTAGGGGCGGATTTTTCCTGGCAGCTTGGGTACAAAGCCACCACCAAGTCTATGTTCAGGTTTAATAATCATTATTACTTTAGAGACAGAACCAATGACTGGCGCTGGCTACATAGCTTACAAAAGTTAACGCAATTTAGTGAGCATAATGCCCTTATTACCGGTTTTTACATTGAAGGGTTTAGCCGCCCTAATTATCGAGTAGAAGAATACTTAGTCAGTATGCGGTGGCGAAAAAACACCTTAAGAAGTTGGCTATTTTATGAGGTAGAGCCATTTGTATTATGGCGTAGAGATGAGCACTTTTCGGCGTCTTATGGCTTGGCTCTGAGAGTAGAAGGTTTCTTTGGTCAGTCTTAATTAAGTAAAAACACATGTGCAGTTAGCAGCAATGCTCGTTGCACATCTGTGATGTACCACTAAGTTATTTGCTGCGCCACGCCATAGCCCAACTAGCCAGCCCTATCACTGCACACGTAGCACTTGGCCACCAGGGCTTGAGATAAATGGGTAACAAGGCGGCAACCAAAATAAAGGTTGCACCAATCATCATCAATTGTGAGCTAGTATGTTGGCGTTTAGCTGCCAGTTGTTGACGCTCAAATTCTTGTCTTTGTTGCTCTGGTAGGGTTTTGATTTGCTTTAATGAATCGTAAATCAGGTCTGGCATTTCTGGCATTTTTTCAGACCAAAAAGGCAAATTAGTTGAGATTTTTTGATACATGGCTTTAACGCCAATTTGTTCTTTCATCCAATTTTCTAAAAAGGGCTTAGCGGTCTCCCAAAGATCCAGTTGGGGGTATAATTGACGGCCCAAGCCTTCAATATATAACAAGGTTTTTTGCAGTAACACCAATTGAGGCTGAATGATCATGTTGAAGCGTCTAGCAGTATTAAATAGCTGCAATAAGACATTACTAAATTCTATTTCTGCTAAAGGTTTTTGGAAAATTGGCTCACATACTTTACGGATAGAGGCTTCAAAATCATCAATGTCGGTATCAGATGGAACCCACCCAGAGTCAATGTGTAGCTGCGCAACTTTGCGATAATTACGATTGAAAAAGGCGATGAAATTTTCGGCTAAGTACCGTTTGTCTTCACTATTTAGTGTCCCCACTATGCCAAAATCTATGGTGATATATTGAGGGTCGTCTGGATTCACAGTAGATACAAAGATATTGCCCGGATGCATATCTGCATGGAAGAAACTATCGCGAAAAACCTGAGTGAAAAATACTTCAACCCCTCGTTCTGCCAAGCGTTTCATATTAGTATTACGGGCTCTAAGCTGCTCAATATCAGAGATGGGTGTGCCGTAAATACGCTCCATTACCATGACGCTTTTGCGGCTATAATCACCATAAATAGTGGGCACATATAAAGCAGGTGAGTTTTCGAAGTTTACCTTAAATTGAATGCCATTTGCGGCTTCATGCATCAGGTCTAACTCATCAATTATGGTACGTTCGTACTCAGCAATTACTTCTACTGGGCGAAGGCGTTTTCCATCGGGTAAGAGTTTTTGTAAAACCGATGCAGCGGTTTGCATTAATTCAATATCTGATTGAATAAGCGACTTAATGTTAGGTCGAATAACTTTAACCACTACATCTCTATCACCCTCTTTGAGTCTGGCTGCATGAACCTGTGCAATTGAGGCTGAGGCTAAAGGTTTGCTTTCAAATGAACTGAATATTTCGCTTACATCTTTAATGCCTAAAGATTGGCAGATAATATTTTGGGCTATGTCGCTATCAAAAGGTTGAACTTGGTCTTGTAGAATCGTTAATTCGTTGGCAATGTCATCGGCAAGCAAGTCTTTTCGGGTAGACAACATTTGTCCAAATTTTATAAAAACAGGGCCCAAGGTTTG
Organism: Paraglaciecola marina; assembly: GCF_004360155.1. GTDB lineage: Bacteria > Pseudomonadota > Gammaproteobacteria > Enterobacterales > Alteromonadaceae > Paraglaciecola > Paraglaciecola marina. Next base: position 358,095 of record NZ_ML178720.1, on the reverse strand, counting down.
TAGCGCTAAACGCACCCGAACCCCTTGGGATTTATCTGGGTGTTTATTGCGTAACCAAAATAAACTGACTCTACATAATTTGGCGTACCAAGGTAGCCATTTTCGAGGAATTAATTCATCTAAGCCATGCTCTAACATGACCTTATTAATTTGATAAAAACGTAAAATTCTCACCTTGGGGTAACTATCCTTTGAGGTCTTTTAGGGTTTGCTCTAATCTTTGAACTCTGGCACTTAAGCGTTCTGCATCACTACGCAAATCGCTCACTTGCTCACTAAACAAGGCCATTTCTATAGGTTTTACGGCTACCGCGTCAGCTTGGGTCATTCGGGTGCCAATATTTGTTGCGGCTTTTTCAAGTTCTTGCTTGGCTTGCGCAAATAGTGATTTAGCACTACTAAAAGTTTGATGGGCCACCACATCCCCAGTGTATTTTGAAAGCTGCTCCTCCCAGTCAATATCTAACTCTTTAATTAAGTCACCAAAGGTTTGCGCGATATAGATATCACCAATGAGCGACAATTTCTTTTGCTGAATAAGCTGGGTTAGCTGGCTGCTATCTTGCAATTTGGGAAGGGTGTTAAGGTCTAATTCTATCAAACAGTCTGGGGCTTGATTATGTTCGTTGCTTTCTATTACAGCGCCTACTTCAACTTGTTCAGAAAAGTTAAACAATAATGGGAAGGGTAACTCTTTTACTGAGACCTGCAGGGACTTTCCACTCAATTTAGCTAGCCGTGCTTGGCTATCTGGGTCGAGCTTTAGTAATTGGTTAAACCCAAGCTCAACCCCTGATGTAAGTATCTGTGCAATAGGCATAACTAAAACTTAAAACCGCGGTGTAAGGCTACGATACCGCCTGTTAAATTAGTATAAGTGGTTTGTTCAAATCCCACGTTTTCCATCATCTCTTTTAATACTTCTTGCTCTGGATGCATGCGAATAGACTCAGCCAAGTATTGGTAGCTATCTGCATCATTTGCCACCAGTTGCCCAATTTTTGGTAGCACATGGAAAGAATACATATCGTAAGCTTTGTTTAGCATGTCATGGGTAGGTTTTGAAAACTCTAACACTAACAATCTGCCACCAGGTTTAAGCACGCGGTACATAGATGCTAAAGCTTTGTCTTTATCGGTTACGTTTCTAAGGCCAAACGCAATAGTGATGATGTCAAAGCTGTTATCGGGGAAGGGCAATTCTTCAGCATTGGCTTGTACATACTCAACATTACCAACAATGCCTTTGTCTCTAAGCTTTTCGCGGCCAACTTTGAGCATGGCGTCATTAATATCAGCCAGTACTACTTGCCCCGATTCGCCTACTATTCTTGAAAACTTAGCAGTTAAATCACCTGTGCCACCGGCTAAATCTAATACTTTGTGCCCAGCTCTTACGCCACTACAGTCTATGGTGTAACGTTTCCATAACCTATGAATACCCAAAGACATAACATCATTCATAATGTCATATTTTGCGGCTACCGACTGAAATACGTCTTTCACCATATTTACTTTTTGGTCGGTTTCTACTTGTTTAAAACCAAAGTGAGTTGTATCTGGTAGCGCCTCTACTGGAGGTTTTTCGTTGTTATTTTGCTCGGCATTGTGGCTCTGGGGACTCATGGCGTTTCCTTTAGAATATTCACAAGTTAGTTTACCTAATAAATCACGCTGCAAACAGAAAAAATGGCTTACTTCTGAGTTAGTTGTAATAAAATGTGTAGTGGCTAGGTCTTTAAGCTCGAATCAATATCGAGAGGATTAACATGTCTATCAGACAACACAGCCTAAGCATGAGTATCAGCTTATCCATGGCGTTTGCCGCAACTGCTCAAGAGTCAAATAATGATGTTGAGCACATAACCGTTGCAGGGCAGTCTGCTTCATCGTTAATCGTATCTCCAAAAGATACAATAGTAGATGGCCCTTTTGGTAAAGATAAGCAAATAACCGAGATATCCCGCACCCTTACCTCAATATCTGAAGACATGCTCGAGCAGTTATCAATAGACGATTTGCAAGATGTGCTTGTGCTTGTGCCTAATACTTATGCTGCCAGTGGTTTTGGTGCGCCAAGTTTACCTACTATTCGTGGCCAGCTTGGAGAGGTGTTTCAACAGGGACTCAGGCGACAAGGGGGTAATAATGGGTTTGGTATTCCATTGTCCTTTAACAGCTTAGGACAAATAGACATAGTTAAAGGGGCACCTTCTGTATTGCTTGGTACAACCCAGCGTAATGGCGGGTTTGTAAACCTAAAAAATAAAACCGCAGGCTTAACGGGCAGTGATGTTAGCTTGCAAGTTAGTGCAGGGAGTTGGGACCACTACAGAGGGCAATTGGACATAGATAAAGCAATAGAAGAAGGTAAAAGCGGTGCCCGTGTGAGTATTGAATTAATCGACAACGGCAGCTTTTATGATTTTGGTGATTACAAAAGTGAAGATGTATTTGTCGCATATCGCTTATTGCCTGATGCTAAGTCGAGCTGGGATGTAAGCTTTGAATATTACAACGTGGGCTTTGCTGACAACGCTGGTATCAACCGCCCCACTCAAAATTTGATAGACCATGGCTTGTATATAACAGGCCAAGGTGTGCAACCTAATGGTTCGGAAGTTCCTGGGGCATTTGCTGTAGTATCGCCCACAGGCGAAGTGCCCATTTCAAGAAGTACAGTGTTGACCGACCCTGACAACATAAACAATGTGCAGACGTATTTATTTCATAGTACTTACGAACGCCAACTAAATAGCGTACACAGCTTAACCAATCGTAGTTACTTTCAATTTTTAGACCGTGAAGAAATTGCCCAAAATAGCTTTGTAGAAATTGTAGATGGTGCCAAAACGGCACAAAACAGAATCGAAATAAACTCTGTTTGGAGCTCGCAGCAGCAAACCACTTGGGGTGTGGATATTCGTTATAACGATGTATTAGGTTACAGCCAGTTCACCACAGAAGCTGATTTGCCTATTGATTTATTAGGCACATTAGACCAGCGCCGTATTCCCTTAACTGAAGCCCAACAGGCTAGGTTAGTTGAGTTACGCCCAGGCGTATTTGTGTCTCCCGGTGCAAACTATGATGTAGATGGCGATGGTATTAACGACTTTTCAACCTCAGATACCACCGACTCCACAACATGGCAAAGCGGTGTGTTTGTTGAACAACAAAGTGACTGGACTGAGCGCCTGAGTACCAATGTTGGAGTGCGTGCAGACTACTACGACGTAAAAGCCCAAGATGCAATCGCCCCACAAGGGCAAATTGCCGCCCGTGATACCTACAATACTTGGCTGTATTCAGGCTCACTAAGTGCTAATTTTAAGTTGCAAGAAGACCTAGTGACTTATGCCAGTTACAGCTATAGCGAAGCCACCTCTAACAGCCTAGCTGGTGGCACGGCACTAGGGGCAGACAATCAAATTAACCCTTTAAACTTCGAAACAGAAAACGAGCTATTTGAAGTGGGCATTAAATATGCGCCAGCTCAAAACCCATGGTATGCCGATGCTTCAATCTTTGAACAAGCCCGTAGCCTACGTAACAGAGATGGCAGTAACTCAGGTATTGTGGCAAAAGGTTTCGAAGGGCAAGTGGTGTATCAAGGGCAAAACCTTTGGGCCACCTTAGGTTATAGCTACCTAGATGCCCGCTACGACGACTCTGCTAGTTTTCAAGATTCGCAGCAAGTAGCTGACGCCTTTGATAACTCCCGCCCAGATATTATTGTAGGTACAGGCATAGGGGCACCAAATTTTGCAGGCTTTGAACCGTCAAACCAAAGAGTGCAGGGCATACCGGAGCAAACCGTATCTTTAAACGCAGGTTGGAATATATTTGACTATTGGGATGTATCAGCCACTGCCATTTATAGCAAAAGCTACCCGTTAGACTACTTAGCTACAGTGTTAATACGTGATCAAATCACCATAAATGCCAGCACCACAGTGGCGTTAAGCCAGCATGCCAAGTTACGTTTTGAAGTTCAAAACTTAACCGATGAAAAAAATTGGCGACCAGTGTTTGAAGGCGGTTACTTTGGGTCGACTCTGGTATTTCCAGAATTACCAAGAAGTGTGCAAGTTACATATAGCCATAATTTTTAAGAGGTAAATGGAGTTAGGCGATAGGTTTATAATAGGTGAGTTGGTCGTTACACAATCTGATAGATTATAAGTTGTTATATTTCTACGAGAAGGGCGAGTTAATGCTTAACAAGAATAAGCTGATTTCATTTTTTATAGTCTTAACTTTAATGAGCTTAAATGCAGCTATTGCTAATACGACAGATAGTTTACAGCTCATTCAAATCCTAAAGGATGATATAGATGGTGTTGATGGCCTAGGCAATCCTAGAAATGTAAAAGTTTTAACTGATAACTCCAGAGTTTTTGTATCAAGTGGCGATGATAATGCGTTTGCCATTTTCAATTTAGACAACGATTTTTATCTAACTCTTAGTGAAGTGTTTAAAAATTCGTCTATGAATGTAAGTGGATTAGAAGGCGCTTCAGGGGTAGCCTACCTAGAAGAAAGTAAACAAGCAGTGGTAACAGCGTTTTATGATGGGGCTTTAACGCGTTTTTCTCTAAATAATAACGTTTACCAGCTGAGTGAAACTATCAGCGATGGTATTAGCTATGAGCAAGTGTTTAATAGCAATGAGCCAATTAATGAGTTAGATCACTTTGCTCTGCTTGGTGCTTGGGATGTGATTAAAACGTTGGATGACAAGCAGCTTTTTGTTGCAAGCTATATGAGTAACGCCGTTGCAATTTTTGATATTGGAGCTGATGGGAAAATTCTCTTTAACAGGGCAGTCAAAGATGCAAAGCCACTTGAGATTGATTTGGGTAAACCAATTAGCTTGGCTTTTTCTCCACGTAATGATGAATTATATATACTGGGCTTTGATAGCAACCAGTTAACTATCTTTGAACGCAATAACAAAGGTGAGTTACTGGTAAAGCAAGTCGTAAAAAACGGTGTTTCTGGTGTCGAGCAATTTGTTAACCCTCAAAAAATTGTAGTTTCACCTAAAGGGAAATTTCTATATGTCGCTTGCTCTGGGAGTAGCTCTGTTGTTGTTTTTCGTAAGCTAAATACTGGGAAATATGAATTTTGGCAAGTGATAGATAATTCTAATGTTGGAGGCTCAGGTTTAGATGGGGCGAGTAGCATAGCCATCTCGTCTGATGGCTCAAAAGTTTATGCTGCTGGAGAGGCAGGGATTGGCTTACATATGTTTAGTGTAGGAGTTGATGGGAAGCTTAACTATACGGACAAATTATTAAGTGCTCGTGGTAACCAGATAAAGAGCATATCATCAATTACTCTTACTAAAGATAACCAACATTTGTTAGTTGCTACAGGTAAAGCTAATTCCTTGTTTGTCTTTAAAATTAGCTCTAAGTAAATATCACAAAACTTTACCGGAGCACCCTATGCTCAGCTCTAGATTTCATAAGTTTTAACAACGAATTATGAAAGTCTTGAAAGATTAACTCCCCCCAAATACGGGAATAAAAGCCAAAGTTAGTATTGTCTACTAATCTAGTTTTCAACGTTAAAACGGTATTACCATTATGGTCTTTCGATAAGTAGTATCCGCCATTTAAAGGTGAGAAGTATTCACCCCCAAGCTTAATGTGTTTATCTAATGCGTCGTCTGGGATTGCTTCAGGATCGATTTCAAAGGAGTAGGTCATCTCTCTTTCTGGCTTCCAAGATGTAATAACTTCCCTAAATATTACCCCCTTTTCCCATTCGCTAGTTCGTACAGCCCCAACTCCATCTGCACTCATGCTTGCCCTAATTGGTTTTGGAACGCCGATCAGTGAAGCCAGTGTAATATCTAGCTCATCTGGCTGAATTAACTCAACCTCTCCAAGCTGTTTCCAAACGACACTTGGAGAAGCATAAATAGTGATACTGTTTTCAACTGTATAGGTTTTAGTTAACGCTATGAAATTTGTTTCAATTGGCGAGATCAAAATTGGAAATAATACTACCGACATTAAAGTCGCGTTACGTTTTTTAGTAAAATATCTATTTAAATAGCCAGCAGCTACGCCGCCCAGACTAGAAAAAAACATAAATGCGGGTAATGCCATCGCTATACATATGCTTCCCTCCAATAGAGTGACCACAGTAGCCAATAGGAAAAAGAAAATAGGCTGCCAAGATAATGTAATCATTTTGCTAACCGTGAGGTTAGGACTGACCTTACACTCAAAGTGGATACGTATAAATCCGATTACAAAGGGTACAAAAAAGGTAAATGAGACTGTCACTACTTGACCAAGATCTCGAAAGGCTTCAATTTCCCATAAAAGCCTGAGGGATAAACCGTAAAGGACGCCGAGAATAATGCCTATATATTTTGGATGTTTCGGATTCATTTTTTACTCTTAAATAAGCCAGATTTTATTCTTTGATGTTAGTAAATAGGCTGACTATGTAAGTGGTGCTTATGGGATTTTTAGACCGCATTATCAATAAAACGATTGCGATATTTAATACCATGCTTGGTTGCAACTACCAATATAGCTATATAAGCAAATAGCTCAACAATAAACACTTCCCAGGTTATCAACGCGATGGGAAGTAGAAAATCCACCGTAAAGCCAATGGCAATATTCAAAATATATACGAAAACTGCATGCTGAAAAGGGTGATAAAATTGCTTTTTCGCTAACGTAAAATAGGCAAAATAAGTAATAGCAAACGAACAGAGATAGCTAGCCAACAGAAATATTGTCGCGTTTTCAGTAATATCAAACCCCAAGCTCAATAAACCAAAAGTTAGAATAGCAACAACGAGCACAACTGAAATGCTCGGTACAATTGCGTAAGCGATAACTTTTAACCACTGGATTTTTTTAAAGTGCAGCATAATTTGCCCAAGGTGGTCTTACAAAGACACTCAAGATAAAATACTTACAAGAGTACGTCCATTTAATTACCCACAGGCCAACAAGCTTCAATTTGCTATTCGCTTACTACAGAATATTATCCCCCAACACTTCTGGATATAATTAAGCTTAATTCCTGTAAAGAACGGCCGCTTTGTTGCAGTAGTTCGTCAAAGCTTGGTTCATAATAACGTTTGTGATTCCTTAGATTTAACATATACGCCTTTGCAGTGGGGGTCTGCAACATTCGTTACATGCCGCTGTTAATTTTAACATCATTATTTTTACACCATTGAATCGTGGCTTGTTTTAACGCAGTCTCCTCGTACGTATACCAATCTTCTAGTTTTCCTTTTGATTCTAGCAGCGACTTAAATTTTGCGTATGCGCCGCGGCGGCTAAAAATATCGTTTCCAAATTCCAATTCTTCGGGAATCGATTCGGCAATAAAACTCAGGGCCAATCGCTTACTTAATCCTAAATCCTGTTTACTGGGTAACTTAAGATATCTATCACACTCATAGAGGTCATCTGGTATCGGTTCTTCCACAGTATCACCAACATAATAAATTTCGCCAGTATCTAAACTGATATACGCCTCGTGATCACCTAATCCAGCAGATGAGAACTCAATTGCCCACTCAATGTCATCTAATTTTGCTGGCATAATCTTCTCTTAGACAAATAGTGATTTGCATATGGGATGTGGCTCTTTCCTGTTTTATGCATAGTTGATTTGTTAGGTGCATTTTTACTTACAGATTTCATATACTTTTTTTAGCTCTGACCACTCAGTGTCTTCGTACACTTGTAATTCGATTGGAAATTTATCGTGTTTCGATAGTGCACTATTTATTATTACTCCTACTTTTTCAATGTTACCAGTATAGAAATGCCATTCGCGAGTGCCCGCATTTGTATAAGAATAAACAAATATTGCGAGCCGATCGACATCTAAGGGATCGACGATTGCATCTTCAAACATTTTCATTTCATCTAGTTGGGTGTTGCTAGGCAACCCAGAGTCATTCGTCTGTTTATAATCCCAAAATATAACAAGTCGTTGAGGATAGTTAGGAGAGCCGATAAGTTGTCTTAACTCTGGTCTATAGCGGATAAGGCTAGGTTTTCCATTGGCTTTGCCTTCAGCAATGTTCCACGCGTCTGAATCTGCGGGTTTTATTTCCATCATTTTTCCTTAGTAAAGTTGTTAGCACTATTCCTTACACTTGGAGATCCTAGTTCTTTGAATCTATGGAATCTATGGAATCTAGGGTGTCAGAGCCGTTGATTACAAAAGTCATATGGTTTCAAATTAGTTTGGTAGTTTAACTTAGAGTTACAATGCTTTAGTTAAATTTCCAAGGATGAAGTTTATGTGAAGGCTCTGCTCATATGTCTAAATAAGTTTTCCGACTAAATAGTTAGACTCGATTGCTAAACAACCCCTCTATTTCTGGTAGCTTTATTAATTTGCGAGATTTCATTATTGCGTCCTGCATAGCAAACAGCTGTTCATCTGGTTTTAGATTCAACAATAATTGTGCAAAGCCCTTTACAGAGTTAGCCCAATCCCTGTTTTCTTTGCATTGCATAACATTTTCTAAGTGGTTTTTTGCATTTGAAGTATCCGAAGCGTATAAACACGCCATGCCTTTATGTAGACAAGCCCAAATGTTTTGCTTGTCATCAATGGTATTCTTTAAGACAAACTCTTTCGCAAGCTCAGGAGATGACATTGAATGACGGTGGGTTAAGGCTTTATCTTTTGCTTTTTCAGCTAACTTGATTACTTCTTCTAAAAAGGTTTCTTCATCTTTAAATTCAACGAACGAGCTTTCTCTGTAACCAATATCGAATGAAAGAGAGTCTTTCGGGTACCAAAGCCAAGATATTCCAACATTTAAATATGTACCTTTAGACCAACTAGATGGCTGAAACTCAATCATGGTGAGCCACCATTTATTATCGTCCAGCCAAATTCTTGACTGTCCCTTTCTAACCAACCCAGCAGGCTTGAGTACTTCCCTAGCGGCTTTATTGATGAGTTTGCTATGTATTGGTGTCGCCATTGTTTCCTCTTGTCATCTGACGGTAAATTAGTCAGGCCTTACAAAGACACCTAGATAAAATACTTACAAGAGTACGTCCATTTAATAACCCACAGGCCAACAAGTTTTAATTTGCTTGTCGCTTGCTAGAGAATATTATCCCCAACACTTCTGGATATAATTAAGCTTAACTCCTGTACAGAACGGCCGCTTTGTTGCTGTAGTTCGTTAAAGCTTTGTTGGATGGCGGTTAGTGAGCGTTTTGATTGGGCAGAGCCTGAGATTATGCCTCTTTGGGTAAAGTAGCCCACAATATCATTGGTGAGTAAAAAGGTATCTTTACCTATAGCCCGTAAACCATAGGGGCCAGTATTTCCGCCTAAGCGAGCGCCGTTTTTTTTCAAAAATGCCCATAAACCAATAATGTCATCTGTGGGCCAGTTAGCTACAAATTTAGCAAAGCTGCCATGCTCGCGGGCTACAGTGTCAATCATTTGTGCATTGTCGCGTATGGTTTTCACCTTAGTGAAGTTACGAATGATGCTGGGGTCTGCGGCCTTTTTTTCTAACATTTCATCAGGTATGAGTAATACTTTTTCTATCTCAAACCCAAAAAATGCTCGTTCAAAGTCTGGCCATTTGTTTCTTACAACACGCCACACAAAACCAGATTGAAACACCTTTTGGGTAAACTCAGCTAAAAAGCGGTCGTCTCCTATTTGCTGTAATTCTGCAGGCGTTAAAGGTTTTGCTAACATGGCCTCTAGTACTTTGGGGCCACCTTTTCGCTCACAGGCTCGCTGGTATATGTCTTTAAATTTTTCTAAATTTTGCATGGTGTAATTTATATTTTGGGGGCAGTAACAGGGTATACACCACTACATAAAATTAAGTTTACATAGCGGTGCAAGTTGGTGTTTTTAGAGTTAGCGTTTAGCTACATTAGGCAGCAATACCAGAGTGACGTAATAAGGCATCTACTTCTGGCTCACGTCCTCTAAAGGCTACAAATAACTCCATCGGCTCTTTACTGCCACCCATTTCTAGGATGTTGTGTAAAAAGTCCTGTCCGGTTTGCTGGTTAAAAATACCTTCTTCTTCAAAACGACTAAAGGCATCTGATGATAAAACCTCAGCCCACTTGTAGCTGTAATAACCCGCTGCGTAGCCACCTGCAAATATGTGCCCAAAACTGTTTTGGAAGCGGTTAAAGCTAGGCGGGGTTAATACTGCTACTTGCTCGCGAACTTGGTCTAACCAAGCTTGCACATTGGTTTGCTCTGCATCGATAAAGTTTTCGTGCAGGCTAAAATCAAAAATACTAAATTCTAGCTGACGCAACATTTGCATAGCCGACTGGAAATTACGGGCAGCTAACATATTGTCTAATAGTGTTTGTGGTAATGGCTCGCCGGTTTCATAGTGACCAGATATAAAGCTAAGTGCTTCTGGTTGCCAGCACCAGTTTTCTAAAAACTGACTAGGTAACTCGACTGCGTCCCATGCTACGCCGTTTATGCCTGATACACCGCCCACATTGATTTTGGTAAGCATGTGGTGAATACCGTGGCCAAACTCATGGAATAAAGTCACGACTTCATCGTGGGTAAATAGTGCAGGTTTGTCACCTACTGGGCCACTAAAGTTACAGGTTAGGTAGGCAACAGGATACTGCTGAGTACTGTCTAGTTTTTGCCTGCGTACTTGGCATTCGTCCATCCAAGCGCCACCGCGTTTTTTCTCACGGGCGTATAAGTCTAGATAAAAGCTGCCTCTTAGCTCGCCTGACTCGTCTTTTATATCGTAAAAACGCACATCTTTATGCCAAGTGTCAACGCCTTCACGCTCGGTGACCGTTAGCTTGTATAGCCTTGATATTACTTCGAACAAGCCTTTTACTACCGTGCTTTCGGGAAAGTATGGGCGCAGCTGTTCGTCAGATATTTTGTAAGTTTGCTCTTTTAGCTTTTCGCTGTAATAAGCAAAGTCCCAAGCCTGTAATTCACCCGCTTGAAAATGCTCTTGGGCATAACTGGTAAGGGTGTCAATGTCTTGCTGAGCTTGTGGTTTTGAGCGATTCGCCAAGTCTAATAAAAATCCATTTACCTGCTCACTAGAGTTGGCCATCTTGCTGGCAAGTGAGTATTCAGCAAAGTGCTCAAACCCAAGTAGCTTAGATAGTTCTTGGCGTAAGGTTAGGGTTTCGTTGATTATCTCAGTGTTGTCCCATTTGCCAGCATTTGGCCCTTGTTCAGAGGCCCTAGTGGTATAGGCGCGATACATTTCTTCACGTAGCTCGCGGTTGTCTGCGTAGGTTAAAACCGGTAAATAACTCGGTATGTCTAAGGTAAATACCCAGCCATCAAGCTCTTTGCTTTCGGCTAACTGTTTAGCTGCACCTAACGCAGACTCAGGTAACCCAGCAAGTTCTGCTATATCAGTGATATGTTTTTGCCAGCCTAAGGTGGCATCCATCACATTGTTGCTAAAGGTCGAGCCTAAATCAGATAAACGACTTTTTACTTCAGCATAACGGGCTTTTTTGTCTTCGTTTAAAGCTACACCCGAAAGCTTAAAGTCTCGGATTGCTTGGGTGATAACCTTTTGCTGGGCTTCTGACAAATCAGCAAATTCACTGCTAGCTTCTATTTGACAGTACGCATTGTAAAGGTCGGCATTTTGCCCCACCCAAGTGCCGTATTCAGACAAAGCAGGTAAGCAAGCATCGTGTGCTTCACGAAGTGCATCGTTACTTACCACTGAATTCATGTGCGACACAGGAGACCACTTACGGCTTAGCTCGTCATCAATTTCTTCAATGGGTGCTACTAGGCTATCCCAGCTGTAATTGTCTTGGCTGAGTAAATCAGAAATTTTAGTTTTACAGGCAGCAATCGCTTCTTCGATGGCTGGTTGAATGTGCTCAGGTTTAATGGCAGAAAATTGAGGCAGGCCAGATAAATCGTTTATTGGGTTCGTCATAAAAAGGTCTTTTTACGTTAATTTAATTATAAAGGTTGGGTTGCTTACATTAAATCTCAATAGCAGAGCACTTATCCCATTAGAAAATTTTAATTCTGTGCAATTAATTTGTTTTAATAAGGTCTTTCTAAAGATATGTATGCCTACATTGATTTACTCGATTACATTAATTGAGAAAATACGGTGTTAATTTTTTCTAATAGGCATTATCTTCTATTTACTATTTTTACTAAGGCAGACTTATGGCAGATTTTGATTTTATATGTATCGGTGGCGGTAGCGGTGGTATTGCATCGGCAAATCGCGCAGCTAAACACGGCAAAAAGGCCGCAGTAATAGAAGCTGTTGCCATAGGGGGCACTTGCGTTAACGTGGGTTGTGTACCTAAGAAAGTGATGTGGTTTGGTGCCCATGTAGCAGAAGCTATTAATTTATATGCGCCAGACTATGGCTTTGACGTAACAGTGAATAAGTTTGACTGGAAAACCTTAGTAGATAGCCGTGAAGCCTATATCAAGCGTATTCACGGAAGTTACGGCGGTGGTTTTGAAAAAAATGGTGTAACCCTAATTAAAGGTTTTGCCACTTTTGTTGATAAAAACACTGTTGAAGTAGACGGTAAGCAATATACCGCTGATCATATACTAATCGCTACAGGTGGCCGCCCAGTGCAGCCAAATATTCCTGGTGCTGACTTAGGGATTGATTCAAACGGCTTTTTTGAACTAGCCGAACAGCCTAAACGTGCTGTAGTAGTAGGTGCTGGCTATATCGCAGTAGAGCTTGCTGGCGTAATGCATGCCCTTGGTACCAAAACAGATTTAGTGGTGCGTAAACATGCGCCACTGCGTAACTTTGACACTATGCTGTCTGAAACATTAGTAGAGTTAATGGAGCAAGATGGCCCCACTCTTCATACCCATGCAACCCCTACTCAAGTACTTAAAAATGCTGATGGTTCGCTTACCATTGAGTTTGAAAGTGGCGATAAAATCGAAACCGATTGCGTAATCTGGGCAATTGGCCGCGAACCAGCAACTGATAAAATTGGTTTAGATAAAATCGGTGTTGAGATAACTGATAGAGGTTACATCAAGGTAGATAAGTACCAAAATACTAATGTACCCGGCGTATATGCAGTGGGCGACAACATTGGTTATGTTGAACTTACCCCTGTTGCCGTTAAGTCTGGTCGTTTGTTATCAGAGCGTTTGTTTAATGGCCAAACAGATGCACATATGGATTACAGCTTAATACCAACGGTTGTATTTAGTCACCCGCCAATCGGTACAATGGGACTAAGTGAAGCAGAAGCAATAGAAGAATTCGGTGAAGACAATGTTACTGTTTTTAGTTCAGGTTTTGCGGCTATGTACACAGCTGTGACTAAGCATCGCCAAATGACTCGTATGAAGTTAGTTTGTGCCGGTGACAATCAAAAAGTCGTGGGCATACATGGTATAGGCTTTGGCATGGACGAAATCCTACAAGGTTTTGGTGTAGCAATGAAAATGGGCGCAACTAAAGCAGACTTTGATGCTTGTGTCGCCATTCACCCAACTTCAGGCGAAGAGTTCGTCACAATGTAAGTCGTTTTTAGCTTAACCGCTAAGGTAGGCATTTACGCAAAACCCCGCAATCGCGGGGTTTTGTTTTTATTGGGCAGTAAATGCGTGAAAATTGCTGATTTGGAGCGTTTAGCAAAGAGCTAAAATTAGAGTTTAGCTCGTATGATAAATTTACCCACAGATGCATCAACCACTTCTACGGTTGTGCCTGCTTCTATTTTATTTACCGATTCAAGTTTCCAGTCTATGCCTGAATACCGATAAGTAGGTGTTAGTTCAGGAGATACTTCATCTTTAAGCACGAAAGTATGGCCAACTAAATCACCTTTAGGTTTAGTAACATCTACTTGAGTTTGCATATTCTTTAAGGGCTTCCATAACAAAATAGCTAACAAAGCAGTGAATATACCAGTACTAAGCATGGACCCTAATAACGTATCTGGGATAAGCCCCAAGTACAATAAAATCGCAGAAAGCACAGCAGCACAACCAACAAAAAACAACACGAAAGTTGAAAACCCTAATACTGCAACTTCCACCACCAATAAAAGAATGCCCAATATGAGCAAACTCTCAGCTAAGTTATTGATTGCCCAATCCATGTCTTAGCCCTTATTCAATGTATTGATAATAGTCATAGCTTGAGCTACTACACTGGCGGCTTCTGTGCTGCTGTCAGGTAATAACACAACAGAAGATTCTTTAGCAATGGCTTGTTTGGCTTCAATGGCTTTAGTGGCTAAGTCTAATTGAATGGCTTTTTGCCCATCTTCAGTGGCAGCGGCTTCACCTACTTGTCGTAGGGCTTCTGCTTGAGCGGTGGCTACAGCAACTATAGCTTTTGCTTCACCTTCAGCACGTAATATAGCTTCAGACTTATCAGCTTCAGCGGCTAGTACAACAGACGCTTTCTCACCTTCTGCGCGGTTAATGGCAGCTTGTCTGTCACCTTCAGATTCAAGAATTTGGGCCCGCTTCACACGTTCTGCCTTCATTTGAGCTTCCATGGCTTCCATTATTGACTGTGGAGGTACAATGTCTTTAATTTCGTATCGTAAAACCTGAATGCCCCAAGGGCCCGCAGCATCATTAATAGAAGTAACAATATTAGTATTAAGCACATCCCTTTCTTCAAAGGTTTTATCTAGCTCCATTTTACCTAACTCAGAACGCATTGTGGTTTGTGCAAGTTGAGTCACGGCAAATACGTAATCGTCTACCCCATAGGTCGCTTTGTAAGGGTCAAGTACACGAAAATACAGTACACCATCTACATGTAATGAAATGTTATCTTTAGTAATGGCACTTTGTTCTGGCACATCTACGGCTTGCTCTTTAAGGGAGCGATCTGCTGACACCCGGTCGATAAATGGAAAAATAAAATTAAGACCTGCTTCTTTGCTTGACTGATATTTACCGAAGCGTTCAATGACATAGGCTCGGTTTTGTGGCACAAACTTAATGGAGGTTTTAAGTAGCACTATCACAAATACTAAAATGAGGGTTTGTGCCGTTAAAATATACTCGAGTAACAGTTCCATAATTCGGTTCCTTAAAGGCGTGATATTGATTATCACTTATTCGATATTGGGGAAATTTTATACTTTTCAAGGTGTGTGTGGATTAACTTATCTTGCTAAGCAACGCCAGAGAACTCCAATTAAGTCAATGATTGTGAAAATCAAAAAGTGGTTGGTATATACACCCCACACAAGTTCTCTAAACTCTCTTTGTGCCCAGCAGTACTTACTAAGTACTGACTTTAAGGGCTAGTTTGAATATCAAAAATACAGGTAGTGGTTTAGAAATAGAACCCATTAATGTAATGATGCACTAGGGCGCTTTATGGGGGTAAGTAGCGTGTCTATTTTGAAATGCTAGTATTTCTGATTTTTGAATAACACCTTGGTCAATATTGATGGCACGGCGAATGGTTTCATTCTTTTTCCAACCATCAGGTCCGGCGGCAATTGATGGTAAATGTACAACTAAAGCAGCGGAAATAGAGCGAGAAGCGCTTTCCCAATAATAACTTGGGGTATGATCAACAGCATAGTAGTCGACTTTGGCTACCTTAAACATTGGGTTTTTGAATGTAGTCGGTTTGGCAAAATAGAATCCCATACCTTCATCACAGCTTACATCTACTATTAAGCAGCCTGGATTTAGGCAGTTTTTTTCTTCTTCAGTAACAAAATCAATAGGCATATTTGGATCCTGAAATGTGCCGTTAACAATAATTCCTGATTCATTAATTAGTTCTGATAATGGTCTTTCAGTTCCATCATGTTCGACAATTATCATGCGGGCTTCATCTTCTCTACCCTGTCTAAGCGTTACATAATGACAATCTAACACTTCTTCACGTACTTCATGATCAGGACGTTGAATGCAAATTGTAATATCTCGAAATCCATGGGCCTTAAGTGCATAAATGGCACCTCGGCTAACGGCTCCAAAACTGAAAATGAGAACTTTACGTTGATCGCCATAGTGGCCATCTATGCCTTTTAGCTGTAGCGCGTGGATAACTCCTGCATAGCCTGCCATTTCATTATTTTTATAAAAGGTATGGCGACCTGCTTGGCCCTTGGGGCTCCATACAAACATATCCTCAAAAGCGATTAGAGTTTGCTTGCGCTCAATGGCAGTTTGCGTAATTTCTCGTTGTTGTGTGCAGTGTGGGTAACCCCATAAAACTCCCCCTTCTCGTAACTGTTCAAAATCAGTTTGAATAGGTTTAGTAATAATAGTGATGTCCATGGTCTCTAGTAGTTCGTCTCTAGTTGCGATCCCACCTGTTTGACTAGCAAGTTCTGCGTCTGATATATCGAATCGTTCACCATAGCCAGTTTCAAAAATGAGTTGTTTACGTAGGCTTGTCGGTAGTCTTGATAAATGTTCAGGATGGATTGCAACCCGTCGCTCGTCTTCTTTTTTAGAAGAACCAATGACGCCTAATGACAAAGTATTCATGATGTTTCCTTTTGCTCGAATATGGCTTCCAACAGGTGCTGGTAATATATTTCAAGCGTGATGGAGTTGTTAGCCAAACTAGTTGGCAATCTGGGTACTAAAATCAGTGGAGAAGTGGGTGGGTTATTAGATACAGTCGGACGAAGCTTTAATTTGCTAGCCCACATTCTAACAGAGTAAGCGCTTCTTTACCTGTGAAACCTTTATAAATAATCCAGTCAATACATATCGGGGTGGTTTTTTAATTATTTCACCTGTTAGTTTAGGGCTTACATTAGCCGCCAATAACTAATCGTTTAAGTATCACCTTCCTAGTTTTTGATGGTTGTAACAAGTAAATGACACCTTCTACTCATCCTATTTTTTAAATGGACAGAGTGAGTTTGTGGGTGCTGAGTGCATTTATAAGGTTGAATATGGCGCTTTGGTGAACATGACCCTAGTGGAGTAAAGGGGCCGTATTTCATGATCTTCCCAAGTTTAACTGTTTTAGTTTTTAGGCCGATTAAAGTGGGTGATTCGGCTCACATCTTGAGCCGAATCAGTTTGGTAATTTAAATAAACCGCAAAAAGTAAGTGAATTCGTTAATTGGCTTCTGCATCTATTGATGCTCTTATTAGGTCAATAAAGTTAAAGCGTTTTTTATTTAATATAGGATCACTGGCGTTGAGCCAATTGCCGTTGAAAGCTATGACTAATTCTAGCTTAGGGTCGATGAAAATGGTTTGCCCAAAAATGCCTCTGGCGGTAAAGCTGCCGTCATCAAAGGTCCACCATTGATATCCGTAACCCTTGCCGTCGATACCAAAATCAGTGTGCTTATTTGTGGCTTTTGCTAACCAGTCATCGGGGAAAACCGACTCACCGTTTATAATCCCTCCTTCTAATATAAACAAACCATAACGTGCAAAGTCACGTAAACTGGCTTGAATACAACAACCTGAAATTTCGTAACCGTCTGCGCCTAATAACCAGCTTGCTTTGTTTTCCATACCAAAGGGTTGCCAAATTTTTTCGGTAAGATAATCCGCAAGATGACGGCCCGTTGCTTGTTCAACTAAAATTCCTATTAGGTTGGTTTCACCAGTAGAGTAATGCCATTTTTCACCGGGCTGGTGGGCTCTTTTAAGTTGGCGCATGTAACTTACAATGGTAGGCAAGCCATCTTCAGCTTGGTGTAGGTTAAATTGTGACACGTCTGAGTTAGGGTCGGAGTAATTTTCGTCCCAAGCTACACCTGATGTCATTGTCAACAATTGTTCGATTGTGACATGGTCGTATGCTGAGCCTTTAAGGCCTACAATATAGTCTGATACTTTGTCGTTAAGACTTGATATATGGCCTTCTTTTAAGGCTATTCCCACTAGGCTTGAAGTAAAGGACTTGGCCACTGAAAAGCTAGTCCAACGCTTGTCTGGAGAGTGTCCTAAACCGTACTTTTCGTAACGTATTTTGCCTTTGTGCAATATTAATGCGCCAGATAAATTTTGCTCTTCGAAAAAGGCGTTAATATCTTGGCTTAATGAAATACCATCTCCCTTTGGCAAGGGTCTCATATTTTCACTGGGGGATATTTCGCGAGATTTTACTAACCAGGGCAATTGATCGAGTAGCTTAAAGCCCTCATCACGTTGACTTTGGCTCCAAAAAAGAATTCTTGTATCTTTAGGTGGATCTGCCAAAAAAGCACGCCAATCTGGGCCTATTGTCCACCATGCAATTGCTGCGACAATTACCAGTGTTGATAAAATTCTGAGTGACCACTTTGTCCCTGCTTTCATATTAAGTCCCATTTAAATACTTTGGTGAGGTATTGTAGAGTAAAGTGAGTTTCTGTTCGCCCATTTCTATACCCAGAAGGGTTAAATTTTAGGAGTTTTATGATACGCATTATATTTCTAAGTCTCATGGTTTTATTTGTAACCGCTTGTGCACAAACAAGGGATTTTCCAAAAGATGCCAACGGACAAGTATTACAGCAATTTAAAGATAGTGGTGTTGATTTAGATAAAGAATACGTAGTGGATTTTTGCCACTTGTTTGTAGATGAGCAATCAGCAACAAACATGGCAAACGAAGTGGTAGAAAAATTCTTAGATGTTGAAGTCGATATATACGTAGACGAAGACCCAATATCAGTATGCATTTCCAGAAAAATGGTGCCCACCCATAAATTTATAACCATGGTTGAATATGTCTTCGCTGGAATAGCGGATAAGCACGGTGGTGTTAGTGATGGTTGGGGCTTTATGGTCGATTAGCTTTTATTTTTAGGTGACCGTAGTTTGTTCCGTAACCTTTGCAACTGAACTTAAACACTAGAATTAGGCTTTTAAATCATTTTAAGCCAGTACAATATATATTTATAAGGTGTTAGATAGAGAACTTTGTTTAGTCTGAACAGTCAGACGCCTTAGTTTTTATTGAGCGCTCTATTCCGAATGCAGCTCAAATTGTTTAAATAATTGATTAGGTAAAAAATGACAAGTCTTAGAAGTCAAACAGATTCACAAATGGATAAAACCCGCCAAGGTAACCCTGAGTTTGCCCAAAAGGTAGATAAACTTTTAGCGGATGCTGTAGCGTTTAAACAAGGTGATAGTGCTTTAGCAGTTGGTAGTAAAGCACCAAGTTTTGATTTACCTGACGCCAATGGCAAGCAAGTAAAGTCCAGTGATTTATTAGCAAATGGTGCTCTAGTGGTGACCTTTTACCGTGGCAGTTGGTGCCCTTATTGTAACCTGCAGCTTAGAGCCTTGAGTCAGCGTTTAGCAGAAATTCATGGGCTAAATGCTGAGCTCGTCGCTATTAGTGCTCAAGTGCCTGACGAGTCATTAAGTATTGTTGAAAAGCAAGAGCTGACATTTCCGGTTTTATCTGACCAAGATGCAAAATTAGCTGAGGCCTTTGGTGTGGCATGGCAAGTACCTGAGGTACTAACCGAGCATATGAAAAAGGACAGAGGGTTAGATTTAGAAAAAATTAATAACGGTAACGGCAGTATTTTACCTATCCCTGCGACATTTATTGTTAACCAGGCGGGCGATATTGTGTGGCGTTTTGTTGATGTTGATTATCGCAACCGTTCTGAGCCAGAAGATGTTATCGAACAGCTTAAAACATTAAATTAATCTTAGCCTTAAGACAGACTGAGTTGCTTAACTCAATCTGTCTTGTAGGTGCTTACGCATAAAGTTATTGGCTTCCCAAATATCAGCTAGAGGTTGATGTGATTGGGGCTGCACATGGGCGTAGGGAAATGGCCCAAACTCTGGGGTGATAGTAAAGTCTTCTTGATTGCGTTTTTTAGCGAAATCTATGACGCTTTGCCATAACTTCACATGGTTATCTACATGGCTTTTCCATAGAGAATCTTGTGGGTTAGTTACCTGTGGCCCCTCTTCAAATCCCACTCGGGCATGAATATGATGAACCTGAGGAAAAATTTTCTTTAACCGGGCTAGTTGGTCATTTAGATCGGACTCGTGAACCACCATCCAATGGCTAATGTCTAAATTCAATTTTAGCTCAGGCAACGCCGCGACGATTTTTTCTGTATCAAATGTACTGAAGGTAGGTCTGAACCTATGGGTTTCGTGGGTGATGCAAATATCGAATTTTTGCTCTAACTCTAAAGCATGTTCAAACAGTACTAGATTGTCTTCTAGGCTAAAAATATCACGGCCTGTATGACTGTTAATGAGTATAGGATTAAATGACAAGGCTTTTTCAACTTGTCGCTCCATACTTCTAAGGTGCTCTGCTAAGTTACTGCCCTCTGTGGCTATTCCGGTAATAATGTTTAAGGAATGTTGGCGATGGGCTGCCAATGTCAATTCAGCATCAAAGTCAAAAAAAGGTAAAAATAACTCAGTGCCTTGATACCCATCCCTATGGGTTCGTTCGAGTAATTGGTGTAAATCCTGTTCGGTGGTGCAGGGGGCTTCCCAGAATGATTTATGGAAATTTAGCTTCATGTATGTCTCGTGATCAAATGTATAAGGTAGGTGCGGTTTATTTAGAAGTGTATAGGCAAGTGCGATAAACTTGCCCTATTATAATTAAGAGATTCTATAAATGTCACCTATACTCTTTTTCCGTTTTATTGGTTTACGTCTTAAGTCTTTATTCACGCTATCTTTTTTACTTATTAATTTTGCTGTTTTTGCAGACTCCAAAGAGCATTTTTCGGTTGATTTACCTTTGGTTGCTGAACATATTAAAGTACTGGCTTCAGATAAGTTTGCAGGCCGCGGACCTTTAACCCAGGGTGAAGCCCTTACGATTGAGTATTTGGCAACCGAGTACCAAAAAATGGAGCTTGTTGGCGCTAACCCCAATCGAGTTGGTGAATCGTCTTTAGGGCATTATTATCAAGCTGTGCCTATGGCGCAGATTACCCCAAACCCAAATATTATGCTGAAGATTGGCGACTTATCTTTGCAATCTGGAGCTGATTTTACGGCTCGCACTGAGCAAATTAGCGAAAAAATCGAATTAGATAACACGCCTTTGGTATTTGTGGGGTATGGTATTAATGCTCCAGAGTACAATTGGAACGACTATGCTAATGTCGATGTTAAAGGCAAAACCGTTATCGTCCTTGTGAATGACCCAGGTTTTGCGACACAAGATCCAGAGATATTTACCGGCAATGCCATGACCTACTATGGTCGCTGGACTTACAAATATGAAGAAGCTGCTCGCCAAGGTGCCAAAGCAGTCTTGATAGTACATGAAACCGCCCCCGCAGCTTACCCTTGGAGTGTGGTAGAAAGTTCTAATACAGGTAGCAAATATACACTTGTTGATGCATCTGATAATGCCTCTAAGTTGCCCATAATGGGCTGGTTACAATTGGCGGCTACCGAGGACATTTTTGAACAGTCAGGCCTTGATTATCAGGTACTCAAGAAGCAAGCCTTAAGTAAACGCTTTCGTGCCGTTACCTTAAAGCAAAATGTTAATTTGACCCTTAAAAATGAGATAAGTCATGCAACCTCACATAATGTCATTGCCAAAATTGAGGGAAGTAAGTATCCCAACGAATATTTACTGGTAGGAGCTCACTGGGATCACTTTGGTACTAAGAAAACGCCTAGTGGAGATATTATCTATAATGGCGCCGTAGATAACGCATCGGGTACTGCGGGTACCTTAGAAATGGCTAGAATATTAATGGCCAAGCATAAGGTTACCCCTTTTGAGCGGTCGATTTTATTTATTAATTTTACTGCAGAAGAAACTGGTTTAATTGGCTCTGAACAGTTTTCTAAAGGCGAGATTATAGCTACCCAAGATATGGTCGCTTTGGTTAACATTGATGGCATGAATGTCCTTGATGAAGTGGATTATATTCTGCAATACGGTGATGGCTTATCAGAAATGGAAGACTACCTTGCCGCTGCAACTGCTAAACAAAACCGCAAGGTGAAACTAGACCCTCGTCCTCAAAATGGTTTGTTTTTCCGCTCTGACCATTTTTCAATGGCTAAACAAGGTGTACCAAGCTTATTGTTTATGAGTTTAGGTGATACTGACCCAGATTATATTGCCCATAAATATCATAAAGCAGCAGATGACTACTCTACCGACTGGTCACTCGGTGGTGTAAAGCAAGATATTGAGTTGATGGTAGATATTACAGAAACATTAGCTAATTCAAGTGAATGGCCTAAATGGAAAATGCCTTCAGATTTTAAAACCGCCCGAGAGGTCGATTTAGCAAAGTAGCCCAATAGCGGCTTGTTATTACACTTTACTTAACCGTTAACAGTTGTGCCAAAGAGCGAGTCTCTTTGACATTACGCAGGTAAATAGTATCTACAAGTGTGTCTGATTGGTTTCTATGTAAACCAAGTTGCACAAATAATTGGTTAGCATCGGGTTTGGTTTTAGCCGTTAACTTGGTAATCACTGCTTGGTTGTTAAACCACAGGCTAATGCGTCCATCTTGTTTGTTTTCAGACCAGGTCAAAGCCATATCTATTTTATGCCATTTATCTACTTCAACAATTGTTTGCCAATGTATCTGACGTTTTGGGTGGCTACTAAAAAATGTCAATTCTGTAATTGGATGTCCGCTTTTAACTTCTGGCTTGAGATAAAATCCCATACTTTGTTGGTAGGTTTTGTCTGTTTCCCAGTAGGCTATGTTGTTAGTGATCTTGATGGGCCTGTCTAGATAAAACTCCCAAGAAAAATAGCTAGTATCACCTTCGTTTGTTGCGCAACCATTGTGCTTTAATTCTGCCCGAGTATGGCCATTAGGCCAAATTGAATCTGGGGTGATAGTAAACTTTATTACTTTAGCACTACTATCTTTAGGATCAGGTGTAACCATTACATTCTGAGGATTAAGTTGATAATCCCAACCTGACACTTGGTTGTTTTTGGTACTAGCTTGCCACTCTTGGCAGGCAATACCTAGGCCTGAAAACAATAAGATAACCGCTGTTAAAAGTGCTTTGATAGCCATCATAGAAAACTTGCAATTTCATCTAGTGATTTTTTAGTACTAGCGTGGTGAGGTACAGTAGCGCTACTTGCAGGATAGCCCACGATTAACAGCATGTAGGGGCGTTCATTGTCTGGACGCTTGCAAATTTTAGATAAAAAACTCATGGGTTTAGGAGTATGGGTAAGAGTAACTAGGCCTGAGTGATGTAAGGCATTTATCAAAAAGCCTGTGGCAATACCTACTGACTCATGTACATAGTAGTTATTTTGTTTTTGGCCGGCTTCAGACTCTTTATTTTTCTGACTAAAAATGGCAATCAACCAGGGGGCGTGTTCAAGATAAGGCTTGTTTGCGTCTGTGCCTAATGGCTTTAAAGCTCCTAACCATTCTTCTCCTGCTCGGCCTTCATAAAAGCCTCGTTCGTGGGCTTCTGCTTGTTCTCGTACTTGCTTTTTAATTTCTGGTGAATGAATAGCAGCAAAGTGCCAAGGCTGGTGGTTTGCGCCGTTAGGTGCGGTACCTGCGGCCTTTAAGCAATTTTCAATAATAGCTTTATCAACGTTCCGATCACTAAATTGGCGAATGCTATGGCGACGTTTTATGTCTATATAAAACTGTTTAGAACGCGCTAGCATTTCTGCTGGTGGATATTCAATAAAGTCATTTAGGGGAGAGGCGTTATGATTTTGCATTAGTCGAAGACCATTAGATTGTCATATGTGGCTATGTTATCAAGTTTTGCTGCCTGCTCCATGGTAGTTGAGTGTCTTAAACTCTATATTGAGCATAAAAAAAGCCCAATCAAATATGATTAGGCTGTAGTGTTTCATTTAGACCTCAGTATATCTATTGCTAGCGCTACTCAGGTCTATATGAAGAGATATTATTATTATTGCAATCGATTTACGCTAAAACCGCTTTTAATGCTGCAACGCAAGCATCTGTTTCTGATGGTGTGCCCACACTAATACGTGACCATGAGTCATAGCCAGGCCAAGTTCTACCAACAACTCTCACCTTAAGTGCTTTCATTTTTGCTGCGAATTCATCATGAGGCATACCTGTATCCATATAGATGAAGTTACCTTGAGGATTTTTCGCATAGGGGCGGCCTAATTCTTCTGCGGCAGTTGTAAGTTTTTCTCGCTCTGTCTTTATCATGTCACGCATTTTATTTAAGTTAGCGTGGTCGTCCATGCTGGCCATACCGGCAACTAGACCTAGGTAATTCACACCACCCATACGTAACATGCGACCCATAGTTTTAGCTTGCTCTGCAGGCATAATGGCATAACCTAAACGTTGTCCTGCCATGGCATGAATTTTTGAGAACGTGCGACAAATAACCACATTATGCCCATCTGCTGCTAATTTTGATTGCACATTGGCAGGATATGCATCTGTCATTTCGATATAGGCTTCATCGATGAAAACCTGACATCTTTTAGAAACACGTTTAGCAAATGCGGTTAATTTAGCGGCATCTACAACTGTACCTGTTGGGTTGTTTGGATTGCATACATAAACTGCAGTAGTGTCGTCAGTCACGGCAGCTTCAATGGCATCAAGATCGAAGTTCATATCAGCATCTAAAGGAACAAAAGTAACATCAGCACCCATAAATGCAGCACCGCGAGGCACGCCTTCATATGTCGCCATTGAGGTAACTAGTTTACCGCCATTCTTAGCTATCCAGTCAGCATAACCAAACAAAATAGGTGACGAGCCATTTGTTACGATAATTTGGTCTTCAGACACACCTTCTTGAGCGGCAATCTTTTTGATGAGAACACTGGTGGTAGCATCTGCATATCGGCCAAGATTAAACAATTCGCCTTGCATAGCTTCGACAGCTTTAGCTGAAGGACCAAAAGCATTTTCATTCGATGATAAACGAACCAAGCCATCATTTAGGTTAGGTGTAGCCGTTGGAAAGTGATCGGTCTTCATGCCTGCAGCACTAAGTTCTTTCACACTTGAATCAACACATGCTGTAAGTGCCATTGCACCAGCGCCTAAGCCTACAGACTTAAGCCATTTGCGGCGTGAAGAATCAACTAAAGGAATGTTTTGGGTCTCTTGGTTCATGTGCCACTCTGTTTGAATAAAATACTGTGAACCTAGACTAATTATTAATGATGTACTATGCAATGGCCCAATATAAAACCTATAGGGGTACATAGAAAAACTTATCGCATAAAAAAATGGGCGGTGAAACTGAGTGATAGATTTTAAGAGGTCTTAGCCCATACCTTTAATATGGGCTGATTTAGTCTTAAGTTCTTGCTTGGGCTTCTTTACGGCTGGCTAGGTATTCGTTGTAAGTACCTTGGAAGTTAATCACTTCTTGGTTGTTTATTTCAATTACTCGGGTAGCAAGTGAAGATACAAATTGTCTATCATGGCTTACAAAAATCAAGGTGCCGTCGAATTTTTTCAAGGCGTTATTAAGTGCTTCAATGGCTTCCATATCCATATGGTTTGTGGGTTCGTCCATTATCAGTACATTGATATCAGACATCATCAACTTGCCAAACAATAGGCGGTTTTTCTCACCACCTGAGCATACCTTGGCTTTTTTGTTAAAGTCATCTGCACTGAAAAGCAAGCTACCTAACATGGCTCTTACTGCTAAGTCGTCATGTTTTGGAGTTCGCCATTGGGACATCCAATCAAATAAGGTTAAATCTTCTGCAAAGTCGGCTGTGCTGTCTTGGGGGCAATACCCAATAGTTGCATTTTCAGACCATTTCACCACGCCTTCTTTTGCTTGTAACTCATCAACCAAACAGCGTAGGAATGTGGTTTTGCCGACACCGTTTTCACCGATAACTGCAAGCCTTGCACCAGCTTCTAAAATTAACTCTCCGCCTTTAAATAGCAACTCGTCATCAAATCCATGGCCTAGCTGTTCAAGAATTAAAGCTTGGCGATGCAGTTTTTTATGTTGCTTTAAAACAATTCTAGGAGTACGCCGGCTAGATGATTTAACTTCATCAAGGGTGATTTTTTCTAATCGTCTTGCCCGAGAACTAGCCTGTTTTGCTTTTGAGGCATTTGCAGAGAAGCGGTCAACAAAGGCTTGTAGTTCATCCATTTCGGCGCTTTTCTTGGCATTTTCTGTCAATAACTGTTCTTGTATTAGTGATGATGCGGCCTGATAGGCTTCGTAGTTACCTGGATAGATGCGTAGCTCGCCGTAATCAATATCTGCCATATGGGTACAGACAGAATTTAAGAAGTGACGATCGTGTGAAATAATGATCATTGTGCATTTACGTTGGTTTAGTACTTCAGCTAACCAATTAATGGTGTAAATGTCCAAGTTGTTGGTAGGTTCGTCTAATAACAATATGTCTGGGTTAGAGAATAATGCTTGAGCCAATAATACTCTGAGCTTCTTTCCTGGGGGAATTTGTGACATCAAACCAAAGTGAGCGTCTTCTTCTATGCCAGCTTCTATTAGTAAATCTCCAGCACGAGCTTCTGCTGTGTAGCCATCCATTTCTGCAAATTGCGTTTCAAGTTCAGCAACGTGCATACCGTCTTCTTCACTCATTTCGGGCTTAGAATAGATTTCGTCTCTTTCTTGCTTAATTTTCCAGAGTTTGGTGTCACCCATGATCACGGTATCGACAACAGTAAATTCTTCAAAAGCGAATTGGTTTTGGCTTAGAGTACCAACTTTATCTCCAGGGGTTATCGACACGTTGCCAGCACTGGGTACTAGTTCACCTGTTAGAATTTTCATAAAGGTTGATTTACCACAACCATTGGCACCTATCAGTCCGTAGCGGTTGCCTTGGCCAAATTTGGCTGAGATATTTTCGAACAATGGCTCAGCGCCAAATTGCATGGTGATATTTGCAGTAGAAATCAAAAGTTTGTCGTCCAGAGATAAAGTAAATAGATGGGCTTGCACCCTGATAAGGTTATCAAGCAAGCGAAGGCGCGCATCATACGGAACTGAAGATTAAATGTCGAGATTGCACGGCGGTTTTTTAAACAGTTTAAAGACTGCTCGGGTGTATCTCAAAAAATGAATGATTAACCTGCTAAACATTCTTAACTGATAGATGAGTTATTTAGCAGGTTTACGGGATACCTATGGGTGAGTTGGCTTTATCCTTTGGCCATATCGTTTTTTGGCTCGGCAGGGCGAGCTTTTAAATATTGTTGAGTCATCTTTTCTGCCGAGCGTCCTGCAACATATCCCCCTAAACCAATCTGCAATAAAGTCCATGCCTCCTTCGCTAACGGGTTAGGCAGCCAGCCAAAGCTGTCAAATACCACCAGACCTAAAAATGTAAGCATTGTGATAGGCCGCCAATTACGTTGCATCCAAGACTGGCCCGTTGCTTCGGCAGTAATAATGGCGGTTTTGCTTTGCAATAATTGGTTTTCGTAATCGATTACCTTTGCAAGCAGTTCGTTTTCGACAGCCTTAATTTGGCTTTGAAGTTTGAGCTTTTCTTCAGTACTGGTGTGTACTTCATCAATTAATTTTACTGCGGGTTCAAAAATGTTACTTATAAAAGAAAAAACGTTCATATTCCCTCCTAGGGATGACTGTTATCCAAATTAGGCATCATCTTTTTAAATGCCGCATAATGTTGTTGTATTTTTTGGCCGTAAACTTGTTTCTGTCCTGAGCCGTTGTACATACCTGCGAACTCTTCAAAAGATAAATCTCGTAAATATCCCAGCATTCTTGTTGAAAAAAAATCAAATAAACCGTTAACTTGCCCTTGAATGTTTCGTGAGAAAGCATCGAACATTTCAACCACAGATTGGTAACCAATACGTTCGTAATGAAACCCCATAATTTGCGGTGCGCCCATACTGATGGATAACATGGCAGCGTTTTCATCTAGCTGCCGTGCAAATTCAAATACTTGCCATTCGCTAGCTTGACGCCCATGAAAACTGACCCATTCGCCAGTTAGATCTCGCCGCCATTCGTGGCCTTGCCATACTTTGTTGTTGCTGTAACGAAAATGTTGTCGGTATTGCTGTGGATTATATTTACCCCAGTAGGTCCAAAATTTGTGATTCTCGAAGCGGATAATCATGCGATCACTGTTGTTTTGTTCAAACCCTTTTCCAGAGCTTTCTACACAAAGTACAGCCAATGCACAGGCCACATCTAGCTCTTTTTTAGCACTGAGTGATTCCAGTAAAGCTCCCCATTTGTTCCAAGTGGCAGCTGCGTTGCGTTGCTCATTTGACCCTGCCACAGTTAAAATAGTGTTGGGTGTCAATCGAGATAAACTCTCTCTATGGTTTTCGAGAGGAATGATAGTTTCTTGAGTGTTATCTATAACGATCGGAACAGGCTCTGTGCTATTTACTTTATTAATATATTGGCTGGCAACATAACCACGATTGCCATTAAAGCGAATTTGACTCCAACTTTTTTGCTGTCCTTCTACCCAAATCTTTTCTCCTTGTGCAAGCTGCCCAAATAAGCCTGCGTTTGGATAAGGGGCTGACCGCACATTTAATAAGTCAGCACTTACTTTTGCGTAATAGCCTGCTGATAAATAAACCAAGTCTACATAAATAGCAGCAACGTATGCGGTGTATCCGTTGAATTCTATTTCTAGCCAGTCATTAACAAATGCTAAGGTTTTCACAGACGCGCCGCGAGTCAGTGTGGCTAGGTATTTTGCACTAGCAGATGGAGCATCACGTACATTAAGGCGGTCGGTACTTACGGTTCCAGTAAGTTTGGTTAAATCATTAATAGGTTGTAAATAGTGAGCCGATATAAAACCAAAGGTATCTTGGTAATTAAATTGCACCCAACCATCAAAAGGCCCATCACCTTTTATCACCATACCTTGAGTCAATTGCCCTAATACAGTTGAGCTTGGAGTAGGCATACTGCGAACATTTAATAGGGTAGGGGTCACTGCCGCTAACATGGTATTAGGCTTGATATTGAAGACATAAAGATGCTGGTAAACACGTTAAAAATCCTTTTAGTAAATCATGCGTGTCATTAATATAGAAGGCTAATTACACTATTTCAATAGATTCTTATTTAGAGTTGTAACCCCACTCTATTTAGCCTGAACAATGGTTTTAGCATGTTCAAATAAAGGCACAACCGCCGGGTGTTTTAGTTTTCGTTCTGGGGAAATCAAATATAGGTTTTCTTTTATATCTTTCGTTCTACCTACAATGCTCACATCATAGTGTTCCATTAAATGTTGCTCGATTGAGGTAGGCGCACAGAATACTCCGTATCCAGCTTGCCCAAAAAGTTTTGTTAATGCACTGTCTTCAAACTCTGCTTTTATGATTGGTTGTATACCAAGACTGTCGAACCAAGTGAGTAGGTTTAGTCGCTGTACTGATTTTTCGCCTGAAATTAGAAAGGGTTGATGGTGCAAGGATTGGGGAAAATTGTCTTTTAAACTCTCAGCTAGATTAGCACTTGCTAAAAATGTAAGGCCACCTTCACCAATAACATGATTAAATGCTTTTACATGTACACCTGGTAGCATAGGTCTGTCAGATAAAATTATATCTAGCTTATTAACCGCAAGTTCTGTCATTAAAGAGTCGAGATCTCCTTCTTTGCAAATAAGGTGCGTATTTAGGTCGTTTTCAAAACAAGAGCGAAATAAATCGAAAGCTAAAACTTTGGGTAGCGCATCTGTGATGCCCACTGTAAAAATATGTTGTGAGGTTTGATATTGATTTTTTAGAGTATGCTGAAGCTCATTACCTAATTTGAATATATCATCTGCAAATGTATAGGTAAGCTTGCCTTTTTCATTTAATACTAACCTTTTACCAATTCTATCGAAAAGTTGAAAACCGCAAGTGTCTTCTAACACTGATATCTGGCTGCTAATAGTTTGAGCTGTGAGGTGCAATACTTTAGAGGCTCTTGCGATACTTCCTTCTTTTGCGGTGATGTAAAAATATAATAGATGTTGATAGTTTAGGTTAGTCACGGGCGATAGCTTATATAAAAACGACAATCATCAATCTAAAGTTGATGATATGCAAATATAATTCGAATATTACAATGCATATTTTTTCTGTATAACTACTTTTTAAAATTAGTAAAGGGGGGAGTATGCCTAGTTCAATTCAGGCTTTTTTCAAGCACGACGCAGCGAGTGGCGTGGTGTTAATTCTGGCAGCTATAGTAGCTATGATAATGGCTAATACGCCGCTTAATGGGCTCTATAATGGGCTGTTAGCTATCCCTGTGACTGTAGCATTTGGAAACTTTGAAATTGCTAAGCCTCTTATTCTGTGGGTAAACGATGGTTTAATGGCTATATTTTTCTTTCTTGTTGGTTTAGAAATTAAACGAGAAATATTAGGAGGAAATTTATCGTCACCAGCCCAAATAACATTACCCGCAGTGGCGGCCATTGCAGGTATTGTATTTCCAGCGTTAATTTATGTTTGGTTTAATAGCGATGACCCCGTTGCAATTGCAGGTTGGGCTATCCCGTCTGCCACTGATATTGCCTTCGCTGTTGGTGTGTTCACTATCTTTGGTAAATTTTTACCCTTGAGTTTAAAACTCTTTTTACTGAGTGTGGCTATTTTTGATGACATTGGGGCTATTGTTATTATTGCGCTATTTTATTCTCAAGACTTATCTACCGTTTCTCTGGCGGTTGCTGTGTCTGGATTAATTGTGTTGTTTTTATTAAATCGCTTTAATGTTCGTACTCAAGGTATCTACATTCTGGTGGGGGTTGTTGTATGGGCTGCAGTGTTAAAGTCGGGTGTACACGCTACCTTAGCAGGATTTGCATTAGCCTTGTTTATCCCATTGAAACTCAAAAACACCGATGGTCAGCCAATGTTGGAGCACCTTGAACATAAGCTTCATAGTTGGGTGGCGTTTTTTGTGTTGCCTATTTTTGCCTTTGCCAATGCTGGCGTGTCATTAATTGGTGCCACTATGGATAATATCTTCAATCCTATTACCTTAGGAATAGCTGCCGGTTTATTTATTGGTAAGCAGGTGGGGATTTTCGGAGTGTGTTGGTTAACCGTTAAATCAGGTTTGGCTAAACTACCCGAAAAAGCTACTTGGGCACAGCTGTACGGCGTGACTTTATTATGCGGTATTGGCTTTACTATGAGTTTATTTATAGGGACCTTAGCTTTTGAAGAGCAACCCTTAGAGTATCAGGTGAGTGTTAAAGTAGGGGTATTGATAGGCTCTATTTTATCTGCTTTTATTGGCGCATTTATCTTGGCTAAAACAGGGCAGCAAGGAACTCAGCCGAAACAGCTAATTGAGTAACTATAGAAAAAGTATTTGTAATTGTAACGCCGCCTTAGCGCGGCGTTTTTTTGTCCGAAAGACTGTAATAATCTCAGGCAGACTATGTGTGAGCTTGGTACTTGTAGTAAACTTGCGAATAATTTTTTATAGCAGCCTATCACTTTAACCTGTTCGTATTTGCAGAGTATTTTTTACTAGTTTTTGTGACAATTTAATGATGGCATCTGCTCATTACTTTTATATATTCGGAACATCAAATGTCAGATAAATTCTTTTTTAAAGGTCGTCAAGACGCTCGTCAAACGACTTTAAAATACGGTTATGAGCGTAACGCTAGCCGTATTGTAGGCAGCAAAAAATATCCCCTTAAGTTAGTGGTTACCAATGACACTCGTAAGCAAGAAGTTGAAGCTTTAGTGGCTGAAGCTGATTTGTATGCAGATATTACCATTGATGCAAAGGAAGGAGCGGTAGAGAAGATCAACGAGTTAACTGCATTACTGAATAAAAAGGGTACAGTAACCGTTGAAAAAGCCCCTGCTCGGAATGATCCATGTATCTGCGGTAGTGGTAAAAAATATAAAAAGTGCTGTGGATAAGTGCATTATTTGGATTCAAAACCTTGATTCATACTCTTTACGACAATAGAGGTATTCATTGAATTCCAACATTAACGGGGAGCAGCTGACTCGATTCTATGTTGAAGATATCAATATGCCTGGCTGTTGAGAGGGTATGTTGAATCAATTTGCTCGTCAGTAAATCTGAACTTCTCTAAAGAAAATGGGCCAAATAACTTCAACTTATAAAAAGGATATTTTTTTGAAAGCATTCATTTTGGTATTTTTAACAGCCATGTCATTTTTATCATATGCGGAGATGGAGCATATCCCTCTAATCAAGACTGAAGATGGGCACTTTGAAATACATGCCTCTATCAATGACGTACAGGCAAAATTCATACTTGATACCGGTGTAACTGGCACTGTTATTTTTAGTCAAAACCTAGATGTTTTTGCTATTAATACTAACAAGGATAGAATCGACGGGGTTCGCATAGGCGATGCTGATGCGGGCAAAATTGCTACTATGCCAGTGGATATAGCTCAATTTTCTATTGGCAAAAAACAACTTCGTCTTACGTCTATTTTCTCTAATGATTCATCAAACCGGTTTTCTCCCGAAGTGATGGGTATTATAGGCAACGATGCATTGGTTGAGTTGAATGCTTTGCTGGACGTGAAAAACGCTAAGCTGCTGCTCCCTGATGGCCAGACCGACATAGATAAATTTCTAACTGCAACTTTTGATAAACCATACAATATCGTTACCTTGCAAAATTCACCAATGGGTTTTAGTTTTGTTGATGCTCTATTAGCAGAGCAAAAAGTCAGATTATTAGTTGATACTGGAGCGCCTGAAATAGTATTAGATGAGTCTGTACTTAAGTCGTTTGGTTTAGATTTGAAAGACCACCCCACTGCAAAAACCGTTATTGGCGAAGGAATAGAGCTGCCTATGAAGGTATTTAAAAATGGTCTTATTACCTTAGGGCATACGACTATTTCAGATGACTTTTTTACTACTGATTTTACTGCATTAATGAATGCGGTAAATGTTGAAAACCAACCACGTCTTATTGGTGTTTTAGGTAATAAGCACCTGGCCCAGATGAGCACTATTATTGATGTGGCTAGCGCTAAACTTTATATCAAACCTTAAAGTCAAAAATGCCGCTTACTTTTATCTTAAAATAAGCGGCATTTTTTATGTGCTAGATACTATGTAGCACGTGATTAAAGAATAAAGCGACTTAGGTCTTCGTCTTCTACTAGCATATCTAGATGATTGTTAACGTACTCAGCATCGACTATCAATGATTCCCCGTTTCTTTCAGAAGCGTCGTAAGAAATTTCTTCCATTAAGCGCTCCATAACTGTGTGTAAACGTCTAGCACCAATGTTTTCGGTGCGTTCATTTACTTGCCAAGCGGCATTAGCAATTCGCTTAATACCTTCTTCGGTAAAGGTTACATCAACCCCTTCGGTTTTAAGTAAAGCCACATATTGCTCGGTTAACGAAGCATTAGGTTCTGTCAAAATACGCACAAAGTCATCAGACGTTAATGCTGATAATTCAACACGAATGGGTAAGCGGCCTTGTAACTCAGGGATAAGATCAGATGGCTTACTCATTTGGAATGCGCCAGATGCAACAAACAAAATGTGATCAGTTTTTACCATGCCATGTTTAGTGGATACGGTTGAACCTTCAACTAATGGCAGTAAGTCTCGTTGTACACCTTCACGGGAGACATCGCCACCGCTGGTAGTGCCTTCGCGCTTACAAATTTTGTCAATTTCATCGATGAAGACAATGCCATTTTGCTCTAATGATTCAATAGCGGTTTGCTTTAAGTCTTCTTGATTCACTAGTTTGCTGGCTTCTTCTTCAATCAATAACTTAAAGGCTTCTTTAACCTTAAGTTTTTTCTTTTTCTTTTCCTTACCTGATAAGTTTTGAAACATACCTTGAAGTTGGTTGGTCATCTCTTCCATACCCGGAGGCGCCATGATCTCTACGCCAACTTGAGGCGCAGCAAAATCTAGCTCGATTTCTTTATCATCTAACTGGCCTTCACGTAGCTTTTTGCGAAAAATTTGTCTGGTGCCTTTGTCTTGCGGCTCTTCTTTTTCGCCAAAGGCGTTTTCGGGGGGCGGTAATAGAGCGTCTAAGATACGCTCTTCTGCGTTTTCTTCGGCGCGAAATTTTACTTTTTGCGTAGCTTGCTCTTTGGTCATCTTAACGGCGATATCAGCCAAGTCTCGGATGATGGTTTCCACTTCTTTACCCACATAGCCCACTTCCGTGAATTTTGTGGCTTCAACTTTAATAAAAGGCGCATTGGCAAGTTTTGCTAGGCGGCGTGCAATTTCCGTTTTACCCACACCAGTAGGGCCTATCATTAGGATGTTTTTGGGCGTGACTTCTTGACGAAGTTCTGGCTCAAGTTGCATTCTTCGCCATCTATTACGTAACGCGATAGATACTGCACGTTTAGCATCTTGTTGGCCGATAATGTGACTGTCCAACTCGTGAACAATTTCTCTTGGGGTCATTTCTGACATATTGAAAACCTTATATAAAGTGAGTCACTTTTGAAGCGTGGCTCGTAAAATTCTGTTTGATATTAGTAGTCTATGGTTTCGACTGTTTGACTATGATTGGTAAACACACAAATATCGCCGGCTATAGTTAAACTTTTTTCAGCAATTTCTTTTGCCGATAACTCTGTATTTGCAAGTAGTGCCATTGCTGAAGCTTGAGCGAAGTTTCCTCCCGAACCAATGGCAATTAAGTCATTCTCTGGCTGTACCACATCACCGTTACCCGTGATAATGAAAGAGGCAGTTTCATCTGCTACCGCTAACAGGGCTTCAAGCTTACGAAGAGCGCGATCACTACGCCAATCTTTGGCCAGCTCAACCGCTGCACGGGTTAAGTTACCTTGGTGTATTTCTAATTTAGACTCAAACCGTTCAAATAAGGTAAATGCATCGGCGGTGCCGCCGGCAAACCCTGCCAGTACTTTGTTATGATATAAACGGCGTACTTTTTTAGCATTGCCTTTCATTACGGTATTACCAAGTGATACTTGGCCATCACCTGCAATAACTACTTGGTTATTACGGCGTACAGATACAATTGTAGTCACGAAAATTCCTTCGATATCTCTTAACAACCAAGGGTTAATCAATTATTGGTTGTTAGGGCTAAGAGTGGGCTATGGCGATTTAATAATTTAAAACGCTGCCAGATGGATTAGATGTGGGGAGCATTGATTTTTTTTCAAGTACGCAAGGTGTTGTAAGGTATAGCTACTATGCATTCCCTTTAGCATTGCTTAATTTAACTAGGGCGTACACCTTGCAAAATGATGTTTTGTAGGTTGCTAAGGGTACTCTCAAAAAAGTCATGGTCATCTAGATTTTTGTCTGTGATAGATTCAATTTGCACGCGAAAATCTGCATAGTGTTGGGTGGTTGACCATATAGTGAAAATTAAGTGGTATGGGTCTACAGGCGCTAGTTTTCCTGCAGCAATCCAAGCATTAATAACCGCAGCTTTTGAATCAACCAATTCCTTTAATGGAGACTTTAGCTGATCTTCTAATAATGGTGCACCGTGAAGCATTTCCATGCAAAACAGTCGAGACTCCGCTGGGTGGTCTCTTGATAGTTCTAATTTTACTCTAATGTAGTCATTGATTGTTTGTATGGCATCTTGTTCTTCGTTAAAACTAGCCAAAGGCGCAAGCCAAACCTGCAATAGTCGCTGCATTACCTCTATGTAGAGTTGCTCTTTACTATTGAAATAATAGAGTAAGTTAGTTTTGGATACCTTGGCTAAAGCAGCTATTTTTTCAACTCTGGTACCTTTTACACCATGGCGAGAAAATAATTCTAGTGCGGCTTGCATTATGGCATTCTTTTTATCTAGTTTTGCTCGACTACGCTTAGTTCCGCCGCCTAGTGCTTGGGATGTATCTGAATTGGCTGTTGTTTTTTCCGATGACAAGGTAAATGAATCCTTTAATTGGTTCCCTAGAATTCTAATATCCCTGATTAAAATAATCTAGGTTTTCTCACGTGCCTTTTTTTTGTGCGTTGTTGCACGAATATCACGCAACATTTTGGACCGTTTGGTCCAAGTTTGCCTGTGTTTTGTTTTTATCGTGTTGTTATATATAGGTTTTTACCATTTGGTCTGAAATGTGCTAAGTCAGGTTATTGTTTAACAACTAAGCAGTTTATAACTGTCACGCTGTTACTTACAAATTAAGTTAGTTGCACGTAATAAAGATAATCAAAAAATAAGTGAGGCAATAGTGGACGTAGGCGTATTTATTCCAATTGGTAACAATGGCTGGTTAATTTCAAAGACTTCACCTCAATACAAACCTAGTTTTGATTTAAATAAAGAGGTGGTCCAAAAAGCAGAGCAGTACGATATGGACTTTGCTTTATCCATGATTAAGTTGAGAGGGTTTGGTGGCGACACTGAGTTTTGGGATTACAACCTGGAGTCTTTCACCCTTATGGCAGGGTTAGCCGCGGTTACCTCGAAAATTAAACTATATGCAACGGCCGCCACATTAGTGATGCCACCGGCAATAGTCGCCCGAATGGCGGCGACTATTGATTCAATTTCTCACGGCCGCTTTGGTGTAAACCTAATTACTGGCTGGCAACGTCCAGAGTATTCACAAATGGGTATGTGGCCTGGAGATGAGTTTTTCTCTAACCGCTACGAATACTTGGGTGAGTATATAAAAGTGTGTAAAGAGTTGTGGGAAACCGGAAGTAGTGATTTTAAAGGTGACCATTTCCATATGGAAGATTGCCGTATGAAGCCCATGCCTGAATCTAAAATTCCTATTATTTGTGCAGGTCAAAGTTCCGCGGGAATGGAGTTTTCAGCTGAACATGCAGATTACAACTTTTGCTTTGGAAAAGGCGTAAATACGCCAACTGCTTTTGCCCCTACGGCAGAGCGTTTAAAAGTTGTGGCAGAAGAAAAAGGCAGAAACGTTGGTTCGGTGGTATTGATCATGGTTATTGCCGACGAAACTGATGAAAAAGCCATGGCTAAGTGGCAAATGTATAAAGATGGTAAAGATCAATCTGCTTTAGATTGGATGACACAACAGGGCGCCGCAGATAAAAAATCAGGAAAAGATACCAATATTCGAGATATGACTGATCCTACATCAGCGGTTAACCTAAATATGGGCACTTTAGTAGGCTCTTATGCTTCAGTTGCCGCCATGCTAGACGAAATTGATACTGTGCCGGGTTGTGAGGGTGTACTCCTAACCTTTGATGACTTTATCCAAGGCATGGATGATTACGGACAAAAGATTCAACCACTTATGAAATCTCGTCAACATATCAAAGCAGCGGTAGGTGAATAATGTCTGAAGTTACAGAACTCCCCATTGCTGGTTATTGTACTGGCGATAAGCCTAATGAAATTATATTACCTGCAAAGCCAGAACCGTTAGCCTTTGATGTAACTGAAACTGCGCTAATAGTTGTAGATATGCAAAATGCTTACGCCAGTAAAAATGGTTATTTAGACAAGGCTGGCTTTGATATTTCAAGCACAGGCCCTGTAATTGCGCAAACTGCTAAAGCGATTGCCGCGGCTAGAAAAGCTAACATGCCTATTGTGTTCTTTCAAAATGGTTGGGACAACAAATATGCTGAAGCAGGTGGCCCAGGGTCGCCAAATTGGTATAAATCTAACGCTTTAAAAACCATGCGTAAAAACCCAGAGCTTATGGGCACACTCTTAGCAAAAGGTACCTGGGACTACGAACTGGTTGATGAGCTAACCCCTCAAGAGGGAGATATCATTATCCCCAAAACCCGTTATAGCGGGTTCTTTAACACTAACCTAGATAGCATGATGCGTAGTCGTGGCATTCGTAACTTAGTGTTTACTGGTATTGCTACCAATGTATGTGTGGAATCAACCTTACGAGATGGCTTTTTCTTGGAGTATTTTGGCGTTGTATTGGCTGATGCTACCTATCAAGCGGGCTCGGATATGATCCAAGAATCGGCGCTGTTTAATATAGCTACTTTTTTTGGTTGGGTATCTAGTGTAGATGAATTTTGTGATGTTCTGGCTTAATAAAGCCACTAAATAATTACCATAAAAAACTAAATTAAAGGAAATCTAAAATGAGTAAAAAAGCAATCATACCACCAGGCACTAGTACCCCAATCGCTCCTTTTGTTCCGGGTTCTATGGCGGATAATATCTTGTATGTTTCGGGTACGTTAGCCTTTGATAAAGACAATAATATTGTTCACGTTGGGGATGCAGAAGCGCAAACTCGTTACATTTTAGAAACCATTAAAAGTGTAGTTGAAGCTGCTGG
This sequence comes from Paraglaciecola marina, assembly GCF_004360155.1. Classification (GTDB taxonomy): domain Bacteria; phylum Pseudomonadota; class Gammaproteobacteria; order Enterobacterales; family Alteromonadaceae; genus Paraglaciecola; species Paraglaciecola marina. The sequence goes on along the minus strand of NZ_ML178720.1, from coordinate 319,916 downwards.
TGGCACTATGGATGATGTGACATTTAACACCATAATGATCACCAGTTGGGATGACTATCCAGCGTTGAATAAGGTGTATGCTGAGTATTTCCCTGGCGAAAAACCAGCTCGCTACTGTATTCAATGTGGCTTGGTTAAGCCGGAAGCGCTAGTGGAGATCGCAAGTATTGCCCACATTGACTAGTGCTTTTAGAGACACGTGCCTTGCAGCAAAAAGCGGTATAAATTCTAAATGTGTAATAAGGTTTAAACATGTATTTTGAAATACTGGGCTCTAAACATCCGGAGGCGCCAACTGTTGTATTGAGCTCTGGATTAGGCGGCTCTGCTCATTTTTGGAAAGCTCAACTGCCTGCCTTAGAAAGTAGTTTTCGGGTGATTGTCTATGACCAAAATGGCACAGGTCGCAGCCCTGGAGTTTTACCTAGTGGTTACTCTATTCAATCAATGGCAACAGAGTTACTCGCGCTTTTAGATAGTATCGATGTGAGCGATTGCCATTTTGTGGGCCATGCATTAGGTGGCTTAGTGGGCTTACAAATTGCTATCGAGCGCCCCGAATTGCTACAAAGTCTGGTGTTAATTAATGCGTGGAGTAGCCCTAATGAACACAGTTTACGTTGTTTTAGGGTAAGAAAATCATTATTAGATAATAGCCCGCCACTAATGTACTTGCAGGCCCAAGCTTTGTTTTTGTATCCACCAGATTGGATCATGCAAAATATCGATATGCTCGAGCAAGAAGAACAACATATGCTTGCGTCTTTCCCTGACAAACCCAATTTATTAGCAAGAATACAAGCTTTAAGCGAGTTTGATATAGAGGCTGATATAGCAAGCATTACTACCCCTACTTTAATCGTTGCTAACAAGGACGATATGTTGGTGCCTTGGCAAAGATCTGAAGTGCTAGCAGGCTTTTTACCTAATGCAGAGTTGGCAGTTTATGAATACGGGGGACATGCTTGTACGGTTACTACCCCAGATGTATTCAACGATAAATTACTCACATTCTTATCTAACTAATTTTTAAATTAATAATACAAATTTTGGAACATTACCGATGACAACACCTTTAGACGATGCAGCACTTTCGCAACTCTTTTACGACGCGCATACCCACTCAAACTGGCAAGATAAACCTATTCCTGAAGCTTTGTTAACTCAATTATATGACATGGTTAAGCTGGGCTCTACGTCAGCTAACTGCAGCCCAGCACGTTTTGTATTTGTGACGTCTGCGGAGGGTAAAGAAAAATTAAAGCCTACAATATCGAGCGGTAATTTAGATAAAACTATGTCGGCTCCTTGTACGGTTATTGTTGCTTTTGATGAAGAGTTTTATGAAGAACTGCCGACTTTGTTTCCTTACGCTGATGCTAAAAGTTGGTTTACTGGTAGCCCAGAAGCGGCTTATGAAACGGCTATGCGCAACAGCTCACTTCAAGGTGCTTATCTAATAAGTGCAGCTCGTGCCTTAGGGTTAGATTGCGGCGCTATGTCTGGGTTTAACCCCAAATTATTAGATGAAACATTTTTCGCAGATAGTACATGGAAGGTTAACTTTTTAATTAACCTTGGCTATGGCGACAGTGAAAAAGTTCATAAACGTCTGCCTCGCTTAGCCTTTGAGCAAGCCTGCAAAATTGTATAACACAAACATATTAAGCTAGGAGACTCATCATGAGCGCATTAAAAGAAGTGATACTTAAGAACACCGCGCCGTGTATTTCTGGAGATGAATTTAGACAGGGTATGTCAGCCTTACCAGGTACAGTTAGCGTTGTGACCACAGGCTCAGGTCAAGGCAAAGCGGGTTTTACAGCTACGGCCGTATGCAGTGTGAGTGACAACCCACCTACACTATTGGTGTGTTTAAACCGCGGGGCTTCTGTTTATAAAGCCTTTGAGAACGCTAGCAGTTTGGTGATAAATACCTTAGACGCAGGACAAGATAATTTATCAAATCTATTTGGTGGAAAAGCACCCATGTCTGAACGTTTTGCACAAGGCACTTGGAAAACCCTAGTCACTGGCTCACCGCTTTTAGATGAGTCTGCAGTGTCCTTTGATTGCAATATTGTGGAAATGAAAAGTGTCGCTACTCACGACGTCATTATCTGTGAAGTGGTAGGGATCAAACAAAAAGAACAGGCTGGAGCACTCGTTTATTACAACCGTGGTTACCATCACCTAACTAAAAGTAGTGACTAACCTACTTTAAATCAAAAGGTTACCGACAGTGCACATAAAATCAACAAAGAAAACTGTCGGTAAGCTTCATTCTATTAATAAGACTACCCAGTTTGCTATTGACCTTATTTGGGTAATGGGTAGCACTGTGTTTGAGGAAAAATTATGACAACTATTGGACATTTTATTAAGGGAGAAATAGTCACTCCTTCAGGGCGCACCCAAGATGTCACTAACCCAGCAACAGGGGCTGTGGATAAGCAGGTTCTATTGGCATCGGCAGAAACTGTGCAAGAGGCAATCGATACTGCTCAAGTAGCGTTTCCTGCATGGCGAAATACTCCGGTATTGAAGCGGGCGAGGGTGATGTTTAAATTTAAGCAATTGCTTGAAGACAATGCTGAGCATATTGCCGAGTTGATTGGTCAAGAGCACGGCAAGATCAGTCATGATGCGGCTGGCGAAATTCAAAGGGGCATTGAGAATGTCGAGTTTGCTTGTGGTGCGCCACAATTATTAAAAGGTGAGCACAGTAGAAATGTGGGGCCGAATATTGATTCATGGAGTGAGCTTCAACCTTTGGGTGTGGTAACGGGGATTACCCCGTTTAATTTCCCAGCTATGGTGCCCTTATGGATGTTTCCGTTAGCAATAGTGTGCGGCAATACCTTTGTTCTTAAACCTTCTGAACGTGCGCCTAGCTCAACACTTTTCATTGCACAATTGCTAAAAGAAGCAGGCTTGCCAGATGGCGTCATGAATGTAGTGAACGGTGATAAAGAAGCGGTAGACGAGTTGCTGACTAACCCCGCAGTAAAAGCTGTGAGCTTTGTTGGTTCAACGCCAATCGCAGAATATATTTACACCACAGCTAATGCTGCCGGTAAACGTTGTCAGGCGTTAGGTGGTGCTAAAAATCATGCCATAGTGATGCCTGATGCTGATATGGATAACGCCGTTAATCAGTTGTTAGGAGCGGCCTTTGGATCGTCTGGAGAGCGCTGTATGGCTTTGTCTGTTGTTGTGGCCGTTGGCGACAAAGCTGGCGATACCTTAGTAGACAAAATGCAACAAGCTATGACTGGATTGAAAGTAGGGGCTTACACAGATGCGAGTAACGATTTTGGCCCGCTGATTAGTTGCCAACACCGAGACAAGGTCAGCGGTTATTTAGCGAGTGCCGAACAACAAGGCGCTAAAATTGTAGTCGATGGCCGAAATACTAAGGTTGAAGGTTACGATAATGGTTTCTTTATCGGTGCCACTTTAATTGATGGCGTCACCAAAGATATGGAAAGCTATAAGGCTGAGATATTTGGTCCTGTGTTACAAGTTATCCGCGTAGACACTATGCAACAAGCGATGCAGTTAATTGATGATCATGAATACGGTAATGGTACCTGTATTTTTACTCGGGATGGTGAAGCGGCTAGGTACTTCTCAGACAATATACAAGTGGGAATGGTGGGAATTAATGTCCCTCTACCTGTGCCTGTGGCTTACCATAGTTTTGGCGGTTGGAAGCGTTCATTGTTTGGTGATTTGCATGCCTATGGCCCAGATGGCGTTAGGTTTTATACTAAGCGTAAAACCATTACCCAAAGGTGGCCTTCAAGTGGCGTACGCGAAGGTGTAAGCTTTGCTTTTCCAAGTTAGTTTTCTTTAAGATTATGGCTAACTCGCACATTTAGGTGTGCCGGTTAGCTCAAAACCTTATTAGTTTAAATTCCAGTTCCAAATCTTACAGCCAATAATTTTAGCTCTTTGCAAGGTGTGGCGATCTTTTTCAGCCAAGCGCTTACTGTCATAAGGCCCTAAAATCACCCGATACCACAAACCAGAAGTGCCTTTACTTGATCGTACCTGGGCTTCTAAACCTTGAAATGCAATTTGAGCTTTTAGTTCTTGGGCTTGGTGTTCTTTTCTAAATGAACCACATTGCATTAGCCTTTGCACTATAGGTTGGTCTTGTTCTTGTTGCTCAATCTCCACTGTGTATTCCGGTAATGTTTTAATGAACTCCCATTCTTCTTCGGGTATTTCGGGTAGAGCTTCACCATTTTCGGCTATTTGTACTTGAGAGCTAGTTTCAATCTCGGCCTCAGTATATGGTGCTTTACCCTTAATACTCCATAAAAAATAAGCAAATAATCCTAGCAGGCTAAGAGTGATGATAATTCTTAACCAAGGTAATGAAGCTTTAGGAGGCGGAGGAGCTGGTTTTTTATTACGGCCGCGGGCCACGTAATCTTTAGGAGCCATGAAAATGATATATCCGAAAACAGGGAGAGAAACGACGTATTATTTTACCTTGACTGATATTTTCATCAATCAGTATCTTTATTATTTTTGAGTTAGGTTGCAATCCTAGCTAAAGTCTCGAGGATCAATATCCAAAGACCACCTCACTTTATTGGCAAGGGGCAAGTCTTCTATCTGATGTATATGCTGCCCAAGGGCGTGTTGTAAATGACTGCGCTGTGTACTTTGAAGAACGAGTTGCATGCGATATTGACCTTGCCTTTTTTCCATCAAAGCAGGAATAGGTCCGATACAAAACACATTGGGATCCTGATCAAAAAAGTGTCTAACATGAGCTAAAAATTCGTGTGCAAGCTGTGCACTCATTGCTTGTGCTTTAAAAAGTGCTTGAAAAGTATAGGGAGGCAGTGCCGCATGCTCTCTCTCTAATAATGCATATCGAGCAAAGTGCCCATAACCATTGTTGATTAAATCTTGCAGTAAGGGATGAGCTGGATCGTGAGTTTGTAGCCACATTTCACCGGGCTTTTCAGCGCGACCTGCACGACCCGCTACTTGGGTAATTAGCTGTGCTAAATGCTCTGCCGCTCTGTAGTCTGCACTAAAAAGAGCACCGTCTATATCTAAGATCAATACTAGGGTTACATTAGGAAAATGATGCCCTTTCGATAAAATTTGAGTACCTATTAGAATTTGGTGTTCGTTATTGTTAATGCTGTCTAGCATTTTATCGAGTTTGTTTTTACCTCTGGCGCTATCGCTATCAATACGGATACTGCTGTACTCGGGAAAGTACTCTGCTAAGCCATGCTCTAACTGTTCAGTGCCCACCCCTATGGCGGTTAAGTCTTCTGAGTGGCAATTTTGGCAATGTCTGGGAATAGGTTTAGCACTACCACAATGGTGGCATTGCAGCTTATTCAGCAGCTTATGCAGCGTGTAGGGTTTGTCACAGCGTTTGCATTGCTCAATATGTCCACATTGATGACAGGTTAAAGCAGGGGCATAACCGCGGCGATTGATAAACAACATTACCTGACTGCCTTGCTGCAAGTGCTGCTTGATCCTATCTAACATGCCTTGGGCTAAGCCAAATTGAACCTGTTGTTGACGAATATCAAACACATGCTGGCTAGCAACCGAGGCATTACCGGCCCGTTGTTTAAGTATTAAGTGCTGGTATTTTCCTGTTAGGGCATTGTTTAGGGTTTCTAATGCTGGTGTTGCGGTACCTAACACAAGGGGGATATTTTCTGCGTGGGCGCGGACAACGGCTAGATCTCTGGCATGGTAACGTAAGCCATCTTGTTGTTTATAGGATGCATCATGCTCCTCATCAACAATGAGTAAACCAGGATTGAGTATGGGGGTGAAAATGGCAGAGCGGGTACCAATTACAATACCAAGTTGTCCTTTGCTGCTTTGCTGCCACACCTGTAAACGCTCAAGGTTAGTTAATCCAGAATGTAATACCCCTACCTCTATTCCAAATCGATACTTAAATCGGTGTACGGTTTGAGGTGTCAGGCCTATTTCGGGAACCAGTATTAATACTTGTTTACCTTGTTTTAAAACAGGCTCAATGGCTTGTAGATAAACTTCTGTTTTCCCACTGCCAGTTATACCCTCTAGTAAAAAGCTACTATATTGACCTAGCGCACCTTCGATGCAGCTAATGGCAATTGCCTGCTCAACATTAGGTGTGGGTTTGTCTACTACTGTCAGTTGCTGTTGCCAATTAGTCTCCAACTTAGGTGCTTTCTCGACCTTAACTATTAAATCTTTATCTAGCAGTGCTTTAATGGCTGGTGCACCAAACTCTGTATTGGCAATGGTTTTTGTTAATTCTGAAGCTTGTAGTTTTTCGAGTAATTTTTGCTGTTTTGGTGCCCGTGATAATTCAGCTAATTCTAATTTTGCACCTGATTCGCTGGTTGTTAAAAAAGTAACTGGTTTGGGTAAGCTAGATTCTCCCTTGCGAAGAGCTACTGGTAAAGCTGATTGCACTACATCACCTATTGGGTGTTTGTAGTAATGAGCTAACCAGTTACATAGTTTAAGTAAGGTTTTATCTAATACTGGCGTATCGTCAATGACCTCCTCAACTGGTTTTAACTTAGCAATATCCCATTCTGACTCAGATGCGATCTCCCAAACAACGCCTATAAGTTTGCGTGGCCCAAAGGGGACGCGTACTCTTACTCCCACTTCGGGCATTATGCCCTCGTAATGGTAATCAAATAGTCTACGTTTAGGTATTGGTAGGGCGACACGAAGTATTGCCATAGATATTATTGGACCTGCTCTTAGTTCTTAAATTAATACTTGATATAAGATTTTTAAACGGCTGTTTAGCCTACAACTTTAGTCTAGTCAGCATTGTGTTCTTAATAGCCAATCTATAAGATCAAAGCTGAAGAAGATGGTGATAGTTAGATAATGCATCATATTATTCATGTACGAAACAACTGTATTGAATTTTGCAAGGGAGCCTGATGTTATTTAATACCATTAAAAATACCACATCGTCCATTTCCGTCATTGCAATATGTTTTGTCAGCTTAGCCATTTTATATTTTTCAATTCAGGAGCATGAAAAACTATATTTTGAGTCAGTAAAGGGAGATCTTGATGCATTGTCTGAAAATATGTCAAGTGACTTAGTTCCCATGCTTGCAGTGCAGCCTGATGAATTCGAACTGGCAACCATGCTATTACGTTTAGACCCTTACGATAATGTGAAGTATGCTTTCATCTATGATGACAAGTGGCATCCTCTGCAGAGTTACCATGGTAAGGCATTTACTCAAGTGAAGTCTAAGTCTTATGCACAATACGAAGGAGTTAAAACCAAGCTGCCTGGCGTTTATGTCGATAACGATGAATTGGTTGCTTTAAAATTAGTAGGGGATGAACTTTTTCCTTTAGGGTATTTGCGTATTGTCCTCGACTCTAGCGGTCCATTAAATAAGAGTAAACAGAGCCTTCTTAAGCAAGTTCTTCCCATTACTCTGGTGCTGCTAATTGTTGTATTTGCCTTTCTCCTTTGGGTACAAGCAAGGTTGTTTTTCCCGCTTAGTCATTTGTCTCGCATCGCTCAAAAAATTCAAAAAACCCATGATTATTCTTTAAAAATTAATATTAAAGGAAAGCAAGAAGTTACGTCACTGAGTACAGACCTTAATTTTATGATGGAGACAATTAACCAAGAGACTCAAAAAAATAAGAAATATACTAATAAGTTAATGGAGCAACAGAAAACCATGGAGCGGCTGGCGAATTTTGATGGTTTAACAGGCTTACCAAATCGTCAGTTTTTCATGGAAACGCTCCGTTTAGAGTTGTCTAAAGCAAAACGCGAAAACCAAAATTTAGTTTTGATGTACTTCGATTTAGATGGCTTTAAAGGCGTGAACGACTCTTTTGGTCATGAAGTCGGTGATTTAGTTTTGTTAGAAGTGTGTAACCGATGTAAATCAATCTTACGAGAGGATGATCTAATATCACGCTTAGGAGGAGATGAGTTTTTAATCTTGTTACATAATGACCCAAATGAACTTGAGTTATTTCAGTTATCTGAGCGACTTGTTGCAGGTCTGAATAAACCTTTCCATATACGTTCATGGGAAGTGCAGATTGGTGTGAGTATTGGTATTGCTCAAGCTCAAGATTCACATTTTAATGTGAGTGAATTTATTAGTAATGCCGATATTGCTATGTACCGCTCAAAAATGGCGGGTAGAAGTCGACATACAGTTTTTGTGCCTGAGATGATGGAAGAAAATAAACGTCGCCTGCTCATTGCTAATTCGATTGCAAATGCGATTAAAGAAGACGAATTTGACATTCACTATCAAGGAAAAGTTAACTCAGATGCTATCGTAGTCGGCTATGAAGCATTGATAAGGTGGAAAAGTGACACACTAGGCATAATATCGCCAGCAGAGTTTATACCTATAGCAGAACAAAGTGGAAAGATATTATCGATCACCAAATGGGTAATTGAAAAAGTCTGTCAAGAGCTAGAGCAAGTCTTAGCATTACATGATGATACAATCGTTGTGTCTTTAAATTTATCAGCTTTTGATATTAAAAATATTGCACTTGTTGATTACATTAAAGATATGTTTACTCGATATAAAGTTGATACTTCAAATATCGAGTTTGAAGTGACCGAATCTGCCTACTTGGATAATTTCGAATTAGCTAATCAGTTTATTTCACATTTACGTGAAATGGGCTGCTCTATTGCGTTAGATGATTTTGGTGCAGGATATTCTTCATTAGGTTACTTGACCCAAATAGAATTGAATACTTTAAAAATTGATAAACAATTCGTCGATAACCTTAACGTTTCTGTTCGCAGTACGCTAATTACCAAAACAATTATCGAAATGGCGAAGCAGTTAAACTTGAAAATTTGTGCTGAGGGTGTAGAAACCCGTGAACAGGCGAATTTTCTAATTTCAAATGGGTGTCATCAATTACAGGGGTATTTATTTTCTAGACCCACTAGTTTAGCTGATTTGAAATCTTGACCTCAATTGAGTTTCACTAAACCGTTATTACCTCATTTTAATCAACATTTACAATGTCTATTAACCTGAACCAGCTTGGTTTAATGGTGATAAAAACAACAAAAACCTTGATCACGCTTGGCTCTTACATTACTATGCGCGCCACTTTGCGGCTAGCCACAAAGTTTTTAATTTAATTTTCGTATGGTGTTCAACTTCGGGTTGGATAGCGATGCGGCCTGACGAAGAGGTAACCCATGAAAGAAGGTATCCATCCTGATTACCAGGAAATGACAGCAAACTGTTCTTGCGGAAACGTAATCAAAGTACGTTCTACTTTGAAAAAAGAACTTAACTTAGACGTATGTTCATCTTGCCACCCATTCTACACCGGTAAGCAACGTAACGTAGATACGGGCGGCCGTGTTGATAAGTTTAACAAACGTTTTGCTGGTCTTAAAAAGAAGTAAACTGTTTGTAGTCTGAAAAGACAAAAATTAAAGGCGCTTAAATAGCGCCTTTTTTATGCCTGTAATTTAGCGCTGTTGGTCTGTTTTAAAATCTCCCTACGCCTTATTGTCATTGTTTATTGAGTTTGCTTATTACTGATTCATAACGAGTACTTAGGTTTCTTATGAATCCACATTAATACAAAAGTTAATTGGGTAAAGTGGGGTAAGCTCTTGTTTACAATAGAGTAAAAATAATGTCATAGTCACTATACAGGTGCTGTTAAATATAAAAATAATAAGGAATCTATTTTGTCTGAATCAAATGTCTATACCGCTCCGGATGCGAATTTACATACCGAAGTTGAAAACAATTCTGGAATGGGAAAAGGCCACCCATTACCTGATGGTGTAAAAGGTTGGAGTTGGGGCGCATTTTTACTTAACTGGATTTGGTCTATCGGGAATTCTACTTGGATTGGTTTGATAGCATTGATTCCATATATAGGTTTTGTTATGGCTATAGTCTTGGGTATTAAAGGTCGAGAGTGGGCTTGGCAAAACAAAAAATGGGAAAGTGTAGAAGAATTTCAAAGGGTACAAAAAAATGGTCTTTTTGGGGAGTATTAATCGTACTTGGATTTTTCTTTATAGGCATTTTAGCAGCCATTTTGATACCTATGCTTGCCGCTTAATTAAACTTTAATCCCTAAAGTACACTATAAAAGGAATCTATTTTGCCGACTGATGATATTTATAAAGCTCCAGAAGCTGAACTTATAACTAACTCTAGCGACAGTGAAGAAGCCAAACCAGAGTTTTTCACTACAGCGATTAGTAAAATGATTATTTTGTCTGTATGTACTCTAAACCTTTATAGCTTTTATTGGTTTTACAAACATTGGACAGCACAAAAGTTGAATGCAAATCGCGACTGTTTACCGGTACTTCGTGCAATATTTCAGGTGTTCTTTGTTTACTCGTTATTTTCTACTATTAAAAATGAAGCAGGCCATAAATCGGTTAAAGCACCTTGGATGGCTGGCCCATTGGCGGTGTATTATATCGTGCTGCAAATTTTGCAAAATGTTAGCGATAACCTCCCTTCAATATCTGAAAATCTATTGTTTGACAGTCTTTTTTGGATCATTTTTGGATTAACCTCAATCATCCCTATGCTTGTTGTACAAAAGACTGCCAATACTTTAAATGATGATCCAGAAGGTATCACCAATAAAAAATTCGGTGCCGCTAATTGGGTGTTTACTCTTATTGGCATAGCTTTTTGGGGATTAATGGTCATTGGTTTACTGTTACCTGATGTGTAAACGTTAGCCTGCTGATGATAGACAACCGCTATGCCCTAGAAACCCCTGAAGGGATCGATATTATGTTGACGCCGGCTGGTATAGGCGTTCGCACTATGGCCTTTGTGGTTGATTTATTGATACGAGGCGTGGTTTTGTTTGCGGCATCAATGGCCTTACAGTTTACTGGCAATATGGGGCAGGGCCTGTTTTTCATTTTGCTGTTTTGTATAGAGTGGTTTTACCCTGTGTTATTTGAGATATATAGGGGGGCCACTCCAGGTAAGAAGTACTTTGGCTTAGTTGTGGTGTACGACAATGGACTCCCTATTACATTGCCGGGTTCAATGCTTCGAAATTTGTTTAGAAGTATAGATATTCTTCCTTTCGCTTATCTCAGTGGTTTTGTTGCCATTTTATGTTCTAAGCAATTTAAACGTATAGGTGACCATGTGGCGGGTACTATGGTGGTGTATCAAGATACGCCCAGTAAAGTGGAGCATTTTACTGTGGATGAACTGCCGCAAATCACCCTTTCACTAACCTTAGAGGAACAACAAACTATAGTGGCTTACGCAGAGCGAAGTCAGAGCTTTAGCGAAGAGCGCTTACAGGAACTGGCTAATCAACTTGAGCCTATGTTGGAGTGCCGTGGTGAAGAAGCCGTGATTAAATTAAAAGCCATGGCCGCAGGTTTAGTGGGTAAAGTATGAGGCAGAATGACTTTATTCAGTTAAAACAGCAAGACTGGCAGTTATTTAAAGAGCTACTTGAATCTTCTGAAGTCTCCGATGAGCATGATTTACCTAAAATGTTCAGGCAATTGACTCATGACCTATCCATCGCAAAAAGCCGCCATTACAGTCCTGCTTTAATTAGTCATTTAAATCAGTTGTTATTGTTAGGTCAGCAACAGCTTTATAAGCCTCATAATCGTATTTTGATGCCTTTGATGGTGTTTGTGAAACATACTTTCCCAGCACAACTTACCGAGTTTCGTTTTTATATTATTTGGGCCCATATTCTTTTTTATGGTGTGGCCTTATTGATGTTTGGTATTACCTTCTTGGAGCCTGAGTTTATTCGCAATGTGTTACCGAATGCTCAAGTTGTGCATTTAGAAGAAATGTATGATCCCAGTGATTCGCGCTTTGAAGAAGAAAGAGCATCTGATAGTGATTTCATTATGTTTGGCTATTATATCTTTAATAACATATCTATTGCCTTTCAATCCTTTGTTGGCGGCTTGTTATTAGGTTTTGGTGCCCTATATATTTTACTCTTTAATGCCTTATATTTTGGCGTGGTGAGTGCCCATATAGTAAATATAGGTTATCAGGATACGTTTTTCTCCTTTGTGATTACCCATGGGGCTTTTGAGTTAACGGCTATTGTTATATCAGCGGCAGCAGGCACTGTGATTGGCTACAGCTTAATTGCACCCAAAAAATTAAGCCGTATACATGCTATGAAGGCTTCTGCAAAAAAGGTATTTCCTTTAATTTTTGGCTCATTTTTGATGTTAGTCATTGCTGCTTTTATCGAAGCATTTTGGTCGTCTAGTCATTCTATTCCAAATTATGTGAAATATGCTGTCGGTGGCTTTTGCTGGGTTTGGGTTTTAGTGTACGTATTTAGGCGAGCGCCCAATGAAAATTGAAGCTTTAGCCATAGATACCCACCCTCGTAATAGTTGGAAGTCCTTTGATTTAGGTTGCAGAATGGCCATGCAGTGGTGGTGGCCTTTATATGGATTCATGCTGTGCAGCACGCTCCCATTTTTTTTGTTATTCACCTTACTCAGTCCTGAATATGGCGTGTACCTCTTGTGGTTATTAAAGCCTTGGTTTGAAAGGGGGTTATTGTATATACATAGCCGCCAAGTTTTTGGTCAACAGGTTTCAGTAGTCGAAGCCTTAAAAGCGTGGCAGTCACAAATTAAAGTCTATTGGTTGGCCAGTATAACGTGGCAGCGTTTATCTCCTAGTCGAGGCTTTGATTTACCTGTCGCTCAGCTGGAAGGTTTAAGAGGTGAAAAGCGTAAAGCTCGGCTGCGGTTATTGCATCAAACCACTGATGATAATAGTTTTTGGTGGTTGCTCATTTGTTTGCACTGGGAGTTGTTCATTACTTTTGGTTTGCTTATGTTAGTGAATATGCTGATACCGCTAGGATTTGAATGGAACATTGCAGAAGCTTTTTATTCTGAATCAAACCTCATACTTATTGCCTATAACGTTTGTTGGTATTTTGCCTTAGTTCTTATTGCACCCTTATTTATAGGGGGAGGTTTTGCCGCCTATTTGAACCGAAGGATCCTGTTAGAAGGCTGGGATATTGAACTAGGGCTAAAAAAGATACGCAATAGATGGTCAGCTAAACAAATCAGTTTACTTGTTATTTTAGTCGCTGGGTTAATGGGGTATGCAGCAGATGCTCCGGTTGCATACGCTCAAACTAACGAGCTTGAACAAGCAACTGAGGAGTTAGCAACGGACCCAGAAGAACCGCAACTGTCAGAAGACGCTCTTAAAAAGCACACAGCAATTAAAGAAAGCTTACAAGAAATACTGGCAGGCCCTCCATTTCACAATAAAGAGATGGTGAGAGACTGGCGCTGGACGGGATGGAAATGGGAGTCATCGGAATCTGAAGAGCCTCCTGATTTAAGTGGTTGGATGGGAGTTTTTGCTGTTATAGCCAAGTTTGCTGAAGTTATTTTGTGGGTATTGTTTATCTCAATCATTGGGTGGTTGTTATGGTTGAGCCGACACCAGTTAGCTAAACTTCTTAATATTAAAGTCGATCTTAAAAAGCAAAAAGTAGACTTGCCTGCATTTAGCCGTCACGAAAAGCAGCAAGGCTTGCCTAGTGATATCCCGGCTGAGTTAGATGCTTTGTTAGAGCAGCAAGCCTATCGCCAAGTTTTGTCTCTGTTACTAGTCAGCAGTTTAACCTACTTATATGAAAAGCATGATTTAAGTCTTACTGAATCCATGACAGAACTAGAATGTTTGGCTGAGATTAGGTCTAAAGTTCAGGGTGAAAGCTTGCGTTTTATGACCAGCCTAATTCAATTATGGATTGATTTAGCTTGGGCCCATAGATGGCCAAATGCTGAAAAAATGGCTGAGTTGTGTACACAGTGGCAGCAAGTGTTTCTGACTGTAGAAGCAGGTGAAACCCCATGAATCAAGGACACCTAAAATCTATTTTGTCGGTTTTGCTGGCCTTAATTGTCACAGTTTATGTCGTTAAAAGTATCGAGTTTTACGATAAAGAACAGGATGTCGCTGAAAGCAAAGAAGTGAGACAGCAACCCTTTTTAGCTACTCAAAAGCTGCTAGAAACCCATGATGTGACTATGGTGTTTGAGCAAGATTATCAGCGCCTGTATTCCAAGGACGATAACGGTATTACACCTAAAATAGAAGATACTGTGATTTTGGCGGATGCAGAGGCTGCAATTTCCTCTTCACTAGCTTCAAGCTTGCTGGGCTGGGTAGAGCAGGGGGGCTTTTTGATTGTATCGGTCAATGCAAGTGACCAATCCGATAGTCATAGAACCAATGCCTTGATTCAACAATTGGGTATAGGTGTGGAATGGGTTGGCGATGAATCAAGCCTTTATTCTGAGTATGAGCAGCAAATTAGCTCTATGAATGACCCCCATGGAGACCCCATTGAAGTTAGCTTAGAGAGTATTTATCGGATCACCTTTCCTGAAGAACTTGAACCATTTTATTCTGTCAGCAATGAGGAGGGTTACACCTTTGTTCAATTTGATAAAGGAGAAGGGTTAGTTACCCTAATGACAGATGTCCAAATTTGGAATAACTGGCAAATTGACGAGTATGATAACGCCATATTAATGCTGGGTCTGTTAGAGGAGTCTGATACTGTTTATTTGTTTAAGCCTGTAGAACAGCCCCACTGGTTTACCTTGCTTTATGGTCATGCTCCATTATTTATTTGGTTAGTGTGTGTATTGATCCTTTTAGCCATATGGCACTTTGGAAAGCGATTTGGCAGTGTGTCTGCTGGATATAAAACTGATAACTCTCGTTTTTCTGAGCATATTCGTGTGGCCGGTAATCACTATTGGCAGCATGGTCAACAACTAACCATGTTAACTCAAGTACGAAATACTATTTTACAACGAATCAATCAAAAATGGCCCAATACCAATAGCACAGACCAACAGAAAATAGTGCTCCTATTAGAAGAGCTATCTGGCTGGCCAACCGCGACGATTGAACAACTTATGTTTGATCAAAAAGAACTAAATCAAAACCAATACAGCCACTGTATCAAGGGGCTGCAACAACTCAGGAAGATGTTATGAGTGACACCTTAGATAACGATATTTTGCAGCAGGCAACACAAAAAATTGCTGTGCTAAAACAAAATGTAAGCCAAATATTGATAGGCCAAGATACTGTATTAGAACAAGTTATTATCGCATTCTTAGCGGGCGGTCATGTGTTGATTGAAGGCGTACCTGGGTTAGGCAAAACTTTGTTAATTAGGGCATTGGCGCAAAGCATTAGCCTTAATTACAAGCGGGTGCAATTTACACCTGATTTAATGCCTGCTGATGTAACCGGTCACTCTATGCTAGACGTATCAAGCGGTAAATTTGTACTGCGTAAGGGGCCTGCTTTTACCAACTTGTTACTGGCAGATGAAATTAACCGTGCTCCTGCTAAAACTCAAGCTGCCTTGTTAGAAGTGATGCAAGAGCATCAAATTACTATTGATGGCGAAAGCCATACCCTAGACGCACCATTTATGGTTTTAGCGACCCAAAACCCTATTGATAACGAAGGTACTTATCCGCTCCCAGAAGCTGAGCTAGACAGGTTTATGATGAAAGTGCAGGTAGAGTACCCAGAGCTTTCTGCTGAGATAGCTTTAACTCAAGGGATTACGGCAAATAGTCACAACGTACAAACTATTAATAGTGTTATCAGTGCAGAAGATGTGTTGTCGTTACAAGAGCTAGCCTCTAAAGTACTGGTGGATGAGAAGATTGTTGAATATGCCGTTGCTTTAGTTAGAGCTTCAAGAGAGTGGCAAGGGGTGGCCCATGGTGCCGGTGTTAGGGCGAGTATTGCGCTAATTCAAACCGCTAAGGTGCATGCTTTGATGCAAGGCAGTGGTTTTGTATTGCCAGACCATATTAAGGCTATGGTGTTTCCCGTACTTAGACACAGGATCATTTTGTCGGCTGAATTAGAAATATCTGGAGTCAACACCGAGCAAGTTTTAAATGACATAATCGCTAAAGTGCCAGCCCCAAGACAATGATTCGAAAGGGGGGGAAACCAAGTAAAAAGCTATTGCGACAGCTATTTCTTGTATGCTGTTTGAGTATCTTACTGCCTACGTTAGGGCATTTTGGGGATATTCCCCAGTTAGCTATTTTACCTTATGTACTGGCGGGTCTAATGGCAGTGGTTATTGCTGTTGATTGGATTTTTAGTCGCAGGCGACCCTTGCTATCAAGTAGACGCTACATCCCACAAAGTTTATCTGTGAACTGCGAGCATACAGTTAAAATTGAAATCACCAATAACGATAGGTTAGCGTTTCATTTTGATGTAGAAGAGCATTTCCCCGAAGATTGGAGTTTGCACACCGAACTTCATGAGCTAGAGATTCAATCTGATGAATCACTGCAACTTGAATACAAAGTTACCCCCCGTAAAAGAGGGCTAGCGCGTTTATCTTTTACAGAGTTTAGTGTGATGTCTAGTTTAGGGTATTGGCAGTTTTCGTGGCTTTATGAGAATGACTCTGACGTAAAGGTATACCCTAATTTTTTAGCCATTCAAAATATGGCTGGTCTTAATGGCAGCATCAATCTCACCCAAGCTGGGCTGAAAAAGTTTAATTTACGTGGCTCCGGGATGGACTTCAGGCAACTCAGAGAGTATCGCGAGGGTGAAAGTTTAAAGCAAATTGATTGGCGTGCCACTAGTCGCTTTAACAAGCTTATTTCTAAAGAATTTCAGGAAGAAAAAAACCAGCATGTAATGATTATGCTCGATGCTGGGCAAAGAATGCGTGTCCATGATGATGATATGACTTACTTTGACCATGCTTTGAATTCGCTTATTTTGCTGTCTCATTCAGCACTCAAAAATGGTGACAGCTTAAGTTTACAAAGCTTTGGTAGTGAAACACGGTGGTTGGGGCAAATGAAAGGCGTGCAAAGTGTTAGTAAAATTTTGAATCACTTTTATGATTTATATCCTCAAAAAATTGCCAGCGATTACGTTAAAGCTGCACAAGATCTGCTGTTAAAACAGCCTAAAAGAGCCCTTATTTTACTAGTGAGTTGTTTAAGAGATGAGGATTTTTCTGATTTATTGGCTGCAGTACAAATTCTTCAAAAGAAACATTTAGTTGCCGTTATTAGTATTTCCGAACCTATTTATGAAACTATCCTTAATGATCCTGTGGATAATTTCGAGCAATCATTGATGTATAGCTCTGCTCAGATGTTAAATCAGTCAATCGAACGTAATTTTAAACGCCTTAAAAAACAAGGAGTAATATGTGTTCATGCTCCCGCCACTCAGCTTACCTCTAACGTCATTAATACTTATTTGAGTGTAAAAAAGGCAGGTTTACTTTAAGAGATGTTGTGATGTAAAGCTGTTGGGTTGGAATGTGGTAGGATTAAAAAAGCCATGGCGAGTTTTACATATCGACATGGCTTTGAATCATTTTAAGAATATTATTAGTTCAAATACTAATCTCTAACTGGCAAGCCACTAGGAACCGAGTCTGGGATCATCCACTCTTGATTTAATACGTTCCAATCTGTCAAGGCACGAAGAAATTCTAACAAATCATTAATTTCCGCTCGAGTTAACTCAACTGGCTCCAATTCATTAGCATCTATGATTGTTTGGCGCAAAGTAGCATCGTTATATCCATCTAGGTCGGAAGCATCTAACACTTCATCTTTTGGCAATATAAGTTGATTAGCGTTGTAATTCTCTAGAGAGGTTATTGGGTCAAGATGATGTTCAACTATTTTTCTGAGTGTCCCGTAAGCGCCTGAATGGCCATAAGGTGCGGTAATCCATACATTACGTAGTGACGGGGTACGGAATTTAGCCCAATCTTCAGCTGAACCAGTTACTTCTGCTCTTCCTCTGTCTTCAAAAGGAAAGGCGGCTTCAGCACCAGGTCCGATTTGTGGTATCGCGATACCATGAAAATCATGATCGGTTTGAAAGGTGCCACTATGGCAAGTGGAACACCCAGCTTCACCATAAAAAAGCTCCATCCCACTAATTTGCTTGTCAGTCATTGCGGCAGTGTTGCCTCTCAAATACTGGTCAAATGCACTGTTGTCACTTCTGAAAGCAAAACCTTGGAATGCTGATACCGCATTACCAAAATGTTGAATGCCAATGTCATCTTCAGAATTTACATCATCGAATGCAGCCATAAAAAGAGAAACATATTCAGGAATAGCTTTGAGACGGTCTACATAAGCATTCCATAGCCTAGGGAAACGATCATCGTCTTGAGTGACTAGGGCTACAATTTCGTTTTCTCCGGTATCACCTAGCATTTCATTTAAGTTAACTATTGGAAATAATGATTGCCCAGCGAGGACATCATTTAGGCCATTAGGAGTTGTTAGGCCTGATGGAAGGTTTAGCCCTCCTGGTAAGTCTGCATCAACTTGATGAATACCATTCCAATTCAGTTTTTCAAACTCTTTAGCGCCTAAATTATATAACTGTGGAGCATGGCGGCCAATTCTCGATTCTACCGCATCTGAACCCTCTCCTGTTGTTCTATATCTACCTAGGCCTTCTCCACCTTCACCTACCCCAAGGGATAAGCCATCACTACTGGCTAATAAGGGGTTATGGCAGGTAGCGCATGAAATATTTTTATTGCCACTCATTATCTTATCAAAAAACAAACTTTGCCCTAAATTGATAAGGTTTCTGGAGGGAGCTCCGTCATAATAATAATCTTGGTTTGTGGCGGGTTCTGGAAGCTCGTCAGCATAAGTAGGTGTTACTGTAAATGTTAAGACTAGAGCGGCAAAACTTAAGTGGATTTTATTATTTTTTGATTTCATTTTTTCATCCTTAATAAATGTCAAAGTGAGACTACGTAATTATTTCAATCAATTACTATCGCAATGATGGAACCGCAGTATAAGTTATGGCAATGAGTTGTGCAAAACTTGACCAAGTTATATTTAGACTGTTTCGGATTGAAAAATATCAAAATTGACCCATTTATTTATAGTCAGTGGATAAAAAATAATCATCAGGAAAAATAATTAACCGAAAGTAAAGCGGTATGCAGTTTTTTGTTTGTTTTATGTTAATGTGAGGTAAATTTTAGTCGCTTCGTTATTTTAGTTAAATAACACCATTCTAGGTTAGTTAATGTTTTTTAAGTCCATTAAAAGTGCAACTACAGCATATCTCACTTGTGTTCTTATATTGATTTCTTGTATTGCGCTTTTTATATCTATTCAAGAAAATAGGCGGATTTCTTTAGATTCAATATCTAATGAACTTAACTTGGTATCTACATATTTAGGCGAAGAATTAACTAGCAGATCTGTGGTATTGCTACCAAGCTCACAACAGGCTCAAGTATTTAATGCTTTAGATAAATTTAAAAGTGTCTCCTATGCCGCTGTTTATGATTCTAACTGGCAATTGCAACAGTCCTATATTAAAGAAGCTTTCAAGGCTACAAGTTTAGAACCTCAAAATTATGTCGCAACGCCTATTTTAAACCAGCAGCCAGTGTCTAACTTTATTAACGACACTTTGGTTGTAATTACTGCTATCGGTGCTGAATTATCTACCAACAACTATCTGGTGGTAGTGAGTGATGTTTCTAAAGTGTTAGAGGAAAATACGACTAGTCTTTTGAAACATACCTTACCGTTATTTGTAGTTTTGTTAAGCCTATGTGCCGCATTTGGATACGCCCTTCAAGGTAAGTTATTAAACCCTCTAATATTAATTTCTAAATTTGCTAAGGAGGTGGAAGTTAGAAAGGATTACAGCATTGAAATAAAAACACTGGGGAAACAGGAGTTAGTTGAACTGGGTGGCAGTATAAACTCAATGTTGCGTACCATTAATACAGAATACTCTAGAAGCCGTGAACTTTCGCAAACCTTGAAGGAGCATCAAAAGAACGCTGAAAGATGGGCTAATTTTGATAGGTTGACTGGGTTTCCAAATCGTCAATTTTTTATGCAGACATTACGCATTGAACTTGCCAGAACAATGCGTAATAGCCAAGATTTAGTACTTATTTATTTTGATTTAGATGGAATTTCAAAGGTTTATGATGAGCTAGGCCAAGAGACAGGTGATCAATTACTTATAAAGGTTTGTGAGCGAGCTAAGGGACTGTTACGGGAGGGGGATCTCATAGCTCGCTTGGATGATTCAGAATTTTTGATTTTGCTCCATAATCAACCTACTGACACTATGTTGGCAAACATAGTAGAGCGCTTAATAAAAGACTTTAACGTGCCATTTTCACTAAATAATCTAGTGGTCGAAGTCACTATAAATATAGGCATTGCTAAAGCGTCAGATTCAAATTTCAATCTAAGTGAGTTCATAGAAAATGCAGATATAGCTATGTATCGTTCAAAAATGCTTGGGATAAATACTCATACTATGTATCTCCCAGATATGAAGAAAGATAACAAGCGTAGTGTATTGATTGCTGCCACTATCGAAGAAGCTATTCAAAATAAGGAGTTTACAGTTAATTACCAATCAAGGGTTTCTGTTGATGAGCGAGTGATGGGGTATGACGTATCTGTGCACTGGGACAGTAAAACCTTAGGTTTTATACCAGAAAGTGAATTTAACCCTATCGCAGTTAACAATGGAAAGTCTTGTGCCATAAGCATGTGGGTTGTTGAAACAGTATGTCGAGATTTAGCCACTATTACTGAGCTTAATAATGCTCAGCTTGTCATATCCATTAATTTATGTTGTGTAAATAATGAACACACTAATGTGCTCGGTTTTATCAAGAATACCTTCTCCACTTATCAAGTAAACCCAGCAAATATTGAGTTTACTTTGCCAGAGTTGGTGTATTTAGAGAGTTATGACTTAGCCTCAGTATTTTTAAATAAATTAAGGGGAATAGGTGCCGGTGTTGCTTTAAGTAACTTTGGTTGTGGGTATTCTGGGCTTGGGTATTTACACCAGTCGGACTTAACAACTATCAGAATTGATAAACACTTTATTGATAACTTAATGCTATCTAAACGTCCCACTCTTGTTGTCAAAACCATTCTGAAAATTGCCACGCAACTTGGAGTGCAAGTTTGTGCTGATGGTGTAGAAACCCGAGAACAAGTCGACTTTTTAGTGTCAGTGGGCTGCCATCAAATGCAAGGTTTTCTATTTTCTAAGCCGAGTGCGCTAGCGCAACTTATATATGCAGAGAACTAAGGGGAATCACTTCCTAGATCTGGCCTAAGTATTGTTTAAATTGATACTAAGTATTCAAATTAAATTACTCTGAATTAACATTTACGACTGTGCATTATGTTACATTCATGTAAATATTTTTTAACGGTAAACTTGCCGCTTAGTAACGCTAGAGTCACTTCAAATTCTAGAACATACTTTCTCTTTAACCCTTTCAATAAGGACCGACATCAATTATGTCTAATTTTCGCCAACAGGCCCTTGATTATCATTCTAAACCCACACCCGGAAAAATCTGCATTGAAGTAACCAAGCCTGCTGAAAGTGTCACAGATCTCGCCCTAGCTTATAGTCCTGGAGTTGCAGAGCCAGTTAGAGAAATAGCCGCTGATCCCCAAGCTGCTTTTCAATATACAGCTAAGGGCAATTTAGTGGCTGTTATTTCTAATGGCACTGCCATATTGGGATTGGGTAATTTAGGTCCGCTAGCTTCTAAGCCTGTGATGGAAGGTAAAGCATTATTGTTTAAACGCTTTGCTAATATCGACTCTATCGATATCGAAGTGACACACAAAACCACCGCTGAATTTATTGATACCGTAGCTAATATTGCAGATACCTTCGGAGGGATTAATTTAGAAGATATAAAAGCGCCAGAGTGCTTTGAAATAGAACAAGCATTAATAGAACGCTGTAATATTCCTGTGTTCCATGATGACCAACACGGTACGGCTATAGTGACAGCTGCAGGTATGCTCAATGCCTTAGAGGTGCAAGGCAAGAACATAGGTGACGCCATTATAGTGTGTTTAGGAGCGGGAGCCGCTGCCACTGCATGTATGGAGCTGTTGGTAAAATGTGGCGCTAAGCGTGAACATATCTACATGTTAGACCGTAAAGGGGTGATCCATACCAGAAGAGAAGACCTAACCTATCATAAGAAGTTGTTTGCAAATAATACCGACAAACGCACCTTAGAAGAGGCCTTAGAGGGGGCGGATGTATTTGTAGGAGTATCCGGCCCCGATTTATTGCCAGCTGAAGGGCTAAAGTTAATGGCGCCTAATCCAATTATATTTGCCTGCTCTAACCCAGATCCAGAAATCAAACCAGAATTAGCCCACTCTGTACGTGATGATTTAATCATGGCAACAGGTCGTTCTGACTATCCTAATCAAGTGAACAATGTACTGTGTTTCCCGTTTATTTTCCGTGGAGCCTTAGATGTGAGAGCCTCACAAATAAACGACGAAATGAAAATAGCTGCCGTAGATGCCATCCGTGATATCGCAAAAGAGCCAGTGCCTGCGGAAGTGTTAGCAGCTAGCAACCTTGATAGCTTAGCCTTTGGTAAAGACTATATCATTCCAAAACCTATGGACCCTCGCTTGTTGCAAAGGGTAGCTAAGGCAGTAGCTCAAGCAGCAATAGATTCTGGGGTAGCGGCCATTGGTAGTATAAAGAGTAAAGTTAACATCTAGAGGTTAAAGCATAGTTATCACTTGTTTGATTGATAGCTAATATTGCTTAAATTCTCTAAGGACTTACCTTTGGTTTCTGGCATCATTTTGTGTACAAACAGCAGTTGTAAAACCATCATAAAAGTGAAAAACATGAAGATTTGACTGGGTAAAAACTGTGTCAAAAAATATGGCATGAGTAAAGTAATCGCTGCAGCTAGCACCCAATGCACGCCAGTACCCACTGATTGCCCTTTAGAGCGTACACTGTTAGGAAATATTTCAGCAATAAAGACCCAAATAACGGCACCTTGGCTTACTGCATGAGAAGCTATGAACGCAAAGATAAAAAACACCACTAACATTCCGCTTGCTCCTGTATTAAAAGCCCAAGATACAACGGTTAAAGATAATATGTAGCCAATTGAGCCTATATACATAAGTGTTTTACGACCTAAGTTATCTATTAAGTATAGTCCTAGCATGGTAAAAACTAAGTTAACTAATCCCACTCCGGACGTTGATAGCAGCGATGTACTAGCATCTAATCCAGCCAACTCAAATACTCTAGGGGCGTAGTAAATTATAAAATTTATGCCCGAGAGTTGGTTGAAAGATGCGAGTAAAAATACCAACAATATAGGAAAAGAATAGGTACGAGAAAATAGCGGATCTTGCTTGTGGTGTTCAGCATCTTGTTCAATAGCTTCAATAATTTGAGCACTGTTTTGTTCGCCTAAATCCATTAAAACTTCTTTTGCTTTGGCAGAGTCTCCAGAGTGTAAAATGAGCCAACGTGGGCTTTCAGGCATTTTTGATACCATGGCTAGATAAAGTAAAGCCGGTACTGCTTCAACTCCCAACATAATGCGCCAATCATAATCGCTAATACCTGATAGTAGATAGTTCGAAAGAAATGCGACTAGGATCCCCAGTACTAGTTGAAATTGGTAGGTCGCTACTAATCGCCCCCTGTGTTGTGCTGGAGCAATCTCAGAAATATACGCTGGTACAGCCACCGAAGATATGCCTACGCCTATTCCACCGATAAATCGTAATATCGCAAAGCTATAGGGATCAGGTGCAATGGCCGAGCCTAGCGCTGAAATAAAAAATAGTACGCCTATCAATACGAGCGTGGCTTTGCGGCCATATTTATCACAAGGATAATTACCTAATAATGCTCCAAGTACTGTTCCCCAAAGAGCAGAAGACATTACAAACATGCCGTGAAACAAGGGCGAGGTATTCCAAATATCTTGAATTGGTTGGTCAGCTCCAGAAATGACAGCGGTGTCAAATCCAAATAAAAAACCAGCAACTGCAACCGTCAAAGCCCAAAACGTAATTTTATTCATGCTTGAAAAACCCTGTTGATATCCATGATAAATGGCTTGTAATTTTAGCCTTGTAACTGCTGCGAAAGTAATTAATGCCGTTCACGATAATCAAAATAAACTATATGTTAACAATTTACTTGATAATAATTAACGTTTTAATTTTCAGGAGTCTAAGATCTCCCGAGTTAAAAATCAATTAACTTTAAGATCGTCAGCAAATTTGGATGAACTAGAGCCACGGATTATGAGCTCTGAAGTTACGCAGCATGGTATTTTAGCTGCTTGTACAATATTGTTTTCACAAATGTATAGCAGTTTATCCGCAGCAAGCCCAGCCATCTTTTTGACTTGTAAATTGACGGTTGTTAAGGGCGGAACCACCTCTGAAGAGTGCGGTGAATCATCAAATCCCACCAATGCTAGGTCTTCAGGAATATCAACATTAAGCTTATTTGCTGCAGCAATAACGCCTAATGCCATTTCATCGTTACATGCAAATATTGCGGTGGGGCGGGGGCGTTGTTGTAATAGAGTCAAACCACTCGCTAAGCCAGATTGGAAGGTGTAGCTACCTTGCTGTATGTATCCTTCTGGTAATTCTATATTGTTGGCGGCAATGGCTTCTATAAAAGCTGAGAATCTGCGCTCACTTGACTCTGAGTTAATAGCACCTTTAATAAAGCCAATTTTGGTATGGCCTTGTTTGATTAAGTGAGCAACCACATCTTTGGTTGCATTTTGATCATCGAATTGAACTAGGTTTTCAGGAAACTCATTATCATTTGAGAGCAATCTCACATAATTAATTTTCTTGGCTCTTAATGCTTCAATTAATAATGGAGACTCAGACATGGGTGGAAGTAAAATCACTCCGTCTATTTTAATTCGTTGAATAAACGTAAGAATCGAATCGATGTTCAACTCTTCTTTACTAAGGCACGGATGGACAACTAATTCATACCCTTTTTTTTGGCAACTAGCTAAGATCCCTAGCATGGCTTCAGTGACAAACTCGGGATTAGGATTATCGTATATCATTGCTAATAGAAAGGATCGACTTGATGCTAAGCCTCTCGCCTGAGGGTCCGGAAAGTAATTAAGTCTCGCGATTGTTTCTTGAACTCGCTTACGTGTTCGCTCACTAACATTAGGCTCATTGTTTATAACACGAGATACCGTTTTTTTAGAAACTTGGGCCTCATCGGCAACATGGTTAATTGTTATTCTGATATTTTGGTTATTCATCTGATTTATAAAATCGCTTGATTGCTGAGCTTCTTGATATGGGAGAATTGTACACCACAATAAATAATTATTAGTAAATAAGCCATTTATAAGGTGTGCTAATGGTTACAATTTAAGTAACTTATTTTTTATTTATTTGTATCAAATTTGTAAATAATGTATTGACACCGGTGTCAATCGTGGTTAATTTATAATCGCCTTACCAATCAGGGGATTGAATAGGCCAAATGAAACATAAATAAAAGATAGGAAAAGTGATGACACACATATCAAAAATGACTCATTGTTTGTCGCCAATTACATTGGCGATAGTTTCATGCCTAACATCTCAGGTAATGGCACAGCAAACTGAAGAGGCCGCTGGGCAAGAATATGAAGTAATTGAAGTAACAGGAATTCGTGGTTCACTAAACAAAGCGATAAATCTGAAACGTGGTTCAACATTAACGACTGAATCTATTTCAGCGGAAGATATAGGTAAATTTCCCGATCTAAACTTGGCTGAATCGTTACAACGTATATCAGGTGTGGCGATAACAAGAGACAACGGTGAAGGTCAGCAAATTTCATTGCGGGGTTTAGGACCCAGCTTTTCTCGCGTACTTTGGAATGGCGTGCCGATTTCCACAGCCTCAAACGGCGGAACTGATGTCAGTGCAGAAAACCGCCAGTTCGACTTCGACGTATTTTCTTCTGACCTGTTTACCCAAATTGACGTATCAAAGAGTGCTGCGGCTCATCAAGTTGAGGGGGGGATCAGCGGTGTGGTCAATATCCGCAGTGCTCGAGCTTTTGACTTTGGCGAAGGGTTTAATGCCACAACCATCTATAAGCATGGTTTCAATGACCTAGCAGATTCAAGTGACCCTAATTTTACCGCAATTGTCAGTAATACGTTTGCAGATGATACCTTTGGTGCTCTATTTGGTTTTACCACGCAACAGCGCGACGTTAGGGTAGATGGTTTCGAATCACAAGACTGGGTATCTCAATCGGCAGGTGGTTACACATTTGACGTATCCGATGGCAATAACTCTGGGTTATCCGACGAAGCATTAGATACCTTGATGTTGCCAAGACTGCCAAGAACTGAAGTGCAGTTTGGTGACCGTAACCGAGTTAGTTATGTGGCTGCCTTTCAATATAAACCTAGTGACGATTTCGAAATCAACTTAGATATACTAGGTGCACAGCTGGAAAGTGATATCCATCGACATAATTTGGATGTTGAAATTCGAAATCAAAATGATCTTGTTCCTACGAATGCTTCAGTACGCGATAATAATACGGTTGAGAGTATTACCTTACAAGGCGCTGATCGCCGCTCTGAAAACCGCAAATTTTACCAAGAAACTGAACAGCTTCACACGGCACTGAGTGCCACTTGGTTCGTCAATGACGAGTTTAAACTCGAAGCGGTATTATCCAGCTCAAGCAGTGAATATGAGCTTGAAGAAATTTCTTTTTTAGCTAGTGTAGATGATACAGAAGTCACAATTGTTACTCCAAGTGGCTCACATCCTATTACAGAAGTCTATACAAATGTTGATATTACCAACCCTGATAATTTCGTTCTTAATACACTTCGCGCTAACTTTATATACAGAGATGAAAAGGATACTGCTTTTCATGTAGATGGAACCTGGGGAGACGATGATTCAAATCTTCGTTTTGGTGTAGCCTTCGACTCTTACGAGCGAGACAACGACTATTTTCGTAATACTTCTAATACGCCAGCCAATAACATCACAGGTGATGTGCCAGAGCTATCTCAAATCGCCAGTACTTTACCCTTTAACGATTACTTAAGTGTACTCAACCCAACAGATGGAGCGATTAGCAATCATTTAATCATTAATCCAGATGATGCGGCCGCCTATTTCGATTATGATCAAATCGAAAAAGAGTTTTCGGCTGTACGCGAAGCCGGGACCTATTTTGCGAAAGAGACAACAACAGCGGGCTATGTTGAAGTCAATCACACTTCTGACTTCTTAAACAGAGAGTTCCGATTCAATGCGGGTACTAGGCTTATCAACACAGAAGTTGATGTAGCTGCACCATTCTTAGGAAACGACCTAGAGTTCAGTTCAAGTTATACCGAATTGTTACCAAGCTTTAACTTAGCCTGGGACGTGGTCGATGACTTGGTTGTACGTGTGGGAGCAGCACGAACTATCACTCGCCCTATTGTTTCTAGTATGGTACCTAGAACCTCTGTTAGCAGTGATTTCTCGGTGAGCCGAGGTAATCAAGATTTAGAACCCTATTTATCTAATCAAATTGACCTTGGCTTGGAATGGTATTTTGCTGATGAGTCGCTCTTAGCATTGAGTTACTACGATAAAAGTATCACTGGATTTATCCAGAACGAATCCACAAGCGGACCTTTCAGTGATTCCGGCATAGATATTTCAACCTTGGATTCAAATATCTACGCAAATTTAACACCTGATACCATAGTTGACTTCGTTCAACCTCAAAACGTGGCAGATACCACTGAAATTACTGGTTTTGAAATTCTGTATCAACAGCCTCTTAGCTTTATCGTCGATGGCTTAGGTACGATGATCAACTACAGTAAAATTAATGGCAGTACCTCTTTTGTTACCGGCAATGATGTGGTTGTTCCTTCCAATATTGTAGGGCTATCGGATGAAAACTATAACTTGGTTGTGTACTACGAAACTGAGCGTTTCTCCATACGTGGCTCATACAACTTCAGAAGTGATTACACCACAGCGGCTTGTTGTAGAAACAACCAACCCTTCTTGAAAACTCGTGAAGGCAGTGGTCAGTTCGATATGTCTGCGACGTACACCTTGCCTTTTGCCGAAAATGTCACTTTGACAATGGAAGGCATCAACTTAAATGAAAACGATGAGTATACCTATTTTGGTACTAGCGACAGATTGCAACGTTATGTTGGCACCGGACGCCAAGTATTTTTAGGTGCACGCGCTATCTTTTAAACCTAATGACACTCGCAAAAGGATTTGTGAGTGTTTCTAATCACGCTGTTATAAATGCTTGTCAGACACTTAAATTATAGGTAACTAGCTGACTGGTACATGGGTTAACAGTTAAAAATAGTATCGGGTGTTGAATCGAATTCTGTTAATTGTATCGCCTATAAATTTAATGTTCGCCAAGTCGTGCAAAGCATTTAAAGAAGTCGGTAAAAACACAGTGGATGATGGCTCTGAAAACTCAACATTTTAAACATCAGCTTTTGAGTACTCTTTAAATGAATATGACTATTAATCGTGACAATTTAAATCATCCAGACAGGCTTTTTTCTGCAAATCCTGTCATTAGAGAGTTAGCAAGTGAACTTTACTTGCAAGTAAAGACGCTGCCAATAATTAGCCCACATGGCCATACAGATCCGAAGTGGTTTGCTAGTAATCAGAACTTTACTGATGCAACTGAATTGCTCATTAAGCCTGATCATTACGTATTTAGAATGTTATACAGCCAAGGGATTTCGTTGGGTGAGCTAGGCATTGAAAATAAACAGGGAACTCAAGCTGAAACCGACAATCGCAAAATTTGGCAACTGTTCGCCGATAATTATTATTTATTTCGTGGTACACCCAGCAAAATCTGGCTAGATACAACTTTTGAGCAAGTGTTTAGCATTAATACACCTCTTAACGGTGCTAATGCGAATGTGATTTATGATGCCATAAATGAGAAATTAGCTACAGATGCCTTTAAACCCAGAGCACTATTTGAGCGCTTTAATATTGAGGTGTTAACCACCACTGAAGCTGCAACCGATGACTTACGTTATCACAAAGCAATTAGAGAAAGTGGCTGGCTGGGAAAAGTTATTACGGCATTTCGACCGGATCAAGTCGTAGACCCTGATTTTTATGGCTTTGGCGACAAAGTGCGCTTAATGGGCGAACAAACAAAACAAGATGTTGCATCATGGCAAGGTTATCTCAAGGCCATCGCAGATAGACGTCAATACTTTATTAAATTCGGTGCAACTTCAACAGATCATGGGCATCCAAGTGCCGTAACTTGTGATTTGCCAGTACAGCAATGCCAATCACTTCTCAACAAGGCTATTTCGGGTGACTGTTCATCGGAAGAAGCTGAACAATTTCGCGGTCAAATGCTAACGGAAATGGCAAAAATGAGCATTGAAGACGGCTTAGTGATGCAGCTTCATGTAGGCTCTTATCGCAACCATAACTCTAAACTTTACAACTTATATGGCCGTGATAAAGGGGCTGATTTACCGACACAAATTGAGTATGTGAAAGGGCTTAAACCCTTACTTGATAAGTTCGGAAATAATCCTGACTTACATCTTATTTTATTTACTTTAGATGAGTCAGTGTATGCCAGAGAGTTGGCACCTTTGGCAGGGCACTACCCATCATTGAAGATAGGTCCTGCATGGTGGTTTCATGATAGTCCAGAAGGGATCAAAAGATACCGTAATCAAGTTACAGAAACCGCTGGCTTTTATAATACAGTGGGTTTCAATGATGACACTCGGGCATTCTTATCTATCCCGGCTCGACATGATCTCGCCCGTAGAGTTGACTGTAATTTCTTAGCTGAGCTGGTGGCAGAACATAAAATCACACTGAGTGAAGCCTATGAACTAGCCGTTGATTTAGCTTATGGCCTTGCAAAAAAGGCGTACAAACTGTGAGGTTGATTACCCCGTTTTTAACATTTTTATGGTTGATATTGCCACTACAGGTTTTAGGACAAGTTTTTCTGCGGGCGGCTGATGTTCACCCGTCTCAATACCCAACAGCTCAGTCTGTGATTTATATGGGAAAGCGCATCGCAGAAATGTCTAATAATGATCTTGTTATGAAACATTATGCCGCAGCGCAGTTGGGGCAAGAAAAAGATACCATTTTGGCAACCATATTTGGTGCCATAGATATCAATAGAATTAATGTCGCACCTTTAGGCAATATTGCTCAGGAGTTGCAAGTCTTGTCGCTTCCCTATCTCTTTCGTGATCAAGACCATATGTATTCTGTCCTCGAAGGAGAGATTGGCGAGCAATTACTTGATTACTTAACGCCTCATCATTTAGTGGGTCTGGCATTTTTAGATTCTGGTGCTCGCTCATTTTATACCAAGAAACCCATTAACAAATTGAGTGACATGAAAGGGCTCAAAATTAGAGTTCAGAATACTGATATGTTCGTTCGTATGATGGACGCACTTGGTGCTAATGCCACCCCCATGAGTTTTGGGCAAGTGTATGAATCATTGCTAACGGGCGTCATAGATGGTGCAGAAAATAATTGGCCATCTTATGTGTCTACTCGTCATTTTGAAGCCGCCAAGTATTACACCTTAGACAGACACTCAATGGTGCCTGAAGTCATTGTTATGTCTGAAGAAAGTTGGAATAAACTTAGTAAAGAACACCAGTTCATTGTTAAAAAAGCAGCCAAAGAAGCCTCCAAACACATGCGAGTAATTTGGAATGAACGTGTCAATAAGGCCAAGGCACAGGCCATACAGGCAGGCATTATCATCAACGAAAACATTGAACTTGATGAATTTGTACGCGCTGTTGAGCCACTTTATCAAGATGTAATGCAAGACCCTGAGCTTGCAGACTTAATTACTAAGATTCGGGAGGCTCGTTAATGACACAGTTAGCTAATGTTATTGAACGTTGGTGCTTTCGTTTAAGCGGCTACTCTTTGCTAGCCATTTGCTTAATTATCGGTTGGCAGGTTTTTGCCAGAAAAGTACTAAACGATAGCCCCAGCTGGAGTGAACCAACAGCTTTGTTACTACTGTTATACGCAGTGATGCTAGCGGCGGCTGCAGGTTGCAGAAGTCAATTACACCTAGGGCTCGCCTGGTTTAGAGACCAGTTCTCTAGCGCAGTAAAAGCGAAAGTCTTGCAATTTGAGTTTATTGCTTGTGGGCTATTAGGTGTTGCAATGGCTTACTTTGGAACGGCTATGTCATTACGCACTATGCATTATATCTTACCCGGATTATCGCTCCCAATGTCCCTTCAATATTTACCTTTAGTAATAGGCGGTACCCTTATCGCGTTATTTAATCTTGAGCAGCTACTAGGTAGTTTTGAACCAAAAAAGGAATATGAACTATGAGTTTAGTGCTACTGACTGTTGTATTTTTCACCTTACTCATTTGTGGTTTACCTGTGGCATTTTGTTTGGCAATTTCTGCGGTATCTACCTTGCTGTTTATGGATATCAATCCTGTGGCAGCATTTCAGATGATGCTTTCAGGAATGAACATCTTCGCACTATTGGCATTACCTTTCTTTATTTTTGCAGGGGAGTTAATGACAAGGGGAGGAATTGCTGAAAAATTATTAACCTTTGCCAATTCCGCAATAGGTAATGTAAAAGGCGGCTTGGGGATGGTAAATATATCTTCATCTATGCTGTTTGGGGGTATTTCCGGCTCTGCCGTAGCTGATGTTTCAGCTCTAGGTTCAACCTTAATACCCATGATGGAAAAGCGGGGGTATGACAAGTCATTCGCAGTAAACGTAACCACTAGTTCTGCAACCTTAGGCTTACTCATTCCCCCTAGCCATAACATGATTATTTACTCTATTGCTGCAGGGGGGGGAGTCTCTATTTCTGGCTTGTTTGCCGCGGGTTTAATTCCCGGTGTTTTAACAGGCATATGTTTAATGGTTGTTAGCTATTGGATTGCAATTAAACGTAACTACCCAACAGAAGATTTTCCGGGATGGCAGGCTTTATTTACAGCATTTGTACACAGTATTCCTGGGCTTCTTACAGCAATTATTATTCTTTTTGGTGTCATAAGCGGTGTTTTTACGGCTACTGAGTCTGCAGCCATTGCGGCATTCTGGGCAGCTATAGTTGCAGCTTTTGTATATAGAAGTATGGACTTAGACATATTTTGGCAAGCCACGTTAGCGGCATGCAAAACCACAGCTATGGTAATGCTGGTCATTGGCTCAGCAGCTGCCTTTGGGTGGGTGCTTTCTGTGAATGATGTACCTAGTATGTTAGCTGCAATTTTGTCTTCTCTTACTGATAATCCGATCCTGCTATTTCTATTGATTAACTTAATGTTACTTTTGCTTGGAGCCGTTATGGATATGGCGCCATTAATCATGATCACTACACCTATATTGCTCCCTGTGGTTCAACAGGCAGGTATGGATAGTACTCAATTTGGCATTATGCTGATCCTTAATTTAGGGATTGGATTGATTACTCCCCCAGTGGGCTCAGTGCTATTTGTTGGGTGTGCGGTGGGTAAAACCAACATTGAAACGGTAGTAAAAGGTATGCTGCCATTTTACCTAGCGTTGTTTACCGCCCTGCTTTTAATCACCTTTATTCCCTCTGTTTCCTTATGGCTACCTAACTGGTTAGGAATTTTATAATGATGTTATTTATGTTCTTTTCATTAGATTTTAAAGCTTATTCAATCGTTGGGGATAGATACCTAGTATGAGAGCTTTAATTACTAACGGTGCTACAACACTTTTTATATGTTTACTTCTACTATCTGCATGTAATGAAGCTAAGACTGAGCATGATATTCAGTCTCTTGTTGAAGGTGAAACCAAAACAATCAAAGAGCCTGTTGAATATGTATGGCCTTGGTTAGATTCAGCTAATTCCCGCTGGTTTTACTTTAATAGCGCCACTCGTCCATTTGGTATGGTTAATTTAAGTCCAGATACTGAAATAGAAGGGGCGTGGGGCAGTGGTTATCGTTACAACACTGAAGAGGTAAAGGGCTTTAACCATGTGCACGCTTGGCAATTGGCAGGGCCATCGGTTATGCCAATGGTGACTGAGTCGGCTGCTCCAGAGCTAGATAAAAATTATTTCAGTGGGTTTAGCCATCAGACAGAAACAGTGAAAGCCGGTTACCACAAACTCACTCTTGATAGATATAACATAGATGTAGAGCTTACCTCGACAACTCGGGTGGGGTTTCATCGTTATACTTACAAAGCGGCTAAAAATCGGAAAGTTCTTTTTGACCTGCAAGGCAAATTTGGTCCAAGTGAGCTTAGCAAAGGAGAGTTTACTCAAATTTCGGCTCAAAGCTTTAGTGGCTCTATTGTTAATGCTCCAACCATTCGACGCCCTCGCGCCACACCAATATTTTTCTACGTTGAAGTAGACACTCCTATTTTAAATCTTGATGAAACATCAGAGCGGGTATTACTGGGCTTTGCTGATGGTGACGCACCTATTTTGATGAAAGTAGCTATTTCTTATGTTGATGAAATGGGGGCGAAACAAAATATGCAGCAAGAGCTCAGTTCCTGGCAATTTGATGACATAGTTAAAGAGGCCACTGAAGATTGGAATGCTTGGTTATCAAAAATAAAGGTAACTGGTTCTTCAGAGCAAGATAAAACCCGATTCTACACGGATTTATTTCATGCATTACAAGGCCGAAGAATCATATCAGACGTTGATGGCCGATACTCTGATCAAACCCAGCCTGAGCGTAAAATTAAGCAGATCCCTATGACTGGTGAGAATACGCCTCAGTTTAATCACCACAATTCAGATTCTTTCTGGGGAGCCCAGTGGACTATTCAAACATTATGGCCTCTGGCTTACCCTAAAGTCGCATCAGATTTTTCACGTTCTATGTTGGCCATGTACAAAGATGGTGGATTCATTCCAAGAGGTCCTTCTGGCGGTAATTACACCCATGTAATGACAGGCGCGACTGCAACACCATTTTTTGTCAGTAATTATATGAAAGGGATCAGAGACTTTGATGTTGAACTAGCCTACCAAGCCCTGAAAAAAAATCACCTCCCCGGAGGAACTATGGGGCGCGCCGGTTACGAACATGACAGTGCTTATTCTGGTGGGTTGGAATATTACATAGACATGGGTTATGTACCTTATCCCTTACCCCCTAAAAATGGTGCATTTCATCAAGACGGCGCTGGGCAAACCTTAGAGTATTCATTTCAAGATTGGACCTTAGCACAACTGGCTTTAGCTTTAGGAAAATTCCAAGACAGTGATTATTTTTTAAAGCGTAGCCAAAACTATAAGCATATTTACGATGCAGAAACCGGTTATATGCGCCCCAAAAACATCGAAGGTCACTGGAAGCCCAACTTTAACCCACTTGATTATCAACATGGTTTTGTAGAATCAAATTCAGCCCAGATGACCTGGTTTGTACCCCATGATCTTGAGGGATTAGCCGAATTAATGGGAGGCAAATCGGTGGCTTCGGTTCGTTTGAATAAAGCATTTGAAGTGGCGAGCAAGCAGGGATTTACATCGGGCAGCGCGCATCACGAAGAAACCAATGAAGAAAACAGAAAAATCCCTATTAACTATGGAAACCAACCCTCTATACAAACGGCATTTCTCTTTAACGAATTAGGTAACCCCCATTTAACTCAATATTGGACGAGAGAAATAGTTAATAGTGTTTATAGCAACGTATCTAGCACTGATGGATTCAATGGCGATGAAGACCAAGGTCTTATGGGATCCCTGTCAGTATTGTTAAAAATTGGCTTGTTTCAAGTTGATGGTGGTACCTCTAAAGAAGCCATTTATCAGATTGGTAGTCCGATTTTTGACCGAATTGAAATTGCGTTAGATGAGACTTACTACCCCGGAAAATCATTTGTTATTGAAACTCTCAATAACTCTAATAGCAACCGTTACGTTCAATCTGTTTTATTAAACGGTAAGCGTATTCAACGGTTTTATTTAACCCATCAAGAAATCGTCGCTGGTGGCGTTTTACAACTGGAAATGGGCGACGAGCCTAGACATAGTGGAGAATAATTATGACGACAAGAAGAGATTTTATTAAAGCATCTGGAGCCATTGCTGCGGCTTCTTCGCTCGCTATGAGTAGTAGAAGTTATAGCAATATTTTAGGGGCTAATGACCGAGTTAATATAGCTTTAATGGGAGCACGCAGCAGAGGTAAGGCTTTACTTGATGGTTTTTTTACAACTCCAAACTGCGCAATTACCCATGTGTGTGATGTTGATAAACGTGTGCTTGCCCAAGCATCCAAACTCCTGATTGATAGCAATCGTCGCAAACCTGTGTTGCAAGAAGACATACGAGAAACCTTAGAAGACAAAAATATCGACGCGCTGGCGATAGCGACGCCTGATCACTGGCATGCACCTGCTGCAATTATGGCATTACAGGCAGGTAAACATGTGTATGTTGAAAAGCCATGTGGCCACAACCCAGCTGAAGGCGAAATGCTTGTGGCCGCACAGCAGAAGTACAATAAAGTGGTACAAATGGGTAACCAGCAAAGGTCATCTAATGAAACCGCACAACTTATTAAGATGCTCCATGGTGGTCACCTTGGAGAGGTTTATAAGGTTTACACCTGGTATGCCAACAACCGTAAATCTATTGGTAATGGTCAGAAGGTAGCCCCGCAAGATTGGTTGAATTGGGATCTATGGCAAGGGCCAGCTCCCCGCAAAGATTACTATAGCAACTATGTTCATTACAACTGGCATTGGTTTTGGCATTGGGGAACCGCTGAGACATGCAACAATGCTGCACACGAATTAGACATTGCTCGTTGGGCTATTCAAGGCGAATTTCCTGAAAAAGTGGCTGTAGATGCCTCGCGTCAGTTTTTCAAATCTGACGACTGGCAGATGTACGACACTATGAATGCGGAATTTACCTTCGCTAATAACAAAAAAATTGTCTGGGATGGTCATTCGTGTAATCGAGTTTTGAAATGGGGTCGAGGCAGAGGCTTAGTTATTTATGCCACCAAAGGTTATGTAATTTTAGACCGAACAGGGTATGAAATTTATGACTTAGACAACAATCTAGTGAGTGAAAGCAAAATTAAGCAAAGCAATGACTCAGGTGATCTAATGGGCGGAGGCATATTAACCCGTATGCACGTTAATAACTTCATTAGCACTTTAAGAGGAGAAACTAAACACCAAGCTTCACCAATAGATGAAGGCCATAAGAGTACGCTTATGTGTCACTTAGCCAATATGGCTTATCGCAGCAATGAAACATTGATATGTGATCCAGCAAACGGTAAGCCCAAATCTAAATCAGCACTTTTGCACTGGCAGCGAGACTATGCGCCAGGTTGGGCACCAAAAATTTAGTTTTTATAAAAGTTAATAATGAGGAGTAAGTAATGAAACACACAACAATATTACTAATCGCAGCAACTAGTTTGTCATTAAGTGCACAAGGGGCTGAATGGACATCGCTTTTTAATGGAAAAAGCTTATCGGGTTGGAAGCAAGTAGGTGGTGATGCCAAATATACTGTAGAAAATGGAGCAATCGTCGGTGAGTCAGTGGTAAATAGTCCTAATTCTTTTTTAACCACTAAAAAAGACTATGGCAATTTTATTTTTGAAGCAGAAATAAATGTTGATCAAGGTCTCAACTCCGGCATTCAATTCCGGAGTCAATCTAAAAGGAGTTTTGAAAAAGGCCGAGTTCATGGATATCAAGTCGAAATTGATACTAGTGAGCGCAAGTGGAGTGGAGGGGTGTATGAAGAAGCAAAGAGGGGTTGGCTTTATACTCTATCTCGTAACGAGGGCTGTCAAGAAGCGTTTGATGTAGACAAGTGGAATAAATATCGAGTTGAAGCTGTCGATAATCAAATTCGCACTTGGATTAATGGTGTGCCTTGTGCTGACATTTTGGATAGCGAAGCTGGCCATCAAGAGGGGTTTATAGCGTTACAAGTTCATAGCATTAGTGACAAAGCTCTAGCAGGTAAAAAAGTGAGAATG
Source organism: Paraglaciecola marina (assembly GCF_004360155.1). GTDB lineage: Bacteria > Pseudomonadota > Gammaproteobacteria > Enterobacterales > Alteromonadaceae > Paraglaciecola > Paraglaciecola marina. The sequence continues at coordinate 282,902 of NZ_ML178720.1, read as the reverse complement.
CGCTCTCCTAAAATTCTCACTAAAGACCTCAATGCCGAGCGTTGGTATATGCCTAGCCATGTACAAGAAATTAATTATCAAGCTAATACGCTTTCGCCTAAGCAAACGAGTGAGGGCTGGAAACTGCTTTGGGACGGCAAAACGAGCAAAGGTTGGAAAGGCGCTAAACTTGATGAGTTTCCAGCAAAAGGATGGGGAGTGGAAAAAGGTGAGCTGGTGGTATATTCCTCTGGTGGTGCTGAGTCTCGTAATGGTGGTGACATTATCACCCTTGAGGAATTCAGTGAGTTTGAGTTGGAAGTGGACTTTAAAATAACGGATACCGCAAACTCAGGCATTAAATATTTTGTTGATCCTAATTTATTAAAAGGGCAAGGCTCTGCGATTGGTTTAGAATTTCAAATCTTGCATGATGAAAAGCATCCAGATGCGAAAAAAGGTAATAATGGCAACAGAACCATTGGCTCATTATATGACCTTATTCCTGCAACAAACCTAAGTGAAGCTACCCGCACAACTAAAAGAGTAAATCCGGTAGGCGAGTGGAACCGAGCACGGATAGTCGTCAAAGATGGTAGGGTACAGCATTGGTTAAATAACATTAAAGTTGTTGATTATCCCCGTGGTACGCAGATATTTCGCACCTTAGTTCAGCGTAGTAAATATCATAAATGGCCAAATTTCGGAGAGTGGGAGACGGGCCCGATTTTACTTCAAGATCATGGTGATGAAGTAAGGTTTCGCTCTATAAAAATTCGAGAGTTGTAGGATAAAAATAAGAGCCTGCTGACAACAAAGCAGGCTCTTAATCTAATAACTAGCATGTTTTAGTGTGTTTTTTACTCAGGTTTACGCAGTGGATATTCAAATAGACTTTAAAAGTGAACGCTTTTTACGAACCCATATTCAATCAATTTTAGATTTTTACTTACCTAATATTGTGGATAAAAGTGGTGGCTTTTTTCATAATTTTAAAGACGATGGTAGCGTTTTTAATCCTCACCATAGGCATTTGGTGTCAAGTTGTAGAATGGTATGGATTTTTTGCAAAGCTTACGAGCTGTATGGTGATGAAGAGTACTTATCACTAGCAAAGCATGGAGTTGATTACATTCGCAGCAAACATTGGGATGACAAAAGGCAGGGTTATAATTGGTTGTTGGGTGAAAATCATTTACCAACTGATCAAACTAACCATTGTTATGGTCTAGCATTTGTTATTTTATGTTTTTCTGCTGCCCATAAAGTGGGAATTGAAAATGCACTTTTTGATTTACAACGTGCACACAATATTTTGCATACTCGCCTATGGGATAAAAATATTGGGATGTTTGCCGACGAAGCCAGCAGTGATTGGTCAGAAGTGAATAGCTATCGAGGCCAAAATGCCAACATGCATTGTTGTGAAGCTTTTGTTGCAGCTTATGAGGCAACGGCAGATAACCGTTACTTAGACATAGCCTGTCAACTAGCTCGTAAGGTTTCCATTGAACTAGCTGACAAAGCTGGCGGTATTATTTGGGAGCACTATAGCGAGCAATTAGAGATTGATTGGGAGTACAACAAAGATGATCCAAAAAATTTGTATCGGCCGTGGGGGTTTCAACCTGGACATTTGACTGAGTGGGCAAAATTATTACTGATTTTACATGATTATCGGCCTGAAACTTGGATGGTAGATAGGGCAAAGTTTCTATTTGATAAGGCCTTAGATGTTGGCTGGGATACAAAAAATGGCGGGATATTTTATGGTTTTGGTCCAGATGGTAGTATTTGTGATGATGAAAAGTACTTTTGGGTGCAGTCAGAAACAACCTCTGCAGCAATACGTTTAGAAAAAGCGACAGGTGATACCAAATATAGCCAGTGGTATCAAAAAATTTGGGAATATGCATGGCAAAACATGGTTGATCATCAGTATGGTGCTTGGTATCGGATATTAACTGCTGATAATCAAAAACTAACTGATGAAAAATCGACAGCTGGTGGTAAGTGTGATTATCACACTATTGGCGCATTCTGGGATATTCTAAGAGTGTTAAAACAATAACAACTAGCTGTTTTTATGGTCGCCACATCAGGTTGGTATGTATTTGTTAAATCTACGATAGAATAATACCCCTATTTTAAATGTGAAAAACGCAGAGTAAACCCAGTTTAAAACTGGCCTATGGGTGTCAGTATTTAAAAGAGAGCCATCAGCTTTTACACATAACCTAGTTCATAAAATGCTGGATTTATTCTGAACTCTCGCCAATTAAATTAACTTGGTATTACACTTAATTACTCATACTTAAGATTATATTTTTTAAACTTTCGATACAGAGTACGGGTGCTGATCCCAAGCTCTTGGGCGAGCTCATCTATAGCTAGGCTTTGGGTTTTGCAAATTCGAGTAAGATAGAATTCCTCCGCTTTATCTAAGGGAACTAGCTCTTTTATTATCTCTACCTCTGCAAAATTTTCATCAAGAATATATTCAGGTAAATCATCTACATTGATAGTATCTTCATTGGCTAGTAAAGCTGATTGTTCCACTATATTCTTTAGCTCACGAATGTTACCCGGAAAGCTATAGCGGCTAAGTTGGTTTAATGCTTTATCTGAAAAGGTTTTGTGGTCTAGCTCCGAGCCATGTAAAAAATGTAAAGCTAGGGCCGGGATGTCATCATGGCGTTTGGCTAAAGACGGTAAATTTATAGGGAAACCGGCTATACGGTAATACAAGTCTTTCCTAAACTCTCCCTTTTTCACTAGTTCAAGTAAATTATGATGACTTGCACAGATTAACCTAAAATCCGCTTTACGTTGCTTAATTCCACCTACAGTCCGATAACATTGTGTTTCTAGGAGTCTTAGTAATTTAACCTGCATAGTTAAAGGCACATCAGCGATTTCGTCAAAAAATACCGTGCCGCCATGGGCTAATTCTATAAGCCCTTTTTTAGCTTGCGTGGCCCCTGTAAACGCTCCTTTTTCATGACCAAATAGCTCAGACTCAAATAAGTTGTCATTTAAACCTGTACATTCAATTATCACAAATGGCTTGTCTGCTCTTTTGCTTGATTCGTGTAAAGCTTTGGCAACTAGTTCTTTTCCAGTTCCCGTTTCGCCGTGTAACAGTGCTGAAATCTCTGATTTAGCGGCGCGGTTAATTTTAGTTAACATGGCCTTAAAGGGGGCTGAGCTTCCTATCATCCTGTTGGAATGTGACTCAGCTGACGCATAATTAATGCGATTCAGTATTTCTAAAAAGCCAGCTGTAATACCATCTTCATCTTTGATGGGCTTCATCAATATGTCGCAATAGGTTTTACCGCGCTCAGTATTGTGAATATGCACCACACTGCTAGTTCTGCCTGTTTTCATGCATTGTTGCATTGGGCATTCTTCACCATGTTTTTCACAGGGCTGCTGATGTTGATGAGAAATCTCATAACAGTGACTATTGCCTAGTGTTACTTGAATATCGTAAGTATCTCTATAGGCTTGATTGACCGCTAAAATTTTGTATTCGGTATTGATGAAAATAGCAGGGTTTTCAATGGCGTTGATCATCGATTGTACGATAGATATATTCATAGCTAATACACTTTACACTGACATTTTTGTCCATCACTTTGTCATATTTGGCAATAATTACAAAGGGTTTAGCTTTGGTTGTAGGATTTAAATTTATTCGTTATATAAATCAATTAGTTAAATATAGATTAGCGCTGAAGTTGAAATGGCATGTGTTTTGTTTGTTGTATTAACTAGTTACGGAGGTTTATAAAACCTTTATACCCAAACACCTTTAACCTAGGAACTCACAAATTATGAAAGCGCATTTAAAGATAAAATCATTAGCTTTGACTTTGTTATTACTAAGTACAGCTAGTTATTCGGAAGTTAGGTCATCCGAATTGGCAATCCATAAAGATAATGTGTCACAAGAAGTTGTTGTTAATAAACAGCTTGAGAATGAAGCAAAGGAAAAAGTAAAAGTATTTGCTACCACTTTAAAACAAACTCTCGTAAGCGCCATTCAAACCGGAGGGTTCGAAAATGGCGTCAATATTTGCAAAGATCAAGCTTCACAAATTGCCGCAACACTTTCAACTGATGGCTGGCAGATATCACGAACTAGTTTAAAAGTGCGCAATACAGATAACCAAGCTTCAGGTTGGGAAATTAAGAATTTAAAACATTTTGACTCTTTGTTTAAACAAGGGGTATCAGCAACCACGCTTGAGGCAAGCATACAAACTCAAGATACCTTTAGATATATGAAAGCAATCCCTACCGATCAAATCTGTTTGGCGTGCCACGGAACCTCAGTTGATAAAACACTACAGCAAATTATTACTGCCCAATATCCCGAAGATGCCGCTACGGGCTTTACTCTAGATGATATTCGCGGAGCTTTCTCCCTGACTAAAACCATTACGAAATAACTTGTTATTCTTTGGTGAATAACTGCTGCAACTAAAGTATGAGTAACCAATGTCAAATATGACAGTGGTTATTTTTTACTTGTTGATCTAGATCAATTTTTTCAACCTAAATACCTATTAAAATCAGGTTCTTAACGCTGATTTTGAATTTGGCATACCTAATGCAAAGTCTCGTCCAGAATACTTTCAATTTGTTATTTTTTAATAAGCACATTTTAGGAGAAACTGAATGAACGAAACGTTAGTCGAGCTCTCTCGATTGCAATTTGCGATGACTGCCATGTTTCATTTCATATTTGTTCCATTGACCTTAGGCATGACATTTATGCTGGCGATTATGGAGTCTGTGTATGTTTTGACAGGTAAAGAAATCTACAAACAAATGACCAAGTTTTGGGGGAAGTTGTTTGGTATTAACTTTGCCATAGGTGTTGCCACTGGTTTAACTATGGAATTCCAGTTTGGTATGAATTGGTCTTACTATTCCCATTATGTGGGTGACATATTTGGCGCGCCCTTAGCTATAGAGGGGTTGATGGCCTTCTTCTTAGAATCGACATTCGTAGGTTTGTTCTTTTTTGGCTGGGACAAGATGTCTAAGGTTAAACACCTTACGGCGACTTGGTTAGTGGCAATAGGGTCAAACTTTTCAGCTTTGTGGATTTTGATTGCAAATGGTTGGATGCAACACCCTGTAGGATCAGAGTTTAACTTCGAATCAATGCGGATGGAGATGACCAGTTTTAGCGAAGTGGTGTTTAACCCCGTCGCTCAAGTTAAGTTTGTACATACAGTATCAGCTGGCTATGTGACTGCCGCTGTTTTTGTATTGGCAATATCTGCTTATTACTTACTTAAAGGCCGAGACGTAGCCTTTGCAAGGCGCTCTTTTGCTATAGCTGCAAGCTTTGGTTTAGCGTCAGTTATCTCTGTAATTATTTTAGGTGATGAAAGTGGTTATGAGTTGGGTGATGTACAGCAAGTAAAACTTGCTGCAGTTGAAGCAGAATATGAAACCCAAGAAGCCCCTGCAGACTTTACGGTATTTGGTATACCTAATGACGAAACACAAGAGGTTGATTATGCCCTGCAAATTCCATACGCCATGGGAATTATTGCCACTCGCTCACTTGATGAGGAAGTTAAGGGATTGAAAGAGCATAAAGAGATAAACCGAGAACGCATATTGTCGGGTATAAGAGCTTATGCATTACTAGACAGTGTGCGTGCCGGAGAAGCCTCAGAGGTAGAGCTTTCTATATTCGAACAACACAAAGACGACCTTGGCTATGCCATGTTATTGCAGCCCTTTACCGATGATGTCACTAATCCCAGTGAAGAAGCGTTAACTAGGGCCGTTGATTACAGTATACCGCCAGTTGCGCCATTATTTTGGAGCTTTAGGATCATGGTGGCATCGGGTTTTATAATGTTAGTTATTTTTGCTCTCGCTTTTTACTACTCAACCAAACACCAAATAACTAAACCCCGTTGGTTGCTAAAAGCTTCGCTTTGGAGTTTGCCACTACCTTGGATTGCTTGTGAAGCTGGATGGTTTGTCGCGGAATATGGTCGCCAACCCTGGTCGATAGCCGAGATTTTACCTGTGCACACCTCAGTCTCAAACCTAAGTGTCGCAGATGTAATCTTTACCTTAGTTGCCTATACCGCCTTTTATTTTGTGATGTTTGTGATTGCGTTTTATCTAATGCAAAAATATGCCAAAAAAGGCCCCTCACAAACTTTTGCTGAAGCCGAACAAGCACTTGAAGAGGCTTCACTTATGGATTCTCAACCTCAAGGAGCACAATCATGATTGATTACGAATTTCTTCGCGTAGTGTGGTGGGTATTGGTTGGTGTATTACTGATTGGTTTTGCAGTAACCGATGGGTTTGATTTAGGCGTAGGGGCTTTGCTCACGTTAGTTGGCAAAACTGACCAAGACAGACGAGTGATGATCAACACTATTGGTCCCCATTGGGATGGTAATCAAGTGTGGTTTATCACGGCTGGCGGAGCCATATTTGCAGCTTGGCCTATGATATATGCTACGGCATTTTCAGGGTTTTATGTGGCCCTAGCTTTAACCTTAATCGCATTATGGATGCGCCCACTGGGTTTTGAATACCGCGCTAAGTTACCCCACAAACAATGGCGTTTAGCATGGGATTGGGCCCTGTTTGCTGGTGGCTTTATTCCATCGTTAATCTTCGGAGTGGCATTTGGCAATTTATTGCTAGGTGTGCCTTTTGAATATGACGACGCCTTAATGTCTACCTATAACGGCAGCTTTTTTGGACTATTGACCCCCTTTGCTCTGTTAAGCGGCTTAGTGTCAGTGGCTATGTTGCTTAACCATGGCGCGAGTTGGCTACAACTTAAAACCGATGGTGACTTGCACAAACGTACCCAAACTGTGTCTGTGTATTTATCGATTTTCACCGCGGGCTTGTTTGCCTTAGCAGGCATATATCTAGCTATTGGAGTTGATGGTTATGTGATCACCTCTGCTGTAGATAGTTATGCAACAAGTAACCCTCTGAATAAAACTGTAGAAATTGTTAGTGGTGCGTGGTTTAACAATTACACCACTTACCCTTGGATGATAATAGCACCGGTTTTGGGTATTGGTGCTGCGCTTACTTGTGCATGGGCTTCTTATGTGGGTCGCAGCGGTTGGGCATTTGTAGCCAGTGCATTGGCTATAACTGGCATTATTTTAACTGCAGGTTTTGCAATGTTCCCGTTTTTAATGCCTAGCAGCATTATGCCGAGTGCAAGTTTAACCATATGGGACGCCACTTCATCTCAGCTTACCTTACAAACTATGTTTATTGTTGCCTGTATCTTTGTACCTATTGTACTTAGTTATAGTGCTTATGGTTTTTGGGTAATGCGTGGTCGTATCAAACAAGCAGACTTGAACAAGTCTCACGTACTTTATTAAGGAGTCACTTTATGTGGTATTTCACTTGGATTTTAGGCGTTTTACTAGCGTGTTCGTTTGGCATTATTAACGCCTTGTGGTTAGAGGCTACGGAAGATATGGACCGCCTTGGCGATGTAGGCCCAAGGGACGAAGATAAATGATAGAGGCATCAATAACACCCGAGCAGCAAGCACAAACATGGCTGCGGCGTATTTCGAAAGAAATGCTCTCTGGCCAAGCTCGCGTGTTATTGGTGCGTTTGTTTCAGCTTGTTGCGCAAATTTCTGTATTTTGGTTTTTTGCTAAAACCACTCATTGGGTGATAGTTGAGCAACAGAATGTCCTCCCAGAGCAGCTTGTGCCTTTGGCATGTGCCGCATTGATTTGGATAAGTTTGATATGGCTTGCAGATAACTTGCAAAGCCATAGCAAATACAAAATTGAGACTGAGTTAGAGAACCGTGTCCATAGGGTTTTCAAAAACAAACACATTGCGATCACCCGTCAACATTCAGCCACCTATTGGCAGCAATTGTTACTCAACAATATCTCCGATATTGGCAACTATCTAATTCAATATAGTGTGCAAAAGTGGCTTTCAGCTATTGCGCCTTTGGTGGCTTTACTGGTTATTTTTCCGATTAACTATGTGGTTGCCATCATCTTATGCGTGACTATGCCCTTGATTCCTGTCTTTATGGTTTTAGTCGGTAAAGGCGCAGCAGCGTTACACAGAAAGCATTTTATTGCCCTAGAGCGCCTCGGTGACATGTTTTCTGACCGCCTAAAAGCACTGACTTTAATCACCACAAGTGGACAGCATCAAGATCAATTAAAAAGACTCAATGACGCGAGTAATATTGTTAATCGTAAAACGATGAGTGTTGTGTCGATAGCCTTTTTATCTACAACTGTTTTAGATTTTTTTGCCACTATTGCCATGGCTTTAGTCGCGGTATTTATTGGCTTTTCTATGCTAGGTGAAATAAACATTGGCCCTGAGATCAGTTTAGAACAGGGCCTATTTATGTTGTTGACTGCACCTTTGTTATTCTCAGAGTTACGGGCTTTAGGGCGCTTTTATCATCAAAAAGCAAAAGCCGAGGCCAGTGCAGAAAGGTTTGCTTTACTATTAGATGAGTACGAGCTCTTGAATAACAAAGCAGCCTTTACTGGCTTAGCTTGGTTAAATTTTCATGTTACTACGCCTAACTTACATGCAAACAAGCTAACGCTAGAGCCAGGTGACTGGGTATCGTTACAAGGTAATTCTGGGCAAGGTAAAACAGTATTACTTGAAGCCCTAATGGGATTTAGAGCGTCATCACACCAGTTATCTGCTGATCTCGCCTTATTATCCCAGCAAACTGCAGTGTTAGATAAGTCTGTTGCCTTTAATTTACATTTAGGTGACTTGTCAGTTACCGAACACGACATGGTAAACGCATTGCAAGAAGTAGGGCTTATTGATTGGTTAAACAATTTATCTAATGGCTTAGCAACTGAGTTGGGAGATTGTCCCGCTTTATCGGGTGGTGAAGCTCAACGTTTAGCGTTGGCGCGAGTATTACTAAAACCTAAAGATGTGGTGTTATTAGATGAGCCTACCGCCCATTTGACTATCGAACAGCATCAAGAAATAGCCGACCTCATCCATCAAAAATTACAGCACAAAACAGTGGTTTGGGCATCTCATAAAACGCTTCCTGATACTTGGTTTAACCGCATCTGGAAGGTTAGCCATGGTGAAATTAAGGAAACACCATGAGAGAAGCTTCATCTAGCAACACCATAAAAGCTGAGGTAAATGCAAAACCTCAAGGCTTAAAGCTAGTTGCAACCTTATTGCTGATGTTAACGCACTTTGCAGCGGGCCTTGCCATTTTGATTGTGGCGTCTTGGTTTATCGCTGCCTGCAGTATTGCAGGAATGGGTTTTAATTACATGTTACCGGCTGTGGTGATCCGCGCGTTGGCTATTTTACGTATCGCATCAGGTTATTTCAGCATGCTGGTGGGTCACAACCATCTATTAAACAAATTAGCGGCGTTGCGATTGAAAATTTTCGCCGGTTTAGAAAACAAAGTATCGATTTCTAGAGAGCAATCTTTAGATGCCCTACATCATCAAAGTGAAGAAGTAGCGAGTATTTGGATTGCTTGGGTTGGACAAAATGCAGGAATTCTTCTTTCTTTAGCTATGCTTAATCTTGTTTCAATAGTTTTACTGCCACCATTAACAACAAGGGTAATCATCTTTACAGGGATTTTTATGTTTATCTATTTAGGTTTATTGATCGCTATGCTCAAGGTGAGCGCTAATATTGTTGCAGCCAAAAAACAGGCTCAATTTGCTATTTTGCAACATATCGAAGCCGCGCCTATTTGGCATTTACTGCATAGCTACAATAAAAATGCGCCAAGGCTAAATAAACTCCGCGAGCTTGAAGCATATCAACAAAGGCAAGTTAGGAATGCATCATTGTTGCTTATATTATCTGGTATGGGTTTGCTTATTACTATATTAAGTCATTACTCTGGTGAGTATCTTGGCCATGCTGAGTTTATTGTGCTCCCTATATTGTTGCTGTCTTTGAATGATTGGTTAACTCCGGCTTTGGCTAACCAAAAGCAGCTTGTTAGTTATGTCGAAGCTAAAAAAGCGATTCAAGATACCTCCACAAATACGCAGGACCTATCGGTTATCTCAGAACACATAGACGCAATTGAGGTGGCTAAATTCAAACCCATAGACACCAATATGAATGAGACCAATGCACACTTTAATAAAGGCGGTGTTAATGTATTAGTGGGTAGTTCTGGGGCTGGGAAAAGCCGTTTTCTAAAGGCGTTAGCAGGGTTGATTGAGCATCAAGGCTCTCGTGAACTTGAATTTACGACACACGCTCAATCTAAGCAGCATGGCTTATTGTCTGACGCTGTTTACCTAGAACAATTTCCATATGTATTGTCTGATACTGTAAGAGCAAACTTGCAGGTCGCTAACCTGAATGCTTCAGATGCTAACATGCGACAAGTCTTAAACGAGGTAGGTTTATATTCTCTTGATAATTTAGACCAGTGGTTAGGAGAAAATAGCCGATTGCTTTCGGGGGGAGAGAAGAAAAGATTAGGCCTTGCCAGAGCTATGTTGAGCCAAGCTAGTTTATTACTTTTAGATGAACCCTTCGAAGCCTTAGATACTGACAATATCAAACGTATTAGCGAAATTATCAATACATTGTCTACTAATAAAATAGTGCTAGTAGCTACCCATATACTGCCCAAAGGACTTGATATTAGGCAATGTTGTTCACTTGAGGTAGATGAAGTTAGAGTGGTATTTGATACCAAAGAACAAGCTAACTGATATCTATAACTTTATTGTTACCTGAAATAAATAAAGTTAGTTGCTTTTGATGTGGTTGACACCGGTGTCAATAGCGGTTACGCTTTAAAAATCACCTACATTCTTTATATCAGTTAAGTTAATTTTGGTGCACCTAGATAGGAGTAGAGTTTCTATATGACAAGGCCTTTAGTTCTGCACCCAGACACTTTTTTTTCAGCTAATCTAGCAGAGCGTAATATTGCGCGAAACTTGTACGATCAAATTGCTAATTTGCCCATTTTGAGCCCCCATGGGCATACAGATCCTAGATGGTTTTCTGAAAACCTACCATTCTCAAACCCTAGTGAACTTTTAGTGCAACCTGATCATTACGTTTATCGAATGCTTTATAGTCAGGGAGTTACTCTAGATACACTTGGTATTAAAGGTTGCAGCAACTTTGCTTCACACGTTGAGCCTCAGCAAGTCTGGAAAATTTTTGCCGAACATTTTCACCTTTTCAGAGGTACGCCCTCGTACTATTGGCTGAACTTCGTATTTGTAAATACCTTCGGAATTAGTGTAAAGCTAAATGCAAAAACGGCAGATTTTTATTACAACACCATAAGCGATAAATTAGCAACTAGTGCTTTTTTACCCCGAGCCTTGTTCGATAAATATAATATCGAGGTACTGGCAACCACCGAATGCCCAACTGATTCGTTAAAATACCATCAAAAGATATTGGACTCTGACTGGGATGGCAGAGTGATTACCTCATTTAGGCCTGATAGTGTAATTGATGCGGAGCACGAATCTTTTCTACCAAAGCTTAAAAAGTTAAGTGAGGTAACTGGGTTAGATTGTTTGCATTACCCCGAATATATTAAGGCATTAAAACTGAGACGGGCATATTTCAAAAAAATGGGAGCTACTGCAACAGACCATGGACATCCTACGGCAAATACAGCAGTTTTAAGCGACTCAAAAGCCAAAGCCCTGTTTGAAAAGTTGATTAATGGGCCTGTTCTAGCCGATGACGCTGAATTATTCAGAGCGCATATGCTGACTAAAATGGCAGAAATGTCTATTGAAGATGGTTTAGTAATGCAGATTCATCCTGGATGTTATCGAAATCATAATCAACAGTTATTCTTAGAGTTTGGTCGAGATAAAGGAGCTGATTTGCCGAAAGCTACCGAATATGTGGATGCTTTAAAACCTCTACTGGATAAATACGGCAACGATAGTCGACTAAATATTATTTTATTTACTTTGGATGAAACAGTATACAGTAGGGAGCTAGGCCCATTAGCTGGCCATTATCGTTGTTTAAAGCTAGGACCACCTTGGTGGTTTCATGACAGCCCAGAGGGTATGAGTCGTTATAGAAAGGCGACGACCGAGGTTGCAGGTTTTTATAATACCGTTGGTTTTAATGATGATACTCGTGCATTTTTGTCGATTCCTGCCCGCCATGATCTTGCTCGCAGAATGGACTGTGCATACTTAGCTGAACTCGTTGTAAAACATCAAATCGATGAATACGAGGCCGAAGAGCTTGCGGTTGATTTAACCTACAACTTGGCTAAATCAGCTTATAAGCTTTAACTCTTACTCTTATTATATGGTTATCAAGAATGCAATTTAAGCGACTTAACAATGCAATTGTTGCGAATACACATAGCGATGAATCACAGCGAACTCCAAAAGCTTCAGCAAAAATTGTACACCTAGGAATTGGCGCTTTTCACCGCGCCCATCAGGCTGTTTATACAAATAATGTGAATGGATTGGCTGCTAAAGCTGCAGAGGATATTTGGTCAATTGTTGGGGTGTCGCTGCGTAGTGCAACTGTTCGTGATCAACTCGTACCACAAAACTGTTTTTATAATGTTATCGAAAGCGATGCCAGTGGCAGCAACCGCTTCTTGGTAAGTGCTATTGAAGATGTACTGGTTGCTCCAGAAAGTCCACAAGCGGTATTAGATGTAATGGCCGCAGAAACTACACAAATTGTGTCGTTAACGGTAACTGAAAAAGGCTATTGTCATGATGTGGTAAGTGGAGATCTTGACCTACAAAACCCAGATATTCAGCATGATTTAGTTAATCTAGACTCACCTAAAACTGCTATTGGTTTTATTGTGTCAGCTCTTAAGTTTAGGCGCGACCACGCTTTGCCTGCCTTCACTGTTTTAAGTTGTGATAATTTACCGAGTAATGGTAAAACCCTCGCCAAAGTAGTATTACAGTTTGCTGGGAGCATAGAGCCTGCATTAACTGATTGGATAAAGGCACAAGTTAAGTTCCCAAATACTATGATAGATCGCATAGTACCTGCCACAACCGCTGATGATATTGACATGTTTTCCCAACGATATGGGTACCATGATTTAGCCATGGTAAAAACAGAACGTTTCAGCCAGTGGGTTATTGAAGATAACTTTGTAGGTAAGCTCCCAGCGTGGCAAAAAGTTGGGGTCAATATTGTTAAGGATGTAGATGCCTATGAAAATGCAAAACTGCGTTTATTAAATGGTGCCCATTCTTCTTTAGCGTATGTAGGTTACCTAACAGGCTTAGACTTCGTACATCAAGTCAAGGAAAATCCAGAATTAACCCGCTTTTTAACCCATCTAATGAAGGTTGAAATTGCCCCCACTATTGTGGCTCCCGAAGGGTTAGATTTACAAAAATATTGTGATGACTTATTACAACGATTTTCTAATCCAGAGTTACACCACCGCACGTATCAAATTGCTATGGATGGCTCACAAAAAGTGCCACAGCGTTTGTTGCATACGGTGGAATATAAGCTAAAAAACAACCAAGCAATCGATGCTTTGAGTTTTGCAATCGCAGGGTGGCTTAGGTACACAACGGGGGTTAATGAAAACGGTGTTGCAATTGAAGTGCAAGATCCTCGGGCAGAGCAACTTGCGAGTATTTACAAACAACATGCCAATAACCTTGATGAGCTTATTGATGCCTATTTAAGTGTGCATAGTATTTTTCCTGAAAGTCTGCAGAGTTATCCAGCATTTAAAGAAAAGTTGTGTGATTGGTTAGGCATAATTCAAAAGCTTGGTATGAAAGCGGCGTTGCAGGAGTTACTTGAAAATATTAATGCCACTACAGATTGAGTCAGTCTTTTTTTGAGCTCAGTTCGTATTAGAGTTAGAGCAATTAAATTAGATTATCAAATGGTTTATCACTTTCATTTAGAAAGTGTATTAGGGTGACGTCATCTTGCCGATTGATATTTGATGGCCATTTAACCTGGTGATATTGAGCTTACTAATGGGGCGTAATATCACTACCAAAAAAGTGTAATTTTCACTGCACATGTTATTGATACAACTAACACGAAAGGGCGTATTGGGTTTCAAAAGCATGGTAGTAAAAAGCTGAGAAAAGCTGGCAAAACTATATTGTCAGGTTTAGAAATTCAAGGTCCCGAGAGTTGGAGTAAATGTATGTTAATTCGTAGTTTCTTAATATGTGTTGTATTTATAACTAATGCAGTGGCACAAACATCTGTCAACAAGGGGGATCGTGAGGGCCATGACATGACGCCTCCAATTGCCGAAGATGCTATCCCACCTGCCCCAATTCTATCTGTTGCAGAGGCTTTAGCTTCAATGCAAGTGCAAAAAGGATTTGTCCTTGAAAACGTGGCATCTGAACCTTTAGTACAAAGCCCTGTTGCTATTACATTTGATGGTAATGGCCGTATTTGGGTAGCTGAGATGATTACATTCATGCCAGACCTAGACGGGAACAATGAAGAAGTTCCTGAAGGCAATATCGTGATTCTGGATGACACAGATGGTGATGGAAAAATTGACAAACGCACAGTATTTTTAAGTGATGTAATTTTGCCTAGAAGTATTTCGCTAGTTAAGGGCGGCATTTTATATGCTGATATCAATAAATTGTATTTTGCCGAAGTACTTGAAAATGACACTTTAGGCATTCGTGAAGTTGTAGATGAAACCTATGCCCAAGGCGGAAGTGTCGAACATAAGCCTAATGCCATGATGTACTCTCTTGATAACTGGTATTACAACGCCAAAAGCGATAAGAAGTATAAAACACTACCTTTAACTGCAGAAGTTCCTAGCAATGCAGAAGAGGTCTACCGAAATCAGTATTGGAAAATGGTGCGTGCAGTAACTGACAGACGTGGTCAATGGGGTTTGAGTATGGATGACTATGGACGGTTATTTCACAATGGTAATAGTTCACCAGCGCAAGGAGAATTTTTATTGCCAGGGTCATTGATGAAAAACCCTGGTTTTCAACGTTCTGTAAAGGCTAATAACATAGGTTCAACTCGAGTTTATCCCGCTAGAATTAACCCCGGTGTTAATCGCGCCTATTTACCCAGCACACTTGTAAGCGAGGGAGAAAACAAGGGTAAGTTAAAGAATTTTACAGCTGCTAGCGGTAATACTGTTTACAGGGGAGAGCAATTTCCCAAACAGTTTTATGGTGTTTCTTTTACTCCAGAACCCGCAGGGAATCTAATCACTGTCCGAGATATTATCGAAGAAAAAGGCAAGTTATCTGGTAGGGAAATATATCCAAAATCAGAAATTGTTGCCTCCACTGATGAGCGCTTCAGACCAGTAAACTTGTATACAGCACCCGATGGTTCGTTATATATAGTTGATATGTATCATGGGGTTATCCAACATAAAGAATTTTTGACAACCTACTTAAGGGAGCAATCTGAGGCCCGTGAACTCGATAAGCACAATTCTAGTATGGGGCGAATCTATCGTCTACGTTGGGCAGATAACGCTTTAAGTAAAAAGCCTTCTTTGTTGCATCAAGGGCCATCAAGCTGGATTGCACATATTGATGCTTCTAATGGTTGGTTTAGAGATATCGCTAGACAATTAATAGTACAAAATGAACAGTATGGGTTTACTGAAGAGCTAATTAAAATAGCGACAAAAAGCAATGATCACAGAGGGCGCATTAATGCTTTGTGGGCATTAGAGGGTTTGCAAGCTTTAACTGGCGATATCATCTTAGCTGCGCTTAAGGATCCCCATTCTAAAGTAGTGACCGCTGCAATTGAATTGAGCACTCGACTCCCATCGAGGGAGCATTCAAAGATTGCAAAGCAATTGCTTAACCTAGCCCCTAAGGATTATGAAACTGCTTTACATATTGCTCTAGTGGCAGGTGAAATAGAACATCCGGATGCTTTACTGGCACTCAAGACTGTGATTGAAACCTACGAGCATGAGCCTTGGATCCGAGAAGCAGCGATCAGTGGACTAACTGGCAAAGAAAAAACTTTTAAAGGTTTAATTAATGGACATGCCAGTAGTGAATTTCTCGCAATGCTAGATTCAGTGGGTGAAGTAAAGGTAGAAAAAACCAATATACTTAACTTAAGTGGTAATGCTCAGCAAAGTTATAACCGTGGTAAACAATTATTTGAAACAAGCGCTGCGTGCTTTGGGTGTCATGGAAAAAACGGCGAGGGTATAGATGGCATGGGACCACAATTAGTGAACAGCGAATGGGTAGAGAAATCTCCAGAGCGACTGGTTAAAGTGCTATTACATGGATTAATGGGGCCCATTACTGTTAGTGGCAAGCAGTACAATTTGCCTATGGTAATGCCTGGTTTGGCCCGTAATTTAGATGATCAACAGTTAGCTGATGTTGCGACATATATTCGTAATAACTGGGGTAATCAGTCGAGTGTTATAGAAGCTGGTTTCGTTAAACAAATGCGAGAAAACACTCAATCAAGACAGATGCCTTTTACTGAGAAAGACTTTCAATAGGCAATATCAGTAGGTGCTTTTCTGATGAGCATCCAAATATGTATTTTAAGAATAAGCGAACACCTATGTGTTCGCTTTTTTTTACACTTTTATTGTTAGGCTTACGTTAATATCACGCCCTATATTATGAAACCCAATAACCTCTTCTTTGTCATTGTCGAAAATATTATTGATGTATATTTTCCAAGATGTGTCAGATTGGGTTTCCCACTGAGCTGAAAAGTCTACTTGATTACGTCCGTTCAGTTTTACAAAACCAGTAGGAACAGAGCTGTCAAAGTAATCATCATTAACTCTATACCTAAAAGTGAAGTTTAGTGGTTCACTATAATGGTGGGTTACTCTAATACTGCCTTTGAATTCAGGTCTTCTGCGCAAGATTACAGTGTCATCATATGTATTAACGTCATTAAAACTTACTTGTGCATCCAACTGCCATTTTTGAGTAGGGGTGTAAGAGCTGCTCAGTTCAACTCCTTTAACCTTTATAGTCGAGCGATTTACATTGGTAAAATTAACTGGATCGAAGTCTACTAAATCTAAATATTTATTCTGATAAAAGTTTAAGCGGGTAGATAGCCTTTTATCCAATGTTAATACGTGAGCTCCAAGCTCTACATTTTGGCTTTGCTCAGGCTTTAGGTCTTTATTTCCCACTAAAGGGTGTCCAAGTGCATAGAAACTGGGTAGTTTAAATCCCTCACTGAATTGACCGTGTAAAATAAGGCTGTCAGTTAAATCCACATTTCCAATAATACGATGCGTAGACACGCTAAGGTTTCCAGAGTTGTCATATCGAATACCGGCTAGTAAGTTATACCAGGCTTGATTTGATATGGATATTTCACCAAATCCTGAACGAGTGCTGCGGTTCAACCCATAGTCGGCATCTATTAAAATTCCAAAATCAATAATACTGTCCATTTCGCCTTCTTCGTGAGTGTAGGCGACTCCAAAAGTACTATGAATATAATCAGATAGCGGGTAGGTGAATTTAACCAAACTGTCTATGTTGTGATAATCAGTTTGACTTTCAATAGGCGGAACACCATCTAACACGCCATCACTAATACCTGGATTAATAATGCTCTCTTTACGCTTTGAATAGGCAGTTGTAACGGTTAAATCAAGTTTATTAGTGACAGAATGTTTGAACTTCGCACTTAGATTACTTTGACTGTAATCTCTGCGTTCTGGGGTGCGGATAATTGCCAGTCTGTCTCCGCCGCTATCTTCTGGAAAATACTCACCTTTTCCTTGAGCAAAGAACCCTCCTAGCTCCCATTGTGAATCTGTGTTGCCATTAGAGGTAATGGACCCGATTACCTGTTTACGAGAAAATGAATCAGAGAAAGTGCTATTGTCTCCATTTTGAAATGACGCACTTAAATTACCATTAGCAAACGAGCTTATAGGTACACCTAAATTGATGTTTGCACCTAATGTACCACCCTCTCCGTACCTAAGGCTGATACTACCTAGTTCACCATCTTTAGGTGTTTTTGTCGTAATGCTAATAACGCCTGCTAACGCATCTGATCCAAAAACACTAGAATAACTACCGTAGTACAGCTCTACTTTCTCAATCATATTGGGGTCTATGGTCCCTAAGTCAAATGCGCCGCCACGGCTATTGGTCGGGTCATTTACTTTCACACCATCAATCAAGATAGTGACAAAATTTGGATCGCCTCCACGAATGGACAAAAAAGTTAGCCCACTTTCTCCCCCTTGTTGATTAATATCCACTCCCGGTAGTCCCTTTAAAACATCTGCAAAGCTAATTGCACTGAGTGCCTCTATTTCACTTGCGGTTAAGCTTACAGCAGGAATTGGTGTAGATAGTTCTTTTTTAGAAAAGTGAGAGCCAGTTATTTGAAATACTTCAACGTCTTGTTGGGAATATGCTACTTCAGAACTAGCCAATAGCCAGAAACTCAGTAGGTAGATAATGCCCCTTGTTTTTACTTTGTTAACATTTAAATATCGATGTGAGTGGTCTGAAATTAACAAAAAACTAATACTGCGTCGGATTAATAGCAATGTTGGCACTCCTAATGGATAGCTTAATGACGTTATGATAATGAACATGCCTGTTTACTAGCAAACATTTAACAACTAAGCATCATTTTAAATGAATTTATTTTACGATAATGCTAATGTTGATTGACACCGGTGTCAATTGTTGTTTAGATATCTAACCATGTGAGAGATAGCGGCGCTTTTACAAGTAATAAAATTAAAATACTAATGGCAATATTACAAAGCGATGGTTTAACTTTATTGTTTAGCTTTTGGGTAACACTGTTTAGATGCCATCAGTAAAACTGTAGCCTTCATTTGGGACTTATTAATCAGTGCCGATTTACTAAGCCTCAAAACTAGCCATTAAGAAGTTATTATTATGAGTGATGTTAAATTAGGAGTGATTGGCCTTGGTAATATTGGCCAACAGCATATTAAACATATACAAAGTGACGTGGTTAACAATTGCACAATAACTGCTGTGTCCTCAAGGGCTCCAAATGAGATTGCCACTGAAATTGGTGCTAAACATTTTACAGATTACCATGCTCTTATTGATTCTGGTTTATGTGATGGAGTTTTGATTGCCAGTCCAACAATGAATCACCTTGAAATGGGCCTATATGCGTTAGAGAAGGGCTTGCATGTTCTTATGGAAAAACCCATCGCCTTAAGTGTTAAGGATGGGCAGACTCTCATTGATACAGCTAGTGAAAAACAACAATTCGGATTAATGCTAAATCAAAGGGTTGATCCGATATTTACCAAAATGAAAAAGCTCATTGACGATGGGGCATTAGGAGCATTGCAGCGCACTCAGTGGACCATGACAAATTGGTTTAGGCCTGAAGTGTATTTTCAAGTGTCTGATTGGCGGGCTACATGGAAAGGCGAAGGGGGCGGTTTATTAGTTAATCAATGTATTCACAACATAGATATTTTCCAATGGTTATGTGGAATGCCAAAATCGGTGACAGGCTTTTGTGGTTTTGGGAAATATCATGATATTGAGGTAGAGGATGAAGCTTCGGCGTTTTTTCAGTATAAGAATGGCGCTACCGGTATTTTCGTTGGCTCAACAGGTGAAGCTCCGGGAGTGAACCAACTAGATATAGTGGGTGATAAGGGCATGCTTAGTTACAACGGACAGCATTTGTTTCTCACTAAAAATACCCCCGCAACCAGTCAATTTAGTAAAGACACTGTTGATATGTTTGGTCAGCCAGTTACTGAAACCACTAACATCACTCCCACCGAAGAAGTTAATCAGCACGGAGAACTTATTAATAACTTTGTTAACGCTATTTTGGGGAAAGAGTCATTGATTGCTCCTGCTGAACAAGGTCTCGATTCATTAGCAATAGCAAACGGAATATTGTGGTCATCATGGACTGATGAAAAGGTTACTTTTCCTATTGATATGGTTGGTTATCAGGCTGCATTAAATGAAAACATCAAGCAATCCAAGTTACGTGAAAAATCTGACATTAAAGCCAACATAGATATGGAGAAGTCATACAGATGAGCTCAGAAATCGATGACGAAAAGATAAATCTCCAAATAGTATACTTAAAGAATTTAGCGTTACAGCCTTGGTATAAGCGACTGCCAAAATACTTAGCATTAAGTGGCCCTGGCTGGTTACAAGGGGCCATGACCCTAGGCGGAGGAAGTGCGGTAACATCGCTTACAATAGGTGCCTTGTTTGGTTATGAATTTTTGTGGGTGCAGCCTATATCCATGTTAATTGGTTGCATTATGTTATTTGCTTTATCCCATCAAACTTTAAACAGCCAATGCTCTCCTTTTGAATCTATGAAGCGATATGTTAATGCGCCATTGGCTTGGGCGTGGGCAATAGCTGCATTTTTATCTAGCATCATTTGGGGATTTGCCCATTACCCTCTGAGCGCAGCAATGGTAGAAGAGATAATAGTGGTATCTACCGGATTTTCTATGGGAGACAGCGCTAGCCTATCACGAAATATATATCTTTTAGTTTTGGCTATAGGAATATGGGCATTTTGCGCCTATACCGCTTGGCAATACGGTAATCAAGTAAGCAACAAAGCTAACTCTAAGGTTAATGCCGTAGTGATATTTGAAACAGGTATTAAATGGTTAAGTGGCTTAATTATCCTCGCATTTGCTTGGGTTGTGATTAGTGCTTCACTCGAAGGGAAAATTGCATGGGCAGCGGTGTTAGCTGGCTATATTCCGAGTTCCTTGCCAAACACGACAGAAGGTGTAACCACCATGATGGCTGCACTAGGTAGCGCAGTGGGAATTAATATGACCTTTATTTATGGCTTTACCTTATTACACAAAAGGTGGGGTCCTAGTCATGTTGAGTTATCTCGTTATGATATAGGTATGGGGTTAGTGCTGCCTTACATTCTTGTGACTAGCTTAATAAGTATCGCTGCTGCAGGAGCTTTTTTTGGCTCTGAGATGGATATTCAGGGGAAGTTGAGCCCCACACAGGCTGGAAAAATGTTTATGTCAGCTGGTTTAGATGAAGTCACTAGTCGCTTAATTTTTGCGTTCGGTATTTTAGGTATGGCTGTAGGATCTTTAGTTATGCATATGTTGTGTTGTGGCTCTGCAGCCGCTGCAATGTTTAAGTGGAGTGAAGGTAGCTTAAAATACAAGTTAGCATTACTGGCTCCAACTCCAGCTGTACTAGGCGTTTTTGTTTGGGCTTCTATGGGTGCGTATGTCGTACTGCCTACCTCTGCGATATGTGGTTTTTTACTGCCAATCGCTTACATTGGCTGGGCTATTTTGCATAACAATAAAGAATATATGGGAACAGCTATGCCAACGGGTATAAATCGATATGCCTTTAATGCTGCTATGGCACTGTGCATTTTAACTGTATTGAGTAGTGTAGTGTACTCAGCTTATATTCAAATGGGGTAAATAATGAAAGGACAAGCTAACACCTCAGTAAACATTAAAGATGGTGCAAACTATGCCCCTATGGGTAAAGCTCAGCAGGTGGTCAAGCCCAATGAATGTATATTTTCTGTTGCTTTTTTAGACCATGGACATATTTACGGGCAAACCAATGGGTTATTGCAAGCTGGTGCTACCTTAAAATATGTGTTTGAACCAGACTTAGCTAAGCGAGAGGTATTTTGCGCTAAGTACCCTCAAGTCACAGTCGTAGAAAGCTTCTCTAATATAATCGATGATTCAGATACCAAGATTGTAGTAAGTGCCGCGATACCTAATTTGCGGGCAGATATTGGTATTCAAGTCATGGCTTCTGGAAAAGATTACTTTACCGATAAATCTCCGTTCACCACCTTAGAACAACTAGAAAAAGTTAAGAAAGTGGTGCAGTCGACTAACCAAATATATGCAGTTTACTACGCAGAAAGATTGCATAACGAAGCAGCTTGGATGGCTGGAGAGTTAATAAGCCAAGGTAAAATAGGAAAAGTATTACAGGTTATCAACTTGGCCCCTCACCGGCTTGCCAAACCAACACGACCAGATTGGTTTTTTGATAAAAACAGTTATGGTGGAATTTTAACTGACATAGGGTCCCACCAAGTTGAGCAGTTTTTGACTTACAGTGGAGAGACAGACGCTAGGGTTAACTTTGCTAGGGTGGCAAACTTAAATAACCCAGATAAGGTTGGATTAGAAGACTTTGGAGAAATGTCATTGATTGGCAAAAATGGTACCTCTTTTTATTCTCGAGTTGATTGGTTTACACCTGATGGGCAAGCTACCTGGGGGGATGGTAGAACGTTTATTATGGGAACAGAAGGCAATATTGAATGCCGTAAATATAACGACGTTGCGCGATTAGCCCCAGCCTCAAAGGTATTCTTAACTAATAAAATAGAAGAAATAGAAATCGACTGTTTAGGAGAGAGTACCTTTCCGTACTTTGGCCATTTAATTTTGGATGTTATGAATCGGACTGATTACGCAATGACTCAAGAGCATGTGTTTAAAGCTGCTGAGTTAAGTTTAAAAGCACAAAAAGTTGCTGACGAGAATTCATAAATAATATGTTTTTACATAATTTCAAATAGTGAGTAGTTATACTGCAACTGTTCTTGGCAGTATTTCTTTGGCATTTAGCACTTTAATATCTGAGTAACATGTTCCTTTTACTGTGAAACTCTGGGAAAGGCTCCTAGAGTCTCTTTTTTGAAAAAGAGAGTATTAACGATTTGAGATAATAGACATAAATCGGAGTATTATTAGGTATCCCTTTAGCTAGTTATATTTCGATTTGATTTTAGGTGTATAGAGTTTTTTTATGATTTATATTGTGATGGGTGTAAGTGGTTGTGGAAAATCAACCATAGGAAAAGAGTTGGCTGAGCAACTGTCTTTACCATTTTATGATGCTGATGATTTTCACTTTCCAGAGAGTGTTGCCAAAATGGCGAGCGGCACCCCTCTTACAGATGATGATCGTAAACCCTGGTTAAGCTTACTTGCTAATAATATTGTCGATTGGGAGTCTGCTGGTGGCGCGGTGTTAGCTTGTTCTGCGTTAAAGCAAAGCTACCGTGATATTTTGTCATCAACTACAGAAAACACAGTGCGCTTTGTTTATTTGAAAGGTGATAAGGCTACCTTAACTGCTCGCATGAAAAGAAGAGATAACCACTTCATGCCTGAATCCTTATTAGATAGTCAATTGAATACCTTAGAGCCACCACAAGATGCTATTACCGTGTTATTGAAAAACACAGTTGATGAGATTATTTCGCAAATTTTAAAGGCAGTACAAAAATGAGCTACCCAATTCACCATGTTGATACAGAGCAAACAATTTCTGACGATGATTTAAGGCAGATTATTGATAATTTTATTGCTCAAAAAGCTAGTGATGCTAAAAAAATTCTAATTTTACCCCCAGATATTACGCGTTTTTATTCAAAAGCTGGATTTATCTCAAGTTACCTTTATGAACAATTAAAAGACCAAGCAGAGATTTTCTTTTTGCCGGCTCTTGGCACTCACGAACCTATGTCGAACGGCGAAATTGACAGCATGTTTGGCGCAGATATTCCCAAAGACAGATTTTTACCCCACTTTTGGCGCACAGACGTAGAAGTGCTTGGGGAGATCTCAAAGGAGCGTATAGGCGAATTGTCTGAAGGTAAGTTAGATTGCACCATGGAAGTGGCGGTAAACAAATTATTACTAGACGGTACCTGGGATTTGATTATATCTGTAGGGCAAATTGTCCCCCATGAAGTGATTGGAATGGCTAACTACACTAAAAATATTTTAGTGGGTGTAGGTGGCCAAGACACTATCCATAAGTCCCATTATTTGGGTGCTGTGTATGGTATGGAACGAATTATGGGGCGCACCTCTACCCCAGTAAGAAAAGCCTTAAACGAAGGCTTTGATACATTTTTACGGCACTTACCCATTGAGTTTATTTTAACTGTATTGGGTAAAAATGATGACAAGTTAGCGCTGCAAGGTGTGTATTGTGGTAACCAAAATGAAACCTATGAAGCCGCTTGTGAGCTTAGTCAAAAACTAAACTTAAACCTGCTATCTAAACCTATTAAAAAAGCTATCGTATTTTTAGAGCCTGCGGAGTTTAAAACCACCTGGTTAGGTAACAAGGCTATTTACCGTACTCGTATGGCCATGGCCGATGACGGCGAGTTAATCGTATTAGCACCAGCTTTACATCGTTTTGGTGAAGACTTAGCGATAGATAAGCTAATAAGAACTTATGGTTACAAAACCACAGATGAAACCCTAGAAGCCGTGCAGCAAAATCCCGAACTTGCCAGTAACTTGTCTGCTGCAGCCCATTTAATTCACGGTACCACCAACAACCGTTTTAAAGTGACGTATTGCCCAGGTGATGGGTTAACGCAACAAGAGGTAGAGTCGGTTAATTATCAATACTGTCATTATGATGAAATGGTAAAGCGTTACCCAATCGAAAATCTCAAAAATGGCTGGAATACCTTAGATGATGGCGAAGAAGTTTTCTATGTTAGCAATCCTGCTTTAGGTTTGTGGGCAACAGAAGAAACCTTTAATAGCTAGTGTGTTACTGCTATTTTATTTTGCTAATTAAAGGCTAATTCATACCTATGAAGACTGAAAACGCACATATTCATCTAGATATAGTAGGTGGCATTGCCGGTGATATGTTTATATCGGCCATGTTAGATATGTTTGATGATTTAATACCGCCAGTGCTAGCGTCGGTAGCCTCTGTATTGCCCGATGAAGCTGGGCAAGCTGAGCTGTTTGAGGGAGTAAATTCTGGCATTAGCGGTAAACGCTTTAGACTGCAGGCGCAGCAAGTTAGCGCTTCAAGTGATGCTAAAGAGCATACCCATTCTCACGACCATGATGCTGGGCATCATCACGATCATCACTATAGCCACCACCAAGCGTCAGATGCTTTTCACGGACATAAACACACCACTTATATTTACTTATGTGAATTACTAAAAAACAGTGGGTTAAGTAAAGAAGTCATACAAGTAGCCATCGATTTACTGACTATCATTGCCAAAGCAGAGGCAAAAATACATGCTAAATCCTTAGACGAGGTTCACTTTCATGAACTGGCAGACTGGGACTCCTTGATGGATGTCGTCGCTAGTGCAGTAATATTAGATGCCCTAGCAACCTGTACTTGGAGTACTTCTAAACTGCCATTAGGGGGCGGTTTGGTGAATACGCAACATGGGTTAATCCCTGTGCCTGCCCCAGCAACCGCAGAAATATTGATAGATTTTGAGTTTTTTGACGATGCTATTCAAGGGGAACGAATAACGCCAACTGGAGCTGCTATTTTGCGTTATTTATCAGATAAAAAAGTCTTAACTGTAAAACCCCAAGGAAGTCTGCAAGCAACGGGTTATGGGCTAGGTAGCAAAGTCTTCCCGGGTATGCCGAATATTTTAAGAGGCTTGGCATTCGATTGTCACAGTGATAATAAAGAACAAGACACACTAGTAGTCATTGAGTTTGATGTTGACGATATGACAGGTGAAGAGCTAGGACTATCTGTCGATTTACTTCGAAAGCATCAAGGGGTAATTGATGTAGTGGTACACACAGTGAGAGGCAAAAAAAATCGCGCCATGGAGTCTCTAAGAATAATGGCAAATTGCAAGCATTATCAAGATGTTATCGATTATTGTTTTATTCAAACCACAACCATAGGTTTACGTTATCGTTTTGAAACCAGAGCTATGCTAAAGCGTGAGCTAGTGAGCGATGCAGGGCAGTCATTTAAACGTGTGAGTCGTCCTAATCAAACCGATACCAAAAAAATTGAACATGATGAGTTGATCTCTTTAGCTAGTTTGCACGAGCGGCGCATGCATAAATACAAGACAGAATTGTCTTAGATTAGAGGTAGTAAAATTAATGCAGCTAAAAGTAGACAAACTCACAACCTATTTCGATCAATTTGAATCTTTTTCCATCGCCGTAAGTGGCGGAATAGATAGCATGTTGTTAGCCTACCTTGCGAATCGTTTTTCTAAGGCAAAGGTCAAATCTGTACATGCGTTTTCCCCCGCCGTACCCCAAGCTGCGTTTCAAAGGGTAAAGCACTACGCACAGGTCTACAGTTGGGATTTAGAGGTAATCAACGCCGGAGAGTTTGATGATGATAACTACCTTAACAACCCTGTAAATCGTTGCTATTACTGCAAAAGCAACCTGTACACAAGAATCGCTGAATGTAGCCAAGGTATGGTTTTTTCAGGGACAAACCTTGATGATTTAGATGATTACAGACCAGGCCTTGAAGCCGCAAAAGAGCAAAACGTACAACATCCTTATGTTGCAACAAACATAAATAAGTCAGACATTTATGCTATTGCCAAGTTTTACGGCTTATCAGATATTCACGCTCTGCCAGCCCAGCCCTGTTTAGCCAGTAGGGTAGAAACCGGTATTAAAATTGATGCAGGCGACTTAGGCTTTATTAATCAAGTCGAAGAGTCCACCCGCCAAGCTTTACCAGAGGTGAAGAACGTTCGTTGCCGCATCACTCAGCAAGGTACTTACCTAGAAATTGACACCATGCCAGACAGCGAAGTTCTCGAGCAGCTATCTGATCGCCTAGCTACTTTATGCGCCCAAGATGGTAGGGTTTTCTCAGGTATTCGCAGCTATCAAAAAGGCTCGGCTTTTATTAATGGAGTCACCCATGGATAGTTTCGTTTGGGATAAAGACAGAAAATCAAGAACAGGCATTGCCGAAGCGGTTTTTTGTAATAGTAAGAGCGACGCAGATTTAGCTGCCATTATTGAATACAACATGATGCAGAAATCATCAGTGTTATTCACTCGGATGACCACTGAGCAGTGGCAAGTGTTGCCTAGCTCCTTTCAAGAAAAATTAGATTACGATCAAGCCTCACGCACCGCCATTTTAAACTTTGTAAAGCCAAAAGAAGAGTCGTCAGATGTATGTATCGTCTCTGCCGGCACATCAGACTTAGCTATTGCCAAAGAAGCTCAGCGTACTTTAGCGTTTAATGGTTACTGTGCACCAATTTATGCAGACCTAGGGGTTGCCGGGCTATGGCGATTAATTGAGAAGTTAGACGATATCAAACAACATAAGATTGTTATTGCCCTTGCTGGAATGGAAGGGGCGTTATTCAGTGTGCTGTCTGGATTGGTAGATATGCCAGTTATCGCCGTACCCACATCTGTGGGTTATGGGGTTTCGGCTGGTGGCCAAGCCGCATTAACTAGCGCCTTAGCCTCATGCTCACCGGGTATACTCACGGTAAATATTGATAACGGCTTCGGTGCTGCTAATGCCGCTATTAAGATCATAAAGCAATTTCACCCAGTTACAGTTGCGTAATAAACGGTTACCGCCTTAAGTAAATTTTAATTATCTGACTACTTTACAGCAATATCGGTTAGATTTTTTTTGACTATTCATTTTATAACATTCGATGGCATCCAAGGGTAAAAAAAGCTCGTCTATACTGCATATTGGTAAGGTGTAAAAAGCAACAATGAACTAACCTAGGTTGAATCTTTTGCTTAAAGAGCTGACACAATAAGCACCACCAAATGGAGTTGACAATATGAAATTATTAGGTTTTTGTATGGTGATTTTTATTTTCAGCAGCCTTGCCCATAGCCAAGATAAATGTAAGCAAGAAAAGCAACAAGTTGACCATTGGAATAGCCAACTTAAATATAAAGTCACAGAGCGTGCCCGCAACAAACATCGCGAAGCAAAAGAAGATTATCTAGTCTGTTTACGGCAAGTAGAGCCTGCACAATCTAAAAAATCTAACTCTAAAGTCACTAATAATATAAACATAACTAATTTACCCGACTTTAAAACAAAAACTAAAAGCACAGCTATGAAAAGCGTTACGGTTTCAAGTTATGTTAACTTTAAAGGTAAAAAGAAAGCGGCATGGCAACAATATTTTATTGAACCCACAAAATGCATGGAGAACAGGAGTGATATGAGCGTTTTCGTAAAATGTGCCAAGCTCAGAAAGCACGAACTCAAACGTTTTAATGCAAGATGGGACGCAAGCACTCAAACCTTAAAGCCTTTATTGGAACCTTGATTGAGTTGTTATCTGTATGCTTTAAGGTAGTTCAAATATAAACGTTATTTTGAGTAGGATGATTAGGTGGAAAGAATGGATAAAATAGAGTTTGTTGCTTTTTGCGAGTCGCAATTAAAGCAGGTGTTTAATTTAACTAGGCAGGGCAAGCCAGATACCAAGCAAAAGCATAGAGTTGAAGGAGTCTTATTAGCAGGTGAAATGCTAGGGGTTCTTGACCGTGTAGAGTGTTCAGAGTTAATGGAAAAAGCCCATCTAGAAGTGTTTGGCGAAACCCTAGCAGTGCGAACTGAACGTAAACAATCCCAAGCCAAACTAAAAGCACTCTCACCAGATGATTACTTTGATATACCAGCAATAGAAAGGCGAAGGTGATAGGGCGTATATTATCAGTCCTAGAAGCTCTCAATCGAAAGCCTACAAGTCAGTGGAATACCTATGTATTTATTCAAAACTACAAAATACTCGCGTTGCTAAGCTAAACTCCTTATTCGTTTAAAAGGACTTTAGTTTTATATGAAAGACAAAGATAAAATTGCATTGTTCATCGATGCAGATAATGCCCCTGCCCGAAAAATTGACAAAATTCTCTCAGAGCTAGCTCGTTACGGTGTAGTCAATATTCGTAAAGCCTATGGCAATTGGAAAAATGCCTGTATTAAGCCTTGGGAAGATATTTTACACGAATTTGCAATTCAACCTATACAGCAATTTGACCTAACTAAAGGTAAAAATGCCACAGACATGGCTTTAGTGATTGATGTTATGGACGTGCTTTATACCAAAGAAGTAGATGTTATTTGTTTGGTATCTTCTGATTGTGACTTTACCCCTTTAGTTACCCGAGCCTTGGCTGATGGTAAGTTTGTTATAGGTTTTGGAGAGCGCAAAACCCCCGCTGCTTTTGTAAATAGTTGTTCTAGATTCTTATTTCTTGACGAAGAACCTGTACAAGTTAATACACCCGAGCCACCCCCTAAAAATATTAAAAGTGACTCCCGATTAATGAACTTGCTACGCCAAGCAATCGAGGCGGTAGAAGAAGATGATGGTTGGGCTAGATTGGGTCCAATTGGTTCTCATATTTCAAATCATGCTTCTTTCGACCAGCGTAATTACGGTTTTAAAAAGCTCAGTGATTTGTTTGCGGCTATCGACTTATTTGAAATGAAAAAATCACATAGTTCGCAATTGTGGGTGAGAGATAGAAAGCGAGCTAAGTGAATTGATCTGGTTTAAGCGGCTTAAAATCGTATTAATTGTTGCTGGCGCATTTGGCGCTAGTAGCTTATTTGTTAAGTACCTTGAGAGTGAAAAGGTAGCGCTTCCCCCATTCGTCAATAAAGCACTTGCTTATTTTGAAGAGTCACCACAACTCATTAGCCAAGAGGTATTAAGTATCGATTCAAAGATAGATAAGCCTTCTTTGAACTTAGCCCCTCAAGTCGAAATAATAAACGAGATGTCTCGTCCTCGAAGAGTTTGTAAAGATCATTCTTTAGGTGAGTTAAAAGTTAAGTCTCAATCAAATATATATACATGGAAAGACTCCCAAGGAGTAACACACTTTAGTGATAAAAAACCGGATAACCTTAGTGTCGAAGAGTTGGAGTTAGCTGGTGAGCAAGTATTTGATTACTTCTCGTTAAACATAGTGGGGGCAGATGTGCCGTTTGAGTTTAAAGAAAAGCTCTCTCGTGCCATCCATAAAATGTTTGCTATTTATGGGCAGCTCATAGATAGAAGTAACCTAAAAAAAGCGTCGATAAATCTTAGGTTTATTGCTTCAAAAAAAGAGTTTGAACGCTATCGGGCTAAACATGCGCCAAACTCTAGAACAACAACAGGTTTTTACGATAATGGTACCAATGAAGCCGTAATCTTTTATGGATCTTTCCAAAGCGCTTTTAAAACAGCTATTCACGAATCCGCCCATGGTATTAACCGTGGTGTAATAGGCAATACAAATAAATGGTTGAATGAAGGGCTTGCTGAATACCTTGAAATGATAACAACCAATTTAAGTAGTGTAGAAATAGCACTCAACACTGACTGGTTTAGCAATGGAAAGTTACGTAAAAGACCTATCCCACTGCCACAATTATTTCCTTCAACAAGAGCTGATTGGAATTCTGTCAATCAATCAAAATATTATGCTACAAGTTGGGCATTGATTTATTTTTTCATGGATAACAAATCTCTTAGATTAAAACTCGCCAAACTTATAGCATTAGAGCAAAGTAATATGTGCGATCAGCTAACAATTAAACAAGTGAAAACCGTATTGGGTATGAATACCAAAACGCTACAAAAACGGTTTAATTATTGGTTAGACAAAGCTGACAAATTTCCTCATGTCATTTGATGTCTTTTATAGGTACAAATCCCCTAAAAGGTATAATTTGACATATATACCATTAAGGGTATATTTAACTTGATATACCTCTTAGGGGGTAGGTCTATAGATATACCCTCAAGGGATTAATAGTGGAGAGGCATAATGAAGCTTAACAACTCAAAAGAACTGGCTGATTATATAAAGCTGCATCGAAATAAGCTGCAACGAACGCAGACCGATGTGGCACAGCATGTTGGTTTAAAGCAAAAAACCATCTCGGCTATAGAAAACTCCGCGGGTAACGCCCGTATTGATACCCTCTTTAAAATTGCCCATGAACTAGGTCTCTCTATTGAGCTTAAGCCGAAGCAAGAAAATCACAGCAATCAAAAGACCGAAAGCGGCTGGGATCAGGAGTGGTAATATGGAGTTGTTCGTAAGCCTTAACGGGGTCAAAGTAGGTACACTGTTAAAAGATAAGCACGGTGGGCTACATTTTTCTTATACCGAGCAGTGGATGAAGCGCCCAGGCTCACGTCCCATTTCTTTGTCGTTACCCATCACAAAGCAAAAATACGCGGGCGATCTAGTGTACAACTTCTTCGATAATTTGCTTCCTGATAATCCAAACATTCGCAATAAAATACAAGCTAGATTTAATATCGGTTCGGGGCATGCCTTCGATCTTTTAGCGGCAATAGGCCAAGATTGTGTGGGGGCTATTCAATTATCCTCAGAGCAGCCAAAGCCTATAAACCAACTGAACTACAAGGTGTTGTCAGAGCAAGAAGTTGAGAAGTTATTACAAGGCTACAAACACACAGCACTTGGGATGGAAAGTGACGATGACGACTTTCGGATTTCGATTGCTGGCGCTCAGGAGAAAACCGCTTTACTTAAAATCGATCAACAATGGACGAAACCTATAGGCTCAACACCAACAAGCCATATATTAAAATTACCCATGGGCGAGTTACCGCAAGTGGGTATCGATTTAACCGATAGCTGTGAGAACGAATTTATTTGCCTAGAGCTGGCGAGAGCTTTTGGATTTAATGTGGCTAATTCAGAGGTGCTTTATTTTGGCGACCAAAAAGTTTTAAGCGTAGAACGCTTTGATCGGAAATATGCTTCTGACGGTTCATGGCTGATGCGTCTCCCCCAAGAAGATTTTTGTCAAGCAATGGGGATTTCATCTGCTCAAAAATACCAGTCAGATGGTGGTCCAGGAATAACAGACTGTTTAAATTTGTTAACGGCTTCGTCTAATAGGGAGGATAGAGACACGTTTTTTAAAACTCAGATATTCTTTTGGTTAATCGCTGCTATTGACGGTCATGGGAAGAATTTTAGCGTATTCTTAGAGCCTGAAAACACATATAGAATGACCCCTCTGTATGACATCTTGTCAGCGTTCCCTATGATGTCAAAAAGTGCATCGAAAAAAGCCTTACAGCCGCAAAAGATCAAAATGGCCATGTCTTTAAAAGGTAAAAATACACACTGGAAGTGGAACGATATTCAGCCCCGTCATTTAGTATCGACTGCCAAGTATGTGAAATACCCTACAGACAAAGCTGCTTCGCACTATGAATACTTTATAGATAATATTGAAAAGGCCATTGCCAAAGTCGAAGCTAAAATTCCCAGTAACTTTCCAGCCTACGTAGCAGAGGACATTTTTTCTGGGCTGAGAAAACAAGCTGCTAAGAAATTGTAATAAATAGCGCCGAAGTAAAGGTTTCCAGCTATGTTGTGCAAATTTTATTTCAAAAACCAGAAGTTGAGTAAGTTAGATGCGGCTGAGAAACAGGTTTGATTAAAACTAGTTGGCTTGACGGTTTATTCACTTTTAAACTCAAAGGCATAAAGTACAAAGGTAATGAAATTATCACCCGAATTCATACATGGAGCTTGGGAAAAGCCGGAACGGCTTTTATGCCTCTTGGAGTTCTGTAAATAACTGTACTTCTCAAGAAAAACTACAGAGATACGGATTTTATAAACTCATGGTAGTAAAAAAGTGTTTAATATATACTTAATAACGTAATTAAAAGTAAATCGAGCTCTTTTTTCATGGCTAGTTCAACCCAAATTAAAGCACTTATGCAATCGCATATTGACAAGGATGACGATAGATTTTTATCTATTGCGCTTCAGGTTGCCGCTCATGAAGCAAGAAATGGTCATGGTAAACTTGCACAAGAACTAAAGCTGCTTATCGACAAGGCTAAAAAAAGAAGTCTTAATAACCTACCTATATCAATATCAAGTGGCGTTAAAGATTCAACTGGTCTATTAACAACAAGTCATCCTAAATTACGTTTTAATGATTTGATAGTTTCTTCAAATGTAAAAGACCGATTAGAAAGGTTGGTTAAAGAACAAAAGCACTTATCTACTCTGAAGAATCACGGCTTATCTCCTAGAAGAAAGCTACTCCTAGCGGGAAAGCCCGGTACTGGCAAAACTTATACAGCTTCGGTTCTTGCTGGAGAGTTAGGGTTTCCTCTATTTGAAGTTCGTCTTGATGCAGTCATCACAAAATACTTAGGCGAGTCATCTACCAAATTACGCCAAATATTTGATGCAATTCGAGAAGTCAGAGGTGTGTACTTTTTTGATGAGTTTGATGCATTGGGTTCGCACCGTGGTTCAGCTAATGATGTAGGCGAAGCTAGACGTATTCTTAACAGCTTCCTACAAATGATTGAGCAAGATGAGTCAAATAGTGTCATTGTGTGTGCTACCAACCACATTGAAGCACTTGATCACGCGCTTTTTAGAAGATTTGATGATGTTATTCGTTATGAATTACCGTCTGAAAAAGAAATTATCTCTTTATTCAAATCTCGTTTACGTACTTACGTCGCTAAAAATTTCTCATGGAAAAAATTAGCACAATTATCTGATGGCCTTAGTAATGCAGAGGTTACTTTAGTTGCGAATGATGCAACCAAAGAAATGTTGATCCATGATTTACCGTCGATCACAATCTCTATGCTTCAACAAGCAATTGAAGACAGGAAAGGTATTAGCCAACATTTCACCATTTAATAAGGAAGCTTAATGGCGAACAATGAATTTAATAAACCACACTTTTTTCTTAATTCAATTTCAATAGCTCATAATTTTACTACTCCAAGTAGGCGTATCCCTCCAAAAAATATACCAAAACAAAACCGCCAGACACATAGCAGTAAATTACGAGGTGACCTTGCATCTGTTTCAACTGAATTAAATACTTTAAAGGAAGATGCGAAAGAGATCCCTTTACAAATGGGTATCGGTATTCAAGTAGAGTTTGAAAGTTTTCCTGATATTGAGATGGCTATTGGAAGTCTCGCTAGTGAGACTCAAAAAATTGAATTGCATAACATAAAAACTATCACTCAGAATGATCATACTATAACCACCGCCACAGTCTTCATTCCTGATGGAAAATTGCATGTTTTTGAACAAAAAATCACTGAATATTTAAACCAAAATAAAACTGTAAAGGGGAAACCGAGGGATAATCAAAAGTTGATTGATTCAATACAATCAATTCGTTCAGCTGCGTTCACAGCGATTTGGTCTGACGATGAATCCTTATTACCTACTGATAAAAATCAGTCTGTTTGGTGGGAGGTTTGGCTATCAACGCCTAAAAGAAGTAAGCAAACGACAAACCAATATGAAGAGATTCTTTCTGATTTTACGTTAATCGCCAATCAACTGGAAATTGTTGTTTCACCACATAAACTTCGATTCCCTGAACATACGGTCATTCAAGTTGAAGCCACTCAAAATCAACTAGCGAATAACACGTTACTGTTAAGTAGAGTAGCAGAGATTAGGGCCCCCAAAGTTACTGCTGACTTTTTTGATAGTTCTGAGAGTGAAGAGCAAGCGCAATGGTCACAAGATTTAGTACAGCGTTTAAGTCAGCCAAATAGTGGTAACGAACCTTATGTCTGTATTTTGGACACAGGTGTAAATGTTGAGCATCCTTTGCTCTCTCCTTTTGCTGATCTAAAGGAGCAATTAACAGTAACTGATGACAGAGTTCCGGTAGATAATAATGGGCATGGAACAGGCATGGCTGGTCTTGCTATGTGGGGGGATTTAACCGATATTTTTGATTCAAAAGATGTAGTTTACGTTAACCACAAATTGGAGTCGGTAAAAGTTCTAGGGCATAGTGGGGGCAATAAAGATAAACCTTTAGGGAAAGTAACATCTGATGCAGTAGCGATAGCAGAAAATGCTAACCCAAACCGAATACGTACATTTTCGATGTCGCTATCAGCAAAGACTGGGACTGACAGAGGGCGATCATCATCTTGGTCAAGCACGTTGGATTCGTTAGCTGCTGATTATTTAGGTGAAGGAGAGGCCCCTCGATTATTTACAATTTGTGCGGGCAATATTGCCGACAGTCTAACTGAGTTGATGAATTATCCAGATTACAATCAATTACAAGATATACATGATCCAGCTCAAGCATGGAATGTTATTACAGTTGGTGCTTATACGAACAAAGATACTATTTCAGAATCTACAGATTGCCAACCGTTGGCTAAAGCAGGGGGATTATCACCGTATAGTACCACTTCCCTTGTATGGGATAGCAAAAATGCTCCAATCAAACCTGAAGTGGTTTTTGAAGGTGGTAATGTTGGTATAGATCAATATGGATGTGCAGGGATGCACGATTTAGACTTGCTGACTACTCATCATGATTTTTCAACACGACATTTTCAAGCAATTAATGCTACCAGCGCGGCCACAGCACTTGCAGCCAAATTTACAGCACAAGTAAATGTTGCGTATCCTAATCTCTGGCCTGAGACCATCCGAGGGTTGACCATTCATTCTGCAGATTGGACGGATGAAATGTATAAATTAGTTGCTGTAAAGCGAACAGACCAGAATATTAAAAAAAGTGATATGAGTAGCTTAACTCGCATGGTCGGATTTGGTGTCCCAAATCTAGAAAAGGCTATTAAAAGCGCTAATAACTCATTGTCTTTAGTGATACAAGATGAACTTCAGCCATTCCATAAAGAAGGTTCAGTTAAAACGAAAGATATGCATCTGCATGATTTACCTTGGCCTAAAGACGCTTTACAAGCTATTGGTGAAGCAAGTGTAGAAATGACTGTAACCCTTTCTTATTTTATAGAACCCAACCCATCTAGTCGGAATATTCTAAATAAATACAGCTATGCTAGCCATCAATTGCGTTTTGACGTAAAGCGCCCCGAAGAATCTGACATTGAATTTCAGAGACGAATAAATGCTGCTACTGAGGGGGGGAGACCCGATGATTCACCAAGTGATTCAAATTGGACTTTAGGAGCTGGAATTCGCCATCGTGGATCTGTACATAAAGATATATGGCGAGGCAGTGCCGCTGAACTTGCGGCACGTGGACAAATAGCAATTTATCCAGCTAGTGGTTGGTGGAAAACTCGGACCTCTCATGAACGTTGGGACTCCAAAGCGAGATATTCCCTGATAATATCGCTTTCAGTGCCTGAAGTGGATGTTGATATATATACTGAAGTTGAAACTAAAATTGCAGCGATGGTTGCTACAGAGGTTTCTGTTAAGATATAGGACTTCACTTTCCTTGATACCTCAAAGACTAATTTAAGTATCTAGGTAATTATTCACTCTGCGAAAACTCAAGTTACATTCGATTAAACCACCAAAATATCATAGTACTAAATGTTCAAAGTGCTACAGAATTGCTTTTAGGAAGTTTTTGTTTTTAAAGTTGGCTTAAACCCCTTTAAAAATGGCGCACCCAAGAGGATTACAAAATACATCCATGTATTTTGCCCTACGGGCCGTCGCAAGCGACGTTCAAAATTGTTCCTGACAATTTTGTCGAACAGATGAGTTGAATTCGCTAGGGTGCTTAAGCTAAAAGAAACTTTGAATCGCTAAGGTTAATTAATAGTTAGGAGTCTTTATCTGACTTTTTAAAAATGGCGCACCCGGCGAGATTCGAACTCACGACCTCTGCCTCCGGAGGGCAGCGCTCTATCCAGCTGAGCTACGGGTGCAATCAGTTTTTTAGCTGCATTGCAGTTTGATTGTTTAACTCAACATAGGGTTGAGCTTGGGTGTTGACTATCGTTATTGAGCGTGTGATTAATCAAACATTTTTGCTGTAGATAAATCATTCTCACGTCAAGCGAGCGCTGATTCTAATGAAAACCTCTGACTTTTCCACTGTTATTTAAATTTATTAGTACTTAGCTTATTCACTGACTATAAAACCACTCGTTGGCCTTGTTTTGCGATAACAAAGTTAAAGCATAGTGGGTTGGTGGCTTCTAGCTGTTGTTTAATCTTTATTTTAGGGTCTAGGTCACTTTTTAGGCTGTATTTGATATGGCTAATGATGATTTGCATATCGTTAAATTGGGATTTATCACTAACCAATTCATAAAATTTATTGAGTTCTTGATGTAAATATTTGGGGGTGAGGTGCCCAAACAAGAGGTTGTCGGGTCTTTGGTTGTCGAAGGATACTTCGATGACTATGCCCCTCAAGGTTTTGGTTTGCATTTGTTTGGCTAGGTACTGCCAAATGGCTGCTAGTTTGCCTTCTTTTTCCACTTCGTCTGGGCCGGTGTCACCAAAGTAAACAAACATGTCTTGGTCTTTTTCTATTACAAAGGCGGTGGATTCTAAAGGGTGGCTCAAGCTAAAAGGCGTGACTTTGAGTTGGGTGTCTTGTAGTGAAACCTTTTGCTGGGCAGTTAAATCAATAACTGGATATTTGTTTAAATGGGGTATAACTCCACGGTTGGTGAAATTGGCCCATGCTTGCCAGTTAAAATAGTTGCCACTCATGGTGTTGTTGACTGAGGGCAAGGCATAGATAGGTTTAGAGCTATCGTCTGGTGATGCAATTAATAAACCTGCCACATGGTCTAGGTGGCCATGACTAAGTAAGTACCCTTTTACGTGGTGGTGTAAAATGTTGCCTGCGGCTGAAAGGCTAGCGTCTGGTTTACGCTTTAAACCAGCAAATGCATGGTTTTCTATGGCTACATTGATACCGTTAACGAGTGTGCCTGAGTCTAAGGCTATGTAGTTTTCTTCTGTTAAAGCGCGCAGTAAAAAGGCACTTAAGTTGCCGTCTTGTATGCCACCCGTATCGCCTAAAGTGATTAACTCAAAAGTGGGGTTGGCAGGCTTTGCTATGGCTGGTGTTGTCCAGAACAGCACCATAGCAATAATGAGTCCTGATACTTTTAACATCTGTGTACCTTGAGTCATCTCTATTTAGCGTGCTGCATGCTTTGTTTATAAAGCTGCAAGGCTTGGCCATCGTCGTGCTGGTTTTCTTTAATGCTGGCCATAAGTATTAAGTCTGCTTGGTTACTATCAAGTTTAATGGCTTTGGCTAAAGCTTTTTCTGCCAAGACATCATCACCAGAATTATGGGCAATATTGCCAAGTACCGACAATAGTTCTACGTTTTCGTGATCTTGTTTCAGCCAAGCTTCTAGCTTTTTAATGGCTAAGCTTGGGTTAGGCAGTTTGATTTGCCTAAACAATGGCAATAACAAAGGGTGTGGCCCTGATTTTTGATATTCAACTAAGGCACTTTCAGCGTCTGAATGTAGCCCTTGATCTATTAATTGCTGAATATAGGAAGCCTGCTGTGCAGGATCTTTGCGGGTTCCACGGGGTAAAGATTGCCAGCTTTGTTTAAGTTGAGCGGCACCTTCTTTACTGGCTATTTCTGCAAAGCTGCCCTTTGACGCATGTTGCATTAAGGGCTCGTAGTCTTCGCCAAGTGGCTTTTTCCAGCCTTTCAGTTTGTCTTTAAGTAGTTGCCATTTACCTGCTTGGCTTAAAGCTTGAGCCCACAATTTAATCACAGGTACTTGGCTTTGTTGCTGCTCGTCTAAGTCTTCAATAATACTCAATGCTGTACTTGGGTCTTGTTTATTTAAAGCGTCTCGAATCAAACATAAATTAGCGGCTAATGCGGCTTTATTGTATGACGTAGCTTTTTTCCAGAATACCTTGGCTTTTTCTGGTTGCCCAAGTTGTAATTCAACGTCGGCGGCGGCTAACAGGTTAAGGCCGTCAAAGTCTACATCTTCTATTTTGCTCAGTTGCTCTCTTGCCGTTAAATAGTTAGTTTCTGCCAGTGCTAGTAATCCTTGGGTAAAGGCTTTTTGTTTTTTGCGTTGCCCCCAACTGCCTAACCAGCTTTTCGAGCCACTTGCTGCCGCCAAGGATATTTTGATAAGGAAGTTAATAAACATTAGTCCTACAAAAATGAATATCAGTGATATACATAGAGACATAACGTTCATCTCTATAATACGGCCACTAAATTCAACTAGTACATAGCCTCTGTCATCAAAAAACATGGCTGCAATCACTAGGGCGATTAGCAATACAAAAAACACCACAAAAATACGAATTAACTGATTCATAATTAGTTACTTCCGTTCACAAAGCGGCTATCTAAACGACTCTCAATGACATCCTGCAGCAAAGGTGCAGCCTCCAGCTGTGACGGGTAATTACGAGAAAAATCAGTCTGCTGTAAATTGCTCAAACTCTCTGTGAACTGCACAACTATGTCTTGCTCGGTATCAAAGTGTTCAATTAGTAACGCAAAGCCTTGTTGCAGCGCTTGTTGATATAAGGTTTGGTTTTCTTGTAAAACAGCTATTTGCGCTTGCATTAGGGCAAAGCTTAACTGCTCTTTAAGTAGCCAGCGCTGTTGTTCTGACATAAAAGGTTTGATGTCTGTAGTCACTTTTTTAAAGCTGAAGAAGTCTTTGGTCACTTCATGAAAATTGCGCATAAAGTTACTGCGCCAGTCATCTACCGAGTCAGTGACCTCTTGCTCAGCAACTTCTTCTTTAGGACGCTCAAAAAAGACCAAAGGTAAGTTATCCACTTGCTTTAACATGGCACCTAATGCCAAGGCAATGGAGCTGGTGGATACTTGATTAATTTGTTGTAGGGTTTGAATATCGGCAGCTAAATATTCGCGAACCGGTAATAAGCTTGGGTCGTCTAGATCTTGAATTCGACTATCGGCAGAGTGCAGCATCATAATGGCGGTTTTTACATCGTGTTCTAACCATAATTTACGGCCAGCCATACGCACTAAATAATCAGCTTCGGCTAATAACCAATCTGCGGGGCGTCTACCAGAGATTTCGGTTAACTGCTTTTGGTTGCTTTGTGTTTGTGAGTCTGTTAATTGTAACTGCTCTACTAGGCTACTAACGCTTGCTTGTAGCCCTTGGTTTTGTTGCTGTATTTCAGCTATAAGTTGTTGGTTTTCAGCTAAGGTCCGGGTGACTTTTTGT
This sequence comes from Paraglaciecola marina, assembly GCF_004360155.1. Taxonomy (GTDB): domain Bacteria; phylum Pseudomonadota; class Gammaproteobacteria; order Enterobacterales; family Alteromonadaceae; genus Paraglaciecola; species Paraglaciecola marina. The sequence goes on along the minus strand of NZ_ML178720.1, from coordinate 243,101 downwards.
TGTTGTGTGGCAATTAAGTTTTGCTGTTCAACTAGTGCCCCACTTTGTCGTGCAGACTGCCCTTGCCATTGTAACCATGCCCAGTAACCAGCGCCAATAATGGCGACGAGTATCAGTAAATTAATAACAGTAACAAACCATAACAACCCAGTTTTAGCCTTGGGGCTAGAATCAGCTGTTTTAGTGTTTGAGGATGACTTTCTGGAACTAAAGCTAGGCTTAGATTGAGTTGTAGATTTGTCACTACTTCTAGTGTTAGTGGCAGACTTTGCTGCTGAACTGGGGGCGGCTTTATCTTTTGCTAGTTGTTTTTCGAGTTCAGCTAACGCTTTTTGGTCTGCCGCACTTAAATCATCTTTGTTATCTGCCATCTAAAGCTCCGTAGAATGTCTTGCGCGAGTCAAATAAAGCTGTGCGCATTGAATAATTGCCTTATCACTGGCATCGCGGCTGACATGAATATGGTTAACGCCCATTTTCTCTGCGATTTCTGCGGTACGTTTGCTTACCACTATCCAGTCTCTTGTTTGTAACCAAGTGTTTTCAAAATGTTCGAAGGCTGCTTGAATAACCTCGCCACTGGTTGCAATAATGCAACGAATTTGTTCTTGTTGCCAGTCTTGTGTTGACTCGGGCTTGGCTATTTTAACCCGTTCGTAGACTTCCCACTCATCAACCAGTGCGCCTCGTTTCTTTAAGGTATCCACTAGTAATTCTCGGCCACCATAGCCTTTCATGATAATAATTTTTTTGTCTGAGACTTGATTAAGCTGAGGTAGAGCCAGTAACCCTTCAGTGCGGGCTTCAATTGGTGTAATAACATCAAAAGCGGCCTTTCGTAATATATCGGCAGAGCTATTACCTACCGCAAAAAATACTATTTTCTCAGGCCAAGTGTTTTTAAGTTTAATGCATTGCTCTGCAGCTACTGTGCTGGTGACTATGACATAAATAGGTGCTGCAAGGGCTTTATTTAGGGCTGCGATTTTAGCGGGTAAAAGCTCAATAGCCTGAGAGTCGAGTTGGGTATCAATAAGACCACAGGCAACGGTTGCTATATTTGCATTGTTAAGTGCTAATGCGCTTTTAACACATTTACCTTGCGGCCTTAGTAATAAAAAGCTCAAAGCTTAGTCTGCGTGTAAGGCTGCAAGTATTTCACCTGCCCCTTGGTCAAGTAATTGCTGTGCGACTTGCTCACCAACCTGTTCTGCTTGTTCATATGTTCCAGTAGCAGTGGCGTGAAGTAGGGTGGTGCCATCTGTTGAGCCAACTAAACCTCTTAAGGTGATTTGTTGTTGTTCTAGGGTGGCAAAACTACCGATTGGAACTTGGCAGCCGCCATTTAGCTTAGCGTTCATGGCGCGCTCGCAGCGAACTCGGATTGCTGTCTCTGGGTGATTAAGTGGCGCTAAAAGCTCAATGAGCTCTGCATCATCATTGCGACACTCTATACCTACAGCCCCTTGGCCTACTGCCGGTAAAGATTCGTTTGCCGGAATTTCATAGCGAATTCGTTCTAACATGCCAAGTCTAATCAAGCCTGCCGCCGCCAGTATGATGGCGTCGTATTCACCGGCATCTAGTTTGGCTAAGCGTGTATTCACGTTACCCCGCAAATCTTTGATTATCAGATCTGGGCGCATTTTTCGCAATTGGCATTGGCGACGTAAACTAGAAGTGCCCACTAGGGCATTTTGAGGTAGCGATGCCAAATCGTTAAAGGTGTTAGATACAAAGGCATCAAATGGGTTTTCTCGCTCACAAATCGCGTGTAATCCAAAACCTTCAGGAAAATCAACTGGCACATCTTTCATTGAGTGTACGGCAATATCAGCTCTGCCTTCGTTCATGGCAATTTCTAGCTCTTTGATAAATAAGCCTTTACCACCAATTTTAGCTAAAGGAGTATCAAGGATTTTGTCGCCTTGAGTACTCATAGGTACTAACTCAACTTGAACGTTTCGGTGAGCTTTTAATAAAGCGGCCTTTACATATTCAGCTTGCCATAACGCTAAGGCACTTTTGCGTGTTGCGATACGGATAATGCGGGTTGCCATAACACTTCCTAAATAACAGTGATCACGTGATCGTATGATTGACCTTATTACGTGGATCTTATCAGGCTGATGGCGGCTTGGCTAAAAACAAATTAGGGTTTTTAAAAATGTATGAAAACCCAGCCTGTTATAACAGGCTGGGTTGCTATTAAGGTTCAGTGATATTACTGATATTCATTAACATCGGTTACTTCTGGGTATTTTTGATCTGCTGAAAGAATGTCTGCTTCTAGGTTACTAAACCAGTCTTCTTGGACTTTCTTGTTGTAATTCAAATACAGTTTGCCGTCTTCTATAAACCAAATTTCAGGGTCTATACTTGCGGTTTTGCCTGAGGCCATGGCCCATGCACAGTAACCGCCATACTGGGCAGCATACTTCTCAGGCTCTTGTTTAAACAACGCTAAGTTTTCTTGGCTAGAAAAATGCCAGTCAGCATCACGCCATGTGAATGTAAATTTGTCACTGCCTTTTACTGGCTTGCCTTTGGTGAAGTAAGCAACGGTATCGTAACCTTCTATGGCGGTGTTATTAAAAATTCCGGTTTTTACTGCACTATCGGCAGCTAAAGCGGGCAAAGCAAAGATAGTAAATACTAATATACTGATGGTTTTTAAAAATTTGTTCATAGGGTTCTCCAGTTAACTGAACAATCATTGCTAAATGAAACCGGAGATTTATTAAAATGATTTCATCACTTTTTTATCACACACTTAGAAGTTTTAAGATAAGTGTAATAAACCTATCCGTTACTGTTTATACCAAGATTTTTAATGCAGTCGTTATCGCGCTGGTCATATTAGTTATTTTTAGGTTCGACATCTTTTGGTAATGTTGTAAACTGCTCGGAAATTGTGCATAAGTTGTATTGAAGTAGCAGGGAATTCATGTTGAAGAGCGGCAAAGACTTACACATCCTTATTGTAGACGATGTATCTGAAAATATTCAGGTAGCGATGAATATCCTTAAGGAAGAAAGCTATACATTTTCTTTCGCTTCAGATGGACAAGAAGCATTAGATCTTATTGCAAATAACGCATTCGATCTTATTTTATTAGATATCATGATGCCAAAAATAAATGGTTATGATGTCTGCCTGCAAATTAAGCAACTCGATCATGTAAAAGATACTCCAGTCATATTTCTAACTGCAAAAGCAGACGTAGACGCTATCTCAAAAGGCTTTCAAGTCGGTGGGGTGGATTATATCGTTAAGCCTTTCCACGCCAACGAACTATTATGCAGGGTCAAAACCCATATCGAATTGGCAATATCGCGGCAAGCTTTAAAAACCCACTCCAATGAAGTTGAGGTAAAAGCGAATTTACAAGCCAGCAGGCTCACCAAAGAGATTGAAGATAACCAGTGTGAAATGATTTACATCTTAATGGAGGTTATGGAGTCAACCTCGGACGAAACCGGACAGCACATCAAACGTGTTGCCGATATTTGTAAGTTGCTAGCGCAAAAGGTTGATTATTTATCTGAAGAAGAAGTAACAAGCATATTTTTAGCCTCTCCCATGCACGACATAGGCAAAATAGCCATTCCTGAAGATATTTTGCACAAGCCAGGCAAGTTGACCGATGACGAAATGGCGATCATGAAAACCCATGCTGAAAAGGGTTATGAATTGCTAAAAAACTCAAAACGTCGTTTAACCACAGCCGCGGCAATTATTGCCCATGAGCATCATGAAAAGTGGGATGGTAGCGGCTACCCTAGGGGCTTAAAAGGGGATGAAATTCATATCTATGGGCGAATAGTGGCGCTGGCGGATGTGTTTGATGCCTTAACCCATAAGCGGCAATATAAAAGTGCTTGGACAGTAGATGATGCAGTGGAATATATCAAACAGAATAGCGGCAAGCATTTCGATCCTGCTCTAGTGGACATACTCATTACTAACTTGTCAGAGTTTTTGGAGATAATGAATCAATAGTATGAGAGTTTGCCGCTGGTTTTGTGGGATTTGGTTTCTTTTTATTGGCTTGCAACCTGTGTTTGCCGATAATGCCGCAGAAACCAAGTCTAAAGTTACATTAACTGAGGCCGAGCAAACTTGGATTGATGCTCATCCAAAAGTCATTGTGGGTGGAGGGCCCGATTGGGCGCCTTTTGATTTTGCTGATAAGCAGGGAAACTATCAGGGTATTGCTTGGGATTATCTACAGCTTATCTCCAAGTACACAGGTCTCAGCTATGAAGTGGTTATAAACAATTGGCAAGTTAATCTTGAGGGCGCAAAAAATAACAAAATTCAAATATTGGGCGCAGTCTATAAAACCCCAGACAGAGAAGCCTATTTATCTTTTTCTGAACCTTACTTTGAAGCCCTAGACTACTTTTTTATCCGTAAAGATTTACAGGTGAGCACCCTCGAAGATCTCAACGGCAAACGTATTGCTATTCCTGTTGATTTTGCCCATAGACAGATTATCCAAGAGCACTTTCCAAAAGTTGATATTGTTGATGTGCCTAATGTTGTTGCTGCAATCGATGCGGTTTTAGAAAATAGAGCTGATTTACTGTTTGACACTTACGGAGCACTTAATTACATCCTTGAGTTAGAAGGTATAAATACGATTATTCCTTTTAGGTCTACCCGTCACTTAGGTAAAAATCCACTACATATTGCATCAAGTAAAGCGCATCCCGAACTTGCCAGTATCATTCAAAAAGGCTTGGCTGCTATTTCTACGCAACAACACCGGGCCATTCAAAATCGATGGTTTAGCCGTGTCGCCGAGCAGCAAAGTGTGTTTTCTGCAGAGAATTCCTTAAATTTATCAACACCGCTGCAGGCTTGGATTGCTGCCCATCCCGTCATTCATGTTGCAGGTGATTATGCTTGGGCTCCCTTTGAATTTTCCAATGAACAAGGCGCTTACGATGGTGTAGGCCATGATTTACTGCTCGAAATTAGCCGACTAACTGGGTTGAAATTTACCTATACAACCAAGGTTTGGGAAAAATCTTTGGCTGATGTTGAGCAAAAAAAGAGTGATATATTAGTTGCGGCCTTTAAAACTGAAGAAAGGCAATCCCATTTGTTATTTTCCCTTCCTTATTTTGAGTTGTTGAACTATTTCTTTATTCGCAATGACGTTAATGTCTCCAGTGTTGAACAACTCACGGGGTTGCGCTTGGCCATAGTGCGAGATGCGGCCATGGAGCGAGAGATTCGACAACAAATCCCTGGAATGCTATTCGTCTATGTAAACTCTCCAGAGCAAGCGGTTGAACGTATTTTGAATAATCAAGCAGACGTGATGTTTGATTCACATGCTGTTGTGAGTTATTTGCTCACTCAAAATGGGATTACGAATATTATCCCATTTAAACCTCTTCCCAGTTTTCAATCTAGCCCACTACATATAGCAGTAAGAGATGACTACCAGCCTCTAGTTGATATTCTTAATCAGGCGTTGCTTCACATTAAAGGGGAGCAATTAGACGGCATTATCGATAAATGGGGGATAGAGCGGCACTTGGAAAATAAACCTAGGGTAGCGCTGAGCAAATCAGAGCAAGCATGGTTACTGGCCCATAGCAATTTTACGTTTGTTTCCGACCCTAGTTGGATGCCCTTCGAGTCGATTGATGAAGAGGGTCACCATCAAGGTATTTTGCCTGAATACTTTAATATTGTAGCTAAAACACTCAATATCAATTTTACCCATGTTAGCACTGACAGTTGGCAACAAAGTTTAGACATGATGGTGTCGAATAAGGTGAATATTGGCAGTGCTGCAAGTACCTATCAGCCTTTTCAAAAGTTGTTGTTCACAGATAGTTTTATTCAAAGCCCATTTGTCATCGTAATGCGCAATGAGTATCAATATATAGATAACGTCAGCAATGTTTTAGACAGGCGTATTAGTCTAATTGATGACTACGCAAGTACCGCAGCATTAATCGACCGTTACCCCGGAACGCAATTTGAATTAGTTTCTACTGCAAAAGCAGGGTTAGAAGATCTTTACGCTGGCAAAACAGACGTTTTCATTGGGCCTTTAGCTCAGGTTAATTACTTGGTCGCAGAAAATGGCTTTACGAATTTACAAGTCGTGGGTAAAACTAAATACGACTTAGAGCTTAGTTTTGTGGTGCAGCCAGACTTAGCTCCCCTCGTGCCCTTAATCAATAAAGCGCTGGCTAGTATGAGCACCGTTGAAAAACAGCAAATATTAGATAAGTGGGGCAACAAAGAACTGCTTGTTAAAACGGATTATCAGTTAATTTTCTTGGTGTTGGTGGTGGCGTTACTGATTATATCTTTGGTGTTTTTTTGGAACAGTCGTTTAAAACAAGAAGTGCACCTCAGAGCAGCCACAGAATTGTCTTTGAAACAAAGTGAGCGCAATTTATCTGTCGTAATCGATAATATGCCTGTCATTGTGTATGTAGTTGATGCCGCAACAAACTCAATCGTGATGGCTAATGACAACGCTGTTCAGTCACTAGGTTTACAAAAAGAGCATTTAGATACTATTTCTGGCTCTCATTTTTATCAGGGTGATAATAAAGAAACCTTCGACAAACAAATACAAATAACCACTCTTGATGGCCAAGTGATAGAGGGCATGTTGTCGATTATTGCCATTCAGTTTCACAATGAAGATGCCTGGCTACATATTATCGTGAATTTGAACGAGCGGGTGTCTATGGAGCGCGCGCTGCAACAGGCAAAAAACCATGCTGAGTCGGCGAATAAAGCAAAGTCAGAATTCTTAGCCAATATGAGCCACGAAATTCGCACCCCAATGAATGCCATTATAGGGTTTACTGAGCTACTTCACGAACAAGTTCAAGAAACCAAGCTTAAGTCTTTTGTTACTACCATTAAATCTGCAGGTAATTCATTGTTATTGCTTATCAACGATATTTTGGACTTGTCTAAAATTGAAGCGGGCAAGCTGAATATATCCAAAGAAGTATGTAACCCACACAGTGTTTTCGATGAAATTGGTAACGTGTTTACCATGAGTGTGCGCGCCAAAGGCTTAGATTTTATGTTGGACGTGGATGATAGGATCCCACAAGCTTTATTACTTGATTCAACTCGGTTAAGACAAGTGTTGTTTAATCTAGTAGGTAACGCCGTTAAGTTTACTGAATCAGGAAGCGTGACCTTGAGGGTAGTTGCAGAAAACGAAAATGCCATACATAGCAAGTTAGATTTACGCATTGACGTTGAAGATACTGGTATAGGTATTGAAGAGGCTATGCTGGAGCATATCTTTGAGAGCTTTCAACAGCATGAGGGGCAAAGTGTAAGAGAATACGGCGGGACTGGTCTTGGTTTAACCATTAGTAAGCGTTTAGTGGAGCTGATGGATGGTAAAATATCTGTTACCAGTCAACCTAATCAAGGTTCGTGCTTTTCGGTTTATTTAAAGTCAGTGGATATTATGGCTGTAGATGAAACCCCAGTAGCTTTGCCTGAAAACCTAATGTCTGGCGAGGTAGTGTTTGAGCATGCAAAAGTGCTAGTGGTCGATGATATTGAAGATAATAGAGCGCTACTCATCGAAATTTTTAAAAGCTTAGGCATTGCATGGATGGAAGCTTCTAATGGTCAAGAAGCGGTAGATATGAGTCAAACCCATCACTTTGATTTAATTATTATGGATATTCGTATGCCGGTCATGGACGGTTACGAAGCTGCAAATATTATAAAGCTTTCTCAACCTAGTCTGCCGATCGTGGCATTAACTGCTTCAGTTATGCGGGATGATTACGAGCGGCAAAGAAGAGAAAACTTTACTGGTTATTTACGTAAGCCAATTTTAAAACGAGAGCTACTAGCTGAGTTACAAAAACACTTGAAACACCATATAGTCAAAGCTGAGCCTGATAAAAACGATAGGCTGGGATTTGGCGAAGAGTTAGATATGGTACTTAAAAATACCTTTTTAGGGAGATGTGAGCAGCTCAAGCAAAGCAATAATTTGAGTGATATTGCTGAGTTTGCAAATGAACTGCTGGTACTATCTAAAACCTATCAATCTGAAGTCTTGCAGGGCTTTTCTGAGCAGCTTATTGAGGCAACTGACAGCTTTAACATAGTTGAGATAAAGTCAGCTCTTGCGCGATTTAGCCAGTTAATATCAAAGGCAGACAACACCTAATCCATTTGGTTTGCCTGCCAAGGCTTCAATCGAACCTCTAGTATGAATAACAACCCAAGTTAATAAATACTTACTACTTTAATTTTTGCTGTAACCATGCAGAGATATCATCTATCTCTTGCTTACACACACTATGTGGCATGGCATATTCGTTCCAGGTCACTGCGTATCCATTACTTTCTAAGACTTTAAATGCAGTATTACCCATCATGATTGGTACCACTTCATCTTGGTTACCATGGGCCACTAATATAGGAGTCATTTTGTTAGCGTTACTGGCTTCGGCGCTAAGTTTTTCTGGCTCGCTCATGTAACTCGACAAAGACATAATGCCAGCTAAGGTTTTTTCATAACGCGTACCAAGGTGCAGGGCAATAACCCCACCTTGAGAAAAACCAGCCAAAACAATTTTGTTTGCGGGAATACCTTTGCTGATTTCTGCTTCAATTAAGGCTTCAACTTGGGCTGCTGATTCTTTCACACCCTCGCTGTCTGCTCTGTTGTTAAAGTCCATGCTTGCAATGTCATACCAAGCGCGCATTTCCATACCGCCATTTATAGTTATAGGGCGGACTGGTGCATGGGGGAAAACAAAGCGAATAGCTAAATCTTCTGGTAATTTTAACTCTGGAACAATTGGCGCAAAGCCGTTTCCAGAATCCCCTAAACCATGTAACCAAATTACAACTGCTTTAGGTGCTTGAGTTGGATTAACTTCTACGTATGGTAACAATTCTTGACTCATAGTTAAGGCTCTTAAGTTTTTCTAAGATTGACTGTTGTTTCAGCTTGTTTAGATATGGCTTCATCTAAAAATGACCAAAACTCTACACCGGTGCGCTCGTCTATCCATTGCTCATTTTCAAAATTAAAATGATGACCATTATACTTAGTGGCCATCCACAATTGATGTAATGGTGGCTGTTTGTTGATGATAATTTTTGTACCATTTACAAAGGTCATGGTCAGAATGCTGCCTGCTGATTCATAATCAATATCTACTTCGCATTCATCTAACATTTCTTCAATATCGATAAGTAAGTCATCTGTCATTTGATGATATTGGCTGTCGTTCATGTTGCTACCTGTTAATAGTAATTAAACTTAGGCACTCGGCCCTTGATGTAGACTATGCTACCATTGCCAACTAACTGCTACATAACAATTAATAGCTAAAAGATAAAAATGCCTCAAACTCTCGGAAATTTATTTATTCTTGCTGCGCCGTCAGGTGCAGGAAAATCTAGCCTTATTAAGGCGTTATTGGAAAAACATCAAGAATCTGATGATCATAACAATGCTATGCAAGTGTCTGTTTCCCATACCACCCGAGCTCCTAGGCCTGGCGAGGTTAATGGTGTGCATTATCATTTTGTTGATCATGCCGAATTCGAAGCCTTAATTGCTGAAAACTCGTTTTTTGAGTGGGCAGAAGTTTTTGGTAACTACTACGGTACCTCTAGAGTGGTAATCGAACAGACCTTAGCCAAAGGCATTGATGTGTTTTTAGATATTGATTGGCAAGGCGCCAGGCAAGTTAAAGCACAAATTCCTGATACCGCTACTATCTTTGTTGCTCCGCCCTCAAAAGAAGAATTAAAAAGACGGTTAACACAAAGAGGGCAAGACTCTGCTGAAGTGATTGCAGAGCGTATGACGAAAGCAGTATCTGAAATATCCCATTACCATGAGTTTGATTTTATTGTGGTGAATGATGATTTTGAGGCAGCCTTAAATGAGCTAGACGCCATAGTGACCACTAGGCGCTTGCGAAAAGAGAAACAAATTATTCGCTATCAGAGCTTATTTGATAATTTATTGACGGATAATTAGTCAATACTCGATCAAATAGCTTTAAAACTGTCGCGTTAGCCAGTACACTACGCGACCTTTTTTTATATATTACCATCGACGGAGATCATCATGGCCCGCGTAACAGTTGAAGACGCAGTAGATAAAATTGGCAACAGATTTGATTTAGTATTAGTGGCTGCTCGTCGTGCTCGCCAAATTGCTATTGAAGGTAAAGAGCCTATGGTAGCACGTGGCACTGATAAGCCTACAGTTGTTGCCTTGCGTGAAATTGAAGAAGGTTTAGTGACTGCTGATACATTAGAAGCAGATACTTTACGTGATCAACAAGCACAAGACCAAGCAGAGTTTGATTCAGTAACTAATATTCTTGCAGAGCAATAAAATTTTTTGATTGTTTGCCTGCCTTAAAATGCAAGGCTGACATATTTTAAAATGCTATTGTTAGGTACTTACCTCATTGTATGTTTCGCGTACAACTTGAGGTAAGTATTTTTGGCTTTTTCAGACATTTCTGATAATTTTAATTATTGCCGTTGGCATCCCCCGAAATTACCCGTATTCTTAGATTATTCATCCATTAATAGAAAGTATTAGCTGTGTATCTCTTTGAGGGTCTTAAACAAAAGCTCGAATCTTATTTGCCGCCCGACAAGGTTGCGGATACTCAACGTGCGTTTGTTGTGGCTAGAGATGCCCATAGTGGCCAGATGCGTTCTAGTGGTGATCCCTACATCACTCATCCGGTTGCGGTTGCTGGTATTTTAGCGGATATGCGTCTTGACCATGAGACTCTCATGGCTGCGTTATTACACGATGTAATCGAAGACACCCATCATAGTAAAGAAGATTTAAGTGAGCAGTTTGGACAAACTGTAGGCGAGTTGGTTGAAGGGGTCAGCAAGTTAGATAAAATTCACTTCAGCAATAAGCTCGAAGCCCAAGCCGAAAATTTCCGAAAAATGATGATGGCTATGGTGCAAGATATTCGTGTTATCTTAATTAAGCTAGCTGATCGAACCCACAATATGCGAACACTAGGCTCTTTGCGCCCTGATAAGCGTCGCCGCATTGCCCGTGAAACTCTCGATATTTACGCTCCTATTGCCCACAGATTGGGTATCCATGATATTAAAAATGAACTCGAAGACTTAGGCTTTCAAGCCATGTACCCCTTAAGGCATAGAGCATTAATGGGAGCGGTTAAACAGGCTAGAGGCAATCGAAAAGAAATTATTGAAAACACTCGTAAAGAAGTGGAATCTCGCCTAAAAGATTTTGCAATTAATGCCCTTGTGCTAGGCCGCGAGAAGCATCTGTATTCTATCTATTGCAAGATGAAAAACAAAGAATTGATGTTCAATGAAGTCATGGACATATATGCCTTTCGAGTAGTGGTTGATTCAGTTGACCATTGTTACCGCGCCCTTGGCGCCATGCACGGTTTGTACAAACCCATCGAGGGTCGTTTTAAAGACTATATTGCCATTCCTAGAATAAATGGTTATCAATCGTTACACACTTCACTCATTGGGCCCCATGGTATTCCTGTGGAAATTCAAATCCGTACTGAAAACATGGACCATATGGCTGACAAAGGTGTCGCCGCCCATTGGTTATACAAAGACGAAAAAGAAAATAATGGCACAACAGCTCAAGTGCGTGCTCGTAAATGGATGCAGTCTTTAATTGAATTGCAACAGAGTGCCAGTTCGTCTTTTGAATTTATTGAAAATGTCAAAACGGACCTATTCCCTGAAGAAATCTACGTATTTTCTCCAGACGGTCGGATCATTGAGTTACCTCTAGGTGCGACTGCTGTTGATTTTGCTTATGCAGTGCATTCTGACGTGGGAAATAGCTGTGTAGGTGTAAAAGTTGAAAGGCGACCGTTTTCACTTAGTAAACCATTAGAGAACGGCCAAACCGTTGAAGTTATCACCTCGCCTAGAGCGAAGCCAAATGCTAACTGGTTAAACTTTGTAGTGACCGCTAGAGCGCGCTCTCACATTCGTCATTATCTTAAAAACCAGCGTGCTGAAGAAGCTGTGGTGATGGGAAATAGGCTACTCAGACATGCTTTAGGTAGGGTTAAATTAGATGATGTGTCTGAAGATGACATTAATCGAGTGGTATTGGAAACCAAGCACAGTAACTTTGATGAATTGTTAGCAGACATTGGCTTAGGTAATGAGCTTAGCGCTATTGTTGCTAGACGTTTGTTAGGAGAAAACACTAACATCGACAAGCAAGGCAATGTTGCCATTCGAGGCACTGAAGGCTTATTAGTTTCTTTCTCTCGCTGTTGTCATCCAATACCTGATGATGAAATTGTTGCCATACTTAGCCCAGGCAGAGGCATGGTGATCCATCAAAATGGTTGCAGTAATATTCGTAAACTCAGTAAAGAAGAGCCTCACCGCGTTCTGATAATGAAATGGGATGAGGATGTTAAAGGCGAGTTCCATGCATCATTGCGCGTAGAGTTAGTCAACCATCAAGGTACTTTGGCAACATTAACCAATACAGTTGCCCGTTGTGGCTCTAATATTGTCAGCCTACAAACTGAAGAAAAAGAAAGTAACGTTTATTACATTGATATTGAGTTAATGATTCAGAATCGTCTGCAATTAGCCAATGTGATGCGCAAAATACGCACTATGCCAGAGGTTCAGCGAGTTTCAAGACACAGCCAAGCCAAACTTAACAAACAAAGTATTCACAAATCTTAATCTTTAAAAAGGTAAATCATTATGTCTAAGTCAGTTATTCATACAGACAAGGCGCCGCAAGCGATCGGCACATATAGCCAGGCAGTAAAAAGCGGTACTACAGTATATTTATCAGGGCAAATTCCTCTAGTTCCTGAAACGATGGAAGTTATTTCTGAAGACTTCGAAGAGCAAGCCCATCAGGTATTTAAGAATATTCAAGCTGTTTGCCAAGCTGCGGGTGGCACGGTAAATGACCTAGCTAAAGTGAATATCTTTTTAATCGATCTTTCAAAATTTGCCATGGTTAACGAAATCATGAGTCAATATTTTGATCAACCATATCCTGCAAGAGCTGCTGTACAAATTAGTGCATTACCTAAAGCCGTACAAATAGAAATTGACGGCGTGATGGAATTACCTGAATAAACAACTTCAATGCCTGACAAGCAACGCCTATGAGTGAGCTTTTAATCTTACAGGTGTTGCTTTATATGACTTTTAAAATAGTAAAATGTAATCATCCCAAATGACTTCCCATTCTCGTATGTCCCCTGAGCGGTATGCTCGTATTAGGCAGCTTCTCGCTTTAAGGCAACCAAGCCTGACTGTATGTTTAGAACAACTCTATAAACCACATAATGCCTCAGCGATTGTGCGTAGTTGTGATGCAGTGGGTATACATAAAGTTCATGCTGTTTGTTCTCAAGATCCAGATAGTCCACAAAGTGCTTCAGGATTAAAAGAAAGCACTATGTTAAAAGCTACTGCTATGGGGAGTGAACATTGGGTAGAAACTCAAGTTCATCCAAGTATCGACAGCGCAGTGGATGTTTTAAAGCAGCAGAATATGCAAATCTTGGTGACTAACCTTAGTCCTGCTGCAGTAGATTTTCGGGAGATTGATTACACCAAGCCAACGGCTATACTTTTAGGTCAAGAAAAACTAGGTGTTAGTGCCCAAGCTAAGTCTCTGGCAGACAAAGAAGTTATTATTCCTATGGTGGGTATGGTGCAGTCGTTAAATGTATCTGTTGCCGCTGCATTAATCTTATATGAGGCTCAGCGCCAACGGCAGCTAGCAGGGATGTATAAGAAACCGTTACTGGATGAAGAAACCTGCCAACGTACCTTATTTGCTGGTGGCTTTCCAAACTTCAAAAAAATCTGTGACCGTAAGGGATTAGCTTACCCTTATATTAATACTGAGGGTGGCATAGAAGCAGATAAAACCTGGTGGCAACAATTACAACACTCTGATTAATCAAAAACGATACAGTTGCGGCCATTATGCTTGGCTTGATATAAACGTTCGTCGGCTTTTTTCAAAAGAGATTCTAAATTTTTTCCGTCTTTACCATAGGTGGCAAGGCCCGCACTTAAGGTGATGTTTATTGCAATATCTCCATTTAAGAAAGGTGACTGGGAGAGCATTTTCCTTATATTTTCTATATGTTGATTAGCTTGGTTTGGCTCGGTACTTGTCATAAATAATGCAAATTCTTCGCCGCCAAAGCGAGCTAAAAAATCACTTTCTCTTACATTTTTATTTAAAAAATTAGCTATGTAACATAATGCCTCATCACCTACATCATGACCGTATTGGTCATTGATGCTTTTAAAAAAATCAATGTCAATTAAGATAAGAGTGAAATCTATTTTATGCCGTTTAGCTAAAGAAGAAATGTGCTGAAAGCTAGTATCTAGCTTCATGCGATTAGGTAAGCCGGTGAGTTGATCAGTACCTGCCAACTCGATAAGACGATTTTCATTTTTGTCTCTATTTAGTTCATAAACGTGTGCAATGATCATTACTAGCAAAGCACTTAAGGTTATGTTTATTGAGATTGCTGCATTTAGTGAGAAGGGATTACTACTGTCTATAAATCTCAAATGGTACGCAATAATGCCTAAAAATATAAAGATTAATGACACCCAAAACCCTAATCTGCGACCTAATAATAGATAAGCCAAGAGCGGAATCGTTAACACCCATACAAATATTGCATCAGAAGTCGCGGGCAAAGATAGAGCAAACATCATCACTATGAAAAATGGGATTATGTACCATAAAATCCAACGGGATAAGTGTGGGGTTTTAGGAATGATGAACCATAAAAAAATAGAAAATAGGCTGTAGGCGAGTTCCAAAGCAGCTAAAAGATATAAGCCCCTAATGAAGTTGAGAGTACAAAATAGTAAGCCGCCCGTGAAGGTAAATAAGGCCAATGCACGCAGTATATCTCGTCGATATTTGGTGTTTTGTACTAAAGCGTTATTCATTCAATCCCTATTTGGTCGCTGTCTGTACATAAAATCGCTTACTCTCAATGGGCAAAGCAATTTTAGATTAGCAAGTATTTGTTAAAGAGTAATCTTTAATTTCTAGTTTTATTTGCTGTGATTTTAGTAAGGTCGCTAACTAGCGCGGGTATTACTTGCGAATTTGCGGCATTTCTTTGATGATTGACTGCTTAATTGATGAATGAGGTTTGTTGGTTGTTTTGTATTATTAGTATAATGACTTTTAATCAAAGGTTTATGGACAGGCAATGTTAGGGCTAGCGAAAAAGCCAATCACAGAGTTAAAAGGTGTGGGCAGCAAAGCGGCTGAAAAACTCACGAAACTGTCGATCGTTTCAGTTCAAGATTTACTTTTTCACTTGCCTCACAGGTACGAAGATCGCACCCGCATTTATCCCATTAGTGATTTACAACCTCATTTGCATACCAGTATTCAAGGTGAGGTGATGTCGTGCGATATTCAGTTTGGCCGCAAACGCATGCTGGTAGTACGAATCAGTGATGGTACAGGCACAGTTACCTTACGATTTTTTCATTTTTCAGCTGCACAAAAGAACAACCTGCAAATAGGCTCAACTATTCGCTGCTTTGGTGAAGTTAAAGCCGGTAAATTTGGCTTAGAAATAATGCACCCTGAATATAAGTCTATTGATCTAGATAAGCCAGACTCCATGCAAGAGTCACTGACTCCTGTATACCCAGCCACCGAAGGTATTAAGCAACTAACCTTGCGAAATTTGACTGAGCAAGCTTTAAAGCTATTGGATAAAGGTGGCTTAGCTGAGTTATTGCCTGAAGGTCTATATCAACAGCAAGTTAGCTTGACAGAAGCCTTGCACTTGGTGCACAGGCCTTCACCAGATGTCACCTTAAGCTTATTAGAAGAAGGCAAACACCCTGGGCAACAACGCTTGGTGGTTGAAGAGCTGCTTGCTCACCATTTGAGTGTATTAAAGGTGCGCCAGCAAAGTCGGCAACAAGCAAGCTATCCCATTCACCCTGCGGCAAATGTACTCAATCAATTTTTGAGTAACTTACCCTTTAAACCGACGAACGCACAATTAAAAGTTACCACAGACATACAAGACGACATGCAGCAAAATCAACCTATGATGCGCTTAGTGCAGGGTGATGTAGGCTCTGGTAAAACCTTAGTCGCAGCATTGGCGGCTTTATCTGCGATTGCTGCTGGATATCAAGTGGGGCTAATGGCACCCACCGAATTATTAGCCGAGCAACATGCCAGTAATTTTAAACAATGGTTTGAACCCCTAGGAATAGAAATAGGTTGGTTAGCCGGTAAGTTGAAAGGCAAAGCTAGAGAAAAAGTACTTTCGCAACTTGCCAACAACGAAATAAAAATGTTGGTGGGCACCCATGCTATTTTTCAAGATACCGTGCAGTTTGCGTCACTTGCTTTAGTGATTGTGGATGAGCAACATAGGTTTGGTGTAGGGCAGCGCTTAGCTCTGCGTAAAAAAGGAGAGTCTCAAGGTGCATTTCCCCATCAGTTGATTATGACGGCTACGCCTATTCCTAGAACATTAGCTATGACCGCCTATGCCGATTTAGATACCTCGATCATTGATGAGTTACCACCAGGGCGTACACCTGTGAAAACCGTGGTCTTGCCAGACTCTCGCCGTGATGAAGTGATTAATAGGGTGCGTGATGTCAGTGTTGAGCAAGGGCGACAAACCTACTGGGTATGTACCCTAATAGATGAGTCTGAATTCTTGCAAAGCCAAGCAGCTGAAGATACCGCTATTTTATTACGAACTGCGTTACCTGAGCTCAAAGTAGGCTTAGTTCATGGGCGGTTAAAGTCTGATGAAAAACAAAAGATTATGGACGAATTCAAGGCAGGAGACTTAGACCTACTGGTGGCCACTACAGTAATCGAAGTGGGCGTAGATGTGCCCAATGCCAGCTTAATGATTATTGAAAACCCAGAACGTTTGGGCCTTGCACAATTGCACCAATTGCGTGGCAGGGTAGGACGGGGGTCCGTTGAAAGTCACTGCGTACTGATGTACCAGAGCCCTTTGTCAAAAACTGCTAATAAACGTTTGGCTGTGTTAAGAGAGTCTAACGACGGTTTTTATATCGCGCAGCAAGATTTAGAAATACGTGGCCCCGGGGAGTTATTAGGGACTAAACAAACAGGTCTGGCTGATTTGAAAATTGCAGACTTAATTCGAGACGCTGAGCTTATTCCACAGGTCCAAAATATTGCGGATCACTTGTGGCAACAATACCCCTCTAACGCCCAAGCTATTATTAACCGCTGGTTAGGCAACAAAGAGCATTTCGGTCATGCTTAGTCAAATCGCAGAACATACTATTCCTATTACCGTGCCTAAAGATGCCAACCAAGAGTTGGTGTCACAAGCAAAAGAAACCGCTACATTTTGGGGAGTAGATTTTAAGTTAACTGCAAAGCAAGGTTTAGCACTTTTTCAGCAGTCCACTCATCTAGAATTAAGGCAACTTGACGAACCCAAAGTTGGGGCCGTGATTGTAGACTTTGCTTCTAATACTGCCACCCATAGACGCAAACATGGTGGCGGTAAAGGAGAAGCTGTGGCTAAAGCTGTAGGGTTAAAAGGACAAAAAACTTGGTGTGTACTAGATGCTACCGCGGGTCTTGGACGCGATGCCTTTGTGCTCGCTAGTCTAGGATGTAGGGTAGATATGATTGAACGCTCGCCAATAGTCGCGGCACTGTTGCAAGACGGCCTAAATCGAGCGGCTACTGACTCAGAATTGAGTACTTGGCTACCTGAAAAAATGCAATTACACCATGGGGTTGCCACAGAGTTATTAGCTAATTGGCAAGGCATTCATCCAGATGTAGTGTATTTAGACCCTATGTTCCCACATCGCAAAAAAAGCGCGGCAGTTAAAAAGGAAATGCGCCTATTTCAGCAATTATTAGGGCCAGATGAAGATGCCGATTTGTTATTAGCTCCAGCATTGGCGCTCGCTAAAAAAAGAGTGGTAGTAAAACGGCCAGCTGGTGCACCCTATTTAGCAGATAAAAAGCCAGACATAGAAATGGCCGGTAAAGCCAACCGGTTTGATATTTACCTAATTCACATCACCTCAGAATAGTCTTATATACCTGCTTGTTAGTAATTTTATTGCAGTGTTGGCCCACCTAGTTCAATCAATATTTTTGCTTCTCAAGAGTAATTTATTTCATTTTTCATTTCTAAAAATTCTGCCAATAATGCGATTGCATCCCATGTGATGCTTAGATAACCACTATTTTTGGACTGGATTATGAACAAACATTTTCAATTTAAAAAACAAGACGAGCAATCAACTAAGGGCGCTGCAAAGCATCGTTTTAATGCTGAATATAGCGATGAGTATGACTTTTCAACTAAAAAAAGTAAGAAAGCATCACAGCGCAGGGCAAGCCAAAGGCGACGACAATTCTCTGAGTTACACTAACCTTATTAGCAGGTATACGATGAAAAAAACATTATTAGTATTAAGCTTGTTGTTAACCACTACAGTATTAGCTGATGAGCTTCCCAAGCCTGACCTTGAACTGATTGCAGAGCTTAAAGAGTTTTGTACTGAGCTAGCAGAAGACAATGGTATAGCACAGAGCGAGTTGAAAGCTTATATTTTAGAATGTGTTAACGAAGAACTAGAGTCAGAAGATTATCAATTACTCACAGAATTAAATTGATGTGAGCCAAGTTTACATTCCCCCTTCAAGTTGTAATTGAAATAGGAGCTAGCCATAGCTCCTATTTTTTAACTGAGTTTTACTTAAAGGTGCTCACAAACTCACTTAACCAAGCATTTTTAGTTTCTCTTAAATAAACCAGATAACACTTCACTGACGCCCCTTGTAATGGGGCGAATTTGGTTAACTGCTTGTTTTGAAGCAAAGGCTCAGCGATATCATTAGGTAATACTATTTTGCATTCATTGTCTGACAGGTACTGTAATGCAACCTGAAGTGAGCCTGTTCTAAGCCCTGCTTTTCTAAATTCAGGATGGGCTTTATCAATAATATCATTGGCTTTTCTACCCCAATCAAATGCGATAGTGCTGATGTTGGCATCTAACGTAACGCCTTTTTTTGATGTATATACAGATAGCATGGACTCAGATAATTCTATTGTTTCTACATCGTCAGATTTAAAAGGCAAAGTGGTTAAGGCGAGATCCACACTATGTTCGTGAACCATACGACTGAGTTGCTCGTTGTTAAAAATTTCCGCTCGAATTGAAACGTTTTGATGCTCAGCGTTAAATTGTTCTAGACGGTTTTTTAAGTACAGCTCCCAAGCGTTAGAAGTGCTGGCAATACTTAAGTATTGAACACTCTCTTCGTTCATAGCTTGTCGTGTTTGTTTTAGGGTTTCGGCTAACTCACGAGCAAAAGGTAATAACTTTTCACCGGCTGAGGTTAGCTGCAAGCTATTTCGATTCCGTACAAACAGCGCAGAATTAAAATATTCTTCGAGCTGTTTAATACGAGCACTCACGGCTGACTGAGTTAAATATAAGTTTTCTGCAGCTTTACCAAAGTGCCGAGTTTCAGACACTTCTAAGAAGGTTTCTAAAAATCGAATGTCCATAATTACTACGATTTAATATAGGTATGGTTTGATACCTTGAAAGGCCCAAGGATACAAGTGAAAAAGTTTATATTGGTTTTTTAAGGTCATTAATAACCCATTCATTTAAACGCAATTTATTTTCTCGAAACGATAAAAAAAATTAGACAGCCAAAGTATTCACAAATCCATTAAAAAACGTAGGATGCGCAAAATTTCAACGTGTTATTAGGTTTTTGTAACAGGAAGCGGGCTTTTATTACCAATATATCCCCGTAGCCCTCGACGATTTTATTAAGCCTTCGAGCTACCGGAAAATCAAATTATGTACAGCTTTAGTGAAATCTACAGCTGGTTTTAAGGAGCAGTAAATGATGATTAATTTTGCCACTGACATGGTTGAAGTTTCTTTATTGGGCAACAACATTCGTCTTGATTCACTTATCAAAAAGATAGGTAAAACTTATTTTGTAAAACGTTACAGAGATGCCTTGAGCGTTAGCACCCCAAAAGGACAGATCTTTGTGTTTGACTACGGCGTGACTCTGTTTTGGGGCGTGAGCGATAGTAAAATAGTGCAGTTAACTGAGTTAATTAAAGAGCATGTAGTTGAAGCTAGCCCACAAAAAGATAGCGACAACTTTCATTTTAAATTATCAGAGCAAGCGAATTTATCCATAGTTGATGATTGTATTAACTTGCCTGATCATAAAACTATGACTCTTTTAGCTGTGAGCCACGGTGTCGCACAATCAGCTAAATTACGCAGGTTTGAAGCATTGGCTGAGCGCACAATTAAAGATAATGCGTATTTATCCACTACTTTAGCCAATACCGGGAAAATCCCCTTAAGCCGAAATAAGTTGTCTATGTTACGTGGCGCTTTATTTAGTACGAAAAGTGACATATTGCTACATTTCAACTTACTTGATACGCCGGAATTTTTTTGGGAGTACCCAGAAGAAGAGCAAAAATATCTTAATGTGAGTAAGTACTTAGATATCACGCCCAGAGTAGAGTTACTCACTATGAAGTTATCGACCATTAACGAATTACACGAAATGTTAGCGGCTGAACAAAACCATAAACACTCTTCGTTTTTAGAGTGGATTATTATTATTTTAATTGCGGTAGAAATCGTGTTGTTTTTTGTTCATTAAAAAACAGAAATCACTATCAACCTACAGCCAGCTCTTAGCGCTATATCGCAGAGTTGGTTGTTTTTTCGTTTGGGCTAATATTTTCTGATAGCTAATTAGTTTAAATCCCCTTTTATGTTACTAGATGCATTCAAAAATTTAATTCCTCAGTATTTGCACAATGTACTCCCTCATTTACCGATATATTGGCTGACTAATAGTGGCAATAAAGCATTCTCAAAACGGGGAAGATTAATGGCAAATTCTAAACATTATTTATTTTTAATCAGTAACATTTTTTTATTACTGATAATGGTCGGCTGCGGAGGAAGTTCAGCAGACAACCAAGAAGTAGACCTTGTATTTAACGATGATGACGGCACCGGAACCGCCACAACAGAATGTGACTCTCCTGTAACTGAGCTTTCAAGTGCGTTTCTTGAATTTGTTGCCGCCCCAAATGTCACTGTTATTTTGTCTGAAGATGGTTGCACGGTTTCTTTAGAATCTGCGGGTAAACCTGACCATACTTCTTCATATTGGGACGCTGGCAATGCCAGTGGTTTGTACGTTGAAGCTGAAGACCCGGAATTGTTTGACCAACAAAGATCCCCTGGAGATATCGAAGATTATATAAATGATTTTGACTTAACTGTATCAGTGGCCCCTGAATTAGCAGCCACCTCTTCGGCTACACCATTGGGTGCTATTGGTATCGCCATAAGCGGCGCTCCCATCTTTAATGATTCAGAAGGTAATGGCGACGTATCACTTGGCGTTATTCAAGGGTTTGACCGCAATGGTGCTCACACTGGACCACAGACTTACCATTATCATTTAGAGCCACAAGCGATTTCTTATGATGATGATTCTCTAGTGGGCATAATGGCAGATGGGTTCTTTATTTATGGACGCAGAAGTTACGAAACAGGTGAATACCCAACTGATCTAGATGAGTCAAATGGCCATGTGGGGCTAACGCTACATTCTGAGACTACAGAAGGCGAATATCACTATCATATTTCTAATGAGCAATATTTAAATGGCGATTACTATTTGATTTTTCCAGGTAATTTCCAGGGCACACCGAGTGACATTAACTAGAACGTCAAACTCTATTGGCGGTGTTTTATTTAACATTCGGGTTCATAAACGCCATGGGGTAACTGCAGTATTCTTGTTGTTGGTTGCTTTAGTTTTAATACTAACGGGTCCTGAGGGCTCGTTTAATAGAGCTTTAATTGTAGACAAATCAGAGGTTAGTCTAAACAAACAAGGCCTGAGGATGTACTTAAAGCGTCCTTTTACGGGGGAGATGGTCAGTTACTATCAAAACCGCAAAATAGCCAGTTCTGACCAGTTTATAAAAGGTCGCCGAGAGGGGCACGCTAAAAAATGGTTTGATAATGGTGTATTGGGTTACGAGTCATTCTATAAAGCTGGAAAGCGAGATGGCCTAACTCGCAGCTGGTGGGTTAATGGTAAGCCACGTTCAGAGTTTTTTTATATTTCAGGCAAGCCAGAAGGTGAGGCTTGGCGCTGGTATAAAAGTGGCGCAAAGTTCAAACGATTTAATTACAAAAAAGGTAAACCTGTTGGTTTGCAGCAAGCTTGGCGAGAAAACGGCAAGCTGTCTTCTAATTTTGAATATAGAAATGGGCGTACATATGGACTTAAAAAAGCGAATAGCTGTGTTGGGTTGGAAAATGAAGTTATCACACCTAGTTACTATCAATCTCAAGCAAATAATAATTTTTAGCGGTTTGGTGTTAGGCGCTGTAAATTTGCATGCCGCAGAGTCACTGCCTTACTATGATAGCCAAGAGTTCTCGCCACGCTGGTTAGAAGCTGATAGCCCAGAACTTGAAAACTTTCATCGTATCCCGGCGTTTAGCTTTACCGATCAAGATGGAAATACAGTTACTGAACAAACCTTTAAAAACAAAGTGTATGTAGCGGGATTTTTCTTTAGTACTTGCCCGGGTATTTGCCCTAAAATTCGCTCTAAGCTAGCTAAAGTGCAAGAAACTTATCTAGATACGAGCAATGTAAAAATATTGCAGCACTCTATTCGCCCCAGCTCCGACACCATTGACTTACTAAAAGATTATGCCGATGAGCATGATATAAAAAGTGGCCATTGGTATTTAGTGACGGGTGAGAAAGAGAGCATTTATTCTTTGGCTAAAAGTGCCTATTTTGCCAGTGAAGATTTAGGAAATATTCAAAATACTAACGACTTTTTACATACCGAAAGTATTTTATTGATTGATAAAAATCGTCATATTCGCGGCATTTATAATGGCTTGAATAGTGCGTCGATGAATTACCTAATTTCGGATATAAACACTCTGTTATCTCAGTAAGATTATATTGTTACTACTATTGGGCTATAGGCCTTATAAATTCTTCACGAAGTTTTTTCGATTTAGCATGACTTATACAATTCAGGGCGTGGTCATTCACCATGCCCATTGCCTGCATTAAGGCGTACATAGTGGTGGGGCCAACAAACTTCCAGCCACGCTTTTTAAGATCCTTTGATAAAGCAATGGACTCGTCGCAGGTCGCTAATACCTCTGGCTCTATTGATTCATCACGCTTAGGTTCATATTGCCAAAAATAGGCGGCTAAAGAGCCAAATTCTTTTATCATCTGTTGGGCTATTTTAGCATTATTGATAGTGGCGTTTATTTTACCTCGGTGGCGAATAATGCCTGCATCTAATACTAATCGCTCTGCATCTTGCTCGGTGAACTGAGCTACTTGGTTAAAGTCAAAATTAGCGAATGCGGCCCTGAAGTTTTCTCGCTTGTTTAAAATCGTTAACCAGCTAAGTCCAGACTGAAAACCCTCTAAGCAAACTTTTTCAAATAGGCGTTGATCATCAACAACCGGGTAACCCCATTCATTGTCGTGGTAATCCATGTATTGCTGAGTTGCTGCGCACCATTTGCAGCGCGCCTTGTTATCTGCAGCGGTGAAAGTTTCAATCATATTTGTCTCGTTTATTTTTTTGTGACTAGACTACAGTGGCGGTTAGCATATGCAAACACTCTTATTTAAAAGGATAATCTGCCACTAGATACCAAGCCATACATTAACCCAGAGAAACCTAGTAATAACCCCAAATACTTACCCCAAAAACCACATAAGGCTTGAAACTTTTGATGGGATATTTCCTTGGTATCGATACTAGGATCCGCTAGCGTTTGTTGTGCTATTAGTGTCTGCATTTTGTTTGTGTGAAATAAGATACCCACTGCAAAAATACAATATGCCGAGACAGGTCCCCACCAACCAGTTGTCAATTCATAGCCTAAGGTAAGTAAAATAGCGCTAAAGATAATCCAAATGGTTATGCTGCGTCTGTAGCTTAAAATTTGCTGTTTAGCCGCATCACTTGTGGCTTTTTTTAATAGCGGCTTAGTACTCAAACGAATCGCAATAATAGCAAAAAAAGCGCCAATAAAGGAGCCGCCCATAAGTAACCCAATTTTTTGTACAACACTTGTTTTAGAACTAGCACTTACCGAGCTAATGGTAGCTGCTGCCACTGGGCTACTGGTTGTAATGGCTCCTAAAATTAAGCCACTTAACCCAGCAGTAGGAGCAGTACTCAATAATAAGCGCCCATACTTGCCCATTATTTGCTTTTGAAGTAACTGCCTGACACGAGACAATTTTTTACGAACATTGGCTTCACTCAGCTCTAAAAGTTTAGCCACTTGCAGGCTAGATTGTTCTTCGCGGTAGTAAAGTAAGACTATCTCACGACTTTCGTCGGGTAATTGTTCAATAAAACTTTGTAAAATTAGGTTAGATTGTTGGCGCTGCATACTCTCATCTATGGCTAGCTTAGGATCACAAAACTGAGCCAGAATCTGGTCGGCTTCATCGCCTTCAATTTTTTGACGTACCTTATTATCACGAAGAAAATTAAGAGCTTTGTAGCGGGTCATTTGCCTTAACCAGGGCAAAAAACTGTGACCATTTTTTAGTTCTGAAATGTTTTGCCAAGCACCAATAAACACTTGTTGGGTAACGTCTTCGCTACTGTCTAAATCTTTCACTATAGATAACGCGATGCTAGACACTAGGTTTTGAGTTTGCTTAATTAAACGGGCAAATGCTTGTTGATCGCCCTCTTGGGCAAGGCTTACATCATTAAATAATTGGGCTTGCTCGTTATCTACGCTTGGGGCAGTGGAGGTATTCATAGCTGCGCCTCCAAAAAGTTAAGCACTTGGTGTTCAAACCATGATGGGTCATCAAACATAATAAAGTGCCGAGCCTTAGTATTCATTACTAATTTAGCGTGGGGCAAGCTACTTAATTGTTGTTTGTACAAGGCATCTACCATGGTTTGTTGTGAGTCAGAGTCAAACCCTCCTGATGCGCCTAACAATAAAACAGGTGAGCTTATCTTGGCAATATCTTGGCGTAAGTCATGACTCATTAAACTGTGAATCGCATGGCCTGCGGTAGTGGGGTCAGAGGTTTCTATCATAGCCATTACCTTAGCTTTTGCTGCATCTGTGCTGGCTTGTACTGGCAGGCTATAACGAGACTGTTCGATAAGCTGTTGCTGCGACATATTCGAGTACATTTGTTTAATTTGCTTGGCTTGTGCCGCTAGGCTTTGCACTGTGGTGTCGTTGCTGCGGGTAAATATTGGGCCAATAAAAGGTAGGCCGTCTACCGAAATCACCGGGCCTATTTCTTTAGGAGCACTTGATGCTAACCATAAGGCCATAAACCCACCTAAGCTGTGACCAATGATGATGGGTTTATGGAGTTTACGCTGGTGGATATAAGCTAAAAGTTGGGCTTTAAGCTCTGTAATAGAGGGTTCAGTAACCGCTGGGGTGGCGGCAAAACCCGCCACATTAATCATATGTAACTCATAACTGGCAGAGAGCGTACCTGCTAATTGTTCCCACACGCGGCTGTCTGACATTAAGCCTGGAATTAAAATAATGGGTCGCCCAGCGCCTGAAACTTCAACTCTAAATTGATTATGAGGCGCTGCTTGCTTGGTAGCAAAAGCTTTATAGTTTACCGCTATTTGAAAGACAACAGTGGCAATAAACACTGTCACAAACCGTGTTAAGAATCGCGTTTTCTTTGAATGGGTAAATGTAAACATTGGGTGTTCCTTTAAGAATGAATGTAATCAACATCTCTAAGGCACGACAAGTCGAAATAGTGTGACAAGTTTTTGAGGTATGACAACTTATGACATTTGTCATATTAAATTGATGACACTTGCCTCTGATTGTCTGAGCAGAAGTGATTCATAGTGTCCCCATGATTTACAACGTCTTAATTACAGTAATCGGAGTGCACACATGTCTCAACAAAATATGATTGCCTTTGCTAAAGGGTTAAACAAATCTTTTTCAGGGAAACCTGCAGTGGTGGATTTGGATCTTGAAATACATGCAGGTCAAGTACTCGCAATTTTAGGGGCAAACGGAGCGGGTAAAACAACCTTAATCAATATTCTATTGGGGCGTCTTAGTCATGATTCGGGTGATGTGAATCTGTTCAATGCTAAGGCTGGCTCACTTGAGGCTAAGCGCTTAATTGGCGCTATGTTGCAAGTGGCTAACTTACCTGAAACTTTAAAAATTAAAGAGCATATTCGTCTTTTTCAAAGTTATTACCCTAACCCCATGCCTTACGAAAAAGTACTTGCCTATGCAGGCTTAGAAAAGATGCAAAACAGATACTCTAAAAAGCTCTCGGGTGGTGAAAAGCAGCGTTTGTTATTTGCATTAAGTATTTGTGGTAACCCCAAATTACTGTTTTTAGATGAACCAAGTGTGGGTATGGATATGGAGTCTAGACAAAGTATGTGGCAGGCCATCCGCGACCTTAAACGTGCAGGTACATCTATTGTGCTCACCACCCACTATTTGCAAGAAGCCGACTCCTTGGCAGACGAAATTTTACTGTTAAAAGATGGCAAGGTCGTAAAAAGAGGCAGCAGCGAAGAAATAAAAGCCAGTGTTAATCATACCTCTATCCGTTTTTGTTCAGACTTAGACGCCGCCGTGTTTGAGGGTTTTGAAGGCGTAGTGAACTGTTCTAAAAGTGGTAAGTACATTGAAGTTCAAACCAGTAATACTAGCCAATGCCTGCAACAAATATTAGCTCAATACTCTGATTTAGAGGATGTCACGGTAGAGCGCGCCGGACTTGAAGAAGCCTTTAAACAACTTAGCCAATAAATCATATTTAAGGAGAAACCCAATGGACACTATTCAATCACATTCAGACAATAAGCAAACAATGACTTTCAGCAAAAACGTAAACGTATATTGGCAAGAAACTAAATTCGAATGGCTTAAGTCTATCCGTAACCCAGCTTTTGCTTTGCCAGCCATTACATTCCCCGGTTTGTTCTACGTGTTTTTTGGGGTTTTGATGAATGGTCATAACCCTCAAGCCGCTACGTATTTGCTATGTACCTATGGTGTATTTGGTGTAATGGGACCTGCTTTGTTTTCTTTTGGTGCGGGCTTAGCAATAGAAAGAGGACAAGGTTGGTTAGACATAAAATCGGCGTCACCTATGCCAGGTGGGGCACAAGTTATCAGTCGCCTTTTTGTATCTATGGGGTTTTCTGTATTGATCCTATTAAGTCTAGGTGGCATAGCAGCAAGCCTTACGGACATTAGTTTAACCCTGTCTCAAGTGAGTTTGTTGTCTGTAATTTTAGTGCTAGGCGGTTTACCATTTTGCTTGTTGGGCCTTACTTTAGGTTTATCCCTTAAAGCTGAAAGCGCACCTGTGGTGATTAATATGGTGTACTTACCTATGTCGTTTCTATCTGGCTTGTGGATACCTATTGCTATGCTGCCTTCGTTTTTACAGTCTTTTGCTGAGTTTTTACCGCCTTATCATTTATCGCAACTGGCTTTAAAAGTGGTGGGATTAGATGCGGGTGGTTCGGTTGCAGGGCATGTGCTTATTTTAGCACTCTTTAGTGGTATATTTTATGTGTTTGCTGTTTTGGCTTCTCGTAAAAAAGCGAATTAATTGAAGACCTTAGATAAGTGACGAAAACGGCAATTTTATAAATAGTAGAGTAAATGTGATGAAACAACTGCTGCAAAAAATAGATGCTAGGTTATTGCCTAAGGGATTAGACGAGCGATATGCACCTTATATATGGCTGGTTTACTTACCGCTATTTTTTATCCCTGTTGCAGTGTTGAATGAAAATAAAATGGATCTAGTGTGGATAATGGCCGCCACAGTAGCGTTTTTAGGTCTTTATTTTCATGCGTTTTGGGTCAAAGGGCAAAGCGTTATTTATCACATTGTGGCCATTATATTGATAGCGACGCTCTCGGCATTTATTTCAGCCAGTGCTACCAGTTTGTTTATTTACGGCTCAGCATTTTGTAGCCGGTTAAAGCCATTAAAATATGCACTTAGTGTACTGGTTGCCATCTTAGTGTGGATTGTGTTGATAAGCTGGATTTTTAAGTTTCAGTTTTACTTTTATGTGCCAGCTTTGGTGTTTTCCTTAATTGTTGGCCTAGTTAATATTTATCAATATGCCTTACACGAAAACAAACAAGCGCTGATTTTATCCCGTAAAGAAACCCAGCGTTTAGCCCAAGTTGCCGAGCGTGAGCGCATTGCCCGCGACCTACATGATTTAATTGGCCATACGTTTTCAGTGATAACCCTAAAAGCCGATTTGGCAGGGCGGTTGTTAGATAAAGACATTGAAAAAGCCCGCGGTGAAATAAAGCAACTTGAAGATATCTCTCGCAATGCATTAAGCCAAGTACGTGAAGTGGTATCGGGTTATCGCACCAGTGATTTACTCAGTGAGCTTGCTAATGCTAAAAATGTGTTTGCCAGTTTAAATATTAATTTTGACTATGAATTTGAAAATATAGACGAACAACAAATTGAGTTAGAGGTAGCGGCAAACAAAGAGCTGGCAATTGTACTGCGAGAACTCGTCACCAATATTATTAAACACGCTAAGGCCGACTCTGTAACGGCCAAACTTCGCAAGCAAGGCGGTAAAATAATACTGAGTATGCAAGATAATGGTGTGGGTATCGACAGTACTCAAATCCATGGCAATGGCCTAAAAGGCATTGCCGAACGCATTCAACATTTAAATGGCTCTGTCACTATTCAAAGTGGGGCCGGGGTAGCGGGCACACTAACCCTGGTTAGTTTACCTGTGGTAGATAAGGATGAATTAAGATGAAAACCATTAATATTTTATTGGCTGAAGACCAAACCATGCTGCTTAATGCGCTAGCCACTATTTTAGACTTAGAAGACAACCTGCATGTGGTACAAAGCTGTGCTAACGGTAAGCAAGCCTTTGATTATGTGCAAGCGCCAGAGTCTGAAAAGGTAGATATTGTGCTCACCGATATCGAAATGCCCGATATGACAGGCTTAGAATTAGCTCAACAACTCCACGATACTCAAGCAGATTGTAAAACCATTATTCTTACTACCTTTGCCAGAAGTGGGTACTTACGTCGTGCAATGGATGCAGGGGTAAAAGGGTATCTGTTAAAAGACTCACCCTCTCAAGATTTAATCGACGCTATTCAAAAAGTGCATCAAGGAGGCACGGCTATTGCGCCAGAATTAATGGTTGAATCTTGGATGGAAAAAGACCCCTTATCAGACAAAGAACGCCACGCACTGCGTTTGGCAAAAGACGGACTCAGTACCGAAAAGATTGCCGAAAAACTATTTTTATCTACAGGTACAGTGCGTAATTACTTGTCATCGGCATCTAGTAAATTAAATGCTAAAAACCGCGTTGAAGCTGCCAGAATTGCCCATCAAAATGGCTGGCTGTAAGGCTAGACTAATTTAACTACCTGCAACCCTGATAGATACTTTATAATCTGCGCCGATCCTCATGGCTTTCATAAGTAGACAAAAATTTGAAGAACGTAGATGTAATCGTAATAGGGGCCGGGGCGGCTGGATTGTTTTGTGCCATCGAGGCCGCTAAACGTGGGCGCAATGTCACTGTGCTTGACCATGCCAAACGTCTAGGTGGCAAAATACTTATGTCCGGTGGCGGCCGCTGTAACTTCACTAACATGTACGCCAGCCATGAAAACTTTTTATCTAACAACCCTCATTTTTGTAAATCAGCGTTAAGCCGTTATACCCAGTGGGATTTTATTGGGCTGGTTAGCGAGCATGGCATTGCCTATCACGAGAAAACCCTAGGGCAACTTTTTTGTGATGACAGCGCCAAAGACATCTTAAATATGCTGCTAGCCGAGTGCGAAAAAGCAGGGGTAACCATTACCAATCAATGCGAAATTCTAGCGGTTGAAAAATCCGATGTTGGGTTTGAGCTGAATACCGCCAAAGGGCAATTTCAAACAGAATCATTAGTGGTGGCCTCGGGCGGCTTGTCTATGCCCAAACTTGGCGCTAGCCCCTACGGTTACAAACTAGCAGAACAATTTGGTTTAAAGGTGTTACCTACACGGGCCGGCTTAGTGCCTTTTACCCTGCACGAACAAGACAAAAAAGTACTGGCCGAGCTAAGCGGTATTTCTTTAGACGCCAGTGCCAGTTGCAACAACACCGCATTTAACGAAAACATCCTGTTTACACACAGGGGCTTAAGTGGCCCAGCCGTACTGCAAATATCGTCGTTTTGGGAGCCAGGAGAAACTGTTGAATTTGATTTATTCCCCAATGGGGACTTATTGGCAGAACTACAAAAAGCCCAACAAAAGCAGCCTGATGTACAGCTAAGTACAGCCCTCTCTAGCCATTACCCTAAACGTTATGTACAAGCTGCATTGCCCTACCTAGGGGTTGAGAACAAGCCGCTAAAACAATACCAAGGTAAACAGCTAGAACAAGCAGCCCTTGCCTTTCACCAATGGCAACTTAAACCCAATGGCACCGAAGGCTACCGCACCGCAGAGGTGACCTTAGGCGGAGTAGACACAGACGAACTTTCTTCAAAAACCATGGAAGCCAAAAAAGTCAAAGGCCTATATTTTGTAGGCGAAGTTATGGACGTAACCGGTTGGCTAGGCGGGTTTAATTTTCAGTGGGCTTGGTCAAGTGGTTGGGTGGCTGGGCAAGTAGTATGATGAGCTTCATCCTTGAGCCTATAACTGCCTTACTCTCACTTTTCGTCCAAATCACTTAGTAACATATAAGCTCAATGGGTCTCAAAGTTCGAAAGCGTTGTTATAGACTCAATGCTATTGCACATCACTTATCATGCTTAGGATCTGTAGCTCGTTTATCCGCTTAGAATATTGAGCATGCGCAAGGCGCACAAGGCATGGCTGCGCCACATTAGATTATTCACTTCGTTCACCGCAATCCATTGCGGGTTTCAAACCTCATCCCTGAGGCTCAACTTACTTTTTACCAACAGCCGTAAAAAGTAAGCAAAAAGGGCCGCGCTCCGGCCAAGTTCTAATACCTACGCGACTTGCCAAATAAAAGCCGCAACTCCGTTGTGGCAATGATTTGTTCCCGACAAGGCATTGCTTAAATGACATCCCTGTCATTTACCTTCTATTTGACTGCGTTGCTCGGTGAACTTGGAGTCGCGGGTAAATCAAAGGCAAGAAAGTTAACCTGTACAATATGTTAGAGGCTGTGGTAGAACTAGAGTATGTAGGAAGGTGGAAAGATTCCGTGTTTAAACATGGAATTTTTCCGGATATTAATATTGTTAGGCGAAGGAACGTATAGCTCTTCGATGATCAAATTCTTAAAAACCACTTATTTGATACTGTCTGGAATTTCATTCGTTCTTGTATTTGGAATCTTGGTCCTTTTTATTTTCTCTTATACGCCAATAGGGATGTCATATAGTCCTAATCCAGTATTTACACTCAACCACGGCAACATCACAACCGAACAAAACTTTGAGGTTATTTACAGCCAACAATCACCACCAGTTTTCAATGGAGATCATCTAGATTTTTACTGTATCCAACTGGAAAAGTTTGAGTTCCAATCACCAAAAGAAAATGAATGGATATTTGGTAAAGAAAGCAACCCTTTATTTAGCGAGGCCAGAAAGGAGATCTCGAGAATGGCTGACATTGCCAATTGCTTTGATGGGGAAACGAACGCAGAATCAGAAAACATTGCGTCAAAAATATGGTCAATCCATGCAGGGAGAAACCATTTAGAGGGCGCCGTTGTAATAATGTACCATAAACCAACTAATCGTTTGTTATACGTCAGTTTTCAGACTTAACAAACCGCTGTAGTCGGTCGCAAGCTCCCTGGGACAATAACACGTGGGCTCAGTCGCTTCGCTCCAAATTTTAGCCCACGTGTTATTGCCCCTAAGCGGGGTGTTAGGCAAGAGGAAAAATCATTGAGAGTCTCTATTTCAAAGAATCGTAGTTGCCTTGATAGTGGAGATAGATATTATGTTCTCAATCGTGATTACTTTAATGAGTATGTTGATAAAGAAGATTTTAATTGCCGAAAATCTTTAAGTATTGAGCAGGCGTACCATAAAAACTGGTTTGAGGTAGAGAATAAGTTTTTGCCTCCAATTTTATTTTTTTACAATGGTAAACTTCAGTTCATCAATGGACGCCATAGAACAGCCTTATTGTTTGAATTTCTGTCTGAGATTCCTGTGATTTTTCTTTCTCCTGATGCAAAGCTTCGGATTACAGATGATGAAGTTAGGTTTAATTTAGGGTTATTGAATAAAATAGCAAAACCAATGGAATCAGCTCAATGCTTTGAATTTCCTGATTTTGCTATTAAAGATCTAGGGTAAGCACTCCGAGTTCGGGGGGCCTAAAAAGAACTTTAAACGGAACAGAAACAGTTGGCTATGTTTCGCCTCGCTACACATTTTAGCAAACTAGTTTTTAGTCCCTTATTTAGGCGTTTTATGTATTAACCCAAAAGTCTGGTGAAAATTATTGAGATAGTCGAAATAGCAAAAATTGTTAGAAATGTCTTTTTAGATAATAGAGACGAATTGGATATCCCTCATTTTTTCAGCTTTCCAGAAAACTGCTGTGAAGGAGCTTCATTGTTTCTTGGCTACTATTTATTTTTGCGCTTCCCTGATAATAAATTTGAAATAATTCGTGGGCTCACTGAGTCAGCTTATGATCATGTTTACCATCTTTGGTTAGAAGTCGATGGTCATATTTTTGATCTAACTATCGACCAATTCCCAGAATATGAAAATCCTATATTTAATTCTCAACAACCTCATCCTATGAGTGATATATTTATCGAAGACAAAAGGTTAGCGTTGATCATTTACTTAGATTACTACTTCAATAAAGTGGTCGAAAGTGAAAGATTTACAAAGTCATTTTGTAGGTTCAGTGAGTTGGTGAAAATTAATACATAACAAGCTAAGTTACCGGGAGCTTTACTCGTTGAAAAACGCTTATAAAATTCCTTGCTAGGGTCGTTATAACTTCAAGGTAGTCTCATATATTATGGAAATGCTTCAAGGATGAGTAATCCAAGAAAGAAATATTCGGATGCGCAAAAACATTTTAACTCGACATCCATCTTAAGGTTCAATCTTTGATTTTAAAATGCGATTGCAGGGTTTTATGGAGACTAATTAACATGGGTGTTCACAAAGTAACATTACACATTAAGTTATGATTATCGTACAAAACATACAAACACATTGGACCAAAGCTTCAAGAGGGATGCCAAACTCAAAGCTAAGGAACTCTGTTCCAAGGGTGCTAGAGTTACCTCATATTGAAAATGATGCAGCTATCTTTGTTCATGAAGTCAAGGCAACCGAAGATAATGGTTTTAACCTTGAAAGTGAAACTTTGGTTATTCCAAATCAAAAGAAATACTGGTCGTTTGAGTTTACAGAGTCCGATAATAGGTTACATGTATTCTTTAGCTATAGTTACCACGAGCATGGTGCGCCAAATAGGGGAGGTTTTCGCCGTAATCTTATAAACCTATCTAAAGGTGAAACAGCTAGCTTTCATATAAATGGTCGTTTTACTTATCATAGTGGTCAGTGGTATCGGCAGTATTTTGTAAATATTGGGTACGGGGTTAGCGAAACTAAGGTTTTCCTGTCAAAGCCGTTTAATCGTCATGTTAATAAAATGGTCAATTTATTCTAAAAAAAGAATAAAAGGGGTCGTACTCCATTGCCACCTAATTTTTACCTTTCAAGCTTTTTACAACCTCACTTTTTATTATGCCCTTAGGTTAATTGTGCGCTAACTTTGTTTATTTTTTAAATCATGCACAGTTAAGTTATGGATATTATAGTATCCAATATTATGTTATTTGTGCTAAATTAGATATTATTGTATCTATTTTTGGTTTTCTATGTATAAGCTTTTGACTGAGTCTGATGTGCAGCTTGCCTATTCAAGTCACCTTCGTAAGTTGAGAGAGCAGGCTAAGTTGTCTCGCGATGCTCTTGCGCTGCGTAGCACTGTTCCTGCCGCAACCATTAAGAAGTTTGAGTTAACTGGGCAGATATCTTTTCGCCAGTTGTTATTGCTTTGGCAGTCGTTAGACGACTTAACGCGTCTTTATCAGCTTACTTTGGAGGTAAGGGAGTCGTCACAGGCACCTAAATCTATTGAAGAGGTGCTAAAACATGGCATTTAAGGTGATACAAAAACTTGATGTAAGTCGCCAATTGTCTGATGGAAGCAAGGTTGGTGTGGGTGTATTGGCTCAAAATAGCGAGGGAGTATTTTTTCAATATGACGCTAGTTACCTAGCTAGGTTTGGCAATCTTTCTCCTTTTTCTTTGCAAGAAAACCTCAGTGTTCAAGCCGCACCAAAAAGCCCTCATCTTGGCCTTCATGGTGTGTTTGCAGATGCGCTTCCTGACGGATGGGGTTTATTACTTCAAGACAGAATTTTTAGACAACAGGGGATCTTACCCGCTAATTTAACGGCCATGGATAGGCTTGCCTTTGTGGGTGATAGGGCTTTGGGGGCATTGTCGTTCTCACCTACATCAGAGTTTGCAACTATTGATGATAAGCACGTTGGCTTACATGAGTTAGGTATCAATGCCCAACAAATATTTGATGGGCAGACTGAACATGTGTTGTCAGCACTGGTTACTGCAGGTAGTTCTGGTGGGGCTAGGCCAAAAGCACAGATATATGTAGCGGGTGATACCTTTAATGAGTGTCGCACGGCTTATCAAAAAGGAGATGATGCATGGATTATAAAGTTCACTTCTAGCAACTTATCACTGGGCCATGAAGAGGGGTTATGTGAAGCGGCGTATCTAATATTAGCAGAGCGATTAAAGCTTAACCCACCAGATTGGACATTACTGAATGCGCCGGAGCATTCAGGTGCTAATAAATGGCTGGCCCTAAAACGATTTGATGTAACAAGGTTACCTGATGGAACGTCTGGAAGGTTGCATATGCATAGTGCTTGCGGATTACTTGATGCTGATTTTCGTTCGCCAAGCTTAGATTATGATGATCTTATTAGAGCCTCAAGAGTACTATGTAAATCACCTGCTGTTGGGCAATTACAGTTTAAAAGGGCTATGTTTAACTTGGTTTTTTTAAACCAAGATGACCACAGTAAAAACTGGGCCTTTTTACAAGATGATGTTGGCAAGTGGCAACCCGCCCCTTTTTACGATGTTACTTTTAGCCCGCACCCAT
Source organism: Paraglaciecola marina (assembly GCF_004360155.1). GTDB lineage: Bacteria > Pseudomonadota > Gammaproteobacteria > Enterobacterales > Alteromonadaceae > Paraglaciecola > Paraglaciecola marina. The sequence continues at coordinate 207,685 of NZ_ML178720.1, read as the reverse complement.
TTGGAGAGCAGGCAACTTCATTTGCAGGGTTTGGTAAAAATCCTCCTTTGAAAGCCCTTCAAAAGCTTGCTCAATCCGCAGGCTTTGCAAAGTGGCAAAATGCGCTCCCCATTGTTGAAGAAACCCTTGATGCCGTGGGTGACTTCGCGCAGCTGGCTACTTCAATTGGCGTTTCACCAGCAACAATAACTATGATTGCTAAACAGCTAGAAGAGTCTAGGCAAAGAGTATTGGCTATGCTCTAGCTCTTTCATGGTTCATTTAGTTAACCACTTTGATAGTTTTTGATACACGAAGTTATCTGATAAACCAGCGATAAAACACCAAAGGATCAGCTTATAGAAATCTGAATTTGATTTGAGTGTAACATCGCCCCTTAAGGAAGATTTAATGTTTTCAAATGGCTTGTCTCCGCCAATGACCTCTGGAAAAATAGCGCCTTCAATCGCTGACGTAGAAAACATTATTGTTGCGACAACCGCCATAATTGCGCCAATAAGAATCAGATACAATTGTTCATAAATACTTTGTGATGCTTTATTATTTTTTTGCTGGAAAGAAGCATAATCTCTGACAGTGGCTCCTAGCATTCCCATAGGAATAACAAGCAATAATACTGACTGCCCTTCTGTATTATTTGCGATGAAATAGACTATTAACACGAATAAAAATATTAGGGCGGTAACTATTCCATGGCGCTTTTCTACAATATTTGTCATTTTTAATTCCCATTTATTTAATGAACATACAAATTGCATTCTGAAAATATCAAAATTCACTATTGGATTGTTAATTTACTAAGCTTTGGTTAAGAGTTGGTTATTGTTGGTATCTAAATGCCTGTGAAATTTTTCTCTTACCCTTTACAGGGTATAGATCAGTATCATTCCAGCATCAATGGCAACGCTCTAGTTTTTAGTCTCTATTAGTCTAGATTGCTTGGGGGGATTGGTGTTATAGGGAAGTCAAAAAATTAGTGCTTTGTACACACGGTATTGAATAATACCTATTCTTCTTCAGGTAAATCGACAACTTCAAAGGTTTTAGTAAATAGAGGCGTACCATCTATACCTTCTACTTCTAAGGTCCAACTTCCTTCGATTAATTCATACTCCTGATTTAATCGAAATCGCAGAGTGATATCGTTTTTAAGGTTAACTATGCTTACATGCTCTTCTGTATGTTGTTTAAGTTCATCTGGTGCTATCCAGCGGAATTTAATCATTGTTTTTGGATTTTTAGCATCATGATCTTCAGCAGCATCAAGTTCAATAACAGCTCCAAATAAAGTGTTTTTTTCTAGCGGAACTATAGTGGTGGTTTTCTTATGAACGGTTTGAGAGTATACCTCTCGATAATACTCTTCCTTATAAACACCGTATTCGGCATCGTCAAACTCAACTTTTTGAACATCGAGTTCATGTTCTTTCATTACATATTTGTTGAATTGATTTAACTCTTGTTTAGTAAATTTGTTATCCCACAAAACCGTTTTAACCACTTTGTCTCGTTCTTTACCAATAGACTTGGTAAGCCATAATTTTTTATTTCCTACTGTGTCTATAAAAAATAAGTTATTGAGACAGATATCCATATCTTTTTCGACGCCTTCTCCTAAACAATGGGCTTGCCCAATGTACAAGTTGGCAACTTTACTCTCAAGCTCTTTACTTTTTTGGTAGCTTTGAAATGAGTACAAATAGTCTTTGGTAATATTTTTGTCATCGCGATATAAATTACCTAATCTAATACCGGCATTTGCGTAACCGGCCGCCAAAGATCTTTTATAGAATTCGATTGCTTGACTGATATCTTTATCTACTATTTTGCCTCTATGGTAGTAACTGCCAACATTGAATAAAGCTCGTCCATTACCTAGCTCGGCTGCTTTTTGATAATATTTTAGGGCTTTTTCTTGATCGTCTTTAGCAAAGGTTTTACTGTTGTATCCATCCGCTATGGCCATTAAATCATCTTGCCTTGCTATTTTTGCTTGCTCTCCACTAGGGTAGGATAAATCTAATTTACGACGAATATAATCATCTATAAACGCAAATTGATGTTGGTCTCCAAACCAACGGCTATGACCGTGACCAGAGTTTTGGTAAAACAAATATTCAACGTCTTTATTTAACTGTTTAAGGCGATATTTCATTCGATTTGCTTGTTCGAAATCGGCTACTTCATCCAGCATGCCCGCCATTAGTAAAATGGGTGATTGCAGTTTTTCAACGAAATAGAATGGTGATATCTTTTCTAATGAAGAGTCGAATTCTCCTACTATTTCAGCAATTTTTTTTCTGTTTTCATTAAGCGTTTTATAATTTGTAGCATTAAATAAATGGGGTAAATCGTAAATGCCAAATAATGAAACAACACATTGATAATCTTGGGGGTGAAACATTGCTAACATTACCGCTGAATATCCCCCATAGCTGGCCCCTATTGAGCACATTTTATCAAATTTGTGATGCTGCTTTACTTGATTAACCACAGCGGTGATGTCTTTTTCAATTAATTGGCCAAATTGTTCTTTGCCATGCTCTAAAAACTCTTTTCCAAAACCTGAAGAGCCACGAAAGTTGACATTAAGTATTGAATATCCACGACTTGCTAGATACTGAATTTCAGGATTAAAAGTCGCTAAATCTCTTATGCCCACTGGGCCACCATGTGGATACACAAGAAGAACACCGTTACTATTGTCTTCAGGAATAGTTAATATAGCTTCCAAGGAAGTACCATCATCTACTGCTACTTCAAATGTTTTAGACTTAGTTAAGCTATATTCTTCCATGTTTTTGAAGCGAGACTTTAAGTACATCGCTTCTTTTTGTTGCTGATCAAAATAGTAATAATCACCAGGGTTGTCTGATGAAAAAGTAGCGATGATTTTAAAATTATTATCAAAACTGGCGTCAATAGTTGTGACTTGTTGATCTTCAAAAGTATGCTTTAGGGACTTATCTAGAGAGATATCACTTTGATTGAAATAATGATTTGTTGGTATACCGTGATCGATGAATTGAACACTCTTCACACCTTGACCAATTGGGTTTAGGGTCGCGTTGGTTAAGTCATACATTGGATGTTGATATAGAATCTTCCCCATGGTTTGAGTTTCAATATCAAACTCTAATAGAGAAACTAAATTGAGGTCTTTGTTGGTCAAAACTGCAAGCTTGTTTTCACTTAAAAAACCGATAGGCGTAAATTTTATTTCTCGGTTTAGTTCTAGATATTTTTTCCAATTGGTAGCGTTGTTTTTCAAATACCAAAACTGCAATTTCTCATCTTTGAGGGTAGCCGACAATATGGCATCACTTTGTGGGTCATAATGATAAAAAAGCCCTTTGTTGAGCTCTTTACTAAAACGTTGCTGTTTACTTATTTTATTTGTTTCAACATCTTCGATGGTTGATTTATATATTCTATGAAAATTTGTTCTCGAATGTTCTATGTAGGCATACAAAATCATTTCTTCATTTGGCAATGCTGCGACTAAATAGCCTTTGCTTTTTATTTTTTTCCAGCTCCCTTTGGGGTGTTTTCCTGAGAAGTCGATATGCACAAAACCATTTCTATCGCCTAGTTCAACGTAAATGATTGAGTTATTGATCCACACATAACGATTTATTTTGAGGTTAATGTCGTGCTCAAGTTCAAGTAATGGGTATTGTTCTTTCTTTATTGGATCAACAAGTTCCAAAGTATTAAATTCTTCGCCATAATCATAAGTCGCAATAAATTTACCATTTGGACTTAACTTCATTGAATAATGGTCAGACCCAGTAAAAAGGTGTTTCGCAGGGATTGGAGAGACTGACATTGCTTTGAAAGGTATTAATATGAAAAATAATAAAATTAATAAAGACTTCATTGTTAATTTCCTTCGAGATTACCACTGACACCAATCACATCAAAAAACCTGTCTTGTCCTGGCCCCTGATATTGAACAGAATAATTGGTTAACATTTCGGGAAATTCCTCTTCAAGATACTCTAACGCTATTGAAGATTTATTTATCAATTTGATTTGTGAATAGTTACTGAAAAGCCTAGTTTGAAAATCTAAATGGCCTACGTAGCTTATGGTGTTTTTTTGAACACTGAAATCCCATATATCATCCTCAAAATCGTCGATATGTATGTAACGATTTAGTTTTATTTCATCAATTGTGTAATCACCAGCTGGTAAATTCACTAAAATATAGCTGCTACCAAGGCGTAAATCCTCCGCAGTCAACTTAATGTATTTTTCTCCATTAATTAAAATTTCATTTAAATTAATATTACTTTTTATAGCAATTAATAAATACCCTTCTTCTTGTTTGAGTTGAACTGTACCATCGTTTTTAATTGTAGTTACCTTTGTCGCGCAACTAGAAATACAAAGGCATAAACAAATGCTTGCGAAAAGTGTTAAGGATTTCATTGAGTTAAAAATGCGTTTAGAGAGAATAGTGATGAACTTATCTTAAAAGTAAGTAGTAAAGCCATACTACACAGTCATAAAAAAATGTAAATATCACGCCATAAAATTAGAAAGGATAGGTAATGAGGGGGCAGAATATTTTCTTTTTAATTATAAAAATGCCCTTACCCATTTATGAACTTAGTCATTGACTTTGATATTATCGAGTATACAAATTCACAATCAAATCTTTGGCTTGTCGAATACTCATTGTGCGCAGCAAATGTATATTTATGCCCCTTTCTAATGAAGTTCCCATACTGGAAATTGGTCGGGTAATTTCTTACATTCTTTGCCGCCAAGTAATACTTCTTCTTCACTTAGTAGGCAGTGGTTTAGGCGCTGGGTGATATCGTTTTTGTCTAGGCCTTGACCGATAAATACTAGCTCTTGGCGCATATCTCTATAGAGTTCAACCCATTGTTTTTCAATTGATTTTAGGTAGTGTGGGTCTTCAGGCCGTTGTTGTTTGGGAACGGCTTTCCAAAATAGACCGGCTGCGCCGTATCGCGCCATGCCTCCGGCTTGGCTCCGGCTTCCTGCAAGTTGAGGGCGTGTCTCTAACCAGCAAATCCTTTTGAGCGAATGAGTATACCTAAATGTTTTGGATGTTTTTTATAGTAGGTTGTCTGTTAGTACGTTTTGGTATTAAAAGTGCCCTTCGATACAATCAGGTTAGAAAAGAGAATAAAAGTTTGGGTAGTAACCTAAGGGGTATGAACTACCCTGACAGTATTTTAAATGTAGATAACTTGATTTTTCGTGGTTTACGCAAGTTTTTGTGGCAGGCTTCAACTGATGGGACTTGGCAGCATGGCTTATTTTCTGTTGTAGTTTTCTACCTCGGTTTGGGGTTAATAATTTTAGGTGTTGTTCTTTACCCAGAATTAGCTTCAGTATTTGGTAGGGGTGCAAGCTAATTAATATGGCATATTACAGTTGGTTTTTGCTCCTGAGCCCATTGTAGGAAGTAAGCTAGCTATGAGTAAACTATTGATTATATTTGTACCAATCGTTTTTCTGCTTACATATTGTCAGAAAAATATTGGTGGTATTACAGCTTCACATATTGATGAGTCATTAACTAAGGCTTTAAAAGTAGGCGACTCACAACAGCAAGTTGAGCATGCTTTATCGGAACTCAGCTTATTGTTTGAATATGATAAATTTTCGAATAGGTACCAAGCCATAGTCGCCAATGATGGGGATAATTGTATGAATTATGTTTTATATGACTGCTCAGTTGGAATCTTTATTCATACAGACGATGAACTGAGGTATAAGTATCATGAAGTCGATGTGTTCTATTCAGGATTGTAGGTCGCATCCTAACGGCGCGGTAAATAAAATTCGCTTTTTCTTTGTGAAAAAAGTACTCGGTTCTTCTCGTTGTTGTAAGTGTTATATTTCAAGTAAGGTTTTGTGTTGGAATCACTAGAGTTAAACAATTTCCTACATCCTAGACCATCCCCTAAAGGGATTGATGTTTTATGTAAGTTGCAGCACTTTGCCATAATAACTTACGCAGTTGACCCCACAAGATTCGTTGGGCTTTTCCCTAATCGATTTAAATTGGATACCGTAGAAATAGATGGGCAAGAAAAAGCTCTGGTTTCAGTGGTACCTTTTATCGATGTAGATTTTACTTCTGCTGTTTATCCATTTCCAAAATTCACTATGGGCCAAACCAACTATCGAATTTATATTATCGATCAAGAAAAAAATGAACGTTGTGTTTGGTTCCTCGGTACAACCTTGGATTCATGGACATTGGCAGTACCAAGGCTTCTCTGGAATTTACCTTGGTATAGTGGTGACGTTAAATTCGATTGTGACTTTGATGAATCACAACAAATATATCTTAAGTATAAGATGACTACTGATGCCGCTTGGGCTCCTGTGAGTGTTGAGTTAACCCAAACTAAAGATTCTATAATTGAGCTACCTGGTTTTCCTGATACTGAAACTGGGCTTGTATATTTAACTCATCCGCTAGCAGGTTTTTATCATCGCCGCGATGGTCAGTTAGGTACTTATCGCGTGTGGCATAAGCAACTAGAAGTTTCTTCTGCAAACCTCAAATCGGCTAACTTTGGTTTATTATCACGATTAGGGTTAGTAACTCTAGAAGAACAACAAGTCGCTCATAGTATACTTATTGAACCTATTAATGAATTTACTATTTATTTACCACCAAAAGTGGTGAAGAAGAAATATAACAAACTACTCAGAGATTATTTTAACTGGACATCCATCTTAAGGTACGGCTGAGACATTCTTCTATTTTTTTTCTAAACGAGCCTATATGTTAGACCCCAAGTACGACGCCATATTATTTGATAAAGATGGCACTATATTCGATAGTGAGCGCATGGCCTATAATGCTTGGATGGATACAGCCAAAACATTTGGTGTGGCTTTTAGCCTTGATATTTATAAAACATTTATTGGCGTGCCGACGCCAGAGTGCTTTAAAAGAGCGCAGCGTCTGTTTGGTGAAGCGTTTCCAATGGATAGCTTTATAGCTGAGTACCGCCATTGCATGAGTGTTAGTAAACAGCAAGGCGTGCCCATTAAAAAAGGGTTTACAGATTTGTTTGAGACCTTAAAAGCTACAAACGTTCCTGTCGGCGTGGTGACATCGTCATCATATGCTGCGGCGATGGATAGCTTTCAACACACTGAATTGTTGCCTGCCTTAGATGTATTAGTGACTCTTGATGATGTGGTTAACCCCAAACCCGCTCCCGATTGTTACTTATTAGCTTGTCAAAAGTTGTCGGTATTGCCAGGGCGTGTGTTGGTGTTTGAAGATTCGAGTGTCGGCATAAAAGCTTCACTAGCGGCAGGTTGTCAAACCGTGGCTATTCCAGATTTAGCAGACATCGAGCCAGAGTTATTGACTTGCTGCCATTATACTCTTGGCAGTTTTGATGAAGCTCATTTCGTTTTTAAGTCATGACTCTGAAATACCTAAAGTTTATTAAAATGCTTTATTTGATTCTTTAGTCGTCACAAAATCATTGGCCGTTTAGTATTTAAAAATATAACGTGTTACCTTCAACAAGCTTTATATCCAACAACTAGGGTTGTAGAATATTTAATCTATATATTTAACTTATTTGCGTCGCTAAACAGTAAAAGAAAGGATTCGTTATTACTACCCATTCTTCTGTTCTACCCAAACATTTGCAAAGAGATGCCCTAAATTTACTTCATGGTAATAATGCGGGTAGTCTACTTGTTACCTTTTGTATTTGTATTGCCCTCGTATTTGGTTTTGACAATAACCCTGAAGTTTCGTTGAAGGTTTATTGGTTGGCATTGGTGTGTGTGTTATTTCTGTATCGCTATTGGGATATGTATCATTGGAGGAAATACCTCAAGGGTAAAGAGTATGATGCCTCTAAACCTATGTTGCGCTTTACTATTGCTCGATATCTAACGGCCTTTGCATTTAGTGCTTACTCGATTGTTTTCTTTGAGTCTATGGACATAATTGAGTTGGCTTGTACCATAGTGATTTTATCGGCTATGGCTGGTGGTGCTTCCACGGTTTTGGCCGCGCATAAGGGGCTAGCTCTCAGTTACGCGTTTATTTTACTCACACCATTATCTGTTCTGTGTTTATTTGCGAATGAAGAATATCAAAATATTTTCGGGATATTAGGGCTAATTTTTGTTGTTGTGATGTTTTCTTCCGCTAAATATTCTAACCAATTCACGATAGAGTCGATTTTAACTAAACATCAAAATTCCGACTTACTTCAACAAATGGAATTAAAGAATAAAGAGATTTTGGAGGTCAATGCTAGCCTTGAGAGTAAAGTTCAAAAAAGAACGGAGCAAATTTTCGAGTTATCGAATATTGACCCTCTGACTAAGCTTTTTAATCGTAATGCTTTTTCCGAAAACCTAAAATTGTTACTAGATTCCTGTGAGTTGCATGACTCGAGTCTAGCTGTGTTATTTATTGATTTAGATGGTTTTAAAGCAATAAATGATTCCCATGGTCACGCTATCGGTGACAAAGTGTTAATTGAAACATCAACACGTTTAAGTGCTCAGGCGGATATGAAGCAATGCTTATGTCGTTGGGGCGGTGATGAGTTTTTGATCGCACTACAAGATTGTGATGTTGAGAGGGCTTTGGAGTTTGCAAATAATTTAATTTTTAATTTATCGCTGCCTATAACGATAGAACATCATGAATTGCATGTTGGAGCCACTATAGGCATTGCTATGTATCCAGAGCATGGTACTGACGAGGCTAAATTGATTACCCTTGCCGATACCGCTATGTATGTGCAAAAGCAGCTGGCTAAATCTGATGTTTGTGTTTTTACTGAGCAGATGGGGGAGACCTTACAAAGAGAAATAAAGCTAAAAGAGGGGTTGAGTCAGGCTATTAAAAATGATGAGTTATTTGTTGTATTTCAACCTGTTATTGATAGTAAGTCTGGTCAAGTCGGGTTTTGTGAGGCATTGCTACGATGGAAGTTAAACGGTGAGCTTGTTTCGCCTATGGAGTTTATTCCGGTGGCTGAACAACATGGTCTGATTCACTCTATTGGGGCGTGGGTGCTTCATGAGTCATGTAAACTAGCCTCAAAATGGACGTTTGATGAAACGGTTGATTTATCGATTAATGTGTCGGTTGCGCAATTAATGCATGGTGATTTAGTTTCAATAGTAAAGAGCGCTTTGGCAGGCTCCCAGTTACCAGCAGAGAACTTACATATTGAAATTACAGAATCTATTTTTGCTCAAGATATCAGTTATGTACTCGAACAAATGAAAGCTCTACAAAGGATAGGTATTAAAGTCTCTGTAGATGATTTTGGAACTGGTTTTTCTTCTTTAGCCTTATTGCAATCTCTATCCGCTGATGTCGTTAAGATCGATCAAAGTTTTATTAAATCAATTGATGAAGGTGGTAAAGCAATTATTCAAGCCACTCAATATATGGCTAATGAGTTAGGCTACAGCGTGGTAGCTGAAGGGGTAGAAACTAAACAGCAAGCGGATACTTTGTCAGAGATGGGGGTTGAATGCCTGCAAGGGTTTTACTTTAGCAAACCAATGAAAACAGGTGAATTAGAGTTGTGGCATGAGGCTTTTAAAGCGCAACGTAATTAGAGCTAACTTTATCTATCGCAGCTTTTTATGTCTTTTATTGAAGTGTTCGGTTTAACTAAAGATGAGCATTTTTGTGGTGAGTCGAGACAATAATCATATGTAAATCGAGGTAGTAACTTAAAGGGCACTTGAGTGTTCTTATTAGGCCGTACGCTAGAAACCTTTATAATAGCTTTACAAACTGAAGACTAAGTGTGATTTATATATATGTTAAATAGAGATTAAAAGTATAAATATTACTTAACAAAACCAATGAAATGTCGATATATTGTGATTAGAGCAATGATCTAACGTAGGAAAAATTTAAGATGACTAAGGTAAATAGGCTATTTTTATATGTTCTGATTGCACTTTTAGGCTTAAGTGTTGTGTTTGGTTTGGTTTTTGGCACTTTAATATCTGGTTTGGTTATAGGTTTACCTGCTTTGTTAGTTCCGTTGTTTTTCTACCGTACAGCACCTGACTCTTTGATATCAAAACATATCACTGCTGCTGCGGTAATGGTTTTTGCAGCTCTGCATATTCATCAAGCCAATGGTTTGATTGAAGTACATTTTGAAATATTTATTTTGATCGCACTGCTGATTGTATTTAAAGATTGGAAAGTGTTTTTGACTGCTATTGTGGTGATTGCGGTGCATCATTTATCGTTTTATTTCCTTCAAGTAGGTGGTGTGGGTGTTTATATCTTTGACGCAGACAGGTTAGCCTTTACTACAGTGTTAATACACGCAGCCTATGCAGTTGCAGAAGCAGCTGTCGGTAGCTATTTAGCTCGACTGATGCTTGCAGAGAGCAAGACTGGTAATGAGTTAGCAAGAGTTGTGCAAGCCTTAGCTTGTGAGAAAGGCTTGATTGATCTTAAACCAAGAACGAATGCTGACAATAATCCAACGCTTACAGCGTTTAATGAGCTATTAGATTCGTTGAGTCATTTAACCGAGGGAATTAAGGCTCAAGTTAACGATTTAAATAATAATGCCAAAAATTTAGGCGCTGCGAAAAACGAGTTAGAAGAGTCGTCTGGTCAACGACATATCGAAACCGATACTATAGCGTCTTCAACTGAAGAATTATCAATGACAGTTGCCTCTATTGCTAAAGAAACCTCTGAGCTAACCACCCAAATGAATCAAGCCACTGAGTTTACTCAAGCTACTGATAGAGATGTGGCTGAGATTAATTCTCAGAATAAGTCGCTTGCTAATGCTTTACAGAACACTAGCAATGAGGTTGGAGAATTAGCAAATTCTACTGAGACTATTTCAACCGTGTTAACTGAAATTACTGGTATAGCAGATCAAACTAATTTGTTAGCGCTAAACGCAGCCATTGAAGCTGCCCGAGCGGGTGAGCAAGGTCGCGGTTTTGCGGTTGTTGCTGATGAAGTTAGAGCTTTGGCTAATCGTACTAAGCAAAGTACTGATAAGATTAATGAAACTATTTTGTTATTACAGAATTATTCAAAGTCGTCTACTGAATCAATGGAAGCTAGTATGCATATAGTGCATTCGGTTAGTGAGTCAGCAGATAAAGCTAAGCAACAAATTACAGATGCGCTAGGTATTGTAGAAAGGGCTAATGATATATCCATGACAGTAGCAGCTGCGATAGAAGAGCAATCAGTGACTACAGATAGCATAGCAAAAAGCACTGAAACCTTAAGAGCCACGGCACAAGTTGATAATGATAATGTTAAGACTCTTGATATTGAAACCAATGGGATAAACGATACTGCCAATAAATTAGCTGAGAGTGTCTCTAGCTTTAAATGATAGGTATTTGGTCAAAAAAAGGGGTCCAGTTTAGTATATTGATAGCTTGGGTTGCCTTTACCATTTTGGCCTTTCGTTATTTTACATATGAACGATTAATTGATTTTGATGTTAATGGTCAATTACTCGAGGCGAATGTAGATACATTTAGGAAGCAACTAAGCCAAGAATTTTTTGCAGGTTTAGCACTCCCAGCCAACTCTATTATTAATTTTACTGAACCTGACTGCAGTTGTAATAAGGTCACTCAAATCCACATTAATGGTTTAGCAACAACAGCCAACAAGCAGAATATGTCGGTGCTAAATATGCAGCCCAAAAACTCTCAATTAGTGACATCCACACCTTCTGTGGTCATTACCGATAGCAATAGTGATGTGGTGTATTTTGGGCCTTATGGAGCAGGGCTTGGTTGTTCTAATACTGATGGGCTAGCTCAAACTGTATTGGATAATTATATCAAAGGCTTTGCGGCCAACATGATAGTGGCAGATGTAAAGGGCTGTTATTGCCACTAATCTCTTATCTTCACCTTTAATTTTAATCATTATCTCTAGTAACCTGTCGTATGTTTCAAGGCTTGCTCGATATCTTAATGGCGTTTACGAGTTGGGAAACTCATCGAATAACGGCAAGTCAGGGCTCTAGGATAGAATAAATATTCAAGTATCACTCTCTTGTCGGATCTAGCATAAAAATTCTGACAAGTTGAGACTGATAACAAAGGGTGAGGTTGTACTTTTTTTACATCACTTAGCTGAAGAGTATTACCTTGAGCACTTGCGTGTAGACCTATTTACTGATCAATTATAGTATAAGCTACGCGGATTTCACCGTTTTGCCCTTTAGCTGAAAGAGTTAGGCGGTGTGGGTTTGTGGCTATTTCGACTACACCCATTCCATGCTTTAAGATACCATCTTCAATTCCCTTAACTAAACCTTCACTCCATTCTCCAGCTCGCGTCGTTGTTAGACCGTTGGGATTATTTGGATCCATATTCATATTTGTATGGGGCACCGTTAGTTCAGGAATACCCGAATTAGTGCCATTGTCTATACCGCCGCCTGAGTGAATATCGCCGGTTAATATCACAACATTGCTGATGTTATTGTCATTGATGAAATCAATAATTTCTTGTCTTTCTGTGTTAAATGCGCCCCACCCGTCTGATGGCTTACAGCTGGGATTAAAGGGAGAGCCTGAGGTTAATATTTTCCATCTGGCAGAGGAGTTGAGTAGGCCTTCAAATAACCAGTGTTTTTGGCCATTTTCGATATTACCTCCATCCAACATAGATTTGTTTTCATCGTCTATATCTTCATTAGGATCTCGGTTTGAGCGAGTATCCAACATAAACACTTCAACATTGGCATATTGAAAGCTTTGCCATATGCCTTGTTGAGGGTTGGCAATATTGGCCGCAGGGAAGTATTCTCGGTACGCCCTTAAGGCATCATTTTTACCTGAGAAGGTTATATCTCCATTTTCCATTCCATAATCATGGTCATCCCACATATGGAATACTGGGAAATTTGGAGCAATGAAGTCACTGAAATAAAGTCCTGCAGTGGTTAAACGGCCCCTTACTTCACGGTGCATAGTTCGCATCTCATCTAGTGTTTCAGGGTCGCGGTGATCCCAGTCGCCTAATTGCAAAACAAAGGCTGGTTGTTCCGCTTCTACCCTGCCGTAGATTGCCGCAGGGCGATCTGGTGAATTTCCTGTATCCACTAAGGCTGCAAATTTGAAGGGTTTATCAATACCAGGAGCAGGGAAAGTTTTAAATTGAAATTCAGAAATGGTGCGTTGTGGTCTGCCATTAACCATAACCTGATAGTAATACTTGGTGTCTTCTTGAAGCTCTCGAATAGAGATAATTCGGGTAAAGTCGTCACGGGCTTGAGTAACAAAATCCTCGGAAAATAGTGGATTAGTAAAAAGAGGGTCGGTGTCGTATCTAACCATTACATTCGCGACTTCATCGGTACGCATGAAAACACGTGCTGAATTATCTGTGACTCCCCCAATCAGTGGCCCGTCTGTTACTGTGGCGGCCGATAATTGCAATGAGTTAATCATAAATAATAGAGAAAGGGTTATATTTTGAATAGACTGCTTTTTCGTTAATAACATTAATACCATCCTTTGGTTTTGCTATATAAAAAGTATCGGTAGTGATAAACATCAGCAACATACAGACCTATTAAATCGAGCAAAATTTAGACCATTTAGGCGATAGGCTATATTCTTGATATTTTTTAAGGGGTTATATTAAAGTGGTGTTTTTTAGAGGTCTTTTAAGTGAAGAATATTGTGCATGTGTGGTGCATTTATGAACAAAGAAGCCACTTAAAACATCATAGGGCTTGTTCATCAGATATATAAAATGCGTGGTTCTAGGTTATATCTAGTTGGCTTCAATCTAGAAATGTACGGAATTATCGAGTATTGGTCTGGTTTATTTTTTTGGACTTTGACCATTTTGATGAAGCTGACGCTATTTGGGAGTGGTGTTTCTATTGAAAGTGAGATATTGGAGATAAACAAACCTCAGTTATGTTTTGGGCAAGTTAGCGATTACTTTATCGGTGAGTACTTTCAATAAAGCAAATTCTTCTTCAGATATATTTTTGACTTGGCAGGCCAATTGATCAGGGATAGAGCTTGCGTCTTGTTGCATTTGCCAACCATTTGCCGTTAGTTTAACGTGTTTTATACGTTTATCTTGCTCTGATGCCGCTACCTCTATCAAGGTTTTATCGCATAGTTTTTTTAAAATTAGAGACAAAGCTCCACCATCAATCTGAGTTTTTTGTTTGATGAATTTCACATCTACATTGTCTGTTTCCCATAATGCCATCAATACCACATATTGAGGGTAGGTGATCCCCAACTTATCTAGAAGCGGTCGATATGCTCGGGTGATGGCATTCGAGGCAACATAATAACGATGACATATTTGATTTGATAACTTTAGTTGGTCCATATTAGTTTGTATGCAAATTAATTGACATGTCTTTATATTCCCACTAATATATTTTGCATGCAAACTATATTAACAGAGTTTTTCAATGGCTGAGCAATACCACAACGTACTATTTGTACTTCTATCTTTATTGGCGATGATGGTTTTACAGCAAATAGTGGCAACAGTCGCCCACAGAAAACAAAAAGATATGGTTCCTGGGGTGGTAGACTCTCAACTCGATCATTATTCGTTCGTGTTTAGAAGTCATCGTACATTTATGAACTCCCTAGAAAATGTGCCTATTTTTGTATTGACTGCGTTGGTTGGCTTACTAGTCGGGATTGAATCACAGTATTTATTTATTGTATCTAGCGTGTTTCTTGTAGCGCGTTTTATCCATATGGTGTTGTTTTATTTGATTGCTACTAATACCAATCCTAGCCCCAGAAGTTACTTCTATATGATTGGGTTGTTGAGCCAGATTTATCTTATAGGTTTAGTCGGCTGGTCTTTTTAGTCTTTAAAGTTAAGTAATTTGGCGCAATAAAGACCTTAGTTAAATTTTTATCAATAAACGACCTAAGTCGTAATGTCGTTTAAAGGAGTGACAGATGAATAAATTTACATATCAAAATACTACCGAAATCCATTTTGGCGAAGGGCAAATTAGCGCCATAGCCACTAGCATTCCAAAAGAAGCCAAAATTTTAGTTACTTATGGTGGCGGCTCAATCAAAGGTAACGGCGTATATGACCAAGTTGTAGCAGCATTAGCTGAGCATAACTGGGATGAGTTCTCAGGTATTGAGCCTAACCCTCAATACGATACTTTGATGAAGGCTGTTGAGCGTGTTCGCGCTGAGGGTTTTGATTACCTGTTAGCTGTAGGTGGCGGCTCAGTAGTAGATGGTACTAAATTCATTGCCGCTGCTGTGAATTTTAAAGGACCAGAAGCTTGGGATATATTAGCTAAACAAGGCAAGATTGAATCAGCATTGCCACTTGGTTGTATCTTAACTTTGCCAGCAACGGGTTCAGAAACTAACACAGGCGCGGTTGTGACCCGTGGTAAAGAAAAACTACCCTTTATGAATCCGTTAGTACGCCCACAATTTGCAGTGCTTGATCCGCAAACCACATTAAGTTTATCAGAACGTCAAACTTCAAACGGTGTAGTTGATGCCTTTGTCCACGTAATGGAGCAGTACTTGACATACCCGGTAAATGGCAAAATTCAAGACCGCTTTGCAGAAGGTATTTTGCTGACTCTTCTTGAAGAAGGCCCCAAGTTGATGGTCAACTTACAAGACCTTGAAGCCCGTACCAATGTGATGTGGGCAGCCACTCAAGCCTTAAGTGGTTTGATTGGGGTCGGTGTTCCGCAAGATTGGGGTACACATATGATTGGGCATGAGCTTACCGGTAACTTTGGTGTAGACCATGGCCGCAGCTTAACCATAATACTACCGGCAATTATGGAAGTTTGCCGAGTAACCAAAAAAGCTAAATTGCTACAATATGCAGAGCGCGTTTGGAACATCACTGAAGGGTCTGAAGATGAACGTATTGATGCTGTCATCGCAAAAACTAAACAATTTTTTGCTCATATGAAAACCCCTATATCTTTATCAGAAGTAGATTTAACTGAATCAGATATTGATACGGTTATGGCTAGTTTAGAAGCTCACGGTATGACCAAGCTTGGCGAGCACGGCACGGTTGAATTAGCTGATTCCCGCAAGGTTTTAGAAATAGCGTTGTAACGCATAAGCGGCTTAAACTCACACTTGATGATATAGAGATATCATCAAGTGTGAGTTTATTTTAGTAGCCTTGACTAGTTAGCTTGTTGTACTTTCAATAATGATAAAGCCTCGGGGCGTTTGTTTTTGGTAAACTCTTCTTTTGATAGTTCTACGCATTGGCCATTTCCTAACTTAATAATACGGTCTGCTGACATAATACTTTGAGGTCTATGGGCAATGATAATGCGCGTAATATTCATGTCTTTGATAGCGTCATTGACATGCTTTTCAAGACGTAAATCTAGGCTAGAGGTTGCCTCATCTAAAAATAGAACTTTTGGTTTACGATATAAAGCTCGAGCAAGTAATAGTCTTTGAATTTGGCCCCCAGATAAAGAGCTGCCCATATCTCCAATAAGTGATTGGTAGCCCATAGGTAGTTTTAAAATATCTTGATGGATCCCAGAAGTTCGAGCGCACTCTTCAACCCATTGACTGTCGGCCTCAGGAGAGAAAAAGGTGATGTTTTCGAAAATTGTTCCCGATAATAGGCGGTCATTTTGCATGACACTAGCGACATTTGCGCGATAATTCAGTAACCCTACTTTGCGAATATCTCGCCCATCTAATAATATTTGACCTTGATTTGGCTGAAGTAAGCCTAGCATTACTTTTATCAAGCTGCTTTTACCGCATCCAGAGGGGCCAACAATAGCCACTGACTCACCAGGTTTTATGGAAAAATCTATATCTTTTAGTATTGAATCCTCTTCTTCTGAGTAGCTAAAATTGACTCCTTTTACTGTTATCCCGCCTTCAACTTTTAGCTGTTCGTCAAGTATTCCAAGGTGTTGTTCTTGGTCTTCCATCACAATATCTGCTAATCGCTCCAAGTGGAGAGCACTCATTTTGAACTCTATATACTTATCGATTAAATTGTTAACTTTGCTTTCAAATTGCATTTTGTATGCGACGAAAGCCAATAACATTCCAATAGATAGAATATTTTCCATTACCATCTCTGCTCCTAGGTAAATAACAAAAATATTCTCTATTCCAAAAATAAGCATGCTACTCCATGTAAATACCACCTTAAGTCGTTCAACTTTGATAGAAGTATTGGCAGTGTCTACATTGAAGTTGTTAAATAAATTGAGTCTATCGGCTTCTTTTGAGAATAATTTTATACTTTGCATGCCTCTTACCGACTCCATGAAATTAGAGTCTTTAGATGCTCCAGCTACTATGTTTTCCCTACTAACATCTCTGAATTTACTATACATAGTTACCCTTACCAAGAGATATAAAAGAGATGCGAGAGAGACAACAATGAGCAATTCAATACTATATATGTACATCATTACTAGTAGCCCTATGACTACAATTCCATCTACTAGACTTTCAATTAGTGTAGATGTTAGGAGGTTTTTCAATGCTTCTAGAGAGCGAAACCTTGAAACAACATCACCTATGTGACGTTTCTCAAAATAGTCAATGGGCAGCTTAAAAAGATGGGATACTAGGTTGGCATTCATTTGTAATGACAGTTGATTCCCTAACAACATTATAATTAAAGAACGCATTGCTGTGCTAGCGGCCTGCAATAAAAGTATGATCATAAAGCCCATTGCTAAGATATTTAGCAAGGAGTAATCATTTGATAACAGCACATCATCTACCACTATTTGCATATAAAGTGGTGTCGCTAAAATAAAAACCTGCAATAGCATTGAAAATGTAAAAATAGTAAATAGTGATTTTTTAAGGCCGCTAATGTCTGACCAAAAACTAGAAAATTTAGCTTTTTCGGGCTCTGATTTTTTTTCAAAACTATTGCTTGGTGATAATTCTAAAGCTACTCCTGTGAAACTCTCGGATATCTGAGTATATGACAACTTTCTTTCACCTAGTGCTGGGTCATGAATAGTTATACTATTTTTATTGACTTTTTTTAGCACAACAAAATGATTCATATTCCAATGCAGGATACATGGTGTAGCCAAGTTTTTTATCATTTCAACGTCGCATTTAATAGCACGGTAGCTTAAGCCTAATTTTGAGGCTAGTTCAGTTAAGCCTTTTAGTGTCGAGCCTTTTAGCGATACTTGATGTTGACGTCTTAGCATATTCAAGTTGGTTTTGTGCCCATAATAGCTAGCAACCATCGCCATGCAAGCTAGCCCACATTCAGCTGATTCAGTTTGTTGAATAATTGGTAATCGCTTATTACCATAGAAGTTCAGTTGTTCCACAAGTGACGTCATTTTACTTGTCCTTTAGGCTATAAATTGGTTCTAAAATCCACTCAAAAAGGGTTCTATGTTCTAATGCAATACTGGCATCTAGTTCCATGCCTACTTGTATGGAACGTTGCCCTCCCATTGCATGGACATACTGTGACGATAGATCAACAATTACTTTGTATACTGCCCCCGATAAACTAACGCTAGTGGCGATTTCTTCTGGTAATGAAATAACCTTAGAGACACTTTTAACTCGCCCATCTTGTAAGCCAAACTGTTGATATGGGAAGGCGCTATAACGCATTGATACACTTTGCCCTTCTTGAATAAAGCCAATAGATTTAGCTGGTACATATAGCTCTGCTTGTAACAGCGAATCTGTGGGAATAATTGTTAGTAAAGATGTGCCTCTTTGTACATAGCTGCCAGTATGGGACAGCTTAGTTCCGATTATTCCATCGACGGGTGAGAAAATTCGATAATCAATATTAGAAGAAAGCTCTGATATTCTCTGTTTGTTCTCTAATAGGTTGCGATCTAGTCTATTTATTTTTTCGTTAAATTCTTGAGGCTTTAGGCTGTAAGTAAATTCCTGCTCTTTAATTGAGGCGTCTACCTTACTGAAACGAGTCTCAAGTTCGCCTTGGTTGGTTAGTAGAGATAAGTGCTCTTCCATGACTTTATCAAATTGAACTTGATTGATATGTTTTTTGGTAAATAGAGACTTATTACGTTCCAGGTTTGCCTGAGATATCGATACCCTAGAATCATAAATATCCATTTGTTCTGACAGTTGCTGTAATTCCAACCTCTTAGCTGAAATATTTTGTTGTAAAGATTGCTGCTCTATTTCAAATGCCTTTCTAGCTACTGATATATCTCGCTCCATTGAGCCTTGAAGTGCAATCTGCTGTTCTAAAATACTTTGGTCAAGATTGGATTTGGCGGAGCTATGCCTGGCTGTAGAAATAATATATAGCAATTCACCTTTTTGGACTGTTTGCCCCTCAGATTTAAGTTGCTCAACAATCTCACCTTCAGCTCTTGCGGTAATTTTTACAATGCCTTTATCGACAGTAATCATACCGAACACTTCCGCGTAACGAGTATAGGTGCCAGTTATGATTAGACTCACAGCTAACGCTACTAAAACAAACATTATTAACGCGAAAAATACATATTCCCTAGGTTGCTTGAGCAAAACAGAACCAAAGTTCTCCTTATGTTTTTTGTTTAGCACTTCCTCTCGAAATAATGTTTGGTTGTCTTTTGGTTTCGTCATATTGGCATTCTCTTGTACTGTTACTTTTCAAAAGTGGCGATTAAGCAGCATCTTTTTGTTGCATCATTTTTTCTCTATCAATGAGCTTCTTTTGTTCATTTTCATAAGCTAATTTTGCTAAAGATAGTGGAGAATATTGCTTAGGATATTGTTTGTACCAAAGTAAGAATTCGTCCTTACCTAGGTGGTCATAAACAAATTCATATTGCCAACGCTTTTGCTCTATTAGCTTTTCTTGAATAGCATCTGGTGACAGGGAACGAAAGGTTTCCATTGCTTCTTTTTGCATGGCCGAAGAAGTCGGAGCGTGGTGCATGTAGTGGCCAAAGAAGCGTTTACAAAACTCACTATAGCCTTTAGTGAACAACACAAAGTTATGCCACATTTCATCGATTATTACTAAAGGTGAGTCAATTACTAAGTTTTGCTCTGCGTTCACTTTTCTGCGGTAGTAGCAAAGCCATATCCATTTTTTAGTGCTGTTAAAAATGATTGTTGCTTGGTCTTTTTCTATTCCATAAATTTTTATAAAGCGGTCAATTACATCATCATTTGTATAAGAAATGACATCTTCTAATGTTGTTTGCATAGTCATTATTTATCTCCTATTAAAAAATACGCCCAGCACTTAAGTAACTGGGCATGTAATTATTTATTAGTCGTTAAAGCAAATTGAGAAACAAATTTCGATACAGAAAGAAACACAGAAAGCGATTTCTTGTGCTGCACCAGATACGTTTTCTAATAAAGCATCTTCGATTAGATCAAATTTTTCGTTGTTTAAAGTGTTCATAATGTTACCTATATAAAGTTAGTTAAAATGTTGTGTTTAATTTTCCTGAAGTAGAAATTAGATTCGATGTTATGTTTCTTCTTTCTCAGCAGGTGGTTATATTTACGGTCAAATCTAATGATATTTGAAGGGAAAAGAAGGGATGTATAGTGGAATATGAAAGGTCGTATTTACAGGTATGAATTCGGTTTATCTAACTGTTATTTAATGTTTTTTTATCGATGTGTACCCGAGTTTTCCCTGTCTTTTTTATTAGGTTTTGTTGGTTTTATTTAAATAAAAGTAGGCATTTCAACTGCATTTTTTAATTTTACTTATTTTCTCGGGAGTCATTACTTAAAAAACTTCAGTAAATTTGGGTATATGTTTTAATTTTAAATTTATTGGGGGTGTTTCTGAGTTGTCTGAAAGGTGTGTTTTATTTTTTAAAGCAATGTTTTCAGTTTAATACGCACATTTTTTACATTTGCGAGAGTCGTACGTTTATAAAAATACTTGGTTGATGGTGTTTTCATAAAGGTTTTTACCAAAAGAAATATGTCTCTTAGACTAGTCTTGCCATTGGTTTACACAAGATGAGTATTTCCACTTAGGCCTGTTTCTTTTTGCGGAGCTCTCTCTGCGAGTTTGCCTGGTTAGATATAGGGTATACAAGTAATAGCTTTTTATTCTTGGCTATGAACTGGTGCCATAAGCAGTAATAGTGTGCCTAAAGACTATAGATTTAATTCAAGGACAAATAAGATTTCGAATTATTCAGAGCAAAGTAACTTGGGGACGTAAAATGGAGAGGTAGCTTAATGGGTAAGGTTAGGTTTAAGTCATCAATAATTAAATATATTTAGGCAGCTTAATAGGAAAGGCTGCCATAAATACTAGTTTAATTTGAACGGGGTGAAACTTAATTTAGTTAGGCGGCATATCGCAAAATTGCCAACACATGCAAATGCTTGTTGTCATGTCTGCTCCTGATACATTTTCTAGTAATGCGCTTTCAATTATTTCAAATTTATTATTCTTGTCATCACACTCAATTTGAGCATTTTCCAAGTGGTTTATTTTCTCTAGTTTATTCATTTTTGATTCCTTTAAATATTATAAATTGATTATTTCGATGTTTCAGACAGAAAATATCTAACATCTTCGGAACTAATGATTGTCTTTGAATATAAAAAAATAAAGGTTATTTAAGGGATAGTTGAAGGGTATAGCTGGCAGCATTTGGGTATGTTTGATATGTAAGCTTTTGTTTTATAGTAATTATTTTTTATTCTGCAAGTGCTTTATTCGAGATGGTTTAGGTTGTTAGGGTTGAAAAATTACTCCAAGTCACTTATGTTAAAAATCCAAATAGTTGGTAATGGCGATGACCAAAGCCCATATTGGCACTTTTAGCCTGATAACGTTATTAACAGTTTTTTACTTATAATTTGGGATATAGAAGGAAATAATATGCAGTACAGGCAGTTACAATTACTTACTATCATCCTGCTTTATTTGAGTTATCAAGTTGAGTTATATGCACAAACATGTGAAAAAACGTCAAATGATGAAGTTGGGTTCAGTCAAGCCATATTAAGTTGCAAGCAAGCAATATCAGAGTTAGATATGGGCTCTACAGCTTATGTCTCGGGTAGTCTTCAACTTTCAATTTTGTATCGAAAATCGGGTGATTTGGGATCTTCAAGAGAGATACTTACTGAATTACTCTCGGTGCTGCCAAGTTCTTTACAAAATGAAAGCATACTAATACATCGCCAGTTAGGGGCGACTTTATTTTATGAGCATCGTTACGAAGAAGCGTTTGATGCTTTTAATCAAGCCTTACAAATAGCTAAGCAAATACCCGATGACAACTTCATAGCGATTAGTTATAGCGATATCGCTAGTATTTATCAATTTTTTGGTGATTTCGAGACAAGCAGTAAATTGTTACTTAAAAGTTACGATATACACAAAGCTAACGATAATCTTGTTGGTAAAGCGATTGTACTTACTAACCTAGGTAATATATATCGAGATAAAAAAGCCTATGACGAGGCCATAGTTTCTTATCGGCAAGCCTTTGAATTGCATACTGAAGCCGGAGAGCATTTTAAAGCAGCTCATACCTTATCTAGTTTGGCTAGAACCTTTACCCTTGCAGGCAATAGTGAGCAAGCTAGTAAATTGTTGGAGCAAGCTGCTGATATCTTTAATTCGTTAAATGCCTACAAATTTAAAGGAGATACCTACTTATTGTTGGCCGAATTGCATGTTTCAAAACTAACCGCAATAAAGGCTCAAGAATGGCTAAATATGGCAAAGCAAACCTTTAATTTAGTTCAATCTGATCGCCCCGTCGCAAAACTATGGTTTATTCAGGGCTTAATATGGAAGGCTAAAGGATTAAATGACAAGGCCAGTGATGCATTAGAAAAATCTCTAGCTTCTATTGCAGATTCAGACAATACATTGTTCATTGGGGAGCTTTATAATGAAATTGCATCAATGAAGGAAGAGAGTAAGGAGTTTGAAGACGCCAGTCGATATTGGAAGTTGTATTCTGACATTTTGAATACTCAGCTTGTAAATAAAAATAACCTTAATACCAATCGGCTAAAAAGCCACTTTCTATTCACTACGCCAGAAAATAAAACTGGCCCTTCACAGTTATACCAAAGGATATATCTATTTTGTATTAGTGGGCTTTTTTTAATATGTCTCTTTCTAGTGTATATGTTAAAGCGCCGTAGCGTGATAAAACCCTCCTCGCCGATAGAGAAAATGAATCAGCACGAAAATTCTGGCTTGATAGAAGAGCATGAAGAAGTAGATAAATCTTCTGAAGGTGAAAATGCAGTTCAGGAAGAAGAACTTAGGTTAAAGTTAGTTGAGTTAATGTTGCTTGCTATACAAGTATGGGAGGACGAAACTAATACAAGTAAATTGGAGTTAGCTCAAAAGAGTAAGCTATGGAGTGTTGCTGTGGATGATGGTCGACTTCGGGCTAGAGCGTTGGAGCGTTACGTAAGTGTTAATGCCTTACCTAAAAATCCTCGGTGGCGCTCAGTTTTAAGAACGTGTAATTTTGTATTGAAAAATGTGTCGAGTTCGGGAGCTGATTCACTTGAGTTAGAAACTAAGATGAAAGATTTTCAGAGAGTTATGAAAACTAAAGCATTAAAAGGATAAAATACCCTCTAGCTTTGTTGATAAATTTTCATCATCAATTTTTACTTACTTTATATCTTGGCCAATCTGACTAGAAGATTGGACTATTAGGCATATGTATAGGTATTAATTTGATTACTCTTTTTTGATGGAAGTAAGTAAAATCATCTTTTATTTTTAGGGAGTTCAAGTGACCTGGATATTCTTTACTTTGGGTGCTGTTGTGATGCAGACGTTTCGTAATGCATTGCAAAGTCAACTTAGTGCTAGTGTCAGTACATCTGGTGTGACCTTAGCCCGTTTTTTATTTGCTCCCCCAATTGCACTGGTTTACTTGTTAATACTTTATTCTGTATCAGATCAAATCACCCCTACCTTTAATCAAGCATTTATCTTGATTGTATTGGCTGCGTCTTTGCTACAAATTGCAGCAACGTCTTTCATGGTCATTTTATTCAAACAAAAAAATTTTGCTGTTGGCGCTGGGTTGGCAAAAAGCGAAGCGTTAGTGGCGGGTGTGTTAGGCACGTTATTTTTTGGGAGCCAATTGAGCCTTTTTGGTTGGCTTGGGATTTTGGTGGGTGGCGCGGCAGTTTTTGTATTGTCTGGCGGGGGCAAAAAAGGTGGGCTTAGCCTTAAAACCATAGGTATTGGTTTGGCTTGTGGTACCTGTTTTGCGCTAACCTCTTTGTTTGTTAGAGAGGCTAGTCATATGTTAAATGTGCCTTTTCCTCATAGTGCTGCTTGGGTGTTGTTATGGGTGTTATGTATTCAAACTCTGCTAATGAGCAGTTATATCGCCATTAATGACAGATCTATTTTTATTGCGCTAAAAAACAATTCAGGCAAAACACTGGCTACCAGTGCGACGAGTTGTTTGGGGTCTATCTGTTGGTTTAGTGCTATGGCTCTTCATCATGTTGCCTATGTAAAAACCTTGGGCCAGATCGAAGTGTTGTTTACCATGCTGATTGCTATATTTTGGCTTAAAAATAAGGTCGCTAGGCATGAAGTTATCGGGCTGTTGCTTATTGCTGCGGCAGCAGTATTAGTGATGTGGGCCTGATATTGATGAGTATTGCTAGTTATCAAGTACCAGCTCATGAGTGGCAAGTTGAATTAGAAGTAAAGCGTAGTAAGTTTTTGACCTTTGCTGCCAATACTGAAAATCGAGCTAGTGCTGAAGTTTTTATCAAGGGATTACGAGAACAACACCCCCAAGCAAATCATGTTTGTTGGGCCTATATTGCTGGCGCTCCCGATACGACTGTCAGGTCTATGAGCGATGATGGTGAGCCTAGCGGTACAGCGGGCATGCCAATGTTAAAAGTATTGGAGTATAGTGGCTTAGGCGAGACTGCCGTGGCGGTGGTGCGTTATTTTGGCGGCACTAAGCTAGGTACTGGAGGTTTACAACGTGCCTATTCTGATGCCGTAGCTGCAGTCTTAAAAGATTTACCTATTATTACAAAAGTGGATCGCACTATACTGACATTAACCTATGATTATGCTAATGACGGTGGAATCTCTCGCCTACTTGAGCGTTACGACATAAAAGACATTGTTTCTACTTATGAACATAGAGTGGTAGTCAGTTTTGCAGTGGCTACGTCTGAACTTGAAATGTGTAAATCTGAGTTAATCAACATCACAGCGGGTAATATTAATATTGTTAAGGGTGGAGCTGAAAACTGATTTAGTTTGTCACAAATCGGTCATATAGGGTTGGTAGAGTTGCCAACATGAAAAGTGCATCAATCGATCCTGAATTCCAATCTTATTTACGCGATCCTCCGCGTCTTACTTACTCACAAGAAGACGATGGCTGGGTTAGACGTAAGCTCGTTTCCTCTTTAGAAGCCCTAATGGGGCGTAAAGAAATTGAAGCCGTATATAAGCGCCTGAAAGATGATGCTTTCCACATCGAATCTTTTTTTGGTGATGCGTTAACTGAGATGAAAATAGCTGCTGATTTTGATGAGCAGCAACTATTAGCCATCCCTAAAACAGGCCCATTAATGTTTGTTGCAAATCATCCTTTTGGGGTGGTGGATGGCCTCATTTTATGTGATCTTGCGGCTAAGGTTAGAGGTGATTTACGTATCATGCTCAATTCTCAGTTGTTTCAAGATAAAGATTTAGCGCCGTACTTTTTACCTATAGACTTTTCCAATACTAAGTCGGCAATTCGTACTAATATTCGCTCTAAGCAGTTGGCTTTGGAGCATTTGTCTCAAGATCTTCCGGTACTTATCTTTCCTTCAGGAATGGTAAGCACAGCAACTCGATTTGGTTTTGGCGAAGTTAAAGACGGCCCCTGGACTACATTTGCGGCAAAAATTATTAAAGAAGCACAGGCCACAGTTGTACCGTGCTTTTTTCATGGCCGCAACAGTCGTAAATTTCATGTGGCATCTCATATTGCTGAACCTTTGCGTATGGCGCTACTCATGCACGAAGCGTTAAAACGCCGTGATAAGAAAGTTAGAGTAGAGATAGGTACACCTTTGTCATGGCAACAATTAAGTAAACAAGGTGATCGTAAAAAGCTTACCGAATATCTATATGGGCAAGTACAGGCTTTATCTGAACTTAGTGTTCATAACAATTAAATCGATTTAAGTTTAAATAAAAAGCGCCGAATTGGCGCTTTTTAATAAGTATAAGTTTATGTTTATGAGTTAAGGGAAGCGGATTGCTCAGCTCTTGCTATTTTTCTATCTTTACCGCTAAGTTTGCGGCCTATCCAGCTGAAACAATTTTTGATGTCCACCAAAATCATATACAAACAGGGTACTAATACTAAGGTAACTAGTGTTGCATATAACACTGCAAAACCTAGGGAAATAGCCATAGGTACCACAAATTTTGCCTGTGAACTGGTCTCAAACATTATGGGTAAAACACCAGCGAAGGTCGTAATAGAGGTGAGAGTAATTGCTCGAAAACGTGCACATCCCGCTTCTGTTACCGCATCTTTTATGGCATAGCCTTGTTTGCGTCTTTTGTTGACGAAGTCTGTCATAACTAAGCTATCGTTAATGACAACACCCGAAGCAGCAATAATGCCAAATAGAGACATAAGGCTTAAGTCGACCCCAAAGAAATAGTGACCCCATACAGCACCTGTCAGACTAAAGGGGATCACAGACATAATTATTAATGGCTGCCCATAACTTTTTAAAGGGATTGCTAATAGTATATAAATCATTAGCAAACCAGCAATGAAGAATGTCATCTGCTGGCTTTCTTGGGCTTGTTGTTCTTCTATGCTACCGCCTAATTCAGATTTAACTCCGGGGTAATTAGATTTTAGCTGTGGTAATAGTTGCTCGTCTACTTCGGCTATTACTTCATTTGGTTCAACTAGCTCTTCATCGATAGAGCCGTATATATAAACCGTTCTGTAACCACCTTCTCGGCGAATATAGTTAATACCGGACGTTTCGCTAAGTGTTGCGACATCCCCTAACATCACTTCGCGTCCTTTTGGTGTAGTAATGACTGTATATTTTAGATCAGCGAACCGCTCTCTAGTGAGCAAAGGATAACGCACCATTACTCTGACTTCTTCGTCTCCTCTGATGACTCTTTGGGCTTCACCACCGAAAAAGCTTGCCCCAACCTGAGTAGCTACGCTCGCAAGACTCAAACCTAGGTCATAGCCCACAGGCAGTAAATCAATTTGAATCTCTTTAGTTGCAGGATCTATACTAGAGCTAATGTCGAATAGGCCCTTTTGCTGTTGCAACATTGCAATAAACTCTAGACCTGCAGCATTTAGTACTTCTATATCTGCACCAAATAACATGTACCCGAATTCACCGTTGTTGTTGCCACCACCAAGAATATCGTCTTGGATAGAGATTGACTTCAATCCTGGGATGACTGGCATCGCCTCACGCCATCTTCTTGCTAATTCAAATGCATTAAAATGGCGTTCATCCTCAGCTACCAATGCAATAATCATACGACCTTTAGTGCGCTCTTGATTAAATACCATAATGTCTCTAATCATAGGACTGCCGTAGTCATCTTTGATTTTAGAATCTACTGCTAGAAGTGTTGACTCTATGGTTTGTAAGGCCTCGATGGTAGTTAAATCCGAAACGTTTTCATTCATTTCAATGGTAATAGATGGAAAGTCATGGGGGACTTTAGGAGAGGGCACGACTCTAACGTAATCACCTTGAATCAACCCTATCGTCAATAACAATATTGCAAAGAACATTGAAAATGCAAGCCAGCGCCATTGAATACATAGCCTTATAAATGTTTTATATGGTCCGTTTATAAATCCGAAAAAGCGTTTGTTAAATTTATCACGCCAGCTGTGCTCTTTTATGGGGGTAAATTTCATGTGGGCTAAATGCGCCGGCAAGATCCACTTAGATTCAATTAAACTAAATATTAGGCACAAAATAACTACTGTAGAGATGTTTATAAAAAACGCACTTTCTGGGCCAGATGAAAATAACGAAGGTGCAAAAATTGCGATTGTTGTTAATACTCCAAAGGTGGCAGGTGTTGCAACACGCTTAGCGCCGCGCACTACACTTTCTACTCCCCCCCCTTTTTGTTCTATTTCGGAGTAAGCGCTTTCTCCTATGACTATGGCGTCATCAACAACTATCCCAAGTACCATGATGAAGGCAAACAGTGACATGATATTAATGGTAATACCAAATAGGGGCATCATCATCATGGCACCTAAAAAGCATATAGGTAAGCCAACCATGACCCAAAATGCCAGCCTAAATCGCAAAAATATTGTTAGCATCAAAGCCACTAATATGGAACCTTGAAGTAGGTTTTTGAGCATCATGTCCAGGCGAGCATTCAAATAATATGTAAAATCAACCAGTGTTTTTATCTCAATCCCTTGAGGTAAGGTTTTATTTCGCTCTTCTATATATGCTTTGACCGACTTTGCTACAGCAACTGTGTTTTGATCTTTTGTTGCTTTTACTGATAAGTAGATACCATTTTGCCCTGAGTATTTAAAATACCGCTCACCTTCAACAAAGCCGTCTTTGATGTCAGCTACGTCTTCAAGTAATACCTTTGCACCATTAGCGCCAATTTTTACTGGAATACTTCTAAATTCATGACCATCGTATAACTGGTTTTCAACGCGAACGGCTATGATGCCTGAATCAGTCCGTAGTTGACCGGCTGAAATATTAGCCGAGTAGCTTCTGATAGCTTGAGAAACATTGTCAATCGTTAGGTTGTATTTACGTAAAGTTTGGGGATTAATTTCTATTGCAATTTCGTCGTCTGGCGATTCTAGCTCCACTAAAGATACGTTATTTAGTTGTAATAGCTCGTCTTCAATTTGTTTGGCTACTGGTTTTAATTCTTTAATAGGAATATCGCCTACTAATGCCATTTCTACTACGTCTTGTTTAAATTCAATTTGGGATATATTGGGAGGCTCCATTTCTCCCGGAAAAGTGGCTATACTGTCGACCCTAGCTTTTACCTTGTCTAATACTTCTGTGAGCTCTTTATCTTTTTGGATTTCTAATGTTATTTGACCATTACCTCTGAGTGCACGAGATGTGGCCTTTTTAATTTCAGTAATATCTTTTATAGCTTCTTCAATTTTAATGAGAATACTTTGCTCTATTTCTTGGGGCGAAGCGCCACGGTATACTGCACTTATATTGATATAGTTAATTTCAATGTTTGGAAACATTTGTTTTTGAATGGTGAAATAACTAAATAGACCCATGACAATGATAAAAACCATCATGAGATTTGCAGCCACCGAATTATTAGCAAAGTAGGCTATTAAGCCTGTTTGTTTTGGCTCTATCAGTGTTTGCGTTACTTCTGAATTATCTTGTTGATCTGAAGACATGACTCAACCCTTATAATGATTGCTGTGCAGCGAGTTCTTTTTTAGGCTCAGCAATTTTGACTTTCATACCCTTTTGCGGATATTCAGGTAACGTCATCACTAATTTGTCTTTATTTTTCAAACCTTGACCGATCAGTAAATACTCGCCCTCTTCTCGAACGACTTCTACTTTTTTAGGCTGCATTTGCTGCTCTTCATCAAGCACCCAAATGATACGGTTATTTACTAACTTTTGAGGTAATTTGTATACTTGGCTAAGTGTTTTACCTGCAAAATTAACTTCTACATAACTACCAAATTTTAAAGGAGGCTCAGATGATTTTAAGCTATATGGATCTTCTACTCTAATCACTAGTTGGCTCATTCTAGTTTGTTGATCAATTATGCCTAAATCCCTATCAAGTGTGCCTTCACGAGTAATACTCGAATGCCCTTTGGTACTAACCCATGCTTTTTTATGTGCTAAATTTGAGGGTAAAAATTCTCGGTCAAAGCCTGCGATTGGAAAAGATATCTCCGCAGTTTCAATATTGTAGAGTTCTCCTACTTGAGCCCCTTGATTGACATATTGACCACTGCCTAAAGTGCGAGTGATGACTAAGGCATCATAAGGAGCTTTAATTTCGCAGTTTTCTAGGTCTCGTTGGGCAATTTTAAGTCGAGCTTTCGCAGATTTTACGGATGCTTCGGCGCTTAAAAGTTGTGGCTTTCTTAAATATAGATCGGAAACCTGGGTTCCTTTTGCTTCTTGTTTGGCCACATCTGCACGGGCTTGTTCTTCTATTAGGTTTGCTTCTGCGAGTGTTAAATCAGATTCTGCTTGCAATAACGCAGCCTCATAGGTGTCTTTTTCTATACTGAAAAGAACGCTGCCACTTAATACTAAACCGCCGGGCACAAAGTTAGGATGCCAACTTATGACCTCACCTGAAACTTGAGCTGAAATCATTGTACTTTCAAGGGGGGTGACTTCACCATAGCTAGTGATCTTGACTTGATAATCTTCAGCGATGGCAGTTTCTATTTTAACGGTAGGGCGTGTATCAACAGGCTCCTTTTCTTCGTCATTATCACCGGAAGCTCTGATGACTCCCATACCACCGTAACCGACTATGACTACTATTATGGGTAATATCCTTTTGAACCATTTATTTCTCATTAAAAACAACCATTTTGCTTTTTATTATTAACTTATAATAACTTAGGATTGAATTTGAGGTAAGTTCGATTTGTAAAAATGTGTGAATATTAGACGATTTATTGTTTAAATAATTCAAAAATAAAGCTTAGAGCATTTTTATTTTCGATATTAGTCTGACTTGTGTGTTAGCTATAATTCGCTCTTCGAGCTCTATCATCTAAGGATAGTGTATATCGGACTTAACAATTTTAAATGCAAACGTATCTGGACGAGCTTGGTATCGAATTTATAAGGCATCTTGAAAGCCTTTAGTTAACAAGCTCACCTTTGAGGTCAAGTAAAGCGTCTGTGGCAACAATAGCGCCCATTTTAATTTTATCGATGAGATCGTCAGGTACAGGAGCTGACTGTGGTACTTCTAAAATGGATTTAATATCAAATACTGCGGCATCTAAATAAGCCTCGGGGTTCTCGGACCAAAACTTTTTGGTTTGTAATTGGGCAACTGAATTGCGGGCAACAATATCAGTAAATTTACCACCGCGATCAATTCAGAACTGCCATTTTTGTCTTGGGTATACATATGCATTAATTTCTTTAGCTTATATCGCTTTTGGTGGAAAGCGGAGGAGTTGAATACTAGCCATAAAAAACCTGATTTCTGCCAGCGTTTTTAGCTTGATACATGCCTTCATCGGCTCGTTTTAGTATATCGTCTGCGTTTGAATCATCTTTCTTATAACCGCTTACTCCGGCACTTGCAGTAACTTCAATGATTAGGCCATTTAGTGTTAAAGGGGTCTTTTCAATGATTTCTCGTATCTTGTTGGCCAGAAATAAACAGTCTTGTTGCTTTGTTTGTGGTAACAAAATTACAAACTCTTCGCCACCAAATCTAGCCGCGCAGTCTGAAGCTCTAGTGTTACTTTTTAGGATGTTACTCACATGTTGAATTACTTTATCGCCCACATCATGACCATAGGTGTCGTTGATTGATTTAAAATGATCTATATCGAAGCTTAAAACTCCCAACTCATACTTATGCCGTTTACTTAATGCCAGTGCTTTATCTATTAAAATGGAGAAAGAACGGCGATTGAGTAAGCCAGTTAAATGGTCGTAATTCGCTTCCCTTTGTAGGTTGTTAGAGAAGGTTTTAACTTTATTGACCATAGGCCTGAATATAAACAGGGCTTCGAGTAAAATGGTCAGTAATATAATAAATGACACGATTTGTTGGGCTAGTCTTAATTTATTTACTTTTGTGATACTTTCGTCTTCATATTTCTGAACTAGGTAATCGAGACTTTCTAATAATGGCGCTTTTGCCATTTCAAAAAATTTTAAACTTACATCAGGTAGTTTGCCTTCAATTGTTCCTTGGTCTATTTCCAGAGCTTGGTTAATGAGTTTTGTAAATTCAATTACTTGGGCATCTATATTATGTGGTGGAGAAAAATAAAGGTCACGTATTTCATCTGAAATAAGGTATTGAGTGGTTAATAAGTCGTGGTTATTATTGAGTTTAATCAGTGATTTTTGCGCTTCTTGCTTACTATCTAAGTGGCTTGCAGCTAGATATTCCATTGTAAATAGACTGACTCGTTGTGAAAGCATACGCTGCTGGCCACTTATATTCACTATGGTGGCTGAGTCTTTTTGTTCGTGAATAATTTTATCTAACATAAAATGCACTAGTATAGATAACAGCGCGATAATCGATAAGGACACCACATAGGTGAGCGTCATGGATTTAGTAGGGTTAACTACTGGAATTGGAATACTCACATCGAGGCCTTTTTGCTCACGTTTATGATCTCTTGGCAGATTTTATAAGGTTTTTACCCTTTTACTTGGCTGTTTTCGCGCCCTTGCTTTTTAATCTACTTTTAATGAAACCACACTAGCTTGTGTGCGTAACTAAGTTGCTTCAATTAGTTTCATTAAAATATTGGCTTTGTCCATTGCCCCCTTAGGTTAACCTAGTTATTTAGCGACAAAAACTTAAAATGTGTTTAAAGGTGAAATTTTTTGGCTCAAATGAAAGCCGAAAATCAACGGCCCATAAGTTTACAAGGGGAGTTGCCACCTAAAAAATAGAAAAAGTTAGTTTTCATCTAGTAATTAGTCGCAGATTGCCACGTTTAGAAGGCTTGTTTTTATATCTTATCCGGGGGCTTTATTATCGGAGTTACCTAACAGTTTCCAGTGGCAACTCCGATAATGGTAAGTTAGATAGAAATTTACGGTTTAAACCAGTTTAATTTCTCATGCAGACTAACGACCGAGCCCACAATAATTAAAGCGGGTGGTTGTATATTCGCTTTGGTTGCTATTTCTTGAATAGTCTCGAATGTACCTGTTACCACTTTGTGTTGTTCTGTAGTCGCAGATTGCACCATAGCAATAGGCGTGTTAGCTGGCATTCCGTGTTTAACTAGTTGCTCACAAATTATCGGTAAACCCGTTAAGCCCATATAAAATACTATGGTTTGGTCAGGTTGGGCTAACCCTTGCCAGTTCAGGTTTATGCTGTTGTCTCGCAAGTGGCCAGTAGCAAACACGACTGATTTAGCATGATCTCTATGTGTAAGTGGTATACCGGCATAACTCGCAGCTCCATTAGCAGCGGTAATTCCAGGTACAACCTGAAAGCTCACTCCGTGCTCTATAAGGGTTTCGAGCTCTTCTCCTCCTCTGCCAAATATAAATGGGTCGCCTCCTTTGAGTCTAACCACACGATTACCAGCCAAAGCTTGTTTGGCTAACAGTTCATTAATTTCATCCTGAGGTACCGAATGTTTGCTTTTGGCTTTACCCACATAAATTTTTTCTGCATCGCGCCTAACTAACTCTAATACTTCAGGCGATACCAGCCTGTCATAAACTACAATATCAGCTTTCTGCATTAAACGTAGCGCCCTAAATGTCAGTAAATCAGGGTCTCCTGGCCCAGCTCCAACTAAGTACACTTCACCTTGAGTTTGGCTTGCATCATCACCATTTAATTTTTCTAAAAATTTTTGATCTGCGATTTGGTTATTGCCCTGCATGACATTTTCGGCAATATCGCCATCTAGTACGTCTTCCCAAAAATAACGACGTTCAGTAACTGTTTTTAGCTTTTGTTTTACTAACTCTCTAAACTTCTCTGAGAATTGGCCTAATAAACTAATTTTTTGTGGAATTAATGATTCGAGCTTTTGCCGCATGTAGCGCAATAAAACAGGAGCTACACCGCCACTACTCATGGCGATGATAATAGGAGAACGATCAACGATAGATGGCGTTATGAATTGACACAGTGGGGTGTTATCTACCACGTTGACAAGAATTTTTAGGGCTCGAGCTTCATCATGAATGCCTTTGTTTATTCGGCTATCGTCAGTAGCAACAAACACTATTTGTTTGTCGTTAAGATCATCGGATACAAAAACACGCTCGATTAAGTGGACTTTTCCCTCTGTTGCATATCGCTTTACTGTGTCACATACCCATGGGGCAACTACAGTAATTTTTGCTGAAGTTTTAAGTAACAACTCAATTTTACGAGCGGCTACTTCACCAGCGCCTACTACCAAACAGGTT
Source organism: Paraglaciecola marina (assembly GCF_004360155.1). GTDB lineage: Bacteria > Pseudomonadota > Gammaproteobacteria > Enterobacterales > Alteromonadaceae > Paraglaciecola > Paraglaciecola marina. Next base: position 173,518 of record NZ_ML178720.1, on the reverse strand, counting down.
AAATCTTGGGTATCTAAAAAGATGGGGAAATATTTCATATCTGAGCACTCGTGACATTCTGCCGATTAGTTTGCCTTGAATGCCTTAAAGTGCAAACCAATTTAATTGGAATTAATATTCCATTAGGTTATTAGTTTTTGTTTTTTATAAGTGTGTTGAAATAAAAAAAGGGCTAATAAGCCCTTTTTTAGTAGGTGTAGTGATTAATCTCGGTTAGCTGGATTACCACGTTTCTTAGGTGGTTGATCTGACCATTCACGCATACCAAGGCTGCGGCCAGCAACACGGGTTTTTTGCAATACGTCTTGAGTATTTTTAGGCATGTTTTTAGGTAAATCTACTGTGCTGAAATTATCATAAATCTCGATAGAACCAATATTTTTACTGCTAATGTTGGCTTCATTTGCAATGGCACCAACAATGTTGCCAGGCTTAACACCATGGGTATGACCTACATCGATACGATAACGTTGCATACCTTCACTAGGTGGACCAGATTTACGTTCACGTCTTGGTGGACGCTCTCCGCCACGGCCGCCACGCTCATTACGACCACCACGATCGTTTCTGTCATTGCGGTCATTTCTAGGTGGGCGTGCATTCAAATCAGGACGGTCACTTTCTTTAAGAATAAGTGGCTCGTCACCTTGAGCTATTTTCGCAAGGGCCGCCATAATTACTTCTGGAGCTGCTTCTGTTTGCTCTTGAATTGACTCAACAATTGGAATTAATGTTTCAATTGATGAATCACTCATAGCTTCAATTACACTGCTTTTAAAGCGAGATAAACGAGTTTCGTTTAACTGTGAAATAGATGGGATTGTCATCGCATCAATTGATTGCTTGGTTGCTCTCTCAATTGAAAATAACATACGTTTTTCACGATGAGAGATAAACAATATTGCATCACCTTGACGACCAGCACGACCAGTACGACCGATACGGTGAACATAAGACTCAGTATCGTAAGGTACGTCATAGTTGATTACATGACTTACACGCTCAACATCTAATCCACGGGCTACAACATCGGTTGCAACTAAAATGTCGATTTTGCCTTTCTTCAAACGATCAACTGTTCTTTCACGAGAGTTTTGTGGAATATCACCGTTTAGTGGTTCAACGGCATAGCCTCTAGCTGATAACTTTTCAGCTAATTCCATAGTTGCCGTTTTAGTACGCACAAAGATTATTGCTGCGTCAAAGCTTTCAACTTCCATTATACGCGTAAGGGCTTCCATTTTATGATGGCCCGCTACTTGACAATAGCGTTGACGAATAGTGCTTGCTGTTGCGGCTTTAGCTGCAATTTTTACTTGTTTAGGATCGTTTAAGTAACGTTTAGTTATTTTACGAATAGCGTCAGGCATAGTCGCTGAGAATAAAGCAGTTTGACGTTGTTCTGGCGCATGGCTCAAAATCCATTCTACGTCGTCAATAAAGCCCATGCGTAACATTTCGTCGGCTTCATCTAGTACTAAGAATTTCAAATTATCAAGTTTAAGCGTACCTTTCTTAATGTGGTCAATGACACGTCCTGGTGTACCAACAACAACTTGGGCTCCACGTCTTAGTTGACGGATTTGGTTGTCATAAGAAGAACCACCGTAAATAGGTAACACGTTAATTTTCTTAGAAAAGCTCGCATAAACTTGGAACGCTTCTGCAACTTGAATCGCCAATTCACGTGTTGGTGCTAGTACCAACAATTGAGTATTCTTGTCGTTTGCATCAACATTTGCCAGCATGGGTAAAGCAAAGGCTGCAGTTTTACCGGTACCAGTTTGGGCAGTACCTAAAAGGTCATGGCCGTCTAATATAATTGGAATACTTTCGGCTTGGATAGGTGTAGGTTTTTCATAGCCGACTTTTTCCAGTGCTTGCAGTAATTCTTCGGGTAGGTTTAAATCTCTAAATGTTATTTCAGATGGGGTTGTCATCAAGTTTTCCCAGGGTACAGGCAGGCACAGCATTATATGAATCGGTAAAACAATTACTAAATTGGTAAAACAATTTTCTAAGGCGAAGCCGGCACGGTTTCAAAGGCTAAATTATATTCGATTACTGACATATACTCCATGTAATGAGTTGATTAATTGCAATATTTCTATGATTTTTAATTTTTAAGCAAACACTTTGAGACTTTATTGTCAATATTGTTATTTTGATGTAATTAAAGCTGCAGTTGCTGTTAACAAGTTGCAGGTGTTCCGCTAACAAGGGTAAAGTATGGTGTGTTATTTTGAGGTGTTATGGAAATAAAAAAGAGTGACGATAGGTTTATCCCACTGAGAAAAACAGATGTTATTCAAGCTTGTATTGAAATGGATAATTTGCCAAAGGAAAGCGTAAAACAGTTTCAACTATTGTGTCAGTTAATCATTAGTACCATACACTTTGATTACCACCAAAGTTTAGAAGTTTTAAAAGACAATTATGCGCCATTTGACCCAAATTCAGATACTCAGTCTATAAAAGTGTTTAGTGAAGATGAGTTAAAGGCAAAGCAAAAGGTTTTTGCGAAAGCGTTTTCCCAAGTATTAAATGCCGCTAATTTTGAAAAAATAACCGAGCAAGATTTAAGAGATGCCTTAGAAGAGGAGTCTCTATTTAAAGTACGGCTATCTGTTGAATTCAATGATTTTTCAGAGATGGTATTTTATCGTAGAGGTGAGTATCAAAAGACCGAAACTGTTAAAAAATGGTGGGGACTTAAGAAAGACACAGTAACCTTTACCAATTACGATAAGGTAGCAGTTTACATCAAATTTAAGGAAAAGGATTACTTCGAGCAACATCAAAAACCAATTAGTCACTTTGAACCCGGTTCTACCATAATCAAATTATTCCAAAATGTACCCAAAGCAGATTTAGAAATGTTGTTTCCAAACAGCGAAGTACGAATGCGAACCATAGATAAGGCAATAATTGGTGGCTCTGCGATAGCTGGAGGGGCAGTGGTGCTGGTGACTAAGTTGGGTGCGTCATTAGTGGTGTTGGCCGGTTTGTTTAGTTTTTGGTTAGGGTTAAGTGATCAATCTGTCACTATTAGCAGCCAGCAATTAGTTATATTGGGTAGTGGTATAGGTGTTTTAGGTGGGTTTATTTTTAAAGAGTGGAGTAAATTTAAAAATCGTAAGTTACGCTTTATGAAAGCCTTATCAGACAACTTGTATTTTAAAAATTTAGATAACAATGCAGGTGTGTTTCATCATCTGATTGATGCTGCTGAAGAAGAAGAGTGTAAAGAAGCTATTTTGGCGTACTATTTTTTGTACGTAGATGGACCAATGACAAGCGGACAATTAGACACTAAAGTCGAAGTTTGGCTTGAGCATAAGTTTAATATGAAGGTGGACTTTGAAATCAGTGATGCTTTATCAAAATTGCTGCGTTTTGGCATTGTCGTTAAACAAAATCACTATTACCATGCTTTACCATTAGTGGCCGCACAGGAGCAATTAGATAGCCGCTGGGATAGCATGTTCAACTGCTAACAGGTATGTATCGCATTAAATAACCACAAGTGTCATTATATTTGTATTGAGAGATAAAAAGGAGCGTTAAATGGAAAGGTTAACTGGGCCAAAACTAGGTTTAGTTTCTGCCGTATTCGTCTTAGGTTTAATGGCGGGTTGTGGTAAACAGAGTAGCGACGAATATATTCAAGAAGCTAAACAATACCTAGCTGAAGATAATTCTGCAGCTGCAATTGTGGCTTTAAAAAATGCCGTTAAAACAGCGCCAAAGTCGGCTCAGGCTAGATATGAACTAGGGCGAGTCTATGTTATCCAAAAGCAGTATGAAAGTGCTGAAAAAGAATTAAACCGAGCTTTAGAATACGGTTTTGAAGCATCAAAGGTGCTGCCTTTACTTACCCAAGCTTATCAGAATACTGGCGCTTACTCTGCGTTAAGTAAAATAGAGCACGAGCAAGCTGGTTTAACTTCGGTAGAAAAAGCAGAGATTGGGTACTTTAAAGTGGTGTCTTTAGCTAGATTAGATAATGTCACTGAGGCTAAATTACTTATAGAAGATCTCAGAAGCTTAGATACTCGTTCAGTGTATAAAGGTTTAACTGCCGCTTATAGTTTAGTTTTGGATTCAGATTTTGAAAACGCCTTAGTAGCTGTTTCAGCACTAAAAGATGAATCTCCTCAAAATGCTGAAGTGCTGAAACTTTTAGCGCAATTACATTTAGCATCGAACCAGCCTAAAGAAGCGGCTGACGTTTTTAAAGATTATGTACAATTTTACCCAGAAGATAGCCAAACCACTTTTGTTTTGGCCAAGTTATTGGTGGATATAGGGGAGATGAGCGCTGCTGAACCTTATGTTGATAGTTTGCTAAAAATCAACAAACAACACGGCTTATTGAATCAGTTGAAAGCCGCTATTTCTACCTCTAAAGAAAATTATTCTGATGCACTTAAACATGCAGAAATTGCAATTAGTAACGGCGTTGATGAGCTATCACTTAGGCTGATTGCGGGTTATGCGGCCTATCAAGAGCAAGACTTTACTGGGGCTAATCGCCACCTATCATATATAGCGGGTGCACTTCCAAATAATCATCCTGGTTTAAAGCTATTAGCAGCAAGTCAATTACAACTTGGGTTGACCACAGATTTAGGTGGTGTGCTAAGTAGGTTAGATAAACTTACTGAACAAGACGCACCTTTATTTTCTAAAGCGAGCTACGAGTTAATAAAAGGGGGATACGAAAAAGACGCAGAAGCCTTGATTAAAAAATCGGGAGGCATTAGTCGTACGGCAGAAGATTTAACACGTTTAGGGCTGTTGCAATTATCCTTAGATAATTTAGATGGCATTGTTAACCTTGAGCAAGCGGTGGCGAAAGCGCCAGAGCTTGATAGCGCTCAATTAACCTTAGCAAAAGCCTATATTGTTACAGCGCAGTACGACAAAGCCTTGGATTTAGCAAATAGCTGGAAACAGACAGCGGTTGATGATGCTAGACCCTATTTGCTAGCCGGTGATGTATACGTAAAATTGGAAGATTTTAAGGCTGCAAAAATTGAATTTTCAAAGGCAGAAGAGTTATCAAGTGGCGGTGCAAGTGCAATTCCTAAATTAGCCTTAATAAATTTAGAATTATTACAAGGGAATTTAGACCCTGCCAAAGATATGTTAGATGCTGTGTTACAAGAATACCCAACCAATGTAACAGCATTAGCAACCTTTTATTTGATATCTAAACAGCAGGGAAACCAAGCTGCAGGACTCGAAAAAATCAAAAGTACCTTTGATAAAAACCAAACCAATATTGGTCTTAGGTTATTACTTGCAAGAGTTTGGTTGGTGGAGCAGAGGTATGCAGAGGTTATTACTTTATTGGATGCGCTTGAGGCGCAAGAAAGCCTACCCAAAGAGTATTGGGCTACATTAGGTCGAAGTCTTATTCGAGATAATCAACGTCAAGGGGCCACACAACACTATGATCGGTGGCTAGCCTTTGCCCCTAATGATAAAGATGCTGTGATTGGGAAGCTATTTTTACTAGATAGTCAAAATAAGTTTGCAGAAGGTGCAAAGCTAACACAGTCTTTTTTGGTTAATCGCGATGATGTGCAAATGCAAATCCTTGATACCCATTTTCTACTTATGAAAAGTGATTTTGAAGCGGCGCAGAAGTCTTACGATAAGTTACCAGCTGAGGTGCTAGAAGAGCCAATGTCTAAAGGTTTTTTAGCTAGGTTTCAGTTAAGTCGTAGAGAACTTGAACCGGCATTAGCTAATGCTGAAATTGCTTATGATGCCACCAAAAACAGTCGCAATTTATTATTGGTTATTCATATTCTTGATTTAATGGAGCAAGCCGACAAGTCTTTGTTGTTTTTGGAAGCGCACCTTGAGGAAAAGCCAAACGACCTTATTGCTAGAATGTTATATGCTGAGCGCCAAATTGGTGGGGATATAGGTGCAGCTATGTTGACCTATAAAAAAGCATTAGAACAAAACCCCAATAATTATATTGCCAACAATAATTTAGCGTATTTATACTTGCAACAAGGTGAAATTGATATAGCTAAACAGTTTGCAGAAAAAGCAGCAGAGTTAAACCCTGATAACGCAGAAACCTTGGATACTTTGGCACAGATTTACGTAGCTGAAAATGATTATGAAGAAGCATTAGAGTTATATAGTCGGGTAGTAACAGGTGACCTAGAAAATGAAGAAATCTATCTTAATTATGTGGAAACCTTACTTGTGTCTGGTGATGCATTTCTAGCTAAACGTAAGATTGAGCAAAGAGACATGAAGTTACAAGAGTCTCTGGATAGGGTGCAAGCCTTAATTGCAGAGTACGGTATTGAATAGTTAGAGGCTATTCAATCTAAAACTTAACGTCTAATAGTCACTAGCTTTTCTCAAAATTGAGAAAAGCTAGTATTACAGACATATTTCAGGATTTAACTAAGCTATACAGTTAGGATTTATCAGTATTTTGTAGTGCTTTTATTTGGATTTGTAGGGCCATTATTTGTTTAGATATATCCTTAAGGCTTGGCTCTCCTTCTTCTTCCATTTTCTCAGCTCTCGCCTTGGCGTTCTCTTGTTCCATAACGCCCACCACTATGCCTATCACCATATTTAAGAATGCAAATGCTGTGAAGAATATAAAAGTTAAATAAAACAACCAACTAAGCGGATAGACCTCCATGGTTTCGTACATTACATCTGTCCAATCTTCAAAGGTCATAACCCTAAATAGAGTGAGCAGAGAAATTGTAATATGACCCCATAATTCTGGGTTTATAGCTCCGAATAGAGTGCTTCCTATTGCAGCGTAAATATAAAAAATGATAAACATCAATAACATTACATAACCCAATTGTGGCAGGGCTTTAACCAAGGAAACCAACAGTATCCTGAGCTCAGGAATGATAGATATCATTCGTAATACTCTAAATACCCTGACTAAACGTGCTATCACTGCAAGTTCGGCATCGTCAGCTGGGATCATACTTACGATCACAATTAAGGTATCAAATATATTCCAAAAGCTTTTAAAGAAGTTTCTTTTACGGGGCTCTGCTAAAAAGCGAATGGTTATTTCTGTTAGAAAAAACGCACTAATAAACCAATCTAAAAACAAAGTGATTTTTTGCATAGTGCTAGACATTTCGTAAGTTTTAGCACCTACCAGTAGCGCGGAGAAAATAATCACGGTAACAACAAATATTTCGAATAATTTGTTGGAGCGAATACGTAGAAATTTGTCTTGTAAGATGGAAGCTTTCATTGGTCTTTAATTGTTTATTGGGAGCGACGTTAGGATAGTGTTTTGGTTTTTACAGTCAATGTTTTAATGATAATTACAAAATATTTAGATGCACTTATTCTGAGCAATTGAAAAGGGCGCAATCACGCCCTTTTCATTCGTTTAAATTTAATCTGTTTTAAAGTAACTTAAATTTAACTTTCAGCGGTAAGGCCACGGTTAATATCGATTAAATCTTGTTCTTTTAATTCTCCAGCTGCGCGTTTTAACTGCAAAATAGCACTAATAAAATCATAGCGCGCACTGGCTAGGTTACGACGTGCATCAAATAGGTTTCGAGTACTATTTAATACGTCGACTATTGTTCTGGTGCCTACATCAAAACCAGCTTCAGTAGCTTTGAGAGCGCTGTCAGCAGAAACCACTGCTTGCTCTAAGGCTCGAATGGTTGATGTTGATGCAATGACATCATTATAGGCAGAGCGTACAGAGCGAACAGTAGAGCGATAAGTTAGCTCCATATCTTCACTTGCAGCTACATAGCGATAACGCGCTTGGGCTGTTAAAGCCGTGGTTGAACCACCAGAATAGATAGGAACGTCAAGATTTAGAGCGATATAATTACTATTTCTGACAGGGAAATTACTGTTACCGTTTAATTTTGTATCATCACGGCTATAGTTAGCCCCTAAAGAAAGTGTTGGATAATGTCCCGCTTTAGCTGAGGCGATATCATCATTAGCAATCTCTTTGGTCATATTGCTAACCATAAGATTGAGGTTTTTCTCTTCTGCTATTTTCAGCCAGTTATCTACACCTGTGGGTGTTGGAAGTGATGCGCTGAAGCTTTCAGTATTTAATACCGACACGGTATTTAGATATTTGCCTGTAATTTCTCGCATTTCTTCTAAACGAAGCTCTACAACATTCTCTGCTAAAATTTCTTGTGCAACAGTGTTGTCGAAATTTGCCTGTGCTTCATGTACGTCAGTTATTGCTGTTAAACCCACATTAAAACGCTGCTTGGTTTGCTCTAACTGGCGTTCGATTGCACGCTTTTCAGCTTGTACAAAAGTTAAGCTGTCTTTTGCCCTTAATATTGCTAAGTAAGCATTAGTTGTTCTTACTATTAAGTCTTGCTTGGCCAGAGCGAAGTTGATGTCACTTCTTTGTGCTACTTTCTCTGCTCGGGATAAAGCGACCCAGTTTTGACGGTTGTATAAAGAAAGAGTTAAGTCCAAGTCAATACCTAAAGTTTGAGAATCGCTTTCAACTATTCCTACAGCCGAAGCTCCGCTTGCATCGGTAGTGAAGTTAAAAGACTCAGAGGTACTATCTGTATAACCAACTGCACCAGATATTTGCGGTAACAAACTGGCTCTACTAACAGAAATGCCTTCAAAAGCTTCGTCTTTATCCGCTTGAGCTCTATTAACGGTTGGATCTTTTTCTATCGCCATTTGATAGACTTGATATAGGTCATCTGCTAGAGCAGAAGTAGAAATACTTATGCTTATTAGAAATGACAAAAATGTTTTTTTCATTAGGGGTCCTATGTGGTTTTCTAATCCGATCTAGCTGCCGAATATTTGTGTATGGTAGAAGTCTAAGCAAATCAAGTGATAAGTGACAATACTTTGTAGTAACACAACAGGCTCAAGTGTAACAGAATATTATTTGCTAGCGCAGGCATTGATTGCTTCATTTAGCAAATGAACTTCTAAATTATTATATGGTACGATTTCCCTAAGCTTTCTGAATTGGCGCTGTCGTGAAAAAGATAAATCAAGAATCTAAACTATCTACCTTACAATTTTCAACAGAAGATGTAGAAATTGTTAAAAAAGAATCTCTTTTTGAGGGTTTTTTTAAGATGGTGAAATATGATTTTAAACACAAGCTTTACGAGGGGGGATGGAGTAAGGTCATTGAGCGAGAAGTGTTTGAGCGCGGCAATGCCGTTGCTGTATTGCTTTATGACCCGGCTTTAGAAGAGTTTGTGATGATTGAGCAGTTTCGAATTGGAGCCTTGTCTAACCCTCAAAGCCCTTGGTTATTAGAGGTGGTTGCAGGGATTATTGACCCTGATGAAACCCCAGAAAATGTATGCCGCCGAGAAGCCCTAGAAGAAGCGGGAGTTACCATAAAGAAAATAACACCCGCTTTGAATTATTTGCCTAGCCCCGGAGGTTGTACAGAACGCCTTCATCTTTTTGTGGGAGAGGTAGACGCTAGCCAAGCGGGCGGAGTACATGGCTTAGAATATGAAAGTGAAGATATATTAGTGCACAGAGTATCAGTTGTTGATGCCATGGCATGGCTCGAAGAAGGAAAAATTGACAATTCTGCCACCATAATTGTTTTACAATGGTTTGCGATGAATAAACAAAAAATATTGGATGCTTGGTCAAATGAGTGATGTGTTACAGAAAAAGTATGTTCCCAAATTAGCTAACATGCATAAAGTGTGTGAGTTTAACTATGGACGGCTCTTAAGGCTCTTGCCTGATTGTGATACTGAAGATTTGGAATACGAGTTTGAAATAAGTAAAGCATTGCAATACACCATTAAAATTGTTGAATGTAGTCGTTACACCAGCACCATTGAAATGTCACAGAAAAGCCATGTTGGGTTTGAGTTTTTACAACCTGTGGTTCAAGTTAGGTTATATCATGATGCACAAATGGCTGAAGTATTACAGGCTCAAAATATCGGTTCTCTAAAACCTAGCTATCAATATCCAAATATTAAAATGTATCAAAAGAATGAAAAAGAAATGGTTAATTTATTCTTAGCTGAATGGTTACAATTTTGTTTGAGCCAAAATAATCAAAAACACGCTATTACACGATAGTTTTTGACCTGTGAACATCATCCAAATTTCAGACTGCCATTTATTCGCAGACAAAGAAAAAGTCGGTTATAACCACATAAATCCCTATCAAAGCTTGCAAACAATACTGCTCGAAATCAGTGCATACAAAATTGATATGTTGTTGGTAACCGGGGACTTAAGCGGCGATGCCTCAGAAGCTAGTTATCAACATTTTGAACAGCTTTTTGCCGCGTCGAACCTAGAGTGTGAACTGCGAATATTACCGGGTAATCATGATTCAATTCAGCATTTACTGATTGTTTTTTCTGAAGGCATGTTATGGCTGAATTCCCCTCTAGAGTTTTGCAATATTCATTGGAAAGTCCATCTACTCAATACGCAGTTTCAAGGTACGTTAGGGAATATTTCCAAGAAAGAGCTCGATGAGTTACAGCAACAATTGCAAAACGATGCAGACACGTATCATGTTATTGCGGTTCATCACCATCCAATTGATTGCAATGGTTGGATGGATAAACACGAATGGGTGAACCGTCAAGACTTTACGCAGTTAGTGGAGTCTTTCCCAAACGTGAAACTAGTTGTATATGGACATATCCATAGTGATATAGAAACGCTACAAAATGGCGTGTTGTATTTAGCCTGCCCGTCAACTTGCTGGCAATGGGCCAATACAGAATCTTTTGGCGTAAGTGACTTAAAGCCGGGATTTCGGGTGATTGAATTAGATGACAATGCTCAGTTCAATCACGTAATTAAACGCATTAATTAGGTTTAACAAGTGGATTATTTAGTCGTATATTTACATGGTTTTTTAAGCTCACCACAATCTTTAAAAGCTACACAGACTTTAGATTTTGTAAAAAAGCATTACCCTGATTTACATATGGAGGTGCCCCAGTTAGCAAACTACCCGCAAGATGCGGCAAAGATAATAGAAGATATTATTAAGCAGTATCCTGATAAAAAACTACGCTTTATTGGAAGCTCACTTGGTGGATATCTATCGACCTATATGCGAGAGAAGTATTCAGGTAAAGCTGTGTTAGTTAACCCTGCGGTAAGGCCATATGAACTATTGCTGGGCTATTTAGGTGAGCATGTAAATCCCAATTCTGGCGAGCAGTTTTTACTTGAGAAGAAACACATTGAAGAGTTGGTCGCATTAGATTGTGAAAATGTACACGCTAAAGAAAATTATTGGGTACTGCTACAAACCAAAGATGAAACATTAGATTATCGCCAAGCAGAATCGAAATACCAAGGCTGTAAAATGACAATTGAGGAAGGTGGTGATCATAGTTTTCAAAATTTTCAGCGATTCTTACCAGATATTTTTAGGTTTCTACTGCAAGACTAAATGAAGCTTGGTATAACATATGTATACATGTAAGTGCCCGCGTGTAAGCCGTGAGTGTTTCATCCGCTATTTCGAATAATAAGAGCTCTGAATAAAAAATATGTCAAATCAATATAACGCAGAAGCCATTGAGGTTTTAAACGGCCTTGAACCCGTGCAACGTCGCCCAGGCATGTACACAGATACTACTCGCCCTAACCATTTGAGTCAGGAAGTGATAGATAACAGTGTGGATGAAGCTTTAGGTGGCCATGCAACCTCAATAAAAATTGTATTACATACCGATCAATCTTTAGAAGTCACTGATGACGGTCGTGGTATGCCTGTGGATATTCACCCAGAAGAAGGTATTTCTGGTGTTGAATTGATTATGACTAAATTACACGCTGGTGGTAAGTTTTCTAACAAGAACTACCAGTTTTCTGGTGGTTTGCACGGTGTGGGTATTTCAGTGGTGAATGCCTTGTCAAAGCGAGTTGAAGTCAACATTCGCCGGGATGGTAATGTACATCAAATTGCGTTCGAGAATGGCGATAAAGTACAAGAGTTAGAAATAGTTGATACCTGTGGTAAGCGCAATACTGGTACTAAAGTTCATTTTTGGCCAGACCCGCAATATTTTGACTCAGCTAAATTTTCGGTTTCTAAGCTACTACACGTGTTGCAGGCTAAAGCGGTCCTATGTCCAGGCTTACGAATTCGATTTGATAATAAAATCACTAGTGAAACCAAAGAATGGTATTTCGAAGATGGCCTGCGGGATTACCTTTATCAATCGGTAAAAGAATATGTCACCCTGCCTGAAGATGCGCCATTTGTTGGTTCTATTTCTGGTAATACTGAAGCCGCTGATTGGGCGGTAATGTGGCTGCCAGAAGGTGGTGAGATGATCACCGAAAGTTACGTGAATCTTATTCCTACCGCACAAGGCGGTACTCACGTAAATGGTTTACGTCAAGGCTTGTTGGAGTCTATGCGTGAGTTTTGTGAATTTAGAAACTTAATGCCTAGAGGCGTAAAACTGAGCCCAGAAGATATCTGGGATCGTTGCAGTTACGTGTTATCTACCAAGATGCAAGACCCTCAATTTGCCGGGCAAATTAAAGAGCGTTTGTCGTCTCGCCAAGCTGCAGCTTTCGTATCGGGTGTGGTAAAGGACGCCTTTAGCTTGTGGTTAAATCAGCATACAGATGTGGCTGAGTTATTAGCTGAAATGTGTATTAACAATGCCCAGTCTCGTTTACGGGCAAGTAAAAAAGTGGCTCGTAAAAAAGTCACCCAAGGCCCAGCTTTGCCTGGAAAATTAACAGATTGCTCTACTCAGGATACTTCTCGCTCAGAGTTATTTTTAGTGGAAGGGGACTCAGCAGGTGGTTCTGCTAAACAAGCTAGAGATAGAGAGTTTCAGGCTATCATGCCTTTACGTGGCAAAATTCTGAACAGCTGGGAAGTGGACTCATCTCAAGTTCTGGCATCTAACGAAATTCACGATATTTCAGTTGCCTTAGGGATTGACCCAGACTCTGAAGACTTAAGTGGCCTACGTTACGATAAAATTTGTATCTTGGCGGACGCTGACTCCGACGGATTACACATAGCGACTCTTTTATGTGCTTTGTTTGTTAAGCATTTTAGAACTTTAGTGAACACGGGCCACGTATATGTGGCCATGCCGCCTTTGTTTAGAATCGATATTGGTAAAGAAGTCTATTACGCCTTAGATGAGGGTGAAAAAGAAGGCATTTTAAATCGAATTGTTGCCGAGAAAAAGCGTGGCAAAGTCAACGTACAGCGCTTTAAAGGTTTGGGTGAGATGAATCCTCTGCAATTACGTGAAACCACAATGGACCCTAACACTCGTAGGTTAGTGCAGCTTACTGTGGGAGATGGTGAGCAAATGCTAGAAATTATGGACATGTTATTAGCTAAAAAGCGGGCACCAGATAGAAAAGAATGGTTAGAGTCTAAAGGTAATATGGCTGAAGTTTAAATGAGTGCTAAAGAAGCTCTTGGGTATAGAAACTTGGCTAATGCTGTCCAAAGAAAAATTGACTCTCTTTATTTTTATGAGAGGGTCGCTCTAGATAACCCTGATGAAATGACGATTGAAGATAAAGGGGAGTATCAGGCCTTAGAAAATATGTTGCTAGATTCTCGAGCTTTAAATGAAGCGGAGTTTATATCTAAGTATTTACAACAGCTGAAATCCTCAAAAGAAAGGTCTATAGAAAAGCATTTCAATAGTGACCAAGAAAGCGAGTATATAGAGGCATACAAAAATAATGTATCTATAGTCCTTGCCTTAATTTCACCGTCTATTTTGTCTGAAGTTAACCTCTAGAGTTTTATTATTGATAAAAGGAAATCTATTTGTTTAGCTTGTTGAAGTACCTAGTTATATTGTTATTAGTCACAATATTGTTAGCAACAGGTTTGTTTCTGTTTACTCTTGAATCACAACCATTAGTTGATACCTCTAGTGCTACTCAGGTGGACCAAGCAGAGTCTGTAAAAGCCTTAATGCATCAGCTTCAAGATACTGTAAAACTCAGGTCTACCAAGCAAGATATCACTATTAGTGAAGACCAGTTCAATAGTCTGGTTGGATTTGTCCAAAGAGCCCATAATCAGTTTCAAGGTAAAGCTATTATTCGGTCTCAGTCTTCTAAAATTTTTGTGAGTTATCAGCTTCCTAGTAATCCTATTGGGCAATTTATCAATGTAGAAGCATCCTTATTACCGGCAGCCGGTGTTGCAGTGGAATATGTGAAAGTAGGGCCAATTTCTCTTTCTGGAGATTTTGCTTTATCAAGTTTAGTGACTTTAGCTAATTGGTACACCAGCAGCGACATTGCCAGCCAATTTATTGAGCAAATAGATAACATTGCCATGAGAGATAAACACATGGTGTTGTCGGTATTACCCCTACAGCAATTTTTAAAAAACTTGAATGCAATTAAGCAGGGAGTAGGGGGGGAAAAGGATGAAGAGTTGCGTTTGAAAACAGCCTTTTACTTGAAAGAAATATCAGAGTTTAGTATTGCAAAGCGTTATACTCCCCAGTCCTTAGCAAAATATATTGGCCCAGTATTTAGCTTAGCTAAAGAGCGTTCTAGCTCAGATGAATCGGCAGCATTGGAGAATAAAGCCGCGATCATGGCTTTGGCTATATATGTTGGTCATCATAGGTTTGCCAATTTAGTGGGTGATGTTCAGCCTAATAGTCCACGGGTAGTATCTCCTAATTCTAGAACGGTTCTAAAGTCTCGAGTAGATTTAAACCAACACTTTATTTTTTCAGCGGCCATTAAAATTTTCTCTGAGCAAGGTATTAGTGTAGCGATAGGTGAATTTAAAGAGTTGATGGATCGAAGCCACGATGGCAGTGGTTACAGCTTTATTGATTTAGCCGCTGATTTTTCAGGTATTAAATTTGCTGAATCTGCAACAAACCCAGACTCAGCTCTATACGTTCAAGATATACTCGCAGGAAACTTAGATGAGAAAGCATTCTTTCCAAATATTACAGGCTTACCCGAAGGCTTGAAGAAAGCTGAATTTGAACGCAGATTTATCCGTGTTGACAGCCCCAAATATAAACAAATGATTGCCAAAATAAATGCCCGTATTGATGCGCTGCAAATTCACAACCAGCCTAACTAGTTTGCTGGATACCTTAAATTTAACGGGCGTTTTTCTGAAATTGATTAAGTGTGGTTAATAGCATCTCAATCTTTTTTACTAAAACAGGCAGTGCAGCTTTAACTGATTCAGGTGATTGGCTTTCAAGCTCAAGCACTTCTTTCGCTAACTCTTCAACATAAGGTTTGAAAAATTTACTACTGGTTTCAAACCCAGAATCTGCTGTAAAAACTGCACTAAACTTACCCTTTCCGCTTTGTTGTAAACGGGTAATAGTTTGATCTGCATCGATAGATTTACGATAAATTACTTGAACATTTTCACTAAGAGTTTGAATAATAGATTGCATAGAAATTAAAGTTTGACTTCAGCTTGCCGATAAATTTTTGATGCGGGCGATTTTGCCCGTTTTTATACTTTGCTACAAGCAATAAGGAGCACTGTATGGATATTTCAGGCTCAGCTGCTAGTTCTAGTCTTGAGATTAAGTCTCTGCAACTTGCTAAATCACAGCAAAAAGTGGAAGGCCAAGCAACACTAGAGTTACTGGAAGCTGCTGAAACACCTAAAGTTACATCTGCCAATCCTGCAATAGGGTCGAATATCGACACCTTTGCTTAGATTATTTAGGCTAAACATTTTTGTATATGCAAATGGTCGCAGATGTCTATTAAGTAGCGTATTGCCAGGTTATCTTGCGCCGACTTCTCTTAGAAGTTTAGGTGTCAGGTAACTTGGTAATCGTTTTATCAATTTTTATTTTACCTTGTTTTTCTAAGCTAATCTGGACTGGAAATAGTTCAAATTTGTGCTAAAAATTGCAACTTTGCAAAATTATATTGGTCCACTTCTTGTTACCAATTGAAATGGAGAGTCAAAGTTGAGAAATACATTCAAATTTATACCCTTAGTCTGCTTTTTAGCGGCATGTAATGCAACACAGCCGCCAAGTTATCAAGCTGACCGAGACCCAGAAGATCGCGATACTTATGTAGGTGCAAAAGGTATGGCTCAATATCAAAAAGATCAAAATTACCTCGCTAAAAAAGAACTTTCTGACAAATGCTCAGCAGCGAAGGTGGACTTAGCTGTTGCGAAAGCCAATGAAGATAAGCGTGAAATTAAAAGACAGACGAAATTAATCGATGCTAACTGCATAAACTAAGCTTTCTGTCACAAAAGCTCGAGGACCTCTATGGATGCAGATTCAAATCAAGAGGGGTTTTGCCAGGCTGGCCACCTATCTCACGTACCAATTTAGGAACCAAGTATCCAGGAAGGTGTTTGATTACATCTTGCATCAACTCGGTTGCAGTGCTGTCTGGTAAGTCAAAGTGTTCAGCCCCAGAGACTTTATCTAACACGTGCAAATAATAAGGCATAACGCCCACTTGAAATAACCTTTCGCTCAATGCGACCTGTTGTGCCACTGAGTCATTAACGCCTTTTAATAGTACTGCTTGGTTTAGTAAGGTTACGCCTGCCTGCTTTAATTTATTCATTGCCAAAGCAAATTCTGTGTCAATCTCGTTAGCATGGTTCACATGTACCACCATGACGGGCTTTAAACGAGATTTACTAAACCATGATATTAACTCTGTCGTAATTCTTGATGGGATCACCACAGGTAGGCGAGTATGGATACGTAATCTTGTGACATGGGGAATTTGTTCTATTTCTTGTGTGAGCCATGCTAAAAAGTCATCTTTTGCCATTAAGGGGTCGCCCCCAGAATAAATCACCTCATTAATTTGCGGGTTATCTGCAATATATTGTAGGGCTTCTTGCCATTGATGTTTGTTTAAGTGATTGTCGCTATAAGGAAAATGTCGGCGAAAACAATAACGACAATTAACGGCGCAACCTCCTCTTACTAGTAGTAACAGCCTATTTTGGTATTTATGTAATATTCCAGGCTGGTTGTTTTTCTGTTCATCTAGTGGGTCCGTTGAATAACCAGCCGACGTATTAAACTCATATTTACTAGTAAATATCTGTAAAAATAATGGGTCAAGCGCATCCCCTTTTTTCATTCGCCTAGCAAAAGGGCGTGGCACGCGCATGGGGAAAAGTCGCCTGGCAGCTATGTCCTTAGTGAAATTATCCACGGGCAAGTTAAGGTAATTTAGTAAAGAAACTGGGTCTGTATATGCCGTTGCCAGTTCTTTTTGCCAGTTACTCTCTACAGACAGCGGTTTTTTAGGTATTATTTGCGACAATTACTGACTCAACATAGTTATATTTACGGGGACACATGGCTAATTTCAGCACAAATGAGTTTAAAGCGGGCCTAAAGATAATGCTCGACGGCGAACCTTGCAACATTCTTGAGAATGAATTTGTTAAACCAGGAAAAGGCCAAGCCTTTAGCCGAGTTAAAATTCGTAAGCTTATTACGGGTAAAGTTTTAGAGAAAACCTTTAAGTCAGGCGAATCTGTTGAAGGTGCTGATGTAATCGACACCGAATTAGATTATTTGTATACAGATGGTGAATTTTGGCATTTCATGAATAACGAAACCTTTGAGCAAATTGCTGCAGATGAAAAAGCTGTGGGCGAAAACGTGAAATGGTTAGTAGAGAATGACACCTGCACTATTACTCTATGGAATGGTACGCCTATTGTTGTTCAACCTGCCAACTTTGTAGAGCTTGAGATTACTGATACGGATCCAGGCCTTAAAGGTGATACCGCAGGAACGGGCGGAAAACCAGCTACTTTAGCTACAGGTGCAGTCGTACGTGTGCCTTTGTTTGTACAAAGAGGCGAAGTAGTACGAGTTGATACCCGTAACGGTGAGTATGTAGGCCGCGCTCAAAAGTAATTCTAGTTATGAATAATGAAAAGCTCACATTGGTGGGCTTTTTTTATGCATGTAGTAAGAGATATTAAAATGACAGAGCAAAACTCCCAAAGCAACTGGCAGCCTAGTGCCGTAATAGCCACTCTTAAAAAGCGAGCGCAATTAATACGCTCTATTCGTGAGTTTTTTTATCGAAAAGATGTATTAGAAGTTGATACTCCTGCCTTAAGTCATGCCACTGTCACAGATCAACATCTACATTCATTCTGTACTCGTTTCGACAATCCTATGTCGCCAAATACCACTGAGCTGTTTCTACAGACCTCTCCTGAATTTGCCATGAAACGTTTGCTGTGCGCGGGTAGCGGTTCTATTTATCAAATATGTAAATCTTTTAGAAATGAAGAAGCAGGGCGTTTTCATAACCCCGAATTTACTATGCTAGAGTGGTACCGCGTTGGATATGATCATCATGGGCTGATGACTGAGGTTGATGAACTTATACAGTTAATACTTAAGACAGAACCAGCGGAGCGTATGACCTATCAACAGGCTTTTTTGCAACACCTAAATTGTGATCCTTTGACAGCAAGTTTAGATGAATTACGCGCCCTTGCGAGTCGTTACGGTTATCAAGACATAGCTGCTAATGAATCATCTAAAGATACTTTGATGATGTTGTTGTTCAGCCAACACATAGAGCCACATATAGGGCAAGACAGACCTTGTTTGGTGTATGAGTTTCCGGCGTCACAAGCGGCTTTGGCTAAAATCAGTAAAGATAACCCCCTAGTGGCAGAGCGTTTTGAGTTATATTTTAAAGGGATCGAATTGGCTAACGGGTTTCATGAATTAAGTGATGCAAAGGAGCAGCGCCGGCGTTTTGAGCATGATAACCAAACCCGATTATCGCAAGGACTACAAAGTATGCCCTTAGACAAAAACTTAATTGCGGCGCTAGAACATGGGTTACCAGAGTGTGCTGGCGTGGCATTAGGTATAGATAGATTACTGATGCTAGCCCTCAATTGTGACAGCATTGACCAAGTTACCGCCTTTGAGTATAACCGCGCCTAGCCCGTGTTCTAAACACAGATTATCAATGCAATGATGAAGGACAGAAGCATATGACACCCGATAGCAATTTGTTGGCTCTACAGCAAGAATGGACCACTCTACAAACTCAGTTTGATAGTTACGAAAAGCATTCCTTGTTTATCAAACTATTCAATGTCGCAATAAGCTGTGCACTATTATTTATTATTAACAGTGGTCTTTGGACGCTCTTCATTTGTGCAATCGTTTGGCTTCAAGACGGAATTTGGAAAACATTTCAAGGGCGTATAGCACAGCGCTTAGAGTCGGTTGAACACGGGATTAAACACTATGCTTCTGCGAAAAATGCTGAAGGTAATGGCGACTCATCCCTTTTAGCTATGCAATTTAACACAGCATGGGAAGAGTCGAGGAAAGGAGCCATAGGCTTGGTCTTCGAGTACCTAAAAAACTCAATTAAGCCAACCATGGCTTACCCACACGTTTTGTTATTACTGATAATTATTGCCAATAGTTGTTTAGCGGGGTAGCTATGCTAGCGGAGCTTG
The DNA here is from genome assembly GCF_004360155.1 of Paraglaciecola marina. Taxonomy (GTDB): domain Bacteria; phylum Pseudomonadota; class Gammaproteobacteria; order Enterobacterales; family Alteromonadaceae; genus Paraglaciecola; species Paraglaciecola marina. The sequence goes on along the minus strand of NZ_ML178720.1, from coordinate 154,026 downwards.
ACTGTTCTGATTGTGCGGTTAGGCTGACTAAACCAAGACTAAGGAGAGTAGGGTGAAAGAATATTATTTCAACAGAAGTGCTTTAACGCATATCGCTTGTATTTTTCTAATTTACCTACTTGCAGATATATATGTGTTAAAAGATGGGGAGGCTTTCCTGTTAACTTTAGTTTTTTTACTGAAATTATTTTCTTTCATAGCCTATAGCATCTTGCCTTCAGATAAGCTTGGGCTAGTTGGGATTGAAAAATTTGAGCCTATAAGTTATCGGGCCGTAGCAGATTTTTTAGCTATTTGTTTAGGGTTGTGGTGTATTTGGGTCGAGTTAATGTTTATAGATGGGATGGTATCAAGGTTTGTAGGGATTCTATTATTACTAACTTTCCCTTCAATAATGGTCTTCCTTGGTCGGATGATTATTTATTTTTCGTTGCCAAAGAATGGCTCAGTGGTAGTGCCATTTTTATGCAGAACGTTAATGATGGTTTGGCTTATCTTGAGCATGTATTTTTTGATATACGGGGATTGGGTCTGGAATTTTCTAGAGCCTTATGATTTTCTTTCTTACATGGCCAGTTAAATTAAGGAAAGATAAGAAAAACAAAAATGTCATCCACCTTACTTTGATATAACAGTTTGTTTGAGACGCTCAATGGGGCAGCGGCATTAGGTATGCTAAAGTCTTGTGCATTCACTAATGCCACCGCTAATTGTTTAAACTTGTTAAGGAACTAACGTATAACCTTGTTTGGCTAGGTGTGCATGGGCGGTCATATTAGATAGCTCCACTTCTACGCCTTTTTCAAACATATTTGGTAGGAAGTCATGGGCTACGGCTGATTGGCCACATACTAGAATACGCGCGCCTTTATCCATAAGTAACTCTAGTAACTCAGTATTGGGGTTATTGTATCCTTTGAGTTTTTTAAATTCAGTGTTGCTCAGAATTTCAGATGTTGCAGGTCCTGATACAACCATAGCAACGTCTATGTTTTCTAGCTTTGCGCCACTAGCAACATGCATATTGATGAATCGTGTCAAGCGTTCGAAGCCGCGATTGACCTTGCCTTCTTTAGCTCCTGCGTTTACATCAAAGGCTATTTTAAACTTTTCATCGGCTGAAATAGTGACTCCGGGCACAGGAACATGGGTGCCATAGTTTTCAAATACTGGGCCGGGCTTAAAGTCTTCAACACCAGCATAAGTATTGAAGGTGATAAATAGGGTACTAAGAAGTCCAAGCAAGGATGATTTTCTCATTATTATTTCCTTTTATTATTAATAGTATAGATATTCAAATTAGCTGATGGGGAGTCTACTTAAGGACTTGAATAGTTCAAGGCGTTTACTGTCAGGCTACGAATATCTAAGGTAGAAAATACTTATATTTTTGAGAGTAATATCAGCTGTGGCCAATTTTTATACAGGGAGTAGTGATTGCCTTTATTAAAGGATTTTCAAAACAAAAGCCGGCTTGAAATTTTAGGCCGGCTGGTTTTGGCGTTTTACTTTATATTGGGTGCTTTTTACAGGGTGACTGTAAAAAGGTTACAGCTCATTAAAAAACTTCATGTAAATAAATTCATATTTATCAGTTGCTTATGTTGTTTTGTGAGGCGGCATAGTGCTTGCTGTTTATTGGTTAAGCCGATTCTTTATGTAGTCGGTGTAATCAAATTACAGGAGTAAATTATGCAAACGCAAATTAAACAAGTAGAAAAAGTCTCAGATGTTATCCAAGTGGTTAAAGCGGGTATCGATTTTTACGAAAGCGCGATTACGGAAGTAGAAAGTCCTGAAGTTAAAACAATTTTCAGCAATATGGTTACCAAGAAAAAGCAGGTGATCAGTAAGTTACAACCTTTAGCAATTGCCGAGCAAGGTGAGGTTGAAAAAGGTTCGTCTTGGGCGGTTAATGCAAGAAAAGTGTATACAGATTTTTTAGGTACGTTTTCAAAGAACGAAGATCATACCTATGTCAGTCAACTGGAAGAGGTTGAAGATAAAATCTTAGAAACCCTAGATGAAGCGATTTCTGAAAAACAGCCTACTCAGGCTATGACTACCCTGCTGTCTGCTAAGGTTGAAGCTCAGGCCATGCATGATCAAATGAAGGCCTTACAGCACATCACTAAGCACTAGTATTCATGTGAAGTGTCAAGGTAAAAAAGCGGCACACTGTGCCGCTTAATTAAGTTTCTTTGTTGTATTAAAACTCTGAAGAGAACCTAAGTCCAAATTCACTGGCGTCATTGCTCAGCACTACTAGTATATAGTCTCCGGTATTTAAACGGGCATTGTCGTAGCGTTCATCGAATACGTTTTGGCCGTATAGTGATACTTTCCAATTAGCGTCTGCTGGTGCGTAAGACAGATCAAAGTTAACTAACTCTCGGCTGTCGATTTGTGTTAACCGACCAGGATCAGAGCTAGGCTCACCATACATTTCGTCCCGATATGAATAATCCATTCGCGCATTAATCGTTGCGCCATTACTCAGTTCAAATTCATAAGATGGGCTGATTGAGGCGGTAAGATCAGGCGTTAATGGCGCAACAGGTTTTACCCCATCGAGTTTTTGAACATCAACATCTATGTAACCAAGGCTTGTATGTAGCTTGAAGTTATCAGTGAAGTACATGGTACTTTCCCACTCAATACCTCTAGAGGTTTGTTCAACCACTAGGTTGGTAGTACTAAAGCCGCCTTCAAGTGTAGTACTTACTTGGTAAGGCAAGTCTTCGTACTCTGTATTAAATAAGGCAATACTCATACTGAAACTATCAGTGACTTGACCCTTTAACCCTACTTCATAGTTAACGGCTGTGATGTTGTCTGATGCTACAAAACAATCTGGGTCGCCAAATAAACAGTAAGGTCTTGCTGGGAACTGCCCTGATTGATACCCACTTTGAATACTAGCGTAGGCATTCAAACCGTTATCGAGGGTGTAAGCGGCTGACAGTTCATAACTTAATTGGCTCCAGTCGTCTTCTGATGTGGTTGGGCCTATTCCTACATTAGCTACCGCCTCTTTTTCATCTTTTGTATAACGTAGGCCACCAGAAATACGCAAGTCATCGGTTAAGTCATAACCAAGGTTGAAGAAAACAGCTTGGCTGGTGGTTTCTTGGTCGAGGGCAAAGGAGTTTCCACCACCGTTGAAACTTGAGTCTTCTCCTTGGCGGTTACTGCCTTCTTCGTTAAACCAGTAAATACCCGAGACAAAATCAAAGTTATCGTAATAACCGTTTAGTTGTAACTCGATAGACGTTTGGTCAGCGTCACCGGTTTCTGGGTATTGATCTAAATCATAGATAGTACTGTCATCGTCTAACCCTGCTTTGTATTCAGAGCTACGGTTACTGATGACGGCTTTGGTGGATAAGGTATCAGATAAACTCCAATCAGCTGTAATGGATATTCCACTGGCTTTATTGGTTACTGTGGTGACAGCAGCTGTACCTGTAGCATTGTCGTAAGGGTCTTCTGATACATCTGAGTTACGTAAAGGCCCTGAAGGAGTAGGAAAACCAAAACGTTCACCTGTGTAATAGGCGCCTGTTGGGATTTCATCAATTAAAGTTGTGTAAGGACGTAAACCGCCTTCACCATCGTTAGCATCTGCTGTTACCACTAAACTAAAATCATCATTAGGGGCGTATTTTACGGATAAGCGGCCATAGAGTTCTTTGGTTTCACCCACATCATATTCAGCATCTGGTACATTATAGAACTCACCTAAGCCGTCACGGCTGTTGTATCCGGCGTTGAAGTTGAATGAGAAATCTTCGCTCAGGGCTCTATTGACAAATACGTCGGCCTTAGCACGGCCTCGAGTACCAAACTGTAAGCCTAGTTTAGTCACAGCGTCTTCATTAGGCTCTTTGGTGATAATGTTAATGGCTCCACCAATTGAGTTTCGGCCATATAGAGTACCTTGTGGCCCTCTTAGGACTTCAATTCTTTCTATATTGTTTAGGTTCCAGTTTTGACCTACTTGACGACCAAGATACACCCCATCAACGTAAACACTCACGCCTGGATCTGTGGTGATTAAGTGATCTTGTAAACCTATACCGCGAATAAACGGGTTGGCAGAAGACGTATGGCCAGCTGAAAAACCAGTAACACTTAAATTGGGTACAAATTTGCCTACGTCGGTTAGATCAGAAATCCCTTGAGCGGCTAAAGCATCTCCACTAAATGCGCTCATCGCAATAGGGACTTCATAAATGACCTGTGACCGTTTAGTAGCCGTTACTGTAATGGACTCAATTTTGCTATCGGCTTCATCCTCTACTGCTTGCTCTTGGGCATGAAGTGAACCTGATATTGCTGCTGCCAAAACGGTGACATAAAAGGCTTTTTTAGCCAGCTTGTTATAATGCGTGTTGTTCAAGGTAATCTCCATGATTGTTAGCTTTGTCTCATTTTTTGCTGGTTATCAACTTAAATTAGAATTTATGTGAAGAGTGATAACTTCGAGGGCATAAGCACAAACCAGACCATTTGGTTTAAGATTATATATTTCAGTAGCTTAGGTTGTTTTATTGCTTTTTCGTGGACCTTTTGGTCTGCATCTTAGTTGCAGAGTTGTGCAGTACTGCTCAAAAATAGCTCAGTTGAACCATAGAGTCAGAAAAACTAGGGCGTGGTTGTGGGAGTTTTTTAATTATGTGGTGTGAAACATAGATTAAACAATTAAAAAACTCCTACGCTAATTTTTTTATAGAGGAGGTAGTATGGTGACTTTTTTAAGTATGACAGCCTCAACAGGCACGTCTGCCCATCCATATTTAGGGTCAAAGTCTGTTTTAACTGCAACGATTTTATCAAGCACTTCGTAACCTTCCATTACGCTACCAAAGACTGTGTAACCCCAGCCTCTGCCAGGATCTAAACTCTCGTTGTCAGCCATGTTAAAGAAGAATTGACGGTTTGCTGAGTGAGGGTCGTTCTCTCTCGCCATAGTGATAGTGTACATATCATTTTTAAGGCCATTGCCTGATTCATTAATTATTCTGCCAAAAGATGGCTTTTCAACAAAATCAACATCATAGGCACCGCCTTGAACCACAAAGTCTGCTATCACTCTATGGAACATGGTGTCTTCGTAGCTACGCTTTTCTACGTAGCGCAAAAAATTATTAACCGTAATGGGCGCTCTTGAGCGGTTTAATTCAACAATAATATCGCCCATTGTGGTTTCCATTTTCACTCTAGGATAAAAGTTATCGGGTTGAATATGAGAGCCGTCTAGTTTGGACTTAGCAAAGCTGGCTGTAGTGAAAATAAGCGAAGATAGAATAAGTAATACTTTAAGCATGGTAAGTTGACCTTTAAATACGATGATCATTTAGTAGCAGCTAAAATACTGAATTTTTTGCCTGTTGCAACTGCGTTGGTGTTTCCAAACAGTCTTTTTAGCTTTTTAGGGTAATCTAAATGGCGGTTGCCCACTACGCATAATTGCCCGCCCTTTCTTAATACTCCTTTTGCATCGGTAAACATTTGCCAAGCAATATGGTCGGTAATGGTATTTTGTTGGTGAAAAGGAGGGTTACATAGCACTAAATCTACTTGTGCATGTTCTATTGTTTGCCTGAAATTTTCTAGACAATTATCGATTCTAAACTCACACAGGTGGAGTTTGTCTGGTAAGTTGGTTTCGATATTGTGCTTAGCTGATGCGACAGCCATGTATGATTCATCTACAAATATGACTTTGTCTGGGCTACTGCTATTTAGTATGTGTAAACCCAGAACACCGTTCCCACAACCTAAATCGACTATGGTTTTGTTGTCAAAGCTCGGCAGTTTTTTGAAATGCTCTAGGATAAAGCGAGCACCTATATCTAATTGCTGGCGAGCAAATACATTGGCTAGGTTGTTTATCTTAAACTTTGGTGAATCTGTATACCAAGTTGTGGGGTAGGGGCTGGTATGTGATTTATCTGCAGTGGGCTGGCAAAAGACTAATCGTGATTTTTTCTTGGCCAAAGAAGTGGTTGTTGGCCCTAAGTACTTTTCGAACAAGCCTAACATGGACTTTGGAATAAGATTGGCTTTGCCCGCGGCAATTATTTTAGTGGATGCAGTAACACTGGGTTGCAAATCTATAAGCTGCTGCTCTAACAATGCATTGGTTTTGGGGATTTTTAGCAATACTAAATCAACTGTACTGGATATCTGCTTAACCGAGTCGGTAAAGGTGATTTGACTTACATCTAATTCGTTTTTTGCAAGATTTAATACACATGCTTGCTTGGCGACATAGGAGTCACTGACCCAAATTGGATTGGAGTTAGCAAACCAACACGCTAATGCGCCAAAATCATCGTTGATAATCCTAATGTTTTCAGTTTTCTCTAAATCTATATGCTGTTCTACATGCTCTATTAAGTACTCGTCAGCCGAGTCCCATGCTTGCCAACTGGGATGTTGGAGACTTTCTGGGTAACGAACGAGGTGAAGGTTTTTGTTTAATAGGGTTAAACATGTATTCATTGTTTAAATGGGTACTCAAATGGAAGATATAAAGATTCAGGTTTCTGTGTTGTGCATGATAACACGAGGAACAATATACGGCTGCTGCTAGTGGAATCAATTCTGAAAATTTGAAATTAGGCAAACTTCACTAAATTCTACATAATTTTAGGATATCACTTTGTATTCTCTAACAAATTATCTCTTGTTTAGGGTATTATTAGCTGTTTGCGCGCGCAGCATTAATTGATTGGTTTTATTTGGAAACGTAATGAATATTCAAACTCTTATTGAGACAAAAATAGTTGAACACTTTAATCCGGAGCATCTAGAAGTCATTAATGAAAGCTATATGCATAATGTTCCTGAGGGCTCTGAAAGTCATTTTAAAGTAATCATGGTATCTGAAAGCTTTGAAGGGGAGCGTTTGATCAAAAGGCATAGGGCAGTGAACGCAATATTAAAAGAGCAATTAGCAAATGATATTCACGCACTAGCCTTACATACTTATACAAAAGATGAGTGGCAAAAGAATTTTGGTGAAGCGCCTTTGTCTCCGAATTGTATGGGCGGCGATAGAACGCAACAAGGGTAAAGAATTTTAATGTTTATAAAACAAGGGGTTGCTTTACAGCATTTGATTGATGAGTTTCATCACCGCTTAGGCCAACTAGTCAGTTGGTTTACCTTGATTATGGTGCTTGTGACTTTGTTAATTGTTGTATTGCGGTACGGCTTTAATCTTGGTTGGGTCGCCATGCAAGAGTCTGTTATGTATTTGCATGTTGCAGTATTTCTATTAGGGGCTGCCCATACATTAAACGTTAATGAGCATGTTCGTGTAGATATTTTCTATCGAAAAATGAGTAAACGTAAGCAAGCTATGGTAGATATAATGGGCACTTTATTGTTGCTTATGCCTGTCAATTTTCTGATTTTCTTTTTGAGCTTTGATTATGTAATCAATGCATGGGCCTTGATGGAGTCCTCTCCTGAGGCCGGTGGCTTGCCTTTAGTTTTTATACTCAAAAGTTTTATCTTAGTATTTGCAATAACGATGAATTTGCAAGGTTTGGCTGAACTTATTCGCAATGTTTTATTGTTTAAAGGGACAGCTGCGTCGTCAATTGAGGTACCGGCATAAATGGAATATATGTCTATCTTAATGTTTATAGTGGTATGCGGTGTTTTACTACTAGGGTTTCCAGTTGCTTACTCTCTGGCTGGCACGGCTATTTTGTTCGCGGGTTTTGGGATGTTGACGGGACAATTTGAACAAGCTTATTTGAACGCTGTTCCGAGTCGCTTGTATGGCATTTTAACTAATCAGACCTTAATTGCAGTACCCTTATTTGTATTTATGGGAGTGACATTAGAAAAATCAAAAGTCGCTGAAAACCTACTTAATGCTATGACGCAGTTGTTTGGTCAGTATCGAGGTGGCCTTGCTATCTCTGTTATATTGGTTGGTGCACTTTTAGCAGCGAGTACCGGCATTGTGGGTGCAACGGTAGTGACCATGGGCTTGCTGTCTTTACCTACTATGTTAAAGCAAGGCTACGCTCCAAGCTTTGCAACCGGTAGTATCTGTGCAACAGGTACACTTGGACAGATTATTCCCCCCTCTATTGCCTTGGTGTTATTAGGCGATGTGTTATCTAGTGCTTACCAAAGAGCTCAGCTCAATATGGGGATTTTCTCCCCTGAGTCTGTGTCCGTGGGTGATCTTTTTGTTGGTGCAATTGTGCCTGGTGCCATACTGGTTAGTTTGTACTTAATATACGTTGTGGGTGTTACTTGGTTGCAACCACATAAGGTGCCAAGAGTTGCACCTGAAAAAAGTAAGATCACATGGCCTGCTTTTTTAGGAGCGCTATTGCCACCATTGCTACTGATATTTCTGGTGTTGGGGGCTATTTTAGGTGGTTTTGCAACGCCTACAGAAGCTGCGGGTGTAGGTGCAGCTGGTTCATTGGTTTTAGCTGTGGTTCAAAAACAATTGAGTTTAGCCAAACTTAAAGAGGTGATGTTAACCACAACTAAAGTGACCTCTATGGTGTTTTTAATTTTAATCGGCGCCTCGATATTTTCTTTAGTTTTTCGTGGCTTTGGTGGTGAGGAATTAATTGAGCATCTATTTAACCAACTCCCAGGTGGTGTGTTTGCAGCAGTACTGGTTGTAATGTTGGTTATTTTTGTTTTGGGATTTATTTTAGATTTTATTGAAATTACATTTGTTGTGGTGCCTCTGGTTGCCCCAGTACTTTTAGCTATGGGAATTGATCCTATTTGGTTGGGTATAATGATAGCGGTAAACTTACAGACATCATTTTTAACCCCTCCGTTTGGATTCGCGCTGTTTTATTTAAGGGGTGTAGCACCAGACTCAGTGCAAACAACAGATATTTATAAAGGGGTCATACCGTTTATCATACTGCAAATTATGCTGTTGATAGGGATGGCAATTTGGCCTAGTTTAGTGACTTGGTTACCAGCAGTAGTTTATGGTTAGAGAGTTTATGTTGAACAAAATAAAAGTAGTTTATACAAGATTTATTATTGGCCTTGCGTGCGCTATAGCCTTATTTGGTTGCTCCAAAGAACAAGCTGATTCTGATAATGGTGCGGTGCAGCTTCAGAAAACCTACAAGTGGAAAATGGTAACATCTTGGCCAAAGAACTTTCCCGGAATAGGTCGAGGGCCTGAAACCTTTGCAGAAAATGTTGAGCGTATGTCTGGTGGCAGGTTAACGATTAATGTCTATGGGGCTGGGGAGTTAGTGCCTCCTTTTGAAGTATTTGATGCTGTTTCTCAAGGTACCGCTGAAATTGGGCATTCTGCTGCCTATTATTGGAAAGGTAAGTCTGCTGCTGCACAAATTTTTACTGCCATTCCCTTTGGTATGAACGTACAAGAGACAAATGGTTGGCTGCACTATGGCGGCGGCATGGAGCTATGGCGTGAAATCTATAAACCTTTTGGTTTAATTCCCTTTACTGGTGGTAATACTGGGGTTCAGTTTGCAGGTTGGTTCAAAAAAGAAATCAATTCAATCGATGATGTGCAGGGCTTGAAAATGCGTATACCTGGGCTAGGTGGAGAAGTTTTCAAAAAAATAGGAGGCATTCCAGTTGCATTAAGCGGAGCTGAAATCTTTACTTCATTACAATCAGGAGCGATCGATGGTACTGAGTGGGTTGGTCCCTACAACGATTTAGCGTTTGGGTTACATAAAGCAGCTGAGTTTTACTATTATTCTGGTTGGCATGAACCTGGGTCTGCTTTGGAGTTCATCGTAAATGAAAAAGCTTACCAAGCTTTACCTAAAGATTTACAGGCTATTGTGGAGGTTGCTACAAAAGCAGCAAATCAAGATATTCTGGATGAATACACAGCCCGTAACATAGAAGCGATGCAAACCTTAAAAGACAAGCATAAAGTGGATATGCGAGCTTTGCCAGCTGATGTAATAAATGCATTAAAACAAGCGTCTTTAGAAGTCATGCAAGAGCAAGCTGCAGCTGATCCTGCATTTAAAAAAGTCTACGACTCTTATTCAAGTTTTCAGTTGAAAGCCATGGATTACCATAAGGTATCTGAGTATGAGTATTATAAAAATCGTTCTGATACTGATAATTAAAAGAGGTCATTTATGCAAACAGTTAATCCCATCAATTTAATTTTGGCTATATTTCTACCGCCAATCGGCGCTTTTTTGCAAGTTGGCTTATCTGCCCACTTATTTATCAATATAGTCTTAACTTTATTAGGTGGTATACCTGGGGTTATTCATGCGGTATGGCTAGTGTTGACCCATAAAACAGGTTAGCAAAATATTAAGTGTTTAAACACGTCAGCTGTTCAGATGTGTTTTACTCGGTATTGTCTATACAATGCGTCCACATTTTTGAATAGGATATTTTTATGATTGTTAAGCCGAAGATCCGTGGCTTTATTTGTACAAATGCTCATCCAGTTGGATGTGCGGCCAATGTTCAACAACAAATTGATTATGTTAAGTCTCAAGGTGAGCTTCAAAATGCTCCAAAGAACGTCTTGGTAATTGGTTGTTCTACCGGGTACGGGTTAGCGTCAAGAATTGTTTCAGCTTTTGGCGGCGGTGCAAAAACGCTAGGCGTGTGTTTTGAAAAAGCACCAACAGAGCGTAAAACAGGTACTGCCGGTTGGTACAATACTGCTGGGTTTCATGCAAAAGCTGAAGCTGCTGGTTTATATGCTAAAACGTTAAACGGTGATGCGTTTTCAGATGAGCTAAAACAACAAACTATTGATACCTTAAAAGCTGATATGGGTAAGGTAGATTTAGTGATCTATAGCCTTGCATCTCCTCGTAGGACCGATCCTAAAACCGGTGAAACGTTTAAGTCGACCTTAAAGCCTGTTGGTGGAGCTTACACCACTAAAACCTATGATACCGATAAAGATAAAGTGCATGACATCAGTCTTGAGCCTGCAAGCCAAGAAGAGATTGACCACACTATTAAAGTTATGGGTGGCGAAGATTGGGAATTATGGTTAGAAGCGTTAGATAAAGCTGACCTTTTAGCTGATGGTTGTAAAACAACAGCTTATACCTATGTGGGTAAAGAGTTAACGTGGCCCATATACGGACAAGCAACTATCGGAAAAGCTAAAGAAGATTTAGATAGAGCTGCCGCCGAAATTGTAAAAACAAAAGCAAGCAAAAATGTTCAGGCTTATGTTTCTTCATTGAAAGCATTAGTGACACAAGCGAGTTCTGCTATTCCTGTTATGCCTCTATATATTTCACTGATATATAAAGTCATGAAAGAAGAAGGTACGCACCAAGGCTGTATCGAACAAATATATGACTTGTTCACCGATAAATTGACTCAAGCAACTCCAGAAGTAGATGAAATGGGTCGTTTGTATATGAATGATAAAGAAACAAACGATGCTACGCAGGCAAAAATTAAAGCCTTATGGGATCAAGTGACCCAAGAGAATTTCCACGAATTAAGTGATTATGCTGGTTATCACCATGAGTTTTTAAAGTTGTTTGGTTTTGATGTATCAGGTGTTGATTATGATGCTGATGTTGAGCCTTTAGCGGATTGGTAGATCCCTGCGCTTCTTAGATATTAATTAAACCGTCTTATGACGGTTTTTTGTTATTTAATAAAACGATATTTGTAATTTTTAAGGTATATTTGAGAAAAACATTATAAAAATTGCGGTTAAACAATAAATTGCATGGAAGAATTGGTGCGGTTAATGCTAAAATTCGCGACTCAATTGTGGTTGCCTGCAATTTTTTGCATGCCGATATACGATTGTTGCGGCTAAATTTAGAAAAATAGTAAGTGTGTCATTCTAAACCGCATGAAGTTGCAGCGGAATAATTTTAATAACAACTAATACTCACCACCATTAGGTTTTTATAGGTCTAGCCTATACTAGGACGTACCAAAGAGCCTAATGGTGTTGTGTATTAATTTAGAGTAGTGCTATTGCGTATGATAAAAATCACGAAAGGGTTAGATCTTCCTATTCAGGGAGCGCCAAAACAAGAAATCCATGATGGAAATTCTGTTACCAGAGTTGCTATCTTGGGCGAAGAATATAACGGCATGCGACCTACTATGCATGTTCAACAAGGTGACAAAGTAAAAAAAGGCCAAATTCTTTTTGAAGATAAAAAGAACCCTGGTGTTAAATTTACTGCTCCTGCTTCTGGTACTGTAGTTGAAGTAAACCGCGGTGCAAAACGTGTTTTGCAATCGGTTGTTGTTCAACTAGAAGGTGACGAAAGTGAAGTATTTGCTAAATATAGCAGTGCTGAGTTAGCTTCACTTGAAGCCTCTAAGGTACAGGAAAATCTAGTAAACTCAGGAATGTGGACTGCAATTCGCACTAGACCATTCAGTAAAGCGCCTGCACTTGATTCAAAACCAAATTCAATCTTTGTAAGTGTAATGGATACCAATCCATTAGCAGCTGATCCTCAAGTTGTGATTGCTGAACGAAGCGAAGATTTTGCAAATGGTTTACTGACTTTGAGTCGTTTAACTGATGGCAAAGTTTACGTTAACAAAGCGCCTGGTGCTGATATTGCTACCGGTAATCTTGATGTAGAAGTTAATGAGTTTGCCGGATGTCACCCTGCTGGGTTGGTAGGCACACATATCCACTTCCTTGATGGTGCAGGTCAAAACAAGATGATTTGGCATGTGGGCTATCAAGATGTACTTGCTATTGGTGCCTTGTTCACTACTGGTGAGTTAGATAATCGCAAGGTTGTTTCTTTAGCTGGCCCAGAGGTTAAAAACCCTCGTTTAGTTCGTACTATATTAGGTGCTGATGTAGCAGAGCTTACTTCAGGTGAAATCAATGTCGGTGAAATGCGTGTTTTATCTGGCTCAGTTTTGCAAGGAACGAATGCAAGTGGTCCCCATGGATTTCTAGGTCGCTTCCATAATCAGGTTTCGGTACTACTTGAAGGTCGAGAAAAAGAGTTCTTAGGTTGGATCAAACCTGGTGTTAATCAACATTCGGTAACCCGCGCATATTTAGGGCATTTAAGCCCCAAAAAATTATTTAAGATGACAACTACTACTAACGGCTCAGACCGCTCAATGGTTCCTATCGGAAACTATGAACGTATTATGCCATTAGATATTTTGCCTACCTTGTTACTTAGAGATTTAATTTCAGGTGATACAGACGGTGCGCAAAGTTTAGGTTGCTTGGAGCTAGACGAAGAAGATTTGGCATTATGTACTTATGTTTGCCCAGGCAAATATAATTACGGTCCAATCTTGCGTGAATGTCTAGACCAGATTGAGAAAGAGGGTTAATCATGGGTTTAAAGGCATATTTAGAAAAAATTGAACCTGATTTTGAACCAGGTGGAAAATACGAAAAGTGGTATGCGCTTTACGAAGCTGCAGCAACCATTTTTTACACACCAGGCTCGGTGACAAAATCGACAACGCACGTAAAAGATAGCGTTGATTTAAAACGTATTATGATAATGGTGTGGATGGCGACATTTCCAGCCATGTTCTACGGAATGTTTAATATTGGTCAACAAGCGCAATTAGCTATCATTGATGGTGCTGTTTGGGCTGATACTGCCACTGCATTTTGGCAAGCTGGCTTGTTCCAAATGCTGGGCGGTGAATTAAGTGCCACTACTGGTTGGTTTGGCTTAATGTTGTATGGTGCGTGTTTCTTTGTACCTATCTATGCAACTGTATTTGCTGTTGGTGGTTTCTGGGAAGTGTTATTTGCTTCAGTCAGAAAACATGAAATAAATGAAGGTTTCTTTGTTACTTCTGTTTTATTCGCACTGACTTTACCGGCTACTATTCCTTTATGGCAAGCAGCTTTAGGTATTACCTTCGGTGTGGTTATCGCTAAAGAAATATTCGGTGGAACCGGTCGTAACTTCTTAAACCCTGCTTTATCTGGCCGTGCTTTCTTGTATTTTGCTTACCCTGCACAGATTTCTGGTGATGCTATTTGGGTTGCTGCTGACGGTTATTCCGGGGCTACGGCTCTAAGTCAAGCTGCATCTGGCAGTATTACTGATTGGAGCTTAAATGCAGATTGGTGGGATGCTTTCTTCGGGAATTTACAAGGTTCTGTTGGTGAAGTCTCTACACTGGCATTAATGATTGGTGGTTTGTTTATTATTTATATGCGAATAGCATCTTGGCGCATTGTGCTGGGTGTATTAGCTGGTTGTGCAATCTTTAGTACTCTATTGAATCTAGTTGGTAGTGACACTAATCCTATGTTTGCTATGCCTTGGTATTGGCATTTAGTTACTGGTGGTTTTGCTTTTGGTATGTTCTTTATGGCAACGGATCCAGTATCTGCGTCCTTTACGAATAAAGGTAAGTGGGCTTATGGCATCTTAATTGGTCTCATGTGTGTAATGGTTCGAGTTATTAACCCGGCATTCCCAGAAGGTATGATGTTAGCGATCTTGTTTGCTAACTTGTGGGCACCTTTGTTTGATTATTTTGTTGCCCAAAGCAATATAAAACGGAGGATCGCTCGTGTCAGCTAAGAAAGAAACTCTAGGTAAAACTGTAGGTGTTGTGGTTGCTGTTTGTTTGGTGTGTTCCATCATAGTATCTAGCGCAGCCGTAGGCTTACGTTCATTACAACAAACTAATGCTGCTATTGATAAGCAATCGAATATTATCGAAGCTGCAGGTTTAACTGAAAAAGCTGCCGGTGATATAGCTGGTACTTTTGACAAGTATGTAGAAGAGCGCTTTGTAGATTTAGAGTCTGGTGAATACGTCGAAAAGCCTGAAGATGGTTACGACATGTATAAAGCCGCGAAAGAGCCTGAGTACTCTGTAAAAGTTGAAGGCAGTAATGTTGGTTTTCAACAACGTGCTAGCGTAGCTAGTGTCTATTTAGTTAAAGATGATGCTGGAGATATTACTCGTATTATTTTACCTGTGCATGGCAGTGGCTTATGGGACTTAATGTACGGTTTGTTAGCAATTGATTCTGATGGCAACACAATACGTGAATTAGTTTACTACCAACAAAAAGAAACTCCTGGTTTAGGTGGTGAGGTACAAAACCCAAGCTGGAAAGCAAAGTGGAATGGTAAAAAACTTTATAAAGACGGTGATGTTGCTATTCAAGTTAAGAAAGGCGAAAACGCAAATAATGAATTCGCGGTTGATGCACTTTCTGGCGCAACACTTACCAGTAATGGTGTTCAAAATACCCTAACTTATTGGGTAGGTAAGAATGGCTATGGGCCATATCTTAAAAACCAGACTTGGAAATCATAAGGGGTTTATACAATGGCTGAAGTAAAAGAAATGAAAAAGGTATTGTTTGGACCCATTCTTGACAATAACCCAATTGCTTTGCAAGTACTGGGCGTATGCTCAGCATTAGCAATCACCACTAAATTAGAAACAGCACTAGTAATGGCGTTAGCACTAACTACGGTTACTGCATTTTCTAGTTTGTTTATATCAATGATTAGAACTCAGATCCCTTCTAGTGTTCGAATCATTATTCAGATGACTATCATTGCCTCATTGGTAATAGTAGTAGACCAAGTATTGAAGGCTTATTCTTATGAGATTTCAAAGCAGCTATCGGTTTTCGTTGGACTGATTATAACTAACTGTATCGTTATGGGCAGGGCAGAAGCCTATGCCATGAAGAGTCCTCCTTTCATGTCTTTCTTAGATGGCATTGGAAATGGTCTTGGTTACTCTATGGTGTTGATTGTTATTGGTACGATTAAAGAGTTATTTGGCTTTGGAACTATATTAGGTTTCGAAATCTTGCCTTTGATTCAAAATGGCGGTTGGTATCAAGGTAATGGTTTATTAATTTTGCCTTTCAGCTCATTCTTTTTGATTGGTGGTTTAATTTGGGCCATTCGTACTATTCGCCCAGAGCAAGTCGAGCCGAAGGAGTAATTCATGGAACATTATCTTAGTATTTTTATAAAATCTGTTTTCATTGAAAACATGGCCCTCTCTTTATTCTTAGGTATGTGTACTTTCTTAGCAGTGTCTAAGAAAGTAAAAACAGCTATGGGGCTAGGGGTTGCTGTAATCGTTGTTTTAGGTATTTCAGTACCTGTTAACCAAATTATATTTACAAACATTCTTGCCCCTGGAGCTCTTGGTTGGGCTGGCTTTCCAAATGCCGACTTAAGCTTTTTAAGCTTTTTGACCTTTATAGGTGTAATTGCTGCTTTAGTACAAATCTTAGAAATGAGTTTGGATAAGTTCTTCCCAGCACTATATAACGCACTTGGTATTTTCTTACCGTTAATTACAGTTAACTGTGCAATATTTGGTGGCGTGGCGTTTGCAATACAGCGGGAATACAACCTAAGTGAAAGTGTTGTATACGGTATTGGTAGTGGTTTTGGTTGGGCTATAGCGATTACGTTACTTGCTGCTGTACGTGAAAAACTGAAATATGCTGATATGCCCGAAGGTGTGCGTGGTTTAGGATCTGTATTTATGATCGCTGGGCTTATGGCTCTTGGTTTTCAATCATTTACCGGTATTGCACTGTAACCGGCCCACTGAGGAATTATTATGAATTCAAATGAAATTTATCTTGGTGTAGGCATGTTTATCGCTATTGTATTGGCGTTAGTGTTTATCATCATGTTTGCAAAATCAAAATTGGTGCCAGAGGGTGAAGTTACTATTACTATTAATGGTGGGGCTCAAGAGTCTATTACGGCCCAACCTGGTGACAAACTTTTAGGTGCATTATCTAATGCTGGAATCTTTGTTTCTTCAGCTTGTGGCGGTGGTGGTTCTTGTGGCCAATGCCGCGTAGATATTAAGGAAGGTGGTGGAGAAATTCTTCCAACTGAACTTGATCACATCAGCAAAAAAGAAGCTAAACACGGGTGCCGTTTATCTTGTCAGGTTGCTATTAAACAAGATATGGCTATTGAGCTTGAAGAAGAAATCTTTGGTGTTAAAAAGTGGGATTGTGAAGTTATTTCTAACGATAACAAAGCTACTTTCATCAAAGAATTAAAGCTTCAAATTCCTAACGGAGAGAGTGTTCCATTTAAAGCCGGTGGTTATATTCAAATCGAAGCGCCAGCTCACCATGTTAAATATAAAGACTTTGATGTGCCAGATGAGTACAAAGGCGATTGGAACCATTTCGGCTTCTTTGACGTAGAGTCAAAGGTAGATGAAGAAACTATACGTGCATATTCAATGGCTAACTATCCTGAAGAAGAAGGGATTATTATGTTGAATGTACGTATTGCGACGCCTCCTCCAAGAAACCTGTCTTTGCCAGCTGGTAAAATGTCTTCGTACATTTGGAGTCTTAAGCCAGGTGATAAAGCCACTATATCTGGTCCATTTGGTGAGTTCTTTGCTAAAGAAACTGATGCTGAAATGGTATTCATCGGTGGTGGTGCAGGTATGGCACCAATGCGTTCACATATCTTTGACCAATTACGTCGTATAAAGTCAAAGCGTAAAATGACTTTCTGGTACGGTGCTCGTTCTTTACGAGAAATGTTCTATGTTGAAGATTTTGATATGCTTCAAAAAGAGAATGACAACTTTACGTGGCATGTAGCTCTGTCTGATCCTCAACCTGAAGATAATTGGGAAGGTGATACAGGGTTTATCCATAACGTATTGTTAGAAAACTACCTTAAAGATCACCCTGCTCCGGAAGATTGTGAGTTCTACATGTGTGGTCCACCTATGATGAACGCAGCTGTTATTAACATGCTGAAAGAGCTTGGTGTTGAAGATGAAAACATCATGCTAGATGACTTTGGCGGATAGTATAAAAATATTCGTTTTGTAAAAAATTTAAAGGGGCCTCGAGCCCCTTTTCTTATACGCTAATTTGGAAGATTGCTGTGAGTTTACATAAAATTAAAATTACTTGTTTTTGCGTGTTGATTGTATGTTTTACGGCTCTAATTGCATGTAGCCAACAAAAAAGTGAGATTCATTTTTCTGGCCCAACTATGGGGACAACATACAATATTAAATATGCCGTTTCCGAACAAATAACACCGGAATTATTACAAGCAGAGGTTGATAAGGAACTAGTTAAAATCAATCAGCTTATGTCTACATATATTCAGGATTCTGAATTAAGTCGTTTTAATCAGTGGCACAGTAGGGAACCTTTTCATTTATCAGCACAAACTTTGTTTGTTATGAATGAAGCAAAGCGGCTTGGCGACTTAAGTGGCGGTGTTTTAGATGTAACCGTAGGGCCATTAGTGAACCTGTGGGGATTTGGACCGGAAGCTAGGCCAGAGAAAATTCCTACTGCTAAAGAAATTGTTGCCGCCCAGCAAAGAATCGGTCTAGATAAACTTATTCTATCTGAAGAAGCTGCTGTGAAAACGCTCCCTGACCTTTATGTCGATCTTTCAACTATTGCCAAAGGGTATGGTGTTGATAGGCTAGCAGAAATTTTAGAGTCACATAATATTGTTGATTACCTTGTTGAGGTGGGCGGTGAGATGCGTCTATCTGGTAAAAAATCAAACGATGAAGACTGGCGCGTAGCGATAGAGAAACCATTGACTAACGAACGTGCAATCGAGCGAATCATTAGTGTAGGAGATCACGCTGTAGCCACTTCTGGGGATTACCGTATTTATTATGAAAATGACGGCGTACGCTATTCACATTTAATCAACCCAAACACAGGTAAACCTATCACTCACAATTTGGTCTCGGTTACTGTCGTGCATCCGTCGTCAATGACTGCAGATGGTCTCGCTACTGCTTTGAATGTAATGGGTAAAGATAAAGCATTAATATTGGCAGAAAAGCAGGAGTTAGCCGTTCTATTGATAACTAAAGAAGAACATGGCTTTAAAGAGTATACTAGTTCGAAGTTTGATGAACTTGTCACTATTCACTAAAACTTTTTTCATTTAACCGGAGATTCATTATGAGTACCTTTATTCTAGCCTTCGTATTTTTTATTGTCGTTGCTGTTGCAATGTCTGTAGGCTATATCTTTCAACAAAAATCTATTGCAGGGAGTTGTGGAGGTTTAGGTGCGTTAGGTATTGATAAAGCGTGTGATTGTCCCGAGCCTTGCGACCGTAAAAAGATGCGTATGGAAAAAGAGCAAGCCAGAGAAGCGAAACTAAATGAGTGGAAGAAAGACCAAATTTTATAAATGGTTACTTATAGCCATTTTCTAATACCAGTCATCTAAATAAATGTCAGTCAGTCTGGCGTTTATTGTATGTCAGTCTAAATAGTAGATATTACCAAGATATTCTGCCAAAATACTGTTTTTACATACAGTTTTTTGGTTTTAGGTGTGCGCAAAATAATTCATGTAGACATGGACTGTTACTATGCCGCTGTCGAAATGCGTGATAACCCCGAATATCGAAACGTGCCTCTTGCAATTGGAGGTAGTAAAGATAGAAGAGGGGTAATTTCTACCTGTAATTATCTAGCTCGTAAATACGGGGTGCGCTCTGCCATGGCTACTGCTCATGCTTTAAAGTTATGCCCCAACCTAGTATTAGCTCCAGGCCGAATGCAGCTCTATAGCGATATTTCAAAGCAGATTAGAAGTATCTTTAATCGCTATACCGATAAAATTGAACCCCTTTCATTGGATGAGGCATATTTAGACGTATCTAACTGTACTCTCTTTTCGGGCAGTGCCACCTTGATTGCTGAGGATATTCGGCGAGCAATATTTGAAGAAACACAGCTAACAGCTTCAGCTGGCGTCGCACCTTGTAAATTCATAGCAAAAATAGCAAGTGATGAAAACAAGCCAAACGGCTTGTGTGTGATAACCCCTGAAAAATTAGATGGGTTTGTGTATCACTTGTCCTTAGGAAAGTTACCCGGTGTGGGTAAAGTAACATTAGCAAAACTTAATAATATGGGGTTATATACCTGTGCTGACGTAAGGAAGTTTCCCTTTGAAGACATGGTAAAGCGCTTTGGAAAGTTTGGTAAAGTAATTTGGGACAGAAGCCATGGCCGTGATGAGAGAAGCTTAACGGTTGAGCGAAAGCGCAAATCAGTGGGTGTAGAGCGCACCTTGGCTGAAGACATTCAAAATGAGTTAGACTGTATTAAAATGATTGATAGCCTATTTCCATTATTAGAAAAGCGTTTAGAGAAATCTAACACACAAATACAAAGCCAAGGTATCAAACTAAAGTTTAGTGACTTTCAACAAACTACAGTTGAACACAAATGTAACACCTTAGATAAAGACTATTTTTTAGAGCTATTAACTGAAGGTTTGTCTCGACAAGCTAATCGGGGAATTCGGTTAGTTGGGTTAAACGTTGGCTTGGCTGAAGCTAAAGAAAGTAAGCAACTAACCTTACCTTTTGGTGATTAGGCTGTTGTATAAGTACAATTTAAGGTTACCAGATTATTTAATAGATTAGAGAGAGCATGCATGTCAGTAAAAATTGGTAAATATCGTCATTATAAAGGCAACGATTATGAGGTTATTGGTGTTGCTAAGCACTCAGAAGATGAATCAGAATTAGTGGTTTACCGCCCTTTGTATGGTGAGCAAGGTTTATGGGTTAGGCCCTTGTCTATGTTTATAGAATCCGTTGAGGTGGATGGTAAATCTAAGCCTAGATTTGATTATATTGAATAGTCTTGCTTCTTATTTTCTTGAAATACAAAAGGCCTATATAAGGTCTAAGTGCCAATGCAAAAACAATTATCAGTATTATTAACGTCAAAGGAACTTTTACATGCCCTCAAAAATTATTGCTCTTAGTGCTTTAACTGCAGTACTCATAAGTAGTAGCGTTTTCGCTGAAGACAGATGGTCAAAGGCAAAAATAACTAGTCAAAATGTAAGTGGCTCTGTGCATATGTTGAAAGGCATGGGGGGCAATATTGGGGTGTCAGCTGGAGAAGATGGCATACTTATTATCGATGACCAATTTGAGCCTTTAGCAGAGAAAATTGCGACTGCCATTGGTGATATCGCAAAATCACCAATGAAGTATGTGATAAACACTCATTATCATGGCGACCATACAGGCTCTAATGCATATTTTAGGGAAGTACAAGACAGCACTATATTTGCCCATGAAAATGTTCGTAAACGTTTAGCTGAAAAACAAGATCATAATCACGCTGCTTTGCCTGTAGTCACTTATCAACAAGGCCTTACCTTTCACTTCAATAATGAAACTATCAAAGTTATGCACCTTCCTGCGGGTCATACCGACAGTGACAGCGTAATTTGGTTTGAAAATGCAAACGTATTACATGCGGGTGATTTGTTTTTTGAAGGGCGTTTTCCATACATAGACCTTGATGGAGGCGGCACAGTTAAAGGGTATATTGAGAACGTAACTAAGTTACTGAATATGTTAAATGATGAGACTCAGATCATACCAGGACACGGTGACCTAGCGACTAAAGCAGATTACCAAATGTTGTTAACTATGATGTTAGATACCTCTGAAATAGTAAAATCAATGAAGCAAAAAGCCATAAGTCTCGAAAAAGCGATAGAAATTGGCTTAGGTGATAAATATAAATCTTGGTCTTGGAGTTTCATTAATGAAGAAAGGTGGATTACAACTTTATATCAAGGGTTATAGCATCATTTTAATTTTGTAACTTTACAGCCTAATGTTTTAGCTTTAGCTGCTCTAACAGTAAGTTAGGGCAGTATTTTAATATTTGGATATTTACGCTCCAAAGCTGATAGTTCTGATTTTTGGTTAACTTCAACACTGCATAAACCTACCTCTACAAGGTTTTTTTGGCCTCCCTCTATGGAATTCTATAAATGGCTTTAGAAAGGTCAGAGCAGACAAAGAGAGCCTTCATAGCAACGAAACTATCTAATCTTGCCCATACTTAAACGTATTGCTAAGTTTTACCGTCATTTAACTTAATGAGTTCTATAGTAATTTAATTTTTACTACATTTTCTGTTGAAAAAAATGAGTTAATAGGTATCCCTATTCGGTTCATTGACTTATTCATGTGCCATTTCTGATATGTTATTAATTTAGTTGGATGACAATAGAATGAGCATTTATAACCTTTGAAAACGTTACTTTTCTACAGGCATAAAAAAAGGCTAAATAAAGAAGAGTGATACTCCTCAATAATTAGCCTTTGTAATTTTAATAGCTTTAATAAGAGAAAGGTTACCCTTTCCCTTAATTCGTAACTATTTACTGGATAAGCACATTTTGAGAGCCTACCAGTTCACCGTCTATTTTAGCTTCTAAGGTATATACACCTACTCTACGCGGACCTGTTATAACTAACAAGTAAGACCCACCTCTTGCATTTATGCTACGAGGTGTAAAAGTAGCAAGAACAACACCATTTGGAGCGATAAGATCAAACTCAACGTCAGGGGAGTTAGTTTGAACTCCGTCCTCTGTTAGAGTCATTAAGATACTTATACGGTCACCTAGGGCATAGCTTGTTTGACCAAAGAAGTTCGTTGAGTATTCAGCTGTTGCATTGCCTTCTACTTCCACTACTTCGGTCTCTACAACCTCAACTGAACCAATACTATCTACAGTGCTAGAAAGCTCTGCAATAATTGTTTGGCCAGATGAGTCGGCATCAGCAACTAATTGATAAGTCAACTGCACTGATTCAAAGGTAGGTGATACCAAATCAAAACATACAGCCATACCATCAGTAATAGCGACATCATTAAATGCGAACTGTGTACCAGTAGAACCAGTTGAGTCTTCTACACCAATAGTACCGTCAGTTGAACTAACATTTACATTATCAAAGGCAACCATGATTTCATATGCGCCAGCTGTGTCATCAGCCACACCTGTAATAGCCATTTGGAAATCAACGCTATCGCCTGCTCCACCTGGATATAACTCCATGTTGTCATATTCAATAATGGTTAAATCAGTACCAGCTGTTGCTAAGGTTACACCAGCTACCGAACCTGCTGTAGTACTCGGCTCTGGAACTACCATATCTCTCCATAACATTGCTATTAGACTATTTGGGTCTGTAGCATCTGGAATTGACAAGTTAACCCAAGGTGAGCTACCTGATGTAGAGTTAAAGAATACGAATCCATCATCTGTGAAGTTAAAGCCACCCACAAAAGATTCACCGTAAAAATTAAAGTTCTGTGCGGAGAATGTTGAGTAAGCGATAGTATCACCAGTTACACCCGTATCAGGGAACAAGCCAAACTGCTCTAAATCCGTATACGCTCCACTATTTGCAAATGGAACTGCACAAGCACTATCTTCGAGACTTGTAACAACATCGTAAGAAGGTTGAGCATTTGCTACAGACGCTTGAGATATACTCCAATCTATTGAGTTTTCTGATGCAACACCTCCTCCAGTAACTGAGCCTTCAACTAAACTAAAGCCTTCAGGAATACTAGCTGATATAGCATAGTTTCTTTCTTCTGGGCTTAAGTTAGTTGCTACGTCAACTGTAAAGGTTAAGACATCGCCTACGGCAGCAGTGTTACTACTTGCTGTAAATACTACGTCGTCTACACCACGGGTGATAGTAACTGGTATAACACCAATACTTTCTGGACTAGATGCATCAGCGCCTAGTGTTAATGTACCAAAGAAAACGTCACCTTCTGCAGAGCCTGAAAGGTCATACACTAAACGCAGATCAAATGGTGTTAACTCAGGAACCACTGAAGGTGCATCAACTGTTAGGTTGCCGCTGTCTTCATCAACAACTGCTGTATAAAGAGTTATTGCATCAGGAGCTGTCTCTGAAGGGGTATAGTTTTGTGCCATTACCCAATAATCACCAACTTCTAATTCAGTAAAGTCACAAGACTCTTCTGCAGTTGCAGTGGCGCTTACACAAACTAATTCTGATTCATCTGGCATTCCGTCTAAGTCTGCATCAAAACCAACGAATAAATCGAGGTCTGGAGATTCAGAGTTGGCATCTGTAGTAAATGCAACCAACCTAGTAGAGTCTTCAGTAATCGTAACCGTAGTATATGCCACGCCGTCAGCTAAATTATCAAAAGGTGTGCTAACGTCACTGTCCCCAGATAAACTGAACTCAACAGTATTTGCAGCTACTAAACCACCCACTGAAACTTGTAAGTCAGTGATCTCGCTAGACTCAATACCTTCTACTAAGTACGAATCCAAGTCTCTAACTGCTTCAATCTCAACAGCTTCTGGAACATCTCCTGTTGATGGCATAAATGAAACGGTTAAGTGTTGATCCGGCATATCGCCACTTGGGATCAAATTAACAACTTCATGAACCCACTCATCTGTAGAGAAGTCACTGCTATCTACTGTAACTACTAAACTTTGTGTTTCACCAGCAGCTAAGCTAAAGCTTGCAGGGCTAACTGTAATTGCAGGATCTGTTGTTGAAACAGTCCACGAACCAGCGGCCGTAGCTTCCACAGTACGTGTCCAAGAACAATTGATTAAACAAGCGCGAGTAACCATACCCGCAACGTTTAGAGCCTTAGGATCACCACCTATTGCAGGGTTAGCCGCTTCAAAGTTGGCCGTTGTTTCATCAAGTAACAAACCTGCTTGAACAGCTAAATCAACTTGAATCATACCGCCACCAGCATCAAATGGAGTGGCTGCAGTTACACCGTCTTCTTTAAAAGTAGCTCCCGCAGTAGTCGCTAAGGCAGACTGTACTTCAGCATCTGTCCAATCAGGGTTAGCCTGTTTAACTAAGATACTTGCTCCAGCTACATGTGGACTAGCCATTGAAGTACCGCTTATAAAGGCGTATTCAATACCACTTACATAAGCTGCATAGATATCTACACCTGGGGCACCGACCATAACTGGCAAGTAATCTTGGCTAGTGTTTGGTCCACGTGAGCTAAAGTCAGCAACTAAACTTCCTAGTGATGGGTCTGTGCTAAATGGTACTAAGCCATCTGTGATAGTAGCCATATGGCCAGTACCTGAGGCCAACCAGTCTTTTAATACATTACCAGAAGCAGCATCAATATGAATAGACGGAATGACATGGGCATCGTTTGCAACTGAAGTCGCTCCATCATCGATATTTGCTAATACACAGCCAGCTGCACCACCATCTCGTACATTAATACATTTTTGAGTACGAGCGATTTCACCACGGTCACAAACTACGATTTCGTCGTTAGACCAAGTGCCAGCAGGAAAAGCTGTTAAACATTGCTCAGGGTTTGTATCACCATTACTGAAATCACCCGCATATACGATACTTGCTGGGCCATGGCCACCAGAAACTGAGCCACCCTCTAAATCAGCAGGGAAGCTAGTGTCACCACCAGAAAAATCAGTAATAAATTTAGCTTCATAGGCACGGTCGTGAGTGAATGCACCGACATTCGTCATCCACGGGGCACCAGCACTACCAAGAGTTGAAGGATCCGGACCATTATTACCAGCAGAGTTAGCTACAGTGATGCCTGCTTCTCGAGCCGCTAACCATATTAGCTGTCCAGAATCATCCCAAGGACTAGAGTTTATTGGAGTGCTAGAACCGATTGAGTGATTAATTACGTCGACTACACCGTCTAGAATAATTTGATCAACAGCAGCGATACGGTCACTTGTAAAACAGCTAGGAGCACATACTTGAAACGCCATAATGTTGGCATGTGGAGCAACACCAGATATACCTACCTCAAGACCTGTAGGAGTACCTTCGGCATCATAAATAGGAGCATCTATGAAGTTACCGCCGGCGGTACTGGCTGTATGACTACCGTGACCGTCAGTATCTTCAGAGCTACTTTCTGTAGGTGTCGCATCAATAAATAAATAGCGCCCAATGAGTTTATTATTACACTCAACAGCAGGATTGTAATCAGCACTTGATGCATCACACTCACCCTTGAATACGCCGTCGCCTAGAGGATTTATGTGCTCATATCCGTCGCCGCCAGTTGCAGCAAAGGAAGGGTGACTTCCATTGATACCACTATCGAGGATACCAAGTACCATACCTTCACCTTTAGCGGCTACTCCAGTTGCTGAACCATCCCAAACAGATGGAGCTCCAATATACGCTGGGCCACTGTCTGTATCTGGAAAGCTTTCTTGATCAATTTCGATACGTTGAATTCCAGACAAACTAGCTAAACGTTCAGCTTCGTCTTGAGTCATAGTGACGGCTAGACCATTTAAGGCTGCTTTATAACGTCTTTTAATATCTAAAGTGCGGCCAAGGCGAGCACTCATTTCTTGTTCCATTTTTGCATGACGTTTAGCTAAAAAAGCTAAGTACGCTTGGCTTTCGGTACTACGTGAGTTTAATTTCTCAGCATTACGTTTACCGGCCACGCGCTTAATGTTTGCTGCGGTTGCTTTTAAGCCAGCAATACTTCCGCGATACGTCGCGAGTGGTTCTTCATTAAATCTAACTATATATTTTTGTTCGCCAACTAAACCTTTTTGGCGTGTAAATACTTTGTTTGAATAGCGGGTTGTGGAAGTAACTAACTTTGCGGGTGCCGCTGATTGTAGTTTGTTGGATTGTTCTGCCATGCTTTTAGCGGAACTTATTTCAGCTTGAGATGATACTGCAAAACCACTACAGATGATCATAGTCGCCGAACTGAATGCTATCAGTTGTTTCTTCATTTTATTTCCTTCTCTGCTCGAATTTTATTCAGCCATTATATTTTTGTAATCTTTGGCTTTATTTTTTTTAATTATATTAACACTCGCTTTAAAACTGCCTTATCCTAAAAACTTGAATGTTAACCAACACACTGTAGCAGCAGGTTAATATTCATCCAAGGTTTACTGTCATTTTTTATAAAATATTTGTAGTTATATGACTAATTAGTAATTAGGATTTTAGTTATAAGAGTTTGGTAATGTACAAGTGAATATTATGTATAGGAGAAGGGCTTGGTTCCAATTAGATCACTCGATGAGTTGGGTGCTATTAGAAACTGCTGCAAACTTTTAACATCTATTTCTCTATCAGTTAATTCAATGCTAATTGTAACCTACTCAAAATATCTTCTAGAGTTTACCTAGGTAAATTTTTTTGGTGAGTTCAAGTTAGTTAGCCTATGGCTTTGTAATAGCTAAATAACATCAACATGTTTAAGGGGGGAGTCTTTGTGTTACCTATTCCGGTGGTGATTGTTTTTCTGGATAAATTCCAAAGCGAAGTAATACGTTATGAAAAGTCGATACATTAGTGAGGTACATAACGTGGGTGTAACCTTGTTGCATAGTTTGTAATTTTTGATAAATATCTAAATCAATTTTGGATATTTCTGCGAGCCGTTTTTTTGTTAAGGGGGTATTTTGTTCATTGCAGCGAATAGCAATTAAATGGGACACATATGCTTCTGCTGATTTTTTTGTTATTAGCTCACTAATTTGATTTCTTACTTTTCCATGCAAAAACTCTTCTTCTTCTACAAAAATTATACGTTGATCTTTGGACCTTTCAATATGTACCACATGAGCATCTCTGAGGCTGTTACGTAACATCTTATCTAAAATTGTAGATTTTGGTCCTTGAGCATTTTTATCTGCAAAAAAACCATGTAAAGGTACTTCGTTGCCTAAGGCAGAGAAAGGCTTGAGATCATTGCAGTCTTGTTTGTGATAAATGGTTTTTAAGCGGTCTATTGTGAATCTATTGTTGGTAATAAGAATAGATGCACATGCTTGGTTACGTATGCTCAACTCCCATAAAAAGCGATAAATATTGCTTTGCTTAATACTCATATCTCTAGGTTTAAAATATTTAGTATTACTGTAAAATAGTTGCTTTAATTTTTTACTATCGCTCTTCACTAATTCTTTGGGTAATTTGAGTCTTAATATTCCCTTTGTCTTATCGAAATAAACAACCTCATATTTATGGGAGTGTAGCTTTAAATCTTTGATCGAAATTTTCACTGTGTCATCTAGTTGCAATTGGGTTGGTTCTGAAACTGTAAGGCTAAGCCCTTTTGCAGACAAATCATTAAGGGTGGCCTCTACCTGGCTGAACAATCCCGTTTTAATTTTGGCACTGGAGTTCATAGAATAGCGAGGTTCTAGTCGTCGATCCGAATTAGACTCCATGACAAGTTGTATTGGCCATTTGCTTTTGTCTTTAATGATGACTTTTGGGAAGGGTTTGAAAGGTTCAGGCTCACCTATCTTCAAATTGCCAACCCAATCTGTTACGTCTTTACAAAATAGCAGATGACTAATATTCGTTAGGTTTGGGTAATCACTAGCAGTCATATCATGAATTTCAAAGGCGGTATTTTTGTGGTCTTCTTTTATGGTCTGTAACCTTAGCTGCACTACACGTAATTGTTCAGATTGCGTGGCAAGTTCGATAAATTGTTTCATCAACCCTGTTTTAGCTAATTGCCTATGGGTAACCGCCACATTTACGTCTTCACTTTTAGCTTTAATGTTGCCGCTTAGTAAAAAGGTTTCCTTATGAAGTAACAATTCTTTTAGTAAACTTTGAAAAATTTGCTTAGTTGGGAGATCCTGGGTAACGCTGAAATACTTGTTGTACTCTTTGTTTTGAGGGGTGCTTAACTCGAAAAGTGGAGCTAACTGACCGTTATTTGAACCTAAAAATACAGGGATCCAAGGACTGTTGGCAAAAATACGATCCCGTTCAAGATTTTGTAATACTCGCTCTATTTCTAGTTCTCGTTCTAGAGGAAAATGGTTGGCGGCACTTTTAATGTATTGAATCCATTGTTCAATGAGTAGTTTTGGGGTGTCATCCGCAAATTTAAAGTGAGTTTCAGTGACCAATAGATCTTTATTGAAATGACTTGCTTGTAATTCAAATTTTACATCCATAACTCCGTCGTTTAATCCCGCTACTTTTGGGAAAGTAAATACTAATATTTTTGTACTTAAGGATTCAGCTTCTATAACGGGTTGGCGTTTAGTTTGTATGACCATACCTTGTTGAGATAATGCGCTTAACGGGCAGTGTTTGCCATTTTCAAATTCAGGACTGTAGACTGTGAAGTTAGGTCGAATTGCTAAATCTGTGGCGAAATCTATATCTTTAAAAGTTTGTGACTCTACTTTAAAAGCTTTGACTATTTTCTGTTGTTGCTCCTTTTTAATGTGGGATTGATAATGCTCAGAGTTCATCACCGATTCAAATACACCTACAGTGTATCTATCATCAAAACGGCTAGTTTCCCTAGCTAAAATTTGCTGGCCTACTTTGTCGAGCCGCATTGGGATACCAAAGTGTTTAAACTTTAATATGGGGAATTTCGCAAACTCAGAATTATCGGCCACTGCATCAGTCAGAGAAGTAACACGAATAACTTCTTCTTTCACTATATTTCTGACCCGAGGAGGGAGCTTAGCGGAAAATTTGTTTAGCCCTTCAAGAAGTCGATTTTCATGCTGTAAAGGTATTAATTTATCAATTAATACTTTGTATTTTTTTATTATTGCAGCTTCATCATTGCTGCTTTGTTTAATAGACGAATTTGGCAACTTTTGACCTCTTAATGGGCTATTATCTACCTTAACCTAGTGTTTTAATCTGGGTTGTCAGCTTTGCATTAAATGTTATTTAGATTAGTAAATATTTATTGTTTTTTATAACGTTGTTCACCTGCAATCCAAGTTTCTAGCACCTTAGTCTTCCAAATGTCTTGCGTTGATATTGCAAAAATATCCTGATCTACAAAAATAAAATCGGCCCACTTCCCTGGTGTTAATCCTCCCAATATTTTCTCTTGATGGGCCGCATAGGCTGCATCTAAGGTGAAACCTCTAAAGGCTTGTGTCACGGTTACTGCTTCTTCTGGGATCCAGCCACTTTCTGGATAGTTGTTGCGATCTTGCCGTGTGACCGCGGCATGTAAACCATAAAATGGGTTAGAGAGTTCCACAGGAAAGTCAGAACCAAAGGCTACAGGTGTACCTTGCTTTAAAAATGTTTGCCATGCATAAGCACCCTTTAACCTTTCTTTGCCTACTCTGTCTTCTGCCATATTCATATCACTTGTTGCATGGGTGGGTTGCATGGCTGGGATAATGTTTAGGGTTTTAAAGCGTGGGATATCGTCAACATTAATAACCTGTGCGTGTTCAACACGGTTACGAAGATGCTTACCTCCAACTCCATTAAAACTATCTGAAAACTGATTCAGTGCAAGGCGGTTGGCTCTGTCTCCAATTGCATGATAATTAAGTTGAAATCCTTTACCTAAAATTAAATCGAATAGTGGTTTTAAATCCGCTTCTCGGGTAACTAATAGTCCTTTATTGTGTGGATCGTCAGAGTAAGGTTTTAGCAGTGCAGCACCACGGCTGCCCAATGCTCCATCCCCATATACTTTGACGCTTTTTATTGATAACCAGTCATATTGGTCTTGGATGTGTCCAGCATTTAACATTTCTATCAGTGCCGGTGAATAAGCGCCTATCATCGGATAAATACGCACTGGTAAGGTGTGCTCTGCTACACGTTTTTGATAGTAGTTATATGTAGCCTTTCCTATCCCAGCATCGTGAACACTCGTCACCCCCTCAGAAAGGAGTTGTTTACCCGCTGCGTCCAATTGAGATTTGAGGGTCGCTTCTGATATTTTTGGTAAGTGCTCATATAAAAGGTCGATAGCGTTATCAATTAATACACCAGTTGGATTCCCATTAGCATCTCGAATAATTTTACCCCCTGGAGGGTCGAGTGTATCTTTTGTAATATCGGCTATTTCTAAGGCTTTACTGTTTACCCATGTCGCGTGACCATCAACTCTAGAGAGCATGACAGGTTTATTTTTGACAAACTCATCCAAAATATTTGCGCTGGGGTATTGTTTGCCTGGCCAAAGAACCTGATTCCAGCCTCGGCCGGTGATCCAAGGTAGCGTTTTTTGACTTTGGGCATAAGCTTGTACCATTTTGGCTGCGTCTAAAGCTGATTTACTTTCTCGTAGGTCTACTTGTAATAATGTTTCTCCTAGACCCATTACATGTCCGTGTGAATCAATCAGCCCTGGTAACATCACTTTACTTTTGCCATCGACTTGAGTGGCAGCTGGATAGTTTTCATTAATTTCCAGTCCGCCGAGTGCTAACACTTTTCCACCATCAAACACTATGTTTGAAAATTGAATCAAAACACCATTATTGTCTAAGGTGTAACCTTTGACGTTACTAATATGGGTAGGTGCACCTATGGTCAAACTGCTAAACCATATTAAAGAAACAAAAAGTAAATGTTTCAAAATCTTATCCTTAAACTAAGCCTTTAGTCTAACTTGCCTTAGATTGGATATGTTTGCAATAAACACAATACTTTGGGTTTGATAATGGCCAAAATTCGCATTTTTGTGGGAATAATTGGCATAAAATTAGGTGATATTCTAAGCAATGGTGTTTTGTTGCTAAAAGTCTCAGCTTAAAATCAATTGAGTGGGGCAGGGTAGGTTAACAAACGCTAACCCATGAATAATAAAATTAAAGAGTGGGTAATCTTTGTAAATGGTCTTCAGACCATATTTTTTGCATTTTTTGTTGGTCAATATTTCCACCTGATAACACAACGAGTATCTTTTGCGGACTGGTTTGCTTAACTAACCATTGGGTCACGGCATCCATACTCATTGCACTGGTAGGTTCAACATGAACCTTTAATAAATGTTGCAGCCATTGAGTCCAATATGCGATTTGGCGCTCGTTGATTTCGTAAATGCCATCGAGTGCCTGCAGATGTCCAAAGGTTTCAGCTCCCACCTGCAAAGTGGCTGCTCCATCAGCTAAGGTATTGGGCTGTTCAGGTAAAGATTGAATACTGCCTTTCCTAAGCGACTGGGCTGCATCATTTGCGATTAAAGGCTCTGATCCGAAAATCTTTGTTTTTGGGAATAAACCTCTGGCACTTATAGCCGAACCAGATACCAAACCGCCACCTCCTACAGGGGCAAAAACAGCGTTAACTTCTCCAATTTCTTTTAATGCCTCGAGGACAACTGTGCCTTGCCCAGCCATAATGTGAGGGTGGTTAAAAGGAGGGACGTATAACACTCCTTCTTCTTTTGCAGCACTAACTACTCGTTCATCTGCAATTTTACGGGTTGGGCTTAGATCTAACTCTGCTCCATAATATTGTGTAGCTGCCGCTTTGACTTTAGATACATTTTGCGGACTAAAAATAGTCGCCTTAATGCCTAATATCTTTGCCGCGTAAGCTACTGCTTGTGCATGGTTACCAGAACTATTAGCTACCACTCGCTGGCCTAGCCTGCCTTCTTCTTGGGCTTTGAGCATCATATTCAAAGCGCCTCTTAGTTTAAAAGCCCCTGTTTTTTGAAAACATTCAACCTTAAAAAATATCTCATGGCCTAACCATGTATTGAGTAACTGTGATCCCACAATAGGTGTGTGCTTAGCATATGGGCGAATGCGCTGTTCGGCGGCTTGTATGTCTGAAAATGTTACATTTGGCATGAGAGGGTATAGATTCACCTAGTTATTAGTCCGGAGGAATAGTAGCCTGTGGTTGCTATTTTCGCATCAACATTTATGCTAATCCTCTAGTTATTCAATGGGAGAATGAAATGGGATTATTAGACGGCCTTATGGGCAATGCGTCAGAGATAAATGTAGAAGAGGTTGCTGAGGAATTAGAGCCAATAATAGGTGAATCAGAGAGTATTCAACAAGTATTCAAAGTGATTCGAGATATGTACGTTTTCACTAATAAACGTTTAATCTTGATAGATAAACAAGGTGTGACTGGGCGCAAGGTTGATTATCACTCAATTCCTTACCGTGCTATTACTCACTTTAAAGTTGAAACTGCAGGGCACTTCGATTTAGATGCAGAGCTTAAAATTTGGATATCAGGTCGCGATAATCCCATAGAAGCTGAACTCAAGAAAGATTCTGTAGTAGGTATTCAACAAACTCTAGCCACCCAGATGTTTGCTTAATTAACATCAGTATATTTAGATAATCGTTTCGGGGCTTCCCCCGAAACAATCCTCAAACCTAGTTCATTTCTAAGTGTTTATCGAAGAAGTTGGTAATGGTTTTATATAAGTGAATACCAGTGTTTTTACCTCGAATACTATGCTTTTTGCCCGGGTAATCCATGCTTTCAAACGGTATTCCTAAGTCTTGTAAGTGTTTGTAAAGCTTAGTGCTATGGGTAAACAATACATTGTCATCGGCCATTCCGTGATAAATCAATAAATCGCCTTTTAAATCTTTTGCGTAAGGGAATACTGACGAAGCTTTGTATGCACTAGCATCGACTTTAGGGTGTCCCATAAAGCGTTCTGTGTAGTGGGTATCGTATAGTGCCCAATCAGTAACTGGAGCTCCCGCCACCCCAGCTGCAAAATAATCACCGCCTTTAAACATTGCCATTAATGTCATGTAGCCACCATAACTATGGCCGTAAACGCCAATCCTATCTTTGTCTACATAAGGTAATGTGCGTAAAAATATTACGCCTGCAATTTGATCTGTTAACTCAATGCTGCCCATCTTTTTGTAAATGGGGTCCTCAAAGGCTTTGCCTCTGCCTTCTGAACCACGGTTATCTAGGCTAAAAACTATGTATCCTTTGCTGACCCAATATTGCATCAGCAAACCTCGATTGCCCCCCCATTTATCTGTAACAACTTGTGCTCCTGGGCCTCCATATTGATAAACAATAACTGGGTGTTTACCTTTGATATTCTTAGGCTTGTATAAACGATAGTATAATTCGGTGACATCTTTAGTGACTAAGCTAGATATAGTGGGTTCAACCCATGCCGCCATATAAGGTGTTAGTGGATGATTACCTTCAACTTGATTTTTATTTAACCAAGTGACTTGTTCGCCTGATGCTTTATGTAAGCTTACTTGCTGTGGGGTGTTAGTAGTGGAAAAACTATCAATATATACACTTGCATCGTCGCTAAATGAGATATCGTGGAAACCACTGCGCTCGGTAACTTTTTCAATGTCACCACCATTTAATCCTATTTTATATAGGTGGCGCTGGGTTGGCGTATCAGCTCGGCCAGTAAAGTAAATTTGTTGATTAACCTCATCAATGCTTTCGATTTTATCAACCACCCACTTACCAGAGGTTAACTGGCGTACTAACTCGCCGTTATTTTTATAAAGATACAAGTGCTTGAAGCCATCTTTTTCTGATGCCCAAATAAAGTGCTTTTGGTCATTTAGAAAATGTAGATCATCATTCAAGTTTACCCATGTATTGCTGTTTTCTTTTAATAAAGTGCGCTCACTCATATCTTGAATATTAAAGGTGTTAAGTTCTAACGTTTGTTGGTCACGGCTTTGTTTTTGGTAGGTAAGGGTTTTGCTATCTTTCATCCACTTTACTCTAGCTAAGTAAATATCTGGATCTGCTCCTAAATTAACCCATAACTTTTGCTTATTACTGATATTAACGGTGGCAAGCTTTATTATCACATTGTTAGTGCCAGCACTTGGGTAGCGCTGGGTGATCATTTTAATTGAGTCAGCGTATATTTCACTTCGGGTAATTTCTGCAACGGGTGCTTCATTAATTTGAGTAAAAGCAATATGGGACTCATCAGGTGACCACCAATAACCAGTTCTGCGGCTCATTTCTTCTTGGGCTACGAATTCAGCCATGGCGTTTTTAATTGGCCCTTTGCCATCATAGGTTAAACGTGTTTCTACGCCTGTCTTAATATGTTTGATAAATAAGTCTTGGGATCTAACATAAGATAAGTAATTACCCTTAGGTGAGAGTTTTAAATCTGTTTCAAACTCTGGTGTTTGCAATAGTTGCAAAGCCTTTTTGTCATCGAGGCGGTAATAATAAGCATCTCCTGCAAGAGGGAATAATACCGCTTTACCATCTGCCGACCACTGGTAGCTGACAATTCCAGAGCCACTTAAACGCATACGCTCTCTACGGCCTTTTTCTTCGTCAGACAATACCTCAGGCCCTGAACTCAAGACATTTGAGTCCAACAATAGCTGAGTTTTACCACTACTGATGTCGTACTCCCATAAATCGAGTCTTTCATAATCGCTTTTTTTACCCTGTAAAAAAGTGACACGTTTACCGTCAGGAGAGACTTGTAGATTTCTTTGTGCAGTCCCTTGTAAGGCTGGGGATTGAAATATTCGCTCGATAGTTAACTGCTTGGAAGTGTCTGTAGCGTTTGCAAAATGGGGGAGTAAGCCCAAAATTAAAAGGCTCGCGATGTTTTTCATGAATCGTATTTCCCTGAAGTAAAATATTGTCTTAAGAACCAGAGTTTGAAGTGATTAATTTTTTTATTTTTATATGGAATGAGGTTTTCTTGATATCTTGTACCCATCAAGTATCCCATTGTATGGGTTTCAAACTGATTGGTAAATTCAAAAGGCTTAGAATATGTTACAAAATGCGTTGGTTCTTGGTGCCACTGGATTGGTAGGTAAAAGCCTAGTTCAGCAGCTTTGCGTTGATGATAGATACCAAACTATCATTTGTTTAATACGTAAGCCTTTACCCAATAACTTTTTCTCAGTTAAGTCAGATAAGTTGCAGCTAATTGTAGTCGATTTTGATTGTTTAGATGACTATCAAGGGTATTTTTATAACTCTCATACCTATGTCTGCTTAGGAACGACCCTTAAGCGCGCGGGCTCAAAAGCTGCTTTTCGTAAAGTTGACTTTGAATATATACATGTTGCGGCGCAACTTGCTAGAAAAGCCCAGAGCTTTGTATGGATATCTTCAGTTGGGGCGAACGCCAACAGTGGTAATTTTTACTTAAAGGTAAAAGGTGAGTTAGAAAATGCCATTTTAGGTATGTCTCAACTAAAACATGCTTCTGCAGTCAGACCCTCATTGTTGTTAGGAGAGCGCCAAGAATCTCGACCTCTAGAAACAATGAGTCTCTTTGTCAGTGGTATTTTATCACCTTTATTTATGGGTAAATTAGCTAAATATAAACCTGTACAAGCTAGAGATGTGGCTAAAAAAATGATTCGATTGCAGGTCTTTTAAATTGGAGAAAAAGGGTTTTCAGTTTAAACAGTTCTTCATAGAGCACACCCATTGTGCCATGAAGGTGGGGACCGATAGCATTATGTTGGGTAGTTGGGCTGAGCCTAATACTTCAGAGAATATTCTTGATATTGGCACCGGTAGTGGCTTACTGGCTATTATGTTGGCCCAAAAAGCCACAGATAACTGTCGTATTTATGGAATTGACATCGACCCAATAGCTATTGAGCAAGCTAAGCTTAATGCTAAAAATTGTCCTTGGTATCAACAGCTTTTGTTTGAACTCCGACCTTTGCAAGCTCTTTCAAGCAAGTGTTCTTATGATTTAATTATTAGTAACCCTCCGTATTTTCCAATTAATACTGCCGCGAACAAAAAACAATCAAAAAATACTAGAGTTCACGCGCGACAAACGCTAACGTTAGAGCATCAAGTCTTATTGGCACAGGTAATAGAAAATCTAGCCATGGATGGTCGTTTTTATTGTGTCTTACCTTTTGATGTTGCGCTTAGCTTTATCGAGAGTGCCCAGAGCATGGGGTTATTTTGTATTAAAGAGCTTCAAGTTAGCACTCAACCCCAAAAGTTAGTCACTAGGGCACTTTTGGCTTTTAGCTTAAAACCTGCCCCAAGGGTGACCGAAAAAATTACTATTTATAATGAGTTAGGAGAATACTCAGAAGAGTATTGTTTACTCTGTAAAGACTATTATCTTAATTTTTGAGCATTTTTTGTATGTTAGTCTGTCTATGTAATAGGAACACTATATTTAGGAGGGATAATGAAAACATTTGAATTACCTAAGTCGATTTCATCACTTGCCGAAACGCTACAAATTGTTCAGATGACTTGGCAAGGTGTGACAGTGCAAATTCCCAAGTTTGCAGTATATGCCACTATTGATAACCCTGTTTATGATGGTGCCGTGTATAGGCAAGGTCGCAGAATTGCCTTGATGAAATGTGGTCGTTACCAGGTACCTATTTTGGACCCCTTTCGTGGTGATATTAAAAATAGTGCCCGTTATGCACTTATTATTAGCCACAGTCGTGGTAATCGCTTTGGGTTATATGGCTATCCTGCAGACGATATCAGATCAGATCTGTATTTGTCTGCTTACCATAGCTGTGCTCTTAAACTTGCTCAAAACTATCTGTAAATTACCAATCAAGGTGCATTGAGCACTTAGTTAGGCGTCTCTGGGGAGACCTTTTTCGACACTGCGAATGAGCCTTTGAGTGAGCCTGCTACTTGTTTTGGGTTGGCCTGCTGTTTGTTGTTGTAATGCCCAGTGAATATGTTCTGCTACCAGAGGTGAGGCGTGAACTAATGCCTTATTTAAACTATCAATAATGGCTGCAGAGTAGGGCGCGTTACCCAATCCCACTGCAATATTACGTTGCCAACGCTCAAAACCTATTCGGCGTATTGCTGAGCCTTCTGTGTTTTTGAGAAACGTCACTTCATCCCATGTAAAAAGCACCAGTAAATCTTTACCTTGTAAGGTCGCTCTGGGGTGAAAGTCATGCTCGTCAGTAATGTTCGCGTAGCGGTTCCAAGGGCAGATGAGCTGGCAGTCGTCGCATCCATACACTCTATTACCTATGAGTGGGCGGTATTCTTCTGGAATGGCGCCTTTTTGTTCTATGGTAAGGTATGAAATACAGCGTTTTGCGTCTACAACATAAGGCTCTACTATCGCTTGGGTAGGACAAATTGTGATACAGGCCGTGCAGTCTCCACAGTTTTCTTGAATAGCTTGATCTATGGGTAATGGGATATCGACAAATAGTTCTCCTAAAAAGAACCAAGAGCCTGCTTCTTTATTAATGGTAAGAGAGTGCTTGCCTGTCCAACCTATCCCTGCCTTTTCTGCAATGGCATGTTCAAGTACAGGGGCTGAATCAACAAATGGTCGAAAGTTTAAGTCAGCACACTCTGTACGTATCTTTTCTCCTAATTTTTTTAAGCGAGCCCGTAAGAGTTTGTGGTAATCACGTCCTAGGGAATAGCGGCTAATATAAGCCTGTTCTTTGTTTTTTAAATTATGAGCAAATTTAGCATCTGGGGGCAGGTAGTCCATACGCACGCTTATGACTCTAATCGTCCCAGGTAATAATTCGTCTGGTCGGGCTCGTTTCATGCCATGGTCAGACATATAAGCCATCTCTCCAGCAAAGCCTTTATCTAGCCATTGCTGTAGCCGACCTTCGTGTTCAGATAAGTCCACATCGCAAATACCAACTTGCTGAAATCCTAGCTCTTTGCCCCAAGCCTTGATACTTTCAGCCAATGTTGACAATTCTGAAGCGCTAAGTGATGACATTACCTAACCTGTTAACCAATAAATCGGCAGCGAGTTTAGCACATAACATTGTACGTGCTGAACAAGTTAGGCGCTTTGAATCAGAGGCTGCCATGGTTGTCGGTTGCAGCTTATATGAACTTATGGAGCGAGCAGGCGAGGCCGCCTTTGATGTACTCGACAGCCACTGGCCCAATGCAAAATATATATTAGTGGTTGCCGGTAACGGTAATAATGCCGGTGATGGTTATATAGTAGCAAACCTTGCCCTGAGTAAAGGAGCTCAGGTTATTGTGGCTTGTGAAGACCCCAGTCGAGTCTTAGATGGACATGCTAAACAAGCTCAAAGTGAATGGTTAGCAGCTGGTGGAGAGCTTGTTAGTTTTGCTGATATGGAGTTTGAGGGGGTTGATTTAGTGGTTGATGCACTGCTAGGTACTGGCGTTACAGGGCCAGTTAAAGAAAGCTTTCAAAACACTATTCTAGCCGTCAATGCTAAGAACCTTCCTGTATTAAGTCTCGATTTACCTTCAGGCATGAATGCTGACACGGGATCGCCTTTGCCTGTGTGTATTAAAGCTGACATAACAATAACTTTTGTGGCGATAAAGGCTGGCTTGGTGACGGGAAAGGCAAAAAGTCTATGTGGAATACTCAAATTTAATGATTTAGGCATAGGTCCTTCTTTTTTTGAATTGGCGACTCTTCAAGGCAAAACAGTTAATTGGAAGCGCTTACAACCCCTGACTTGTCGGGTTCCCCATGCTAATAAAGGCCACTTTGGTAAGTTATTATGTATTGGCGGTAACGTGGGTATGCCAGGTGCAATACGATTATCTGCAGAAGCTGCGTTACGCACTGGTACTGGGCTTGTAAAAGTATTTTGTCATGAATCAAGTGCTGCGCTTGTTGGTGCTACTAGGCCAGAGTTGATGGTAACGACCTCTGATTTAGAAGAAGCATTAAACTGGTGTACTAGTATTATTATTGGCCCCGGATTAGGGCGGGATACTTGGGCTACAAAACAATTTCAAGCCGTTATGGCGCATCTAGAACAGCAGCATAAACCTTTAGTTATTGATGCAGATGGTTTAAACCTGTTGGCATTGAGTGATGATTATACTAAAAACGTGGTTCGTGAGCTGCCACACTGTATTTTAACCCCACACCCTGGTGAGGCTTGTCGTCTATTGAACCAGAGTATTAATGACGTTGAAGCTGACCGTTACACTAGTTGCCAAACATTAGCTCTTTCTTTTAAAGCAACAAGCCTACTAAAAGGAGCGGGAACTGTTATTTGTACTGGTAGTCTTAACGTTGATGATAGACAGATGTTTTGGGTGTGCGATGGTGGAAATCCAGGTATGGCTACTGCCGGAATGGGGGACCTATTAACGGGGATTATAGGTGCGTTTTCTGCTCAAGGCCTGCCGCCACAACAAGCGACAGTTTATGGTGTTTGTGCTCATGCTGAAGCCGCAGATAAGGTTGCCAGAGAATACGGAGAACGTGGTATGATTGCTTCAGATTTATTACCTGCTTTAAGGACTACAATTAACAGCTTATGACCGACACTGAAAACCTAATAACCGAAAACTGTGAAATACTTACCCGTGAACTTATCAATGAAGAAGCGACGGTTACCTTTGCTGGTGAATTGGCTCGAAATTGTGACACAGGTTTAACTATTTACCTTGAGGGTGATTTAGGGGCTGGCAAGACGACTTTTAGTCGTGGGTTTATTCAAGCTTTAGGTCATAAAGGTAAGGTTAAAAGCCCAACATACACACTTGTAGAGCCATATGAGTTAGATGATTGGAAAGTGTTTCATTTTGATTTATATCGCTTGAGTGATCCAGAGGAGCTGGAGTTCATGGGGATCCGAGATTATTTTTCGCCTGATTGTATTTGTTTGGTGGAATGGCCAGACAAAGGCGAGGGTCTCTTGGCAGCAGCAGATTTACACATTAGAATTGAATACAAGTCAACGGGGCGTATTTTGATTGCAAAAGCTCAATCAGCCTCCGGAGCGCAGTTACTTAACCGTTTACATTAGAAATATAAAATGCAGAAGTTCGGGAACAATACAGTCAAATTTTTATTAATCAGTGTCTTGCTGATGGGGTTTGGCCCTGTAAGTTTTGCTAAAAATGCCATTGAAGGGTTAAGAATTTGGCCTTCTCCTAACACCACCCGTTTAGTTTTCGATTTATCTGATACTCCTAAATATACCTATTTTACACTGCAGAATCCCTATCGTTTGGTAGTAGATATTGAAAATACTCCTAAGACTTTTGATTTTTCAAAAGTGGCTAACGAAAGCAAGTTAGTTAAGAAGGTACGTTACAGTAAAGCTAAAAATAGTGGCTCTGTTAGAATTGTAATGGAGCTAACTAAAAACGTAGAGAAAAATATTTTTGCTCTACCTCCAACCTCTCCTTATGGAGATAGGTTAGTAATTGATTTAAACGACCCTACTTCTTCTGCCCCTAAAGTGGTATTAGATGCTCAATCTGGTACTGATAGAGACATTATTATTGTTATTGATGCCGGTCATGGAGGCGAAGACCCGGGTTCAATAGGTCGTGGTGGAAGTTATGAAAAAAACGTCACCCTTGGTATCGCGAAGCGCCTAGAGTCTTTGATTAACAAAGAGAAAGGCTTAAAGGCCGTCATGACGCGAACCGGAGATTATTACATCTCACCTAATAAACGTCCGCAACTTGCAAGAAAACACAAAGCAGATTTACTGGTGTCGATTCACGCCGACGCGTTTACAACGCCACAGCCACATGGTGCCTCTGTGTGGGTGTTGTCTATGAGAAGAGCCAATACCGAACTTGGACGATGGATGGAGAGAACAGAGAGACATTCTGAGCTATTAGGCGGTGCGGCAGAAATTATTCAAGATACTGCGAACGAACGTTATTTAGCACAAGCGTTACTCGATATGTCTATGGATCACTCCTTAACAACCAGTTATGACTTAAGTCGTGATGTGATTAGCCATTTAGGTAAAGTGACACGATTACATAAAAGCAAACCACAAGCCGCAAGTTTGGCGGTGCTAACCTCACCTGATATACCTTCAGTCTTAGTCGAAACAGGGTTTATTTCGAATCCTAAAGAAGAAAAGAACCTTAATTGGTCTGCATATAGACAAAAGCTAGCTCAGTCTATTTTTGATGGTATCAAGCAGCATTTCAAAAGTTCACCTCCAGATAGTTCTTTATGGGCTAAGTGGAAAAATGAAAACCGAACTCATAAGGTACGAAGTGGAGAATCATTGTCGTTATTAGCGCAGCGCTATAAAGTGCGAGTGAGTAGTCTCAAAAAAGCGAATAATTTAAATACTGACGTTGTGCGTATCGGTCAAGTGTTGACTATTCCTCGTACCTAATTTTACGCATTCTAAACAAGGTATTGTTTTGCCCATTCAAATTCTTCCAGCAAGATTAGCCAACCAGATAGCCGCCGGTGAAGTTGTCGAGCGTCCTGCTTCTGTAGTCAAAGAGCTGGTGGAAAACAGTCTAGACTCTGGCGCTTCTAACATTGATATTGAGATAGAAAAAGGGGGGCATAAACGGATCTTAATCCGTGATAATGGCTCGGGTATTGCTCATGAAGAGTTAGCATTGGCTTTAAGCCGTCATGCTACAAGTAAAATTAGCAAGTTAGATGATCTAGAAGCTATATCGAGTTTAGGTTTTAGAGGGGAGGCACTGGCAAGTATCAGCTCTGTTTCTCGTTTAACTCTAAGCTCAAAACCAGAAAATCAAAGCCAAGCATGGCAAGCCCACTGTGAAGGCCGAGATATGGAAGTGCAGCTTAACCCTGTCGCTCATCCAACTGGAAGCAGCGTTGAGGTTGTGGATTTATTTTTTAACACCCCTGCAAGACGTAAATTTTTACGAACTGAAAAAACAGAATTTACGCACATTGACGAGTTACTACGGCGCATTGCTCTTAGCCGGTTTGATGTTGGTTTTACTTTAAAGCACAACGGTAAATTATTACGCAAGTATCCCGCTAAAAGTGCAAAAGCCAATGGGGTTAAACGGGTTGCTGCAATTTGCGGGCAAGCTTTTTCTGAGCACGGTATAGAATTAAATAGTGAGTATGAAGACTTTAGGTTAACTGGGTGGTTTACGCCTCCTGAGTACGCCAAACCTCAAGCTGATTTTCAATACTTCTATGTCAATGGACGTATGATGCGTGACAAGCTGATAAATCATGCTTTACGCCAAGCCTTTGAAGGCGTCGTTGCGGACAATTGCCAAAGTGCTTATGTGTTGTATTTAACCTTGCCTGTAGAGCAAGTCGATGTAAATGTTCACCCTGCTAAACACGAAGTGCGATTTCATCAAGCGAGAATCGTTCACGATTTTATTTTTAGAGCATTAAATGATGCTTTAAATCAATATTTACAAGGTGCTAATCAAGTATCTGAGCCCCAGGTTTTGACGCCTGCAGAGCCAAATCATGATTATATTGTACCTTTACAAACTGAAGTCGCACCGGTTGCCGCTA
This sequence comes from Paraglaciecola marina, assembly GCF_004360155.1. Lineage (GTDB taxonomy): Bacteria > Pseudomonadota > Gammaproteobacteria > Enterobacterales > Alteromonadaceae > Paraglaciecola > Paraglaciecola marina. Next base: position 111,222 of record NZ_ML178720.1, on the reverse strand, counting down.
AACCAGGGTATGTACCTCGTTCAGCGCCAAGTAGTCGTCATCTCGGTAATAAAATTGCCACGCAAGGACAAGTTTATAATGCTGAGGTGGTTAGCCAGTCTGCGTCAAACTACCAGCAACTTATGACTCCTACTGCCAGTATGGGGGAAAATCAGCCTTCACCTGTGGCTGTAAACTCTGTTTTAGAGCAGTCTTCGAAGCAAAGCTCTGACGTGGGTCAATGGTTGCGAGTAAACGATACACAAATATTGGTCACGCATGGTAGTGCGTTTTATGTAGTAGGTATCGCTCAGTTGTATCAATATGTTTTAGTTGCGAAATTTTCCGAACAAATGCCAGCAATGCAACCCTTACTCATGCCAGTGTCCATTCAAGCGACGCCGGAGTTATTAGAGCAGGCCAAAGCATTATACCAGCCCTTGTTAGAAAACAGTGTAGAGATAGGTTGGACCCCTAATCGTATATTACTACGTAAAGTCCCTTCTGATTTTAGGCAGTTCCCTTGGGTAGACATATTAGAATCTACGTTGCAGTGTGAAGAAACGGACAGCGTTTTGGTTTGTAAGCATCTATTGGCATGTATCTCTATGGTGAAAGAGTTTTCAAATTCGCAATGTCATGAAATGTGGTTGTCACTACTCTCAAATGAGCCAAACTTAACGGGTGCTTTAAATAAAATCGGCAAAATGGTCCCAATGCAAGAGTGGGTGAAAAATTTATCGTGATTCCTAATCAACAAAAGAACCTGCCCCCTGCGCTTTTTCTAATGGGCCCTACGGCCTCTGGTAAAACAGATTTAGCAATTGAGCTATGTGATAAGTTAGGCTGTGAAATAATTAGTGTGGATTCAGCCTTAATTTATAAGGGGATGGATATAGGTACGGCAAAGCCAAGTGCAGAAGAGCAGTTAAAAGCGCCTCATCGCCTTATTGATATTTTAGACCCTGCCCAAAGCTACTCAGTGGCTGAATTTAGAAAAGATGCTCTGGTCGCAATGGAGGACATCACCAACAGAGGGAATGTTCCTCTTTTAGTAGGTGGTACTATGATGTACTACAAAGCCCTTATTGATGGTTTATCGCCGTTACCAGAATCTGATAAAAATGTAAGATTAAAGTTAGAAGCCCAGGCAAAAGAATATGGCTGGGAGGCATTACACAACAGGCTGAAAGAGATCGATCCACTTTCTGCGGCAAGAATTCACCCTAATGATCCTCAACGTTTAACAAGAGCATTAGAAGTTTATCTTCTAACTAATCGCACTATGACTGATTTGTTGGCAACAAAAACTTCCCCAATACCTTATGATGTTAAACAGTTTTGTATAGCACCAAATGATCGTAAAGTATTACATCAGCGTATAGCCTTACGCTTTGATATGATGATGAAGGCAGGGTTTAGGGAAGAGGTAGAGAAATTAAGGGATAGGGGGGATTTACATCTAGATTTACCCTCTATTCGATGTGTTGGTTATCGGCAAATGTGGCAATATTTAGATGGTGATTTTACCGAAAAAGAGATGCAAGAAAAAGCAATTGCAGCTACTCGTCAGCTAGCAAAAAGGCAGTTAACTTGGTTAAGAAGCTGGGAAAATATTCACCCGCTTGATACTTTTGGGAAAGACAATCTCGATAAAGTGATGACGCTCGGCGATATTCAGCTCTAGTGTGTCTATACAGGTATATGATTTACTGTATAATCTTTATTGGAGTTTTTTCTAAATAATAAAAAAAAGGAAATACAATGGCTAAAGGGCAATCGTTACAAGACCCGTTCTTAAATGCGCTGCGTAAAGAGCGTATTCCGGTTTCTATTTATCTAGTAAATGGGATTAAACTCCAGGGACAGGTTGAGTCGTTTGATCAGTTCGTTATTTTATTAAAGAATACAGTGAGTCAAATGGTGTATAAACATGCCATATCTACTGTAGTTCCCTCTCGTGCGATCCCAATGCCAGCATCTGGGCAAGCGGAATCAGACGACAGTTAAAGTGTTAGGAGAACGGCTTGTTTGACCGTTATGAAACTGGTGAACAGGCAGTTTTAGTACATGTTGATTTTTCAGATGAAAATAGCAAAGAAGATTTATTAGAGCTTCAGCTCCTTGTATCTTCTGCAGGTGTAAATGCAATTGATGTGGTGACAGGCTCGCGCCAAGCTCCACAAGCTCGTTATTTTGTTGGCAGCGGTAAAGCCGAGGAAATAGCTAATGCTGTGCGTGCACAGCAAGCTGATATTGTTATTTTTAACCATTCTTTGTCCCCTTCCCAAGAGCGTAACCTAGAACAGTTGTGCAAATGTAGAGTATTGGACCGTACCGGTTTGATATTAGATATATTTGCACAACGTGCTAGAACTCATGAGGGTAAATTGCAAGTTGAGCTTGCACAACTACGGCATATTAGTACCAGATTAATTAGAGGCTGGACGCACCTTGAAAGACAAAAAGGTGGTATTGGTCTTCGTGGGCCAGGTGAAACTCAGCTTGAAACAGACAGGCGTTTGTTGAGGGCTAGAATAAAAGCCATTTTACGTCGACTGGAAAAGGTACAAAAGCAACGAGAGCAAGGTAGACGCTCTAGGGTGCGTGCAGAAATACCAACAGTGTCTCTAGTAGGGTATACCAACGCAGGAAAGTCGACCTTGTTTAATACGGTCACCGAAGCCTCTGTATATGCAGCTGACCAGCTATTTGCAACACTAGATCCGACCCTTAGAAAAATTCAGTTACAAGATGTAGGATCTGCAATTCTTGCTGATACGGTTGGTTTTATACGACATCTCCCCCATGATCTAATTGCAGCTTTTAAAGCGACACTTCAAGAAACACAGCAGGCAGACCTTTTGTTGCACGTGGTTGATTATTCTGATGATCAGTTTCGTGAAAATATAGATGAGGTAAATGATGTGTTAGAGGAGATCGATGCCCACGAGATTCAACAACTTGTGGTGTGCAACAAGATAGATCGAATGGATGGTGTAAGTGCCAAGATAGATAGAGACGATACGGGTATGCCCATTCGTGTCTGGATATCAGCCCAGCAAGGCATTGGTATAGATTTGTTAAATGATGCGATAACAGAGTGTTTGTCGAAAAATATGGTGCAACATAGTTTGCGCATTCCTCCGTCTAAAAGTAATTTACGTGGGGTGTTTTTTGATATGAATTGTATTGCCTCACAAAGCTACGCTGAAAACGGAGACTGGCAAGTTGATGTTAGAATGGAAAAAAGTGATTGGCAAAGATTAATTAAGCGAGTGGATACAGATTTAGAATCGTATATAGTGCAGTATTAAAAACTAGATACAGATCAAAAAATTAAGAATTACGTATTGTAAATAGGTTTAGCCTATTTTGAATTAACTAGCTGGAGAATAATAATGGCTTGGAATGAGCCCGGTGGTAACAATAATGATCCTTGGAAAAATAAGGGTGGCCGTGATCAAGGTCCACCTGATTTAGATGAGGTATTTAAAAATTTAATGGGTAAATTTAGTAAGTTTGGTGGCGGTGGCAAAGGTGGCTCCACTGGCGGCAAAGGCTTAGGCGGGATCGGTCTGGCAGTTATACTCGGTATTTTAGTCGTGGTTTACGTGTTTAGTGGATTTTATACGATTCGAGAAGCTGAGCGTGGCGTGGTTCTTCGTTTTGGTGAATTTAATAAATTTGTTGAGCCTGGACTTCAATGGAAACCTACTTTTGTAGATAGGGTTATTCCAGTAGATGTGCAAACCGTGCGCTCTATGCCTTCATCTGGCTCTATGTTGACCGAAGACGAAAACGTAGTCCGTGTTGAAATGGAAGTACAATACAAAATTTTAGAACCTTATAAATATACCTTTGCTGTAACTAGCCCTGAAGAAAGTCTTAGTCAGGCATTTGACAGTGCAATTCGGTATGTTGTCGGGCATTCTAAGATGGATAGTGTTTTGACTGCTGGTCGTGAAGGCGCAAGGCAGAGTGTGCGTGATGAGCTAATAGGTATTATTGAGTCATACGATATGGGAATTACTATCGTTGACTTAAACTTTAAAGACGCTAGACCGCCTGAAGAAGTGAAAGAAGCGTTTGATGATGCAATTGCAGCTCAGGAAGATGAACAACGCTTTATTAATGAAGCAGAAGCCTACTCTCGTGAAATAGAGCCCCGTGCTCGTGGTCAAGTAAACCGTATGGCACAAGAAGCACAGGCATATAAAGAACGTGTAACCTTAGAAGCGCAAGGTGAAATAGCTCGCTTTGAAGAGTTACTTCCCCAATACACAGCGGCGCCTGAAGTTACCCGTAGCCGGATATATATAGAGACGTTAGAAGAAGTTTACAGTAATACGAGTAAGATTTTGGTGGATACCCAAGGTACAGGCAATATGATGTATTTACCCTTAGATAAAATACTAGAGCGTCAGTCTGGCCCAAGTATTCCAGCTAATATCCGGAGTACATTAGAAGGTTTACAAAATCAAGATGATAGTAGCCAGCCAGTATCAAGTAACACCAGAACCACTCGTGGTAATGGCCTACGTAGTGGGAGAAACTAAGCTATGAAGAATTTTATTGGAGTAATTGTTGTCGTCTTAGCTCTACTTGCGTCTGGTTCACTTTTTGTTGTAGATGAAGGCACCAAAGCAATTGTTATTCAGTTTGGGAAAGTGCAACGAGATAATGACACTGGAGACACAGTTGTCTTTGAGCCGGGGTTACATTTCAAACTACCATTCTTTGATAGAGTGGTTAAGTTAGATTCTCGCATACAAACATTAGACGAAGCGCCAGATCGTTTTGTAACGGCAGAGAAAAAAGACTTAATCGTTAATTTATACGTGAAGTGGAAAATTAAAGATTTTGCTACTTACTATTTAGCCACTGGTGGCATCAAAGGTAATGCCGAGGTGTTATTACAACAGAAAGTAAATAACGGTTTACGTTCTGAGTTTGGTACACGAACTATTCAACAAATTGTTTCAGGTGAGCGTTCAGAATTGATGGACGAAGCAATGGAACAGGCTTCTTCTAGCTCTGATGAGCTAGGTATAGAGATTGTGGATGTTCGAGTTAAGCAAATTAACTTGCCTACTGAAGTACGTAACTTTATATTCCAACGTATGCGTACCGAGCGTGAAGCGGTTGCAAGAGAACATAGATCTGAAGGTAAAGAGAAGGCTGAATTTATCAAAGCTGACATCGATGCTAAAGTAACGGTTATGTTAGCTGATGCGGAGCGTAACTTACGTAAGTTGAAAGGTGAGGGTGATGCCCAAGCTGCGCAAATTTATGCAGAGACTTATACTAAAGATCCCGAATTTTACAGCTTTTTACGTAGTATGGATGCATACAAGAAAAGCTTTAGTAGTAAACAAGACGTGTTAGTGGTTGAACCTGATAGTGACTTCTTCAGATATATGAAAGGTCAGATGGGTAAATAGTTAACCCTAATATTAAAAAAGCGCCGAAAGGCGCTTTTTTATTTCCTGTTAAACAGCATTTTTGTCTTTGTATTGAGTGCTATTCTTGCAACTTCATATAAATTCCCACACTATAAATTCCACAATAAAAATAATCATAGGTTTGTCGAATGAAGTTCTTAGCTGGTTTTATGACGTTTCTTGTTGCCGCTCTACATTTTGGTTTTTTAGTGTTAGAAATGTTTTTTTGGGATCATCCAATAGGTCACAAGATATTTTCAATGACCGAAGAAGTTGCTAAGTCCTCAGAAGTATTAGCTATGAACCAAGGTTTGTATAATGGCTTTTTAGGGCTGGGATTGCTGTTAGGATTAATAACGGGTAATCAAACTTTAAAAGTTTTTTTATTAATGTGTATTGTGATTGCTGGAATCTTCGGTGGACTTACTGCTAAAACAAGTATTTTATATATTCAAGCATTACCTGCATTTATCACCTTGTTACTCGTCATTAAAAGTAAAAGGCGCAGAGCCGGTGAACAACGTTTGTTTTCCTAGGGTTTGTTTAAGCTAACTATTACCTTTTAGTAGTTGGCAAAAATCAATAAAAGGTAGAGGGGGGCTAAATAGATAACCTTGTGCAACATTGCAATTGTTTGTGACTAAGAAATTACGCTGAACTTGAGTTTCTACCCCTTCTGCAATGACTCCAAGATTTAAGCTTTTTGCCATAGAGATAATCGCTAGAATTAAAGCAAAATCCCCTTCCTTGCTAGATTCAGTTAGCTCTTTAATGAAGGCTCGGTCTATTTTGAGGTGGTCAATACGCAATTTTTGTAAATACGACAGAGAGCTATATCCAGTGCCAAAATCATCAATGGATACCTTCATGCCTAATTCATGTATCTGCTCGAGAAGCAGGTGCACTTTCTCATAATTGTCAATAAGTACCCCTTCGGTTAGTTCGAATTCAACTTTTTGCGCATTGATTTTATACTCATCTACGTTACTTTGAATGAACTCAAATAATTGGCGATCACTTATTTGGCGAGGAGATAAGTTTATTGCAATAGAAATTGATTCTCCTTGCTTGTTAAGTTGAGCTAGTAGCCTAAAAGCTTCGCTGATAACCCACTTACCAATTGGAATGATTAGCCCTGTTTGTTCGGCTAGAGGAATAAACTCTTCAGGTGAAACTAGTGCGTGTCCTTTTTGGCGCCAGCGGATTAACGCTTCTGCTTTTACAATTTTATTAGTAGATAAATCTAAGATAGGTTGTAAAAATATTTCAAATTCTTGGTTTTTAATCGCGACTCGCAATGCATCTTCCATTTCTATGCGTTTACGTGAAGCTTCTATGAGTTGTTTTGAGTAGAACTGGATACTACTTTGACTTTTTTGCTTTTTGGCAGAATATACTGCTAAATCTGCATATTTCATGAGTTCTTCGGCATTACTGGAGTCTAACGGAAAAACAGCGGCTCCTACATTTAGTCCAATCTCACATTTTTGCCCTGGTGCTGGGTAGAATGGAATACGACATGAGTTAATTAATTCTTCAGCAAACTTAGAGCATTGTTCTTGATATTTAATAGATTGACTAGGGCTACCTTCTTTCAAATTCATTATTACAGCGAATTCTGTGCCCCCAATTCTAGCTAATAAATCATCTCCTTGAGTGATTGAGTTGAGCCGACTCGCTAGCTCCTTAATGGCTTGATCACCAATTTGATGACCATATAGCTCATTAATTCGTTTAAAGTTTTTTATATCACAATACAGTAAACAAAAAGGCAAACTTTGATTGACTTTTTCTTCAAGTTTTTTCCAAAAAAACTGTCGATTTGGTAAGTCGGTAACCGCGTCAAAGTGAACTAATTTTTCATTGCGTTTTAGTAAAAACTTAATTTGCGTAATGTCACTTACGCTCAATATCCAATATTGTATTACCTGATTTGCGGACATTATTGGATGTATGGTCATCTTTAACCATTTTCCATGTCTAGGTGGATTTAACCAATAAAGCTCTCCACTCCAAGTGCTTCCAGTTGAAAAAATTCGTTCACATTCTGGGTATTGGGTTCTAAATAGCTCGATTACTAGCCTGTCTTCGGGGATATTTATTTTTATGTTCGAGTCGGTGAACAATGCTTTTAAAGCTGGGTTACTATTCACTATTTGTAATTCAGGAGTAAGTATAGCCACCCCTAAGTCTGTTTGTTCTAGGGCTTGAGATATCTGTTGTTTTAAAAAGAATGTTTGAGTGGGCCCACTGAGTAGCTCATCCATTTTTGCATGTAAATATTCATGTTGTTCGGATATTTTGTCTGCAGAAAACATCAACTCTCGAGCTATTTGTAGAGTTTTTTGCTTTTCTTCGTAGCTAGTATCTATTTTATTTATTTGCAGAAATTGATTTTTATTTTTATAAAAAGCGGTAGCTTCCAGCCTAATTAACTGGCTGGGGAGTTGTTCTGACCAGATACCAGAATCAATTTTTCCGTCTTTTTCAGAGTTCCATAAGTTTTTAGCATCAATCAAAAAATCTAAAAGATAGGGGGATGAATCTTCACTAAAGGTAAATATCCCAACTGCCTCAGGTAATAACTCAGTTGCCCAATTATTGGACATATATAACACTTCAAATTCATTAGTGTTCACCCGTTGAATAATAATACAATCCAATAAGCCTAGTGTTTTGAGAAGTGATGCATCCATGCTTAATTTTACTCTGCAATTATTTGAGCTAGGTGGGTGAACATGTTTTCTACATTTTCCCCAGTTTTTGCACTGGTATGGAATGTCTTCTCGTATCCACTTTGGATGTCTTCAAGTTCTTTTTGACTCCAATGCCAAGCTTCTGGTAGGTCAGATTTATTAATGGCTAGTAACCCGGGAATATCTGTTACTTCTTTTATCATTTTTTGAATTTCAACGCCTTCAAGCAAAGACTGGGAGCGAGTTTGGTCGGAGACTATAATATAGGCGGAGGCGCCTCTCAGATATTTAGGTTGAAAACCGCAATACCGATCAATACCTTCTATGTCCCAAATCATCAACTTGACTTGACCTGATTTAGTTTCTACTTGTTTTTTATCAATCTTAACACCAATAGATGTAAGATATTTTTCAGAGAAAATACCTTCGACATACTGTTTTATTAGACTGGTTTTCCCTACTCCAGATGCACCAAGTAAGCATACTTTTTTTTGCATCATGGTGTTACTAGAACCTCTATACCGCGTGTGCTTCTCATTATCTACTCGAAGTTATTTATGATGGGTTTGGCTGTATTAAAATATACCACATTTAACAAGACCATCCTGGCGTCTTTTTGTGTAGTGTTTAAATCTATTACGCCCAATCCTATTGCATTTAAGCGCTTTTCGTCAATTCCTAGTTGTTGTAATTTAGACTTTACATTATCCGCCCGCACTTGACTCAGTATTTTATTATAGTCATGGTCGCCAGACATATCGCTGGTTCCCATTATGATAAGGCTGATGGACAAGCGTAACCGCTCAGTTAATGACTCAAGATCTTTGAATTGTTGTGCTACTGATGTTAGCACGTGTGCGGCATTGCTGGATAATTCACTTTCTCCATTGCCAAAGGTAACGTGTAGCCTATTTATTTCAGCAACTTTTATATCCAAAATCTCTTTTAGTAGCTGTGGGTCGTCTAGAGGGTCTGTTGCAGAGTCCTCTATAGATAAGGTATTCATCCAATTGCTTTGAAGGTTAAGCCCAGTGATAGTTGTTAGTTCTGCTTTTAACCGAAGCTGTTCACTGATGCTTGTTTGGCCAGTAAACTGAGGATACCCCAAAGACCAATCTACTTGAATGTTAGGGAATTGTTTTAAAACACCCTTTACTTTCAGTTGCATTAAGCGGGGTTCAAGGGATAAATAAGCTCGTTCTTTGAGCCGTATATTTTGTTGTTCAATACTCTGCTGTTGTAACCATTCGCTAATAGGTTGTGCAGCAGGGTCTCTTAGTACATTTAACTGGACCTTGTTTAAGCCAAGCGTAGAGATGTCAGTAATTAAAATACCTGGTTCGTTGTCTAGTTGCTCTACTTTTTCTAATAACTTATGGGCTTGCCATTGTTTGATACCAAGGTATCCAAACCCAATAAAAAACATACTCACCAGAATCCAAGCGAACCAAGGCTTTTTCTTTTTATCTTGGTGTTCTGGTTTTAACTCTGAGATTAAACAGTTTCGTAATTGATTTTGTGTATGCTCAAAGGGCACAGTATCGCCATTAAAATTTGTTAACTCTTGATCATAAAGCCTGTGAATTTCTTCTAATGTTTGTTGTAGTTGATTAGCCACACCTTGGGGCATATTTCCTGTAATAGAGGCCACTACAACGGCTTTGGGCCCTGGTTTTATCAATAAAGAAAAGTCACTGGTACGTATTACATTTAAGTGCTGTTCACTGGGGCTCTGATTAGGCTTGAAAGAGTCTGAAACAAAATCATTTATTGCGGTTAACATTGAGGACATTAAGTCAGGATCTGTACCCGTGTCTAAGCCATAAGATACAGAGTTTAGAAGTAACCCCGTTTCACTATGTATTAAAAATACCTGCTCTACTCTGAATGCAAAGGTTTGGCTGGCTGCATACTGGGAAAAGCTAATTCCCGCTTGCCAAGCTTTAAAGCGCCATTTGAGACCTTTAACCGTAAAACTGTTCTCTAACAAAGTATTGGTTTTTTCGAGAAACTCGGTAATGAATGCTGTGACGGATTTGCGAACTAAGCTACCTACTAAGGGATATAAATACCCTACAAATTGTTGGCTATGATTGGTAATTGATGTTTCAACGGACTTTTCAACAAGGGGGAGTAGTACCGTATTAACTGAACCGTCTTGTTTTTCTCGGTCGTGTAATGCTTCAGATAAAACTTCACTCACCATTAACCTAGCATTTTCTTTAATTTTTTCAGTAACATACTGGCCATCATCACCTAACACTATGTCACGCAATTCTTGCATTTGTTGATCGCTAGATTGTTTAGATGCCCCTTGGTTATTTTCTAGCATTACTTTGGCTACTCTTCGTCGCCAGTTTCAAGGTTAGAAGCAACAGTAGCGAGTAGTTTAGCTAAAGTTTTACGGTCTGTTTTAGTCGAATTTAACTCTGAAGATACCTGTGTCAGTTTAGCTAGTGCTTCTTCAAGTTGATGGTTGAACTTAATAGTAAGCTCATTTACTTCAGTGTCGATTCGTTTATGTAACTCGTCAGTTTCTTGTTTGCTGCTAGTTTCAGCCATTTCTAACTCTGAGGAAATTTTGTCTGCATATGCATTAAGCTCTGCTGATTTTTGTTCCTGTCCTTGGTCAGCTAAGGCAAGTTTGTCTTCTAATTGATTAAAGCCATCTTGCATACTTGCATGTAAAGATTTTGCATTCTTCTCTATTAACAGCTCCATTTTTTTAAAGCTATCTAGTGTTTGTTGCTCTAAAGCAGAAATCCGTTGCTCAATCTCACTTTTTGCCGCGCCGAATACTATATTTCTAAGGCTATCTAATTCAGACACCGGATTTGATTGGTTATCTTCATTACTTTTTTTATTTGCCATACTCTAACCCCCTACTTTAATTCAAGTTCCTTGGTGCTGCACTCTCTAGCACTAAGCCTAATGATGCACAGGTTTCACACAGAATAATACTGATTTTACTAGGTTTAGAGTAAAAAATAGCGCTGTCTAAACTAGATCATCGATTGATTTTTATCTGCATTGGTCCAAAATGTTAAGTTAATCGTATTTATAGACATCATATGTCGAGTTGAGACTGGTCTGTCTCATACTTCATCGAGAGCTTTTTCATGAAATATCAAGGTAATCCTGCATTTAATCATAGCCAATTAGATAGAGTGGGTGTGTTAGTTACTAATTTAGGTACCCCAGATGCCCCTAAAAAAGCAGAGCTTAGACGCTACCTCAAAGAGTTTTTATCTGACCCGCGAGTTGTAGAGGTGCCCAAACTTATTTGGTGGATGATATTGAATTTGGTCATCTTAAATATCCGACCAAGTCGTTCAGCTAAGGCCTATGCAGGAGTGTGGACTGAGCGAGGGTCGCCGCTAATGTTCCATACACAAGATCAAGCAAATGCTATTAGAGAAAAATTAGTCTCTGAATATGGCGAGCATGTTGTGGTTGAGTTTGCTATGCGTTACGGCTCACCATCAATTGACTCAGTGGTAGATAAAATGCTGCAACAAGGGGTAAGAAAGCTACTAGTTTTACCTTTGTATCCACAGTATTGTGCATCAACCACAGCTTCTACCTTTGATGCTATAGCGCAAAGTTTTATGAAAAAGCGTTGGATGCCAGAGTTAAGGTTTATGACTCATTATCATGACAACCCTGAATATATAAAAGCGGTATCCAATAAAATACGTGAGCATTGGAAAGTTAACGGCAAGGCAGACAAACTGATTTTTAGTTATCACGGCATTCCTAAAAGATATTTACTGAAGGGAGATCCTTATCATTGTGAGTGCCATAAAACCTCTCGCCTAATAGCTGAAAACTTAGGTTTAAGTAAGAATGAGCATTTTACTAGCTTTCAATCTCGTTTTGGCCGAGAGGAATGGTTAACGCCTTATACGGATGAGTCACTTAAAGCTTTTCCTCAACAAGGAGTTAAGTCAGTGCAACTTGTTTGCCCTGGTTTTTCAGCTGATTGTTTAGAGACTATTGAAGAAATTGGAGAAGAAAATAAAGAGTATTTCATAGAGGCTGGTGGTGAGAGATACGAATACATAGCAGCATTAAATGCCGATACGCAACATATTGAAGCTTTGACTAATATGTTAATTAAAAATCTTAAAGGTTGGTTATCTACTCCAGAAGACACCCAAAAAAGAAGCGAGCTGTCAAAGGCAATGGGGGCAGAGTAACCTCTATTCTTCTAACAGTTGTAACCCATTCGATCACCCTTACTAGGCTTGTGTTAATATAAGGTTTGCATTAGTTACCGCTATATAGTGGTTACAACCAAAAATAATAATTAAAAAAGTTGCGTTGGTTTTCAGGAACAGCGCAATAGCACAACAGGAATCATTTATGTCGACACCCGTACTTACAGATCAAGCTGTACTTCATAGTCCATTATTTACAAACGACGCTACCATAATGGGGATTTTGGCGATTCTACTAGGTTTAGTTTTTTATACTGCTAGTAGTGAAGCTCCATTCTGGCGAAAGTTTTATATGTTTGTTCCCTCTGTGCTGCTGTGTTATTTCTTACCTTCTTTATTGAATACCCTTGGTTTCGTTGATGGCGAAAAATCGCAACTTTATTACGTGGCGTCCCGCTATCTATTACCTGCTTGTTTGGTTTTACTAACCCTAAGTGTTGATCTTAAAGCTATTTCTCGATTGGGTAGTAAGGCTATTATATTATTTCTTACTGGCACATTAGGGATCGTCATTGGTGGCCCTATCGCATTAATAGTTGTTGCTACATTCGTTCCAGAGTTAGTGGGTGTTGATGGTCCGGAAGCTGTATGGCGGGGAATGACAACGGTAGCGGGTAGTTGGATTGGCGGTAGTGCTAACCAAGCCGCTATGAAAGAAATTTATGGTGCTGGTGACCAAATGTTTTCTGCCATGGTTACCGTAGACATAATAGTGGCTAATTTATGGATGGCAGTACTGCTAGTAATGGCTGCCAATGCTAAAGCTATTGATGCAAAAACCGGTGCTGATACCTCTGCAATCGACGAGCTTAAAGAAAAAGTAAGTAGCTTTGAAGCAAAACATTCTAAAATCCCTACTGTGGCAGATTTAATGCTAATTGTTGCTGTGGCCTTTGGCGTGACGGGGGCGGCTCATCTTTTTGCCGACAATGTTACCCCGTATTTTGTTGAACACTTTCCAAATATGGGTAAATTTAGTTTCCATAGTAAATTTTTCTGGATGATTATTTTTTCAAGTACGATAGGTATAGCATTATCTTTTACAAAAGCTAGAAAGTTAGAAAGTGTAGGCGCATCCAAATTAGGCTCGGTATTCTTGTATATATTAATTGCAACCATTGGTATGAAAATGGACGTCACTATGATTATAGAAGAGCCTTTATTCTTCATAATTGGAGCAATTTGGATGGTGATCCATGCTGCGTTGATGTTAGGTGTAGCTAAGCTAATTAAAGCGCCACTGTTTTATATGGCTGTGGGTAGTCAAGCAAACGTAGGTGGGGCAGCATCTGCACCTATTGTTGCATCGGCATTTCATCCTTCGTTAGCTCCCGTCGCGGTAATGTTGGCAGTGTTGGGTTATACAGTAGGCACATATATGGCTTGGTTTTGCGGCCAAATATTACAAAGTATTGGATAACTATGAATGATAACTATAGGGCGCCCAAGGAGCTTTTAAAAGCACAGACGTTGGCTAACTTAAGCGATAACAAAATCCGTATTCCTGGGATTGGTATTAGGCTTGGATTAGATTTTATTATTGGTCTGATTCCTTTTGTAGGGGATGTCATTATGGCTTGCGTTTCTTTAGTGATTGTTCGTTTGGCTGTAAAAATGGGAGTCCCTAAATCTTTGATTTTTAGCATGCTAAAAAATATAGTGATTGATTTTTTACTCGGCCTTATTCCTTTTTTAGGAGATATTTTTGACTTGTTTTATAGAAGTAATGAAAAAAATGTTCGTATCATGGAAAAGTGGTGGGTGAGTAATAAGCACCAATATATTCAAAAGCATAGTGAAGAAAAACTGGCTGCTTGGAAAGAGTCTCAAGATTAAATACAGCTCCTTAATCATGCCTTTTTAACTAATCGTCACAATTACTGTGGCGCTGCGCTTAAGCCTCAGGATTATAGGAATAAATATATGAAAATTTACGATACCAAAACCGCCCCTTCTCCGAGACGAGTTAGAATTTTTCTTGCAGAAAAAGGTATTCCAATGGAATACGTGCAAGTCGACCTCCAAAAAGGTGAGAACTTATCTCCAGAGATGCGCGCCAAAAATCCAGTTGGAAAAATCCCAGTATTGGAATTAGATGACGGCACTTGTATCAGTGAAGGAGCGTCAATTTGTCGCTATTTTGAAGAAATTCAACCAGAGCCCTGTTTGATGGGTAGCACGCCATTAGAAAAAGCCCAAATAGATATGTGGCATAGACAAGTTGAGTTGTACTTTTTTGGTCAGGTTGGCATGTGTTTTCAACATAGCACGGGTTATTTCAAAGATCGGATGACGCCTATTAAAGAGTATGGTGTAGTGGCAGGTAAAAATGCAGCTGGATTTCTAAAGGTGTTAGAAAAACGCCTGGGGGAGTCTGAATATATCGCAGGTGATAGATATAGCATCGCTGATATAACTGCTTTGTGTGCCCTTGATTTTGCTCGGGTGGTAGATATCAAGTTAACCGAGAAGCATCCCAATCTAAAACGTTGGTATGCTGCTGTTAGTAGTCGTCCTAGTGCAAAAGCCTAGGTTCTGAGTCTTACTCAATAAACTAGACGTAAAATCAATAGAGGTTAGCAGCAACACCAAAATAACCACTCTGCTGCTAACTACTTATGGCGTTTTAGTCACGCCATCTTTTCGTTAAATCATCATAGGCTTCAATTCTGCGGTCTCTAAAGTAGGGCCAAATTCGTTTTATTTGCTCGGTTTTTTGTAAGTCTATCTCAACAGTTAGATTCTGTTCTTCATGGCTAGGCGCTTTAGCAAGTATTTCGCCCTGTGGTCCAACAACAAAACTTTGCCCCCAAAATTGAATACCTGGATCCCCTGCCACAGGTGAGGGTTCGAAGCCTGTTCTATTGGCCACAACAACTGGAATTGAGTTTGCTACAGCATGGGAGCGCTGAATGGTTTCCCAAGCGCCATGTTGGCGGCTTTGTTCTTCTGCCGTATCGTTTTTGTCCCACCCAATCGCAGTTGGATAAAACAGCATATCGGCGCCAGCCATTGCCATTAGCCTAGCTGCTTCTGGGTACCATTGGTCCCAGCACACTAATACCCCTAACTTACCAACGCTGGTTTGAATAGGTTCAAAGCCCATGTCTCCAGGGGTGAAATAAAATTTTTCGTAAAAGCCTGGATCATCTGGAATATGCATTTTTCGGTATTTGCCAACTAAGCCTTGCACTCGGTCAAATACCACGGCTGTGTTGTGATAAAGCCCTGAGCCGCGCTTTTCAAATAACGAAGTGATTAGTACTATATTCAATTTAGCGGCTAATGCTGCAAAATAGTCGGTAGCAGGCCCTGGAATAGGCTCGGCTAAATCGAAGTTGTCAGTGTCTTCTTGCTGGCAAAAATAGAGGGTGCTGTGAAGCTCTTGCAATAAAACTAACTCACAACCTTGCTCTGCTAATTCTGTGATTTGTTCGCTACTACGCTGCCAATTTACTTGTTTGTTATTGCCTTCTACGGCTTGTTGAACAAGCCCTACTTTAAGCTTGTGTTTATTCATATAAAAAAACTCCATTTTTAAGGCTTTGTAAAACCTCTGGCTTAAGCACCCCTTCAGGTACTTGCATGGTGATACAATGTAAACTACCAAACTGTTGAACTAAAGGCAGGCAATTAATCGCTACAATCGTAAAATCTGGGTAGGCATTTTTTATAGTGACAATGGCAAGCTCATCTTCAGGCTGCTGGTATATGGGGCACAATATATGCTGATTAGAAATAAGAAAATTGGCATAAGACGCGGGTAATCTTTGACCTTCATTATTCACTATATGTGGTAAAGGTAATTCGAAAATCTGGTGATTGGGAAACGCAGCAATACATTCTAATTTTAAGTCATCTAATCCTCGGAAGTGTGGATCTTTCGGCCTGTTAAATGCTGTTTGAATAACTAAGCCATTGGTTGGCGTAAACCTTACTAATGTATCAATATGGCCATCGGTATCATCGCCTTCTAAGTGCCCATGTTTTAGAATCGTACTAGTGGTTGCACCTAAAGTAGAGGCAAAATCCTGTTGATAATCAGTTAATGATTTGACGCCATTACGCTTTGGGTTTTGTAAACATAAGGCAGTGGAAAGTAAATGGCCATTGTCATCAATTTCAATCGCTCCACCTTCTAACACAAGATCTATAGCGTGAATGTCAGATATACAGAACTGTTGCAGCGCTAGTTTATTTATCTGGTTATCTTTACTCGCATCAAACTTTTCACCCCAGCCATTAAAAGTAAACTCAATAGGTGAGACCCTATTACCATCAGAAACACTTAAAAAGCCATAATCTCGCAGCCATGTGTCATTGTAATCAGCAGTAACTAACAAGACTTTAGCATTTTTAGGAATCAGTCTCTTACAAGACTCTATTGCATTTTGCCTTACTAATAGGATAACAGCTGTATCTGTTAGATTCAGAGTGTTTATTATTTCAATGTAAACAGCTCGAGCTTGGTTCAACCAAGGCTGCCAGTCTGTATTTTCATCTGGCCAGGCAAGTATTACAGCATCTTGCGCAACCCATTCTGGGAGAAGTTTAAATTTGTTAATCATAATTAAAAAGTGGTTACATTTTCGATAAATTATAAGCCTTAGGGCTGCGGTCGTCTCGCTAAAAATCTATTTAATTTAGGAAAAAAACATAGGTATAGATAAAATTGAGAAAATGATTTTGGCTTAAAGTGAATGGTGGTTGTTTTTAGGCCTAGTGGGGTTGTGGACTTTTTAGTAAATGTTTTTACTTTTATGTTAATAAAGGTGTTTTTGTCTAAACGGGTAAAAATTAAAACCCGAACCATATAGAGGTTTTTGGTATTAATTTGGTTTTTTATATTTCTTTATGGAATACTTAAGGTAATAAACTTAAATAATATCAGTGTCTTAGTTTTGTCATTAAATTGACTTATTAGATTTTACATGGTGTTCACTTGCTGAAAACATTAAAAATACAGCATTTATCTTTTAAATCAGTCATTAATTAACTGCGTCCAAGAGTCGTACATATTAAATGTTGTTAGTGTTGTTATTTAGATAGGATAAATTGAAATGAAAAAGATAATTGCATTATCTCTAGTCTTTGCTGCTTTAGGTGCAAACGCTAAAATGGGTTCTGATGAGAAGGTCAAATATGTTGGTGATTTAAACTATCAAGATTTATGTGAAGCTGTCGTAAAAGATGACGTTGCAATGTTAGAGCGTAGTTTGAGTAGCCGTATTGGTGTGATTGCAGGTTCATCAAAGCGTGTATTACAACGATTAACTGCTGCTAATGGTATGCGTTGCAATGGTGTTGATTTAGTTTCTTTCTCAAAAGAGCGTGAAGCAACTAATGTGTATTCTTTTCTATCAAATGAAAAGTAATTACCTTAGTGAAAATCAAAAAATACTGAGCAAATAGCTCGTTAAGCGGGCTATTTTTTGTGTCTTTGACGCTTGTCTTTTATACCAACTTCCCCCTCCTTGCACATCTCTTGTACACCAACTAACGTTATTGTCTGGCTAAGGTTTATCACTAATCCTTATCATGGGTGACTATTGTTCAAATGAATATATGCTTGGTAGGATAGGGTACGTTTTATAATAACTTCAAATCTTTCAATGACCCTTAAGCGCAAAAATAAAAATTGGTGGGCGACGGACTGTATAAAATGTAAAAGGATCCGCGCTATAGTGATTTGGGCCATTTTAATGTGTATTTTATATCTAGTTGTTTGGGGGTAGAGATGGAAGATATTATCGAAATCCGCAGTCATGCTAAACGAAACGTAATTGTGACAACATTAATTGGTTTGTTGTTGCTCTGTGTCTCGGTGATTATGTTAGTGACGATGCCTAAGACTATTTATTTAGTTGGTATATTTCTTCTCAGTGCATCTATCATTGCTTTTTTAATTGCTTGGGTAAAATACCGGGAGCCTCAATTTAGTTTTCTATTGTCAAAAAGTAGTATTTGTTATCAACATAAAAATGGCAAATGGGTGCTACCTTGGGACAATATTCAAAGAGTAGATGTGCCTCACGTATCTTCAGGGCTTGAAAGAAAAAGTCTGCATATGGTTGCAATCAAGGTCAAAGATTATGCTCCTTTATTAGAAAATATATCACCCCGTTTAATGAGTAATATATTGATGGAACAACGTCCTTTGCTATTTCATAACATGCCCTCAGCGAATTCAGAAAATTGTTCTTCTGGTAGCTGTTATAGTGACGAATTGCTTGAAGATGATATTTACAAAGATGCTCAGGGTAAAATTTATAAAGGTATCACTGCCATGTTTGCTAATCGTATGACCAAGTTACGGCAACGTCTAGGATACGATTTATATATTCCTGTGTCAGAGTTAGACAGGTCTGAACATGAGTTTGTTACCTTGTTAAAGCAATGCCAGCAGCAGGTAATATATCCAACTAATTAGCCGTATCTGAAGCCTTTAAAACCTTAGCTTGCTCCACAGCAAGCAGTATATTTAAGGACTCTGTTTTTAACTCTGGAGCTTTGTAAAAAGCGGCTTCATAATGTTTCGTTTTTAGCGCACTTTCTAACTCTTCGCACAGTGAATGTAACGCAGGAACTCCGGTATAGCAGCATGCGCCATGTAATTGATGAACTCTTGCTAACATATCTTCGTACATTTGTTCTTGTCTGGAAATTAGAATAGATTCCGTTAATTCTGGTAACTGTTGTACAAATTTTTGCAATATATCCTTGGCTGCATCTTCATTTTGATTAGTACGCTTTAGTGCCAGCTCCCAATCAAAACTAATCTGCTCTGAATCATTAGAATCTGTGATCTGACACCAACGTTTAATCAAATCAATTAGGTCGGATAAATTAATGGGTTTAGGTAAATAATCGTCCATCCCCGATGCTAACAATTTGTCTTGTTCTTCTTTGAAGGCATGGGCAGTAACCGCAATAATTGGGGTGCCAAGATTTAACTTGGTTTGCCTTATTAATTTAGTCGCTTCTAAGCCATCCATGTTCGGCATTTGCACATCCATCAAAATCAAGTCAAACTCAGTTTCTTTGCACTGTTCTACTGCATCATTGCCGCTAAATGCCAAGGTAAGTTGCAAGTTAGTATTCTTTAGCCAGGTGGTGAGTAGCCGCAAGTTTATTTCCATATCATCAACGGCTAAGACTTTTGCCGCTGGGAGTGCTTCTAATCTTTGTTGAAGTTTATTTGTTGGGCTTTCCTCTGGCACATGCAGTAGGCTATTAAGTTTTCTCAGGGTTAATGGTAAACGGATTTTGTGAGTGAAATATTGCGACAAGTCATCCCTTTTAGATAAGGATTCTTCACCGGAGTACAAGATCACAGTTGTTGATGTGTTTAAATGGCGAGTGGCTTCGAGAATGCTTGGTAAAATGTTCTCTTTATTATTGGGAACGCTTATAAACACAAAGTCATATTGAGTTTGTAATTGACGTAAATACAATAGTGATTCAACCCCAGTTACCTTGACTCCCATATTTTTTAATAATTTAACTGCGGCATGGCGCGCTTGGGGGTAAGGATCAAAATATAAAACATTTTTATCTTCCCAGTCACCACTAGAATTGAGGGATAGACTGCGGTTAAGTAGATTGGTTCGCAGCGTCACAGTAAACGTACTTCCTATTCCAGGAGCACTGCTTAAAGTGAGTTCGCCACGCATCAAATTAACAAGCTCTTGGCATATTACTAACCCCAAGCCCGTGCCCTGATAGGATCGATTTAGCGCGTCTTCTACCTGTGAAAATGCCGCAAATAACTTTCTTTGATCTTCACGACTTATACCTATTCCAGAATCTTCAACCTGTATGACTAACTCATAGATACCATGAGCCTTTTCAGAGCCTACTGCAGATAATTTTATATACCCATGGTCAGTAAATTTAAGTGCATTGCCAAGTAAGTTATTTAAAATTTGTTTTATTCTGTAACTATCCCCTATGAGTTTTTCGGGCAGGGGATCCGCATCATAAATAAACTCTAGATTTTTTAGGTGAGCCGATTTTGCCATAATGCTCACCATGTCCTCTAAAACAGCGGTTGGGGAGAAGGGATGGTTATTAATTTTTAGCTTTTTAGCTTCAATCTTTGAAAAGTCGAGAACATCATTAACTATGCTGAGCAGGTTGTCTGCAGCCGCATTTATTATACTAACTTGTTCTTGTCTCTCTGGTGGTAATGACTCTGAGTGAAGCTCTTTACTAAAGCCTAGAATGGCATTTAATGGGGTACGAATTTCGTGACTCATGTTTGCCAAAAATTGAGATTTGACATGACTTGCTTCTATGGCATCTTTTCTAGCAATGTCTAGTCTTACGTTTTGTTCTTCAACTAATTCAATATTATTTCGTAAATCATCAGTTGCTTCTTCAATTTCTTCTTCTAGTTTATGTCGGCTTTTACTCACTAGGGCTAATGAAAACAGCCCCGCTTGTGAAAATAACCCCACCTGAAAAGCGTAAGCAGTAATGATATTTGAAGGATACAGAGAGAGTAAGCTACCTAAACCGACCAACATGCAAACATCGAAGAGCAACCAAGCCACAATAAAATAGACCGCAGCTTTAATGTTCTTTCTTCTGCTTTCAAATCCAGCATAAGTGTATATTAGAGTTGAAGACACATAAGTCAGCAACACGGCTAACATTAGCCAAATGGGGTCCAAAATATTAAAAATAGATAGTAAGGCTAGAATAATAAAGACACCTAAAAAGGTGCGGATTAGTAAACATGAAAAGAGAGCGTTGTGTCTCCCTTCTAAAAAATTTACTGTAAAAAGTCCAGAGCCAACCCCCAGTATTACAAATATTAAATCCGTATGGGCGCATATCCAAATTGAAATCCCAGGCGATACAACTTGATGTACATGCCCCCCCCAAACAAACTGCCATATTACTATGGCAAAGGTGTAACCTATGAATGCAAATAAACTCGTGTCTTTAATCCATATAAAAAGCATAAGGTTGTATAAGGCTAGCATTAATAAGCCGCCATAAAATACTCCCCAAAAAAGGTTATCAAAAAATAGTTGATTAGCGTACTTTTCCGCTGTTTGAATATCGATAGGAGCAATAAGGCTAGAGTGTTGGCTTTCTATACGTATAAATATCTCAACAGGTTGAGCGTAAGGCAAAGATACATGTAAGGTTGGAAAACGGTGTTTGGCGTTAGCTCGTAACTTTCCCTGACTGGTTTGAGCGATTAGCTTGTCATCAGATATGACGTAAATATCAACTTTATCTAACTGCGCATAACCAAGATCGATTACCCACTCATTGATGTCTGTAACATTATTTAAACTAGTATATAGCCACACGCCAGAATGAGAAAAACCATAGTTTTGTTTGTGCTTAGGGTGCCAAATAAATTGACTTTTCTGTTCTTTAACGTCGTATAAACTTAATTGATTATCTGCTTCCCTCAATACTTTTAATTTTGATGAAAGTTGAATTGTTTCATCTGTAGAAATGAGTTGCACATCACTTTGCGCATATACCAAATTGGGTAATAGCAATAAAATGAATACTAAAGGGTTAAGAAAGCGCAGATGCATTTAATTGAGTCAATAGCTGTATTTGTGTATGGACATTAAACCACTCGTTTAGGTGACAAGGCAAATTAACAACGGGAGTTCACATAAAGCTTTTGCTGAACTATTTTAATTGAAGGCATTTATCATGTAATCTAGTTGTGCGCTAGTCAGCTCACATTGACAACAATTAAAACGACAATAATAACGGTGAAAATAGCCCCCCATGAGTCAAGACACAATCATTAACAAAGACGGTATCGAACAGCTATCGATGCATCGCTTTACTGAAGAATCTTACCTTAATTATTCAATGTACGTCATTATGGACAGAGCCCTGCCGCATATTGGTGATGGTCTGAAGCCAGTGCAAAGGCGTATTGTATATGCCATGTCAGAGTTAGGCCTTAATAATGCTGCTAAGTATAAAAAGTCCGCTCGCACTGTTGGGGATGTGTTAGGCAAATTTCATCCCCATGGTGACTCTGCCTGCTATGAGGCAATGGTGCTAATGGCGCAGCCTTTTTCATATCGTTACCCACTGGTCGATGGTCAAGGTAACTGGGGGGCACCAGATGATCCTAAGTCTTTTGCTGCTATGCGTTATACCGAATCTAGACTCTCTAAGTTTAGTGAGGTGTTACTTTCTGAGTTAGGGCAAGGTACAGTGGATTGGCAGCCCAATTTTGATGGCACCCTAGATGAGCCTAAAGTCTTACCGGCTAGGCTGCCCCATATTTTATTGAATGGCATAACAGGTATTGCAGTAGGTATGGCCACCGATATTCCCCCCCATAACGTTAGAGAAGTTGCTAATGCTTGTGCGCACCTGTTAGATAACAGTAAAGCAGAGTTGGCTGAATTATTAGAGTTCGTAGAAGGTCCTGATTACCCAACAGATGGGGAAATCATTACTCCTAAAAAAGATATAGCCAAAATTTATGAAACGGGTCGTGGCTCGATAAAAATGCGTGCAGTTTATACTGAAGATAACGGTGATATCGTGATTACGGCATTGCCTCATCAGGCATCTGGCGGAAAAGTGCTAGAGCAAATAGCGTCACAAATGCAAGCTAAGAAGTTACCCATGGTCAGTGACTTAAGAGATGAGTCAGATCATGAGAACCCCACAAGGCTACTCATTACTCCAAGGTCAAACAGAGTCGATACAGAGCAGTTAATGCAGCACTTGTTTGCGACCACAGATCTAGAAAAGAGTTATCGCGTCAATATCAATATGATTGGCTTAGATGGTCGCCCTCAAGTAAAAGACTTACGCACTATTTTAACAGAATGGCTAAGTTTCAGAAAAGAAACCGTTACCCGCAGACTGCAGTTCCGTTTAGATAAGGTTCTAGCAAGACTTCATATTCTTGAAGGTTTAATGATTGCATTTTTAAACCTAGATGAAGTGATACGCATTATTCGCTATGAAGATAAACCTAAGCAAGAATTGATAGCGCAGTTCTCCTTAACGGATATTCAAGCTGAAGCAATTCTCGATTTAAAACTACGTCACCTCGCTAAATTAGAAGAAATGAAAATCAAAGGTGAGCAGGATGAGTTGGCAAAAGAGCGTGATGAATTACAAACACTATTAGGGTCAGATCGTCGTCTCAAAACTTTAATGAAAAAAGAGATCCTCGCTGCAGCTGAGCTATACGGTGACGACCGGCGGTCGCCAATTGTCGCCCGTGGCGAATCTAAAGCCTTAACAGAGAAAGAGCTAATTCCCTCAGAAGCAGTGACAGTAGTGTTATCCGAGAAAGGTTGGGCCCGCTGTGCTAAAGGTCATGAAGTTGATGTAGAAGGACTGAGTTATAAAGCTGGAGATGCATATCAAGCTAGCGCCAAAGGAAGGAGTAACCAACAAGTTGTATTTTTAGACTCGTCTGGCCGAGCATTTTCTTGTGATGCTCACGGGTTACCGTCTGCCAGAAGTCAAGGTGAACCATTAACGGGTCGCTTTAATATTGTAGGTGGTGAAAATGTCGAACATGTTGTGATGGGCTTGGATGAGCAACGATACCTAATGGCGTCAGATGCTGGTTATGGCTTTGTGGGTAAGTTCAGCGATATGATCAGCAAGAATAAAGCGGGGAAAGCCTACCTTTCACTTTCTACCAGTGCCAAAGTATTTAAACCGCAATTGGTGCATGATCTAAAAAGTGATTGGTGTTTGGTTATTTCTAACGAAGGGCGCATGTTAATGTTTCCACTTCGTGATTTACCTAGTTTAGGTAAGGGCAAAGGCAATAAGCTCATTAGTATTCCCTCGGCCAAAACACAATCAAGAGAAGAGTACGTAAAAGAGCTAGTAGTAGTGCCAGAAGGGGCCAATGTCAAAGTATTAGCTGGTAAACGAGGTATGACACTCTCAGCTGCAGACTTAACACATTATCAAGGTGAAAGAGGCCGCAGAGGTAATAAATTACCTAGAGGTCTACAGCGAGTTGATGGCGTTGAAGTAGAAACTTCAAGCCAATCAGGTAATGAAGCAGAGAGTCCTCAAGAGAACGACAATAAACCTTAACCCTTAAGGATTTAATACTAATTTTGTTAGATTCTACCTCAATAGAATGCTGAGAGTGCCATGCTTAAGGCTTTACTTAGTGTATTAATACTCGTTAGTAATATTGCTGTGGCTGATCAGTCACAGCCTCTGGTATTAATGATTGGAATAGATGGCTTAAGAGCCGATTCATTAGAGAGAGCTTCAGCTCCAAACCTTCAGTTGTTGGCAGACAAAGGCATTAGAGCCAATATGTATCCCGCTATGCCCTCCAAAACGTTTGTGAATTTTTATTCTTTAGCTACTGGTTTACACCCAAAGAATCATGGAATGGTTTCAAATTACTTTTATGACAGAAGGTTAGGTGAAACCTTTAATCGCACTAATCATACTGATGATCCTGCTTGGTGGGGTGGTGAGCCTATTTGGATTACTGCAGAAAAACAAGGGGTTACCTCTGCAACTTATTTTTGGGTTGGCTCAGAAGTTGCAGTCGATAATATTAAGCCAAGCTACTGGAAACCCTTTAATCAAAGTAAAGATTATGGTGAGCGTGTTGATGAGGTATTACAGTGGTTAGCTTTACCTATTGAAAAAAGACCGCGACTTGTCACTTTATATTTTTCTGCTGTAGATAGCGCGGCTCATACTTTTGGAGTTGGTTCTCCGGAAGAGTTAGCTGCAATTAAAAAGGTTGATGATCACATTGGAGACTTAATTACAGGTTTAATAGCGCTAGGTCTGTACGAAGATACGAACTTAGTGATAGTAGCCGACCATGGAATGGCTAATTTGTCAGACGACAGAGTAATCAACCTAGATAAGTGGGCTGATTTATCACATTTTATTATTCCAGATTGGTCCAGCACCAAAGATACAGTGTATGCACCCTATTTGAATCTGTATGGCGACAAAGTAGAGGTAGAGAAAACATTCGTTAAGCTAACAAATAAGCACCCCAATATGAAAGTGCTACGCCGCGGTAACTTTCCGAAAGACTATCACTTCGATCACCTTGATCGAGGGCCTGATTTAATGTTGTTAGCAGACGTGGGATGGACTTTGTATGGGAGTAAAAATAGATTACCTCCCACCCCCTTAAAGGGTTCTGGGCGTTCTATTGCTACCCATGGTTATGATAATAAACATCCTTTGATGCAGGCTACCTTTATTGCTTCTGGAAAGGCTTTTAAAGCTGGAGTTAGGGTTAAGCCCTTTGATAACGTAGACGTTTACAATATATTAAGTTGTATACTCGATTTAGTACCAGCAAACAATGATGGCAAGCTAAAGCAAGTAGAGGATATGTTGACCAAAGAGTGTGATTAATCTTTAAAACATGGTTTATATGGTGGGTTTATTTAGGTTCAATTTCTCTAACATGGCGTTTTACTGATAATAACGAACCACTCAAGCCTAAAAATACCGAAATGCCTATAACCCATAAAAATGTACTGAAATCTACCCCAGTGATCTCGAAGTTTTTTTGGTACAGGGCACTAACTGCAGACACGCTATTACTCATCCACAAAAGTAATAATATTACCGCAAACCAAGCTAGTACTCCCCCTAAAAAGCCGTACCAGAAACCCGTATACATGAAAGGTCTTTGAATAAAAGCATCGGTTGCACCCACGAGTTTCATTACTAAGATTTCGTCTTTTTTGTTGAGAATATTTAGTCTTATAGTATTGCCAATAATAAGAACTACAGCTAAAAACAGTAAAATAGCAACCACGGATACTAGGTTTTTGACTACATTTAGTATTCCATGCAGCCTTTCTAACCATTCAATGTCTAACTTTCCAATGTCGACCTCTCGCTCATCTCGCAGTCTATCAAGTAATAGCCTAGCGGAAACTGGGCTTGCATGCCTGCTAGTGGGAGTCACTAACACCACGTTAGGCAAAGGGTTGTCGTCTAAATAAGCAATGGCATCTCCAAAACCTGACATATCTTTAAATTCATTCAACGCTTGTTCAGAAGAAATATAGTTAATAGCATCAATTTCAGGCCACAGTTGAATGCGCTTTAACAACTGGTCTATATCACCTTGTCTAATATTTGGTTTCAGAAATAGAGATATTTGTGAAGCTTGTTCCCAACCAGAACTAATCTTCTCAACATTTTTAACCATAACGTACAAAGTAGTTGGGAGAGTGATACTCAAGCCTAATACACCTATTGTCATTAGTGATGCGGCTCTAGAGCGCCACATGGCTCCTAAACTACTTAAAGCTTGTCTAAGGTGACTCACAAAAAACATAACGACTCTTTGATAAAGTGAAATGTTTGATACTTGTGCCCCTTGCATGCGACCTTTGAATAAAATACTCATAGTGATGTATTCTTATTAAATAAAGAGCATTGTGACTGTTGTGGTATATTGTTAATCATATAGTTCATCACTTTGGAAATCTTCAGTTAGCCCATCAGTAATCATTTGCCCTTGTTTTAGGGTGAGGGTGCGATACTTCATACGAGCAATAAGTCCAAGGTCATGTGTGGCGATAAAAACTGATACCCCAGCTTGATTAAAGTCCTCGAATAAACGAATAATTTCCATTGATAACTTAGGGTCTAAGTTGCCCGTTGGTTCATCGGCTAAAAGTAATGGAGGCTTGTTCACAACCGCTCTAGCTATACCCACCCTTTGTTGCTCTCCTCCAGATAACATCATAGGTAAACTTTTGACTTTGTCTCTAAGACCTACCATTTCAAGTGCCGCATGAACTCGTTTGGCTATTTCTTTATGCGAATAACCTTCAATTACTAGAGGCAGTGCAACATTATCAAAAACACTTTTATCCATGAGTAATTGATGGCTTTGAAAAATCATGCCAATGTCACGGCGAATATAGGCAATTTGTTTACGTTGAATACTACCTAAGTCATGACCATTAATGAAAACCTTGCCAACGGTTGGCCGCTCCATAATAGAAATTAGTTTTAATAAAGTACTTTTACCAGCGCCAGAGTGACCGGTAAGAAATGCCATCTCACCCGGCTCAATATGAAAATTAACCTTTCTGAGGGCTTGTTGCCCGCCTGGATATGTTTTACTAACTTGTTCAAACTTAATCATATTATGAGTTTAATGGTCTATTTAGGTTGATCTTCAGATTCTGCAAATAACGCATTAACAAAATCTTTGCTGTTAAAGGGTCGTAAATCATCGATACCTTCACCAACTCCTATATAGCGAATAGGGATATCAAATTGGTCTGCAATGGCAAAAATAACGCCACCCTTAGCAGTGCCGTCTAGCTTGGTTAAGGTTATGCCGTTTAAACCTACTGCTTCATGAAACAGTTTGGTTTGGCTAATAGCATTTTGCCCTGTACTCGCATCTAATGTCAGCATTATTTCGTGGGGAGCTTCTGGTGATATCTTTTTCATTACCCTGACGACTTTTTTCAACTCTTCCATTAGGTGGTCTTTGTTTTGAAGACGACCCGCTGTATCAGCAATTAACACATCAATATTTTTGGCTTTTGCAGATTGGAATGCATCAAATATTACCGAGGCACTGTCAGAACCGGTTTGCTGTGCAACCACAGGAATATCATTACGCTCACCCCATACTTGTAATTGTTCAACCGCTGCAGCTCTAAAGGTATCACCGGCAGCAAGCATGACTTTTTTGCCTTGCTGTTGAAATTGTTTGGCCATTTTACCAATAGTAGTCGTTTTACCAACACCATTGACGCCAACCATTAAGATAACAAAAGGACCAGAAGGAGCGCTTAAAGTAAGGGGGGCATCGACACCATCTAAAATTTCTGCCATTTGAGTCTTCATGACTTTATAAAGTGCATCGCCATCTTTTAATTGATTGCGATTTGAGCTTTCTGTTAGTTGTTTGATGATCTTCACTGTGGTGTTCATACCCACATCAGCCATTAATAATTGGGTTTCCAATTCTTCAAATAACTCATCATCAATCGCTTTGCCTTTGAATAAGCTAACAATACCGCTGCCGATGCTTTCTTTAGTGCGAGAAAGTCCTTTTCTTAAGCGGCTAAAAAAGCTTTGTTTTTCATTAGTTTCTTCTGGTTCAGGCTCGCTTAAAGGTGCTGACTCTTCGATAATGATTGGCTCTGGCTCAAGGGCTGGCGCAAGTTCACCTTCTATATGAAGGGGCTCTCTATCATCTGTGACAATAGGCTCGTCTAACTCGTTAACTAGCCCTAGAGATTCTTGTTGGCTTTTTTTAGCGTCTACTTCAGCGACACTGCTGCCCTCAGCCGCAGGCTGTACTTCGGGTAACACTTCTTTTTCATTATCAGAATTTATCTTCTCTAATTCTTCTTCAAGTATTTCAGGAGAACTATCTATTTGAAGTGCTTCTTCGTTGTTAGCTTCTGGCTCGCTTTGCTGCTTATCTTTTTTAAGCCATTTAAAAAACTTTGACATACCGGTGAGAAATCCTTGGACTAATTGAGTACACTATTTACATCTTATTCCTAATAATAGCATTTCTACCTTTCATGAAGCGAGGCGTAAAACAACCAAACAAGCACAAGGGCAAAAAACAGCTGAAAACCTCAGGCTCAGTGCGAATTATCAGTGGTCAATTCAGAGGCCGAAAACTTCCCGTTATTGATGTTGAAGGCCTTCGACCTACAACAGATAGAAACAAAGAAATGTTGTTCAATTGGCTGATGCAAGACGTAACAGGTGCTAAGTGTTTGGATGTGTTTTCTGGTAGTGGAAGCTTAGGGTTTGAGGCGCTTTCAAGATATGCGCAGCATTGTACGTTTATAGAATTAGATCAAGCTGCTGCTAGAAAATTAACAGATAATGCAGCTTTACTTTCTTTATCATCTGAGCAAGTTGATATTAGGCAGGGTAATGCGTTAACTGTGTTAGGGCAATTAGTTCATGGGTATGATGTGGTTTTTCTTGATCCTCCTTTTAATCAAAAGTTACTTCCCAATGTAATCGACCTTATTGCTAAACAAGACTTATTGAGCATAGAAGGCTTAATCTACATTGAATGCGAGCCTGGTGCAGGGCGATATACTATTCCTCTCGATTGGCAACTGTTAAAAGAAAAACAAAGCCCGCAGATTTTATCGAGATTATATCAGCGAGTGATTTCTTAATTAAAAATAAACTCTAGGCCTATATTTCTAGGCCTATATTGCTCATGCCTTCGCTGGTGGCTAATGCTCTTAACTTTTTACAGCTTGCTGCATTTTTTGGGCAATTACTTAACATTGCCAATAATTCTTTTTGAGTTTCAATTTCCCACAACATAAGTGGATGCTGTTTAATATCACTAGCGGTGACTGTTTCATCACTGCTAGCTTCAATAAAGGCTTCTACTCCGCCTTGAGATAGCTTACTTACTACCACTGCCCCTTGAGGATCCTCGCCCTGTATCAACATTATGGTAGCCGACATTGACATGGCCACATCTATTGCTGGGTAAACCCCATAATTATTAAAGTCGCTGGCATCTGGAACCGCTTCCTCTATTTTTTCCAGTTGAGCAGCAAAGTTTATTTTTGCTTTAGGCGTGGCTAACCATTCCCACACTGTATTTAAACTATTTCTGTATTGAGTAGGATCTGCAAATTCTGTAGTTTCACAGAACAAAATATAGTTAGGTAGCATTCTTTCTAAAAGGGTGGCTGAAAATGCAATGGCGTACCAACCCTCTAACTCTCTCACTTGTTGGAATATATTTAATTTTGTATTCAATCTAATCTCTTAATCTATATTGAGAGGAGTATGGGTATACTCGTCACTCTTTGTTTATCCTAATGAATAATAATGTCCAATGCCGTCTAATAACATTTGTATGGATATCATGATGAGTATCATGCCCATCAATCTTTCTATTGCCGTTAAGCCTCTTTCACCTAACAAGCGATGAAATGTTCCAGATAACATTAATATAACAGCTGACACTAACCATGCCGCTCCCAATGCTAAAGACCAATCTAGCATTCTAGTACTGTCTTGGTTGGCCAATAGAATTAACGCTGCTAAAACTGAAGGGCCCG
This sequence comes from Paraglaciecola marina, assembly GCF_004360155.1. Taxonomy (GTDB): domain Bacteria; phylum Pseudomonadota; class Gammaproteobacteria; order Enterobacterales; family Alteromonadaceae; genus Paraglaciecola; species Paraglaciecola marina. Next base: position 80,818 of record NZ_ML178720.1, on the reverse strand, counting down.
CAATCATAGGGATGGCTAAGGGTACAATAAAAGGCTCCTCTCCTGAAGCCAAACCTGTTAAACCTCCAGGTTGTGGAAATATCATTTTTAAACCTATTAGAAATAAAATAATACCACCTGCAATACTTACGCTTTCTTGTCTAACGTTTAAAAAGTCCAGTACAGCTTGACCGCTAAATAAAAAGGTCATCATGATAATAAGTGAAAATAAAAGTTCTCTTGCGAGAATAAACTTTCTTCTTTTTGGCTCTATACTTTTAAGTACAGACATGAATACTGGCAGGTTACCAAGAGGGTCCATAATCAAAAATAGGGTAACGGCTGCCGACCAAGTATCCATAGAGGACCTCATTTCAAAGTTTCTAATAATCGACTATTGTCGTTAATAAACTAGTATTGAGCAATGCCTGTTAAACAATTACTGCTAAGGATTATTAATACTTAAGTTTATATTAGTTATCCATTTATATAACTAAATTCGATTTTTATATACTAAAAAAAATTTTAATTTCAATGGCTTAATGATTTAATAGGGTAAATTAATTTTATCTTTATTTATAAGTTTACACACGATTGATGAATATTTGCATTTGTAATATTTACAGCTTGCAGCGCGAATGTATTATCAAATAAATGACTAATTTAAGAGGAACAAGCAATGAGTTTGATGACAGTAGATCAAGTGGCAGAGTTTTTAGGTGTACAAAACGTAAGAGTTGAAAGGCTTGAAAGAGAGAGTTTATTGCCTTCGGCAGATAAAGACGCTGACGGTAATCCATTATTTGAGAAAGTTGCAGTTGAAAAATATAAAGTATTAGCTGAACGTTTAGGCGGCTTATAATTTTATAAACCGCATGCTTTCTTAACTAATTTAGTGTCTAGGGTAGAATTTTTATTGCTCTAGAAGTGCCCGCGCGATGGTTCTTATTCCTTGAGCTGTTCCTCCTGCTGGCAATATGGCGTTGCTGCTTGCGTTATATGCAGCAGCAAGGTCTATATGTAGCCACCCTTTACCTTCGTTTCCAACAAATCTAGACAAAAACCCCGCTGCGTTAGACGCGCCACCTGAGCCTCCGCCTTTTTGAGAGCGGCTATTGGCAGTATCTGCAAACGGAGATGGGCAAGCATCTTTGTGCCATGTTTCTAATGGCAAACTCCATGAAGGTTCAAATTCTTGTTCTGAATAAGCTAATACCTGTGAACATAAGGCTTTATCTAAGGCAAAGAAGGCATTGTAATCTGTGCCTACCGCCACTTGAGCGGCACCTGTTAGGGTTGCTGCATCTATGATTAGCGGCGAATTAGTCTTTGTAGCCGCCATGAGTCCGTCTGCTAACACGAGTCGCCCTTCAGCATCGGTATTTACAACCTCTACCGTGGTGCCATTTTTATAAGTGATAACGTCGCCTAGCTTATAAGCATGCCCACTTATGAGGTTTTCGGCACAACATAAAAACAATTTTACGCGCTTATTTAAGCCTCTTAGAATCGCTAGGCCTAGTCCACCTGTTACGGTAGCTGCACCGCCCATATCGCATTTCATACTTAGCATACCTTCGCTACTTTTGATGCTGTAACCACCACTATCGAAGGTAATGCCTTTACCCACTAAGCTAGCGGTAACTGGTGCATCAGGGCTACCGGTTGGATTGTAATCAAGCTCAAGTAAAACTGGTGGTCGAGTACTGCCTCGTCCAACATGGTAAATACCCATCCAACCTTCTTGCTTTAACTCTTCACCGGTCCACCTTTTAACTTGCACTGCATCATCAGCTAAAGACGAAATCCATTGGCTACATTTGTCAGCCAAATCAGAGGGAGATAAGTCTTCTGGCGTAACGTTAACTAAGTTACGTGTAAAAATCATAGCTTGGTAACGATTTTCGAGTTCTTCAGCGTCGGTGTTTTTACACCAAGTAATAGTATTTTGCTTTTTAATAGAACTGAAACTCTTGGCAAAAGCCCATTGTTGTTCAATTTCCCAATCACCTGTAAGTTCGACTTTTAACACTCCAGCACTATCAAGGCATCGAGCCGCTCTTTGGATTGTGCGTAGGTCACCCAAAGCGTCTGTGATATGAATGGTTGCGCTTTGAGCCGTAATTGAAAGAGCAGTACCTGGTGCATAGAAGTCTGCAGCGGCTTGAGTTGAGAGTAAAACAGATAAGTTAGGCATAGTAATTCCAAATGGTTTAAGTGAGCTCTAGTTTAGAGTCTTTGGGAATGAGCTAGATTAGATATACAATACCATGCTCTGATAGTCGAGCATCTAAAAAGTAGTTATTTATGGAATTCCCGTTACCTCTTATTAAAGGGAAATTGCTAAAACGATATAAACGTTTCTTAGCTGATGTTGAATTAGAAGGTGGTGAGATAGTAATTGCTCACTGTCCAAATACTGGCTCTATGACTGGTTGTGCAGAACCAGGTTGGGAGGTATGGTTATCACCGAGTACCAATCCAAAGCGTAAATTGGCTTTTACTTGGGAGGTGGTTTTAACTGAGCAACATCATTGGATTGGCATTAATACCCATAGGGCCAACGGACTGGTGCAAGAAGCTATTGAAAATGGAGTAATTAGCGAATTGCGGGGCTTCGAAAGTCTTAAAGCTGAAGTCAAATACGGCACTGAAAATAGCCGAATAGATTTTTTGTTATCCGATCCAAATAAACAAGATTGTTATGTTGAAGTAAAGTCCGTCACTCTATTAGATAATAATGTAGGCTACTTTCCAGATGCAAAAACAACACGAGGGCTAAAACATTTGCGAGAATTACAGCAAGTTATTAGTCAGGGTAAGCGAGCCGTTTTGTTATTTTGTGTGCAGCATACAGGTATAAGAAACATAAAAGTTGCAGAACATATTGATCCTGCTTATGCCAAAGAACTCATGGTAGCCATTGAAAATGGCGTCGAGGTTATATGTTACGGAAGTGCTATTAATTCTGAAAAAATCTATATAAACCAAGCACTAAAGTTTAATAGTTAAGAATAAGTTGATTTATTAAGCATCGTCCCAATATCTTTGGCTCAAAATTGTTTTCTTTTTTACTTAATACTAACGAGCAAAAAATTGCCTGTTAAGTGGCTTTCTGGTATACATAGCCGCCTGCACATGCAGCTAGTGCCGTCGTTTAGGAGATTTGGCAGATGCCAACAGCAAAAACAAATAAAACACTTGGATTATTAGCCTTAGCCGGTTTAGCGCCTTACGAAGAGAAAAAAGGCGAAGAGTACATGAACGACGCTCAATTAGAGCATTTTCGTTTGTTACTTTCAGCATGGCGCGATCAGCTTCGTCAAGAAGTTGACCGTACCGTGCATCATATGCAAGATGAAGCAGCTAATTTTCCTGACCCAGTTGACAGAGCAGCTCAAGAAGAAGAGTTTAGCTTGGAATTACGAACTCGTGATAGAGAGCGTAAGTTGATTAAGAAGATTGAAAAGACATTGAAAAAAATTGAAGATGATGACTTTGGTTTTTGTGATGCTTGTGGAATTGAGATAGGTGTAAAACGCCTTGAAGCAAGACCTACAGCAGATATGTGCATCGATTGTAAGACCATGGCAGAGATAAAAGAGAAACAACTGCAAGGTTAACAGTAATAATAATCCTAAGTAGTATATATTTTCGAATAGGTACTACTTGGGATTAGGCTGATACTCGTTCAAAGCGAGTATGAGAATATTTAATGAATATATTTTAATCGACTCTCCCTCAGATATGTCTCAATACGTTGGGCGTTTTGCACCTTCCCCATCCGGGCCGCTACATTTTGGCTCTTTAGTCACCGCATTAGCGAGTTATTTGCAAGCTAAATCACAGCAAGGGCGTTGGTTGCTAAGAATAGAAGATATCGACCCTCCACGTGAAATAAAAGGCGCATCTAAAAACATATTAAGGTGTCTAGAAGCCCATCATCTTTTTTGGGATGAAGACGTAACTTACCAGAGTACTCGAAGTGCTATATACGAACAAACATTACACGGCTTGATGGAACAAGGTCATACCTATGCTTGTCAATGTACTCGCGCAGAGCTGTCTGAGCTACCAAATGGTAACTTGTGTGGCTGTGCAGAATCCCCCTTATTAACACAACACTCTGCTATTAAATTTAAACACCTTGATCCTATATTAGAATTTCAAGATAGGTTATTGGGTACGCAAAAGTTCGATAAAAGTGCTATACCGGCTCAGTTTTCTTTAAAAAGAAGAGATGGGTTATATGCGTATCAATTGGCCGTTGTCGTAGATGATATTCAGCAAGGCATTACAGAAGTGGCAAGAGGTGCAGACCTACTAGACGCCACCGTACTTCAGTTAGCTTTGTATAAGGTACTTCAAGTTTCAGCTCCTTCTTTTATGCACTTTCCTGTGGTTGTTACCCCAAGTGGTAAGAAATTGAGCAAGCAAAATCATGCCAAGGCTATTGATGTAAAGCAAGCAAATCACAACTTGTGTGATGCCCTAGAGTTTTTGGGAATGACAGTCCCCAAGAGTTGCCGAACTGAAACACCACAAAATATTATTGCTTGGGCTATAGAGCTCTGGGATTTAAGGCAAATAACAGCCAAAACGGCACGTATTGACAATAGAATTGGTGGCCTAGACAGTATATGATAAGCGCCGAATTTTTCGGCACATTTTCAGCCATCCGTAATTATGGAGTAAAGCACTATTATTTCTCGTGTAATCGACAAAATGAAAGGCGCATTTCGCGGTAATCCTGGTTCAAGTCCAGCCCCCCTTGTCGCCACCATTATTCCTAGAAGTGAACACCCAGTCTCAAGGGATGCGATCAGTGATAACGCGTTAAAAGTACTCTATCGCTTGCATAATAGTGGTTACCAAGCTTATTTAGTAGGTGGTTGTGTTAGAGATATTTTATTAGGCAAAGAGCCAAAAGATTTTGATGTCACCACCGATGCCACGCCGGAGCAGATTAAAGGCTTATTCAGAAACTGTAGATTAATAGGCCGTCGCTTTCGATTAGCTCATATTGTATTTGGCCGCGAAATTATAGAAGTCGCTACCTTCAGAGGGCATCATCAAAATAACGATGACGATGAGTCTAAATTAAGTAAACAAAGTGACCATGGGCAATTACTAAGGGACAACGTTTTTGGCACCATTGAAGAAGACGCACAGCGACGAGATTTCACTATCAATGCTATGTATTACAATATTGCAGACTATTCAATCAGCGACTTTGCTGGAGGTATGCAAGCGATAAAAGATAGAAAAATTGCCTTAATAGGTGACCCAGAAACTCGTTACCGTGAAGATCCCGTTAGAATGTTGCGCGCGGTTAGGTTTGCTGCCAAGCTCAATATGAAAATTAGTAAAGAAAGTGCCGAGCCTATAAAAGCTATGGCGCCTCTGATGGCAAATATTCCACCTGCCCGGTTATTTGAGGAAGTACTCAAGTTAATGCTGTCAGGTCAAGGGTTAGAGACTTACAAATTATTGAGTCAGTTTCATTTATTTGAACCTTTGTTCCCGCAATTAGCACCCTTGTTAGTACACCCAGAAGGTAAAGAATCTAATTTTGTTGAGTTGGTACTTACTAATACTGATAACCGTATTAATACAGGTCAGCGTGTCACTCCAGCGTTTATATTTGCAGCCTTTATGTGGTACCCATTAGAAGAGCGTTGCCAACAATTAATGGCTGAGGGGGGCTTAAATCATTTTGATGCCTTTAACCTAGCTTTAAATGATGTGATGCACCGCCAAATTCAACGAATTATGATCCCTAAGCGGTTTAGCATACCTGTACGCGATATTTGGCAACTACAAAATCGTTTACCAAAACGTTACGGGCGTAGAGCCTATCAAATGCTTGAACACCCTAAATTTAGAGCTGCTTATGACTTTTTGTTAATGCGTGGTCAAATTGAAGGTGGACAGTTGCTTGAGTTGGCAGACTGGTGGACAGATTTTCAAGAGGCTGACGAAGGCGGCCGTAAAAATATGCTTCAAGTATTACGTGAAAAAGAGGGCGGGCCAACACGTCGCCCAAGAAAAAGACGTAAGCCAAAACCTCAAGCATGACCCAAGTTTATATTGGCTTGGGTAGTAATTTAGCTGAGCCATTACAACAACTGCAATCAGCCATTTCCGCTTTAGGTACTTTACCTGATTCTAGTTTGGTGTGTGTGTCCAGTTTCTATGGCAGTCAGCCAATGGGCCCTCAAGATCAGCCTGACTACGTTAATAGTGTCGCCTTAATAGAAACTCAATTGTTACCTGAAGTGTTGTTAGAACATACTCAAGCTATTGAAAATGAACAGGGTAGACGAAGAACAGGTGAGCGCTGGGGACCAAGAACCTTAGACCTAGACATTCTTCTATATGGGCAACAAGTTATTTCAACTAAAACCCTAACCGTTCCCCACTATGGCATGCAGCAAAGAGAGTTTGTGTTGTATCCATTATATGAAATAACACCAGATCTCGTATTACCTGATGGTAAAATATTGAGTGAGTTAGTTAGTCGTACACCCAAAAATGGGTTACAACAAATTCTGCTCAATACTGATCCCTAGAATTTCAGAAAAAAATCCGTATAGTGCGCATACCTAGTTGACCGCTAATATCGTTGGTCTACAACTAAGTTGATCAAATAAATATTGAGGTATCTCAAATGAAGAAAGTGACGACTTCAAGCTTGCTAAAAATGAAGCAAGACAATACAAAAATCACCGCTCTAACCGCATACGATGCAAGCTTTGCCAAACTGTTTGATGAACAAGGGGTAGACGTTTTACTGATTGGCGATTCCTTAGGTATGGTATTAAAAGGTGACGAAGACACACTAAGTGTCACCATAGAGCATATTGCTTATCACACACGCTCAGTAAGAGCTGGAGTAGACAGAGCCTTTGTTGTCGCTGATATGCCGTTTATGTCTTATTCCACACCTGAAGAAAGTTACTTAAATGCTGCTACATTAATGCGTGCTGGTGCCAGTATGGTGAAGCTAGAAGGTGGCGAATGGTTATTAGAGACCATCAAAGGATTACAAGAAAGAAGTGTGCCTGTGTGTGGCCACTTAGGTTTAACACCACAATCAGTGCATGTGTTTGGCGGTTTTAAAGTTCAAGGTCGTAACGATTTACAAGCTGAGCGTATTCTTGAACAAGCTATTCAGTTAGAGCAAGCTGGTATTCAGATGTTGGTACTGGAATGTATTCCAACAGACTTAGCCGCTAAAATATCCGAGCGTTTATCTATCCCTGTCATCGGTATAGGGGCAGGAGCACAAACTGACGGTCAGATTTTAGTAATGCATGACATGTTTGGGATCAGTGCTAACTATATGCCTAAGTTTTCGAAAAATTACTTACAGCACAGTACCGATATGCGTGAAGCAGTCAGACTTTATATTCAAGAAGTACAGGAAGGAAGCTTTCCTTCTGATGAACATAGCTTTAATTAAAGCTAGTAAGGTAAATTAGATTTATGCGAGTTATTAGTGAGATCTCAGATCTTCGTGAAGTAAGGCGTACTTGGCAAAATAGTGGCAAAGTCATCGCTTTTGTTCCTACCATGGGAAATCTACACCAAGGTCACTTGAACTTAGTTAGAGAAGCTAAAAAGCATGCCGATATTGTAGTGGTTTCTATCTTTGTTAACCCAATGCAATTTGGGCCTGACGAAGACTTAGATGCTTATCCAAAAACCATTGAAAACGATAAACGCTTATTGGAAGAGCTAGCCGTTGAAGCTTTGTTTTTACCGCAAGCTAGCGATATTTACGCTAGGGGCTTAGAGCAACAAACCTTTGTTGAAGTCCCTGGCATTTCTTACATGATATGTGGAGCAAGTCGACCAGGGCACTTTAGAGGCGTGGCCACCATAGTGTGTAAGTTATTTAATATGGTACAGCCTAATTTAGCATTTTTTGGTGAGAAAGATTTTCAGCAACTACAGGTTATAAAGGCCATGGTGACTGATTTATCTATGAATTTAAAAGTATTTGGTGTGCCGACTGCTCGTGAAGACGATGGTTTAGCTATGAGTTCTAGAAACCAGTATTTAATAGAGGAAGAGCGTAAGTTAGCGCCTACTTTATATGTGAAAATGCAGTCTATGGTGAATGAAATCATAGACGGTCGACGAGATTTCAACAGGCTAACAGAGGAGTATAAAATTCAGTTAGCTGAGCTAGGCTTTAGCCCTGATTATTTAGAGATTCGTAATGATGAAACTTTGCTACAGCCTGGTCATGAAGATAAAGGCTTAGTGTTATTGGCAGCGGCGTTTTTAGGAAAAACAAGATTGATCGACAATATTCAGTTTAGTTTATAGCGGTTACTGTACCTCGAAAAGCGAGCTAATCAGCTCGCTTTTTTGTGTTTAAAACAAAGCTTTTTCCAAATTTTGGTTTTGCTTGCTATAGCAATTTGTTCGTCCAAAATATTTTGTAAATCGGTTTCTGTGGTTAAAGGGTTCGCTAATACCACCCTAAAGACAGTAATGGCTTGATCTGGATATTTTTCTGTTTGTAACCGAGTACGAGATACAAAAGATTTTCCAGCTTCCCTTTGCTGTTTCTGCACAGACACAGTTAATTTATCTAACTCCATGTTAATAGCATGACCAATTTGTGGTTGGGCTTTGGTTTTCAGCTGAACTTCTTCAGGATTAACTCGGTAAGTTAATAATGACAAAGTAGGGGGAGTTACTAGTTCAAAGTCAGGGTGAGACTGGATCATTCTCGCAAAGGTTTTGGTTTTTTCAATGCTTTGATTGATTAACAGTTCATAACCTTGGCGGCCGAATATATGTAATGAGGCGTAAACCATCATTGCCATGCCGTTACGGGACCCTTCGATCGTAGTAGCCCCTAAGTCTTTTGAGCCAGCTCTTAGAATATACTGAGCATGGTGACGTACAGTATTACTATCGTTAGGATCTTTAAATAACACCATACCCGCGCCCATAGGCACGTACATTTGTTTGTGGGCATCTAAGGTTACAGAGTCAGCTCTAGCAATACCTTTTAATAACTGGCTGTGCTCATTGGAAAATAATGTTGCTCCGCCCCAAGCTGCATCTACATGAAAGTGACAACCTAGCTCTTTAGCTACATCAGCCAACTCATCAAGTGGGTCTATGTGCCCCGTTTCAGTAGTACCTGCAATTCCCACTATGGCTAATACTTTATTACCGGCTTGTTGGTATTGACGCCCGACTTCTAATGCTTTTTCGGGAGATAAGCGTTGTGATGGAGAGTCGATAGTAAGCATTTGCTGTCTACCCAATCCAAGTATGTCAACAGCTTTAGAAAGTGAATAATGGCCTCTCTTAGAAGAAATGATACCCATTTTTTTATAGCCATAATGCATCATACCAGCGGCTAGACCTTCTTGCGCCACTCCTTTGAACTGTGTGGTTGCGGGTAATGCTTTGTTTCTGGCAACCCATAGCGCAGTAATGTTAGCTAGGGTACCACCAGAGCAAAACGCTCCTAAAGCATGGTTGGCACTGTGCAGATAGGTGTTGTAAAAGTCATCTGACTGTTTATAGACTAATTCATGCATCATCCCCAAAACTTGGCGTTCTAGTGGGGTAAAGGCTTTTGATGTCTCAATCTTTACCAAATTTTGATTTAAACCCACTAACAACTTAGCTAAAGGTAAATGAAAATAAGGTAATGCCGACGTCATATGGCCTATAAAGGTAGGCGAATAGGTATTAACAGAATTAGCCACAAGCTTGTCTAGCAAGTCTTCGGCATGTTTTGAAACAAACTCTGGCTCTTCTGGAACGCTACTTTTTGAAAAGTGCTTTTCGATTTGTTCCAGAGATTTAACTTTAGTCACAACGTGTTGAGATAAAAAATCTGATAAGTTGTCTGAAAGATGTTGTTCAATTTGTGCAAGCTTAGAATCTTTGCCTTCAGGCATAGTAAATACCTTGAACAAATGATCTAGACTAACCTCAGCTCCACTCACGCTGTTACCTTATATGAAATCGGATAAGTCGCGAACTTTACATTAAATCGGCTTATAGACCAATAGGTAGTATCAAGACTATTAGGGGCTGATTAGTTTTGTGGTACTAATTTTAATCAATATAATGGCTTTTTCAGCGGGGTTTATATCAAAATCAATTGTTTAAGTGAGTGACGAATTATAAAGATTAAACCAGCTTTTTATCTTGCTATTTTATCTTTGTTAACAAATTGTTATATTGAATGGAGTTTAACTAAAATAATTAATCATAAATATGCAAGTCACGGAAGTTACAGATAGTTTTAGCCTAGAAAGCGTTGTACCCTTTTTTCAGCCAATCATGGATTTAGAAAATAATACTGTATGGAGTTACGAGTGTTTAGCACGCTTAGTTAACTTGCATGACAACACCTACCTACCTAGCCAGTTCTTGTTTTTGGTTGAAAGACAACACTCTGTAGCTCAGCTAACAGAGACTATTTTCAAGCGCAGTGCTAGCTACTTTAGGGACATTAATATGGCGTGGAATATTAATGTCAGCCTTTCAGACATGACAGATTCTGAGATCTACCAGTTTTTCCGTTCCCAGTTGGCTGATTATCCTAACCCTAACAGGGTGTCTATTGAGATTACCGCGCAGAATGCCTTAGCAGAACTGCAAAGCTTTTTGTGTTTTGCTGAAATGTGCGCAGATTATGGTGTAAAAATCATTATCGACCACTTTGATTTGACTAAAGAAAATGTTGAAAAGGTGCTAAGCCTGCCTGTGGCCGCAATTAAGGTACCAGGGAGTTTATTTGAGTCCGAAGGGAGCGATACTGCTAATGTTGAGCTTATTGAGTCACTAATCAGAGCTTCGAAAAAGAATGGCGTGATTCTCATAGCTGAGCATATAGAACAAAAAGAAACCCTAATAAAAGTAAAAGACTTAGGCCTAAAATATGCCCAAGGGTTTTACTTTAGCCAACCTAAAGCGAATACCGATTGATAGCAGAGATTTATTGGCTTTAGTTGGCGGCAAGAGTTGAGATTAGCTTCCAGCTGTCTTGGCCGCTTTCCCAATACTTACGCTCAAAGGGTGTCATAGGGGTGATTTTTTCAACTTGAGTGACGTTACTTTGAATATTTGCAATCAGCAAAGCTTGAACAAATTCTTCGATATATAACTTCCAATTACTTCTTACCTCAAATATACCCCCTAACTTTATTATGTCCGTAAAGGTAGATGAGGCATACCACCTGCGTTGCAAGTGGGCAGACTTAGGGTAGGGGTTTGGATATAAAAGATAATGTTTATATAGCTGCTTTTCTTCAAGAACAAGTAATCTTAAAAAGTCTTGTAAGTCAGCTCGCACTACAAGGTAGTTGTCTGTCTTAGCAGAATATACGTGATGCTTTTGAGTCCGCAGAGCGGATTTATCAACACCAATTACTTTGGTTTCTGGATGAGCTAGCGCAATATTTGCGGTACTTTCTCCAACTCCACAACAAGAGTCTAAAATAAGTGGGCCTTGCCAATCACCTAGCCACTCCAAGACTTCTATAAAAGCATCTTTAGTATGGTTTGATAAAGGCTTTTGACTGCTGGAGTTGAGATGGCGTTGTACCACCTTCTCTAGATTTTGATGTATGCCAACTTGGTTGGTTGTGATGGAACGAGCTGAGTTTTTCATATTAAGTCTATTTCAGCCGTAATTAACTACGGATACCTACGCCACGTTTAATCAAGCTATAAGCAAAGCCAAGCAATACAATATTAAAAATCACTAATATCCCTAAAGAGATATAGTGACTCATATCAGACACCCCTAAAAAACCATATCTAAAGCCGTTAACCATATACACAATAGGGTTTATTTTACTTACCCATTGCCAAAACTCAGGTAATAAAGACAAAGAATAAAACACACCGCCTAGGTAGGTTAGCGGAGTTAAAATAAAAGTAGGGACTATACTGACGTCATCAAAGGTATTGGCATAAATTCCATTAATGAGTCCAGCTGTAGAAAACAAAACCGCAGTTAAAAATAAGGTCACTAGAATAAGCGTTAAACTATGAATGTGCACATCAACAAAAATGAGTGAGACTAAAGTTACAATCACCCCTACTAACATGCCTCTCGCAACACCACCACCCACATAACCGGCAATAATAATCCAGTTAGACACAGGGGCTACTAGTAACTCTTCAACATTACGCTGATATTTGGCACTATAAAAAGAAGATGACACATTGGCGTAAGCATTGGTGATCACCGACATCATAATTAGCCCTGGTACTATAAATTCCATATAGCTAAAGCCGCCCATGTCGCCAATGCGACTGCCGATCAGGTTACCAAAAATCACAAAATACAAAGACATAGTAATGGCTGGTGGTAACAGGGTTTGGACCCAAATCCTCAAAAATCGCGTGCACTCTTTGATCCAAATTGTTCTTAACGCCACCATACTTAATGAGTTCATGAATTTGCTCCTTGGGTAGTGGCATCCACTTGGTCGATACTTTTTTGCTCCGCTCGGCCTGATTCTACTAACCTTACAAATAACTCTTCTAAACGATTAGACTTGTTACGCATACTCAAGACTTCAATATCTTGATTGGTTAATTGTTCAAATACATTGTTCAAGCTGGTTTCTTTAGGTACATCCACCTCTAAAGTGCGCTCTGCGGTTAAACGACTTTGAAAGCCTTCAATACTTAAAGAACTAACATTCTTAGATAAGTCTAATACAAAGGTTTCAATATTTAGGGTAGCAAGCAAAGCCTTCATGCTAGTGTTTTGTACGATTTTACCTTTATCTATTATGGCAATATTTCGGCATAACATTTCTGCTTCTTCAAGGTAATGGGTAGTGAGAATAATCGTCACTCCTTGTTCGTTAATTTCTTTTAAGAAGGCCCACATGGAGCGTCTTATTTCTATGTCTACCCCAGCAGTCGGTTCGTCTAGAATGAGCATTCTTGGTTCGTGCATTAATGCTCTAGCTATCATCAGGCGTCGTTTCATGCCTCCTGATAACTGTCTTGAAGGTGAGTTGCGTTTTTCCCATAGGTCTAACTGCTTCAGATATTTTTCGGCTCTAGGCTTAGCTAGGTGTCTTGGCACCCCATAGTAACCTGCTTGATTTAGAAGAATTTGCGTAAGGGTTTCAAATTGATTGAAGTTAAACTCTTGAGGGACTAAGCCAATACAAGATTTAGCTTGTACCGGCTGCTCAGATAAGGAGTATTCAAATACATCTACTGTGCCATCAGTCTTATTGACCAGAGAACTAATGATACCTATGGTAGTGGATTTACCCGCACCATTTGGGCCTAGTAATGCGAAAAAATCCCCTTGTTTTACTTCTAGGTCGACGCCTTGTAAGGCTTTTGTGCCGCCTTTATAAGTTTTGGTCAAACCTTTAATGTTAAGTGCGTTCATATAAACTGCCAGCTAATGTGTTAAATCGAAATTGTAAAGTGAACTCTAGCGGCTAAAACTTGCTAAAAGAACGTTATTTGAAGTGAGAGCTTGATTTACTCAGCGCTAATAATATTGCGTCTGTTTACGTCATTTCAAGTTAAGATTTCTCCTATCTAAGTGCAAACCCTAGTTCGTCCAATAGTTAGCTTGATTCGTTACTCAAGTCTTAATCTCCATCTCACTCACCTATTCTACCGTATACGACCTATTGCTTATATGCTGTTTATCGATAATTACCTACCCTGCGCCCCTTACAGTCACATAGCTTCTGCTAAGTAGGTTATTAAGGGTTCTTAATGAATAACACAAATCAAAATGAAGCTGGCACTGATGCATTAAATGCTAAGGCAGTATCTGGCAGCTATGAAGAGCTTCATAAAATTAGCTCTGAATTTAATAATAGAGATGAATACCTAGAGCATGAATTACAAATCATGCAGCCCAAACGTTGGCGGCCAAATGTACCTTTTAAGGATTATCGGTTTGAATTTGAAGACACCATTCCCGCCATGGCTGCCACTATTGGTAAAGTGGTTATGGTTGCCGCAATTGCCTCAACATTTGCTAGCGCTTTAGGTTTAGGTGATGGTTTCGTTTTAGAAAACGTACGTTATGAGTTGCTGATTGTTTCCGTTTTCATCATTTTATTTTCAGGCTTCATTTTGCCCACTGCTAATTTAGCAGGTACTCACGGGCCATTAATACCTTTAATTCCAATAGTTGTTGCCGCGGGTGGTCACCCTATGGCGTTTGGTTTATTGATTGGTGCTTTTGGACTTATTTTGGCTTTTAGTAAAGGCGGCAGTTTACTTGCTCGGCTTACCAGTAAAGGTGTGTGTGGAGGCTTGCTGCTTTACTTAGGATTTATTGGGACAATTTCTCAAGTCAAAAAACTCTTTGTTTGGGCTGACGGTATAGATAAAACCCATATCGCGTTTATTGTTATCCTTGCCACTATATTGCTATATGCATTTTTAGAGCATTTTAAAAAGAGATGGTTAGCTGTGCCATTAAGTTGCTTAATTGGTGGTGGCATTGCGTTTTCGTTAGGCGCTCCTTTTTCCTTCAAGACTGCACCAGGTTTACCCAATATGAACCCTATGTATTGGTGGGGTGAAAATAGCGGCTGGATGCTTGGTTTACCTACCTTAGAGAGCTTTATAGTGGTTCTTCCCTTTGCAATCTTAGCCGTAGCTATGTGGTCACCAGATTTTTTAGGGCATCAGGTATTTCAAAAAATAAGCTATCCCAAACGTACTGAGAAAGTACAAATGAACATAGACGACACTATGCTTAGTGCATCAATTAGACAAATATTTGGATCTATTTTTGGCGGCGCTAATTTCACCTCTTCTTGGGGCACTTACATAGTTCCGGCAGCAATAGCTAAACGACCCATACCGGCGGGCGCTATTTTGACTGCGCTATTTTGTGTAATTGCAGGCATATGGGGTTACCCAATGGATTTGGCTGTGTGGCAACCCGTGTTATGTGTGGCGCTAATTGTAGGGGTGTTTATTCCACTTCTTGAAGCGGGAATGGAAATGACTCGAGAAGGTAAAACCACTCAATCAGCTGCTATTGTGGTGTTTGCGTCAACATTGGTAAACCCTGCTTTTGGTTGGTCGTTAACTATGTTGTTAGACAATTTAGGGCTTATTGGTTGTAAAGATAGAAGTGCAGAGCTAAGTCATATGAGCCGTTGGGTTATACCACTTATTATGTTCATTATATTAACCTCAGTCATGGCTATGGTGGGTATGCTACCTGGTATCCCTGCATTACTATCTGATTTTAGGCATTGATACAGCAATGGCAGAGCTGTTTAATTACAACCTCTGCCCTAATATTGTTAATTCTACGAAAACCCTTATACGTCAAGAACTGTATTGAAGCCCCCGTAAATAAGCCTTTTGCCGTCAAAAGGCATAGGGTTTTCATTTGGGTCCATTCTTGGGTCTTCCATTACTTTTTGCCAAGCTGTGTCACGTACTTCTTTTGATGGCCATACTATCCAAGAAAATACCACCGCTTCATCGGCTTGCTTTTTGACTGCCAAGGGAAAAGACGTGATTTTACCTTCAGGTACATCATCTTCCCAATTTTCAACTATGTTAAGAGCGCCATGCTCTTTAAATACAATGGCTGCAATTTGGGCGTGATTGATATATTGATCTTTGTTTTCGGTGGGTACTGCGGCTACAAATCCATCTACATATGACATCTAGGTCACCTTTAATGTTTAGGTTTGAAAAGGTAGGTTTGTGTAGTTTAACGTTAGCTTGTATTTTGAAATACTTAAATAGAAATATTAGCAACAAAAAGAAAACTCTCTTTTTGTTGCTAATAACAGACGCTTCTATGTCGTCATTAAGAAAACATGATTAACAATCTGAAGTGTCTTTATCCATTTTTTCATTTGCTGCAATGCAGGCTTCTTTTAGTTTTTCAGCAGCGTCAGCTTTCAATTCAGATGCTTTTTCTTTAGTTGCATCCATAACCTCAGCGGTTTTTTCAGCAGTCGCATCGTAAGCATCGCTCGCTTTTTCTTTTACTTCATCATAGGTTTCAGATGCACTTTGTTTTGCATCGTCTGCCATATCTGCTGCGTCGTCAGCTAGTTCTGAGGTTTCTTCTTTGGTTTTTTCATATAAAGTGACAGATTTTTCTTTGGCTTTTTCCATCATGCTAGTGGCATCTTCTTTTACCGCCTCTGTTGATTCTTTTTGGCTTTCAGTACATGCACTCATGCCAATGCTTAATGCAGCTAATGCCATAGCAAGTGAAGTTTTAGATATATTCATTGATGTAATCCCTATTTATACTTGTGAGTTAAAATTAACGCTAACAGACCCTATAGCGTTTTTCATTCCAGTTTTTCAACCGTTTGATTTTGTTGGATTTTATAATTTATGAAGCATATTTTTTACTTTTATGTGGAAAAGGTGTCTGTTATTTTGTGCACCTAAATAGCCACTGCCCTTACAATATACCTATGGGTGGGGTTGGGCAACACACTATCAAAGGGATAGCATGTAATTAAGGTTAAGCTTGGTTCATCTAGATTTATGCCATTAATGCTTTCATGGTTTTCCATATACTCTAGCTGCGACTCATGGGCTATCCGTAATTGTGTGATTTTAAAATTATGGGTGTTATCGCCAGTGTTGACACTAATAATGTCACCGGTTTGTAAATTTTTTAAGCGATTAAATTGGGTATCTCTGTGTCCTACGATCACGCTGTTGCCCTGTTCTCCAGGTTTTGGCGTGGCGCTGATGTGGCTCGGGGCAAAGGCGAGGTTGCGTCCACTTGCTCCCGCTAAAATAAACCAATTTTTATTTTTAATACGTAGCTCTGCAATGGGGTACGTGTCTGCCCACGGCCATGGTTTAACAGGCTCATTGAAATCAAGACTTTTGTGCCAGGCCCTAGCAATTAATCGTTGTGCTAATTCTGCTTTAGCAAATATATAGATACCACTTGAAAATTGATAAGCCCCTAATAGTAAAACCAATGTTATCCATTTATATTTATATATAAAGGTGGTAAGTCTACGGCCTAAACTTTTCTTTTTGTAAGTAAGTGCATACATATTGCTAATCCTATTATAAATAAACCCATAATCATTTTTAATTCTGCGGGTGTAGCAGTTTGGGGTAGGCTCCCCACCATTTTTGCTGTTCTATTTTGTTTAGCTTTAGCTAATAAGTCAGCCTGCTTTTGTGTGTGTTGATGTTCCGCCATAGGCTTTGTGGGCGTTACGTCTATAGCAATCAAGCTGGTATATTGACTGACTATATGATGCTCGAGAGCGGTATTGGTGATCTGACTTTGATATTCGCTTTGTAGATCTGCTGAATTTGTTGGCTGCATTTGTGCTCGTCTTTTATCTTGAGAGAGCTGTTTTATTTTCTTTCTTGCCCATAACACATTGAGTCCAGCCTCCCTTGAGGTAACGGTTTTAGGTAATTGTTGTTGCCAATCTTGATCCCTGTAACGGCCAATTAAGGTGATTTTACCAAATGAGTCTTCAGTTTCTATTGGGGGTTGAGATACTTTATAACTTACAATTAATGGCTCCCCCAGATATAGGTCACTAATCTTCTTTGGGTAGATTTCTATTTTCTGTTTTGGATTTTTAATAGATGAGCTTAGTAATAACTCTATATCTGTAAGGGTGGGGTGCTTCAACTTAGTAAGTAGGCCAGCCATTTTTTGTTGTACTTGGCTGGTAGAGCCAATATAGGTAAAGGTGCCTCTTCCCATTTCGGCTGCTTCACTCATAAAGTAAGTATTAGGAGCACTGCCGATACCCACTGTAAATAATCGAGAATAGCCAATCTTGCTTTTTATTAGCTGCATCAATGACTCTTCATTCGCTACACTGCCATCTGTTATAAATATGACTTGGCTCATATTTGATTCAGTTGTTTGATTTGCGCTAAGTGAGAAAGCCAAGTTAAGAGCTCTGTGTATTTCGGTTCCGCCGTTGGCTTTTAAGCTGTTTACAAAATCAGCCGCTTGCTTTTTGGTTGTGGCTGTTACTTTTTTAGGAACTCGCCACAAATTTTGGGCTCTGCTATTAAACTCGATGAGATTAAAGCTATCTTGTTCGTTAAGTTGGTCAATGGCTAATAATAGAGCTTGTTTGGCCTGTATGATTGACTCACCCTCCATTGACCCCGATGTATCTAATACAAAGATAACCTCCCTTGGCAAAGCCGAAACAAATTCTTTACTGTTAGGGGCATTGATCATAATTAGTCCATACTCATCTCCATTAATCTGCTGAGTTAGGTGGGCAATTTTAGGATCTGCTCCCAACTCTGGTTGCCAATGCAATACAAAGTCTCGATTGACTTGAGAGTCTTTATTTAAGGTTATTTTATAGCTGCCATCAGGTAAGCGGCTTTGAGTTATTGGGTGGAACTCACTTTCTATATTGTTTAGCTCAAAACCCGCCTGTAAATTAACTGATAACTGGATATTTTGGTCTGGACTGATTTTAGACATGGGGATTGGTGTATCAACGATTTCGTTTGAATTAGCTGGGGTGTATCGAGGCGCCACTGTCATGGGGAAACGCAGGCTATATTCTTGTTCTTGTAAATTTAAGATTTGTTGATACTCGATACTGATTTCTATGGTTTCATTTGGTCCAATATTCGCGATTTGATTACTAAATACATTAGGGCGATGTTGCGCCACTAAACTCACTTTTTTGCCCTCTGACTTGGCTTGGGCAAATAGCTTTTTAGCTTGTGATTTTTCTTTTATTTGCCCTTCGATTTTCCTATCGCCGATAGTCATCATTAAATGATCCACTGCGGCATTTTCAGGTAAAGGAAATACATACATACCGTTAACCCAATTCTCACTAGCATTTTTAAAGGATTGAGTGAGCTTAGTTCGGGCCACTATACCATTTACTTTTATATCTACTTTTGTATTTAGCAGCGGACTAATAGATGTTTTGGATGTGGCTTTGTTTCCTTCAACATCTTCAATAACTTCGTTTGTTATTAAATATAAAGTTCCGTTTTCTGTATCTTGATAAGATGTGACAGCCTGATTAGAAAGCACTGTTAAGTTTGCTAGTGGTGGTGAGTTTGAAGGTTGAGAGTTGCTTAGTTTGGATTGTTCGCCTGTAAAAGCGGGCACTGCTTGCTGCAGCGCCCCTATGGCAATAACCACTAAACTAACAAGAGCAAGTTTAGGTAGTGATAGCATAATTTGGTCCTAAATTAATGATCTGAATGGGTAGCAGCTGTTGCCATTTCTGGGTGTTCATTGGATATCTTTAACATTACCCGGCGGTCAAAAAAGTCTCCCTCATAATTACTTTCAGTATTAACTAATAATGACTCACCATATGAGTTAGTAATCACTTGCTTATTTTTTACGCCTTTATTTTCTAGGTAGTTTTTTACTGTGATAGTACGTTGTTCTGATAATGCTTGGTTTAAGGTGCTGTCTCCTCGCTGGTCAGCAAAGCCAGATAAACTGATACTTAACTTGGGGTTTTTTATTAGAGTGTTAGCAATTAAATCTAATTGAGACTGGTAGTGCTCTTCAAGGGCATATGAGCCAGTTTTGAACTGAATGTTGCTTTCTATTTCAGAAATACTCTGTTCCAATGCTTGATCCATTGCAGCTATTTGTATCGTGGCACGCTCTTTGGCTTGTTGAAAATTTTGCTGCAAGGTGAGCAGTTGTTGGTCTTTATCTGCCAATGACTGTTCAGCCAGAAACAGGCGTTTATCAGAGTTCACATCTTCGGCAATCATGCCGCCAAATACAGCAGCAACAAAGCCTCCTACAGGGCCTGCTAAAACTGTTCCAATTATGGCCCCAGAGCTAACAGCAATAATTTCGTTGGTTTTTTCTTCTTTAGTAGCAGCTTGTGCAAATGTGCTAGCGGACAATAAACAAGTAGTAAAGGTGAAGGCAGTGGTGATTTTTGTAAATTTCATTGTTTTCTCCAAGAGTGTTGTTTGATTCCTCTCTAGTAAACAAAGTTTGTGTGGCTGATTCAGGGAGAAAAAATGGCAATGTAGAGGACAATTGTGGCGAAAAAATGGAAATTGCATTGGCCTTCGTTATAAGGCCTCACCTAGTTAACTTTTTACGATATAGTGCAAATATATTATTATAGAGTGAAACTATGTCTAAACGTATTGCCTTAGTAGAAGATGACCTAGCCCTCAGAGAAAACTACATTGCGGCCTTAACTAAACAAGGCTACGAGGTACAAGCTTATGGTAATCGTATGGCTGCAGAACAAACATTCTTACAGCGTTTACCTGACCTAGCGATTATCGATATTGGTCTTGAAGACGAAATTGACGGCGGCTTTGCTGTTTGTCAACAATTGCGAAGTTTGTCTAAAACCTTACCCATTATTTTTTTTACCGCCAGAGATAATGATTACGACACCATTTGCGGCTTGCGTATGGGAGCTGATGATTACCTCACCAAAGATATTAGCCTACCCCATTTGTTGGCCCGTATTGCTGCACTTTTTCGAAGAACTGAACTGTTAGCCATGCCTCAACTCCCCAGTGATATTATTCAAACTGGGGATTTAACGGTAGACAGTAAACGTATGACGGTAAGCTGGAAAGGCCAAAGTATTGAATTAACAGTTACAGAGTTTTGGATGTTACACGCCATTGCAAAATATTCCGGTCATGTGAAAAGCCGTCAACAGTTAATGGACGAATCAAAAATGGTGGTAGACGACACCACTATTACTTCGCACATAAAGCGTATTCGCAAAAAGTTTGTACAACTAGATGATGAGTTTAACTGCATTGAAACCGTTTATGGCATGGGTTATAGGTGGAAGAATAATTAGTCATGAATATAAAAACTTTTAAATTTCAGTCTATTAAGGGCTTTTAGGCAATGAGCCGAGTAAGGTTTGGATTAAGAGCTAAACTACTATTTTTCTCCTCCTTTTTACTGACTATCCCTTGGTTGGGGTATCAATATGTATGGGAAATGGAAACCTATTTACGTATTGGACAAGAGCAAACTATGGTGGGTACAGCTCGAGCCGTTGCTACTGCGCTGCATGAGAGACCTGCTTTATTTGATAATCAGTCGGCTTACTTAAAAGATGTTACACCTGGCACAGATTTGTATGCCTATAAGATTGCTTACCCTATTCGGCTTGATGGCAGACTAGATGATTGGCAAGATTATAAACAATTGACCATAGAATACGCCCAACAAAACTTAATTGACCAAGTTAGCGATTATGAGGCTAGTAGTTTGCACTTTCGGCATATGGTTGGACAGTATGACCGTTATCTCTACGCCATGTTTAATGTCACAGACAATACAGTATTGTTGCGGCCAAAAAATAGCTTGCGTATCGACAAGAATGATCATTTACAAATTGCAATGACTGACTCCATAGGGGTCTTTCAACGGTATATTGTGGCACCCACAGAAGAAGGTTGGGTTAATGCTTATTTACTGAAAGATGATTTAGGGTCACTGCAACCAGATAGGTTAGAGAAACAAATTCAAGGACAGTGGCGCAACACGGATAATGGCTATCAGTTAGAGTTGCGGTTTCCATTAGCTATGATGTCGAGCAATATTGCCTTTGCAATTGTTGATGTAGACAACCCAGTTACACGGGAAGTAGAGAACATAATGGGAACCGCAAATCCTTCAAAGGTGGACTCCTTAGGTACGGTTTTGGTGCCTTCTCCAGAAATCGAAAAGATATTAAAAGGTTTAAAATATTCGAACGCTAGGGTGTGGGTGGTAGACAAACACATGCGGGTATTAGCGCGTTCGGGTGATATAAGCAAAGCCCAGGGGGTAAACAGTAATGTTAAGTCTGATGCTTCACAAAGTTGGTGGAAATATGTAGAGACTAACTGGTTACTGCCTTTGTACTATCAAATATTAACTAAGCCCCCTGCAGACTTTGTTGATGATTTGCGAGATGCTTATTCTTTGCGAGGGCGAGATATTATTGAAGCCTTAACGGGTAAGCCAAGTGCTTTATGGCGATTAAGTCCTGACAATAAAGCGGTAATTATGTCTGCTGCACATCCTATTTATATCGACGATACTGTAATGGGAGCGGTTGTTGTTGAACAAACTACCCATGGTATTCGTACTTTAAGAAATAAAGCCTTAGAACGTCAATTCCATTATATTTTGCTGGTGATTCTAATTAGTACTATTGCCTTGTTTTCGATTGCATCAAGGTTGTCTTGGCGTATTCGCAAATTACGCAACGAAACTGAAAGTGCCATAGATCAACAAGGTAAAATCATAGGTGACATAGTACCATCCCACACCAGAGATGAGATCGGTGACTTATCTCGTACCTTCACCAGTGTCTTGAGTAAACTAAGTCAATACAATGCATATTTAGAGAATATGGCTTCTCGATTATCTCATGAGCTGCGGACCCCAGTGGCTATCGTTAATTCCTCATTAGACAACTTATTATTAGAAGAGCAAAGCGAAGATAACAAACAATATCTTGATAGAGCTAAGCAAGGTATTACTCGGCTCAGCAAAATTTTGTCTAATATGAGTGAGGCGACCCGTCTTGAGCAGGCGATGCAAAGTAATGATCGGGAGGAGTTTGAGCTCGGTGATTTACTGCAAGGTTGTGTCGCCGGGTACGAATTAGCATATGGCAGCAGAGTGTTTGATTTAAATATTTCTCACACAAATGTGACCGTTACTGGCTCCCCTGAATTGTTTGCACAAATGTTAGACAAAATCATTGCTAATGCAGTGGAGTTTAGTGAGAAAAATTCAGTGATTACGGTGAGTTTAAAAAATCATGATCAAGGCAGTGTTTTAAGTGTTGAAAACCTAGGCTGTTTGTTACCAGAAAACATGCAAGATCAATTACTCGACTCTATGGTCTCTGTTCGCAAGGTACAAAACTCAACCCAGCCCCATTTAGGATTAGGCTTGTATATTGCAAAAATCATTGCTGAATACCATGAAGGGGTACTCAATATAAATAACCTTAAAGGTGATTCAGGTGTTGTTGTTAGCCTAGTCTTTAGTCGCTAATTTAATGGCATAATTTAAAGGTTAAATAAATACACTGGACTTCAATGTTAAACAAAGGGACACTCAAGTAGACGGCAACCTAAATAATAAGGAAATTCAAATGATTTTAGCTAGTATCGCAGAATGTATGACTAAAGATTTCGCAATCCTTAAGCCAGATATGCCTGTTGCAGAAGCTTCTGCTATTCTAATTAAGAAATCATTACTAGGAGGCCCCGTTCTTGATAGTAAAGGCTTACTTATTGGCTGGATTTCAGACCAGGAATGTTTGCATTGCACCCTTCAAGTTGTTTACCACAATACCCGAGTAGCAACTGTGGCAGATGTAATGCAAACAGATGTACTCACTCTTTCATTAAATAGTGAGCCCCTTGATGTAGCTCAAAAAATGTTGGCTGGTGGGGCCACTACATACCCAGTCGTTGATGGTGGTAATAAAGTGGTTGGGGTGTTAACTCGTCGAGATATTCTCAAGATGTTAGACAAAAAGCTAAATGAGATGGCCTAAAGGCCTTTGTATAAGTCAGGATTGATAAAGGGTGCTAAAGCAAGTGTTGTAGCCAATGTATAAACGCTTTCTCTGGTAGCTAGATTATTGGTTAATAAACCAATAGCCCCTTCTTTTTGTTTCACATTATCTGTTTTAAACAAGTTGTCCATTACGTGACCTAGTTCTTCACCATTCTTGAGGGCCTGATATACCAGAGGCGGCAGCGGCAAGTTACTGCTGCGACCTACTGAGCTTCTTTCGTGATCGGCAATAACCACATAAGCAAATGTGGCAGGACCGTATTCAAAGTTGTCTACACCACCCTCAATTGCTACATAGAAATCCGCTTTAGTTTGTTGCTGGCAGAATTTAACTCTATTTACAGCACCTTTTAGGGTTTCATCGCTTGTCATAGGTTGCTCAGATACTGCGGATGGTGCTTTCATTGAGAAGCACTGAATATCTTGATTTGGCCAAACCTCTGAGGTCGCTTTTTTTACCGCATTAACTTTGATGGGGTTAGTAGAGCCCACTGCAATTTTTATCATAGGTATAGTATTTTCCCTTGTGTGTGCCCCTAGGCTATTAAAATTAAGCAAATTGATATTGCAACATATTGTGTGTGATATTGTTACAAAAAAGGGCTTCAATGTGGTCTATTCTACAGGATATAATTAGTGAGGATTCACTAATTTTTAAGAACAATTGCTATATGAAAAATGCTCCACCTGAATCATTAATTCGTACTTGGGTATGGATGATGTCAGACACTAACAACCCGGAAATAATGAACAAAGGCCGTCAAAACTTAATTAATGCTTTTGGTAGTTTACATAAAGCTATCCAGTATATTGAAGAGCAAGTTGATCTTACTGAAGAAGCTCCCACATCTAGTTCAGCTCAAACTTAAATGTGATTGTTAGGTCATTTGATAGGTTTTAAATGGCCTTTAACTTTATTTTTATTCTGTGTTTTTTACAGCGGAATACAATTCCACACGACAAAGTCCTTGTTCTTTGGCTTGGTACATAGTGCTATCTGCACGCATCAATAGTTGATGTAAGTCATGTCCGTGAATTGGAGCGATAACTAAACCAATACTCGCGCCAATACTGCAGGTTACGCTAGGATGTACTTCAATAGGTTGTTGTATTGACAGAAGTAACTCTTCGGCTTGTTCTACGAAGGTTTGTTGGCTATTCGAGGCGTTACTTGCGACAACAAACTCATCACCTCCCCAGCGGATGCATACATCATTCTGTGACTTATATTTGTTTGTAATTCTTTTCGTAGTTTCTTGAAGTACTCTATCGCCAGCTTTGTGGCCGTAGGTGTCATTAATTGGCTTAAATTTGTCTAGGTCAATCATCATTAACATCAATGGCTGTTGAGTTTCAACGCTAAGATCTAACATACTATTCAGTTTTTCTTCACCCGCTCGTCTGTTAAGTATATGTGTGAGTGGATCATGATCGGCCTCGAAGCGGGTTTGATGTTCCCGTTCTGTGCGCTCGGTAATATCATATAAAATAACTTCGATAATAGAGCCAGTATCTTTTTTACGTTCCATACGTTGCTCTGTGACTTTAGCAAATAAGCAATGCATCCACTTCTTTTGCTTACCAGCTGAGTAATCAAGGTCTAAAGCTACTTGATCCAATAAAGGGTCATTACGCATCGAATTGAGAATCTGTTCTAAGCTATTCGGATTTACAAATAGACTAGGAAAGTGCTTGAGGTTGAGTGCCTCATTATTAAAAGGAGTAAAATATCTGGAGAACGCAGGGTTAAAGGCCGAAATATTGTTGTTTTGATCAACTAAGCAAATCCCAGCGCTGGCTTGCTCGAATATAAGCCTGAATTGGTTTTCTAGATTTTGAGTCTTGATCCGTAAATTTTTTTCGACACTAAATGAATGGTGCAATCCTTGTATTAACGCATTAATACCCTGAATAAGTTTACCTATTTCATCTTTATTTTTGTGAGGTAAAACTTGCATTGTTTCTGGGCGGTGTGGGTCTATGTGTTCGAAGTTATCAACTAACTTTTGAATTGGCTTAGTTAATTTTCGGTGAACAACTAAAGAGACAAAAAAAGCTAATATTAATGATAAAAATAGCTTAATAAGCGTTTCTTTTACAATTTCTCTTTTAGTTTGTAGCTCAATATATTTTTGATCTAAGTAAACGTCTAAGGTGCCTACTTTTTCTTCATGTAAGAAAGGGTGATTCAAGAAGGTTGAAATTTGCTTATTTTGACCATTTAGATTTCCGGATATAGCCTCTAAACCAACGTCATTACTTAGCTTTACACCTTTTATTAAATCATTAATAACTAGCCCATCTACTATTTCCTGAGCAAGATCAGCATCGTTTATGTAGGCTGCAACAACGGCAGTTTTTTCAACTGTCTTAGATAATTGCTCTGCTAATATATGACTGGATTGACTCCGAGCTTCTAAGCCCAAATAATAAGAAAGTGCAGATGCAAGTAAAGAAATAATTATTGCTATGAAAGCAATAGTAAGTGCAACTTTTACATACAGTTTTTGACTAATTTGAAGCAACTTTAAATACCACTTTTACGCCTTCTGTTACCTCTGACTCTGGGATATATGCAATCATGTCCTCATTTGCACGTACTGTATTAATAATGTCTTTGACAGACTCTATTGTTGTGGGAGGAGTCGCATTTCCTGAAAAAAGTAAACGAGCCCAATATGTACTTACCTTTCTTTCATTTTGCTGCACTAGCTGCATATAAAACTGACTTTTTATCGCTGATTGTGCAGGGAAATCAATTGGAGTCGCTTTTTGACCGTCAGGGAATGTGTTGAATCTACCCATATAGATATCTATTACTTGTCGCTTAGTCAGACTATTAATTTGATTATTTTCATTAACGACAATAACGAGCCCATGAACTTGTGTTGAACATATGAAAAAAAGCATTATGTAAAGTTGTTTTAATTTCATTAGAACAACACATTAAAACTGAGACTAAGTGTATTTACTTTGTCTCTTGTAGTTAATATTTCAGGTGCTTTTGTGTTCCAAAGGCCATATCCCTTAGGACTAATATTGGTATGGTCCAGTTGTAGTTTTATATTCATACTTGATGGTAAGTCAAGTTTTGCACCAGCGCTTATTGTTGTTTGTCTCGCTGTTATGGAGTCTAGTATGGTTGTGACGGCATCACTAACCGCGTAGAGGTAGGCAGCTAACTCTGCAGGAGTGTTCGCATCAAATACCGGGGATGAATACGTTGGTATTCTATCTGAATTTTTAATGGTAGATAGGCTGATAAAATAGGTGGTCTGCTCTTGGATGTACCCCAAAGTGGCATAACCGGAAGTAGAAGAGCTAAAAGGTAGCCAGTCATTTTTTGATATCCCTCCCTCAGAATAGAATAACCATGACTGACTTTCATAAGAAATACCTAACGCATCATAGGATGAAGATTTACCAGAAATATCAAACTTGTCTAATAGCTCAACCTTTGCTGGCCATATATCGTCAGGAGCTTGCTCCAAAATAAGTTGAGCTTCAGAAAGTTCAGGGGCTCTTAAATCGTCAAAGTTTGATTGGCTATGGGTTAAACGTATTAACCAATTATTGAGCTGGTAAGAAGCACTAATTAGAATCAAGTCTTTGGATGTAAAGCCAAACCGATTGCCCACTCCATGTAGTTCAGGACTGGTTTGTCCGTACCCTAATCGAAACCTTAAGAAACCATTAGCTATATGATTTTTATATTCGAGATCTACCCCATCAAAGTTGTTGGCGGGTGAAGCAATAGAATAGAACTCATTGGGTGGCCTGCTCCAAAGGTAGGCGTACCCAACATAGGGGTAATCAGATAAAAGATACAAGTCACTATTTACCCTTCCTGCTCGTAATGACCAGTTTCTGTTAGGGCGGTAGCGAATAAAAGCTAGTTCAATGAAATCATTGAGAGTTTTACTGTTTCGATCCTGAAACACAACTTGGCCTACTGCATCCCATTTATCTGCTAGCGTTAGGTTAGTTTGAAAACCAATTTTAGATTCGTTTAAAAAAGTAAAGCCACTATAACTTTTATTTAAGAAGTCGGTGGTAAGCTCAAGATTTTGGTTATCTGAATACGTAGCGCCAATGGTCGCAAAGCCACTAAAATTAGCTTTAGTGGCTGATACTAAACTCGATGATAAATATAGTGCAGTGCATCCAAGCCAAAGAAGATACTTCATACTAACCTTTATTATTTATGTACTTCTTAAACGATTATTTTGTCACTGACCTGTAAAAAGTACTAACTGCAAATAAAATAGTGATATTTGATGAAAAAATACCACGTTTTGATTGGTAGAAAGTAGCTTTTTTAAAATTTTTGAGAATTACTTTTGCAAACGCGTATTCGTTTAAAAATGCAGCGGTTATAATTTCTACCCAGCTATTGTAAGTGACAAATTTTGAAACTGGCTGCTTTGGAAGAATAGAAAATTTAACAAGCCTAAAATTGAAATAGTTTATTGTTTAAACTGGGGCGCTTACTGCCATCTCGCCTAAATAATCTTTCTTACCAAGTGGCACACCTTTAATTCTTAACATGTCATAAATGGTTGTTGTATGAAAATACACATTAGGGATGGCAAATGACATCATGAAATTTTCTGTAGTGAAAGGTAGCTCATGACCGCCCACTTTAAACTGTAATGGCTTGCCGTAAAGAGCATTCACTTCGTTTTCAGCAAACGCTTTTAAGGTCTCCACTGTTTTTTCAAAGTAAGCGATAAGCTCACTGTAGCTTAGCCCGTCTAAAGATACTTGAGGTGGCTTAAATTCACCATCAAATAAAGACTGAATAGCCCCAGCTGCATTGTGGGCTGCTATATTAACTTGAGCACTAAAGGGCAACATATCTTCTGCAAATCGCATAGTAACGATTTCGTCTGTATTGATCTTGTTCTCTTTAAAATATACTTCGCCTGTTTTCATCACATCAACTGTTGCATCTAAGGTGCGTATAAAGTTAGTTATGGTCATTTCATATAAACTAATCATGTTTCATTCCTGTTGTAATTTTGGGGGGAAAATAAGGGGCTTTATGTTAAGAAATGTAGGTTGGAGTTTTTATTTCAAAAAATTTTATTTTAAGTCAAATACTTAAGGACTATAGACCTTTAGAATATAAACTCCGTCAATTCACTGCAAAGTGTTCATCAAAGTTTATCCGTTTCTACTCAGAGGCTAAGCCAAAAACTGTTTCAATTTTTTCAGACGTTTGCAGAGCAAGTTGTTCATTTTCAGTGATAAACTCAATTCTCGAATCAGCTGCTTCATGAGCTACTATATTTATAGATACGCACTCATCGCTGATGTTGCAGGCAAGTACTCCTTGCTCGGTAATGATTACCGCTTTTAAACGATCAACAGCTACAGTGAATAATGTATCCATCACAAGCTTATAATTGAATATTAGTGTCGGTGAGCATATCCAACCAAAGGAATAATGGCCTTCACCATTATTGGCAACTTTTATGGATCCAACAGCGGGAGCTTTAATATTGTGGCTGTGTTCAATCGCAGAATGTGAATGAGAATGGCTATTTTCGTTTACTGTCTGTTGATATTTAGACTGCCCAAACAATATGTTTATATCAATTTCACCTTGCTCTGCCAAACTAATAGGCGTGTCAGTAATCTCTAGTTTGTTTAAGTAAGCTTTTAGCTCTGGGAGCAAGTCTTGCTCATACAAATCAGATTTAGTCGCAACGATATGATCTGCTACTTGTAACTGTTCTTGAAAAGTTTGATGTTCGCGCCAGCGCTGGCTTGCCAATTTTCTCGGGTCGATAAGAGTAAGTGTTGTGCCAACATCTAACACACCTTGATAATGCTCTGCGGTTAACGTTTGCAGCACCTCCTTGGGATGTCCAAGTCCAGTTGGCTCAATTAGTAATCGATGTGGTTTGGCTCTCGCGAGTAGCATGTTTAAGGCAATTTGCATGGGCAACCCAGAGGTACAGCACATACAGCCCCCTGGTACCTCCCGAATAAATACACCTTTGTCTTCAGGTGAGGATAATAATGCTCCGTCTACGCCAATTTCGCCAAATTCGTTTACAAGCACAGCCCAGCGTTCATCACTGGGTTTGGCCTTTAACAATGCTTGGATAAGTGTGGTTTTACCTACCCCAAGTGCACCAGTAATAATATTGGTGGGGACTTGTGCAATTTTATCCATACAGGTTTTGCCAAGGTCCTGTAATAGCCAAGGTAAGAGTAGGAGAATACAAATTCACAAACAGTGTTTCACCGTCTGGTGAATAGCATGCGCCAGCGGGTTCAGTTTGCCAACGTACCTTTGCAAAATCATAAACCTCGCCTTCTGGCGTTACCCCTCTAAGGTGGTTATCCACTATGGCTGAGTATTGATCTTCACATACCATTAAATGGCCATTTGGCGCTACAGCTATGTTGTCACCAAAATTAAAGGTGGCTTTGTTATGGCTTTCTACAAATAGGCTTAATGTGCCTGTTTGAGTAATGCTTTCTTGGTCATCTCTCAAAGGAGTAGGGACATATCGCATAATCTGCCCTAATGCCTTTTTACCACCACTGGTACAGCAAAAGTACATGTCATTATCGCCAAAATGTATGCCTTCACCACGGGCAAACAATGCAGCACCTTTGTTATAGCCCCTGTGACGTAAATCATCTTCTGGGCTATCCACATTGTCTAAATCAATCCACTCACAAGCATAATCTATGCTTTCTTCCATGTAAGGGGCTTGGGTGTTTCGGGTATCAAATTTGGGCTGTCCCGAAACCATTAAGGCTTGCAACTTTCCGCCTGCTAGCAAGTCGTTGGGTTTATTGGGAACGTAGCGATAAAACAAACTATCTTGTCTGTCTTCGGTTAAGTACACAATTCCAGTTTTGGGATCAACGCAGGCTGCTTCGTGGTTAAAACGGCCCATTTCCTTGATAGGTACGGGCTCGACCAACTCTCTGGCTTTGGCTGGTACTTCAAATACATAGCCATGGTCTTTCGCTATTCTATCCGAGGCGGTAGCAACGGATTCTTCGCAGGTTAGCCAGCTCCCCCAAGGGGTGACGCCGCCAGAGCAGTTTCGAATTGTGCCCAGTATAGACATGCACTGGTGCTCAACCTGACGGGTTTCTAAGTTGTAAACAATACTACTTGTTCCCCCTGCTAGAGGCAGCCCTGAGTTATAGGTGTCGTAGGCTTTTAATACACGGCTAGGTTGCATAGAGTCTTGTAACGCTTGAGGTGTTTTAGACAGAGGTATTTCGTGGTTTCTCACTAAAACTACGCGTTTATCATCAAGGGGAATACAACCCATGCCATCAGCTCGGTCAGGAACCTTAAGGCCATCGTTCATTTTGTCGTCTAGCTTAGAGATCACTTGGTAGCTAAAACCTGCAGGTAAATCTAATATTTCATTGGCATCTGGCAGCAATGGATTTTTACCTGCAGGGATAGCAGAGTCTTTAAAAACAGCTGATGCATTCAAATGAGTGGCTAAACCGCTTAGGGCCGCTGCCACTAAACCTTGATTAAACTGCCTACGGGTAAACATGTATTTTATTCCTTAGTTGAATTTACCAAGACCCATACATAGCATTGGGTAAGATAAATATATCTTTATAAAGTCGCGTCTCTAAAGCCTCTATATTGGCGTTCTCTTGGGTGATGCCATTGACGTCTTCGATATTGTCGCCAATTTGCATGACAATAGTATGTCCAGATTGCCAACTTGTTTGTTCGCCTTGCTCAGAGAAACAAACAACCTCACCGTTAGTAATTTGCTGGCGACGGAGGTCTTTGTCATTAATTATGCTTGTTTCATTTATGGCGTCTTTGTCTGCTTGAGTGCGTCCCAGTAAACAAGTGTTTTCGAAGGTTGCAGGGATTAATGCCGAAATATTTTCCCAGGTATATGCATCAAGACTTTTTTCTCGGTTTGTGACCAGCGCGACTTTTCCACCCAATGAATAAACCTTTTTCATAAACTCTGCAGCACCAGGTACAAGAGTCGCTTTTTTGGCTACTATCCAGCTAGCCCAACTCTCAGAGGTATAATGGCCATCTGTTTGGTCTACCATCACCTGATATTGGCTGTTATCTAATACCGTTTCATCAACATCCATCACCACTACCCAAGGTTCATTTTGTAAAGCAACCACTGGTAATTGTTGTTCTGCTTGCTGATATACACCTTGGGTAATAAGTTGATATTCTTTACTTTTAGTGTGCCATTTTACCGAGTTAGAAAGGGGCAGTGCTGTCAAGCTCGCGCTGTTTTCATATTCTACCCAGCTCTCTTTACTCTCTTCTGCCACTAGATTAGCCGTGCATCCTACGAATATGCTTGCACAGAAACACAGTGTTATTAGTTGTACTACTTTGTTCATTATTTATTACCTAATTGAAAACTATACTGAGGGAGTTATGAACAAAGGTTTATTTTGTCCATAACCCATCCAGATCTAGTCGTGGTCATGCTCCTCTTCTGCAATTCCTAACCAAGTTAGAGAAGCGGGTGAGAAGTCTACTTCTATATCATCAGTAATAGTCATGCTTTCAAGGTCAATTTGCAATATATGCTGTGCAATCGGATCAGATACGTATACATAGTGACCATTTTGAGCCGCAGCAAAACTAAATGACATGCCCTCTGGCATGTTAGAAAGATCTTCATCAGAGATATCTATACTGGTCTCTAATTCCCACTCAATTTCGCCATCGTGGTCATGACCACTAAGTACATTGAGAAACCCTAGCTCATCTAAAATAAGAAAATGTTCGCCTTCATAAGCAAATCCATAAGAGATGGGAGCCGCATCAGTTTCAGGTTGCCACTCTAAAACTTCCATGCCACTTTCGGGGGTTATGTTGACTAAAATAACTCCCTCTACTCCGTAAGCAGAGGCAACGCCAATGAATGAGTCATTTTCTTCATGGGAGTAAATACTGCCAATGCGCACGTCGTTTAATGCATCAATGTTAGGTATTTTTTCTGCATGATACTCTTCATCACTCTCTTGATAAGCCACTAATACACCATCACTACAACCGAAAACGGTATATTCTTCATTTTGGGCGGCACCATGTAAGTCAGGACAGGTAGCTTCTAAAACTTGTTCTTGCTCATATTCACCATCATGAAGGTGATAAACACCAACTTGGTCCGGTAATATAGTGGTCGCTGAAGTGGTTTCTGCATCGTCACGATGAATGGTTGATAGTAAATGGTCACTATTTGGCTCTGCCACACCATGCATGTTTACAGCGTATTCTAGGGTGGCAACTTCAGTGGTGTTACTGCTGATGTCTGTATCTGATACAACTTGTACTGATGCGGCTAAACTTGTTTCTGCGTCACCATCAAAAAATACAGCAGTTTGACCGTCATATTTAATGACATGTGTTGGACGACTTCCTTCGAGTTCAAAGTCACTCATAGCCGGAGTCTGCTCATAGTCATGTAAATGCTCCACATGATCTTCTCGCCACATTCCTCCATCAATAAAGCCCACATAGTCATTACTTCGACTGGTGACCACTGCAAATCGATAGTCAGCAGAGGCGGTAAGTGTGTTTGTATCGTGAATTAACGTAAACGTATCCAACAATTCATTGTCGTCTAAATCAAAGATAGTGGCTTCGTTGCTTTCAGCTGACAACACGGCAAGTCGCCCCATTGACTCTATGGTATATTCATCATCATCTTCGTCATGATCATGCTCGTCTTCTTCCTCAACGATAGACTCTTTTTCGATGATGTTTGTTGTTGCGTCACCACAGCCATATAGCATTAAACTAGCGATGGCCATTGCCAGTATGTTTAATTTTGGTAATTTGCTCATTATATCTTCCTTAAGTATTTAAAAGTTATATCGGGGGTTAGAAGTAGCCTCTAACGCCCACTGCTATGTTTCGTCCCGGACGTGGGGCAACATCTTTAATAAACGAGCTATGCACTCGGGCTTCGGTGTTGGTTAGGTTGCTGCCTTTGAGGTAAAGAGCGATATCTTGATTAAAAACAGGAATGTCATAGGACACGCTAGCATCAACTAAGGTGTAACCGTCAGTAACGGTTTCATCAGATGTAATCCGGTCTTGAGTGTCATAACGAGTAATATCTAAATGAGCACTAATACTTTCATTTTCATAGCTGAACTGAGTTCCTAATCGAAGGGGAGGGGTACGAGGTAAGTTACCGCCATCTTTGAGTCGGGCACGCACGTAATCAGAGAAGAAGGTCGCCTTAAATGCATTGGTAACTTGCCACGCTACTTGCACTTCAAAACCATGTAAAATTACATCATCGGTTTCGAAAATATAAACAGGCAGTAGTTCTTCGCTACTTTCTTCTTCGGTTTCTTCATCACCGTGATCATGGTCATGACCACTTTCAGCTGATAGCCCAGTAGACGTCTGATAGTAGTAGTTATCTACTTGGTTATAGAAGGCATTAAATACAAAAGCTATGTCCCCTTCAGTTTTTCGGAAGGTTAGGTCAATGTTGTTTGCTGTTTCTAGATCAATTTCTTCATCAGACAAACCAATATAAGCTTCGTGTTCCGTTTCATATAAGGCAAACAAAGCGCCCACCTCATAATTACCGGTACCAATATGCGGTCCAAAAGATAAAAGCTCAGCAGCTGATGGAGCACGTTGTGAGCGTGATACAGAAAGGCCAAAGTTGTACCCTTCGGTAAAGTCCCAGACTAACCCAACTGACAAGCTGACTGGGGTAAACTCATGATCTACTGCGAATACTCGGGTGATGCTGGTTTCGTCGTCGTGATCATGGTCGTGGTCATCTTCTTCCTCGTCTTCATGGTGGGTTTCTAGCGTAGGAAGTAATACGTTGTCCGCTTCCAAAGTTACTTGCTCTATACGACCACCAAACTGCACTAAAACTTCACCAATATGCTTTTCTTCCATTATGGCTAGTGCAAAGGTTTGTGCTTTAGATGGTGGCGTAAAGGCTTCCTCGCCCTGGGCAGCGACATCGCTGTTTTTAAAATGGAAGCTTATACCGCCATTCCAGTCTGCAAAGGTGCTATGAATGAAATCTAGTTTTATTTCGGAGGTTTGGTTTTCAAACAGAGTTCCAACTTCGCTATTTTCAACTTCAGCATGTTCGTAGTCAGTAAAGCCCCCGCGAAAATTGATCTTTTTGATCCACTCGCCATCGGCATTAAACTCACCAAGTAATTGCACTCGAGTTTGCTCTAGGTCTGCAAAGACGCTTTCTTCTTCCTCCTCTTCATCATGATCGTGCTCTTCTTCATCGCCATGGGTGTGACCAGGAATGCCGTATTCACGATTAAACTGCTCTACAGCTACCCCAAAAAAACCTTTATCAAAAAGATAACTAGCGCCGAGTGTTATACCGTTTGATTCTTCGGCACTGTTTTCTACTACAAAGTCGTGTTCTTCATGATCTTCGTCATCTTCATCGTGATCTGAATCAGGGTCTACTGGGACTTCATAGTCGTTTGATTTACGCCAATAACCATCGGCATAAAACCCAAATGATTCTGTCCCAGTGGTAGCATTAAAAGAAGCTAGTTTTTGGTCGTTTACTGAGCTGTTTTCAAGTAACCATTCGCCACGGGTAGTGCTATCTGTAGGTACGCGGCCATCGGCTACATTTACTACGCCGCCAATCGCGCCACTTCCATAAAATAAGGTGGCAGGGCCCCTTAATACTTCGATTTGTTGCGAAGTTGATGCTTCAGCAGCAACTGAGTGATCTGGCCCCACTCTAGATACATCGCTTACGTCTAATCCATTTTGCGCGATTAATACTCTAGGTCCACTTAAACCTCGAATAATAGGTGTACTGGCAACATTGCCATGAAAGTTACTTTGCACACCAGGGAGTTTTTCTAAGCTATCTCCTAATGTGGCTGCCTGTTGACGACGTAATGCCTCACCGGCAAGCACACTAACGGGCGCAGCAGATTCCATGACAGACATATGAATAGGTGTAGCTACTACATCAATGACTTCTATTGGTGAGCGAGTTAGAGTAAGTGTTAAGGTTTTTGATTCATCTTCAGAAAAAACTATATCTTTATGCAAGTGTGCATAACCTGAAACCGATATGTGGAACTCGTTATTTCCGATACTTAAATCATCAATGACAAAGCGGCCATCTTTTCCCGTTACTGCATTTAGGTTAGTACCTTCAACACGAACTAATGCGCCAGATACAGCTTTACCGCTACTGTTTTCAACTAGCCCTTCTAAAGATTGTGCAGCTAAAACACTTGTGGGTAAAAGCAGCCCCATGAGCGCTGCAATGCGAGATAAGTTATACATTCTATTCCTTTTTATTATGTTATATTGTAACAATGCTAATGGTTATGTTATATTGTAACAAATCGGCTTTCAATCATTTTCTAGCTATCGTGAACTTAGGTTTGGTAATGTCTGTAGGTGAATAGTATTGAATTAGGTGGAGAGAAAAATGAAATTTACAAAACAATTAATATGCTTAAGTCTTTGTTTTGGCGGAATAGCTAAAGCGCAAGAGCATGTGCATGGTGCTGGCACTGTTTTTGTCATTCAAGATGGTGCTCATTGGCAAATGCAATATGTGCTGTCGGCCGCAGATGCATTGGGTTTTGAGCATGCTCCTGAAGATAAAAAACAAAGAGATAGTCTTGCAAATCTTGGTCATACCTTGGAAAAGATAGAGAACCTTGTGCAACTAGATGGCAAATGTAAACAGCTCGATTATTCTCATAATTTAGATGTATTTGAAGGTCAAGAAAGCGCAGAACACAAACATGGCGACCATCATGAAGAGGAAAAAGAGCATCATCATGACGAGCATGACGAGCATGACGAGCATGACGAGCATGACGAGCATGACGAACATGACGGGCACCATGAGGATCACGATGGCCATGATGAAGAGCACAAAGTTCATCATCAGAATATTGAAGTGTCTTATACACTGCAATGTACAAACCAAATAAAAGGCTTGTCTTTCGCCATATTCGACAAGATGCATAGTCTACAAACACTTGAGGTGCAATGGAGTATAGCGTCTGGGCAAGGGTCGGCGACTCTTACAAACAGTGTTACAAATATGGAATTTAATTAATGGTGAGTATTGGCTTAAATATGCCTAAACAAAAACTGCAGTCTAACTTAGCTTTTTTAAAGGCGTTATTAGCAAAGGGTTATTATGTTTAAGAGGCTTATGAACCTTGCTGATCGTTCAGCTATATTTCTATCAACACTTTGTATGATCCACTGTTTAGTGTTGCCGCTTATTTTAATTCTATTGCCTACTTTAACGACCTTGACCTTCTTTAGCGATGAGCGCTTTCATACTTGGTTACTGTATGCGGTACTGCCGATTAGTGCTTTTGCCGTGGTTCTAGGGTATTTCCATCATCGCAGCTGGTTAGTGGTATTGATTACATCAATGGGCATGGGAGTTTTAGTGACTGTGGCTATTTTTGGGCACGATGTCTTTGGTGAGCAGGGTGAGGTATTTGCTTCAGTAATAGGTTCTATCTTGGTGGCTTACGGCCATATCATAAATTTTAAAGCCCGCAGACAGTTAAGTCAGTGTCATCCAGTTGCTGCTAGAAGTACCAGTTAACATTTTAAAATCAAATCGGAGTGGAGTATGCCGTCGCAAGCTGTTTTAAAAGACCAAACAACTAATAGTGTCATTAGACGTTCCAGCTGTTTTGATGAACCAAGTATTCTTACTGGCATTTATGATGAGTCGGTTAATTTAGCCATTTGGCAACGTGATTTATCCAATGAGATTAAGGCGGATGTCACACGCTTTATTAATACAGCATCACATTTGGAGCGTTCGGCTTTTATCAGAATGCAGCATATTGAAGACGATCTCCGTGATGAATTAAAATACACTACTTTAGGCAATGCTTTTATTAGTAACGCCAGTGAAGTTATAGATATGTTTTGCACTTTGTTTGATTTAGACCAAGTGGGCTTCCGCATTCGTTTACTTGACTCTCCCATGTGCCCACGATTTCATATAGACCGCGTACCTTGCCGTTTAGTAACTACGTTTTTCGGGCAAGGTACACAGTGGTTAAGCGGCAATCATATTGATAGAAGTAAGTTAGGTCACGGTAGTAAAGGCTTAGATGATAGCGAGTCTGGGCTGTATATATCGGATGCAAATATAAAAAGTATGACTACTGGAGACGTCGCCTTACTTAAGGGGTCTGCTTGGATAGGTAATGAAGAGACTGCTGTAGTGCATAGATCGCCACCATATCGTGAAGGTGATAAACGTTTATTACTTACCTTAGATTTTTTGTCTTAGGACTTAAATGTTTCTTTGGAACAATGGTTAGTGTGTCCGAAAATCATCAGGTTGGCCGTAAAAAGGCATAATAGAAACCAAGTCTAGAGTGTAGGCTGAGGTCCCCATTAAATCTTCAAACAATTCTATGTTGAGTTTGCCCATTAAGGTATAGGTATTAGTGATGTCCACATCTTTAAAACTTTTCTCTAGTTCAACGTATATCATTTGATTTGGCGGTGGAGCGGGTAAGTGGATGCAAGCCCCAAAGTAAGGTACAAGAAAGAAGCTTTTCACGCTTTTATCATCATAAAAATCGATGGGAACAATAAACCCGGAAATACTCACCATTTTATTTTCAAACTCAGTCATGGTTTTGGTAGAGATTAAGGCATCTTGATAATTCTGGTCTGTAGACGCGTTGATAGAGCGCATCACTTGTGCTGTCATTTCTTCTAAGTTTTGAGGCTGTGTAGTTTGATAGCGAGCAATCACTTCATACTCTTCTCTAGGTAACAGTGAAGCCCATTTTAAGACAAAGGGCTGAGCTTGGTTGGCTAAAGATTGCAGCGCAGGATCTGACGTTGCATACAGAGTTTTTTTATGGAATACAGCTTGTTTGATGCTTGCCCAATTGTCTAAGGCTAAACGCCCAATCCACACACCTAAGCCAATGCATAGTACAAAGGTTAAGATGATTTTAAGTTTACTTTTTAGTTGTGACCCCATTGTAGGAAAATACAGCCTAACTAGATAGCGGTTACACTCACTCGTTGAATTTTTGAATAGGGTCTGTAGCTTTGTGTGGCGTCTATTCTAACCATAATAAAGTGTTCACCTGGCCCCGTGGCTTGGAAGGTGACATCTATCAAGCCTTTATCTTTAGATAAACTAAGAGGTGATGAATCAGCCAGTATCAAATTTTTGCTCGGGGTTAGAATGACTTCGGCATTGGTATAGTCGTCAGGTACCACGTAACGTAACTGTAGTTTAGCATCTGTGGCTGCGGTTACTTTTACTCGGTTATCGTGAGTTACTTTTAACTCGACTGGGGCAGAGTTATTCATATGCTGTTGTGCAAGAGGATGAAATTGCCCAAAAGAGCCCATTCCAAAACCACCGCCGTGAAATTCACAAGCAAAAGCCTGCAAAGTGCTAGGTATCAATAATAGTAAGTTAACCAGTTTAAGTTTCATTGAACGACTCTCTATTCGTAAGCTTTAATATTGTCCAAGGACATACCATAAGCAGATGTACCTGTGGTATTGCTTATGGTTTCTATCTGCAGCACACCTTCAAACCAAAAAGGTTCAGTCAGCTGGGCTAATTCAAAGCCGGTTTCTACCTTACCGTATATCATTTGATTAGGCGGTGGAGGTGGCATATGCAAGCAGGCGCCAAAGTAGGGCACAATAAAAAACTCTGTGACTCGCTGTTGCTCATCAGACTTTAAGGGGACGACAAACCCAGGAATTCTAACGGGCTTGTTATCAAATTCTGTCATAACTCTAACGGAGGTTAATGCCTGTTGAAAGCGCTGGGTTGTTGCATCTTCACTTGTTATACCAGAGAAAGCATCAACCGAGTCCTGCTCACTGCCATCTTGAATATCAGCTAGATAGTCTGGCGGATTGAGTAAGGCTTCTAAATCATCTTGTGGCATCAACTGAATCCATTCAACCTCTTGATAATTTTGTGTTTCAGCTGCTTTGACATTTACATTGGCGAACCAAAGTGTTGCTATAAGAACAATACTAAGGTACTGCAAATGACATATTTTTTTAGTGTT
The DNA here is from genome assembly GCF_004360155.1 of Paraglaciecola marina. Lineage (GTDB taxonomy): Bacteria > Pseudomonadota > Gammaproteobacteria > Enterobacterales > Alteromonadaceae > Paraglaciecola > Paraglaciecola marina. Next base: position 41,217 of record NZ_ML178720.1, on the reverse strand, counting down.
CATGATTGATTGTCAGGGTGACCAGTAATACTATGAATAATGTTATATCATATCAATAATAATAAGCGCTAGCTCCATCTTATTTATGACCTTAAAAGAAAATATCTCAAACGATAAAATAATTAACCAAGTTGCAGCCATTGAGTTGCAAAATGTGGTGCATACTTATGGTAAGCAACAGGCAAATAGCAAATCATTACACTTTAGCCAGTGGAAAGTTGAGATAGGCCAACAGGTATTTCTGTATGGCGACTCAGGCTCGGGCAAATCAACCTTGCTTAATTTACTGTCAGGAATTTTGGCCCCTCAGCTGGGTAGCATTAAGCTATTTGGAACTGAAATGAGCGACTTGTCTAACAGTGGGCGAGACCGCTTTCGAGCTGAAAATATAGGCGTGGTGTTTCAGCAGTTTAATTTGATCCCTTACTTAAGTGTTGCAAAAAACATTGAGTTGGCTGTGTACTTGGCTAAATCCTCAAAACAGCAATTAGTTGAATCTTTACAACAGCTGATGGCTGCACTGAAGTTACCTAGTAGTATTTTACATACGCCGGTTTCAAGTTTAAGTGTGGGGCAACAGCAAAGGGTGGCGATTATGCGAGCCTTTATTAATGCGCCTAAATTACTCTTAATTGATGAGCCAACCTCAGCACTTGATAACTCTGCTAAACATGGATTTATGACCTTGCTATTAGAAATGTGTCAGGCTCACAACACCACCATGATTTTTGTGAGTCATGATACTGGTCTAGAGCCATTTTTTTCGTTACGTACGCCAATTACATCATTTTGCAATGGCATCAGTGATGAGGTGGTTGGTTAATGCTTACTTCAATCGCGTGGAGCAGTTTAGTTAGCCGAAGAAAGACTGTATTTCTAACGTTCTTATCTTTAGTGGTGAGTATTAGTGTCTTGATAAGCGTTGAGCATATACGCTTGCAAGCAAAAGAAAGTTTCAACCGAACCATATCCGGTGTGGATTTAATAGTAGGTGCACCTAGTGGTGAATTAAACTTACTTTTGTACTCGGTATTTAGAATGGGGAGCCCTACTAATAATATCGATTACAATAGTTTTACTATGTTAAAGGCCAATAAATCTGTGGCTTGGGCTATTCCAGTCTCTTTGGGTGACTCCCATCGTGGTTTTCGCGTGATGGGTACCAATACTGATTATTTTAAATATTTTAAATACGGTAGTGATAAGCCCCTCACTATGGCCGCGGGTAAAGAATTCGCCAGTCCATTCGAAACTGTACTAGGTGCCGACGTAGCCAAAGAGTTAGGATACAAGCAAGGTGATAAAATAGTAATAGCCCACGGCATTGGTAGTACTAGCTTTGTGAATCATGACCAAGCGCCATTTACTGTAAGTGGTATTTTGGCCGCAACGGGCACACCAGTAGATAAAACCGTGCATGTGAGTTTGGCAGCTATCGATGCTATTCATTTACCCCCTAGCCAATTAAAAAAATTGGTAGATAACCCTGATACGCAGCTAGCATCACCTAAAAGCATTACCGCTATGATGTTGGGGTTAAACAACAAGTTCGCCACGTTTACACTACAGAGGCAAATCAATAATTACAAAAAAGATAGGTTGATGGCCGTGCTGCCCGGGGTGGCGATGGCTCAGCTGTGGCAATTGATGGCGAATGTTGAAAACCTATTGCAGGTTATTGGTTATTTAGTTTTATTGGCATCGCTATTTGGCTTAGCCACTATGTTGTTAGCCACCATGAACGAAAGGCAAAGAGAAATTGCTGTGTTTCGTATTCTCGGGGCATCACCTAAACTAATTGTTTCGCTAATTATTTTAGAGGCGCTCATCATCAGCTTATTGGCATTGGTGTTTTCAATAGGGTTTGTGACCTTATTACTCACCTTACTAGACAGTTGGTTAACTGCAGAGTACGGCTTATTTTTAAGTAACAATGTATTCTCTATGGACTTACTCAAGTTGTCTGCTGTTATTACTGCTGCCACAGTTATTACGGCCTTAATACCTGGCTTAGAAGCATACAAAAACGCTATTCACACCCAGTTATCTGGGCGCTAAGGCGCTAACTGCCGTTCAATCCCATTAAAGATATGTCGATGTCATCGACATATCTTTTGTGCTTCATATCGTGCATTAAATCCTAAATTTATTAAGTTAAAAAACTTGTCGTCATAGTAAAAATTATTTGTTTTTCTTCCTGTACATTTTTGTTTAAAACGGTGCTGTTTTAACAACCAACAAAGCTGTAGATCTCTAGGAGCAAATAAAGTGGATACTTTTAACGTTCGACCTGGCAGTAAAACCTACCTTGACCCGCTAAATTTCAAATATGGCTTTAGAAAATCCGGTGACTTTAGTATTACTGAATCAGAAATCTTAAGTACCTATGGCCATACCCTTTTAGCCTTAGAAATGGGGGATGTGACCCCCGAGACTGACGCCGAAATTCATTTTGTACAAGCGGTGACAGGTAAACTTGAAGCTGATTCAAAGCTTGAAAAAACGTGGATCAAATACGTACGTTTATCAAGAACTAAACGAACCTTTTTTACCTTATATAGCTCAGCATCAAAATCTAAATTATTAGATAATGATGCAGAAGAGTACGATAGTAATGATCTAGAAGCTGAAGTGTAAAATCCAAGTTTATATCTTTGAATACTAGGCTTGGCTGGCTGCCTTTGTTATTAGCATTTTACGGTATTGAGTAGGCGTTTGGTTGCAGTGTTGTTTGAATAGGCTATTGAAGCTAGATTTAGATTTAAAGCCCGCCTGAAACGCCAGATCTAAAATAGTCGTTTGAGGACCGTTTTGGGATTCTAGCAAGGCTTTTACCTCGCTTACTCTAAACTCATTAACATACTGATAGAAGTTTGTAGATAAGCCACTACTTAGCACAAGAGATAGCATCCGCCTTGGGATATTTAATTCATCAGCCAGAGCATAAACTGTAAATTCTGGCTCTAGGAAGGGCTTTTGGGTCTGCATGTAGGTATTCATTTTATTAATGATATCTTGAATTGCTTCTTTACTCAGAGGGCTATTATCTTCTTTACAGTTATCTTGTTGTGGCAAATCAACTGGCGCAGCTTTTTGTAGGGTATCTTCTTTGGTTGCTGACAGTCCCCTAAAGTAAAATACGGGTTTTTGTTTTACACCAAAGAAACACAGCACTGTGCTAATTATTAAAAAAGAGAGCATGTGAAGGGTATGGGCTGAAGCTTGAGAAGCTGGGTTTAACACTTCTTCATTTATGACATTAATGATGACCATAAGTGCAAAGGTTCCAGGTAATGCGTATACCCAACTTAAGCTAATTCTGCTGTCATTTTGTGAAAATAATTCAGAAATTTTTCTTTGATGGGTTATCAAAAGGCTGATGGTCAAAATAGAATAAATCACAAATATAAGCCCATTAATAAGCCCAAAATGCACAAAAACTGGTTCAAATAGACTGGTAATTCCATGCTCTCCTATAGGACCGACTTTGTTATCAGCACTGTTCGGAAGAGGCACCATAGGCTTTGGATGTGCCATCAACATAAAGAGTGGATACATAATGGCAAATGGCAATAAATGCAATAAATCTGACTTTGAGCTAAGTGACTTGTCACTTATTAAGGTTCGTACATAAAAATATAAAATAGGCCCATGTAACAGATTAAGCATTGGGTTGGTTAACATATTAAAAGGCGCAGAGTGCACATCAAAATGGGTTAATAAAGTATGTAGTAGCGGGGTGTTTAGGACGAATAACCAACCACATAAAAGAATATCTGTTTTATGAACGTAAGACTTAGCAGTAATATTGAATACGGTGAACAAGGTAAGCGACAACCCAATAATACTCATTTCCCAGGTAATACTTTCTATTTCAAACAAACCTAAACCCCTACTGCTGCCATAATTTATAAAGACAAACATCTACTACAAAATAAAAGTCCAAATAACGCCATTTGGACGACTTACCTACCTTTACACCGTAAATTTTACCCCTAAAGTCACAATTAGTTAACAGCAGGTGCCTGCTTAAACGGCCATATAAAGTGTAAATAATGTGCAAGTTATTCATGGTTAAGTAATTAACCTTAAAGATGACACTGGGCCTGTTTAAAAAAATTTTAACCAAGGTAATGATTATGAAAAAACATCAATCCATTGGCATGTTCCTTTTAACATGCTTGCTATGTTTATCTGCTGCTGTTCAGAGCAGTGAGAAGTTAGTAGAAGTAAGGCTTGTGGATGATATTGATGAGGCTAGAGGTTATTGCCTTGATGTAGCCGGAGGACAAGGCACCCGCGCACCGCTTAATAAAGGTTTACAAGCCCATACTTGTTATGACTACAAAGGTCGTTTGTTAGAGGACCAAAGTTTTGATCCTGCCCTTATCAAGGAAAACATGTTCAAACTTCCTTATTTTGATGTGTGTATGCAGGCCTCATCGTTGCAAGCTAGTGCAGCAATTGAGCTGGCTAAATGTAATGGCGCCAGCAATCAAGAATTTTCGTTACAGCAAGATGGGCATCTAGTGCTAGTTGCCAATCCTGAACTTTGTGTGACAGCTAACATGAACCATAAAAAAGAAGGCCGCGGTGGAAGGCCTGTTCATGTAATGCGCTCTCTTTCTTTGCAAGTTTGCAGTGACCAAGCCGCCCCTTTTCAAATTTGGACGACCTTAAGTTTGTAGGCTGAGGATTAGCCTTAAATTAACCAACAAAATACACCGGGTTCAATGCCCTTAAGTTTGAGCACGGATTTTACTTTTACATTTTATTTAAACTATAGGAGTGCCTTCTGGCATGTTTAAACTAAAACCTTTATTCTCAAAAACAAGTTTGCTTATTAATACTTCACTGCTTGTGCTCATGACGAGTTGCGGTAGCTCAGACTCCACAGACACCATAGTTGATCCAGTCGATTCAGAAACCGAAGAGACAGAAAGCGCTTATACCTACGCAGACTGTAGCGAGCTAACTGTGCAAGTTGAGCTAATGACATGTTTGGCCGAAAACCTACTTTCGACTCTGACTACTACACAAGTCGATACTATGCTGAACGATTTAACTGAGACCAATGCCACTGAATCTTGGTCTAACTTACCTGCAGGTTCATTCGACTATAACGGTATCCTAATTGACGACCTGAGCGATGAAGCGCAAGAAGCGGCAGAAGCATTACTAGATGCCGCCTTAAGTGACCAAGGTAATCAAACCATGGAAGAAATTCGTTTAGCAGACGAATATCTAAGCACATTTGATGGCAATGTTTACGGTGAAGATAACTACGCAGTCGCCTTTTTAGGTACACCTTCAACAGACGAAGCTTGGATTGTTGAATTTGCTGGCCACCATTACACATTTTTCGCAAGCTACAATGCAGAGCCAGTTAGCTTAACCCCTAACTTTGTTGCGGTAGAGCCGGTAACGTGGACTGATGGCGGCGAAACATACTCACCAATGGCACAGCATCAAGAAGCCTTAGTTGCTTTATTTGACAGCCTTGATTCTGGGCAGTTAGTAACAGCTTTATTACCAGATGTATATGACGACGTATTAGTTGGCCCTCAAGACGATGGTAATTACCCTGAAGAGCAAGAAGGTTTAAGTGTTGCAGAGCTAAGCGATGCACAAAAAGATCTAGTGATTGCTGTAATAGAAGCTTACGCTGGCGATGCAAACGGAACTGGCCAGTTTGCTAATTACACAAGTGATGAGCAGTTAGACTTAACTTACATTGCTTATGGTTCATACCCAGATATAACCACTCAAGACTCTTACGCAAGAATTGACGGTCCAAATATTTGGATTGAGTTTACTGTTCAAGGTGGTGTGGTGTTTAGTGACAATCATTACCATAGTATCTGGCGTGATAAAGAGCTAGATTACGGCGGAAACTTCGATCTTTAATAGGTTTACCCCTTAAATGAAAAGCTACATTAATAACAAAACGTCCATAGCATGCTTATGCTATGTGGCGTTTTGCCTACTATTTTTTACCCAAGTGAGTCATGGGCATCCCATGTCATCCTCGCAAGTCGAGGTGAATGTATTACCAGACTCAGTCCTGTTAACTTTGCGGCTACCCAATAACCGGTTAGGTGCGGCACTTAGCACAGCGCCTACTATAGGTAACCTTCATGATTACGTTATAAAGAATGTGAATGTTCACTCACAAAATTCTGGGGCTAAGGTTTGGCAACAAAAAATCACTCAAGTAGTTGAACCAGACTCCCATAATTACTGGCAAGTAGATGTCACGGTGACGCCCCCAAAAGGCGAGAGTCCAAGTGTTTTTGATATTGATTACAGCGTTATCACCGAGAGGATCATCACCCACAAAGCAAAATTTTGGTTAATGCCCCAAGGCACAAGTAAAGAGGTTCCAGAATTTTTAGGCACCTTAAGAGGCCATTACACTCAGTTGTCTGTAGGCGAATCCTATTAGCTTTTGAGAGTAAACTAGTCTTTGACTATATCTAAAGCTACGGCTTCAGCTATACGGATACCGTCTATGCCTGCAGACCAAATTCCGCCTGCGTAACCTGCACCTTCTCCTGCTGGGTATAAACCTTGTACGTTGACACTTTGAAAGCTTTTGTCTCGTTTAATACAAATAGGTGATGAGGTGCGGGTTTCCACTCCAGTTAATAGCCCGTCTGCGCGAGCAAAACCTTTTATCTTTTTATCAAAGGCGGGTATGGCTTCACGAATAGCCTCAGTAACAAAGTCAGGTACTACTTTGCTTAAATCGGTAAGTGTTATACCAGGAGTGTACGAAGGCTTTATTTCGCCTTCTGCTGTGGTTGCACTTGATTGATTCGCTAAAAAGTCACCTATGTATTGGGCGGGAGCGTGGTAGTTTTCACCGCCAACCTTAAAGGCTAATGACTCTAAGTTACGTTGTAACTCTATGCCAGCTAAGGGGTGATCTGGATAGTCTTTTTCAGGGGTGATGCCCACAACAATAGCACTATTCGCGTTGCTTTCGTGCCTTGTATATTGGCTCATGCCATTGGTAACCACGCGGTTTGGCTCAGAGGCCGCAGCTACCACTGTTCCTCCTGGGCACATACAAAAACTATAAACAGAACGTCCATTCTTGCAGTGATGTACTAGTTTGTAGTCGGCTGTTCCTAAAATTGGATGGCCGACGTTATCGCCAAAGCGACAGCTGTCTATCATGGTTTGCCTGTGCTCAATCCTAAAGCCTACAGAAAAAGGCTTAGCTTCTATGTATACGCCTTGTTTATAAAGGGCTTCAAAGGTATCGCGAGCACTGTGGCCTATGGCTAAAATAACGTGCTTACAGCTGAGGTACTGGTTGCCAGACAGGAATAATCCTTTGATTTTACGAGTGTCCTTGTCAGCGTCATCTTGGCCTTCAAAATCAAGCTTTTCAACTCGGGTACTAAAGCGAAACTCTCCCCCTAGCTCAATAATGGTTTTACGCATGGCCTCCATCATATTGATGAGTTTATAGGTGCCGATATGAGGTTTGCTAACGTACATGATTTCTTCTGGGGCACCGGCTTTCACAAACTCTTTTAGTACCTTGCGACCATAGTGTTTAGGATCTTTTATTTGGCTGTAAAGCTTGCCATCAGAAAATGTACCAGCACCGCCTTCTCCAAATTGCACATTTGACTCTGGGTTGAGATCATTCTTTTTACGCCAAAAACCAAAGGTATCTTTGGTGCGTTCCCGTACTACTTTACCGCGCTCTAAAATAATAGGTTTAAAGCCCATTTGCGCAAGGGTAAGAGCCGCAAGTAAACCGCAAGGCCCAAGACCGACTACTACAGGGCGTTCCTCTAAGTCTTTAGGTGCTTGGGTAACAAACTTATAGTCCATGTCTGGGGTTAAGCGTACATGCTGGTCTTTTTCAAATTGGGCGAGTAGGGCGTCTTGGTTCGTTACTTCAACGTCTAAGGTGTAGATGAGCTGAATATTTTTGTTATTACGGGCATCGTAACCACGTTTGAACATATCAAAAGACACAAGCTCATTTTGAGTAATGTTAAGTTTGCTTAAAATGGCAAGCTCAATGGCTTGTTCGTCATGGTTTAGGGGTAATTTGATATCAGTTAAACGCAGCATAGTAGACTTACTCTTGAAAACGCCGGACAGCCTCTCTGTCAGGGCGTTGTTATTTTAAATCAGCCGCGCTGTGATAGATAGATGTTTAACCTAGGGTTTGGGCGTTAAGGCTAAAAGTATTAACCTTTAAAGCCTTTAGCGACTACGTAAACTTCACGTGAGCGGGGGCGTGATGCCTCGGGTTTGCGGATAACTACTTTATTAAAAGATGCACGTACATCTTTAACATAAGCTTCGTAACCCACCCCTTGAAACACCTTAGCGCAAAAGCTGCCATTAGATTTAAGGACATTACGGGCCATATCTAAAGCAAGCTCAACTAAATAAATTGAAGAGTATTGGTCTGTGGTTTTTACGCCGCTTAAATTTGGGGCCATGTCTGAGACCACCACATCCACTTTTTTGTTATCTAGGGCTTCTAATATTTGGTGGTACACAGATTCTTCGGTGAAGTCACCTTGAATAAAGTGTGCACCTATAATGCTGTCCATAGGCAAAATATCAGAAGAAATTAGCTGCCCTGAATCTCCGATCACAGGGGCTATGACTTGTGACCAACCGCCGGGAGCGGCACCTAAATCCATCACAGAGTCGCCACTTTTGAAGAGCTTGTCTTTGTTGTTTATTTCAATGAGTTTATAACTTGCGCGAGAGCGATAGCCATCAGCTTGGGCTTTTTTTACATAAGGATCACTGACGTGTTCGTCCATCCATTTTTTACTGCTTGCTGATTGGGCCATTTTTTATTCACCTATTGCTCACGCTAAAACGATGCATATTGTAAGCCCGCAGCGGGTATTTTCCAATTCATTGGGCTGACAAATCACCCCTTTATTTGCAATTAAGGTTTTAGCCTGACTTGAATTGAGCAAACAGTTATAATTCAGCCAATTGAAACCCCTATCAGGGTAGTTAGGCAAGGTGATATGAAATTAGACGACGTAAAAAAGCTGCACCAAAAGAAATACCGTTCGCAACTTGGTTATTACCTAGTAGAAGGTGAACACCTAATACTTGAGTTACAAAAAGCAGCACTGTCTCAAAAAGACCTTAACAATATCACCTTATATGTTACCGAGGACTACCAAGACTGGACTGGGTCGCTGCAGTTTGATTTTACGCTGGTGGTAGTGACTACCAAGCAAATGGCGCAGTTAAGTAATACTAAGTCACCCCAAGGTATTATTGCTTGTGTGCCTTTACCAAAAGCAGCAGAAAGTGAGCAAAGTACCTCAAAGGAAGAGCTTTGTATTTATCTACATGAGGTGCAAGACCCCGGGAATTTAGGAACAATACTACGAAGCCTAGCCTGGTTTGGGAACTTTAAACTACTGCTAAGCGCCAACAGTGTGGATCCATACAACCCTAAGGTAGTTAGGGCGAGTATGGGGGCCATTTTTCATGTGCCCATTGAGCTTGATGTTGAGCTTGACGCGTTACAAAAGCGCTTTACAAAATTTGCTTACCTAGACATGCAAGGTAAGCCTATCAATACTGCTGAATTTTCCCAATACGATTGTTACTTATTCGGTAACGAAGCCCGTGGTGTACCAAAAGATGCACTAAATCAATGTGATGCTGAGGCTTTTACCATACCCGGCAATGGCACTATAGATTCACTGAATTTAGCAAGTGCCGTCAACATGTGCGTGTATCAGTTATCGGTTTAACTCTGAGTCTAAAACTCATATCCGTGCATAGCTATTTCTCGCGAAAAGGCCCTTGCAATATGATCTTTTTGTGCAGGGGTATACACTTCTTGATATGGCCGCTTGTCGGCTCGGTAAGCACCTTTTGCCCTCACGTTTAGGCCATTTTCAAAGGGAATAGCAAGCTCTTTAAATACTTCACCTAGGTGCTGTTCCAACTCTTCAAATTTTAGAACGCGGTCCACCATTAAAGCGCCTGTGTTATCTAGGTATTTGGGAGCATTATGGCAAAGTTTACCGTAGTCTAGATATTGGTCGAATGTCATGGTGTTACCTTGGCGCTTTCGTCTCATATGATATTGAGATAAAGACTTGTCCCATGGGTTACGGTCAACACAAAATTTGTAATAGCTATTCCAGATACGAGTTGGAATACGGTGTTTAACATTCATGGCAGAGGAATGATTACGGAATTTTTTGGCTTTCATCAAATCCCACATAATAGACACTTTCTCTTTTGTGGGGACTTTACCTAGCTCAGGTAATGGGTTCCACAACCCTTTATGATGCTGCGCTTTGTGGGGCTCCACTCTAGGAAAAAGAGGCGTTAGTACATCCTCTTCACCACAGAATTGCGAGAGGTAATGCTCGATACTGGTACCGGCTGTTTTTATGGTTTTGATGAATATAAATTTGTGTTTGTGGCTAATTATCACTGATGTGTCCGTGCTGAGTGTCAATATACTTTTTACTATGACCATGAGTATAAGAATAAGTTTTCCCATATCAAGAATATGAGTTCGGCGACTAGTATACAGGGTTTGTGGTATCAGTTAGGTAGGATCAGCCAGTTAATTTGTTGAGGTGGGCCTATTTTTTAGGTAAAAATTATACCAATAATGTGATTACCTAAGTTTGCTTTTGGCAAACATTGGCGGGTTACTCTTACCTTATAAGTGAGGCTTTGGGGGCAAAATCCAGTAAATGCCATAAACGGATCAACAGCTTTACTTAATACCCCCCAGTTTATTATGGTTTTTAAGGCTATTGTCTATACATTCAAATATTGCTCTTCTAACCGTTTCATCATGGCTTTATAGCGCCAAAGAGCGAGCTTATTTAACTTGAACCTTGCCAAAATTGCCGACGGCAGAATATCTTTAAAATATAGACTCAAGAGTATATTGGATTTGTACTCCTTGTTATTGATAACCTGCAGTAATTTAGGTGCAGTGTCGTAATATTTATCGACCAGTGATTTGCCGTTAGGCAATGTCAAAAGATAATTATCTCGAAAAGCTCTTAATTGCGTTAACTCCCAGCAATCATCCGTAAGACCAATATGGCCACATGTTGCACTGGTAACAAAACAATCATCATATTCACACATGTTTTGGGCTAGTTTTTTAGTTAAGGGGATATGCAGTGATAAGGATTCTTTGATGAGCTCTAGCAATCCCTTGGATGGGATATCTAGATAATACATAGGCCTGTCTTCAAAGGTATAAGCAAGTATGAGCTTTTGTGAAAGAAGCAAGGGATCAAAATCAAAGCTTACCTTCATTTTGCTTTGTGATATGTCCGCGTCAACCACTTTATTGATATTCGGTGATGCGCCATCTGTCATAAGGTGCAAAGTAGCCAATGAGCTTTGGGTTATTGACCTACCGTTTACAATATACTGCCCTTTCTGCCCTGGCTCTTTACTCTCATATCTAATGGTGTTCCCAGGTATATCGATATTTTGCAATATATCATTCACCACAAAGTCTGTATTGGGTCGCCCATCTTTTATTGTAATTTTTATTTCGGGGTTTAGCGGTGCTTTTTTTGAACCAAATGCACTTGTTACAAATTGGTCATCAGCATACACATCTAAGTAACTAGGTTTGCTAGGGGACTCGCTATCTTTATACTCTGCATATATTGATAGCGCTTCAGCAGGCTTAAAGTGATTTTGGCTATTGATGAGCGTAATACTAATATCTTGGGCGGTGATCTTAGCACGCCACGCCCCTTTTTCTAAGTTTTCGGTTTCACACTTGGGCAGGCTTGTTTGCCCAAATACTAAGTTAGACTTGGCAAAGGTTAATGGGACTAGGCTAAGTGCACCAAGAAAGCGGCGTCGTGTGTTGGACATACAAATTCTTACAGTTTTTGGATTATGTTTCGAAACCATAAACAACTTGCTTAGTACCTGTCAATGTAAGGGCGTAATCACAGGTTATACGTGTGTATTACAGCCCGCTACCTTGGGCAGTTAATCATGATTATTAATTAGGTTGCCAAAACTATAGGTAATAGAAAATGAAAGTTTTTACAGTAAAAAAGGTCTACTGTGCAACAAGATAGAAACAGGTGAACGCTTGATATGGCCATCACGAAAAAACAGTTNAAGATAGAAACAGGTGAACGCTTGATATGGCCATCACGAAAAAACAGTTAAAAACAGCCATTTACATCAGCATAATTGTCGGTAGTTTGCTAACCCTTATAAATCAAGGTGAAGCCTTTGTGGGTGACGCTGAACTAAACTGGTTTAAGGTGATCACTACCTATATGGTGCCTTTTTGTGTATCTATGTATTCAAGCATAATGGCAACCAGAGACACCATAAAAAAACCTTAAACTGGTTGAAGTGGCTTGTACCACTTAAAGTTAACAAGGTAAAAATACGTCATTAAGGACGTATAAAACTACTACTTCAAACTTTATGTATAAAATTTACTTTTGCTCTCTAGCTTATTACTAATGAAGAGTAGGGACTTTAAAATAACTCAGGCCCCTTTGAATGCTTACATAGGCTATTTAGATCTTGAATAGTTTACACGGGTAGCCTCAAATATTATTTTTTGTACATTTCGGTAATTAAAGTACTAAGGTTACATACCCCCAAAATGTAGCCACTAAAATAAGGCTAAGCGTCACTAGGGCAGAGCCTAAATCTTTTGCCAGTCCTGATAGCTGGTTCATATCAAGGCTGATACTTCGCTGGGCTTAAACTGAAATCCTCGACGATTAAACTTGTATGTAACCTTAAGGAGTTGGCTGTTGAGGTAAGGATACGGTGAAGCTAATGCTGCCATTATCTAAGGCAACAGAAATACTTCCGTCGAGGGCTGCACAAAAAGATTTAACTATGGAAAGCCCTAGGCCAAAGTTAGACGTGCTAGTGCGGGCGCTATCTTTTTGCCAAAGTGGATCAAACATCGCTTTTAGATCTTCTTCTACTAAAGGTTCTGTGCATATGTTTGTAATCGTAATGCATACCGTATTCTCAATGTTTTGACTTGCACTGAGAAAAATCAAGCTATTTGCCGGGCTGTAAACTAAAGCGTTGTTGATTAGGTTGCCAAGTATGGTTTCAACTGCGAATAAATTTGAAGTTAAAGGGGGAATGTTTTCGTTGCCTGAATAGCTAATACGCTGTTGATCCGATTCGATTAAACGTTGTATTACTTGAGTTAAATCGAAAACGTCAGTGCTTTCAAATGCGTCACTGCTATACCGGTGTAATAGCAAAATATTAGATACTACATGTTGTAGTCTTTTACCCACATTTAATACTTCTGGAGTAAAGGTTTCGAGGAACTTTTTGTCTTCAGGAAAACGAATGGCTACTTCGGCCATGCTCACTAGTTCAGCAATGGGGGTTTTTAGTTCATGGGCAATGTCAGATGCTAATCGTTGCTCTTTTTGATATAAGCTTCTGTTTTCTCGGATGAAAGTGTTAAGGCTTTGCTGTATAGGTTGCAACTCTTCGACTTGCTGATTAGAAATTAGCTCTGTAGTTTTGTCTGCCAAGCTCATACCTTTAATATTCTCGGTCAGCTCGTTTAAGGGCTGTAGTCCACTTCTGACAGCACGGGTGACTAAAATTCGCACCATCAACACTACGATAAGCGCAGCTACAATAAAGCTGATATCAATTAGATAAGCGATAAATTCTAATTTTTCAGCTGACATAGCATATGCGATAAGCATTGAACTTTGAGTAGTACCAGACTCTTTTAAAAAGCTTTTAAATGCAGCTCGATGGGTTGAATTGACCTGAGGTAAAAATCGATAATATAAAATTAATCCAGAGCGGCCATCGGGTAGAGTGATTTCTTTAACTCTTTTTTCACCTAGTTTTAATCCAATGTTGGCGAATGCTTTGTTGCCAAAGAGTTCAAGTGTATGCGAGCGTTCAAATACACTTGAGTTATGCCAAAGTTGGAAATATTCAGGATCTTCTTCACCTTCAAATTCAGGCATAAACTCACCTGCAAAATCGAACTCTATACCTTCTTGATTTTCACTGACTAGGGTAGTTAACAATTTGGTTTTGTTTTCCATGGCCCGTTCAAACTCACCATGCACCCAAGTATCAACGGCTATATCAGTTACTAACAGTATAGCGATGATGACTAAGGTCAGTGATACCGATAACGAACGGACTAGGGTGCGATGAATTGATTGGGGTTTCATTCTGAAATCATGTACCCAAAACCGCGTTTAGTGTGAATAGGTAACTCACCTCCTGATACTTTGGTTTTTTTTCTGGCTGAAGATAAATGGGCTTCGATGGAATTTTTGGATACAGCGTCATATTGACCTGAAATATGTTCACTGAGCTTTTCAGCGGTCACTATGGTGTTTTGGTTGGTGAACATACATTCTACTATCTTGTATTCATTGGGTGTTAAATCAATAAACTTGTTATTGCAGCGCAGAGTCTTTAACTGCAGGTCTAAGGTTATACCGTTGATATCTATTTTATCTATATTTTTCCGTAAAGTGCCACGGCGCAATAAAGATAATAAACGTGCATGTAATTCGTCGAATGAAAAAGGTTTGGTGAGGTAGTCGTCTGCACCAGCTAGTAACCCTTTTACTCTATCTTCTGGGGCGCTTTTAGCAGAAAGTAATAACACTCGAGTATCATTGTTATTTTGGCGTAGAGTTTTTAACAAGGTTATGCCATCGATACTTGGCAACATAATGTCTAACACTATGACTTCGTAGTTGCCGGTGAGTGCCATGCTTAAGGCCTCAGAACCGTCGGCGGTATCGTCTACCGTAAACCCCAAATTTTTTAATCCGGTAGTCAAACTTCTACGAAGTGACGCTGAGTCTTCAACCAATAGGACTTTCATATCTACCTGTTTCAATTAAATTTTTTGTAATTTTCTAGTATCAAACTTAAGGTTTGCTTTAGAAGTACTGAATGTTTGCCAAGCTACTTATTTTTCAGACAATCTTAAGCTGTTCTTAAGTATATCTGAATAACCTGCGGCCATAGAATTTTATATAGGATGGTCGGTTGACCGCTTGGTTTATGAAAGAAAGCATATTAATTAGTGTGGTTATTCCCGCGAAAAATGAAGCAGAAAATATCGAGACGTTAGTTCATGAAATTATCACACAATTCAATACGCGACACGATTTTGAAATAGTGTACGTAGATGATGGTAGTACTGACTTAACCGCTCATCAGGTAAATGCTTCAGTTTTGGCGTTTCCTGGGAAAGTCCGCTTGATACAACATGAAGAAGCTGTTGGGCAAAGCACTGCAGTTTATTCCGGTGTGTGTCATGCCTATGGTCAAACCATAGTAACCTTAGATGCAGATGGCCAGAATGATCCTAAAGATATTCCTAAACTATTACAGAGGGCTGAAACCTATCCTGTTGGGGCAGACTTTTGTATCGCTGGTTACCGTAAAAACCGTAAAGATACACCATGGAAACGCTTTCAGTCTCGTATTGCAAATAAAGTGCGTTCGACTCTGTTGAATGATTGCACCCCCGATACTGGCTGCGGCCTAAAGGTGTTTCCTAGAAACACGTATCTAAAGCTACCCTATTTTGACCATATGCATCGTTATTTACCTGCATTGATACAGCGAGCTGGTGGCACTATCGAAGTGGTTGAGGTTAGTCATAGAGACAGGCGGCACGGTGAGTCTAAATATGGAATGTGGGGCCGCTTGTTTGCTGGGTTAATTGACATGTGTGGTGTGATGTGGCTACAACGTAGAACAAAGTTACCCACTTTGAAAGAATCAGTAACATTAGAAAATGTGACTAGCCATGAGTAAGCCGCAGACTGCTAAGCCTTGGTATAAACACGGGCTGCTTGTGTTTGGTTTTTGCATTGGGGTGGGAGTGTTGATTCAGCACAGTGGTATTTTGTCTGAGTTTAATCAAGCTTGGATTGACCGAGATGTACGTAACAATGGAATGTTAGGTGGCTGCTATTTTATTTTTATGGGTGTACTGCTCACTGGTTGCGGGGCCCCTCGCCAAGTGGTGGCGTTTCTCGGTGGCTACGCTTTTGGTTTTACTCTTGGGGTTTTATTGGCGTTATTTGCCACGTTATTGGGCTGTATCATGGCTTTTTATGTCGCCAAGTTTATTGCTAGACCATACGTACTAAAACGATTTGAAAAACAAGCTAGCCGTATTGACCGCTTTTTAAGTACCCAAGCGATACAAAAAACTATTGTTATAAGGTTGTTACCAGTCGGGAGCAACCTAGTAACTAATATGGCTGCAGGCCTGACTCAGGTTAAATCAACGGCTTTTTTTACAGGCTCTCTGATTGGGTACTTACCGCAAACTGTTATTTTTGCCTTGCTTGGAAAAGGGGTTTTGATTGGTTCACATTGGAAGATTATGGCCAGTATTGTGCTGCTGCTTGTGTCTAGCTATATCAGTTTTATGTTGTTTAAAAAGCAAAAAATCGCCCGCTCGTTACAATGTGACGGAGTGCAGCAAGCATCTACTTTTATTTCTTCAAAACAGTCATGAATATTTCAGTTAAGCCACACCCATACATCACAACGAATGTGAGCCAATTACTTTTGTCGTCTTACTGGCCACTTATTATTACAACATTAAGCATAATTTTGGTTGGGTTAGGTTTACGGGATCCGTGGCCTGCCGATGAACCTCGCTTTGCACTCATAGCCAAAGAAATGATAGATACAGGACAGTGGTTTTTCCCTGCACGAGCACAAGAGTTATATCCCGATAAACCTCCCATTTTTATGTGGTCAATTGCATTAATTTATTGGATTACGGGGTCGATTCGATTTGCCTTTTTACTGCCATCGGCACTTTGTTCTATATTAACTGTGTATTTAACCGTAGATATAGCGAAACGACTTTGGAGCAAAGACGTTGGGTTAGTAGCTGGTTGGTTATTGTTATTTAGTTTCCAGTTTACACTGCAAGCCAAAACCGCTCAAATTGACGCTATGGTATGCGCATGGATGACGTTAGGGTGTTATGGATTATTAAGATTCTGTTTAGATGATGGTCAATATTTTTGGTACCTGATTGCATGGTTTTTTATGGGGGTTGGCGTTATCACTAAAGGTGTAGGGTTTTTACCCCTACTGATGTTGCTGCCTTATTGGATTTATCGATTTCAGGCCAAACAACAGCAACCAATTGTTAATGTTCCTACTTGGGCTTGGTGGTGTGGCCCACTCGCCATGTTGCTGGCTATCAGCTTATGGTTTATTCCTATGCTATTAATAGTCAATGCCTCAGATAATGGCGCGTACGAGCTGTATCGTGACAATATTCTATTGAAACAAACTGTCACCCGATACACCAAATCTTGGCATCATATCAAGCCTGTATGGTATTACCTTGTTTCAGTCATTCCGGTTTTTTGGTTACCCGTTAGCTTAATGATCCCTGTATTAATTAAACCTTGGATGCAAGCTTTTAAAGCACTAGAACCACGAGTCATTCTACCTTTGGGATATGTGGCTTTAGTTTTAGTTTTTTTTAGTATTAGTCCAGGTAAGCGTGGCGTATACATTTTACCTGCTCTGCCTGTTTTTGTACTAGCAGTTGCCCCTTATTACAAACAGTTATTTAAAACCCGATGGTTGATTAACCTAATGTTTTGCATAGCTGGGATGTTAGCTTTGACGCTAACTATTACAGGGTTAATGGGAGTGTTTAATGTTGAGTTTATGACTCGATTTGCCTCAAAGTTAGAACTTGAACCTTGGTATTTCTTTTGTATTACAGGGGGATTGGGAATAATTAGCTTGTTGCCTATTTTGCGTAAAAACCGATTATTGGCTTGGCCACTATTTATGAGTATTTTATGGGTGACCTACAGTACTTACGGTTATCAACTCCGTAACTCTATAAGTACGCCTATCAGCATTTACCAAGAAGCTAGCAAATACCTTAGCGAAGATTCAAAGCTTGCGTTAGTGGACTTTTCTGAACAATTCATTTTATTTTCACCATATACTATTTACCATTTCGGATATTACACAACGCCACAACGTCAACTGCTTGCTGCGTATCAGTGGCAAAGCAGTGAAGACAAATATTTATTGCTTGAAGAAAGGTTAATTGACGGTAAGTGTTACGATATTGAAGCGACCATAGACTTAGGTTTCGCCCATAGGCGACATTGGTATTTAGTACCTAAATTAGCTAAAAAAATAGGGTGTGAAGATTCAAAATATCAGCTTCGTGAATATATGTATCAATCAAAGCTTTAATAACTTGCTCTGTTGGCTGTCATAGTCGTTGCATAGCGGTGGTAGTAATTCATTTAGAGAAGGCTGTTGTGCCGTTCACTAAAAAAACAGCCATTTACATCAGCATAATTGTCGGTAGTTTGCTAACCCTTATAAATCAAGGTGAAGCCTTTTTAGGTGATGCTGAACTAAATTGGTGTAAGGTGATCACTACCTATATGGTGCCTTTTTGTGTATCTATGTATTCAAGCATAAAGGCAGCAAAAGATATAAAAAAAGCTGAAATAGTTGACTAGAGAAAGCCAAAATTGGTTTCCTAGCTGCTATTAGCAGAAATGGTTATAGCAGCCAGTCAGTAGTCCGCAGAATACTAGAATCCAGGTACCCTTTAAATCACGCCAATATATTATAAATTTAATGTTCACGTTCACAAGTCATTCTGTGTGAGTCACTCACTTTGGATTTTAAAAACTCACAATAAACATCAGCAGGCTCTTTCATCACAAAGTGTTTTTGTTATTTTTAAAAACGCTTCAATGTCCTCAGTGCTATGGCAGTGAATAGGGGATACTCTGACAGAGCCTTTTAAGCCAAACGACTCCAGCATTCTCGATGAATAAGGGCTTGATAGTAGGCGTTCAAAGGTAATAACTCCAGCGGCTTCATACATTTCTACCGCTTGTTTATCGTCTAGATTGTCAAAGCCAATGGCCATTATGAAATCTTTTTGGGTGAGGTCTTTACAGTCTAAATAGGCATGAACACCTTCCATATGCCTAATTCCTTGTACATTCGATGTTCCTTCAAGCATTGCGTGCATTAGTGCTCTTTCATGCAACTTAATTCTATTCATACCCTCAACAAAAACTGTCCTATTGTCGGTTGATGAGATGTATTGCCTACCAATCCAACAAACATAATTAAACACTTCTGTAATAGCGGCAAAATGCCCCGGGGCAGGACTGCCTAGTTGCCAGTAATCATAAGGTTTAGCAATTAATTTATCGTGTGATACTTTGGACAATCTCTCAGATACATAGCCAACGCCAAAGCCTCTGGGACCAAAAAATTTATAAGGTGCGAAGTTGATGCCGTCGACAGGTACCTTGCTGACATCAATAATCCCATGGGGAGCATGCTGAACAGCATCTGCTACTATGTAGAGACTTGGCTTTATTTTTCGAGCTTGAGCAACAATTTGTTCCGCATCCAACAACGCGCCTGAGATATTAGACGCATACATAAAAGTCAGTAAACAAGTATCTTGGTCAATTAGCTTTACTATTTCGTCTACATCAACCCCCCCAGTTAACGGGTTTGTTTTAGCTACTCTTAATTCTTTACCTGTTTTTTGAGCATACGAAACCATAGCATCATAAGCCGATGGGTGTTCTAGCATAGTGGTAACCACGTTGCCCCCTGGAATGTTTTCCATGACAGCTCTAACCATATCAAACATAACCATTGACGCAGTAAGTGATGTGACGATGCTTCCTGAGTGGCTATTCAGAATAGTTTCGATGGATTTATATCCCTCTTTTTGTTTATCCATTAGCCATTTAGCAGTACCGTTGTTGTGTTCAGGGCAATCGGGTAAGTCGTCTAATTTTTTAAAACAATGGCTCGCTGCTTTTAACCTAAAAGCGCCACCTGAATTATCGAAAAACAGCCTTCTTTTGTTGCTAATAGGGTCAATGTCCACATGATAAAATTTATCTTTGATTTCTTTTATCATGAGGTCACTAAAAAGTTCACCATGCTCTATCTTGTTGTTCATTACTCACGTCCTTACAACTGACTTTCATCTGAAAATCAGTCTATACATTCTTAAATGATTAAATTTCTAAAGCGACATCAATACCACGGCTAAGCTAATTTACTTTGGGCTTCACTGCGTTATTGGCTGTACCCTCCTCGAAAAGGTTTTCTAAGCGGGCGATACACAGTGTTGAAACCATGTCTCCTGTTACATTCAGAGTAGAGTGGCCCATATCTATAATTCTGTAGATGGCAGCAATCAAACCAATAATGTGAGCGGGTAATCCCATAGTATTGAGTAGCATAACCATCATAACGATGCCACCACCAGGAATACCTGGGGATCCAATTGAAATTAGCGTAGCCATTATGATGGTCATAAATTGTTCAAATAGTGTCATTTCAACACCATATATTTGAGCGACAAAAATGATACCAACAGCAAAATACACTGCTGCGCCATTCATGTTGATTGTTGCACCCAAAGGAAGAGAAAAACCCGCCAGTTCACTTTTAACACCAAATTTCTCTTCTGCTACTTTCATGGTGACTGGCAGAGATCCTGAGCTGCTAGTGGTACTTGCTGTGACTGCCCACACTTCTGGTATATGTTTAAAGAACTTTTTTAAGCTGACTTTGGCGATGAACTTCAACATAAAGACGTATAAAAATAAAACAACACATATCATGCCCACATAATCAGCCAAAATAAACTTCGCTAATGGTCCAAATATCTCTAAGCCATACTCTCCTACTGATGCGGCTATTAATGCGGCAACACCATAAGGGGAAAACGTCATGATAACGCCTGTGACTTTAAGCATTATCTCAGTAAGGTTATCCACTATCTTTTTCGTTGGTTCGCTTTTTTTACTCATTAGTGTCATACCCACACCAAAAAAAGCTGAAAATACAATAATCTGCATTAAGTTACCCTCAGCAAGAGCTTGTATAGGATTAACAGGTACCATGTTAAGAATTGTTTCTGAGAAGCTCGCCATTTCTTTTATTTCGACAGATTCCGTTGAAATATGGCTTATTTCAAATCCATTTCCAGGCGCTAGTAAATGTGCAACTGCTAGCCCAATCATTCCAGATAAAGCTGTGGTGACGATATAAAACAGTAATGTTTTAGTACCGACTCGTTTTAACTTGCCAATATCTCCCATGTTGGAGATTCCGCTAGCGATAGAAAATGCCACTAATGGGACGACTATCATTTTAATAAGGTTTAAAAATAAGTCGCCAATGGGTTTTATAAGCATGGCTTGTTCTTTAAAAAATACGCCCGCCAAAATGCCGATGGCAAAACCAATAAAGACCTTTGTACTTAATTGCATCTTTTTCTTTATCATAGTTACACTTCTTATTAAGTAATCATGCTGCCAATTTAATTCTGCTTGGGAGGCTCACCTCTTAGCTAGCTTATCAATATGTATGAGTTTTAATTTATCACCATTGTTAATATATAAATAATGAATTAACCTGCCCTTATATATGAATATTTTTAATATTTTGAGTGACTTAGCATTATGGTGAATTTATGACTGTTGAGCAGATTGAAACCTTTTTGATGATAACTCAAACGAAGAGCCTCTCAGCTGCCGCTCAAAACCTTTGTATTTCTCAGTCTGCCGTTAGCCACAGAGTGAGAAATTTAGAAGAGAAGCTTGGCTGCGAGCTATTGATTAGAGCGCGAGGTGAGAAGTTTGTCAGCCTGACATTAAAAGGTGAGGAGTTTATTGAAATAGCGACTCGCTGGAAGGCGTTATGGAATGAAACCAAACTCTGGACCAAACAAGAGTCTAAAGTAAATTTAACTCTAGCCAGTGTTGATAGCTTAAACACTTGCGTTTTTTCAGGGCTATATAAGGATCTTATCAATAGTGATAATGTCATATCGCTCAATGTAAGTTCACACTGGACCAAAACAGTGTATGACTTAATTGAACGTTATGAGGCTGATATAGGGTTCACTATGAGTTCATTAAAATCCCCCAATGCCATTGCCAAACTGCTATTTAAGTCAAGGGGGGTAGTAATATCTTCAATATCATCAAAATACCCAGCAGAAGTTCACCCCCATGCTTTAAAAACCTCTGATGAAATACTATTTTCTTACATACCTGATTACGATGTTTGGCATAATAGCTGGTGGGGAAACGATCAAAACGAACACTCTAGTGTGGATACAGTATCTTTACTATTTACCATGTTTGATTTAACTGAAAAATGGGCAATAGTACCAATTTGGATTGCGCGGATATTCGAAAAACAGCACTCAGTTAAAATTTCGGAACTTTCGGTGCCAGCTCCCGAGTATGCTTGTTACCTAGTGTCAAATAGATATCCAAAATCGAGTAAGATAAAAACAATTGAAACCTTTTCGATAGCATTGGGTGCATATATGAAGACAGAGAGCTTCTTAAATAGCATTAAATAATTGCCCAAAAGATGGCAATCCATTATTAAAACTTGAATTACATTATCAGTGCAAAAACTTAGCTGCATTTTTTGAAGATGCACAGCAGGTTTGTCTTTCTTACAATTGTTTCGATGATAACCTTGGACCTTCAAATATCATTATTCCCGTTTTTGGTGGCTACTTTTGGCAATATTATCGTCATCCAGACGCTTCTAAGTTTATAGATTTGTTAGAGAGGTATTTTACTGGAAAAACACCCGCAGATTTTGAGCGACTTGAGGATTTAGAAGCTGGTGCTACGTATCAAATTATTAAAGGTAATCATAAAGAAGCATACCTATGGGTAGACCGCATTTTATAGACTGGCCAGTTGACCTCAATACTAGATACGCTGATTTTTGACCACACCCGAAACACACCTAGGCACATAGAAGCAGAAGCAAAGCTCGAGACCATTCGGGCCCCGTTGCGTAATGCAATAATTAAACAATTGGCTCATCCAAAACCTAGCTGTAGGTTATTTGCCATAAACATGCAGATTATCGCTGTATCATTGTTAATCATAAAACGCTAGCAAAATACAGATGTTATGATAGTATTTATTGTGATAATAAAATTTACTGAATGGGTAGATGGTATGAATACTGTTGAATCTAGTAACTCGAACGTTAAAAATAGCGAACACAAAGAAGCAAATTGTGTTGAGCAGGCCACTGTGCTGCCCAATTTTTCACGCAACAAAGTGCCGCTTAGCTGTGATGATGTGAATACTCGAATTATTGTGTCCTTGGCGAGTGAAGAATTGAGTAGCTACGTGCCAGGATACAATTAGCATTAGCTTGCTGGGCGGTTTAAATACGCCTAAGAATATTTTGTAGTAGCAAGCCTACCTAGTTTGGGCTGGTTTATAAGTGGATGTTTACTATTTGATTTAACGTTTTGAGCAAGTGCAAAAGGGTTTATTTCGACATTTAGTTTAACATTGCTGTTAGATGGTATTCAATTTTACCCATTTGAAATAGGTTTTCTGTGCCTGGAGTGTTTATGAGTTTGAATCAAGTTACCCAATCTGTTCGAAAGTGGCAATTTTGGATTGATAGAGGTGGAACCTTTACAGATATTGTAGCTAAAGATCCTCTTGGCGAATTGCATACTAAAAAATTGTTATCTGAAAACCCAGAAGCATATGATGATGCGGCGCTGCATGGGATCAGAGGTTTTTTGAATCTTGGCTCTGACGATGAAATCCCCACGGCAGAGATAGAAGTCGTAAGAATGGGCACGACTGTTGCCACCAACGCCTTGCTAGAAAAAAAGGGTGAGCCAACTGTACTCGCTATTAGCAAGGGCTTGGGTGATGCTTTAGAGATAGGTCACCAAGCTCGCAGTGATATCTTTGCGTTAAATATTAAAAAGCCTGATCTTCTATATAATCAGGTTGTTGAAGTTGAAGAGCGCGTTGGCGCTGAGGGTGAGGTGCTTACTCCCTTAAATCTTGAGCAAACTCGTGCTCAATTGACTAAAGCTTATCAAAAAGGCTTTCGTTCAATCGCTATTGTTTTTATGCACGCCTATCGTTATCCCGCCAATGAGCAACAAGTTGCCGACCTTGCTCGTGAAATAGGTTTTACGCAAGTTTCTGCAAGTTGTGAAGTGAGCCCGTTAACTAAGATTGTCCCAAGGGGAGAAACCACAGTTGTTGATGCTTATCTGACTCCTATTCTTCGTAAATATGTTGATCGTATCGAAAATGCCATAGGGGCTAAGGGTGAGCAGGGTAAGTTACTGTTTATGCAATCTTCTGGTGGACTGACTGGGTCGCACCTATTCCGTGGACGAGATGCAATTTTGTCTGGCCCAGCTGGTGGTATTGTGGGTGCTGTGCATACCGCAAGACTAGCGGGTTTTGACAAAATGATTGGCTTTGATATGGGCGGTACATCGACAGATGTTTCTCATTTTGCTGGCGAGTACGAGAAGGTCTACGAGACAGAAGTAGCCGGTGTGCGCATGCGAGTACCCATGATGTACATTCATACTGTTGCCGCTGGTGGTGGTTCAAAACTTACCTTTGATGGAGACCG
The DNA here is from genome assembly GCF_004360155.1 of Paraglaciecola marina. Classification (GTDB taxonomy): domain Bacteria; phylum Pseudomonadota; class Gammaproteobacteria; order Enterobacterales; family Alteromonadaceae; genus Paraglaciecola; species Paraglaciecola marina. Next base: position 16,704 of record NZ_ML178720.1, on the reverse strand, counting down.
TTTTCGAGTGGGGCCAGAGTCGGTGGGCGCAAACCCTGGGCCTGCTTGTTACCGCCGCGGGCAGCAACTTGCTGTCACCGACATCAATCTTTGTTTAGGTAAAATCCAAGCTGATTATTTTCCAAGTATTTTTGGACCACAGCAAGACTTACCACTAGACAAACAAGCTTCTGTGAAAGGTTTTGCGGCCATTGCTGAGCGCTTAGGCGGAGATAAATCTGCACAAGAAATTGCGGAAGGGTTTCTTGATATTACGATTGAGCACATGGCTCAAGCCATTAAAAAAATCTCGGTTGCTAGGGGGTATAACCTTCAAGAGTATGTACTTAATTGCTTTGGTGGCGCTGGAGGGCAGCATGCCTGCTTAGTGTCTGAACGTTTAGGTATGTCTAAAATATTTTTGCACCCCTTGTCTGGCGTGTTATCGGCATATGGTATGGGGTTAGCAGATATCTCTACCGAACAGCAGCATGTGTTTGGAAAACCTTTAGGCGCTGATGAAATACAAGAAGCCGTAAACGATTTTGAGTCAATGGCCGCTGTAAATAGCGATGTTTTAATGGAACAGGGCTTAAATAAAGACGAGATTCTTCATACACGTTGGGCCCAGTTAAAGTATCAAAATTCAGATTCTACTATTCAAGTACCCCTTAGCGATCATCAAAAGATGCAAGGAGAGTTTGAGAAAATTCATAAAAGGCAGTTTGGCTTTATCTCACCAGAAAAGAACATCCTAATCGATACTATCGGGGTATTGTCGTCTGTAAAAGGTGATGCAAACGTAGAATCTGCAGCGACAGATTCAGAGCCTAGTATCTTGGTGCCACAACGCACTGAAATGATGTTTAGCAAAGGCCAGTGGCACTCCACTCCTATTTATCTAGCCACTCAACTTAAGCACGGCCATGAATTTACAGGGCCCGCTTTGATTATAGAGAATACGGGGACAATTGTTATTGAGCCCGGTTGGCAGGCTGCGGTTAATAAATATGGACATTTGGTATTGAGCAACGTGCAAGAGAGTACCAAGCGAAATACCAATGAAGGCGATAAATGCGATCCGGTTACCTTAGAAATTTACAATAACTTGTTTATGTCTGTGGCAGAGCAGATGGGGCTGGTGCTGCAAAATACTTCGCAATCGGTAAATATTAAAGAGCGCTTAGACTTCTCATGTGCGCTATTTGATAACCAAGGAAACTTGGTGGCTAATGCTCCTCACGTACCTGTGCATTTGGGCTCTATGGACTCCTCGGTAAAAGTTATCATTGAGAGTGACCAAGAGATAAACCCAGGTGATGTGTTTGTACAAAATAACCCATACAACGGCGGCTCACATTTACCTGATATTACTGTGGTAACGCCTGTTTTCAATGAAGCTGAAGACGAGATTATTTTTTATCTGGCAAGTAGGGCACACCACGAAGACATAGGTGGCATAGCACCAGGCTCTATGTCGTCTAAGGCTACTAGTATAGAACAGGAAGGGATTATCTTAGACTGTGTGAAGCTAATGGATAGAGGCACTTTTTTAGTTGATGACATAACCAAAAGGCTGTCAGATGGCCCCTATCCAGCTAGAAATATCAGCCAGAATGTGGCGGACTTAATGGCACAAGTTGCCGCCAATAATACCGGTGCAAATGAGTTACTTAAGCTAGTGAACGAAAGCAGTGTAGAAACTGTGCATGCATATATGCGACACATTCAGCGAAGTGCTGAAGCATCAGTGCGTAAAACAATCTCAAAGCTTAACGATAGTGAGTTTACATATAAGCTTGATTCGGGAGCTGTGATTGCATTAAAAATCACTGTAAACAAAGAAGAGGGTAGTGCCGTAATTGATTTTGAAGGCACATCTGGCCAACTAGATAACAACTTTAATGCACCTAAGGTGATTACTCACGCAGCGGTACTTTATGTGTTTAGGTGTTTGGTTGATGATCAGATCCCACTCAATGCTGGGTGTTTAAAACCCATCACAATTAAGGTCCCCAGTCGCACCTTATTGAACCCAGAATATCCAGCTGCTGTCGTTGCTGGAAATGTAGAAACCAGTCAAGCAGTCACTAATGCGTTATTTGGTGCTTTAGGAGCACTTGGTTCAAGTCAGGGCACCATGAACAACCTGACCTTTGGTAACCAGAAGTATCAGTATTACGAAACAATATGCTCTGGCAGCCCAGCAGGCCCAGGGTTTGACGGTGTGGCAGCGGTCCATACTCATATGACTAATACTCGTATGACAGACCCAGAAATCATGGAGCAAAGATACCCAGTTATTTTAGAAGAGTTTTCTATTCGTCGTGGCTCTGGTGGTAAAGGTAAATGGAATGCTGGTGATGGTATTTATCGCAAAATAAGGTTTGAGGATGAGATGGAGTGTTCGATTTTATCAGAGCACCGAAAGTACCCTCCCTTTGGCGTGAAAGGTGGGCAACCAGGGCAAATTGGCTGTAATTGGATTGAACGTAAAAATGGAGATAGGGAGATGCTTGGTGGTTGTGGTCATGCCAAGGTCTTACCCGGAGATTCGGTTAATATTGAATCTCCAACTGGTGGGGGGTATGGCGAAGTAAAGTAAACAGCCCCTAATAATAAAGGCAATACCTTCCCTCTTTTTTAAGGGGGAATGGATACTCAGGAGTTGAGATTGTGATAACAAAACTAAGAAATTTAGGACCAGGTGTATTAGTAACAGCTGCATTTATTGGTCCTGGCACAATTACCGCTTGCACGTTAGCCGGTGCAAATTTTGGCTATGCTTTGCTATGGGCTCTGCTTTTTGCCACATTATCAACCATCATTTTGCAAGAAATGGCGGTTCGTTTGGGAATAGTAGCGCAACAAGGGCTGGGGGAAGTGCTTGTTAATATGTTTAGCGCTTCAGTTTTTAAATGGCCTCTTATTTTACTGATAATTATCGCGCTTTACGGGGGGAACTCCGCTTATGAAGCAGGTAACTTAGCCGGAGCGGCTATAGGTATTCAAGCGATAGTAGGTGAAACCACAGACAGCTACACTGCCTCAATATTGATTCTTAGTATTGTTGGTGCTTGCATACTGCTGCTTGGGTCTTATAAGCAAATCGAAAAGGTATTGATTGGGTTAGTGAGCTTAATGGGGCTTTCATTTGTGCTGACTTTCTTTTTTGTGCAGCCGAGTATCCTTGATATTTTTAAAGGGCTAGTTTTCCCCGAAATACCAGAAGGTGGTTTGCTTACGGTTATCGCGCTAATTGGCACCACAGTGGTCCCTTATAATTTGTTTTTGCACGCCGCTGCCGCCAGAAACCATTGGCATAGTTCAGAGCAATTAAGTGATGCTAAAAGTGACACTATTGTATCTATTGGGCTAGGGGGGCTGATTGCTATTCTTGTTGTCTCTACGTCTGCTGCAAGTATGTTTGCCCATGGTTTATCGGTTAATAGTGCAGCTGACATGGCGCATCAATTTGAGCCCTTGTTTGGCTCTTGGTCTAAGTATTTGCTAGGCGTAGGTTTGTTTGCCGCTGGGCTGAGCAGTGTAATTACTGCGCCCTTAGCAACCGGCTATGCCATTTGTGAGGTGTTAAAACTTAGCAGTGAAAACAAAGGAGCCGCTTTTAGAGGGATCAGTTTAAGCGTGATAGCAATTGGTTCTTTGCTGGCTTTAACGGGTGTAAAGCCTGTTACTGTGATCCTTTTAGCGCAGTTTGCTAATGGTTTGCTTTTACCTATTGTTGCTTGCTTCTTGCTTTATGCCATGAACAACAAGCAATTACTTGGTAAATATGCCAACTCTTTAAAAGCAAATATTCTTGGCGGTATAGTTGTACTTATCACCGCGGGTTTAGGTGCAAAAATGGTGTTTAGTGCCCTAGGCATATAGGTCCAGTTGCTCCGTATTATATGAACTTTTCGGGCTGCAGTTTCTGTTAAAAACTTAACTACTGCAGCCTAAATCTCTATTACTGGTTACTCTTTGCGCTTATTTCATTGAATTTGCGACTTACCCTAAGGATTAGTGCCCTTTAATAGTGGGTATATAAAAAGGTGGTTAAAAACGGATATGATAGCGTGTATATTGGCTTGCTAATTATACCCATTGCCCTGCGGAGTACCCATAAATGACCTCACAACGAAAAATAGTCTCGTCAAAAAGTTTGGCTGAAGGTGTAGCTTGGCCTTTGTCAGAAGTCGAGCTTGGTTTAACCGTATTTTATAATGCGTTTACTAAGTGGATTGTGAGGTGTGCCTCGGCGGCAGGGGTAAGTGATCTAAGCCCTTTAGACATAATGACTCTGCATAATATTCAATCAAGAGAAAACCAGCAAAGGCGGATTGATATTTGTTTTATGCTTAATATTGAAGACACGCATTCTATCAATTACGCCTTGAAGAAACTCCTGAAGTCGGAGCTGATAGAAGGGGAAAAACGGGGCAAAGAAATGTATTACTCGGCTACCGCTAAGGGCCGAAAACTGTGTGAAGAGTACCGAAAAATCAGAGAAGAATGTTTAGTCTCTTCGCTAGGGTTAACTGGTAAAGACGCAGAAGACTTGTCTAACGTAGCTGCTACATTACGCTCGCTATCTGGGGTATATGATCAAGCAGCTAGAGCTGCAGCAAGTCTGTAGTGAAAGTGCCTAGCATCTTTATTAAAGGTTAAAGCCTACCTTTACGAGCGTTACCCGTGGCTGCTGTAAATAGTAGCCATCCATTCAAGACGCGGGTTTATTCTTGCCATAAAGCAAAGCATTTATAGGGTAAGAGTCTAAGGTCAATTAGCCACTAAACCTTTGAATTTAAGTGCTGTTAATTATGAATATATATGGCCGCTTTATATCTAAATATTCAATGCGGTTCTGTTAAAAAGTAATCCAATGATGGCTTTTATTCACTGATTATCTCAGTAACTAAACTTTTTCACTCCAAGTTTTATTTTTAAACTTTATGAAATACTCCATAAAAAACAATGATTTGAAATCATTTCATGTAAACAATGGTAAAACGCTAGTGTTATTTGTGTGTATTGCTAGCTTGACTGTTTGTTAATTGTTCGCTTAATATGTATGCGCCTTAAAGATTAATTTAAACAAATCTTCAAGGCACTGTAGTGCAACAAGATTTTGGATATGAACAGGTACGAGAAATCAATGATGCAAACAACAACTACAATGCATCATCTGTTTGTTTAGCCGTACCGAGGCAATTTACTCGATGAAAGAGTATCTTTTATGAGTAGGGTGTTTTTTGGTGTGAGTGCTACCAAAATCAAGTAAGAGCTTTATATCTACAGGTTGACAGACCCGCCTGCTCTTAACGAGCAGGCTCCCTTTCTAAAAAATTAACATAAGAATTCAGAGTATGAAAATTCATTACAAGAAAGCAGCATTACCCATATCAATATTGTTTATGCTCAGTCATGTGGTGAGTGCCAAGGAAGCGCCAGCATCTGAACATTACGAGCAAGTCTTTGCAGACTTAGCGCTACACTGTATTCATCAAGAATACCCAAATGTAATAAAGCACAGCATGAAAAGTGAAGCGGATGTTATGCCGCCGAGTAAACTTTATCCTGCGTTTTACGGGTGCTTAGATTGGCACTCTTCGGTACATGGCCATTGGTTGCTAGTGCGTATGCTCAATAAAGCCAGTGATAAGGTTGATACTGACCTTATATTAGAAAAGCTTGCACAAAGCTTTACGCCAGAAAAACTGGCTGGCGAAATGAAAACCTACACTCGCAGTGATACAAGCACTTTTGAACGCCCATATGGCCTAGCATGGTATTTGCAATTAATGACAGAGCTTAGGCAGGCAAGTTTCCCCCAAGCTAAAGGGTGGATAGAAACGTTACAGCCACTAGAAGTAAAAATAGTGGCTAACATCACCTCATGGTTACATAAATTAGCTTACCCAATTCGCACCGGCGAACATAGCCAAACCGCTTTTGCCTTTGGGTTAATGTTAGATTGGAGCCGTGCTAATGAGAATGCAGAGTTTGAAGCCTTGCTAACCAAGAAAGTGAAGCAGTTCTACCTTAAAGACAAAACCTGCCCCATTGCCTACGAGCCTTCTGGTCAGGACTTCTTGTCTCCTTGTTTGGCGGAAGCAGATTTAATGCGCAGAGTACTACCAAAATCTGAGTATAGTGTGTGGTTGTCTGAGTTTTTTCCGCAGCTTAATGAAGGTGACCAAAGTTGGATAACTCCAGCAACAGTAGCTGACAAGTCAGATGGTAAGCTAGCTCATTTAGATGGCTTAAACCTAAGCCGTTCATGGATGCTTGAGGGCATTATTGGTGGTTTAAAAAAGGATGACAAACGGGTTTCCCTGTTGACTCAGAACCTAAAAGCTCACAGAGAGGCAGGCCTTAACTCTGTTTTCGGAGATATGCACTACATGGGATCCCATTGGTTAGGAAGCTTCGCTGCTTACCTAGAGACCCAAAGAGGGATCAAGCAATAGCCTAATTAAGCAAACAACATAAGGGAATATACTGCTGATTGTTTTTTGAGTGTGTGGTAATAGGGGGTTGGTTTAAATGCACCCTGTACCACATAGTTTGTTAGTGTGGGTTAAATGTGTGCGAGCACATTAATATTTAAAACTCAGTCTGCCTAATAAACTGACAAACGGGTTTGAGCGAAAAGCTGAAGTTGACTTGAGCATCATCGCTCGACCGCTTTGGACAACGTGCGGAAAGCCAGATTGAGTGTTTGTAATGAAGCATTTTTGCGTAAAATAGATCTTCACGCAATGAATTTCCATCTCCAAGATCCTTAGATTAACACGAAGAACGTCTGGACACTGAGACGCCAAAATTTAGTAAGGAAACCATAACTAGATGAGATTATTAATCATTTTTTTGCCTAAATCCATCAATGATCCAAACAAACATTTTCATGATTAACGGCGGTATTATGTATAAAAGTATTGGAGCTATTAGAAATCCAGCAACCTCGTCTATGTTGCTACTTATACCGTTTACATATCTATCCCATCCGCCATTAAACAGTATCATTGCAATGCTGAAGCCGAAATACCATAAGATTAGTATGAGTGGGCCTACTCTTGATATGACCCAAGTGATACGTCTAAAGCCTTCCTCAATATTCATGAAAAATCCTTTTAAGCAATTTAGCTCAGATTATAACTATTTATTTTTAAAAGTTAGTTTGTATTTAATACTTGAGTATACAGCCTTTTATGCGTTTGTAGTGGCAAACTAGACCCGAACACCGTTTTAAGTAATAGCATTATGTAATTAAAAATTAGATGAACCAACTTCCGCTTCACGTACAGAGCAGTCGTTGAAATTTTTTAAACTCAACGACTACTAATGGCACAAACCCGACCAAAACCTAGTGACGTGCGTGGTTGTGCGAGTTTCAAACATTAATTCCCAGTTTTAAACTTTAATGTACTCGCACAAAATGTGTGGTATTCAAATAATGTTGGAAAGTAGGACTGGGTACTTTCAGCCATTTTTACAAATAAAGTTAGATCTTTTGGAAATATAGTTGGAAAATTTAATTCATTGTATCTGTCATTCCAACTCAGTTTAATACGAATAAAGTTGGAAAGCTTTGGCTTACAAGACACAAGCTAAAAACAATTGCTTAAATAGGCCATCAAGCGAAAAGACGAGACGGCTTATTAACACATTACTCAAAAGTAAGTTTTGAATCCAAGCTCCACTATATTTTCATCTTCTACGCCAAAAGGTAGTCGGCCAGAAGAATATGACACAACCAGTCCAATAGGAGTATTTAAACTATAAGTACGCAGACGGTAGCGATCTAAATTCACTGTTTTTACGATGTCAGACGCTTCAACTTCTTGGTATGCCCGATAGCTAAACCCAAGGGTGTAAGGAATATCCGCTAATTGGTGGAGAGGAATACTGAGAGAGAACTCAGCCGAGATCCTTTCATAACTCGAATCATCACCCGCCATCGCTCTGGGAGTTTCAGCGCTTGGATCGACAGTATCAATGGATATTAAGATCGCTGGTTTAATATTAAACTTCCCCATTGTAGTAGATCTATCAAAGTCTTCATATGCGGCAAAATAAAATGCGCTAATTTTGCGATTAGTAGCTTTGAACCGCTGATCTGCCTCATACCCAAAGTCAAAACCGTAATTTGTAAACCATGTACCAGCAAAGCCAGGAAATGCGTTTAAATAATTACTACGGTCTAGCGCGGCGCAGTAATCATCGTCTATCATTTCCGGCTTGTTGCAAGTATCGTTGACTACTACATCACCTATCTCTTTGGCAGAAAATGATGGCATATTAGACCATTTGGCTGAAACGCTCATTTCAATAAGATTTCTTGGATTTTCTTCAGCTTTTTGGGTTGCTGTACCGTTGAGTGCGAAGTCAAAACTAAAGTTTTTTATAGTTGAGTCATCTGTATTTAGGTTCCATCGTTTTAACTGCTTTGAATAAGAGAAATCAACAGCTAAAACTGATTCCGCATTTTCTCTGTCGACAATTTTAAATGTCATGTTTAGTGGAATGCCATCAAGCTTAGCTTTTACAGAAGGGGACTCTAGTAGGCTATTGAGAAATTCTGGTTGCTTAACTATGCTTTCGAAAGACTCATTGAAACTGTCAACAAACCCATCGTAGTCAGATGAGTCGAAATTTTCATCAGTAACAACTTCATAGAAGGTCTTCTTAAATGCTTCACACACTTCCTTTGTCATGCCTGCCGAGCAAATACCTGTGTCAGCAGATACTTGCGCCAATGCAGGGATAGGAAGAAAGAAAAATGCACATGATAAATAGAGAAATTTCATAAATCCTCTCCTACACATTTATAAGCGTTGTCCACGGCCTCAGCGCAGGATTCCAATTTTGATTCTGGTGCGGCAAATAAAGGTGCGAGTTCAGCAATGGTCTTAGACAAGTCATAACCAGCCTCATGTGTGTTTTGATGGACATCAATCATTAGGCGGTCAAGAATGAGTATGAATTTTTCTGCTTTAAAGCGAACCATTTCAGGACTGTCGCCAGGCACAACGTCAATAATAAAGGCGTTCAGCCACTGGCCGCCCTCATCAAAAGTTGTCATGCTACCACCTGAGGTGGCGGCGTCCCACTTGTGGCTACGAACACAACGCCAAAGAAAACGGTGTGCGGGTTCATTTACGTTCCAAGACATAGTTAATTCCTTTTTTTAAGCGTCAGTTTCTCAGTCGACATCCGAAACAAAAAGATATCGAGGAAACAGTATTTAGGTTCAAGGAGGTTGCTAGACGTGATAACACAATTTCACGGTTTTTCAATAACCATCCCTGAAGGTTTCAAGAGATAAGTGCGTTAATAGGCGTATATCTCTCACCACTCAATTCATTTTCGAGCGATTCGTTAAAGCATAGTATGAGCTTAAGAGGATGCAATTATATAAGTTCCCGGATGTAAGATTTTGAATAATCAGATTAATATGACTACTTCCTAAGTAGGTTTAGTTATAGGTTGGATAAAACGGTTTATATTGAAGATGAACTGGATAAGTTTTGGGAACTCCGTCCACAATTAGGCATCGCGTAAAATGTCAAAGACCAGAAGGTTGGTGGAGATTCAAAGTGCCGCTTTAGTAGGTGAAATAAATTTCAACTCCATACCAAACCAATGACTTGTTTGAATTGCACGCCCATTTTTCGACTCGAGCTAAGACAAGTTGCTTTTCATATTGCTTGCAATATTTTGGCTATTATATGAACGACTTTTGGATGTTAAATCAACAGTTAACTTTTATCTTAGTTTAGCGATAAAATTTGCATACAAACCTTCTGAAGAATGAGCACAAATCTCTGCTACATCAGTACACCACAACAAAGACCTTCCCCCCATGCTTTTATTCAACCGTTACACTTTTGGCTAAATTACGTGGTTGATCTACGTCTGTGCCTTTAATGACTGCTACATAGTATGACAGTAGTTGTAGGGGCAGGGTGTAGACGATGGGTGCTATGGCTGATTCGCAATGAGGTACGTTGATTACGCGCATGGTTTCGTCGCTTTTGAAGTTGGCTTCTTTGTCGGCGAATACGTACATAATGCCGCCTCTGGCCCGGACTTCTTCTACGTTTGATTTTAGCTTTTCAAGTAATTCATTATTTGGTGCCACCACTATTACGGGCATTTCGTCGTCTATTAAGGCTAATGGTCCATGTTTTAGTTCGCCAGAGGCGTAGGCTTCGGCGTGTATATATGAGATTTCTTTAAGCTTCAGGGCGCCTTCCATAGCTATGGGGTATTGGTCGCCTCGGCCTAAAAATAGACTGTGGTGCATGTCTGCAAATTCTTCTGCTAGTGCTTTTATGCCGTCTGTTAGTTGCAGGGTTTCTTCTAATTTTGCAGGTAGGCTGTGCAGGGCTTTGATAATATGCTGGTGATCGTCTTGGCTCATGTTGTTGTGCTTGCCAAGTGCCATAGTTAGCATCAAAAAGCCTGTTAACTGGGTAGTGAATGCTTTGGTTGAGGCTACGCCTATTTCGGCTCCTGCTAGTGTCATAAATGCGAGGTCTGATTCGCGCACTAATGATGAGCCGGGCACGTTACAAATGGTTAAGCTTGCGGCATAGCCTTGTTCTTTTGCTAAGCGCAGTGCTGCTAATGTATCGGCGGTTTCTCCGGATTGTGAAATAGTCACAATTAAGCTGTTGGGGTGTACATAGGATTTTCTGTATCTGAATTCTGAGGCAATTTCGACGTTACATGAGACATTGGCGTATTGTTCTAACCAGTATCTTGCTGTCATGCCTGAGTGGTAGCTGGTACCACAGGCTATGATTTGTACGTGTTTAATTTTAGCCAGTAATTCGTCTGCGCCATGGCCAAATATGTTTGCGCTGATGCCGTTGTCTTGAAGGCGGCCACTTAGGGTGTTGCGAATAACTGTAGGTTGCTCGTGAATTTCTTTGAGCATGTAGTGACGGTATCCGGCTTTGTCGCCAGCGTCGTGCTCTAGGTTTGATTCTTTAACTTCGCGTTCAACTGGTAGGCCTGCACTGTCAAATACTTTGATACTGGTGCGGGTAATTTCTGCTACATCACCTTCTTCTAAAAACATGAAACGGCGGGTCACTGGGAATAATGCCATTTGGTCTGAGGCGATAAAGTTTTCGCCTAGGCCAAGGCCAATTACAAGGGGGCTACCCGAGCGGGCAACGATTACGCGGTCTGGGTCGTTCTTATCTAAGATGACGGTGCCGTAAGCGCCATGGAATTTTTTAACCGCATTTTGAACTGCTGTTAGTAAGTCGTCGCAGTTGTCTAACTCAAAGTGTACTTGGTGGGCTATGGTTTCGGTATCTGTGTCTGATGTAAATCCGTAGCCTTTTGTTGTTAGGTCTGTACGTAGGCTTTCGTAGTTTTCTATAATGCCATTGTGAACTACAGCTATGCGTTCACTAGAGAAGTGCGGATGTGCGTTGGCTTCGGTAACGCCGCCATGGGTAGCCCAGCGAGTGTGGGCTATGCCGGTAACGCCTTTGATTGGGTTATCTTGTAGTGCATCGGCTAGTTCTTTAACTTTACCTATTCTGCGGGTACGTTGTAAGTTACCTTGGCCGTCTAATAATGCTACGCCAGCTGAGTCGTAGCCACGGTATTCTAGGCGTCTTAAGCCTTCTAATAAAATAGGTACTACGTTTCTTTCTGCGATTGCGCCTACTATTCCACACATACTTTTTACTCCGTATTTATTGCGTTGAGGCGCACATAACCTTCACGCCGTATTCTTCGATTGTCTGTTTTGATTTGGCGTCAATTTTGTCGTCTGTGACTAATACCGAAATTGATTGCCAAGGCAATTCCACATTGGGAATTTTGCGTTGTAACTTTTCTGATTCTGCTAATACGATAATTTGGTTTGATACTTGCGCCATAACTTGGCTCAAATGAGTGAGCTCGTTGAACGTAGTAGTGCCTCTTTCTATATCAATACCGGCAGCCCCTAAAAATGCTTGGTCAAAGTTGTATGCTTGTAGCATTTGTTCGGCCATTTGCCCTTGAAAAGAGTGCGACTGACTGTCCCAGGTACCACCTGTCATCAGGACTTTAGGTTCGTTTTCTTGCTCTAATACTGATGTTGCTACGTGCAAGGAGTTGGTCATCACCACTAGGCCGAGTTTGCTTTTTAATTCTGGAATAAGTGCTGATGTAGTGCTGCCGCTGTCGATGATGATGCGGTTATGATCTTTGATTAAGGTCGCAGCGAGTTTTGCAATGGCTATCTTTCGAGTTGAAACTTTTTCACTAGATAACTCGGAAGATTCCCTAGGTAATAATACGGCGCCGCCAAACTTTCGTAATAATAAGCCGTTGTTTTCTAACTCAGCTAGATCCTTGCGAATAGTGACTTCTGAGGTGGAAAATGCTTTAGAAAGCTGATCAACAGAGACTTCGCCTTCATTATTCAGGCGTTCGATTATGGCTCTTCGTCTTTGTTGAGTATTACGTTTTTGCATTTTTCAAAATAATAAGTTTCATTTTGAAATATATATTAATAATTATATTTCGAGTGTCAAGTATTTCTTTCGAAATGTAAGTATAAGGTTTTGTACCTAATTGCTTTTGTTATTTATAGATGATTGGTCTACCCATGCAGTGTATGAAGTAAACCTCAGGTTCTAGCAGGTTGCTGATACGCACTCTTATCCACTGCATAGGCGCACATTTGATGAGTTAGTTTAATAGTCGTAACCCGTATGGCTGTTTTCTAAACGGTAGAATGTAGCCTGAACATAATCTTTAGGATCCCCTGAGTTGTTTTGGTTATAAACTCCAGCCTTAAAGTACATGTATTGGTCTCGTTTGTGGTAGCCGCTGTCTTTCATGTTAACCACTTGGGTGATGTCTTCTTTACCTTCCCTTGAAAGTGTGACGGTTAATATGTCGCCCTTAACATCTATGGTGTAGCTAAACTTTTCATCAAGGGCGATACCATCAATAGGATCGTCTATGTCATTGGCTCTTGAGCCGTTAAATTCGTAGTACTGCTCGTTGCCCTTACGTGGCTCGTGGGCAAGGTATACTACCCCTTTGTTATTGTTGGGTAACTTTCGATAATACAAGCGGGCTGGCTCATCATCTTTAGCGTGAATTTGACCAATTATCACTCTACCTATTTGGTAGTCTTTTCCGGTTACCGTAACATTATTTACTGCAAGGGTAGCGTCAAGGCGGCCATCTACTCCCCCTGCTTGTCTTTGGGTTTTTCCCCTCACACTACTAAAAACCCAATTGTTTTTAGTGACACCTTTGACTTTAACTGAGTTGTCACCTCTTCTTAACATTTCTCGTAATTCGCTACGTGTGTATTTAGTATTCTTTGAGGTTTTAACTCCATCTACGAATGCAGTAAACACCATACCGCCGTCATCAGCAGTATAAAAATAGGGTTTGTATTCAAATCCTTTTTCTAAATATACCGCCGGGATGGTATCGACTTGGCCATCTTTATTGGTATCTACAGGTAGGCTGATATTCCAATCTATTAACTCAAAGTTATGGCCAGGTGGCCGCTCTGCACTAAGTGTAAGGCTCTCGTTAGCTATTGTTGTACAACAGATTATTAAAAGAAATAGTGATGAAATCACCACAGTTTTTTGTAAAAACATAATTCAACCTTTAAAAAACAGTTTTGAGCTTTTGTCACAGGACAATTTAACTTAAGCCTTACTACCTAACTTAATGAGTTGGTAAGAGTGTAAACATTGATAACTAGATCCAATTGGTCAAGGTATACCCTTTAAATTGGTATTACACGGGAGGGGGATTTACCGCTATGCCCACTAACCAAAGGAAGATGGTAAGTTACCAGTAATGGGGTGGTTTGTAAAAAAAATGTATAAATACGTTAAAATTGGCTAGTAAGATTCGGAGTTTTATGGTTTCATATTCGGTGTATCTAACTAAGTTAAATATATTGGTAATACCAAAAGCCTACTTTTCTGTCATACCAATTTGGTTTGCGTTATAGATACATTTACCAGTTGGTTTGCTATGCAGCACCATTTTATAAGTAAAACTTTCGGGAGTAGAAAGCATGTTTAAGAAATCACTAATACCCCTAGTTGTTGCGACAGCCTTAGTTGGGTGTGGAGACGACAAGGCGAAGTTGCAAGGTAATAGTAACGGGTCCATCGAAATTGTGGGTAGCGATTTCATCGCTGGCACTACATTATCATTAACCTTAACTGATCCTGATGGCATAGTAGATGATTCTATTAGTTATTCATGGACAAGAGATAGTGGTGAAACTGTCGCGACAGGCACTTCGTATACTATTACTGAAGAAGATGAAGGTTCTATCTTAACAGCCTCAGCTTTGTATACAGATGAAGCAGGCTTTTACCAAGCGATTGGTGCGGATACCACTGAAATACTTCCAACTTTAGATGTATCTGCTTTTGTTGTTAAAGGCCCTGTAAGTGGTGCTAGCTGTGACATTGTCTCAGTAGATGATAGTGGCGTAGCAGATTCAAATATTCAAGCTTCAGCTACTTCTGATGCAAGCGGTGCGGTTTCGTTTGTAGATGTGCATTTTACAGGTACAGGCTTAATATCATGTACTGGTGGTACATACACTGATGAATCAACGGGTGAGACTTTAGACGCGCCCACCTTAAGAGCTGTGGTTGAAGTTATTGAAGACGTAGCTGACTCAGATCTAACTGATGACATTGATACTGCGATTATCGCTCCTGACTACATTGTGTCCCCTTTGACTGAAATGGTAGTACTAGCTGCAGCTGATGATCTTACAACTTATTCTGACGAAGCTGACATTATTAATGCCCGCTTCGGTATTCGTTTTGACACTACAGAAACTTACCCTACTACTGTCGGCGTAGATGCTCTGGGCGCAGATGACGCTGAAGATGCAGACAGATACGGTTCGGTATTGGCCCTTATTTCACAATTAGATGCAGATGATGCCGATAGCGACATTGCTACTATTTTATCTGATCTAGTTGCTGATATATCTGATGACGGTGCTTATTCAGAAGCGACACTAGCCGCATTTGAAACTGCTCAAGAAAACCTAGAAACCACTTCAGCAGTCGCTGCAGACATAGACTCAAGTTTATTAGATGTAATTGGGTCTGCTGTTGGTTATAACAATGACCCAGTCGCTGCCATTATTGAAGGCACATTTAGTGGTGTTGTTAACAACACTGCAACTGACCCTCTTACAGGTGCAGTGACAGTGACTGACCCTAACTTTGAAGAAGATGCAATTCTTATCCAAACGGATGTTGTTTTGGATTACGGTACTTTTAGTATCGATGCAGACGGTAGCTGGTCATACACAGTAGATGTAGACAATGAAACGGTTGCAGCCCTAGAGTTAGGAAATTCAGTTAATGATTCTGTGACTATATCATCAATCGATGGCACTACTGCGGAAGTTGAAATACGTGTCGCAGCGCTTACACAAGTGGCTAAGATTACTGATACTGGGGGTGATACAGGTGAAATAAGATTTAGCGTAGACAATTTACGTCAAGGTAAGTTAAGTGCCTCTTTCGCTAAAGAAGATGCCCTTGCTAGTGATGGAAACGTAAAAGATGCATATATTACCCTTTACGGTAGTTCAGGTAGCTCTAGTGAGTCGTTAATTGACTTACGTATTCAAGGCAACCAAACTGATAGTGAAGGCAATGCAATTGAGCCACGTTTCTTTGTGCGAAATACTGACAGTGACGATTATCCTGGTGACATGATCACAGCACCCTTCGTCGAAGACCAATTCTATGACGTAGAAATTGCTTGGGATTTAGATGCAACTGAGCAAATTACTGTAACCATTGATGGTGAAGAAATAGGGGGAGGGGCTTTCTCTACCGCTGCTGTTGTTGATACTGATTTCACTGGCTTAGATCAGTGGTTTGTAGATGGTGTTCAAACAATTCAGTTCAGATTTGGTGATAATGATAGAACCATTCTGTTTGGTTCTTACTATGTAGATAATATTGAAGTGTTTTCTGATACCGCTGGTACTGTAAGCGTATTCGAAGATGATTTTGAAAGTTATGATGAAGGCGATACTTTAGACGGAACGGATAGCATTTATAGCTTAGCTATCTACTCTGAGGTTGCTGTGTATGACGTAGGTGATGGCACAGTTGAGGCGACGCCGGCTATATTCCAAGACCTGACCGCATCAATTGACAGTGATGAGACAACTGCGTTAACCGGAATGGTAAGCGTATTTGACCAAAACGAAGGTGAAGACTTTATCGTTGAGTCTTTCCTGACTGGTACATATGGTACGTTAGATATTTTAGAAGATGGTTCGTGGACCTATATTCTTGATACCACTGACACAACCATTGCTGCTCTTGTAGTAGGTGAGCGTGAGACGGATACATTTACTATTGAATCTCTTGATGGAACGACTGCTGAATTAATAATTACTATTTCTGGCACCATAGTTGTTGCTACGGGCGACAATAACGTTGCAAGAATGGCTGACACAACAACAGATGCTGATGCTGAATTACGCCTAACAACGACAGCACTTGATGAAGGTTCAATTTCAACCACAATCAAAATACAAGCGATTAGTGGCTTTACAGCTACACCAGATGTGGATGAAGATAATACCGCTTACATTAGTATTTACGGTGGCTCTGCCTCTTCAGATAACCTAACTGGTGAAATTGTGTTTAGTAGTGGCGCGGTTAAATATCGTGA
>NZ_SAIS01000001.1 GCF_004360155.1 Paraglaciecola marina | reverse complement strand
TTAACGAGTTATCATTGTCTCGAATTAAGTTTTTAATATCCTCTAAAGACATGGTCTCATCTTTATTATCAGGAAAGTTAATTAGTGCAACAAGTGTTCTTTGCGCACCAATACTGTCTGAGCTAGGTTCTTGATCGTTAGGTGTAAAAGTCACATCAATAGAACAATCTTGAGTATTAAATTGGTCTGTTTGAAAAATGTTCCCCTCTAATGTGCCTGAACAACCTATTACAGAGTCAATGGCATAACCTGCATCAGAAGTTAAGGTAAAAAATGTAGTTTGAGCATCAACAGTCTGAGCAGACGGATTAATAGTCCCCTCACCAGCCACAGATGATGTAATTGTGTATGTTGTAGGCGTTTGAGTAGAGCCTCCTGTCGCTGTTCCTCCCGAACCACTCGAATCCTCCGAACTACCAGAGTCACCGCCACAGCTACTTAGTATCAAAATCAAAGCTAAAACCTTGACGCCTACATCTAGAAATCTCGAAACCTTATCGCTTAGTTCCATTTGTCTTTCCTTATTCTTTTTACGACGGCTTTAAATAAAATACAGACCATGAAAATGTTGTTTGTACATATTTACGGAGCTTATTAATTCTCTATTTAACAAGCTCTGTGGTGGCATAGGTTGTTAAGGTTTCTCATTAGTAATTTGGGTTTTCTTTCTAGATAATTGAAACAAACATGCGCAGCTTAACCCTATTAATGCTATACCAGATGGCTCAGGTATAGCTGTCGCTGAATACTTAATATTTTGTGATGAGTCGGTACCAATTGTGACAAACCCATCTGCGGAGCTAGGAACTATATCTTCCACTATCAATGAACCAAATCGCCCATAGATTTCGAAAGACTCTGAGGAAAACTCTGGTACCCAAGCGCATAAATCATCTCCTAGACCTAACTCAGTCTTTAGGCAGACACTATCTGCGCTAGCAGATAAATCGTTAGGATCGTTAGCAGTGAATGCAAAGGTTAACTCGGTTGTGCCACTGTGCCTTGTAGACTCATCACAGTTTTCTCCAAACAAATCGCATTCAATTGCACTAACCTCCAAGAAAAGACTTTGGATAACAAATGAGTCCCAAGTAATATCATTGTTTGCGAAAGTAAACTCGCCAACTAGAAATGAGTCAGTAGGGATACCGCCTTCTCTGAGACCTAAACCATCAAAAGAAAGTTTATTCGACTCCCCTCCTCTTTCAACAGAAGTCGCACCACCACATCCATCAGGAGGCGGAAAATTTGGATCACATATCCCCACCGCAAACTCGATATCTGAAGAGCCTAACCCAAAAGCGTCACCGGAGGCTTCTAAGTTTTCGTAAGTGATGTCTTGACCATTTAGAGAAATGACAGTACCTAATAAAAATTGACCTTCAATCCTAGTGGTAACTAGCGATGCTGATGATAATTCTGAAAACAGAATCATAATGGTAAAAAATATAAGGTTTTTATTAATAAACTTCATTGTTACAGTTCCTTTTTATTTAAACGATATTTAAACGGATACAAATCAAGTGACGCTAGTTACTAAGCTCTCTCATTTATAGCCTGGTTTCTTTTATTGATTGGCTAAATGCCCATATAAAAGAGTTAAACAATATGCACTTTCCTAATTTGTGTATTTAACCAACACAAAACCATTAGTAGTGTAAGTTGAAATTTTTAAAAAATTATTCACCCAAATGGGTGATATTTACGAATTACTTTGTCAATAATTCAGTGTACGGTAAAATTTACAACCTGAATTTGAAATTTACTGTTTAATGCATCAGCATATAATTGCCACACGAGCGATGCAGAGCATGGGGTCCTAAATTTTTGATAGTTTGGCTACACATTGAATTTTCAGCTCTGCTTAAAAAGGCTATCGAAACCAAAATGCAAAGTATAATCCAACCACAAATCATTGGTGACAGAGCGCTATTGAAGTCAATTTGATCTTGCTTGGTAATTGAACATAGAGACTTTTATAGGTGAATGCAGGCTTCATCCTTGTTAATATTCATCATAAATATGTCGTTAAGGCATGTTTAACTTAAATACATTAAAAGGATCTAAAATGAAAAAAGCACTCATAATAATCGCACTAATACTAGGTATAGTCGTTGCGGGAGTTTGGTACGTTATCAACGGTGCAGGTGGGATTATAAAAACCCAAATTGAACATCAAGGTGGTAAATACTTAGGTACACAAGTATCAGTTTTTAATGTTGAACTTGCTCTATCTGAAGGCCGGTTAACGATTAATGACTTAGATATTAAAAACCCAGAAGGGTTTAGCGACGAAGACGCCTTTAGTATAGATGCCATCACACTAGATTTAGGCACAATTACTAGCGAACCTTATACAGTGCAAACTGTTAGTATTACAGCGCCAGAGATGCTTTACGAAATAGATGCCAATGGCCAGGGTAATTTGATCGTTCTGAAAAACAATATTCAAAAGAATCTGCCTGCAAGCTCCAGTGAGCCAGAGCCAGTTGCAAGTGACACCCCCTCTCCTCTTGTGATTGTTGAAAATGTCACGGTTAGCGACTTACAATTAAAGCTTAATTTCGAAAACCTAGATACCGGTGATCTTGAATTAGACACTAAAGCCTACGAACTAACTTTGCCTACGTTTAATGCAGGCTCTATAGGCAAACCAGATGGTATACCTGCCGACCAAGTAGGCCTAGCCATTGTCAATACTATGTTAGACAACGCTATAGCTGAAGCCAAAAAAGAAGCCAAAAATGTTTTGAAAGACAAAGCGAAAGACAAGTTACTTGAAAAAGCTAGCGACAAATTAAAAGGCTTGCTCAACTAAAGCAGTTGTTAAAACCAGTACTAAAAAATAACTAAATGCCCATGGAACTTTAAAGAGCTTAAGTTTATGGGCATTTTCATTTTGCATTAGGAATGTTAATCCATGACCTTTTTTCTAACGGATTAACAAGTCGTCAATCATGCCTTTAACTTCAACTAAAGAATCACAGTAAGGCTAACTTAGAGCAGAATAGAGTTTTTGACTGAATTAAAAACGATACCCCATGCTGTGCGCGTCAGTGAAAAATTGGTCAGTGTTATTAACATCGATATCTAGATCATAAGTTACATAGCTCAAACCTGGGGATAAGGTTAATTGTTAACGCGCGGTTTTGGCGAGATGGATATCTAATAACAAAGCACTTACTGCGACATCAAACTTGTAATTTAGCGCTAAAGGGCTTTCTTCGGTCCCAACATACCTTTGTTCGTCTATTTGAATAGCATTGCCATGTCTGAAAAGCTCTTTATCGTCGCCTTAAGCAACATTTACATGAGCAGAAACTGAAACTCTATCACTGATACTTTTAGATAAACTTACATTTAATTGGGGCGCATAACTATCGGAAGGGTGCAGATCCCGGGTACTATTACACCCCAAAATACTTAAACCCAATAGCGATAGCCCTATTAATTAATAGGGGGGGCGAGATGAGAAACCTTTGCAACATTCCATTATATTATCTTTAATTAACAACAATATATCTATTACATAAGATTTAAATACCTTTAATCTATACATCCCAAGCTACCACCTTTCCCTAAAAATAAAAGGAATATTATAAGATTACCTAGCCTTGTTTAAAGTGAGGGTAAACGTGCACTAAAAAGTTAACAAACGGCAGTGGGTTAACCTAATGGTTACAACACCCACTTCTAAAATTAAGAGGAACAGCTGTAGTGAGACACCCCACCCGCATCAAAATACGCCTGAGGTTTTAAACGATTGTATTTAGTTTCAACCTCTGTGGTTTGTTCTTCATATGGCTGAGTGAGTACTTCTTGCAACTCATGAACAAGTGAGAAATCCCCCTGACTAGCTAGCTGATAGGCAGGAACCACCAACCACTCACGCCAGCTATACTTAGGGTTAACTTGTTGCATACTACTGGCTATATCTGATGCCTGTTTATCATCTCCATCAATATTCAGCAAGCCATGCCATTTTTGTAACCATGCAGTCCATTTTTCAGACAAGGGCTTGGTCAATGGGCCGTAAAAGCTTTTACTTAGCGCTGCTATATTTTCTGGAATACTCGAAAGTTCACGGAAGAAAGTGGTGTAATCAACAAAGGTTTGCCTCATAAGATCTAGCAGTTGATTTAACAGCTCATCATCAAAAGACTTAAGCCCAAGTTTAGAGGCCCACATAGCTTTCATTTTACGTTCCATAACAGCATCGAATTCTTGCTCTATTTGCTCTAAGGACTCTAGTGCTAAAAGGTCAGAAGTAAGTAACGGCTGTAGTGATTTGCAAAACATATCGAAATTAGTTTTAGCTGCAGCCCCTTGATTGAAAAACGAAAAGTGTTGCCCACCTCCCGTCCAAGGTTGGAAATAAGGTTCAAAACATTCGGTAAACCCAAAAGGACCATAATCAAGGGTATAACCACCACATGCGCAGTTATCACTATTAAAGTTACCTTGGCAATACCCAACTCGCATCCAGTGGCTAACTAAGGTGGTTAGCCGCTCACAAAATGCCGCTGCTAATTGCAAAATTTGCTCTGTAAGTGGAAGCGCTTGATTGACCTCTTTTGAATATTCGCGCTCAATCAAATGGTGCACTATCATCTCTAACTCTTTTAAGGCATCAGCATGTGTGTTGTAGCGAGCGCGACGAGCGAATAGTTCTAATTGACCCACCCGCAAAAACGAAGGCGCGACTCGGGTTGAAATAGCAACCGGGTTAGCTACATTTCTATCAGGGTTTGTGGCGTATGAACCTTCAGAGTACCAAGGACGCAAAACCTGCTCAGACTCAGATACAAATAAACATAATGAGCGAGAAGTGGGTACACCTAAAGCATGCATATGCTCTTGGGCTAAAAACTCTCTAATACTTGAGCGCAGCACTGCCCTGCCATCACCACCACGGCAATAAGGTGTAGGTCCGCCCCCTTTTAACTGCATTTCCCAGCGGTTGCCGTTGATAACAGCTTCAAGCACAGACATTGCTCGGCCATCACCGTACCCGTTACCGGTTCTAAAAGGACATTGCTGAATATATTCAGTACCGTAGATAGACAAGGCATAACCTGTAGCCCAACCCACTTTTCGCATAGGTGCTGGTACATCAGAGATATCACCAGAAAATAACCGAGCAAAGGCTTCTGTTTCCACTAAGCTGTCATCAAACCCTAACTCAGTAAAAAAACGGTTACTGTGAACCACATATCTAGGATTAGGCAAAGCCGTTGGTTTAACAGGTACATAGTGCCCAGAAAACACCTGCCTGGGTTCATAATCATCACCCGTTTCGGTGGCCTCAGGATCGCAATTAAGATTATCCATCAAGGAGTAATCTGTTAATTTAGCCAAATCCTCAAGAGTGTAAACACTTGTAGAAACGTCAGTAATTGGTTGATTTGCCATATAATTCAATAGCCTTTTTATAAATTCAATTCGATAGGAGCAAACCTGGAGAGTGCATTAAACAGAAGCCTTTAGACCAATTCAGCTACATAAGGTTTATGCTGCTGAATTTCTTCGCTGGTTAAACCTTTGAGCTCATAGGGAAACACCAGCCAGTCTTCTGTTTCATGTAGGCAATAATCAGGTTTAATACTGGTACGCTGGTAACTTGGGCGGCTAAACAAAGTCGCTATTTTCACGTCTTTTGGAAAATTTCGTTTTAACTGTCGTTTTAGACGCTGAATAGTGGCATCGATACTGTGACCAGAACTAAACACGTCGTCAACAATCAACAAAGAGTCTTCTTCGTTTAAGTTTTCGATTAAATATTGAGTACCGTGAATACGAATGTTTTCTGGCTCTGCCAGCATAGATTCATAACTTGGCAAACCTCTATAGGATGTACGAATTGAAATGTGGTCAGTCTTAACACCTAACGTCTGCAAACACTCCTGAACATAGATACCCACTGCACTACCTCCTCGCCATAGCCCAACAATAAAAGTTGGGCGATAACCCCGCTCAAATATTTGTACCCCAAGGCGGAAGGAATCTTCAATTAAGGTATTCTCATCGAGAAATATTTTTTTCATATTCATATCAACTTTCTTGTTCAGGCAGATAGCTTTATTATACGGGCAATATTGTCAATAATTCGACTCATTATGAGGTTGTAATGGAAAAAACCTATTTAACTGGTGAGCAGCTGCTAGCTGACTCGTTCAAGCTTGCTAAGCTAGTTTTTGACAGCGGATACCGCCCTACTTTTATTATTGCGGTTTGGCGTGGCGGCGCCCCTATTGGTATTGCAGTTCAAGAATTCTTAAGTTATCACGGCATTGATACAGATAACATTGCCATTAGAACCTCATCTTATGCAGCAGGCATAGATAAACAATCACGTGAAGTAAAAGTACACGACCTTAATTATTTAATTAAAAAGGTTCAACATTCTGACAAGCTACTTATCGTCGACGATGTATTTGACACCGGCCGTTCAATTGAAGCCATAATCAAGAACCTACAAGAAAAAACCCGCTTAAACATGCCAGAAGACATTCGCGTAGCTGTACCCTTTTACAAACCAACACGCCGTGAAGTAGATCGCATTCCTGACTATTACGTACACGAAACCGCAGCTTGGCTTAAATACCCCCACTCTCTTGAAGGCCTAACAGTAGAAGAAATGGCAGAACACAGACCAGAACTTTACGACATAGTAAAAGAGCACTTGCCTACTCCTTAACCTAACATTTATCTGAGCCGTTTAGAGTTTTAGTAGTGAGCTTCACCAATGCTATATTCAACGATGTGCAAAGTATATTAGTCGCTCCATTGTTTAAAATGGTAATTATACGGATGCATCAGCTTCCGTGAAATATAATAAACTCAAGGTTGAGTGCCACGCATAAAATATATCTTTCAAAAGAGTGACATACCTTAAATAAATGCCTCAACCACAGGAACATTGCTAAACTATCAGTTATAAAATTCATAATAATGAGCCTTTTTTTGAAGTATTCACTTATCGATATTAACATTTTTACATTGATACTACACGCGATCTCATTTCATTCAGCTAATTTGTCAGCAGCTGAAGAAACATTGCCTTTATCCAGTTATTTTACCGAAACATGGAATACAGGCGATGGCCTACCACACAATGGTATTAATGCAATCTCACAAACATCTGACGGTTACTTGTGGATAGCAACTTGGGGCGGATTAGCTCGCTTTAATGGTAGAGAATTTACAATATTTTCCAGAGGGTCAAGCGCTGGCCTTCCTGATTCAGCGGTCAAAAGCTTGACTGCGACTCCGTCGGGTAAGTTATTAGTCGCAGGGGCACGAGGAGGCATATCAGAGCGTTACAAAAATCAATGGTCATCAGGCCAACCAGCAGAAACTATGATTAACCACGCTATTTACGACAATAATCAAAATCTATGGTTAGCACTAGAAGGTCAAGGTTTAGTATATCGCGATATGAAAACACACCAAGATACAGTTATTATTAACGATATACGTGCCTATAAAATATTACAAGATAACAAAGGTACTATCTGGGTTGCTACTAACAAAGGCTTATTTTCAGTAACAGACAAAACATTAGTTCGCCACTTTGATCAAAAATATGGTTTACCCAATAAATCAGTGCAAGACCTTATATTGACACACGACAAACACTTAGTCGTTGCGACTCAACAAGGCGTTTATAAATTTATCGATGGGAATTTTAAATCTTTGCATACAGAACTTGTTAACGATAGGGTTAACAGTTTGTTAGAAGACTCTGCTCATAACCTTTGGATAGGCACAGATAATAGAGGACTATTTCGACTCAGTCATAACAAGCTAGAGCAATTAAGTAATCAAACGGATTTACCTAAAAATAAGATATCTACACTTTTTCAAGATAAAGAACGCAGTATTTGGATTGGCACAAACAGTGGTTTATTTCGCTTAAGAGAAGTTCCTTTTGTTACGGTAACAACAAAGCACGGTTTATCTGGTAACTATATACGCAGTATATTATCTCATTCAGACGGAAGTTTATGGGTAGGTAGTAGCAAAGGATTAAATAAATTAGATAATAATGAAATCAGCGCTATTAACGAGACTTCTATAGGTAAAAAGTTATCTATATTGAGTTTGGCAGAAGCACCTGACAAACAAGTGCTTGTTGGTACCTATCATAGCGGCCTATTCATTACTACTGAGAATGGCCTTGAGGAATTATTGACAACTAAGGATGGTTTACCTAGTAACGAAGTTAGAAGTATTCTGGTTGATTCATCTAAAAATATTTGGATTGGTACTAGTTACGGATTAGTTAAAGCCTCACCTAATAATAAAATTGAAGTATTTAATAAAGAAAGCGGCTTACCAGCAAATTTTATTATGGCCCTTGCTGAGGATCAATTGGGTAAAGTATGGATAGGTACAGGTGAAGGCATTGCCTCATTCAGTCAAGGAGACATTCAAGCTTTTAGTTTGGATGATCAATTTGATGCTGAATATGCGTTTGGCTTTCATGTAGAAAATAATAACCTTTGGATGGCAACAGATAGAGGATTAGTTAATATTGATGTAGTCACAAATGCAGTAAGTGCAGTCACTAAAGAAGATGGCTTACCAGTAGACAAAATATTCCAAATAGTTGAAGACAAAAACAACACTTTTTGGCTAACCAGTAATAATGGTGTCATTAATGTAAACAAAAGCGCAATAAATGATGTGCTTCAAAAAAGAACCAAATATGTTGATTATAATTTTTTTTCTCAGGGCTTTAGTCTACTAAATTTTCAAATCAATAGTGGTTCAACACCTTCTGCAACACTTCATAATGATGGCAATGTTTGGGTTGCTACGGCCAAAGGTGTGAGTTACGTCGATGAATCAAGATTAAAAACAATGTCACAAACAACTATTCCTGTCGTAATAGAACAACTCGAAGTAGACGGAAAATATTACCCTATAATGCCCTCGGTAATATTACCTGCAGGAACATCTCAAGTTACCATCCACTATGCAGGTTTAGGATATTTGATGCCTAAACATATTTCTTATCAAACAAAGTTAGTTGGGTTCGATAAAAAATGGAAAAATAAACATAAAAATACATTTACTGAATTTACTAGCTTAGCCCCAGGTAATTATACTTTTCATATGCGAGCAAAATATCCGAATGGAAAATGGCAAGACAACTTAGCAACCATTAACTTTATTATCACACCTTATTATTGGCAAACAACTTGGTTCAAGTTAATTATCGTTATCCTCTTACTCCTATCTTTATACATAATTTATCGTTACAGAATGATCGCGATTCAACGCAGTCAAATAAAGTTGAAAGAACTCGTTGCCCAGCAAACACTGGAACTGCAAAATCAATCTGAGTTATTCTCTTACCAAGCCAAACATGACCAATTGACAGGTTTATGTAACCGACGAGCTTTTGATGAATGGTGTAATGATGACTTAAAAGAGGCTAACAAAAACAGTAAGCCGTTAACCATAGCTATATTGGATATTGATCATTTTAAAAGCGTTAACGATGACTATTCACACCTTACTGGCGACAAAGTTATTAAAAAAGTCGCTGATACTCTTTTAGACTTAGCTCAAAAAAGTTCACAACAAATAAAACTCGCGCGGTGGGGTGGTGAGGAATTCACATTACTAATAAATCATGATGTAGATAAATCCTATGATTTTTGTGAGCTTGTTAGATTAACAATTAAAAAACAGAACTTATCTCATCTCGCGGATGATCTTAGTATTACAATAAGTATAGGTTTAACTGATAACAAGGAAATACACGAATACGATAAGATGCTCAGCCATGCCGATCAAGCGCTTTACTTCGCAAAACAAAATGGTCGTGATCAAGTGCAGATATATCAAGCTAAATATCACGAAAATAGTGAAAAATGAAAACTCTACATTAAACCTTAATCCCGAAACACCCACGATATTGAGTGATTGGCTGATTAATAGCTATAGCCTGATAATAACCCCTGGTTTCACTTCGTGAAGCGTCGATAGATATAAAAGATAAAGAGATTTCGCCGGAAATTTTAATGTTTAGAAAAATGTCAAAATTGGTTAAGTGCCCCTCAAAACATCACCAAGAAGCTAAAGTAATTTATATTTTTCAATGAACCTGCCCTACATATTCCTTTTCGTTACACAATTTCGTTTTATTAAGTATTAATATTAAATATTGCTAAACGCTGATATCGAGGATATAAAAAACCATAACTAACTTTAGTTATATTCTTAAAATCGCATTTATTGGAAAGGAAAAATGTAAATGAAATTTCTCGTTTTAACCTGGCTCAGCCTATTTAGCACCGGTTTATTGGCTACTAATAGCACAAATAATTCAATCACCATTCCAGAATCACTTAAAGATGTGACTAACATTAAGGTCAACTTAATGAACATGATAAGTTCAGGCTTACCTTCCGATAAAGAGTTCAAGGCTTTTAAAAAACTTGGAGTCAGCCACGTTATTGATCTAATACCTGGTAACAGACATGAAGAGATTGCGCTACTTGATGAGTTAGATCTAAATTATTTAAATATCCAAGTAGAATGGCAGAACCCTACTATCAATAACTTTCTAGAATACATTACCGCAATGAATCTTAATTTAGACAATGACAATGTCACTCTTACTCATTGCAAACTCAATTGGCGAGGTGCGGTATTCACTTATTTGTATAAAATCACCCAATTAAATGTCGATGAAAATAAAGCACGAGCAGAAATGGAGTCTGTCTGGAAACCAAACCCAATATGGAGCGATTTTATAGAAGAAGTGAAATCATACTTCTCTCTATAGTCATGTAATTAAAGTAATCAATGACATCCTATTATGTAGGTGCTGTATCGATATAAAATCATCTGAAGTAAAAGTACACGACCTTAATTATTTAATTAAAAAGGTTCAGCATTCTGACAAACTACTTATCGTCGACGATGTATTTGACACTGGTCGCTCAATTGAAGCCATTATTAAAAATATGCAAGAAAAAGCCGCTTAAACATCCCAGAAGGCATTCGAGTGGCTGTGCCATTTTACAAACCTACACACCGTGAAGTAGACCGTATCCCTGACTATTATGTACACGAAATTGCAGCTTAGCTTAGGCACCCTCACTCTCTTGAAGGCCTGACATTAGAAGAAATGGCAGAACACAGGCTAGAACTTTATGAGATAGTAACAGAATACTTTCTTACCCTGTGAGTGTTAACTAGCCTGTTTTACGTAACAGTAGTGCTCAATAATCTTAATGAATCAACCCATTTATCATTAAGGTTACTACCGCTGAAAATAGCCTTTTAACTTAGCGCGTATAGTTTGCACTATTTGCGGAGTAATAGGGCCTAAAAGGCCACGCTTATCTTTAGGTATGTGCGCAATGCTGTCTTCATTCGCGTCAAACACGTAGTAATCGAACATATCACGCCAGTACTTCTTTTCGCTTTGGGATAAGTCACGAATTGAAAGAATGGCATGGTCAAGGGCTGGAGCTGGTAAACCAATGTGTTTCGGCGAAACCCGCCACCAAAAATTCAACAACATATTGAATGGCTCTAAGCCATCCACATGATGCCACCAAAGCGGCGGCATATAGATGGCATCTCCCGGTTCAAGATCAGCTACTTGAGCAACCTCTAAAGCTTGTTTAAAACGGGGGAATTTCTCGAAATCAGGGTTTCTAGCATCCACCATAGATATGGTTCGCCCTGCGGGTGTATTGTCAATTGGGCCTAAATATAAGTTTCGAAATTGGTCTGGTGGAAACACAACGAATCGTCTACGACCGCCCACCACACAGGCAAGGTTATAAGTAGAATCATTGTGCGGTGCGATTTGAGTCCGTGTGCCCATCCATGCCCAACCATTAGCTTTATGTCCGCCAAGATTGATTGGGTTATCTTTAAGCAAACCTGGGAAATAGGTATCTACATTTGCGGCAGCCACGTAAAGACACAGTTGCTCTAGATCGTCTTCAGACTCTGCAATTTTAGAGAATACTTCTCGTAAATCAGACTTTAGCATCTTAATATTTAAGGACATATCGTCTTTGTAAAAGACCCGCCCACCAATTTCAGGTGGTCCGCTCGATACCATCACAGGCTTCTGACTATAGTAGCCAAGCAAATATGAGCGCAGCGCATCCGAAGATTGTTGCGCAGCCTTAACTACAGGCCAGTCACGAACCATACCGCGCACAATAAAGGGCATTGGAGAGGTAAAGTCAGCAGCCGCAAGGTTACCTGACTCGTCGAGCTTTTTTTCTGGCAAATGGGGCAAGCTATCAAGTATGCCTGTGGAATGGATGGTCACGACGAAAAAATCTCCTGCTCTAGCGCATGGTTATTGTTTTTTTGTATCATTTTAAATATTAACCTTAACGCTAATCTATGACATGAATCTATTACTAACCAATAAAAGACTAGAACAAAACGGTCATAACCTCTACGACTTATCAAGTAACTAAAAGCCCCGTAATACTTTGATTTTAAAATATATATTTATAAACTTCACTAGTTAAATTAATCTTAATTGGCAAAAAATTCAATGAGTGTTTTGCTAGGATATCTCCCAATCAACTTATCTACAGTGACAAACAACCTCATAAAAACGAATCCTACTCAAGGCATAAAACAGTAAGGAAATGATGAAAGCTTAGTACTTGCGGCAGCCGCCAAAAGGCTTGATGTTTCACAGCGATAGAGGCTCTCAATATACCAGTAAACACTATCGCAAGTTGCTAGCTGGCTATGGAGTGAGAGCAAGCATAGGGGATGTGGGTACGTGTTGGGATAATGCCGTTGTTGAACGGTTCTTTGGTAGCTTAAAACATGATTGACTATTGAAAGTGCCACAGCCAACTCGTGAGCATATGAGAAATGATGTGACAACGTATATGCGCTATTACAACTTAGATAGGCTTCATACGGCTAATGGTGATCTGTCGACAGTAGAATATGAGCAAAGTTCCTTAATAAAAGTGTCCTAAATAAGTTGTGCATAACAGTACGAAATGCCGCCAAAAAAGCTAACATACATAAAACCGTTACACCCCACGTTTTACGCCATAGCTTTGCCACCCACCTACTCCAATCAAGGGCAGACATACGTACGGTACAAGACCAATTAGGCCATGCCGACTTGCGTACCACTCAAATATATACGCATATATTACAACATGGCGGCAACTCAGTAATGAGCCCTTTATCTAGGCTGTAACGTTAACCTTTACCTCGTAAAATCTTAACCAGCTATTTAGTCTCAACAGGTACGATGTGGGTGGATTTTATCTCTTCCATTACGACATAAGTAAAGGTCTGAGTTACGCCTTTGATATCAGCAAATTTTCCCCCTAAAAATTTCCGGTAAGCGTCCATATCTTGAACTCGTATTTTAAGCAGATAGTCAAAGCCCCCTGCTACCAATGAGCATTCTATTACTTCGTCTAACTTCCTAACTTGCTGGTTAAACTGATTTAATGCTTGGGTGCTGGAGTTTTCTACCGACACTTGCATATAGGCTGTTAGTTTGGCGTTCAACTTTTTAGCGTTTAGATGGGCTACATATTTATCTATGTAGCCGTTTTTTTCTAAGCGCTTCACTCTTTCTAAACAAGGCGTCGGGCTTAGGTTTACTTGATTAGCAAGTTCCACATTTGATATACGGCAGTTACTTTGTAACATATCAAGTATTTTATGGTCGATGCGATCAAGCTCAGTTGAGTATTTTTTCATGTTAACTTTCTTTTAAGTTCAGCAACATGGCGTTACCACCTGTTGCCACAATATTGTTAGTTTTGGTTTTCTCTATGGCATAGGGCAATAACGCAAACTGACTTTGGATATGATTTACCACAGGTACAATGGCCCCTGCTCTTTGTGTCAACACAGCCCAAAGACCGTTAGTATCATGGCACGCAACTAGCGCAATTTTGTCATGAAGCAACCACTTGCCTAGGTCTTCAAAATCATTGGCAATATGCACTAACCCAGTAGGAATATGATTTTGAAACACCCCCGCTATGCTGGAGACAAGTTGCTGACTAGCATTATCACTACCAATAACAACCACAGCATTTCCCGCAGCCAATGCACTGATAAATTGTAGTATTGTATGGCCATTAGTTAAGGACTCGGTATTTGCAATCACCAAGGCCACGCCTCTAGCGTGAAGGCTAAGCTCATTGGTTTCACCGGTTGGGCCTGGTAACTCGGTTATTTCACTAAACAAGTTATTGGCTTGGTTTAGTCTATTTTGACTTAGGGCAAAATTGGCCTTATCAAGTTGGTGATTTGCTTCTAACACATCTAAGGCTTTTTTCAGCACATCGCATCTGTTTGCTACTGGTGTTTGATCCCATGCATGCTGTAAGCCTTTGGCCTTAATTATAAATGTTTCGCAAGTTTCAGGTAGCGCTAGTGAGGCACCCTCTGGTAATAATTGCTTATCGCCAATCTCAACACTTTGCCATAACTCGCTAAAGCGTAGTAGGTAATGGGGCCCACCAGCTTTAAACCCAGTGCCTGATAAACCATGGCCACCAAATGGGTTTACGCCCACCACAGCACCCACAATATTACGGTTGATATAAGTGTTACCCACTTTAGTTTGCTCGAATACCTCATCAGCAAACTGCTTAATACGGCTATGCACACCAAGGGTTAAGCCGTAACCTGTATCATTTACGTCTTTGATCACTTGTTTGATATTGGCAGCTTTATAACGAATAACATGGAGTATCGGCCCAAACACCTCTCGCTCAAGCTGATTAATATGCTGTATTTCATACACTTGAGGTTCGATAAATGCGCCGTTTTCACACTCTTCTGTTAACGAGCCTTTGGTGATTAAGCTAGCTTCCTTTAGCATTTTTACGGTGTGAGCTTGCAGGGTTTGCTGGGCTTTGCTGTCGATAACCGGGCCTAGGTCACTGCTGAGCTTCCAAGGGTAGCCGACTTTTAAGGTATCAATGGCACCTTGCAACATACTTAACATCTTGTCTGCAATGTCTTCTTGTAAATACAACACTCGCAAAGCGGAACAACGTTGCCCAGCACTTAAAAAGGCGGATTGAATAACACTGTCGACTACTTGTTCAGGCAAGGCCGTTGAGTCAACTATCATGACATTTTGGCCACCGGTTTCTGCAATAAACGGCGGCATGCTGGTGCCTCGTTTAACTAAGTCACCTTGAATACGTTTTGCCGTTTCGGTAGAGCCTGTAAAAGCTACGCCTGCCACTAATGGGCTAGTTAAAAGTTGCGGTCCGATATCAGCGCCTGTGCCAGTTAAAAGCTGTAAAGCTTCAACGGGCACACCTGCTTGGTGCATTAACTCTATGGCATAGGTTGCCACTAATGGAGTTTGTTCTGCTGGCTTGGCTATTACACTATTACCTGTAACTAATGCTGCCACCACTTGGCCCACAAAGATTGCCAGTGGGAAGTTCCAAGGGCTAATACATACAAATACGCCTTTGCCTTCGTCTAAGCCAGTATTGCTACCAAACTCAGATTTTAATATCCTTGCTTGTAATGCGTAGTATCGGCAAAAGTCTACTGCTTCGCGGACTTCAGATATACCATCACCTAAGGTTCGGCCGGCTTCATAGCTAATTAATGAGGTTAATGTATGGGTGTATCGCTCTAATAAATCAGCGGTTTTCTCTAAGGTGTCAGCTCTTGCATCAACACTTAGCTGCTGCCACGCTACTTGGGCTTTAGCTGCACTTTGTAATGCATTGGATACATCGTCTGGGGTGGCGTCAGTGCACTGCCCTACTTTTAAAGAGGCATTTGCTGGTGAGTATATCTCGTAGCTAGGGTCTGTTCTTTTTATTCCATTAACTATAGGGCCAGCGGTCCAAGACTGCTCTAAAACCGTATCCACATGTTTTTGTAACTCAGAGAATACCAATGGGTCGTCTAAATCAAGACCTGTCGAGTTGTCCCTTTGCTCACCATGGTCAACAAACAAATCTTTAGAAACAGGAATCTGGGTATTTCTATTACCAGGCATATTCTCAATAACTTCTTCAACTCCTTGTACTAAGTTTTGAGCAGGTACTTTACCGTCTAAGAACTGATTAACAAACGAGCCGTTTGCTCCATTTTCTAATAATCGCCGCACCAAATAAGGCAGTAAGTCTTTATGTACTCCAACAGGGGCATATACACGCAGCGGCAGCTCAATGCCCGTTGACTTGCTCACTTGAGAATAGAGTAGTTCACCCATGCCATGTAAACGTTGAAACTCAAAGGTCCCCATGCCCTTGGTGCCAGCCAACTGCATAATCAACGTCATGGTATAGGCATTGTGTGTCGCAAATTGCGGGTAAATATTTTCTTTATTGGCTAATAACTTACCGGCACAGACTTGGTAACTTAAATCGGTATTCACTTTACGGGTAAACACAGGGAATTCATCAAACCCCATTTCTTGGGCGTGTTTTATTTCAGCGTCCCAATACGCCCCCTTAACGAGTCTGACCATTAGTTTTTTGTTTGATAATTTAGCAAGTTCAACCAACCAATCTACTACATAAAGGGCACGTTTTTGATAGGCTTGTAGCACAAAACCTAGACCGTCCCAGCCCTTTAATTCTGGGGCAAACGCTAAGGCTTGAAAGATATCTAATTCAATGTCTAAGCGAGCAGCTTCTTCAGCATCTATAGTCAAGCCTATGCCTAACTCTTTAGCCCGTATTGCAAGCTGTAAAACACTCGGTAATAATTCTTCGAGTACTAACTCCTGATGACTAAATTCATACCTAGGGTGTAATGCACTTAATTTTACGGATATCCCATCCGCAGCATAAATATCTGTTTCTTTATTCTTTTTACCAATACTCTCAATGGCATGTAAGTAAGACTGAAAATATTTTTCACCGTCTTCGTAGGTTCGTGCCCCTTCACCCAACATATCAAAAGAAAAGCGTGTGCCTTTAGGATTACCTTTATGGCCTCTTTTCGCGGCCTCATCTATATCTCTACCTAAGACATATTGTTGCCCCATAAACTTCATCGCTTCTAGCGTTGCACGGCGAACTACAGGCTCGCCAACACGAGCCATAAATTTACGAAGCCAGTTACTAGATTCACCAGACTTATCGTGACTTTTATTTAAGATTTTGCGTGTGAGGGCCAAACCTGTACTGGCAGCATTCACCAAAAACTCTGATGAATGTCCAATATGATTATCCCATTCACCCATGTGAATTTTTTCTGCTATTAATTTATCCACAGTAAAGCTATCAGGAACCCGCAGTAATGCTTCTGCAAGGCACATCAGTACTACGCCCTCTTGGCTAGATAAACTATATTCCTGCAAAAACACATCAAACAAGCCTTGTTTATCTGGGTTAGCACGGCATTCTTCAACAAACTTTAAGGCACTCTGTTCTACTCGACTTTGGGCGTCTGCACTTAGTGGGTTGTGTTGGAGCAAGTTTTCTACACTTTGCTCTTCTTCTGTCACAACGTGTTGACGTACGGCTTGCCTAAAGTTGTGTAAACTTGGGTAGTTATCTGTGATGTTTTGCATGAGCTGTCACTCTGGGTTCGTTAAATAAAGTCAAGGTTATATTGGCGGTATTTTAGACACGAATAATTTTATATGACTCTAAAAACACCTAAATAACAAGTTTTTAAACTATATTTTTATCATTTAACGATATTTATCACTAAAAAATAGAAAATAGTTATAAATTACGGGTTTGCAAACGGTGAACTAGTTCGCAGATATCTATAGGTTTTTCTGATCTTAGTAAAATAAATTACTCAACATTAAGAGCGGTATAATTAAGAGAATTAAAACAGGGCCGAAATTAGGTGGTTGTATGTATCCTACAAACTACTCAATATTTATTTGTTAAGGAGCAGCTGCACTCAATATAAATCTCTACGATAACGGCCAGTACTCAGCAAAGCTGATACATTTTCTTGGCCTAGATGTTTATTCAAAACCTGATGTACGCCGTCTCCCATTCCTGCTTTGTTACCACAAACATATATGTCTGCCCCTTGGTGAACAATTACTCTTATTTTATCTGCGTTAAAATCCATCACATCTTGCACATAAGCTGGAGTTTTTGGGTGCTGAGAATATGCATAATGTAAATCGGTAATTACACCTTGTTGTTGCCACTGCTGCAATTCGTCTTTAAGCATTTGGTCGTGTTCTGGGTTTCGCTCACCATAAAACATGCACACTTTACCCGCGTTTGGGTTGCTGGCTCGCTCTGCAAGTTGCGCTCGTAAACCTGCTAGGCCACTTCCGGCGGCTACCAATAACAGCGGACGGGTTACATCATCAATATGACAACGGTTGTTACTACGAATATGCCCTTGGGTAATATCGTTTAGTTCGCTGAACTGGGTTAACCAGCCCGAACCAATTCCAGCCTGACCGTTAGCCTGATGTTGTAACCTTACAATTAGCTTTAATTGCTTTTCATGCTCAGCCGATGCCACAGAGTATTCACGTTTTGGCAATAACTTAAGTGAATCGAGCCAGTTTAGTGGTTCACTGGCTGGCACCTGCAATTGTTCTGGCAAAGCATACTCTAATAAGAATTCTTTAAGGCTTACTCTTGACTCACCTGTAGTTATGGTTTGTTCAGCATCGAACTGATGTGTTTGCAACCAAGCTAGCACAGTTTCTAGGTGATGCTTAGGTTGGATTGAAATTACATCACCTGCGCGCCATTGTGGTATATCTGATGATTCGGAAGGCTTTACTGAAAAAGCCAGTAAGTAAAGTGGAGCGCTAACACTATTAGGGTTTAAACACTCTCGCTGGGTTAGCTTCCAATTAGTGACGGTTGCCATTGGTGAGTCATGGGTATCAAAGTTGCCATGGGTTTGGCTGTCTATTTCGGTTATCGCGGCTTCTGACTGTGCCCCCAATTTCGTCAATTGTTTATTAAGGTTATGGCCAAAAGCACAGAAATGCTCATAGCTACTGTCCCCTAAAGCAGTGACTGAATAACGCATATGGGAAAGATCAGTAACTGCATCTTTTGTGTAAAGTTCATTATAAAACTTATGGCCGTTATCAGGTGGTTCACCTTGACCATAAGTACTAACAATGAAATGTGCCTTTTGGGTATTAGACAGTGTTTGTTTACAAACACTGTCTAACGGCAATAGATTAACCTTACCGAGGGAAGCGAGTTCTGCTGCCTTTTTAGTAGCCAAAGTAGCCGCTGTGCCACTTTGGCTAGCATAGGCCACTAAAATATTGGCCTGTAGATCCACCTTGGGCTTGTTTCTGTTATGGCGAACAATCAACCACAAGCACCACAAGCACCACAGGCTCACTAAAACGACTGCTAAACTAATCCGGTTAAATTCACTCACCGATTACACACCTACCCATAGACACATTTTTTAGCGAATAAAATTACATTGGTAACACTTCGAATACAGCAACATAGGTTCCTGTACGCTTAGTTGCTGGGGCTTTTGCTTGAGCGTCTTCGTAAGATGCTTCTACAAAGTAGCGACCTGCGTCTGGCCATGTAACATTAAACTCCCCTTTATCATTTGTGGTTACTTTGATTTCATTTTGCTGATCACGGTAGCGAGAACCACCTTGAATAATTTCAACACTTGCACCTTTAGCTGGTTTGCCGTCAATCAGTAACGTAAAGGTTGCTTCTTCACCAGAGAACAAATCATTAGGATGAGTTACAGGTACCATTTCTAAACCTTGGTTAGTAGGTTTGAAAACTGACTCAGTAGGCGCACCTAAAGTTACAAACGTTTCAACACGGCGGTAGCTTTGGCTGACTTGTAGTTTTTTAGCATCTTTAGGTACTGCTTTGGCAAAATCAGCGTCTGTGGCGTTTTGACCACGTCTTGGCCATCTATGGCGTTTGCCATCTTCGTCTTCCCATCTCGCACGTAAACCGCCGCTAGCGGTTTCTACTTTATATGTACCTTGTTCTTTTAGTTGAATATCGAAAGTACTACGGTATTTACCTTTTGAGGTGTTTTCTAACTCAACAGCGTTTCCTTTTGGATCAACCACTTCCACACCTTCAATATTTAAAGCGGCGTGATCAATAGAGAAGATGCTATTTGAAACAGCAGCATCAAATGTCACGTATGGTTCATCACCAGACAACACTGTTGAGCTAGGTAGAATCCATGCTTTGTGAGCTTGGGCTTGCATAGTCATTGAACTTGCGATGACACCCGCAGCAATGAGTTTAAGTAATAATTTAGATTTCATATTGTTTCTCCAAAAATAATCTATGACTGCCACTAAAAAAATAATAAGCAGTGGTTTATTTAGTAAGTTTTGTTATTGCACGCTTAAGCGAATCTTGCCTAATTCGGTTTTACCGGTTTTAGATATAGGCAGTGATGAGGTTTCGAGTGGTAAGGTAATCGGAATAACCACGTTTTCACGGCCACCTACTTCTCTTACCGCTTCAATTCTTAATTTGTAATTACCTGGTGCTAAGTCTTTAAAGTCTGCCTTAGACAGGTCAATACTCACTTCATGAGTACCAGGGCCTTTAGTGGCTGATGTAAAGCCATCATAAGGTAAATCAAGGCTGCGGCCACCGCGACGCCACCATTGACGTAAGTCTTTAAGCCACTCTAGGCCTTCATTATTTTTTTTATCAATCTGATACCACAAGGCGACTTGGGTGGATTTTCGGGCTGAGTCTTCAAGCCACACTGCCACATAAGGCTTATGGTATTCAGCTGTATCAAGTTGTGGGATTTCCACAGTCAATGCCAAGGCGTCAGCCTTAGCGTATACTTGAGTTACTGCACAGGCAGTTATGATGGCACCTGCCAATACACTGGAAATAAATCGTTTCTTCTGCTTTTGCATGTATCTCTCTCTTAAAAACGCTTGTTAATGTACAAATAATAAAATAAGAACTAACGGAATTAGCACACCTAACGCCGCTAATGGACCAGTAGATTGACGACCAGAACTCTGGCGCCACAATAAAACCAATCCAGTAAAGCTAAAAATTATGCAGCCTGCGGCAAATACATCGATAAACCATACCCATGCAATGCCAGTATCACGGCCTTTATGCAAATCATTAAAAAATGCAATCCAACCTCTATCTGTATCTTCATATATAAACTCCCCGGTCTCAGTATTTATGGCTAGCCACGCATCACCACCTGGCCTGGCAAGGGGCAGATAAAATTCAACCTCATCCCATTCTCCAGTGGCACTTTTGGGGATTGCTATGTCATGAACCTGCGCTAGCCATTGGTAAAGTGCCAACGACAAATGACTTGGAGGTGTTTCTGAACCTACCCATTTCTGCAATAAAGTATTGGGTACTTCCCCCTCAATACTTATATGTTGTGGTTTACTAGAAATATCTGCTGCATGATTCAGAGTAATGCCCGTTATGGAAAACAAAAACATACCCGCCATACACAAAGAGGCGCTGATCCAATGCCATTGTCTTATTGACCCCATAGTAAACACCATCACACCCCCCTACTCATTACTTGCTTACCCTAACTTTGGTGTCTAACTAGGTTAGTTAACGATTGAATATTAGCTAACACATCTTGTCTTGCAGGATTTAGCTGAATGACTTGGCGTAATAGCCTAAGAGCATCGGAGTATTGTTGGCGGTCTATTTCTAACTGAGCTTGTCCCAATAAAGCACGCTCTCTAAAATCAGTTAGGGCTTGAGCTCTTACGTAATATTGTACGGCTTGCACTGAACGTTTTTTGTTATGCATCAATTTTGCTATGGTTAATAAAGCTTCGCCATTTGCTGGATCCGCTTTGACACTGCTCATTAGGCTTTTTTCAGCCCTCTTTGTGTCTCCTTTATGCAGTGCTAATTTGCTACTGTATACATCAAAACGAGACGTAAAATAACTAGAGGTATGCTTACGATATGGTGCTAATGCAGTCAGTAGTTGTTCTAACGGTTGCCAGCGTTCATTAAAAACCAACCATTGACAAATTTGGTCGATTGGCTGAACTTCAAAACCTAGTTGGCCCGACTTTTTAGATAAAAATAACGCTATGTTACTATCTAATAATTCAACAGCACGCTGCGCACTACCACTTTGAATATGTAATTGAGCCAGAGTAACTATGTTCTCTGTCTCGTTAGCATTCGCTGCATTCTCGTTTAACAGTACCGCACTTTCTAAACTACTTAAGGCTTGTAATGCATGGCCTTGCCTAAGTGCAAGTTGGCTCCTTTGTAACCATAAGTCGGCATCGTCTGGAGCCGTCATAAGCATGCCTTCAAGTAAGGCTTGGGCTTGGCTAAACGCTTGTGCGTTAATCAATGCGTACAGTAACCCTTGCTTCCACTGTAAGTTATCTGGGTCTAAAAATAACGCATATTGGTAACCCGCTATAGCGCTAGCACCTTGTTTTAATTGCAAATTAACAAAGGCTAATTGACCATAGACTTGGGCGTCTGCCACACCAAGTTCAATACTTTTCTTTAGGTGAGTTTGGGCTTTTTGGTAATCTTTGTTAACCATATAAACCATGCTTAAACTGCGGTGTGCCAATGCTAAATCGGGCATTAACTCTATGGCAGATTTAAGGGCAACTTCAGCTTCAGAGTATTGCTTTAAACTAATCAAGACTTGGCCCCGCAACTGTCTTAACGCGGCACTGTCTTGTTCAATATCTCTTTGGCTAAAGGCTTGTTCAATTGCTTTGTGATCTTGCGCGGCTAATAAAGGTTGCAACTCTTTAGCAAAACTACTTTCTGATGAAGCCAATTGCGCCTGTGTTTCACCTGTGGCTATATTTTTTAACAGAAACTCCCACTTTGGGGCGGCAAGGTTTACGGTAATATCAGCGGTGAAATCTGTGGTAGCAAATACAGATGAGGATAAACTTGTCCATAGAACTGCGCATACAGTGAGGTTTTTAATCATCAAATTATAAGTCTTATACATTGGTAAATTTCTCATGAGCCAATATCTACAGGCAATGCAAATCTTGCCCTAGCTGGCTGTCCGTCTTTTTGTGGAGGAGTGAATCTAATGCGACGCACTAGATTTTTAATTTCACTTTCTAGCTGTGGATAGGGATTAGTAACGATTTTGACTAATGTTGCTTTACCTTGTTCGTCAATTACCAACTCAAATTCTACTTTTACTTTTTTAATACCCTTTCTAGTGAGGCTTTTTGGCAATGTCACTTTTAGTGTAGTAAGTAACGTTGGTAATCCATCTAAATCACTCAAGTCAAACGCATCCCAATCAACCTCTAACGATTGCCACTGGGTTTCTTGTGGCGTGAAATCTGGCATGTCGGGTTTATCAATAGTGATATCTTGCACAACTTTAACCATTTGAATACTTGCACCCGCTCCTTCAACCTGCACGGTGACTGGTGCT
Organism: Paraglaciecola marina; assembly: GCF_004360155.1. GTDB lineage: Bacteria > Pseudomonadota > Gammaproteobacteria > Enterobacterales > Alteromonadaceae > Paraglaciecola > Paraglaciecola marina. Next base: position 721,684 of record NZ_SAIS01000001.1, on the reverse strand, counting down.
TGTACAGCTCGTTGCTGTACTACAGGTGGCGGCGGGGGGGGCGGAGGCGTTGCAATGGTTATTTCTCGAACGACTACTGTGTCTTCGGGCATTTCACTTAAGCCATGACCAATCCATAAGGTTAATAACGCCAGTACCAAAATAATGATACTGGCAATACTCGCTATAGCTTGGGCTTTTGAAAAAAATCGAAAATTATTAATCAGAAATAACGCAGTAGCCTTGCCACTATTGCCATTTGATTGAATGCCTGAAATCATCCTTTAAGTGCTGCCAAATTTACAGTTTTTGCGCCAGCAAGCTTAGCGCCATCAATTACTTCTAATAGCAACTCTGTGGGTACGGTTTTATCGGCTTGAATAACCACTGGTCTAGGCTCCCGGCGCTGCAATTGCTCTACTATGCCGCGAACACCTGCCACACCTACGTTACTGCCGTCATAAAACACTTCGCCATTATTAGTGATTGCCAATAAGATTGCGGTTTGTTCCATCTTTTGAATAGAGATCGCTTGAGGCTTATCTACCTCAACACCTGTCTCTTTTACAAATACTGTGGTGACAATAAAAAATATGAGCAAAATGAACACCACGTCTAATAGCGGAGACATATCTATACCTTGTTCAGGTTGTTGCTCCAAACGTCTTTGTAATCTAGTTGGCATTGTTGTTATCTCGATATTTCGTTAGGTACTAAAGCAGCATGCACTGAACGCACATAAGCCTGCAGTAACCATGCTGGAATGGCACACACTAACCCTAGTTGGGTAGTAAGAAGTGCATCAGCTATACCGGCACTGACTAGCTCGCTACTGGCCCCTTGACTGGCGATACCAATAAAGCAATCCAGTAATCCGATAATGGTGCCTAACAACCCAAGTAATGGCAGTGCACCAATCAAAACACCAGTAGATCTTTGTTGAATTTGAATGTTTTCAGCATCAATAGCGCTGCGATCAGAGGCGCTAAAAGATAGAATGTAACTCATAGATATTTGGTAATAACAAATCAGCGCTAAACCCAAAATGCCCCAACAAACCCAGTTACCATATATTTGCTCAAGCATTATGTGGCACTCGACTCTTCTAGAGATACTTGAGTAACACTAGGGGGTTGTTTAGCGGTTTTTTCTTTAGATTGGGTTGCGACTTTAGGTTCATTAACCAGTTTTGTTTTTTCGTTGGTATCAGCCTGTTCATCAGACTTACTGATTAAAATGGCGAAGCTTTCTAACTCGTTGTAGTAAGACTTAGCTTTGCGTGACAACAAAGCATTTAATATCAGTGCAGGAATAGCTACCACTAAACCAAGCTCGGTAGTGACTAACGCTTGTGCAATACCTCCAGATACGACCTCAGGATCTCCCGACCCAAACAAGGTCATCATTTTAAAGGTTTCTATCATACCGCTAACAGTACCAAGCAAACCTAATAAAGGAGACACCGCAGCGGTCATACCGATAGCGCCAATCCAACGTTCTAAACGGGTTTTGTCATCTTGTAACTGCATAAAGAGTTGATCGTCACGCTCATTTGTAGATTTGGCTATTACCGCAATATCTAATAAGCGTTTTTGCATACCCTTCACTTTGCTGATGATTTGAGACTGTGCGGCATCTGTGTTTTTAGCTAAAGCATTACCCAAAATTGATGGTGTAAAGCGAATTACCTTAGATAAACGGCCTAGTTGTATAACTTTAATTAGGGCAATGATTAATGCAAATACTGCAAAAAATACAATAGGAATAGCCCATTTACCGCCTTTTAGGACATGCTCAAAAAAGCTTTCGGATTGTTGTTGCCGTGCCATAGCGCGATTCATTGTTGGGTCAAATACAATTGAACCTGCAGTCTGCTTGTATAAATCACCAATTTTTGTGTTAGCGGCCCCATTAAACTGCAGGTCACTTTTTAACAAATCAGATTGGCCATGATGCTCGCTGGCAATGCCTGCATAACCACTGGTTTCGTTCCAGTACCATGAGATGGGTCCCATAGATAAAGTTGCTAACTCAGTAATATCCCCACTGGGTAAAATTACTTTTGACTGTTGCCAGCTAGGTGCAAAGTTTTGCTCGAATTGCTGACTACTGATTAAGACTTTATCGAGTTTATCTACCAAAGAACTTCGGTCGATAATTGATTGCTCGCTACTATCGCCTTGCTGCTGTAAGAATCGGCGCAATAATCCTTGCTGATAAGCTTGTTGTTGGTTCCAACTTTTTAAACGCTCTTCCAGTTGCGACAAACTTAAGGTTTTTTCGTCGGACAAACGTCTTACAGCAGCGGTTTTCTCACGTAACGCCAATACCTCAGTTTCTAACTTAGATAACTGACTTGACAATGTTTGGCGCTGCTTTGAAATGTTTTGTTCGGTCTTGGTTAGTTCTTTTTGGGCAGTATTTATTTTACTTAGTAAATTCTCTGCCAGTTGCTCCTGCGCATTTACAGAAACATTTATTACCATAGATACCGCTAAGGCAAATACACTGACCTTTGTAATCTTTCGTGCCTTTATTATGCGAATCATTGTAAACCACCTACTGATGCTTTTGAGGCTACTAAGTTGACTGGTAACTCTACAAAATCGGCCTGTTTACGTTTCTCGAATATATCTATGGCTTTTTTGATTTCTTTAGCATTCATAGACTCATCTTCTGTCCAAACCCATTGATTATCTTGAACCAGCCCTCGCCCTTTAAGCTTTCCATCGGCGCTAACAAACCAAGCAGCACTCACCCCAAGATAAAGCTGCTTAACCATCACTTCATCAGTTGTAGATACAGAGATTGGCCCTTCGTGAACAGAAATACGTTTTTGGAAATCCATAAGACTATTCAACTTACTCAAAACAGCCTGCAAACTTTTAGAGGTTTGGTTATCGTCAGTAGATTCATCTTGTTGTTGTGTCCAAACATTCTTTAACGGCGGCGGCAATAATTCACTAAGGTGCTCTACTTGGTTAAGTAGCAAAGTTAATTTATTAGATAAAGCGCCTTGTTGTTGCTCAAGATTTGATTGTTTTTCTAATAGTTCAGTACGACGCTTAATGACATCTTCTTGGCTGTTTTTGCTGTGCTTAAGAATGTCCTCTAACTGCTTTTTTTCTGCACTAAGTAAGGTCAGCCTTTGATTTAGAATTGGCTTACTGGCTTGCCAATCAACTAATAGATGACTAGTTTGGCGCTGAGTTTCTAACCACTGTCTCGTTAGCCTATCAATTTGAGTTAAGTCTGTAGCGAGTGCCGGTAGCATAATAATTGTGCTACATAAAAGACTGCCTAACACCAAAGAGCGTAAGGCTAAGTCCTTAAATTTTCTTGGTATTATTGAATTTTTAACGGAGCTACACCCATTCTGTAGGTTTAATGTATTAACTGTTATGTCAATTAGCCTTGTTACATATTTCAACATTTATCTCTCTTACTAATCACTAACGGTGAGCTTAGAAGCTTGGTGTCAATTGCCCCTTTTCAATAAGTCGTTATTATCCACACAAAAAACACAATTACAAATGATAACTACTTGCATTTAGATTTCCAAATGTTAACCTGCGCCCCGAGAAACGCAATTAACACATAACAAATGGAGAATTTTTTGATGAGAAACCCTACTAGCACTCCTGCTAATATTGGCTTGAAGCGCAGTGCAATTACCCTTGCTATCGCTACGGTTTTCCCTCTAGGTACTGCAGTTGCACAAGAAGCCCAGCAATTACCGACAGCAAAAGCAACGGCACAAACAGAGGATAACTATAAAGTTGATGAGTCTACTTCAAGCAAATTTAGTCAGCCTTTATTAGAAACAGCTAAAACCATTACGGTTATTCCCCAATCAATGATGAAAGATCGCAATGTTGATAGCTTACAGGATGCATTACGGGGTGTGCCGGGGATTTCTTTAGCAGCGGGTGAAGGTGGTGCGCCTCCTGGTGACAGTATGAATATTCGTGGCTTTAGTGCTACCAATGGCATATTAGTTGACGGTGTAAGAGACGTGTCTGGATATTACCGTGATACCTACAATGTTGAAGCAATTGAAGTGGTTAAAGGCCCTAGTTCAGCTATGTATGGTCGAGGTTCTGCAGGCGGTATCATTAACCTACAAAGTAAAACAGCTAAGCTAGAAGACTTTACTGACCTAAGTTTACGATTGGGTACTGAAAGTGATTACCGTGCACAGCTAGATACAAATATCATGATAGGTGACGACACTGCTATTAGGGTTAACGTATTAGCTGATGATGCTGATAAAGCAGGCCGTGACGAGGTATTCAACTCAAAGCAAGCGATTGCTGGTTCTTTGGTTACTAACTTAGATACTAAATCTCGTTTAACCGTTAATGCTGAATATCAAAAGCAAGACAACATGCCAGATTATGGTATTCCTTGGGTGTCTAATGGCTCTACTCCAGTAGCTGAATTAGCTGATTATGTTGGTACTGCACCACCAGTAGATTTTGATAACTTTTACGGTAATGTATACCGTGACTTCGAAGATATCACTGCCCAATCTCTTACGGCTAAGTATGAAAATGACCTAACCAAAGATACAAGTTTAAGAGCACAGTTTAGAACGGGTTCAGTTGAGCGATTAAATGTGGTGACTGCGCCACGCTTTATCGATAACTCAACCACTACAGATGTACGTTTAAGTGATGAAAAAACCCGTGATACTAAAAACTCACTTTCGGTACTGCAATTAGATTTATTAGGTAGCTACCAAGTTGGTAAAACCAGTCACGAGATAGTGACAGGTGTCGAAATTAGCCGCGAAAAGTTTGCTCGCTGGAACTATGATGACAACGGCACTGATAACCTAGACACAACACCAGAGCTAATCGATTTATATAATCCAGACAACTACGTTGCCTATACAGGTGAATATGTTCGTACTGGCAAAAACAGTGAAGCTACTGGCGACACCACGGCTATTTATATTTTCGATACAATTACCTTTGATCCACAGTGGGAATTAACCGCTGGATTACGTTATGACATCTTCAAAACTGAATATTTCTATGACCAAGATGGTGATGATCCTACGGTTAAACTTGAAGCTGAAGAAAAAGAACTTAGTTGGAATGTTGGTTTGGTTTACAAACCCGCTCCAAATGGCTCAGTATATTTTGGTGCAGGTAATTCATTTACACCATCTGCTGAAGGCCTAACAGTATCTACCCGTAGTAATGCTGCAGACCTTGATCCTGAAAAGATTGTAAGTTATGAATTGGGTACGAAGTGGGAACTATTTGACGGTTTAGTGTTTGCTAATGCGGCGATTTTCCGCAGTGAAAAAACCAATGCGATTTCTGATGATCCTGATTTTGACGGTGATGCACTAAATGGTGAGCAAAGAGTTGACGGTTTAGAACTAGGAGTAGTTGGACAAGTAACAGACGAACTACAAGTATCTGCTGCTTATACTTTCCAAAACAGTGAGGTTGTTTCTGCAACGGGTGAAGATGTAGAACAAATAGGTTTAGAGTTACCACGTACTCCAGAACATTCATTTAGTTTATGGGCTAGTTATCAGTTAACTGACGATATTCAATTTGGCGCAGGCGCTCAGTACATGGACGAACGTTACAATAGCTCTAGCCTATCTGGCCGTGAAGTGGCTGATGACTATGTATTGTTTGATATAATGGTTTCGTATCAGGTCAATGATAAATTGAACTTGCAAATTAACGGTACTAACCTGGCTGACGAAGACTATATCGACCAACTTGGTGGCGGTCATTTCGTTCCTGGCGAAGGTCGTTACTTCGGTCTTAATGCAAGTTATTCATTTTAAGTTTAGTTAAGGATATGGCATATTAATTGGGTTATAGGGATGTACCCAGCATAAAGTTAATATGCAAAAAATGATAAAAGTTACATACAAAACCGGATGAATATCCGGTTTTGTTATTTTTAATAAACAAGGGGAGTACATAAACTTGTTAGTAAAAATTCCATCGGTATTAACTAAAGAACAAGTAAAAGAAATAAAAAGTATTATGCTAGATGCTGATTGGACCGATGGCAATGTCACAGCAGGCTATCAAAGTTCACAGGCTAAAAATAATTTACAGTTACCTGAAAATTCTGAGGCCGCTCATAAGTTAGGTGACATGATTTTACTGGCACTTTCCCGCAACAATCAATTTATGTCTGCAGCCTTACCTAACAAAATATTTCCGCCTTTGTTTAACTGTTATCAAGGTGGCCATTCTTTTGGCACACATGTTGATAACGCCGTTAGGCAGGTACCGGGTACGCCAGTAAAAGTCCGTACCGATTTATCTATGACACTATTTATCTCAGAGCCTGAAGAATATGAAGGCGGAGAGTTAATCATAGAAGACACTTACGGCTCACAGAGCGTAAAATTCTCTGCTGGGGACATGGTACTTTACCCGTCAACTAGCCTACATAGAGTCACGCCTGTCACTAAAGGACGCCGTCTCGCCTCATTCTTTTGGTTGCAAAGTATGATTGCGAGCGATGAAAGGCGCAGTATATTGTATAACATGGATATGGCCATTCAGGGGCTTAGAGAAAAAGTCCAAGACAGCCCAGAAATTGTGAAATTGACAGGTGTTTATCACAACCTGTTAAGGCAATGGGCCCAGACCTAAGATTAAGCTAGGTTAAAACCTACAAAAAACAGATACAAAAAAACCGCTTAAAAAGCGGTTTTTTATATGGATTTAGCTAATTAATGGGTCAAATCATCAAAAAACTTTTTAACACCATCAAAGAAACCACTTTCCTTAGGTCGGTTCTTAGCCACATCTTTGCCAGTACCCATAGATTCTTCTAATTCGTTAAGTAGTTCTTTTTGACGAGAACTTAAGTTAACCGGCGTTTCAATTACCACTTTACAAATTAAGTCACCTACACTGCCACTACGTACAGATTTCACACCTTTTCCACGCAAACGGAACATTTTTCCCGTTTGTGTTTCCGCCGTTACTTTAAGTTTCACCTTACCTTCAAGTGTGGGTACTTCTATCTCACCGCCAAGAGCTGCTCGGGTAAAACTTAATGGGACTTCACAGTACAAGTTATTACCTTCACGGGTAAATATTTTGTGTTCACGCACATGCACTTGTACATACAAGTCACCTGGAGGGGCACCGGTTTCTCCGGCTTCACCTTCACCTGTTAAGCGAATTCTGTCGCCAGTGTCCACACCAGCTGGAACCTTAACAGATAACGTTTTGGTTTTCTGAACTCGACCTTCACCATGACATGCTTTACATGGATCGGAGATAATCTGTCCTTTACCAGAACACGTTGGGCAAGTCTGCTGAACAGCAAAAAAGCCTTGACGCATTTGTACTTGGCCTTGGCCATGACAAGTTGGGCAAGTCGTTGGCTTTGACCCTTTTTTAGCACCAGAGCCATCACATACTTCACACCCTACTAATGTAGGAACGCGAATTTCTACGCTTTTACCTTTCACAGCTTCTTCAAGAGAAAGCTCTAGGTTATAGCGTAAGTCAGACCCTTGACGAGCGCGAGATTGACGTCCACCGCCTCCCCTGCCACCGCCAAAGATATCACCGAAAACGTCACCAAAAATATCACCAAAGTCGCCACCTTGACCACCGCCACCACCGCGATTTGGATCGACACCAGCATGACCGTATTGATCGTAGGCCGCACGTTTTTGCGAATCGGTAAGCATTTCGTGTGCTTCTTGCACTTCTTTAAATTTTTCTTCCATTGCTTTATCGCCTTGAGTTCTATCAGGGTGATATTTCATGGCTAGGCGTTTATAGGCCTTTTTTATTTCGCGTTCGGTGGCACTTTTGCTCACACCTAACACTTCATAATAATCTCGCTTCGACATCTCGATTCGGTATCCTGCGGTCTTTATACCCTTAATCTTTGAAGCTGCACATTTGTAGGCTGTATTTTACGCCACGGTGCAGTTCCAATTATCTAGGGTATGGTTACGAATTTTAAATAACCAATATGGTTACTATTTTTTCAAATGCTCAAAACAAACAAGGCGCAGGCAGTATTACCTGCTGCGCCGAGTTACGCTGCCGAGGTATCTCGGCAGTCAGTATGTCTAACAACAATTACTTTTTGTCGTCTTCTTTTACTTCTTCAAACTCAGCGTCAACTACATCTTCATCTTGTGGAGCTGCACCCGCATCTGTTGCTTCTGGGCCAGCTTCAGCACCTTCAGCAGCAGCTTTAGCTTGAGCTACTTCCATCAATTTAGCTGATGCTTGAATTAGCTCTTGAGTTTTAGCATCAATGGCTTCTTTGTCGCCTTCTTTCACTGCTTCTTCAAGGGCTACAACCGCAGCTTCGATTTGAGTTTTATCTTCTTCACTTAACGCATCGCCAGCTTCTTCAACTTGCTTACGTGTTCCGTGGATCATGCCATCAGCTTGGTTACGAGCTTGGACAAGCTCTTCAAATTTCGCATCCGCATCTTTGTTTGCTTCAGCGTCTTGAACCATTTGCTCTACTTCTTCCTCACTTAAACCTGAAGAAGCTTGGATCGTAATCTTCTGTTCTTTACCTGTATCTTTGTCTTTAGCAGATACATGTAAAATACCATCAGCATCGATATCAAAAGTCACTTCGATTTGCGGCGCGCCACGCTGTGCTGGGCGAATACCTTCTAGGTTAAATTGACCTAGAGATTTATTGCCTTGGGCTTGCTTACGCTCACCTTGAAGTACATGAATCGTTACCGCTGACTGGTTATCTTCAGCTGTAGAGAAAGTCTGTGACTTTTTAGTAGGTACAGTGGTGTTTTTCTCGATTAGCGCAGTCATTACACCGCCCATAGTTTCGATACCTAGCGAAAGAGGCGTTACGTCTAGTAACAATACGTCTTTAACATCACCAGACAATACACCACCTTGAATTGCAGCACCTACGGCAACCGCTTCATCAGGGTTAACATCTTTACGTGGCTCTTTTCCAAAGAATTCAGTCACATACTTTTGTACTAGTGGCATACGTGTTTGACCACCAACCAAGATAATATCGTTGATATCACCTACAGAAAGATCTGCATCAGCTAACGCTTGCTTAAGTGGCTCTAGGGTTGCTTTAACCATAGCTTCAACAAGTGACTCTAGTTTTGCACGAGTAAGCTTGATAGTAAGGTGCTTAGGACCAGATGCATCAGCTGTAATGTAAGGTAAGTTAACTTCTGTTTGTTGTGCAGAAGATAATTCAATCTTAGCTTTTTCACCGGCTTCTTTTAAACGTTGCATAGCTAATGGATCTTTACGTAAATCCATGCCAGAGTCTTTCTTGAACTCTTCAACTAGGTAATTAATAACTTGGTTATCAAAATCTTCACCACCTAAGTGAGTGTCACCGTTAGTCGCTAGTACTTCAAAGGTGTGCTCGCCGTCAGCTTCATCGATTTCGATGATAGAGATATCAAACGTACCACCACCTAAGTCATATACTGCAACAACACTGTCGCCTTTCTTCTTGTCCATACCGTATGCAAGTGCAGCGGCAGTTGGCTCGTTGATAATACGCTTAACTTCAAGACCAGCGATACGACCCGCATCTTTAGTAGCTTGACGTTGAGAATCGTTAAAGTACGCAGGTACAGTAATAACGGCAGCGTCTACTGTTTCACCTAGATAATCTTCGGCGGTTTTTTTCATCTTTTTCAACACTTCAGCAGAAATCTGCGGCGGTGCCATTTTTTCGCCTTTAGCTTCAACCCATGCATCACCATTATCAGCTTTAACGATGTTAAAAGGCATGATGTCGATATCACGTTGCACTTCTTTGTCTTCAAAGCGACGACCGATTAAACGCTTAATAGCGAATAAAGTGTTTTGAGGGTTAGTTACAGCCTGACGTTTAGCTGGCTGACCAACTAAGGTTTCGCCGTCTTGACTGTATGCAATAATAGAGGGGGTAGTACGATCCCCTTCTGCATTTTCAATAACTTTTGCTTTATCGCCATCTAGTACTGCCACACATGAGTTGGTAGTACCCAAATCTATTCCAATGATTCTACCCATTAGTTTTTCTCCAAAAAATTGTTCATAAAAGCTTGTACACTTTGTGGGGTTATTCTTGTGCTTTTCAACATCTTAATTAAAAAAACCTTCACAAAATCGTAATTATTTTCACCAATTCGTCTCAATTGGGGTTAAGTCCCCAAATTGCAGACCAATTATGCTTGTGTATCTACGCCACCTTCTGGTGCTCGGGTTACCATAACCATGGCTGGTCTTAACAAACGACCATTTAATTCGTAACCTTTTTGCATAACTGCCATTATTGTATTTGGTGGCAGTTCTGCGTTTTCTTGCATCGACATAGCTTGATGCTGTTCTGGATTGAAAGGCTGACCTTGAGGGTCAATCACTGTCATTCCAAACTTTTCAATGGTGCTCACAAAAGACTTAAGTGTTAACTCAACGCCATCAACAACTGGCTTGATTGCTTCATCTTCTGGATTAGCAACTTGTAAAGCACGCTCTAAATTGTCAGCAACAGGTAATAACTCACCGGCAAATTTTTCTAATGCAAATTTACGAGCTTTGTCAATTTCGCCTTGAGCACGCTTACGAGCATTGTCAGACTCTGCCATAGCGCGAATGACTGAATCTTTTTGATCCGCGACTTTAGCTTCTGCTGCAGCAACAGCAGCTTCCAATTCAACAATGCGTTGTTGGTCTTCGGTTAACTCAACTACTTCTTCAGATGTTTGATCTGCTGCGTGTTGTTCAGCTTCTACACCTGATTCTAATTCTTCACCATGTTGAGGTGTTTGTTCATTTGACATGCTTAGCTCCGTTTACTGTTTTCTTTAAGCAAAGTTATAACTGCCACTTTTAATGGGGTTATATTTGCAAGCTTCAAGGCAGGTAATTGATGTTTTTTTGATTTAAATAAAATATCTAGACTGTAGGGCGATTAAAGCACACTTTTATATTATTAAAGCTAAAGGTACAGTACAGAAACTTAGTTAGTTTCAAGAGCGCTATTTAAATAAACCATGATTAACGTTTGGACAGTTTCTATAGTAGTAATATGTTACTTACTCGTATTGTTTGCTTTGGCTTTTTGGGCAGAGAAACGTTACAAGGGACAAGAGCAACATCCTTTTATTTATAGCCTAGCATTGGGCGTTCACTGTACATCTTGGGCCTTTTTTGGGACAACAACCCAAGCAACCCAATATGGCTGGGCATTCATACCAACCTATTTAGGGGCAATTTGTGTCTTTATATTTTGCCATCCAGTCTTACGTAAAATAAGTTCCTTGTGTCACCAACACCAAGTTAACTCTCTTGCTGACTTTATTAGCCTACGATTCGAAAAGTCTTATTTATTAGCCGCAATTGTCACTTTGCTATGTTTAGTTGGCGTTATTCCATACATTGCACTGCAACTAGACTCTGTTAGTCAAAGCGTTTCATTACTAGTCGGTAATGATGTGACTTGGGGTACCAACATAGGTGCATATGTCGCCATCTTTATGGCACTATTTACTATTCTTTTTGGCCTTAAGTCCTTAAGCGCTAGCGATAAACATCCTGGTTTGATGGTTACCATTGCTTTTGAGTCAATTGTCAAATTAGGCGCACTATGCATTGTCGGCGGGTACATATGCTACGTCATGTTTGATGGAGTATTAGACTTATTTGGACAAGCTCAGTTGCACCCCAAAAGCCAAAGTATCATACAGGCGGACTCGGCCATATGGGTATACTTAAGCCATATGTTACTTGGCGTATGCTCAATGTTTTGCTTACCTAGGCAGTTCCATATCAATTTTGTTGAAAACAATGGCACTGAAGAACTCAGAACCGCCCGTTGGTTTTTTCCTCTATATCTATGTTTAATGACTATTTTTGTTTTACCCATAGGTGTCGCCGGTCATATTATTTTTGATAAGACAACCGTCAGTACCGATACTTATGCTTTAGCCCTGCCCTTATATGACCAAAATCCTAGCCTTGCCTTAATTGCGTTTATTGGCGGCTTGTCAGCTGCAACCAGTATGGTCATCATTGCCACCTTAGCTATGGGTATTATGATTTCGAACAATTTAGTCACGCCACTTAGACTAAAAATTCAATTACAGAGATTGCACCAACATAACTTGACTCCTAAAGCTATGTTATTTACTCGTCGTATTACCGTGGTATTAGTAATGGGAATTGCCTATCTATATCACCTCGACATCAGTAAAACAGCCCCTCTAGTAAAAAGTGGCATAATTGCCATCGCCTTATTATCGCAAACATTTCCTATTATTATTGGTGGGTTATATTGGCGCGAACGTAACAAAAACGCCGCTATGATCGCTTTAATGGTGGGCGCATTATGTTGGGCTTACTGGTTACTATGGCCTAGCATCACTGCAAGTTACTATTTTGATACCCCACCTAGCGATTTTCAGCTTGCCTTTGGTTTTGTAAAAAGTTTATTAATTAACTTATGTTGCTTTGTCGTATTTAGTTTTATTTTTCCTAGCACTAAAAAGCACCCAACCAAGACTTTAGCTAAGCATAGCTTTTCGACTCTAAACAACGCCACAAAAATTTCTAGATTACTTGCGATCACAGAGAAAGTATTAGACAAAGAAAGGCACCAATATTTATTGAATAATTTACCTTCAGAACAAACATCTGCCTATGCCAGTCCAAAATTACTCGCCAATTTTGAAAATGAAATAGCCAATCAAGTAGGTAATGTTAGTGCCAGAATTCTCCTGTCTGCTATCGCTGAAAAAAAGGATGTCGCTCTTGCCGAGTTAGTTGAACTGGTTGAAGAGGCCAGCCAAACATTTCACTTTAATCATGAAGTATTACAATCTTCGGTAGAGCATATTCAGCAAGGGATCTGCGTAGTAGACGTAAACTTAAACCTTTTGGCATGGAACCAACGCTATATCCAAATGTTTAATTACCCCCCGAGGTTAGTCACTGTAGGTATATCCATTGAGAACTTGTTAATTTTTAATGCTCAAAGAGGCTTATTTGGCAATAAACAACAAATCGATGCTGAAATTAAAAAACGCATGCAGTTTATGCGAGACGGAAGCCTTTATAAATATGTCAGAGAGCAAAAAAACGGTAAAACGATTGAGGTTAACGGCAGCCCTCTTCCTGGCGGTGGGTTTGTCACAACTTATAGCGACATTACCGACTACATTAGTATTCAGCAACAATTACAACAATCAAAACAACATCTAGAATCTCGAGTCGCCCAGCGCACCACTGAACTAGAAACAGCCAATATTGCTCTAGAAGAAGCCAGACAAGAGGCCGAACAAGCTAACGAAAGTAAAAGTAAATTTTTAGCTGCCGCTGGACATGATCTAATGCAACCCTTTAATGCTGCTAGTTTATTCGCATCTTTAATTAAAGAAAAAGCTCCGAATCAAGATCTAAAAGAAATGAGCCAAAGCTTGGTTCAATCTTTAAGCAATGCTGAGGAGTTACTATCAACCCTATTAGATATGACACGCTTAGACTCGGGGGTACTAGTACCTAAACTACAAAGATTTCCACTCAGTGAGGTACTAAACCCATTAATACAAGAGTTCTCAGTTTTAGCTACTCACAAAGGGTTAACTCTAAAATATGTCCCCTGCAGTTGCGTGGTGACGTCGGATAAAAAATTACTTAGACGTATTTTACAAAACCTTATCTCTAACGCGGTTCGGTATACAGACTCAGGAAAAATTTTAGTAGTGGCTAAACGTCTTCAACAAAAACTCAATATTAGAGTTTACGATACAGGTAAAGGAATAGCTGAAAGCCAACAAGGTGCAATTTTTGAAGAGTTCAATCAACTAGACAAACATAATAACAATCAGGGGTTAGGATTAGGACTAACCATAGTAGAAAGGTTTAGTGCCCTGCTTCATTATTCTGTAGCAGTAGAATCAAAATTGGAGCAAGGGAGTTGTTTTCACATCACCCTACCTAGAACGTCTGCGACCCAGACCATTACACCTACACCTAAAATCACGCAATTGAGTTCATCAGAGTTGATGCGTGGTAAAGTGGTAGTCATTATTGAAAATGACTTGGATACCATTGAGGCTATTCGCCATCTATTTCTTGGCTGGGGTGCTTCAGTATTTCCATTCAACAATGCGTCAGAAGCCCTAAAACACTGTCCAACCTGCCCAAACTTATTGTTTTTAGATTATCACTTAAATAACAATGAGACGGGTATCCAGGCCGCCGAGTTAATTAGGAAAAAATGGCGACAAACAATACCTGCGGTCTTAAGCAGCGCAGATCGCACTGAAGCTGTCCGAAATCTAGCGATTGAGGGACAACTACAATATTTACCTAAGCCCATCAAACCCGCAGCATTAAAAAGATTTATCATACAAGCGGGTATCTGACCAGATTATGAGCGATTACAAAATCAAGGGAGCTCAATTAAGCGTTAAACACAGCAGGCACAATTACGTTTAGTTTTTTCCATTTTACCGATCCCAGGATTAAAGGTATTGGTAGGGTCTATTTTTCTATAAAACTTCTGTAATTCACTCTCTGCTTCGTACAGGTGCCCAACGTTATGTTCTGCTGGATATTTAGCGCCTCTTGAATCAAGTAAAGCCAACATTTGTTTTTTCACCTGTTTAGCATCTGTACCCTTTTTAAGTACATAATCTTGGTGAAATACATGACAAAAAAAGTGACCATAATAAAGACTCTTGTCGATATGCTGTGAAATACTCTCAGGAAACTCTTCAACCCAATCCATATCGTTGCGGCGCAGCGCAATATCTAAAGCCAAAATATCTCCCACGTCTTTAGATTTTAAAGTTTGATAACGTATGGCCGCCCCTGCTGCGGCAAAACGATGTAAAAATGCTCTGGAAGACTCATCTTCATCGCATATAAAATAATCACCTGCATCCGGGTTGTTAGTAAAAAAATTACTCAAATATTGTTGAGCCTCAGTAATACCTGCATCACTCATCTTCAGTAAAAGGTGATGTTCGTATTTATCATTATAATCCAGCATCCTTTTTGGCAAGTGAGCTGGAAATAAATAACTCACGCCCTGCATGACTCTGTCTGTTAGGAACTTAGGTAAAAATGACACCTTGTTGAGTGCGGCGTCAATACGCCCTTTAATGGCAAACATTTTAGGTAACGCGTCTGTTCCCAAGTGTAATATGCTTAAGAATGTATCTTTACCGTATTGGTTGGCGATATCGAAACAATCTCTGTGCAGGTATTCGCCCACCTCAGGTAAGTTTTTGAAGCTAGATAACATATCTTTTCGTATGGTACTAAGTGTATGCGGGTCGTTTGTGCCAATATAAAAAGTTTGTTCTTTTTTAGCCACTCTAAATGTGTCTAACCTCACAGCAAAAACTGCAACTTTTCCAGCACAACCACTGGACTCAAAAAGCCTTTTAGGATCAGCGTTAAAGCGACTAGGCGTATCTGCATTTACATCGCGGATTAGCTCAACATAATCTGTTGCTGAGGCCTTTTTGTCGGAGGTTAAATTACTGGCATCAAAATTTCCAGATTCTAGGTTCTCCAGAATCTCTTCTGGCTCTTTACCTAAGTCAATACCGAGGTGATTAACCAAATGTAATTCACCTTTAGCGTTTACCCATGCAAATAATGACAACTCTGTATAAGCAGGACCTCTTTTGACAAGGGCACCACCAGAGTTATTAGCAACACCGCCCACTATAGTGGCCCCAAGTGATGATGAGCCAATCACAGAATGAGGCGCTCTATTTAATGGTTTGAGTGTTTTTTCAAGGGTATGTAAAGTAGTGCCAGGCAGACCAATAACTTGCTCACCTGCGCCAAGCATTATCAGTTTATCCATGGCCAAAGTATTTATTACCACCACCTCACGATCATAATCATGACCACTTGGGGTCGAGCCCTCGGTTAGGCCAGTTTTAGCTGCTTGCATAACAATAATACAATCAGCTTTAACGCAAGCTTGTAACACCTTCCAAAATTCAACTAAGGTTTGCGGGAAAACTACTGCAAGTGCCGAGCCTTCCCCTGACCGCCAACCTTTCCGATAGTATTCGGTACTTCGATTACCCACTACGACATTTTCAATCGTTAAAATGGATACTAATTGACCAACAATTGGATGTTGTGACATAAAAGATCTCCTGTATTAGGTACAACTTTAATCTAACCAAATACTATTAATGCAAATGCGATTAACCTAACGGCCCACTAATTTTTAACCCGTATACAGCCAACATAACGAGTCCACCTGCGACTATAATGTAATATAAAGTGGGTAGTATTGTTTTTCTGAGTATCGCCCCTTCTTGACCTAAAAGACCAACAGTCGCAGATGCGGCTACAACGTTATGGATGGCAATCATATTACCAGCAGCGGCACCTACAGCCTGCCCCGCAACAATTAAAGCAGGAGACAAACCTAAACTCATGGCCGCTTCAAATTGGAACTGACTAAACATCATATTTGATACGGTATTAGATCCAGCAATAAAAGCTCCTAATGCACCAATAGAAGGGCTTATCATAGGAAAAGCGCCGCCAAATAAGTCTGCAAACATTTGTGCCCCAGCCATTGGCATACTGGGTAAGTCTGACAAGTTAACACCTGAGTTAATAAACAATCTAACCATAGGGATAGTAAACACTAAAACAAAGCCTGCACCAATTATGGTTTTACTAGAGTCTTTAAAAGCGTCTGAAAGCACTTTGATTTTTTTACCAGAACCCCCTTGTAAAATAACGGCTACCAAAGCCCCTATTATTAACAAACCGCCTGGTAAATACAGAGGACTAAACGCGGCACTCATCCCAACTTCACCTAAGATATCTGTGAACCCATAACTAGCATCTGCTAATAGATTTTTAAACTCTACAAATACTCTTGAACAAACCAACAAGGCAGCCACCACTAAGTAAGGAATCCAAGCAATAAACACGGGCATGTCTCTAGTGAGTTTCACATCATCTTGTTTAATTTCTAATTGCCCTACCCAACCGTCTAACCATTCTGATTTGTCGGGAAAATCCCAAGCTTTCTTTGGCATCAAGAAACCTTTTTTAGCTGCACTCACAACAATCACCATACTAACTAAACCACCCAGCAAAGATGGAAACTCGGGGCCTAGAAAAATCCCAGTTAATACATAAGGAATGGTAAAACTTAAGCCTGCAAATAACGCAAAAGGTAATATTTGCAAACCTTCAATCCAGCTTTTATTTTTCCCAAAAAAGCGCGTTAGCATAACAGCCATAAGCACTGGCATAAGCGTTCCAACAATTCCATGAATAATGGCAACTTGTGTGGTTATTAGATGTATAAATTGGTCCCACTCCCAGCCTTGTGTTAATAACTGCGCGCTTATACCCGTGCTATCTAACCCGTTGTTTACTCCAATGACTATCGGCGTACCTACTGCCCCAAAGGAAACAGGTGTACTTTGAATCATCATCCCCATCAATACAGCAGCTAATGCAGGAAAACCAATGGCAACCAACAAAGGAGCAGCAATAGCAGCGGGTGTACCAAAACCTGATGCCCCTTCTATAAAAGTACCAAAACACCACGCAATAATAATGGCCTGCACACGCCTGTCGGGAGAAACATGGGTGAATCCTTGACGAATAACCTGAATCGCACCTGTATATTTAAGTGTATTTAGTAAAAATATGGCACCAAATACAATCCAAAGCACTGATACAGTCACTATCATTCCCTGTAGTATTGAGGCAGAAACACGTATGGCTGTCATATCCCAAACAAATAAAGACAATAATGCGGTTGTGACAAGTACCACTGGCATGGCTTTTTTTGCAGGCCATTGAAGACCTAGCAATAAAATAGCAGACAGCATAATTGGTAGCATTGCCAGTAGCCCAAGGGTTAGTTCATTCATCAATTTCTCCTAATTGGGCAGTGCAAATAACACCCCCTTGAATACCCCTTCAATTGTTAAGCAGGGGTTAATAAATAGTAAGCGAACTGTACTATTGAGGTGACTTTTGATATATATTCATTAAAGACAATGTTATTTTCCTTTTTTGATATAATAGTAAGAGTTTTATTGATTCGGGGTAAAAATGATTAAGGCTGATGACATCTTTTTGTTTGTTCGTGTGGTTGATGAGGGCTCATTTTCAAAAGTCGCTGAAAGACTTGAATTAACCAACTCTGTTGTCAGTAAACGCATTAGTCGATTAGAAAAAGGCCTAAACGTACAACTACTTTATCGCACTACCCGTAAATTAAACTTAACCGATGCAGGTCAAGCCCTATACGGTAAAGCACGCTTAGCACAACTAGCCTTACAAGATGCCGAAAATGCAGTGACAAGTTATGGAGATGAAATAAGAGGGAAAATTAAAGTCACCATGCCAGCGGTGTCGGCTCAACTGGTACTGAGTGCAGCCATTGCTGAATTCTGTAAAAAATATCCAAGAGTTGAAGTTGAAGTATCAACAAGTAACAGGTTTGTAGATTTAATTGGCGATGGCTACGATTTAGCTATTCGAACTGCACGTCTTGAAGACTCCTCTCTTATTGCACGCCGCTTAATTGACTCTCAATGGATAATTTGTGCCAGCCCAAACTATTTGCGTTTAAATGGCAAACCAAGTACGCCCAAAGCTTTGCAACAACACAATTGTTTGATCTACAAATATGAAGGAACAGGCCCCGACAACTGGTTATTCAATCAAGATGGACAAGAATTGTCTGTACAAGTACATGGCAGGTTTCATACCAATAATCTAGACTCATTACGACAATCCGCTCTATGTGATTTTGGTATTGCATATTTACCCAAAGCCCTAATTTATGACGACTTGGTTGCAGGCAAACTAACCTCATTTTTAGAAGGTAGTGCTGGTAAAAGCCTTGGAATTTATGCGGTTTATCCCCGCTCTAGAATGCCGGACAAAAAACTTAGGCTATTAGTTGAACACATAAAGGAAGCTTATCAGGCAAAGAAAGAATATTTTTGTTAGAGGTTGTAAGTTTTGAGTGAATATTTTTGCAGCGAACGGCTTTGTATTCATAAAAAACGATTATGTAAGCCAGTTGTTCTACTTTAATCAGTAATGAAGCATTAGCAATATCTTGGTTAATTACTGATTAAATAAACAGGCCAGCCACTTAGATAGGTGGCCTTATTTTTTCTAGAACTTATATGTTGCTGAAAACTGTAAATAAGTAGAATCAATTGCTGTAATTCCATCGTCGTCAACAGCAAAGCTTCCTAACTCACCACCTATATCAAGTTTATTGGTGACACTATCGATAACGTTGACGCCCCAGTGAGAGCGTTTAAGTTTTAACACCTCCGTTTCTGCAGCTCCATAAAACGCTGTACTGCGTAACGTCTCTGTCCAAAAATGACGGTAAGCTACAGTAAATGCAGTAGTACCTTCAACTTCTGTTTCAGCCGTGTCCGGGTTGGTAACTATGTCAGACGTCATGGCCGCTGCAGCATATCGCCCAGGCTCACCCACAGTTACTTGAAAACGTAAATCATCTTTACCATAAGTATTGATTTTTCCTGCTAGATTTAACGCAATGCCTGTTTCATCTAACCCACCTTGATCTATCTTACGAACCAAAGCTCCAAAAGATAGTTGCCCCCAATCAGCCGAGTGATTATATCGAGCCACAAAATCGGGGATAGCTTCATCAGGATCGGCTTCAGTTCCAGACAAACCTACTGCACTTGAAGGAGTACCAATATCACCATCGCCATTGGTTTCAGGATTTTCGATAGCAAATTGCCAATTACCACTGGTGTAACGAACTTGAGTTTGACGAACAAACACTTCACCAACGTGAGGCCCACCAAAGTCCAAGGCTTCTGGAAGAGCCTGCAATGGCATGAATGTACTCCAGGTTTGCCCTAGCATCCAATTTTTGTAGTTAATAAAAAAATGTCTTACTCTAGGATTGGAAGAGTTGCTAATAACCTCATTCCCCCCAGCACCGTACAAATCAAATTCTACAAATCCTGTTACTTCTCCATGTGTAATTTTAAAATTTATACGAGACTCTCTGATATTAAAGCCTGTGTGAGACGTTTCAATCGCCTCTCCACCAGGCAAGTTCGCAGCCCAATAATCTTGATAACCTACATCGCCGTTAACATGCCTAACATCAATTTTTGCATAGCCACCTAAGGAAACGATAGTTGTCTCATCACCATCAGTTATATTCAGCAATTCAACGGCATAAGTACTTTGAGTTAACAAAGTGCTAGCAATACTTAGCCCTAATAAACGATTAAAGATTGTGTGTTTCATTTTGTATCTCGATTGTTATAACGGTTAACATATTATTAACGAGACAATTTAGAGACTTATTAGCTATCAAAAAACCTGCAAAATGGATAATTACTTTTTCCAAAAGTGACATAATAGATTTTGAAGCACTAATTACAGCAACAATAAACAGAGATTATTGCAGCTAAAAAACAACGACAATTGCCAGTATTACCTTTAGGCACTACTGATTGATTTAATCTATTAAGGTGTCTTTTTCTTTAACTTTTTAAAAACAAAAATATGGGTTCAACTAGCCAATATGCTACCTTTGATTGAACACTAATATAATGATTAGAAAGGTTGTTCTTGATGATATCTTGTGAGCAATATGACTACATTGAAGTGGCATGTATGTATAACTATAAACTTAAATTAAATCTGAAGTCAGGAGCAGAAATATACGGAGTTGCTATAGATACCGCACGTAACGACCAATCAGAAGAATGTATAAAAATTAAAATAGATGACCAATATCGCTTAATCATTTTGGACTCAATTTCATATATGCAGGTTCTTGATGTTAACGCTTCATTTGCGTCTGTGCGTTTTAGCTAATGGGTTAAATAGGCTTTACCCACATAGTGTTTTTTAACCAATTTCCCCATAAAGTTCCCTCTTAATTGACAACTAAAAGTTTGCTCTACAGTCTGACTAACAGTTTTAAAACCTACTATCTAATCATTAGTTAATAATAAAAGAGGCCAGTTATCACTCCACTGTATTCATTACACTTTTAAACATTACTCCGGCTTGGGTTCGGTTGTTAAAGTTTAGTTTATTAAGAACAGCAGAGACATGTTGTTTTATGGTGGATTCACTGACTTGCAACTCGTAGGCGATTTGCTTATTTAGTAAGCCGTCAGCCATCATTTGTAATACTCGAAATTGATGGGGAGTGAGCAGTGCTAAGCGATTGGCAAAGCCTTTAAATTCTGAATTATCATGCTCTTGAACATCATTCATCATATCTTCGGGTACCCAAATTTGACCATCTAAAATTTGTGTAACCGCAGACGTAATGAGAGGTAAAGGCGTTGACTTTGGGATATAGCCACTAGAGCCGAAATCAATAGCCTTTTTGATAATTTCTGAGCGCTCATCAGCGGATACAATAATGACCAAAACATCGGGATAGTTATTACGCAAGGTAGTTAAGCCAGTTAACCCCATATTGCCTGGCATATTAAGATCTAAAAAAACCAACTCAATTTCTGCATGTACCGAGAGTAAAGCTTCGGTTTCACCAAAATTAGATGCCTCTAGGATATTATCACCTAAGCTTTCAAATACGGCATGCTTTAATGCACTTCGAAATATTGGGTGGTCATCTGCAACAATCGCTCGGGCTGGCATGAGTGAGTCCTTAAAAAGCACTGGCAATAAAGCCTGAAGAGTAAAATAGATAGTGGTTTAAAAGCAATAAAAAAGGCAGCCGAAGCTGCCCATGTTAATAATACTTAAATTAAAACCTGTACCCTAACGTTAAGCTAACCGTTAATGGATCGCCATAATAACCAATTAAGGTGTTATCGCCGCCGGTACCTGCGGTATAACCTGTAGGGTCGTCTGAATTTTCAGTTACAAATTGATAACCGCCTACTACATATTCTTCATCCGTAAGGTTTTTAGCATGTATACCTCCATACCAATCACCTTCAACACTGGTCCAAGATACACTCATGTTCAGTAAACCATACCCATCTTGAGTAATTAAGCTATTTGCGGTCTCAGTAATGGTGTAATCATCTCGGTAATAGTAATTAGCACTGAATACCAGATCGCCAATATCAGAAGACCATACATAATTTGTCGCAAAATTTGCGGTGTACTCTGGTGTGTTAGCAATGGCAAAAGCGTCAGAAATATCGATAGGTCCATCTACCGTTTCTTGTATCACTTCACTAAATTCAGCATCAATATAACCTAGGGCAATATCAAAAGTTAGCTCTGCAGTCGCTGCATAAGTAAACTCAGCTTCTACCCCTTGACCTGTTGAACTACCCACATTACCCAAAATTTGCTGTAAGTCTTCAGGAGAACTGACGGGCAGTACAGAAATATATTGACGGTCTTTGTGGTCTAACGCAAACAAAGTGATATTAGCTCTTAGGTTGTCATTCCAGTCACTTTTCATCCCAACTTCAAATGAATCAACCACTTCAGGGTCCACTGACGGCTCATTTATGGTTGCCCTAGGATTGAATGTTCCCGATTTAAAACCCTGCGCATAACTGGCATAAAACATAATATTTTTAGCATATTGGTATTCAACACTAACACTGGGGGTTAACCTTGACCAGTCGTCTTTTGCGGGGGCATCTAACACGCCATCATTGTTACTATCAGTCCCTAAAACTTGTGGCACTATGTCACCCTCAGGTCTTACATATCCTGGGATCCAGTTAGAATAAGGGTAAACATTATCAAAAATGAGACCATTATTTACATAAGCTGACTTTTCTTCTTTGGTATAACGAAGACCAACTGACATAGATAGTTTATCTGATACATCAAAACTACTTTGCCCATACATTGCTTGGCTTTCACTATTATTACATCCAGAGACTTCTCTAGTAAGACCAGGTGTTGCAAATGCAGCCCTACCTAAAAATCCTAAAATAGCATCAAAATTGCCACATGACTCACCATCATAAAAGTACATACCCGCGACAAAAGACAACCCATCAACGCCATAACTGAGGTTAACTTCATGTGTATCATTACTATCGTCATACTCAGCCGGAACATCAAAAATATCCAAGGCAGTACTATCAAAATCTATGTTTGTAGCCGAATAGCTCTCTCTGTGCGAGCCTATATATTTTACTTGTAGTGCTTCTGATACATCATACTGGGCTAACCAACTATAGCCGTCTAGCTCAACACTATTGTATGTTGGTAAGCTGGTGTAAGAATCGAACACACTATTAGGAACAGGGGCGTCAGTTAAACGGCTGGGTAACAAACGATAACCCCCTTTAGAATTTGATGTATCTTCTGTTTTATCCCACCTTACTCTGAAAAATAAATCATCAGTCGCGTGAAACTCGATATTGAGCCTAGCGGCCCAAAGGTCTTTATTGTAATTTTCTAAGTCTTGATTTGGTAAGTCTGACTCCAAGTACTTACCAAAGCCATCTCTATTTAGATTGGCATAGCCAAGGCCTACATATAACTTATCTTCAATAACAGGTATTTGACCGGTAACCTTAATATCTCGTTGAGCGTAACTCCCAATAGTCCCCGACATATTAAAAGCTGTGTCACCAGACATTTCTTTAGTGACGTATTTTATGGCTCCGCCAATTGTATTTTTGCCATAAAGTGAACCTTGCGGCCCTCTTAGCACTTCAACTCGTTCAACATCGAGTAAATCTAAAACGGCACCCTGAGGGCGAGCAATGTATACATCATCCACATAGATACCCACACCTGGTTCATATCCCCATAACGGGTCTTGCTGCCCCACTCCACGAATGAAAGCCGTTAAGGTAGAGTTGGTGCCTCGACTATTTTGTAGGGTGGTATTTGGTGAAAATTGTTGAATTTCAGTAATCACCGCGATCCCTAAAGCATTCAATTCCATTTCACCAATCGACGTCACTGCAATCGGCACTTCTTGTAGACTTTCAGTTGTTTTTCTAGCAGTTACCTCGATGCGCTCTAGGCCAACATTGTCCTGTTGAGCATAAACATTTGTACTAATTATGGCGCTTACAGCCATAGCGCAAAGTGATTGATTGAATAGCTGTTTAGTGCCTGTAATACGGGATGTGTTATTTATAATTTTCATTGTGCCCTCGGATATCAGTTTTATATTGCTCTGTATGCTGCGGTCTTAATTACCTTAATCCAGAACAACCAATTCGTCCTTAGTACCATAGTACTATGGGCTTTTCTCACCCTTTGACACACACTTCAACTCATCCTTTCTGTTGGTCTGCGGTCTCAGACTTAATTTTAAGGAAACATAACATATGCTTAGTTTAATTGGCCTAATAGGTGGATTATTACTACTTATAGTTTTAACTATTCGTGGAATGAATTTATTTATTGCGGCACCACTTTGTGCTTTGTTGGTTACGATAACCAGCGGTTTACCTGTCTTCATAGGTGAACATAACTTTATTGAAACTTACATGCAGGGGTTTTCTGCTTTTATCGCTGCTTGGTTCTTCATGTTTTTACTCGGTTCACTCTTCGGGAAGTTTATGGAAGATACCGGTGCAGCTGATGCTTTATCTCATTGGATCATTAATAAGTTAGGGCGAAAACAAGCAGTTTTAGCAGTTGTGCTTGCCTGTGCTGTTTTAACCTACGGTGGAGTGAGTGTTTTTGTGGTGGCTTTCTCTGTATACCCTATGGCTGTTAGTTTATTTAAAGATGCTAATTTGCCTAGGCGATTTATACCGGCAACACTGGCTTTTGGCTCAGTCACATTTACTATGACATCTGCTGGCTCACCAGAAATTCAAAATTGGATCCCTATCAAATACCTAGGCACCTCACCTTTTGCTGGCTGGGAAGTAAGTTTAGTGGTGGCTATATTTATGGCTAGCTTTGGTTTTTGGTGGATACGGCGCATGCTTAACAAAGCGGTAGCCAATGGCGAATGCTTTGAAGTACGAGACCATGATCCTAAAATCAAGACGCGAGATTACCCACACCCATTTACAGGTATATTACCGTTACTGGTGGTCTTGGTTTTATCATTTATTCTACATACACACTTGCAGCAAATGGCATTGATTGTGGCTTTAGGTGGCGGTGTGTTATGCCTTATGTTAATCAATCGCAACTATTTTAATAATTTACAACATGCCATAACGGCAGGCACCACAGGTGCGCTTATCGCCATAGGGAATACCGCCGCAGTAGTAGGCTTTGGCAGCATAGCTAAATCAACCACAGCATTTCAATCTGCAGTAGAGGTTATGACCCATATTCCCGGTAACGAATTAATAGGAGCGGCTATAGCCATAAGTGTTATCGCTGGATTAACAGGCTCTGCATCTGGCGGACAAGTTATTGCCCTACCTCTCATAGCTCCTCACTATGTTGACCAAGGTGTCGACCCCGAAGAATTACATCGTATTGTAGCCATTTCGTCAGGAGCATTAGATTCATTGCCTCATAATGGTTATGTTGTTACAACGATAAGGGCAATTTGCCACGAAACGCACCAAAGGGCTTATTGGCCATTGGGGGCGTTGACCGTTGTTGTTCCTCTGTGCGGCGTCACCCTTGCGATTGCCATTTTCAGTTTTGTTTAACGTTTTTAGGAACATAATTTTCATGCAATACATATTTTTTATTATCAAGCTTTCATTGCTTATTTACCTTACTAGCTTTGTTGTTATTGCCGAAACTAAGCCGCTTGTAGTTAAACAACGTTTTGAGACCGAAAATTTTAAAACGTTTAGCCAACAAGAAATTAAAAAAGTAGCAGTTGGTTGGGAGAGTTATGGAAAGTTAAATGCTAATAAAGATAACGCTATATTAATAACCCATTACTTTTCAGGGAATTCTCACGCTGCTGGAAAATACGCAGAAGACGACCCCCAAGCTGGTTATTGGGATCCCCTAATTGGGCCAAACAAGGCGATTGATACCAACAAATATTTTGTTATTAGTGTGGATAGTTTAGCTAATTTAGGGGTTTACAATGAACATGTTATTACCACAGGTCCCGCGTCTCTGGATCCTGACACAGGTAAACCCTACGGCCTTACTTTTCCGGTTGTAACTATCAGGGACTTTGTAAATATACAAAAATTAGTGCTTGAGAGTTTAGGGGTTGAAAAATTACATGCTGTAATAGGTGCATCTATGGGCTCTATGCAGGCTATTGACTGGGCTGCAACTTACCCTAAATGGGTTCCCAGAGTGATATCTGTAATTGGTAATGCACAAACTGATGCTTGGACGACAGCACTTATTGAGCGATGGACTATCCCAATAAAACTCGACCCAAATTGGAATAATGGTAACTACTACGCCCAAACCCCGCCGACAGAAGGCTTAATTGCGGCGCTCATGTTTATCACTCAGGATGCACTGACACCAGAGTTTATTAATAAGGTTGGCGGTTCATCAGCTGTAAACCATCGCCCCTTAGAGGCCAAATCTTTGGCTTCGATTTTAGACTCTCATAGAGTCGTACAATGGTTAAGAACCCGAGCCACCACAAGAGCAAAAACCTTTGACGCCAATCACCTACTCTATCTTGCGAGAGCCTCTCAGTTATTTATAGCTGGGCACAATAATGATTTGAATAAATCTCTTTCAGAAATTAAAGCTAAGATATTATTTTTACCTTCAGCGAATGATTTATTGCTCATGCCTTACCTTAGTGTAAATGCGCACCAGAGCCTAAAAGAGCTAGGTAAGGCAAGCGAACTTGAAACATTGACTGGTAATTTAGGGCACTTAAATGGGGTATCAGCTATTACAGAAAAAGCTCAGAAAATAAAAAACTTTATAGAGCAATAGTGACACCTGACGAGAGATTAACTATGAAAAAAGCAAGCTTATTAATACTTGGCAGTTTAATTTCTGTCATCACAAACTTAGATGCTGCACAGTTTACCTTGGACACGCAGAAAATTGCAGTGTCTGGTTTATCTAGTGGTGGATACATGGCGAATCAATTTCACCTAGCCCATTCTAAGTGGGTAGATAAAGTAGGAATTATCGCTGCTGGCCCCTATTATTGTGCTAACAATAGTATTAAAGAAGCCCTTGAAAAATGCGTAACTAAACGTTCCATTGACATTGACAAAAACCTGACAATACAAGCCGAATTGTATTCAAAAAATGCAGAGATAGACCCTTTAGAAGAGGTTAGTAACAGCAAAGTATGGATATTAAGGGGTAAAAAAGATAAAACCATTGCCTCTGAAGTTACAGACGCATTATTTACTCAATACCAAAACTGGTTAGGGCAAGAACAGCTTAGGTACATCAATGACCGTCCTTTTGGACACAACTTCCCTACTCTTGAAAATGGTAAAGAATGTGAAGAGTCAACTTCACCTTTTATTGGTAATTGTAACTATGATGCTGCAGGGGAAATGCTGAACTTTCTATATGGTCCTCTTCTGCCTCGCACTTCACAAGCAACTGGGGAGCTTATCTCTGTTGATCAACAACAGTTAGGGGGGAGCGCTGCTAAATCGTTAGCAAAAGAAGGTTATGTTTATATTCCTAAAACCTGCCAACAAGGTGAAATATGTCAGGTACATATTAATTTTCATGGGTGTCAACAAAATCAAGAAACCATAGGGCTAACGTATATAACCGAAAACGGTCTCAACAATTGGGCTGACTCGAATCAGCTAGTCATTGTTTATCCTCAGACTAAGAACTCCATGTTTATGCCTTTGAACCCAAAGGGTTGTTGGGATTGGTGGGGATATACAGGCAGTGCCTATGCAACAAAAGCAGGCTCTCAAATTATGGCAGTGAAAAATATAGTGAACTCCCTTAGTAAGTATATAGAAATAGTGAATAATAATGATGAACAATAAAAACATTCTGATTACTGGCGGAGCCAGTGGTATAGGTTTTGGCATAGCAGAGCACTTAGGCCGTTTAGGTCATCATATTGTTATTGCAGATATTAATTTAGCTGCGGCAGAATTAGCCTCAACCCAACTACATAAGCTAAATATCAAAGCTACTGCACTTGAGTTAGATGTCACTAATGCAATTAGCGTTGCTTCTTTACCTCAAACCTTAGCGCCAATCACAATAGATGTATTGATTAACAATGCTGGAATTCAACACGTTAGTAAATTGGAAGACTTTCCACCACAAAAATGGCAGCAATTGATAGATATAATGTTAGTTGCACCAGCATTATTGAGCCAAGCATTATTACCAGCAATGCGACAACAAAACTATGGTCGTATTATTAATATAGGCTCGGTACATTCTGTTATCGCCTCCCCCTTTAAATCCGCTTATGTTGCAGCAAAACATGGCTTATTAGGTTTTTCTAAAACCTTAGCCTTAGAAACTGGTGATTGTGATGTCACTGTGAATACTTTATGCCCAGCTTATGTGAAAACCCCTCTAGTTGAAAACCAAATAGCTGCACAAGCGATTGAAAATGACATAAGTGAGCAAGAAGTGGTTGATAAAATTATGTTAGCGCCAATGCCTAAAAAGTCATTCATTGATATTGAAGAACTCGGCGCATTAACCGCTTTTTTACTTACAGATGCCGCTAAAAATATCACAGCTCAAGCATTAGTGATCGATGGCGGCTGGACTGCAAGATAAGTTTATTATGTGCAAGGTTGCTAAAATTTAGTCATTTTTCCTATATATTTTATATTTAAAAAACGGCATTAATTCATAAACCATTGTTTATTAGTTAACTATTAAGTATGGCCCAGACTATGCAGTACTCTTAGTTCTACTTTTAAATAACATACTTATTAGGAGTGTTGTATGGATATTGGGATGATTTTTGTATTAATTATTTTATTCGCTTTTGTGTTACCCATAGTTATTTACGGGACTTGGAGCACCCATAAAAAAGACATGGCTAAATTAAGTGCCAGCTTAAATGACTCTGAGAAAGAAAATTTGAAAAATGAATTAATGGCTGTTAAAAGTAGATTAGAAGTACTAGAAGCCATAGTAACCGACAAAAAATATCAACTAAACCAAGAAATTTCTGAATTGAAATCAGTTAAATAGTACCTGTATATTGTAAGCACAATTAGATTTGGGGGGGCTAAACCACCTAATGAGTGGGTTACAGGCACCTTAAAAATGCGCTTAAGGTGCCTCTCCCAGTAAGTTTTAGAAAGTGCCAATAAACATTTAGCTGTTAAAGATTTAATACAGTTTAATATCACCTAGTAAAATGACACTGCATTCTACATAATCTAGTTTGTTAAGGATTATATGGATTTAAAAATCAGTGGGAATAACTAAGTTATCTAGTTCGCTTTTTATTGTTTTTACCCTTTTCTGTACACTTTCAAAGTCGGCCCAAATACCACTACATAGCCTTATGGTTGAAGCTGACGAACGCTATTACAGACTTTTTACACCTTCAAAATATAATCCACAAACATCTTACCCATTGGTACTTAATTTTCACGGCACCAATAGTGACCCCTATAACCAAGAAGTCTTAACAAGGTTCGAGAAATTAGGTCAACAAAAGCAATTTATAGTGGTATCTCCCTTGGCATTATTTACTCGCAATGACAGAGAGCCAATTACGTGGAACGTAGACTATGAGCCGGGGCCCGATGACGTAATATTCATATCGCATTTAATCAAGCACTTGAATCGAACCTTCAACATTGATGGGAATAAGATCTATGCGACAGGCTTCTCAGGTGGAGCAAGAATGTCTAGCAGACTAGCATGTGCAATTCCTCACAAAATAGCTGCTATAGCACCCGTTGCTGGGTTAAGGTTTCCAGATCTCTGCAAACCTAATCATGGAGTGCCAATAATAAGTTTTCACGGTGAAAAAGACACCATAAATCATTACAAACTACAACATGACTCCCCCGTATATTGGAACATGGGTATTGATGAAGCTTTAGGTAAATGGGTTAAAAACAACCAATGCACCGAGACCAATATCCAAAAATATTCAGATACTATAGTGGAGCAGCGATATTCTGGCTGTGATGATGGTGCAGATATATTATTCTACAAATCATCAATAGCTGGCCATACTTGGCCGGGTTCATCACAAGCTGATAAATTTTTAGAATACGGTTTGGGAACCACTGAAAAACAATTAGATGCCACTAATTTGATTTGGGAGTTCTTTAAAAAACATCATAAAACTAGTTTGCCACGAACTCTAAAACATACATCACTATAACTGACGCCAAAGTTGAGCGTCTAACTATTTTAATTGAGGACTTAGTTTGAGCGATCCTATCATTTCATTAGTCGCAGTGGGACTTATATCCATAGCCTGCCAATTTTTTGCCTATAAAATAAAATTACCCGCTATTTTACCTTTATTGATTGTAGGTATTACTGTGGGCCCGGTATTGGGCCTTCTAGATGCCGACCTTTTACTGGGTGACTTGTTATTTCCTATTGTCTCTTTATCCGTGGCAATTATTTTATTTGAAGGCTCATTAACCCTTAGAGTTAACGATTTAAGTGGTCATGGCTCCATGGTACGAAATTTATGTACAGTAGGCGCGTTAATTACCTGGGTAGTCGCCGCCCCAGTTGCCCATTATGCCCTTAGTATGTCTTGGGAAATGGCGTTCTTATTTGGCGCAATTGTTACAGTAACCGGGCCTACTGTGATAGTTCCTATGTTACGTACAGTTAGACCCAGCTCTAAAATATCCAATATATTGAGATGGGAAGGCATTATTATCGACCCTATTGGTGCTTTGTTAGCGGTATTAGTATTTGAATACATAGTATCCACCCAAGATGCTTTGACCCATACCCTCTTTGCTTTTGCAAAAACCATAGGTGTAGGTACAGTCTTTGGGGTTTTGTCAGGTTACCTAATGGGGTTAGTATTACGAAATAACCTAGTCCCACACTACTTAGTGAATACTGCCGTACTCACCTTAATGTTAGGAGTATTTGAAGGTTCTAATCTCATTGCACATGAGTCAGGTCTGTTAACTGTCACCATTATGGGAATGTGGTTAGCCAATATGAAACGGGTTGAAGTTGAAAGTATTTTAGAGTTTAAAGAAACCCTGAGCGTATTATTAATTTCAGGTTTGTTTATTCTTCTTGCATCAAGGATTGAGCTTGGCAGCATACTTAACTTGGGTTGGGAGTCTGTGATTGTTCTTTTAGCCATAATGTTTGTCGCTAGGCCGATTTCTGTTTTTATCTCTTCTATTGGTAGCAAGTTTACATGGCGAGAGTTAGCACTACTAAGTTGGATCGCCCCAAGAGGAATAGTAGCAGCTGCGGTATCAGCTCTATTTGCATTGAAACTGGAAGCTTTAAATTACGCCCAAGTGGACTTGTTAGTGCCAATGGTATTTTTAGTCATTATTGCAACCGTTGTATTACAAAGCCTGACTTCAGTGAGAGTAGCGAAATTGCTTGGACAAAGGGCCCCTGCACCACATGGCTTTCTAATCTTTGGGGGTGGTTTATTCGCTAGAATGTTTGCTAAAGAATTAATCAAACTCGATGTTAGGGTTAGCATAGCCGATACAAACTGGGAATCTATAAGCAATGCGCGCATGGAAGGCATTCCCACCTATTTTGGCAACCCTATGTCTGATCACGCCTCTAGAACCTTAGACTTATCTATCTTTGGTAAGGTATTAGTCATATCCCCTTACAAGCAGCTCAACCCATTAATAACCTATCATTTTGAACATTTAATTGGTAAGGGATCAGCAATCAGCTTAAGTAATAATGAATCAAAAAAACTCGCTAGCCATCAACTTTCAGAGTCCTATGCTAAAAAGTTAGTGTTGTTTTCAGAGGATGTAAATTACAGCAAGTTAGCTGGCTATGTTGCCAAGGGTGGCGTTATTAAAACCACTAAAATTTCAGAAGAGTTTACCTATGAAGACTATGAACAAGAATATGGGAGTCGTTTAGTGCTTTTATGTGCCATAGAGCCTAAGGGCCGCGTACACATATATACATCACTTCAGAAAGTAAAAGTTAAACCAGATTGGAAAATTGTCAGCCTAATAAAGGCAGAAAAATAATAAAATTTTAGGTTAGATAACCTGATAAGAAATCGGGTTATCTAAAGCGAAAACCTTCATCATATTAAATACTTACTTATGGCTATTAATTTCGGCCAACTTAGCAGTTAATTCAGGGAGCAAGTGTGTATGTTTTTTATGTATGTAAGGATAAAACATATGCTTCTCAACGGCAGGCTCTAACCTTACAACCTCGCTTATATCGGCTTTTTTACTTAAGGCTTTAAAAAGACTAGTAGACCCCACTAGTAAGTCAATTCTATCAAACACTAACATTTGCAAAGATTGATCTAAATTATCCATTGAATACAATTTAAACGGGTATTTTTCAGCAGCAAGTTCGATATATTTCATACCTTTACGATAACCCAATAGGTAATCAACAGGTATGCTCCCCCACCCATCTACAGTGAACTCTTTGCCTGACTTAACATAAAAATAAATCTGGTGGCTATAACAAGACTCGTTGACTTGAATCAAGTTGGGATAGATTTTATCAAGCCCTCCTATTCGGGCAACTTCTCCGTTTGTTGTACCATTGTTCGACATCAATAAGGCACGTTCAGCCGGCATTAATCTCACTTCAAATTTATAACCTATTTGGTTAAAAGCACGGATTAATTTATCCTCACAAACAACCCTAGCACTATTATTTTCAATGGGAGCAGAAAACACTATTCTGCCTTTACTGTTAGCGTAAACAAAAGTACTCGACAAAGTACAATAAACTAATGAAATAATAAAAAGCCGTTTAATCAACATCCATTGCTACCCTAGCATTGAAAGAATCACTTAAACTAAGTCATTCTTGATACTTCACTGTAATACAAACATCTTCATAAACAAGATAATAGAAGGCTTAATTACCAATTTAAATCATCTGGAATTTCATAATCCGCATACCAATCATCATTTTCACTTTCTTGCTGATCTTGCTCACTGATAATATCAGCTCGGTATACCACTACTTTTTCATCTCGCTCTGCTATTTTATTAGCGACGGGCATAGGCACAAGTTCGTAACCATCGTTTAGCTTAACTATGGCAAGCTTACCTTGAGTGATTTGTTTGTGCGTGGCATGACTAACATACATACGCTTTATCAAAGTGCCATCAGTAAAATTACAAACTAAATCTTCACCACTTTTACCGGCAAACTTAGGTTGTTTGTTCACCTCTATTAATTGTTTTATTTGCGCAACCACGGCTTTTTTATCGGCCTCTTGTTTGGCCTTTTGATTAAGCTCGCGGTCTTTTGCTTTTTTGGCTTCAATTAACTTTTCAGCCAATAGTTTGGCTTCGTTAGTTTCTACTATTTGTTTGTTATTCTTTTTAGCAATAGCTTGTTTGTGTTTTTGTTGTCGAACCTGTTTTGCTTTTTTCTTGTCAGCTAAACCAGCCTTGAGTAATTGTTCTTGAAGAGATAGGGCCATATCTAATTGCCATTATTAACAAAGTTATAAAAATATGACAGCCCCCTAGGGTACTGCCATGTTGTTTATCGCAGAAAACCAAGCTTACTTTTTAGGTTTCTTACGTTTATCTTCTACTTGCCATTTTCCGTCGGTACACCAAGCAGACCAGCCAGTAGCTTTGCCTTCTTCATTTTCAGACATCACATATTGTTGCTTCGTTTTACGACTGTATCGAACAATAGTAGGGTTACCATCAGGGTCTTTATCTGGCGCATCTGCCAAATAATAAAACTTAGGTGATATTCTGTCTCTAAATCGCGCTAACTCAGCCACTTGAGGTGCTCGAGTTTCTCTAGATTTAGGGAAGTTATGGGCCGCCAAAAAGATACCTGAGGCACCATCACGCAGTACAAAATGAGCATCTGATTTAACACAAGGTAATTCAGGTAAATCTGTTGGGTCTTCTTTAGGTGGCGCAGCTTCACCATTTCTGAGTAATTTACGAGTATTTTTACACTCTTCGTTAGTACACCCAAAATACTTACCAAAACGCCCGCTTTTTAGCTCCATGTCAGATTGGCATTTATCACACTCTATAATTGGACCTTCATATCCTTTAATTTTAAAGGTGCCCGATTCAACCTCAACGCCTTCACAGCTTGGTGTGTTACCACATACGTGCAGTTTTCTAGTTTCATCAACTAGATAACTATCCATAGCAGTACCACATAAATTACAACGACGTTTAGAACGTAATGCTTCAGTTTCTAACTCTTCTTCATCATCGACCTTAACGACTTCATCACCAGAAGTAAGGTTTCTGGTACCGGTACATCTCTCTTTAGGCGGCAGGTTGTAACCTGAACATCCTAAAAACACCCCTGTACTGGCGGTACGTACATTCATAGGACGCCCACACTTAGGGCATTCTATATCGGTGGGAACAGCTTGATTTAAGCGCATCCCACCTTCTTCAGGTGCTTTTTCTGCTATATGAAGTTTCTGCTCAAAGTCTTCGTAAAATTCATTTAACACGCCTTTCCAAGAAGCATTTCCGTCAGCAATTTCATCAAGCTGTTGCTCCATATTCGCGGTAAAGTCGTAACTAATAAGATCATCGAAATTCTCCAATAATCTGTCATTAACAATTTCACCCATTTTCTCTGCATAGAAACGTTTATTTTCAATTCTGGCGTAACCTCTGTCCTGAATCGTTGAAATAATACTGGCATAAGTAGATGGGCGACCAATACCTCGTTTCTCTAGTTCTTTTACTAAGGAAGCTTCATTAAATCGTGCTACGGGTTTAGTAAAATGTTGTTTTGGATCTAAGCCATTAAGCGTTAAGTTTTCACCTTCTTTAACATCTGGCAGTAATAAATCTTCATCGCCTTTTTTACGCTGAGGATTCTGAACTTTGGTCCAACCATCAAATTTTAAAACACGGCCTTTGGCTGTTAATTCAAATTCTCCAGCCTTAACACGTATGGTACTTGCATCGTATTTTGCAGGTGTCATTTGACAGGCTACAAATTGACGCCAAATAAGTTCATATAAACGCTGCGCATCTCGCTCAACATCGCCTAAAGATTCTGACTTAACCAGAACATTTGAAGGACGAATCGCTTCATGGGCTTCTTGCGCCCCTTCTTTACTGCCATATTTAAGTGGATTCTCAGGCAAATACTTATTGCCAAAGTTATCTGTAATATAATCACGACAGCTATCAACTGCGTCTTTACTTAAATTGGTAGAATCTGTTCGCATATAAGTAATGTGACCAGCTTCATACAAACGCTGCGCCATCATCATGGTTTTCTTTACGCCAAAACCTAATCTAGTACTAGCCGCTTGTTGTAAAGTTGAGGTAATAAACGGTGCAGAGGGCTTACTTTGAGTTGGCCTAGATTCGCGGCTTGCAACTTGATAATCAGCTTGCTCTAAAAACTTAACCGCTTTATCCGTTTGCTCTTTGTTGGTTGGTTTAAATGCCGCGCCGTTTTCTTTTACCACTTGCATTTTCAGCTTGGCTTTTTGGGCTGTATTGAGATCAGCATGCACATCCCAGAACTCCTCAGGAACAAATGCTTTAATTTCTCTTTCTCGTTCAACCACAAGCCTCACAGCAACTGATTGCACTCGCCCTGCAGATAGTCCCCTAGCGACCTTCTTCCATAACAAGGGCGACACCATAAAACCCACGACACGGTCCAAGAAACGTCTAGCTTGCTGAGCATTTACACGTTCAATGTTTAATTCACCAGGCGCAGCAAAAGCTTCTTGGATAGCATTTTGAGTGATCTCATTAAACACAACCCGTTGGAACTCTTTACCTGGCTCATCAATTAGTTCACGAAGGTGCCACGCTATGGCTTCCCCTTCTCTATCCAAATCCGTTGCAAGATAAACAGTATCGGCGTTCTTGGCTAATTTTTTTAATTCGTTTACAACTTTCTCTTTGCCCTCTAGTACATCGTAATGAGCTTTCCAGTCATGTTTTGGATCGATACCCATGCGATCTACAAGCTTCTTGTATTCGTAATCTCTAAGGTAATTTTCACGTTTCTTTTCTGATAATAGTTTTAATTCTTTTGCTGGTTTTTTAGGCGCAACTTTCCCAACAGCCTTATGAGGAAGATCCCTAACGTGTCCGACACTAGATTTAACAATAAAATTTTTGCCGAGATATTTATTAATTGTTTTTGCCTTTGCCGGTGATTCGACAATGACCAATGATTTTGCCATAAATTGATTTTAACCTTTGATTTTTATAGGTTTTTAATAATAAGAGGGTCTAAAGCTAGTCCCTGCCTCTTTAAAATGCTTTTTAACATATATCGACAAAATGAATAGAAAACAAGTTCTTCTTCATACTTATTTATTTATGCCTTTTACAAACACAAGAATACTGTTTACTTTTTAATCGCATGGATTGGCAGGGCAAACAAAAGCAGTATAATGCCCCGCAAAAGCCAATAAGTTAACTAAAAACTGTACCTAATTACTAAGGCACCCTGCCTGATGAGAGATATTTATGAAGCAATTTGAAGCCAATTTTGATGGTCTAGTCGGCCCAACTCACAATTATGCTGGTTTATCTGTTGGGAACGTCGCATCCTTAAGTAATGCTAGTGCTTCTAGCAGCCCTAAACAAGCCGCTAAGCAGGGGTTACGTAAAATGAAGGCCCTAGCCGACCTAGGTATGGTTCAAGGTGTCCTCGCCCCTCAGGAGCGCCCTGATGTAATGTCTCTACGCCGCTTGGGCTTCTCTGGCAGCGATGCAAACGTTTTAGCGTCTGCTGCCAAACAAGCTCCGGCTATTTTTCAAGCCTGCTGCTCAGCTTCAAGTATGTGGACCGCCAATGCAGCTACAGTGTCTCCTAGTGCCGATACCGAAGATGGAAAAGTACACTTCACACCAGCAAACTTAACCAATAAATATCACAGGTCTTTAGAGCCCCAAGTCACAGGAAATATATTAAAGGCGACATTTAACGATAGCCATTATTTTAGTCATCATACTCACTTACCAGACAATGAGCATTTTGGTGATGAAGGCGCTGCAAACCATACCCGTTTATGTTCTGAGTATGGTGAGGCTGGAGTTGAACTGTTTGTATATGGCCGTCACGCATTTGATCATAGCAAGCCAGCCCCCACCAAATTCCCAGCAAGACAAACGCTAGAAGCAAGTCAAGCTGTGGCGAGGTTACATGGTTTATCAGATAAAAACGTGGTTTATATTCAACAGAACCCTGACGTAATTGATCAAGGTGTATTTCATAATGATGTCATTGCAGTAGGCAATCAAAATGTGCTTTTTTATCATGAACAAGCATTTCTTGACTCTGCCTCAGCTATGGATGAAATCAAACGAAAATTTGGTCACAACGAATTACACTTACTATGTGTTAAAACAGATGAAGTAAATGTTGAAGATGCCATTAGAAGTTACTTATTCAATACCCAAATTATTACTTTGGCTAATGGTGAAATGGCCATTATTGCTCCCACAAATTGCCAAGAAAACCCTAATGTTTACAAGTATTTATCAAATATAGCGGCACAACACACCCCTATAAAACATGTTCATTACTTTGATGTTAAAGAAAGTATGCGTAACGGTGGTGGACCAGCTTGCTTACGCTTGCGAGTAGCAATGACTGCTGAAGAACACCAGGCCCTAAATCAACATACTTTGATGAATGATGCCCAATTCGAACGTTTAAATACTTGGGTAGATAATCACTATAGAGATACCTTAAATGTGGCAGATTTAGCCGACCCGCAATTATTAATCGAGTCCAGAACGGCTTTGGATGAACTTACTCAATTATTAAAACTAGGTTCCGTATACCCGTTTCAGCAGGATTAGACTTATAAATTTAAAACAATAAAGCTCGGATTAACCGAGCTTTATTGTTTACTTTTTAAATAATGATTAATTTAGTTTAATTAACATCATTACAATTAACACCTGTTCCATAAGGGCTATTAGGGGGAGGTGATGTTTCATCTGTTAGGTCAGAAGACGCAACAGTTAAACTAAAGTTTTGGGTTTCTGATGCTTCACTACCCGCAGATTCGCCATTGACGGCAATGGTTATATCTACCCATGCACCAAACTGTTTAGCATAACTCACATCAATTAACATTTGACCATTTTCGTCGGTTAAACCCGTTGCTGGAATTGAAGCAACATTACCCGGTGTTAACTGTTCATCACCATTCTCATCTTCTCCTTCATCTAACAAGCCGTTACCATTTATGTCCTCGTTATCGCAGGTAGCAGTGACAATTGAATACCAAACATCTTGATCTTCATCAAATTCCCAATAGCCTTTTCGGTAAACACCCCCAGAAGAAAAAGACTGTGGAGTGGCAGAAAAAGATAAGTCTACGTTTTCAACTGGATTTGAATTGGGGTCCGTTACAAAAATTGAAAACTCTTTTGAATATGAAGAATCAGTAGGGATCTCAATCAATCTGCCAGTACCAATAGAGATATCAAATGCACGGTTACCAACAGTTAAACTTACAAATTCAGACACCTCTGGAGATGATCCATCAACGGTAGCGTAAACTTTCACAGCTTCAAAGGTGCTCACGGCATTTGATGTATAAACTGTGGTTGCGATGCCGCTGCTATCAGTAGTTGCTTGATTCACAGAAATATTGCCACCACTAACATCGTCTACCAAAAAGTTAACTATTTTACCTTTTACTAGGTTACCTTCTTCGTCTCGAACCACTGCAGTGATGGTACTGGTTTCACCATCTGGACCCACTGAGTCAGGAGACGCATCAACAATAATACTATTGGCTTCGGCTGCAATAAATTCAACTTCAGTTGATGCACTTACTTGATTACCATCATCGTCAACACCAGTGGCTGACAAAGAGGCAAAACCTGCATTATCTGAACCAAGGGTTACGGTGACTTGGCCGTTTGCATCCGTAATTGAATCCGACGCTATTATGTTACCTCGGGAGGTCGTAAAAGATACAGTGCCCCCTGCAAAAGCTTCACTATCTTTAAGCCACGTAAGGGTAAGAGTAACCTGTTCATTTAGCGTTACCTCACGCGCTGGTAACGCGGTAAAAGAGAAGTCATCCTCTTGGATAACAATATCAAAGCTACCTTCAGCATTAAGTGCTGTGGCGGTGACTGTATCTGTACCTGAAACACTACCAGAATATTGGACAGAGGCTTGTCCACTCGTGTTTGTGGTTACGGACGTAGCACTTACCACTCCATTTATTGTACTAACTGTAACGGGTTCATTTTCAATACCATTCCCATCTGAGTCTACCAAACTAATGGTAACTGTGACTGGTGCATCGATAATAGCAGATGACGCGGCATCAACATTCACCTCTGTACCGACAACATCTATATCAATTGATTCAGAGAACACTGAGGACTGTGCTGAAACGACAATAGTGCGATTTTCTTGGTTATTTTGGGTGGTTAAAGTTGCTCTTGCTGTTCCGTCTGCTTCAGTTGTACCTTGTGTTATTTGTAAACTGGCACCTGAATCTGCCGAAAAAGTTACATCTATACCTTCAAGCAACACATTATTTGCATCTTTAACTAAAGCAATTAATTCTATTTCATCTGTACCACTTGATGCGAGTTGGATAGCACTGGCATATAAGTCTAATGATGCAGGTTGTTCACTAACTTGTGTAGTACCGGTTGAATTGTAAGTAGTTGTTTCTGTTTCACCAGAATCAAGTAGCGCGGTTATCAGTCCTGCCCCAGAACTCGCGCCTACTAAAATTTCTATTGTAGCTACACCATTGCTGTTGGTAGAAGCCGTACCCGCATCATTACCAAATTCTGCTAGCCCTTCAGGTTGAAAGGAGTAAGTAATTAAACTATCGGTTACTGGGTCACCGTTAGAGTCATACACAAGTGCGGTTAAAGTTAATGGAGTACCTTCTGCTAATTCCGATGAAACATCTCCATTAGCATCTGTTAATGTTAACTCTATTGTGGTTGTCACTGAGACATCTGTATCAGTATCTGTAGTGGTGTCATCATCATCTCTGGAAATGCTTCCCCCTCCCCCACATGAAAAAAGACTTACCAAAGCCAAAACACCAAAAAGAGTTTTAAAACGTAAAATCATATACCTTTCCTATCCAATTATAAGGTTTGAGTTTGTTACAGATGTACTTTAACTATTCAGCTTAGCGAACAAACTTGGTAATCTATTGTTGATTACTTTACTAAAGCTAATTAAATGGCTCGTGTATTAAGGTTTATCGCAAACATTTAATCACAGCGTCAACTAACAAAAACAAAAGCTTAGGATTTTCATGACCAAATCTAATCATGTATCACCACCAAAATCAGCAAAGCCCAAAATGGGTCTTACCGCTCGTATCTTTATCGGCATGATCGCCGGAATAGTTATCGGAGCATTACTAAATCGGTTATTTGATGATAGCGGAGATTTTTCGTTTAGTGTATTGGGGATACAGGTTTCTACGTATGCACTTTTAGTCGACGGTATATTTAACGTAATTGGTTCAATTTTTATTGCCAGCTTAAAAATGCTTGTTGTACCTCTGGTATTTGTATCATTAGTTTGCGGTACATCAAGTTTATCTGATCCCTCCAAACTAGGTCGTTTAGGTGGTAAATCTATTTTACTTTACATAGGCACCACAGCGATTGCCATCAGTTTAGCAGTAGGCTTCGCTCTATTGGTTGCACCTGGAGAAGGACTAAACCTGGAAACAAATGCAACCTACGTTGCCAAAGAAGCGCCTTCATTAGGCCAAGTTATTATTAACATGATGCCCACCAATCCAATCAATGCAATGGCTCAAGGCAACATGTTGCAGATCATTGTATTTGCTGTTTTATTTGGTATTGCGATGACTATGACGGGTGCAACAGGGAAACGTCTAACTGCAGTATTTGATGACTTAAGCGTGGTTATTATGAAATTAGTCACAATACTGATGAATTTAGCCCCATATGGCGTGTTCGTATTAATGGCAAAGTTATTTTCAACTGTTGATTTTGATACGATAAAAAGTCTAATTAAGTACTTTGCGTTAGTTATGTTTGTGTTAGGTGTCCATGCGTTTGTTTCTTACCCGATAATTTTAAAATTATTAAGTGG
The DNA here is from genome assembly GCF_004360155.1 of Paraglaciecola marina. Lineage (GTDB taxonomy): Bacteria > Pseudomonadota > Gammaproteobacteria > Enterobacterales > Alteromonadaceae > Paraglaciecola > Paraglaciecola marina. The sequence continues at coordinate 680,651 of NZ_SAIS01000001.1, read as the reverse complement.
ACTAAACCCTCTAATTTTACTTAGAAAAATGCGAGATGCAGCATTGTTTGCATTTAGCACATCCAGTAGTAGTGCTACCTTACCTATTACTATGGAAACAGCGACCAAAAAATTAGGCGTCAAATCATCTGTTGCATCTTTTACCGTGCCATTAGGTTCAACCATTAACATGGATGGCACCGCAATTATGCAAGGTGTCGCGACTGTATTTATAGCTCAAGTTTACGCTGTAGATTTAAGCTTGAGTGATTATATGATGGTGATCCTAACCGCAACATTAGCGTCTGTAGGTACCGCTGGTGTGCCAGGTGTAGGTCTTATTATGCTTGCTATGGTGTTACAACAGGTTAATTTACCGGTAGAGGGGATTGCGTTAATTATCGGTGTGGACAGATTACTTGATATGACTAGAACCGCAGTGAATGTAACTGGTGATTGTATGGTGGCCTGTATTGTAGGGAAAAGTGAAAACGAACTTGATACCCATACCTATAATGATTTAGAAGCAGGATTGAAAGAAGAAGAAGTCCACTTGGAAGATATAAATAAAAAATCTAATTAAAAGTGGTGTGATAAAAAAGGGCTGTAAATTTAACTTTGCAGCCCTTTTTTAATAAACACAATTTAATTACTCGCGTTATCAATGACCTAAAACTTTTGCAGGATTTATTCTAGAAGCCTTAATAGCAGGATAAATAGTAGCCAAAATACTCAACCCAATCGCTATTGAAGCAGTCAAATATACATCATGCCACTCTAATTTAGATGGCAAAAAATCAATAAAATAAACATCTCCTGATAAAAACTGAATACCAAATAGGCCTTCAATAAATAGTGAAATATCTGCTAAATATACAGAGAACATAACGCCTAAAACAACCCCACATAACGTCCCTATTATGCCATTAAAGGTACCTTGCATCATAAACACCAATATAATCAAACTGTTGTCTGCTCCTATACTTTTGAGCATGGCAATTTCACTTTGTTTTTCATTCACAGCCATGACCAAACTGGAAACAATATTAAAACAAGCTACAGCGATAACCAAAGACAAAGCGATATAAACCACCGCTCTTACTAATTGAATATCTTGGTATAAATTACCATCGCTAATTGTCCAGTTAGACATATACACCTCAGGTTTTAATCCATACCCAATTTCTTGAGTTAGGGTCTGAGCTTCGAAAGGATTGTCAAACCTCAAGCGAATACCTTGGGCTCCTTGTGTAATATTTTGAATCTCAGCTGCTAAAGACATATGCATAAAACCTGTATGGTTATTTAGTTCCCCCCCTAGTTCTAAACTCCCCACAACCTTAAGTGTTAATGACTTAGGAGCACTCAAACTTAAATCATCTGTTAACTGAGGTAAGAGTATTTGAACCTTATCCCCTACTTTTAAACTGAGTGTTGTAAGTAAGCCTTTCCCTAAAAAAATATTAGAAGTGTCACTTTTAAATTCTTGCCATTCACTTGTAGAGACCAAAGCTGGTAAAAAACCACTGGCTGCATAAGAAGGTTCGAGCCCAGTCATGTCCACGGCTTTCATTTTATTGCCCTTTTGTAACATGCCAGTTGCTTTTACATAGGGCTCAACAAATGTCACTTTTGGATGAGCTTTCAATTGAGTTATTTCACCTTCCCAATCGTTAATACCTTGACGATATACAGATTTAAACTCAGCGTGAGGAATTATGGACAGAAGCTGTTCTTTTAACTCTTTTTCGAATCCATTCATTACAGATAGCAGCAAAATCAACACAAAACAGCCCAAACCAATACCAAAAGTCGATGAGGCTGAAATAAATGAAATAAAGCCATTTTGGCGTTTATTAGAACGAAAACGCCAAGCTAACAACCAAATTAAGTGCATTAAATACCACTCAAATCATTAGCAGTTAACGTACCTTCAATCAAATGTAATGAGCGGTCTAAACGGCGTGCTAATTTAATGTCATGAGTTACAACCACAAAGCTGGTTTGCATTTGTGTACGTAAATCACTTAATAATTGATAGATACTTTCACCGGTTTTTTGATCTAAATTACCCGTAGGTTCATCAGCCAAAATTAATTGAGGTTCTGTCACTAAGGCTCGAGCTATTGCAACCCGCTGGCGCTCACCACCAGACAATTCAGATGGTTTGTGAAGACTTCTGTTTGCTAACCCAACTTTCTCCAACATAGCCAAGGCCCTTTGGTTTGATTCTTTGATAGGGACTTTACCAATCATCAATGGCATGGCTACGTTTTCTAAGGCGTTAAACTCTGGTAGTAAATGATGGAATTGATAAACAAAGCCTAAAGACTGGTTTCTAAACTGCGCTTGCTGACGCTGAGAAAACTCGAATATATTTTTACCTTCAAATAATACACGACCTTGAGTAGGCTTATCTAATGCACCTAATAGGTGTAGCAAGGTACTTTTACCAGAGCCAGAACTGCCTACAATAGCCACTTGTTCCGCTTTGTTAATTGAAAAATTGAGATTACTTAACACTGTTACGCTATTTTCAGCTTCGTTATACTCTTTGCTTAAGCCTACACAAGACAATAACTCACCCATAATCAATATCTAATCCTAATCAACTTTTTGACCCTTAAACTTACTCAAACGTTTTCGTTCTCGTCTTTTGGACAATATTTTAGCTAACTTGCGCATACTCACGACCTGATCTTTCTCATCAATAATATCAATTCCGAATAAGCTTTCGACTAAGTCCTCAACTGTTAGTATTCCTTCAAGTCCTCCGTATTCATCAACTAACAACAGCATGTTACTGCGCTTAGAGTGTAATAATTCAAAGCCTTTTGCTAATGGCATACTACTTAATATTGTCACCATTTCATGGGCGTAAGTTTTAACTAATTTATCACCTTGCCCTTTAGAAAAAGCCAACAACAAGTCTGATTTAAGAACATAACCATTAATATTTTCAGGCTCGTTGAATTCATAAATAGGAATACGTGAAAACGTAACTTCCCCATGCTTATCAATAAATTCTGCAACCGTCATAAGCTCAGGAATTGAAAACACCACTGTTCGATGGGTCATAGCTTCTCGAACTTTTATATTTTTGAGGTTGAGTAGGTTTTGCATTACTGTCGCTTCAGTAGCCGCAATTTGTCCTTCTTCCTGAGACAAAGCTGCCATAGCCGATAACTCATCCCTACTCAACCCTTTTAATGGTGATTCATCGTGCATTCTAGAGGTCAACATATTTGCAAGCCTCACTAAAGGCCACAAAATAAGGATCAAATATTTTAGAAAGTAAGCAGTTGCCGGTGCCAACTGACGCCAATAAGTGGCCCCTAAGGTTTTAGGAATAATTTCAGAAAATACTAGTATCAACAAAGTTAAAACAGCAGAAGCAACGCCTAAATAAGCATCTCCAAATACAACAGCAGCTTGAGCACCTGCACCTGCTGCCCCCATTGTATGAGCAATAGTATTCAAACTTAAAATTGCTGCCAATGGCTGATTGATGTCTGTTACTTGCGAACGTAACAAACTCCCTGCAGCACCATTACCTTTTTCAAGAACTGAAATATAGGCGGAAGAAACACTAAGAATAACTGCCTCGGCAACTGAACAGATAAATGAAAATCCTAATGCAATAAAAATATATAGTAACAACAAAAGCATTTTGATGACTTCTCTGGAGGATATGTAAAAGCTAGTAAATTTAGGAGATAGAGCTTATCAAAACATTGATTTGCAAGCTAGGTAACAATAAAGCCTAGTTAGATAACCCATGAATTAAATTTAATAAAGAAGTAACTAAGATGATTTAAAACTAGCAAATTTATTGGCGGAGTGGACGAGACTCGAACTCGCGACCCCCGGCGTGACAGGCCGGTATTCTAACCAACTGAACTACCACTCCGCATATAAATTGCATATTTGTTTTGATGTTGGCGGAGTGGACGAGACTCGAACTCGCGACCCCCGGCGTGACAGGCCGGTATTCTAACCAACTGAACTACCACTCCAGCCGTAATCAAAACATTACTGTTTAAACGAATCTAAAACCCTAAGGTAAAATAAGCATAAACAAGCAATATTAACAAAGTTGAAATTGGCGGAGTGGACGAGACTCGAACTCGCGACCCCCGGCGTGACAGGCCGGTATTCTAACCAACTGAACTACCACTCCACAATCTTCAACATTATCAAACGGTTAGATAAGAAATATTGGATATCCCTCCTCAACCGCGGCGCAGATAATACGGGTTCGCATCATACTAGTCAATAGGTTTTTAGCATGAAATTCGCTTTAAATCGTTGATTGCTGCAGGATTGAGCAATTTGTCCAAATCTACAGCGAAGTCGCACTTATAAAAAGCAATTAAATGCTTAAATCTTTAAAACCTTCGTTTACTTGTTTAGGTTTTTCTTTAGTTTCATCAGCAGCCTTCTTTACTACTTTTGGTTGCCGCTTAAACAACTTCGCAAAAAATCCAGAGGGCTTTTCTGTCTCTGTCTCATCATTAATATTAAGTTTCGGTTCTGGCTTCAATTTTTGTAGTAACTCTTTAATAGAAAATTTAGGCCTTCTTCCCAATATAAACCAATAAATTAAAGCGCCACCAACTAAAATCAGCAATCCGTTAATAGCAATAACTAAACTATACAAAATGGCCTTAGACATTTTTTCATCTTCAAGCACCTGCTGTTCCACCTGAAGATTATTGCCTGTAGTATCATAGGGATTATCTGTAGTCATGGCGGTTTCTATGACTTCTGGTTCAGGCTCTTCTGATAAAAATGTATACTCAGGAACATCTAAAATAAACTCCCTACCGTCTACAGTATTTCCGTATGCTGTAAGCTTGACGCGATATACCCCATAGTCATAGTTAACGATTAAATATTCCCGTACATCCGCAGACATATCGGTAATAGAAAAATTTTGGATATCTCCATTTGGAAAACGCACTTTGCCATCGATAAGCAAAGTTGAAATATCTACATGTTCTCGTAGAGCATCTACCTTTAACTTATGGTAACCGTCTCCCCCTCCATCTAATTCCACATCTACTTTAATGGGGTTTGCAAATAATTTTATTGGGGGGTCCACCTGTTCTCTAGAATACATGGGAGTGGACACCTTAAACATAGGGATCCACTCTCCATCAGCAATGGCCAAATTAAATTGCCCCGTAAATACACCATCTAAAGGAACTTCATCCATGCCCCTACCATCATCTTCAAAAGTGGCTACCGTTTCGATTTTGGCCCCAAAGTTATTAAAGTCTGGGTTATTGGTACTCGCTAACGTAATAGTTAACTCAACTACATCGCGAAAAGCAGCATAGTCGATTGGTACACCATTATTTGTTAGATAAGCGGTCTGTTTTAGAATTTCACCAGAAAAAACTATGTTAGGTAAAGGATCTGCGTGTAAAGCTAAATCACTTATAACCATAACACGACTACCATCTTGAATTTGACCAACGGCTTGCCATGGACCAGGAGTCGGCTTTTTTAGACTTACCATGTCATAGGTAGCAGTATCAAACCAGAAAATATCTTCGCCATTTGCACTTGATTGAAATATCTTTGAACCATCCGGTTTTACAAGGACGACGGGGGTTGAGCCATACTCTCGGAAGAAAATCATAGTTACTTCTTCCACTTCATAATCAATTCTAAAGCGGTTTTGTAGTAACTCAATATTATTGTGGAATTCGTTTCCTAATTGAGTCAATGGCGGCTCTTTAGGCTGGGGTAACACTGAGCTGTCAGATTGGGAAACAGGCGCTATCGTTTCATCCGCGGCATAAGTATACAAACTTAGTAATGTAACCACAGATAACAGATATGCAGATATAAGCCTTTTTGACATTTACTTTCAACTCATAATAAAACGGCGATTATTGGCGCCACAAACTGACACCACCTTCTTTCACAACTAAGTCTAAACGGCTTTCATGTTGTTCTAATTCATCGGCCGTTGCCTTTACAACCTTTAGCGGTTTTCTATCTATGGGCAAGCGGCGAATCATTTCAACTTGCACACCTGAGTCTCCACTGGACTTACCACTTAAGTTTAAATCAGTTTGTCCGCCAGTCATCATTAGATAAACATCGGCTAAAATTTCTGAATCGAGTAAGGCTCCGTGCTTCTCTCGGTGAGAGTTATCAATACCATAACGTTTACAAAGCGCATCAAGATTATTCTTTTGACCAGGATGTATCTTTCTAGCTAAGTCTAATGTGTCTAAGACAGTGCAAATTTGCGACGTTTCTTTAATATGATTACCCAGTAACCTTCGAAACTCATGATCCATAAAGCCGATATCAAAGGGGGCGTTATGAATAACCAATTCAGCCCCATTAATAAACTCGATAAAGTCTTTAGCAATATGACTAAATAAAGGTTTATCAGCTAAATATTCATTGGTAATCCCATGTACTTCAATCGCCTCTTGTTCCACTAAGCGTTCTGGGTTGACATATACATGATAGGTTCTACCCGTTAATTTCCGGTTTATCATTTCTACGCATCCAATTTCAATGATGCGATGCCCTTGCTTTGGATCTATCCCTGTGGTCTCTGTATCTAATACTATCTGACGCATTTCACTCTCTTTTGCTTGAGTAGCTGGTTTTACTTTCTGTTATTATACTGGGCTAAATTTTTAATTCTCGAAATTTATCTAATTTCTATTTACTTAACCTAATAGGCACTTATGAAACAAGTTGACATTTATACAGACGGCTCATGTTTAGGCAACCCAGGGCCAGGCGGCTATGGTGCAGTGTTAAAATTTGATAAACACCGCAAAGAGCTTAGCCAAGGCTTTAAACACACCACTAATAACAGAATGGAATTATTAGCCACTATAGAGTCACTGGCAACATTAAGTGAGCCTTGCACAGTAAATCTAACCACTGATAGCCAATATGTAAAAAATGGAATTAATCAGTGGATAAAAAACTGGCGTAAAAATGGCTGGCGAACAGCAGCTAAAAAGCCAGTTAAAAATGTAGATATGTGGAAGCGTCTTGATGAACAAGTTAATCGCCATAAAGTAACTTGGTTTTGGGTTAAGGGCCACTCTGGCCACCCTGAAAACGAAGCTTGTGACCAGCTCGCTAGACACGCAGCTGAGGGTAAAAATCTAATTGAAGATACTGGTTTCTCAGAATAACTAGTAGATGGCGATAAGGAAGAGACCTTATCGCTATTTATCACTCCACATCGCATATTCATTGTCATTTCTATCTAGAAAATGAAAGCGCCGCCCCCCAGGAAAATCGAATGTTGGCGTTTTGATACTGCCACCTGCAGAAAGAATGGCCTGCTCGCTTTCTACTAGATCCTCGCTATACAAAACCACTAGGACACTGCCATTATCTGCAGATACAGACTGTTCAGATACATACAATCCACCATCAATACCTGCACCACTTATAGCGGCATAATCGTCACCATAATCCACAAAATCCCAACCAAAAGCTTTTTTAAAAAAAGCTTTACTAGAAGCTAAACCTTTCACAGGGATTTCAATATAATTAATTTTATGATGTTGACTCATACTGTTCTCCTTCGTTACATAAAGCTTCTAACCATTACTAATATAGACTTTTATAATAAATATTAGAGCGCGATATACTGAGTAAAATATAGAGTGAACAACCCCAATTACTTACTGGAGCCATATTTCCACTCACTTGGCATAATAAACCGATCTGACTCTTCTATTTTATATATTTTAATAACATCGAGTAAAGACATTGTAACTTCTGATAATTTACTGGCCGATTGGCCAATATCTTGAGCTCCTTTCATGTTTTCTGTTGACATGACCTCAATATCGCTAACATTTTTACTTACTTCTCTAACGACGGAAATTTGCTCAACTGCGCCAATACTAATAGAAGTACTCATAGACTCGACAGTTTTCATACTTGTTAAAATTTGACTGAATGCTTGGTCAATGACACTAGATAATTCAACTGCTTCACCTGCTTTTTCTCTTCCATCAGTAATACCTTCCATTGCACGCTTAGAATCACTTTGCAACGAGGCAATAATGTTAGATATCTCTTCTGTAGAGCTTTGTACTCTTTGAGCCAACGCTCTAACTTCATCTGCTACTACAGCAAACCCGCGCCCCTGCTCACCTGCTCTAGCAGCCTCAATAGCAGCATTTAGTGCCAGTAAATTAGTTTGTTGTGCTACAGACTGAATAACCTCTAAAACTACTGAGATGTTTACAACCCCTTCATTAACCGCACCAATAATAACATTCACATTTTCAACTTCAGATGCCACCCCTTCAATGCTTGTTAGAGCATTTGATACAGAAGATCTCCCTTGGTCACAGTCCTCAACAATTTTCATAACTGATGAAGTCGACTCTTCAATTTGCCTACCAATATCCCCCATACTGACAAATATTTCTTCGACTGCTGCTGAAGCATTAGCCGTCGCTACTTGTTGCTTTTCAATACTTGTATCGGTGTCAACTACAGAAACGACTGTATCGTGAGTAGACGATACCGCTTCATATGCGGTTTTTGCGATTGCGACAAAATCTATACGTATTTTTTCCAACAATTGATTGAAGCGAACAGCTGATTGCCCTAAATGATCCTGCGATAAAATAGAAATACGCTTAGTTAAGTCGTGTTCACTATCTATAATATTTAACGTGTCTTTTATTTCTGATGCTTGTTTGCCCATAGTTCGTATCGTGATAAATACTAAATAAGTTAGCAATAACACCACAATTAAAAACACTATCATTACAAGAATGAATACAAATGAATCGAAGTACATGGTATCAATTTCCACATGAAGCGCTTTGATACTATCAAACTCCAATTTTTTTAACTCACCTATACGCGCTGTAGCAGCATCAAACCACGTCTCTGGCAGAACGGTATACTTATCTATTAACGCTTCAGATAAAACTTGTTGCCGTAACTTAATAATCGAATTATTTTCTTTACTCGTATTAAATCTATTATATCGCTCAAACCATTCCTGATTATCAGGCATAGATTTATTATAAGAGTCCTGATACGAGTTTTGATTAGCAATCAGAGAATATACTCTTTTTTTATTGTCTTCAGATAACGATTGTCCTGCTAAGACATTTGTGAGGACAGCCCTTTCGATACCAGCATTCTCTTTAACTTGCATTAAATTATAAGAAGAAATGAGACCTTGGACTAATCCATTTAAATCAACAAACTCTATTAAAGCCAGTGGCTGTTTAATAAGCTCTTTATTTATCTTAGTGTAGAAGCCTAGAGCATCGGCTAAATTAATAGTCTGACTATCTATTTGTTGTCGAACGTTTGGGAGGTTTTGTAGGTGGCTCAATACAGCATCAATATTTAGGCGTAACGTTTTACCAAGTTCATCATTGTATTGTGTTGTAAAGTCACGGTATTGTTGGAGGCTCTGATCGACAAGCTTTCGCTGAATAATCAATTCAGCTTTAAACTTCCCCCCTTGCGACCCCAAAAAACCTGAAGACATCCCCCTTTCTTTTTGTAATTCATGGACTAAAGAAGCGGCATTATCAGCTAATGATAATAAATGAGAGCCTTTTGATGCATTGCGTACGTCTTTCGCTTTGACTAAAAACTCAGTTAATATAATAAGAATCAATAAAAATGAAGGGATTACAATTAAGACGGAAACATAACGAGAGATTGCTAGCATAAAAACATCCTTATTAAAAATACGTTAATTTAAATCACATTCTGATTACAACTATACTTAATTTACATACAACATGGTAAATATTAAGGGTATTTTTTTACCATACATTTAACATTGAACAAAAAAAGAGCTGATAAAAATATATCAGCCCTCATAATCGAAAATTTATCTAACCAATTGTATTAACCTGTAAAAATTAAAATTTAACTCCTACCCATGCCCATAATTTGTCTGCATCGACTTTAGTATCGCCTGCGGAATAAGCAGCGTATTTAATGCCTGCATTATAATGCTTTCCAAACTTCTTCACATAAGACAGATTCAACTCTGTTCCAAGATCATCAACACCAGTATCAGCTGAATCGTCAGCATCAAACATGTGGTAAGCAACTTTCCAGCCTCCACCGAATGCCTTACCAGCTAGTGAAACATTAGTATCCACTAGGCCTTGAGTTGGAGTAGCTAAAAACTGATCTGACCATCCATTGAATTTATGTAGCGTCGCAAGAGGTGTAGAAAATCCATAAGCGCCATCATCAGAACCTAATACCTCATAACCCAATTTTGCAGTGATACCAGAGAAAACCGCACCTGCCTCTAGATTTAAATATGAAGCGTCATATTCAGTAGTAGCAGATTCACTTGTTTGGCTAGCATACTCAGCGCGATAAATAATTTTTGCATCTCCTGCCTTGGTTGCACCAGCAAAACTAATACCGAAAGTATCTAGAGCATTGTCAGTATCGTTATCTACTTCAAGTAAATACCCATACCCCGTCAATGTACCCACAGATGTCTTATAAGATGCATTAATAAGATGATCTTTAGCATCAAAATCCGCATCTTGTGCAAAAATTCGATTGCGTTGTGTAATATAAGCGTACTGCAAGGTTAAGTCTTTATTGGGTGTAACCTTAAATGTTGCAGCATCAAAGGTTTGTCTATCTTGTCTCCAGCCAACATGACCGATAAAACGATGACCGTCCATAGTGATCACCTGACGGCCTACTTTCGCAGTTACCACATCATTTTTGTATTGAATGTAACCTTGATCTAATTCAGTGTGCTCTGGATCAGCAATGACCGAATAAATACCAGGGTTGTAGCCGCTTGGGCCGACTGTGTAATCTCCTTGACCCAGAACTATGCGAGTATCTTCCATTTCAACTTTTGCTGAAAAGCCTTTAAATGAACCAGTTTCATAAGACAAGAGAGTACGCAATGTTAACGCACTAGCATCTTTAGACTCGTTATCTTGCTCAACGCTTTCATAACGTAAATTTAAATTTGCACTAGCTTTACCAGACGTTAACGCTTCAGTAATGCTCTCTGCTTGAACAGCAAAGCTAGATGCACCAATTAGTGCTAACCCTAAAGCAATATTAAGGGCCGTTTTTTGGGGTTTACTATTTAATGTTTTCATGGTTTCTCTCTAATTTTAGGCGCAGCTAAAGAGTTCGCCGATAAAAACCGGCGATCTAATACCGCTATTTTTTATAAATTATTTAACAAGATTTAAATCTATATAGCTGATTAATATAGACTTTATTTAAGCTACGCTGGCTCCCTTGGAACTAGCTTTATTATGCTTAGCTAATTTTTTACGGTGTTCATCAACTGATTCAACTTTACGTTGTTTTTCATACAAAAATTTCAGCACTTCATGGCGGTAATGGTTGTATTCAGGATTATCAGCCAATTCAATCCGGTTCCTTGGGCGAGCTAATTCAATAGGCAATATTTCACCAATAGTAGCTGCAGGACCGTTGGTCATCATCACTATCCGGTCTGATAACAACACAGCCTCATCTACATCATGGGTGATCATAATAACTGTGTTACCTAGTTCAGCATGAATTTCCATAACCGAGTCTTGTAAGTGAGCACGAGTCAAAGCATCCAAAGCGCCAAATGGTTCATCCATTAATAAGACTTTGGGCTCCATAGCTAATGCTCTAGCGATCCCTACCCTTTGCTTCATCCCCCCAGAAATTTCTGCGGGTAGCTTATCTGCTGCATGACTCATATGAACCAACTCTAGGTTATGCTCAACCCACTCTTTCATTTCTTTCTTAGAGCGTCCATTTGGGGTTTGCTTTACCGCTAACTCCACATTTTTATAGGCACTTAACCAAGGTAATAATGAATGATTTTGAAATACTACAGCCCGCTCTGGACCAGGTTCATTCACTTCTTGATTGTCTAAAATCACACCGCCATTGGTAGCTTGGTACAAGCCAGCCACAATATTCAATACCGTAGATTTACCGCAGCCTGAGTGTCCAATTAATGAAATAAACTCGCCCTTATCAATACGTAAATTTACATTTTGAAGAGCAGTAAATGGCCCTTTAGGAGTAGGAAAATCAATGCCTACTTGAGTTAGTTCTAAATGATGTTTATTACTCATAACCTTTCCTTAAAATCGTTTGTAGTGACTGGAATTAACGCAGTACAGCGCTTTTGTCCCAACTAACTTGTTTCTGTAGCATCAACATTAGTCTGTCTAAAATAAAACCAATCACACCTATGGTAAGAACCGCAACCATAATACGAGCTAGTGATTCTGAGCTTCCGTTTTGGAATTCATCCCAAACAAATTTTCCCAACCCTGGGTTTTGAGCCAACATTTCTGCGGCAATAAGTACCATCCAACCTATCCCTAAGGATAGTCTAAGACCGGTAAAAATAGCCGGTATAGAAGATGGAAGTACAATCTTGGTAACATGAGATAAAGCATTTAAACGTAAGACTTTACTCACATTTATCAAATCTGACTCTATGCTAGATACACCCACAGCCGTATTTATCAAGGTCGGCCATAAACAGCATAAAGATACAGTTACAGCTGAGGTGATAAATGACTTTGAAAACATAGGATCTGAAGTGACATAGACAGCACTGACCACCATAGTAACAAGTGGTAACCAAGCCAAAGGAGATACAGGTTTAAACAACTGAATAAGCGGATTAATGGCGGTATAAGCATTTTTACTCAAGCCACAAATAATTCCGATTGGTATTGCAATCAAAGACGCAACTACAAACCCAACTAAGACCGTATATAAACTGGTCCATATTTGCTCAAAGAATGTAGGCGCCCCTGTAAAGGCCCTAATTTTTGGCTCGTACGTTGGGTCTTGCGCTACCCTAGCTGCATTTCGCTCTTCTTGACGGGTGTAAAACACATCAGCTTTATCCATTTGTGCGTTATGCTCGTCAATTAAGGTCGTCGCCTGTTCCCATACAGCTATAGGCCCAGGAAACTGCCCCAAAGAAGTATCGATATTTTTAGCCATCACACTCCACAAACCAAGAAATATAACTAAACCAATGAGAGGTAAAGCTGCAGCCCTCAAAATGTTATTGATAGAAGGAATACGAATTTGTTTTACTTGACTAAAAATCATGGGAACCGCTTGTTGTTTAAACATTTTTAACACTCCTCGTAGGCGAGACTCTTCTCGCCTACATAAAAAACCACTTAGATTTTGCTATCGCTTTTCAGCCCGATAGTAAATTTTTCTAAATAGGCATTAGGTTGAGTACCGTCGTATACTATGTTGTCAATAAAGTGTTTCTGAGCAGGTTTGAAACCAGACTCTGTAGCAAACTCTGGGAATTCTGAAGCCTTTGCCTTACCCTCAGCAATCAAAGACTTAGCCGCTTGAGCATAAATATCAGGGCGATAAACTTGCTTAGCAATATCTTTGTACCACTCATCAGACTTAGGCTCAGAGATTTGTCCCCATCTACGCATTTGAGTTAAGTACCAAATAGCATCACTATAGAAAGGATAGGTAGCGTTATAACGGAAGAATACGTTGAAATCAGGAACAGAACGTTTGTCGCCTTTTTCATATTCAAAAGTACCTGTCATGCTGTTTGCAATGACTTCGTAATCTGCACCAACATACTGGCTTTTAGACAATATTTTTACGGCTTCTGGGCGGTTAGCATTGTTGTTTTCATCTAACCACATAGCTGCTCTGATCATAGCCTTAACTACACGAATGTGAGTGTTAGGATATTTTTCGGCCCAAGTTTTACTCACACCAAAGACTTTTTCAGGATTGTCCTTCCAAATTTCGTAATCGGTTACCACTGGCACACCAATACCTTTAAATACTGCCTGCTGGTTCCATGGTTCACCTACGCAATATCCGTATATTGTTCCCGCTTCCATAGTAGCCGGCATTTGTGGTGGCGGTGTAACCGATAACAAAGCGTCAGCATCTAAGAGCCCTTTCGTATCAGTACTGATCCCTTTAACAGCCCCCTCCAGTGACGCATAGTAACCAGGGTGTATTCCACCCGCCGCTAACCAATAACGTAGTTCATAATTATGAGTAGATACTGGGAACACCATTCCCATGTTGAAAGGTTTACCTTTGCTTTTAAAGTCATCAACTACAGGTTTCAAAGCGTCGGCTTTAATAGGATGAACCGGCTTACCATCTTCGTGTGGCACATGCTTCTTCATCTCTTTCCAAATATCGTTAGAAACAGTGATGGCATTACCGTTTAAGTCCATACTAAACGCAGTAATGATGTCTGCTTTAGTACCATAACCGATGGTCGCACCAAGTGGTTGACCAGCCAACATATGAGCACCATCTAATTGGCCGTCAATTACACGGTCTAATAGTACTTTCCAATTAGCTTGTGCTTCGATGGTGACGTACAAACCTTCATCTTCAAAGTAACCTTTCTCATAAGCTACGGCCAGTGGTGCCATATCTGTTAATTTAATAAAACCAAACTTCAATTCTTCTTTTTCAGGCCAGCCTAATTTTTCTGCTGACGCTATATTACTGACTAAAGACCCAGTAAGCACAGCAGACACTGCACCAACCCGAAGTACTTTAACCGCTGATTTTAATGAACTTAAAACTTTAAGACTTGCCATTACCGACTCCGAATTTTTTCCAAAAAAAAAACCCGCAGAGACTCCAGGACATGGAAAGTCTTTGCGGGCTACATTGCCATGTAATCTTTTTTGCGTCGTCGCAACAAAGATTACAAATAAATTTTTTAGAGCGCTGAACGCTTCTAATTATATAACGGTTAATATTTTAAGTATTTAAGTACCGTATACACACAGACTAGCATCAATGATGCCAACTTTAAAAACTCAGTAATTTCAATAACTTAAAATTAAGCCACAAGTTTAAATATTTGATAGATATACCAAACAGGTGCATTGGTGCACCCATCAAGTGCTACATTTTGTTACTAAAAAGCCAACAAGATGCAAATCACCACTAACTGAACGATACATAACGCTTTATAAAACAACAAAGGGTCACGTTCCAATAAAGGGTGCTTTGCCACTGCTAGCAACATGCCTTTATTTGGCAGCGACAAGTCCTGTAAAAGCTTAGAGTAAACTTAATAGCGTAACTCTGGGTTAGGCTGTAATGCTTTACGTAAGGTTAAATCGAGCCATGGCGGTAAATCAGTTCGATATTTATTAAGGGACTGATACACCCATTCATTATACGATACTGAGATCTAGTCTTGATATTTAAACGCTTTAAAGGGTAATTTCCCGGTTAACATTTCGTAGATCACCATGGCCACAGAATACATGTCACTTTGATGGGAACTACTATGTTTAAGCAAATACTCTGGGGCAATATAATGTACTGCCCCAACCTCAACTTTTTCTACAGGTAACGAATTAGTCTCTGCCAGTACTTTTACTAATACGGATCCAAAGTCGATTAATTTAACTTCACCTTGGTGGGTGACCATAACATTTTCTGGTTTAACGTCTCTGTGTACCATATCTTTACGCTGTAAAACCCCTTAGAGCAGTTATGAGTTGACTTATGATTGTACGCACCTGCTCTAAACTTGGCTTTGGGTTATCTAGCATGTTCTTGCGTTTATAAACTCCCATCACATTTGAATGCTTTATATGTTGCCCTACCTACTCCTCCCTTAAAAAGCCCGCTAAACTAAATAGGTCTTATTAAGAGATATCCTCTAAATGTAAACGCATTTGTTGATATATATCTGGTCTAAAAACATTTTTAACCAAGTCATTTGGCACCTCTACTCCCGATAATTGTCCCGCCTTTTCCATTTGGCTTAGTAACCATTCTCCGCGAATATATTCTGGAACATTAATAGAGCCATTATTTGCTTTTGAGAACTGGTTGTAGGATGGAATTGCCCTGGGAGGTAGGTTTACATGAGTCAAACAACTACCTATTAAAGAGGGGGCAATAACATCAGTCGAAGCATCCAGATACTGTTCCGCACTCAAAAGTCGTGCAGCCTCAAACCTATTAGGAATTGTTTCTAGCCAATTACACGCTTGCTTTAATGCAGCGCTTAATGCCAAAACAGTGTTTGGATTCTTTTTTTGCCAACTATCCAATAGACCTAACACTTTTTCTGGAGAGTCCTGCCAGATATCAAATGATGTTAAAGCCGTTAGTCCAATGCCCGCCCTTACCGCTTTAGCGTTCCACGGACCTCCTACACAACAGCCATCTATTTCACCACTTTCCAAAAAACCCACCATATTGACAGGAGGTACAACCATGATCTCTACATCAAGCTCCGTAATATTCGCAGAAGCAAGCCAGTCTTTTAACTGATAATAGTGACAGCTATAGGGGAATACCGTACCAAACTTAAGTTTAGGCCTTTTTTGCTGCTTTCTAACACTGATAACTTGTTGCAACAAATAGGCAGCTAAAGGTAAGGTTACTTCGGATAGCCCATTATCTTTTAATACTTCTTGATGTAGCTTTTCGGATAACGTTATTGCGTTACCATTTAAGCTAAGGACTAGAGGGGTAATAACTTTTGTGGGCGTACAGCGCAACCCTAAAGAGCTAGCCAAAGGCATGGGGGCTAACATTTGAGCCGCATCTAACAGACCTGCATGTAGCTTATCTCTTAAGGTTGACCAAGAATTTTGTTTTTGTAATTTAACATCTAGACCCCATTGCTCAAAGAACCCCATATTTTTAGCAACAATGAGGGGAGCTGAGTCGGTTAGCGGGATAAAGCCCAATGTTAAGTTAGTTTGTTCGGGTGTAATCATTATAAATAAAAACCTTAAAAATTATCGAGCAAAGAAATTAATGTTTTGGCTACATCATCCAACTTTTGACCTGTATCCATGGCAGTTTTTCGCATGGCTTTAAATGCCTCGTCTTCAGACAGTTTCTTTTTCTTCATTAACAACCGCTTTGCTTGATCAATTGTATTTCGTGATGCTAGTTGTTGCTTGGTATCACTTAACTCAGTCTTTATCTTCTGGTATTCACGAAAACGCGCAACTGCCGCATCTAAAATAGGCTTAACCCTTTCTGGCTCTAGATCCCCCACCACGTATGCACTAACACCAGATGCAATAGATTGATTAATAGTATTGGTATCTTCTTGTGCTGAAAACATTACAACGGGTTTGGGGTTGTAGTGAGAAATGGTACTTAAGCTATCCAATATATCTCGACTAGGGGATTCAATATCAATTACGATTATATCTGGCTTAATGTCGTCTACTTGTTTTAATAAAGCCATATCTGGGCTCGCCAAATGAATAACTTTATATCTTGAGTTGTTTAAAACAGATGTAATAGAGTCTGCACGCTGTTGATCATCATCAATCAACAAGATACGTAGCAATGGTGTCCCTACCTGTTTGTCATTAGTTAAAACATTATGTCGCAAGTTGATACTCCAACCTTGACGGTAAAATCTTATACCAATGGAATAGCAATTCATGAGCCAATTTAAAAATTAATTTAGCTCTTGTATTTATAGGGCTAAATAGCTTTAAGCACTTAGTTCTAAAACCAAAAAAGTGCAATCGCACCAAATCGGCACAGGAATTAATAAAATATTAACAATTGAGGTGGGTAATTTAAAACTATCTGTCACTTATTAGGAGGAACGGGTAACTAGATGTTAAAGCTGAAACTACAATTAAGGTAACAAGTGATAAATTGTATACTGATACTTGCGCTAACTCTCTCAAAATGAGTCACTACCAAGGTAATACTTCTCCATTTGCATGCCAAAATGTTCCAGAATTGTCTAGGTTTAGCTCATCTATTCTTTGCATTAAACGGCTTGCTGATTGGTTAGCCGAAATATCACCATTATGGTTAACCATCTCAGTCTGCACATATCCGGGGTGTAAAAGTGCCACTGCAACACCAAAGGGTTTTAAGTCATGGGCTAATGAAACTCCTGCGCTATTTAAGGCAGCCTTTGACATACGGTAACCATAACGACCACCTGATGTATTATCAGCAACAGACCCCATCCGGCTAGTAATCAAGGCAACCTTAGCCCCACTACCTAATTGATCTTTTAGTATTTGTGTCACCAATATTGGTCCCAAAGCGTTAACCCGGAATTGATAGTCAATGGTAATTGCCGACATATTATTCAAACTTTCATCAGCTAACACTCCAGCATTATTAATTAAAATATCAATACTGATAGTAGAAACTTTCTCTAGGCTATATTGTAATGAATCAATATTAGCCACATCAACATTATCAATGACGATGGCTTTAGTTTGATTTAATTCATCACTACTATTTCTGCAAAGAGCATATACCTTGTGTCCCTTGGCTAGATACTGCTTTGCTAAGGCTAAGCCAATGCCCCTATTTGCGCCAGTGATCACCACATTTAACATATTCAATCCTTGTCAATGACTTGCAATAAACGGTTTAAGTCTTCAGGGGTGTCGATTCCTGTTGGTGGAGTTACTTTTGCTTCTTCAACATGAATTTTTTCACCATGCCATAACACTCGTAGCTGCTCTAATGATTCAATCTGCTCTATCCCAGAGGGAGACATATTAATGTATTGCTTAATGAACCCGGCCCGATAAGCATAGATCCCAATGTGCCTAAAATAAAAATCACCAATTTCATCAATAGAATCAGCATCTAAAAATCGCGCTCTATCATAGGGTATAGTCGAGCGAGAAAAATACATTGCATAACCAAGCTTATCCATAACAACTTTAACTGTATTTGGATTAAAAGCCTCTTCTACATCTGTAATCTTCACAGCCAATGTAGCCATTTCTGCTAGCTGATGTTGATGCAGGTTTTCAGCCACTTGTTGAATATTTTCTGCCGGTATAAAAGGCTCATCCCCTTGTACATTGACAACTATTTCATGGGATAACATATTCTGCAGCTCAACAACTTCAGCTAACCTTTCAGTACCTGATTCATGGTGTTCACCTGTCATGCAGTATTTACCACCAAACGCCTCTACAGTATTAGCTATGCGCACATCATCTGTAGCAACCACAACATTACTCGCACCTGATTCAATTGCTCTTTCATAAACATGCTGAACCATTGGCTTGCCCTTTATTTTTACCAGAGGTTTACCAGGGAATCTGCTTGAAGCATATCTAGCAGGAATAATGACACTGAATTGCATAGAGTTGTCTCGTTACTTGTTTGTTGTATTTACAATAAAAGGTAAAGACTATTTTAAGAGTTGTTCTAGTTCATCACTTGAGACTTCTTTCGCTTCAGATTCTAGCAACACCGGAATATTTTCACGAATGGGAAAAACCAACCTATCAAACTTACAGATCAACTGATTATTATTAGGCTGGTATATTAACTTGCCTTTGCATGCAGGGCACGCCAATATTTCTAATAGTTTTTTATCAAAAGCCATAAAGGGTCCTTTATTTAGAGAGTCTCTTTTTGTTCTCTGAAACTTGTTTTAAATTTTGAATAAGTTTTGTATCAAACTGTTGTGGTAAATGAGCATTAACCGGTAAATACCAACAATCCTTATGTGCGAACTCTCGGCACTTTACAGCATCTTTCTCTGTCATTATCACAGTGCCACTTGGTATGTCTTTTACGGTAAATTGATGGTGGTCCACAAAACTGGTACAGGTTTTAAGTTTAACCTGCTTTTGCTCTAACATTGTAAAAAATCGCTGTGGATTACCAATTGCTGCAATGGCAGTGACATCTTGGCTGATATCATGTATCGATAAACTCTTATTTGGATTACTGACATTCACCAAACGGCCCGATTCTAGCGCCATTAAATACTCACCATTGTTTGCTAAGCCGCCATTTAAGACCACAAAATCTACTGATTTCAAGCGCCACAGCCCTTCACGTAGAGGACCAGATGGCAGCAAGCAGCCGTTACCCGTAAGACGTTGCCCGTCCATAACCACAATTTCAATGTCTCGAACTAGGGCGTAGTGTTGTAGGCCGTCATCACAAATAATCACGTTACATTTGTGATCATCAACTAATTTATTGGCCCCCCTAGCGCGAATGGGATCTATCACCAAAGGGCAATTTATATGTTGGCGCATTAATACCGGCTCATCACCCACTTGATGGGCTGTACATGAAGCAGTGACAAAATGAGGAAAAGAAGTTTGTTTTGCACCATACCCGCGACTGAGCACCCCAGGATGATAACCTTCTTGTCTCAAGCGTTTTGCTAAATAGACAACTAAAGGCGTTTTTCCATTACCACCCACACTAATGTTACCTACGACAATTACCGGAGCGGCTACAGATGTTGACTTTTTCACTCCTGTATTAAAAGCAAATCTTCTACTGGCAGACACTCCCCAAAACAACAGAGTTAGTGGCAGAAGTAATATTATGAAAGGCCAATGATACCAACTAGGTGAGTACCAAAGTTTATCAATGAAACTCACGCTTCCTTTGGCTCCTCACTAAATTGCATTTGATATAATTGAGAGTAATGACCATTAAGAGCCATTAAGCTTTTATGCGTACCCTGCTCGAATATTTTGCCTCCTTCAATAACTAAAATGGTATCGGCGTTCTCTATGGTTGATAAACGATGAGCTACCACTATGCTGGTACGATCTTTTTGTAGCATCTCTAAGGCATCTTGAATTAATCGTTCAGACTCAGTATCTAAAGCTGAGGTTGCTTCATCTAAAATTAAAATAGGCGCATCCAATAACAAAGCCCTAGCTATGGCTAAACGTTGACGTTGACCTCCGGACAACATAAAGCCGTTTTCACCTACCATGGTATCTAAACCATCAGGTAATTCATCTACAAACTCCAATATATGTGCGGTTTTAGCGGCAGCAAGGATTTGCTCACGACTAACGACTCCCTCAGACCCATAAGCAATATTGTTCGCTATGGTATCGTTAAATAACACCACATGTTGCGAAACTAAAGCAAATTGTTTGCGTAGACTTTTAAGTGGCAATTCCTGTATCGGCAAATCATCAATTAATATATCCCCATACTGATGATTGTAAAAGCGTGTCAATAAGCTCGAAATAGTCGATTTACCACTACCTGAACGGCCAACTAAAGCGCAGGTTTCACCAGACTTCACCGAAAAAGTAATATCTTGAAGCGCTGCTGTATCCTTACCGGGATAGCTAAATGTGACGTCTTTAAAAGTAATATTTCCAGCCACTCTCTCAACCAAAGTAGTTCCATTATCTAACTCAGGCTGCTGGTCTAATACTTCAAAAATACTGACACAAGCTGTCATACCTTTTTGAAATTCACTGTTTACTGTAGTGAGCTGCTTTAAAGGCTTAAGCAACATAGTCATGAAGACTACTACACTAACAAATACCCCAGGAGTTAAAGACTCAACCAAATTAGGGAAGCTAGCTACATACAAAACAACAGCGAGGGCGATAGAGGCAATAACTTGAATTGACGAAACACTTAAAATCCTAGCGACAATCAGCTTCATGTTCTGTTGACGATTGTAATTATTCTTACTGGCGAACCGCCTAGCCTCTAAATCTTGGCCGCCAAACATCAATACCACTTTATGGCCTTTAATCACCTGTTCTACAGAAGAAGTTAAATCTCCCATCACTTCTTGAATCTTTTTACTTACCTTTCTAAAACGTTTACTCACCACAGAAACAATCACAGCCACCAAAGGGCCGATAAGTACAAAAAT
Organism: Paraglaciecola marina; assembly: GCF_004360155.1. Classification (GTDB taxonomy): domain Bacteria; phylum Pseudomonadota; class Gammaproteobacteria; order Enterobacterales; family Alteromonadaceae; genus Paraglaciecola; species Paraglaciecola marina. The sequence goes on along the minus strand of NZ_SAIS01000001.1, from coordinate 659,008 downwards.
TAACGATAATTGCCATGAGTAATAAAACATCGCAATCAATAAGCCCACAACAAAGGCCCCATCACGTACAAGAGTTAACAATGCTTTAGCGGCGGCAACTTTAACTTGTTCAGTGTCGTAGGTTACTTTAGATATAAGTTGCCCCGTTGCATTAGTATCATGAAACTCTACGGGCAAATGAGTATATCGACTAAACAACTCTTGGCGCATTTTCATCACCACATGATTACCTATCCATGCCACTGTATAGGTCCCCAAAAAATTGCATATGCCACGCAATACAAAAATTGGCACAATAAAAAATGCAGCTAAACGTAAATACCCGTAATCACCATTGCCTAAACTATCATCTACTATAGGCTTTAATTGCGCTACGACCAAAACGTCAATAACGGAATAGCCAATCATCCCAAGGACTGCAAAAAGAAAGGCAAGTTTGAAATTTTTAAGGTAGCCACGAAAGCGCTTAAATACGCTAGAAGTTAAGTCAGGGTTTGCGGGTTTGTTTTTACTCATGAAAATGTAATTATTTGAACTCAATTAGGAAAACGAGACTAGTGTAACTGGTAGAACGATAATCCCCAAATAATCAGTCACTAATAATTAACTAATATATGTTATAGATTAGTCCTAGTTAATTTAACAGTGGTACTATTTAACCAGTTTAGTAAATTCAATTTAGGGAGAAAACTTGAAGAAAGTTAAAATTTCGCTAGGCATTACATTATTGATATTAAGTACCTATTCATTTGGAAATACCAAGCCATTCATAGCCGCTAAAGTAATTGATAACGATAACCAAACGGAGGAAGCATTCACCTCACGAGGCGGAATGGAAGGGTGGGCAAAAGTTTCTTTCATTATAGATAAAGAAGGTAATACTCGAGATATAGTCGTTTTTGATAATTCAGGAAAAGACAGATACACCACTAAAACAATTAGATACATAAAGAATCTAAAATATGCGCCTGCACGAGCAAACGACAATCCAGTTAGCAGTGCTAAAAATATGTTCATTACCCACACCTATTCAGAAGCAGGACACAGCGAAGCAAGTGTAACGCCTGCATTTGCTAGAGAATACCAACTAATCATGGACTCGCTTGCCAACTCTTCAGTAAATATGTCTGACATAAACCTATTGATAGATAAATTAGTAGATGATCATACTAAAAACCTAAATGAGCACGCTCTCGCAGCATGGTTAAAATCAATTTATTATTATAAAAACCAAGATTTCCTCGAATATATGCGCCAATCTCAAATCACGGTTGACCTATATCAATACTTACCCATAGCAATACTCGCTAAATCTTCGGTAAACCTGTTTGAATCCCAGCTTTATTTCGGTTACTTTTCTGAAGCAAAACAAACCCTTGCTCGCATCGGAAATGCTGAAGGCCTTAACCTGTCAGAGCAAACACAAGCCGAGTTTTTAGATTTACTTAAAGATAAAATGGCCTCTGAATCAGTAAAAGTTATAAAAGGAAAACTAACTCATTTAGGTGCTTGGTCTTATGATCACAAAATACCAAAATTTCAGATCAAGCTGACCAACGGCAATATTGATTCGGTAGAGTTGAGATGCAACCAATTCCAACAAAAATATGCGAGTAACTGGCAAAATGAAATGGAGATACCATCACAAGCGAATGAATGTATCTTGTTAATTCAGGGGGACGTAGGTACAACTTTCGATATAATTGAAACTTCCATTTAGGGGAACAGCAATTTAAGAAGCCATTACATTTTATATGTAAAGGCTTTACTAATTGGCATACCAATAGGGATAAATGTCTTGCCTGTAGGTTTTCACTTGAATTGGGCCCAATGAATCAAAGGGCAAGCTGAAAGATACTTGCCCTGTTTCTGATGTAGCATAAATCCCCTGAAGTGGAATTTGTTCTTGCAGAAATACTGTCTGGTATCTTTCAATTACCTCTTTGCGAGGAAATTGCCAGCGATTCATAAACCCTTGACTAAAAATCACAAATCGAGGGTTAACCGCTTCAATAAATGCAGTCGAGGAAGATGTATTGCTACCATGGTGAGGAGCTAACAAAATATCCGCTTTAAGGTTTTCTGCATATTTTTCAACTAGGACATACTCTATAGTTTTATCAATATCTCCAGGTAATAATACAGAATGGGTTTGATCAGAAATTTTGACCACGCAAGAACTATTATTGTCATCGTACTTGATGGGATCATCTGGCCAAAACACTTCAATATTCAAACCTTGCCAGTTAAATTGAGAACCTTCTCGGCATAAGTCTGCTGTGGTCATAAGCTTAGTTACAACGACACCTTTAAGCAAAAACGGTAAACTCCCAGCGTGGTCATTATCACCATGACTAACAATGACAATATCAACCTCTTTAATACCCTTAGACTTTAGAATGGGAAGTAACACGCTGTCTGCCATATTAAAACCACTAGGGTAACTCGCACCAACATCATAAATTATCGCTTTATGATTTTTAGTAATCAATACAGATGTTCCCTGCCCTACATCTAAAATATCTAATTTCCAGTTTGTATCACGACTTTGCAATAAAAAACTAAGAAAGGGTAAAAACAGCAATACTAGACATTTTTTAGGCACACCAAAATTGGGTAAGAGCAACAAAACCAAGGCAATAAACACCAGCCCCCAAACCACAAAAGGCATGGCAGCTAAATCTATTGACGCCCATGGAAATATTACAAGATTGTTTAAAGCATCTAAGCTTAACCCAATTAAATAATCAACCCACCTGAATAACAAAATTGCCAAGTCTGGGTATATCCAGAGCAACAATGTCGCCAATAAACAAAGCGGTAACAAACATAAAGTAACCAAAGGAACCGCGATTAAATTAACAAGAGGTGAAACAATCGAGACATAAGAAAATTGCCACGCAACAATAGGTAACATTAAAAAAGTTAAACAAAGTTGCACCCGCAACATACTTGAAAATGCGGTTGTAATTGAAAAGCCTGCTTTTGTAATTGGCCAACGCCAAAATACTAAACAAATGATAACGACGGCTGTATAACTTAGCCAAAAACTTAAGCCATATATACTCAGTGGAAACAGAATTAAAAATACACTAATTCCAATCAGTAATTGCCTATAAATCTTTATGTTTTTATTATTTGCAATTAATAAAGCCGCAATACTTAGCATCAGCCAAGCTCTAAGTGTCGGTAAACCAAACCCGGCTAAAGATGAGTAACCAAAAGTAGTCAATATTGTCAAAGTCATAGCCACAATATGTAAATTAAGCTGGTGTAGCCTATATATTCGACTGACAATAACAGCTGCGGCCCAGGAAAATATAAAATAACTTGCACTCGCCACCATAGCTAGATGTAGTCCAGATATAGCAATTAAATGCGCTATCCCTGATTGTTGAACCAGCAACCAATCTTTTTGTTGTAATAACCCTCTATACCCCACAGTTAAAGCGCTTATCCAAGAAATATTATCTAGCTCTAAATTAAGTAGCTTATTTAACAAGGCTTGACGGCTAGTAATTACATTTTGCAATAACTCATTGTCACTCGTTTCTTTAACGTACCCTGTGGCGATTATTCCTTTGCTGAATAACCACTGCCGATAATTAAACCCAGCTTCGTTAGCTAACCCATGAGGGGGTTTGAGTTTCACTTCTAGTTTAACTATTTGACCTTGCTGCACTAACCAAGACGGCTGACGCCAACTCACTCGAATATTCCGAGAGAAGGAAAGCTTGTTAGTGTTAATTTGTGTTACTTTAAGAGTAAAACGTACTTCTTGTCGCTTATGAATTAAGGTGGTAATTTCACCTACAACAACAATTGATTCAGAGGTCTGCTCTGATGACAGTTGCAAAGAGTATTGCCAATGGCCTACACTCGCCATCCAGACAATGCCAATTAAGAAATAAGCTAAATGAATAAATTGTTTAGCGAATAGAAAACTGGCACCAAGAAGTAAAATAATGCTAAAAATGGAAGGTAAATTAGTCCAAATGAGGCTAGATATTGCAGCTGCAATAAAACTGAAAAGTTTACTGTCCATAGTAGGTGCATCACGCCTTCCATTGCTTGACTAAAATAAGTATAGAGAATAATTCTGAAAAAGTTTATTAAGCGATTTTTGCCTAGCCCGCAAAAAATAAAAGAACATAAGGTACTGTCTATCTTTGGGACATTATTACATGATCCAAATTTATGGCATTTAAACAGACGTTCAGCAGCGGGAGCCGTGGCTGTGGGGTTGTTTTTTGCTTTTATTCCATTGCCATTTCAAATGTGGTTATCTGCAGGGATGGCCATCCCTTTGCGCGTTAATTTACCGCTATCTGTGGCCACAGTATGGATAACTAACCCCTTCACCATGCCTCCTATTTTTTATGGCGCGTATCTGATAGGAGCAACGGCACTAGGTACCACAACTCAAGAGTTTACTTTTGAGCTAAGTTGGCACTGGGTAATGCAAAGTATGGAAACCATTGGGCCAGCCTTTTTAGTGGGTTGTCTTATATGCTCGGTATTTTTTAGTACAGTGGGATATTTTACATTTAATTATTTTTGGAGATTATCAGTATCCAATGCTTGGCAGCAGCGAAAACGCAAAAAGAAACGTGATTCAGAAGGTCTTTAACTTTTAAGAATAATTATTAAACAAAGCCAAAGGTATTTATTCTTTGGCATGTTTAATTGGAATGCTAACAATGAACTCGGTCCCCTCTCCTACCGAACTCTTAACATCAATATTACCGTTATGGTTTTTAATAATATTATAAGAAAGCGATAAACCTAACCCAGTACCTCTGCCAACCGGCTTTGTTGTAAAAAATGGGTCGAATATTTTTGATAAGTTTTTTGCGTCAATTCCAATACCAGTGTCTCTTACACTAACTTTTTGAAACTCGCCCTCACTAAACACTTTAATAAAAATTGAACCATTTTCACCTACCGCATGAGCTGCGTTTACAAGCAAGTTCATAAAAACCTGATTTAACTGCATTCCCATACAAAATAAAGGAGTTAAGCCTTTTTCATAATCTTTATGCAATGTGACATTAGACTCAAACTGACTACTGACTATTTTTAGAGTGCTCTCAATTCCATCAATTAAGCTGCTTTCTGTCCAATGTTTAGCATCTGCATGGGAGAACTCCTTTAAACTTTCTACTATAGCTTTGACGCGCTTGGCACCATCTAAGGATTCCTCCACCAAATCGACCACATCTTCTTTTATATAATCAAACTCGTGGCGCTCAAAGAAGTCCTTTTTTAATTTAAGATGAAGTTCCTGACCAATTTTATCTATCAATTTATCTGAAAACTGGGTGATTTTTACGAGCTTTCCAATGTAATCTTGGAGGATTTCAATATTTGAGTATACAAATCCTATTGGACTATTAATTTCATGAGCTACACCAGCAGCCAATTGACCAATAGAAGCCATCTTTTCGGAGTGAACTAACTGGCTTTGCGTATCTTTCAACTTACTAATAAGACTCGCTTGAGCTTTATGCTCTAACTCCAACTCATCAGCTACTTTAGATAAATCATTGTAATAACTGGCTTGCGCTGTTACATCTTGAATAGTAATACATGCATAAAGTACCTCATGGCTATCATCCATTAGAGGTAATACTTCCATATTTTGAAACATCAAGGACTCTTCACCAGTCACAGGGCGTGAACTCAAAAAATTGAATATATGTGGGCGTTGCTCCCAGTAAGAAAAGGTTTCATTTTTTAAAATAAAAACACTATTAATTTTCTTTTTTAAAAACCTAGCTTGATCAGGAAAAAGTTCCAACAAAGACTTTCCAAGCACGTCCTTTTCATCACAATCCATTCGGTCAGCAAAAAAGTCATTTAAAAAAACAATGCGGTACTCTTTATCTACCATGCAAGCGCCCATAGGTAACTTACGTAACAGACTTTCTAATAATTCAGGTTTGTGCATTCTGAATCAACTTAATAAGGCATCTAGACTAGCCTTCAAAGCAACAATTGAGTTTTCTTCTAGGCAAATAACCACCCTTGCGTTAAAACTAAAACTTTCAATGCTAAAACATACTTCAACTAATAATACAGTAGCCCAATTATAATTGGGTTTTCCATTTGTTAAGGAGTTAAATAAAGTCGGCATATTTAGGTTGGATTTTAATTCTAGCTGGCTTGATAAACCACTCAAGCATGCACCAGATAATATATTTGTTAACTCTAAAATTAACTCTTGGGTTTGCGCGTCACACAAAGGTTTATCATAATCCATTAATTCAGCCATGGCATCACAACCCTCTTTACTTATTAAAGAGAGAACTTCACCTTTAATTTGCCCTAGAAAAGACTGCCTAGCATACCAAGTGTCATCACTATGATTTAATATCTCAACTAGATCATCTGGACTAGCTTCATTAATTGTCGGAATCGATAAGGTTATTTGAACATCAATTAACTGTGCTAATGATTTTGCTGCTTGCCCCATTGAAATATTCATCATTTCTTGCAAGGCATCTCGCTGGTCTTCTGTTAATAATAAATCTTTCATAGTAAACCTACTTCATGCAACGTCTGTTTTAACTCCTCAGCTTTTAATGGCTTTTGTAAAAAACGAAATGCTCCTAAAGAATTTACGAGCTCTACTGATTTTGGTTGTATATCAGCACTAATCACAATAACTACGGTTTTTTGATGATTACCTTTGACATAACGAAGTACATCAAACCCATCTAACACAGGCATTGTGAGGTCTAAAAATAAGATATCAGCTAAGCCTGCCTCTACAGCGTCAATGGCCTCTTGCCCATTGGTCGCCTCAGATATAGTGACATCCCAATCTTCTGGGATTGCACGTCGAACATTTTTGCGAGAAAGCGCAGAATCGTCTGCAATAGTTACAGGTATCGCCATTACTTTTTCCTGTTAAGTTTTAAACTATTAATTAAAGGTATTTAATTAATAGTAGAACAAACCGGTAAACGCTCACTAATTTATGGAAAATGCGGTCTAACTGGTCAAATATCACACAAAAACCTGAATTATTACTATGTTTAATTCAAAGCAAAACAATTCAATAGGAATAATCTAGGCTAAAAAAACAACCTGTTTAATATGAACCAGTACAGCTGCCAAATAGGAATGGCTTAGCTGTTTGCCAACATAAAAATGGAATTGGGCCTACCCATAAAAAATAATATATCAAACGATATAGGTGATACTTATTTCTTGGAATGGTTATTTTATAGATATCATAAACACCTTGTTCACACTATCCAGTACAGCGACAGATATCCTGCGATTGGAGCTAAACCGTTAATATATTAGCCAGCATTAAAATCTAATAATATTTTAGTCACCTCATCTATACGCCTTGAAAAACTAGCCTTACTTGCACGCTCAGTAATGGTATGGTCACCATCTCCAAAGGGACCAAAGCCATCCAAAGTAGCTACGCCAACCGACGATACTATATTAGCGTCACTTACCCCACCTCGTTTTTCAGTCTTCAGGGGATACCCTAAAATACTTGCAATTTGTGCCAATAGCGTCATTTGATTGGGTGAACTTTGCATCACATCCCTCTGAATACCACCCGATAATGTCGCAGTTACACCTTTTACGGCTGGATTTGCACATATTTCTTCTAGGCTGGCTAACAAGCGTTCTTTTTCTACCTTTTGGGTATAACGAGTCTCTACTATGATTTCCGCTTTAGGAGAAATTGTATTAGCGCCAATACCACCACTCATTTTACCAGCGTTAACCGTTGTCCCTTCTGCCAAGTTAGTCAGCTCAGTCAATGCAATAATCATATGGGCCGCAGCCAAATTTGCATTACACCCATCCACATAATGGTTACCAGCATGGGCCGCTTTTCCTTCAAGGTTAATAAAAAAGGTTCCTACGCCTTTTCTTGCAATGACCACTTCATGATCGACACCAGCAGCCTCAAAAACTAAGCAAATATCATAATTTTTGCCCAGCTCAGCGCTCAAATATTTACTATCGTCACTACCACTTTCTTCATCACTTACTAACAACATGTCTATATTAGCAATTTCACCTTGTTGTGCTTTAACATTACGCAAGGCCTCAAGAGCAACTACATTGCCCCCTTTCATATCACATACACCAGGCCCATATACCCATTCGGCATCTTCAGAAAAGTCAGTGAAAGTTCCCGGAGGAAACACAGTATCTAAATGCCCTAATAGTAAAACACGTTTTTTACCTGCTACGACTGGAGACGTAAATAACAAGTGATCACCAATATGCTCTCGAGCAAATACTTCAGTCTCAAAGCCTAAAGTCTCCATCCATGCACTAAAAATTTTTCCATTTTCATCGACACCCGGTTTATTTTTAGTATAAGAATTAAGATTTATAATTTGTGCTAGTTCAGTAAAGTTCAAAGTAACTCCAACCATAGTTAATAAACATGAATGTAATCCTATATAGCAATTGAAATACCAAGATCTTTATGGTGCCATAGTATTGAATATCTAAGGCTTAGTTATCTATATGTTCCTAGTGCCACTGTTTTACGCACCAACAAGATACAATACCAACTAATATCAGTTCAGCTTTGGTGCGTCTGCTATTTAAAATGAATATAATTTGACTTAAGTTATTGAGTTATAATCGATTTAAAATAGTATATTAGTCGTTGGACCTTCTCTGTCTCAATTTGTCAATATAATACTAAAGTTGCAACTCTTATTAGCTATTGGCGTTAAAATTGCTGTCCACATTTGTAAATATCAGAAATGAGCGGTGTATAACTACACCAATTTTATAGTGTAACTGGGCCCTATTCAGTTTAATGGAGAAATTTTTTATGCATTCGAATACAAGTTCTGGGTTAGAGCCGACCATAGGTATGTGGATGTACCAAAATAGTGGTGGGAATGAAATTCAAAGGCAAATAATCGACCTTTTAAGCCAAAAAAACATAAAAACCATACCTAGCCTAGATATGGCTAATGCCTCAGCTCACGGCGGTGAGATCGTCTGCAATGGAATTTGCATGGAAGAGCTTTCAGCATTTTTCTCATATAATGCAGGTGGTCAAACAGCCTATCAAGTATACTTGTATAATGCCCTTAGCCGCTCTGTACCAACCATAAATAATTATGACGCTTTTGCGCTAACAGAAGATAAATTTCTAACCGCTCACATGTTAAACAGAGCAGGAATTCGAACAGCAGATTACCGTTTAATAAACCACATAGACATTCAGTTATTAAAAAATACAGTACGTGAATGGCAGGGACAAGTAGTCTACAAACCCACAGATGGCTGGGGTGGAAATGGTATAGTTAAGATAGAAGATGAGCGCTCTTTAGACATTCTTATTCCTTTTCTAAATAGAATGGATATGAAACATTTTTATTTGGAAAAATTCATCAATTACGACAAAACCGACTACCGCATAGATATTGTAGATGGAGAATTTGTAGGGTGTTACGGCCGCAGTGCCCCTGAGGATGATTGGAAAACTAATATCACTAGTGGGGGCTCTGTCATATTACGTCAACCTGATGACGCTATCATTGAATTAGCTATCAAAGCTGCAAAAGTATCAGGACTAGAAATTGCTGGCGTAGACCTCTTATATGACTTAGATACAGAAGAATATGTTGTGTTGGAGGTCAATGGTATTCCAGCATTTGCTACACCAGAACAAGAAAAATTAGGATTAGATTTTAACGCCCTTAAAATCAATAAAATTGTTAATTTAATTGAACGAATTGTAGAAGAGAAACAGTAATGAAAAAAAATGCGAAATCTCCATTACCAAAAATAGGCCTATTATACTTAGATCACGTATTAAGATTTTTCGACAAATCTAACTTTAAAGGCTGGCCTGACAAAATTGAAACCGTCACCTACCATTGGCGAAATGACAAGCAGCGGTTTATCAATGAAGTTAAACGTAAAAAAATTAATGTTTTGATAGGAAATGTACCAGCCACAGCCTATGAGACATTTAGAGAAATTAGTAATGCATTGCCTGATGTACAATTTGTGCCCTCACTCGACACTCAGTTTTCAAACAAATCTAAAGAAAATGTGACACTATTTTGTGAAAAATACGACATCCCTATTCCAAAAACCCGCATCTTTTATGAAAAACAAGAAGCAGACGAGTTTTTAAAACAAACTAAGTTTCCGAAAATAATCAAGAAGTCCTATGGTCCGTCAAACTATGGGGGCTACTTTGTACATAAAGTAGATAGTTACAAAGAAGCACGAAGTTTACTTGATGAAAAAAAATATTACCCCGTTTATTTACAAGATTTCGTGCCTATGGCAGCAGACATTCGCGTTATGCTTATTGGCCACAAGCCAGTGTGCGCCTTTTGGCGTCGACCACCTGAAGGTGAATGGTTAACCAATACCAGCCAAGGTGGCTCAATGGATTACCAAGCTGTACCCCAAGAAGTTTTAGACTTATCGGTTAAAGTATCTAAAGCGGCAAAAGCTGAATATTGGGCTTGCGACGTTGCGGTTGGTGTGGACGGTAAGTACAGAATTCTTGAGTGTGCCACAGCATTTGCGGCATTTCCTTACATTAGGGATTGGATTGGCCAATACCTGATGTGGAAGTTTTCTAATGGTCAATTCAAGCTGCCCTATATTCCATTATTTAATTGGGAAGAGTTGAGCAAAATGAGTTCCAATGTTTTGCGCACAATGCGGAATATAACCTTTGGTAAACAAGTCATGCCAAGCTGTGATGGTGGAGAGCTATTCACTGAAATCAGTGATGACAATTACCCAATATTAGCAACCACAGCCATGACTGCCGAAGAATGGCCGAGTGATATTTGGAACCGCCAAGACAATTATTTAAAAAACAAAGGCGATACAGCGGCCACAGTTTCAGCACCTCAAGTTGCAGAAACCTTGGACGCATCTGAAGCTGCGACTATAAAAGTAACCGACGAAGCAGAAGAATCGCCAGAAATAGTAAAAAATGATCAAAATGTAGAAACTGTTGAGCTTAGTGCTGAGGCATTCGCCGAATTTTTTGGTAGTATTAAGGGCTTTGGTAAACAACAGGTTTCACTAATATTTGAAACATTAGATTTACCAACGATTCACCAAGCATTACAAAGTGATGGTAGTGAGTTTTACAAAGTAAAAAATATTGGTGAGAAGAAAGTAATCAGCATATTGGAAACATGGCAAGAATACATTCACTCATCGCCTCAATAATTATGGAACTAGTATTGGCGCATTAATTTGCGCCTATGAGGCTAATGGCGCCTATAGGCTAAACATTACTCGATAATAGTTAAGAGAAAAGATGAAAAAACAGTATTTTTCGTACAAAGAAACCATGGAGTTTTTAGACGATGCAGCCCGGGATTACCCTGACTTAATAAAAGTTAAAAGCATCGGTGAAACATGGGAAGGACGCCCTATTATGTTGGCGACCATCAGTCTTGACGTACACAATGCCGACAAAAAACCTGCACTGTTATACACAGGAACTATTCACGCCCGTGAATGGATAGGCATAGAATTAGCCAATAGCTTTATCAAATATATAATCGATAACTATCAGTTTAACCCTAAGTTACAAGATGCATTAACCCGAAATACCCTTTATATAGTGCCCTGTTTAAATCCTGATGGTTTTGAGTATTCCCGCACCCATTTTTCCTTTTGGCGAAAAAACCGCCGTAATAACGGCGATGGCACCTATGGTGTCGATCTTAATCGAAACTTCGGGGTGAGATTTAAAGAAAGAAGCGACCCATCATCGAATATTTATGGTGGCCCTAGTGCGTTTTCAGAGCCAGAAACCCAAGCTATAAGAGATTTTGTGGCGGATCATGGCAACATTACTGTTTCTCTAGATTACCACTCCCAAGGGAATGTGTTTTTCCCCGCCCATAAATTTGATCACGAAGCTGAAATCGACACCACAGATCTAAATACCCTTTGTGCCAACATGGCATTTGAAATTGAAAAAGTGACCGGCAGAAAATATGGGATTCATAGAGGGAAGCCCCCCACAAACCTAATCAATGGCAGTGGCCGCGAGTATTATTACAGCAAGGGCATATTAGCCACTGTAGTGGAAGTTGGCACCAAAAATATTCCAGACTATATGGAAAACATGTCTGAAAGTGTTAACGAAAACATTCCAGCCCTGGTTCATGCTCTGCGCTCTGCAGTTAATTACTCTGACCTTGCACCTAGTAGACCCGATAACTTCAATATGTCTGAAGTAACCGAGAATAGTATTACGCTAGAGTGGGAATCCCCAGAAGATGCAAATGTGTATTTTGAGATCTATCGAAATACCCATCATAAAAGCCCCTGTACCGATGATAATTTAGTAGGTATCACTAAGTCCTTAAGCTTCAGTGATATACAGCTTAAAAGTGGGCAATTATATTTTTATAAAATTCGTAGTGTCTCCTTAGAGACCAAAATAAAAGGCCCCTACGCCCCTGAAGTAAAAATTAGAACTTTATTGGCCCACGAGCAGTTTAGCAAAACTCTGTTTCCGCCAGCCAACCAAATTGGTTACGTGGGTCAGTATACCCAAGAAAAAAACCATGAACACTTTGGATTAAACTCGCTTTTTATTGGTGTAAATAAATCTCGAGGGGCGTGTTATGGGGTAATCGAATTTTCCCTAGATAGATTGCCAGATGACGCAGAAATTAAAGAGGCGTGTTTCTCTTTATATCCAATGAACCGAGTCAGTGCAAAATTAGAAGGCTATGGTGAATGGGGCATCTCATTCTTAGACGCGTCCAGTGTACCTAATATTAGAGATTACAATGACATTGCTAACGCTACTGTCATTCATTCTGGGCAAACAATAGAATCAGATAGAGTGACTCAGGGTGTTTGGAGTGATTGGCCTTTAAACGGTAAAGAGCGCGCTATTTTGCAAGAACAGCTAAAAACTGGAAAAGTATTGATGCGTATCGATGGGCCAACCACGCTCCCTAACGGCGCAGACTCTCAAATGATGCAGTTTGATATTGGCTATGGCCGCTTTGGTTCGGGTATCCATTACCGGCCTAACCTCGAAATTATCTATACCCGACAAGCTAATAAAGTTGAGATATCGCCTACCAGTATCAATACTATAATGGCTGAAGGTAACGTAACCGGAAAATTACAAACTGGATATGATAAAGATGGCAACAAAATATACGGCCAACTTGCGTTTGCTATGCACTCAATGCCAGACCCTAAACGCACTGTGATTACCAATGCCTACTTACAGTTATCTAATCACAATTCTCTTGGCCCTAAAAAAGATATTCGTTTTACAGTTGAATTGGCTGATTTTGAAGAACTCAGTTTCGAGAGCATGAAACAAAGGGAGAGTATTCAATATATTGGTTATGAAGTGAGTAATGCAGAGCTACGCAATAAAAAGACCCACTATTTTGATTTTGATAGTTATAGCCGAGGTGAGTTAGAGAGCCTTTATGAGCATAATGCCCAAGCATTTTTCCTAATAAGAGCAACTTCAGGCTTTAGAGATGGTCAAGATGAACTAGTTGAATGGGTAAATAGTCCTACTGAAAACTTACAACCAAAATTGGTAGTAGAGTATATTGAGCGCAAGAAAACGCCTCTAGAGTCACCTACGAACATTCGTACCAAAATTGAAAACAACAAAGTTAAAATCCTTTGGGATAACCCTAAAGATCCTGATTTTGTAGGCTCATTTGTAGTGAGAAACTGCTTTCATCCGCCACGCTCTCCCTTTGATGGGGTGAAATTATACGGTGGTCCAGATGAATACACCTATGACAGTTTTGGTAACCCTAACAAACCTAAATACTATTCAGTATTTAGTTATGATAACGTACCAAACTTTTCTCAATCAAGTTGTGTGCATTTTAGTGTAGATCAAACTATTCCTGTGATAGAAATTGATCCTGAAGATGTTGATAACCAACAAGGCGATGATTTAGAAAGCTATTTAGATAGCTAAATAGTTCATCTTCCCGTCCCTCTTTAACAAAATTAACTCTAGTTAAAGAGGGAGACATCACTCATCATCTTGAAAGTTATTTTAACCTTTAAAAATTACCAACCTTTTGCTTTAACCTAGTTAAACCTTGAATCAAACTGCTCTGAGTTTTATCTAGATCAATACCTTTAATTTCCTCGCTGTCTAGAATCACTCTACCATTAACTAATAATGTTTTTACTACTACAGGCTCACCAGCGATAACGGGGGCTAAGATCTGGCTATGATTGCCCCAGTATCGATAGTGACTCATATCAAACAAAACTAAGTCAGCGACTTTACCAACCTTTAACTCTCCAATAGCGTCTAAACCTAAAAGCTTTGCTGCGTTTTGGCTGCCCCACTTTACTATTTGCTCTGCACTTGTAGCCTCGGGGCCATGAATACTTCTATGTAACAACCAAGCTAAGTTTAGTTCTTGGATCATAGAGGCATTTTCAGCAGAAGCAGAGCCATCCACGCCTAAGGTGATATTCATTCCTGAGTTTTCCATGGCAATCACAGGCGCTACACCACTACCAAGACGACAGTTAGAAGTAGGGCAATGACTAATACTCGTACTAGTTTTAGCTAATAAGTCAATATCTTGCGTTGAAGCCTTAACTAAGTGTGCAAACCATACATCTTCTCCCAACCAACCACATTCCTCAGCATATTGCACCGCTGACTTACTGTGTAACATGTGTGATTGGTGTTCATCAAAGTCTACTTCTAACAAATGAGAGTGCATTTTTAAACTATGGCTTCTAGCATATGCTACCAATGCTTTTAAATCTTCAGCTTTAGTACTATGAATTAAACTAGTGGGAGCCACGACTAAACGCCGCATAGCGTTGGCATCTGCTTGATGATAGCGTGACCGGCTATCATCTAAACGGTTTATCATTTGCTCTACTGTTTCGGGCTGAATACCCCCTCCTTTTAAGCCTTTGTGACTCCCAATAGATGTTGCTCCTCCTCGGCACAAAACTAAACGCATACCAATATCGCTCGCAGCCTGCCAAACAGCCTCTTCAATTTCAGGGCTCACAGATTCATGATATAAATAATGATGGTCACAGCAGGTTGTAGCACCAGAGCGTAATAACTCAGCCAGCCCCAATGTTGCAGTGTCATACATAAGTTGCGCATCTATGTTAGGCCAAAACCGGTAAGGGACCGCTGCTAACCAATCACCTAAACCCGAATTTAACCCTGCTGGAATACCTTTTAATACACTTTGAGCTAGGTGATGATGAGTGTTTATTAGCCCAGGATAGATAACGCAATTAGTAGCATCAATTAAGGTCTCATTATTAATTAACTCTAACCCCCGACCTATTTCGCTAATCAGACCTTGGCTTACACGTATGTCAGACGGAGGATTTTCTGATTCAGATTGAAACTGATTTATAGTTCTAACTGTCGATGACGCTAAGATCCCAGTCGCATTTTTAATAAGGTAATTCAAGAAATATTCCTTGGAGGTCACAACGAAGCCATATTTACATGCTAACGACTTAATTTGATCAGGCTAACAATATGACTATATCGAATATCCCTCAAGAGGCAAAGCTCATTTATAAGCACAAAAATAATTGGGTACTTTTGGGGCGAAGTGAACTAATTGCACAATGTTAATGCATGAATCAAAACTAAAACCCAGTCAACCACCTTTAAATATAAGGTTTTAGGTACACATTGAATTTGGCACACTAACTGCTAATTTAAACTCAATATTGATTTCGAATAGCTAGAGAATTGATAGTAAGAAATCAGTACACAAACTTTGAGTAGAAGCTGTCAGGTGAGAACTGTAAGTGTCTTGATACACGTTTACGCTAGGACATTGCTCACAACGTTTAGTTAGTGTGGTTTAACTGACTGGGGTGTGAGCTTGCTAAATAAAATAGTTTATAAATCTCACCATTTACCCTCGCTAGTAATCACTTTTAGTATCAGACATTTTACAGTCTTGACTTAATCTTTTTTATCTTGTAATGAGGTCAACAATGCAGAAACCACTGTTCCCCCGTGTTATTTTAGCTGTTTGTTTTTTCTGTGCTAGTTCCCAAGCTGCAAGAATGGATGAAGTAACCTTTCAACTAGATTGGTTGCCGGGTGGCGATAAAGCACCACTATACGTTGCCATAGGTAAAGGTTTTTTTGCAGAGCAAAACATCAAGGTGAAAATTTCTCACGGTAAGGGATCATCAGACTCATTAACCAAACTAGGAGTGGGAATTGCTGATGTAGGTTACGCCGACTTGTCTTCTTTACTT
The DNA here is from genome assembly GCF_004360155.1 of Paraglaciecola marina. Taxonomy (GTDB): domain Bacteria; phylum Pseudomonadota; class Gammaproteobacteria; order Enterobacterales; family Alteromonadaceae; genus Paraglaciecola; species Paraglaciecola marina. The sequence goes on along the minus strand of NZ_SAIS01000001.1, from coordinate 642,739 downwards.
GCAGCTAAAGCTCAAGAACCATTAGCCGTTTCTGCAATCATGAGTGTTTTTAGTAAAGCGCCCCACGCATTCTTCTCTCTAAAAGGCTCTGGTATTGAATCGGTCACAGATGTAAAAGGAAAGCGAGTCGCTACCTCAGCTTTTAGTTCATCCGTAGTATTTTTACCTTTGCTTTTAAATCTAAATAGCATTCCTAAAGACAGTATCCGCATTATAAAAGTAGATGCAGGAGCCTTAGGGCCCATGTTAGCCACAGGCAATACCGACGTGATTATTTCTTGGATGACAGACACAGTAAAGTACCAATCACAAGTTGCTATTGTTGGTAAAGAACTTCACGTTATGCCCTGGTATGATGCAGGCTTAGAGTTTTACTCAACGGTAATTGTAGGCACTGACAAATTTTTAAAAGCCCGGCCAGATGTGGCTAAGCGTTTTTTAGTCGCTTTTCAAAAGGCCATTGAGTTTACATGGGCTTACCCTAAAGAATCGGCTGCAATAGTGCATGATTTGGTTCCTGAAGTAGATACCCAAATCGCCCTAGACACTATTATTAATATCCGCAGTTTGGTCTATAACAACGCAAGTGACGCCCACGGTTTAGGCATAATTAACTCAGAAAGGTTAGCAACATCTTGGTCTTATGTAGCTCAATCTCAAGGGTTTGAGTTAGACGCTATAGACCCTGAAGAAGCCATAAACCGTAGCTTTATGAAAGCAATTTCACCAGTCACAACCAATAGTGAAGAAAAAACAGGCTATCTTAAAGTAGAGAGTAAATAAAAATGCTTCCCCACGTCACCTTTGAAGGTGTTGGCCATACCTATGAAACACAGGATGGTAAAAACGTCTGTGCCTTAGATAATATAAATTTTTCAATTAAAAAAGGGGAATTTGTTGCAGTTTTAGGGCCTTCAGGATGCGGTAAATCAACTTTACTTAGATTATTAGCGGGTTTATTTCCAGCAACAAAAGGCCAAGTTTCTATTTATGACTACCCTGTTGCAGCACCACAGTTAAATACGGGTATAGTGTTTCAAAAGCCAACTCTACTACCTTGGAAAAATGTATTAGAAAACGTGTTATTTCCTATCCAATATAAGCAGGGCCGTGTCTCTAGAAAAAACAAAGAGTCAGCAGCGAATATGTTAAATATGGTGAGGTTAAGTGAGTTTTCTGAGCACATGCCTCATCAGTTATCGGGTGGTATGCAACAAAGAGTCGGCATTGCTCGCGCCTTGTTGATGGATCCAGAAATTTTAATTATGGATGAGCCTTTCTCAGCTTTAGATGCCCTAACCCGTGAACAAATGGGCTTTGAATTATTAGATATCTGGCGGCAAAAACCCAAAACTGTATTGTTTATTACCCATTCAATATCCGAAGCGGTTTTACTAGCCGATAAAGTATTAGTATTGAGCCCAAGGCCCGCTCATATAATTGCAGATATAACCATTAGTCTACCTAGGCCTAGATCGCTAAATACCATAAATACGCCAGAATTTAGCGCCTACACGGATCGAATCCGGCAATTAATTTATCATCCGAATACGAATGCGCGCTCTTCTGTTTCTGGAGACAAAAATGACTAAAGGAACGCTTAATTTCTCTACCAGCAAACTTTTTCCAGTGTTTACTTTGTTAGCCATATTACCTATCTGGGAAGTTATGGTCAGGATGTTCGAAATTCCAAATTTTCTATTACCTGCTCCATCGTCAATTTATCAGGCATTTATAGCGGTTGACCCCTCTCGTTGGGCTATACATTTATGGGCGACGCTAAGGGTGGCTATATTAGGATTTTGTTTATCCTTGGTAATCAGCTTACCTTTGGCTATTTTTATGGTTAAGTCTAAATTTTTAGCAAAGACCCTGTACCCAATTTTGGTTATTATCCAATCAACTCCTGTTATCGCTATCGCCCCATTGTTAGTGGTTATAATGGGCGCTGGCGAAGCCCCAAGGCTTGCCATCACTTGCCTAATTACCTTCTTCCCTTTAGTGGTATCCGCAACAACTGGCATGATGTCAACACCAGAAGAATTGATAGAGTTATCAAAATCTTTAAAAGCATCTGCCGTAAAAGAGGTGTGGCATATTCGCTTACCTTATGCTGTGCCACATATTTTTAGTGGCATGAAAGTAGCTATAACCTTAGCGATCATTGGGGCAGTGGTGGCTGAATTTGTCGCTGCTGAACAAGGACTAGGTTACTTTGTGCAATTCTCCACTTCATATTTTAAAATCCCTCAGGCTTTTGCAGCCCTGCTACTTTTATCTACATTAAGCTTGCTATTATTTAAAACAGTACAGTTGATTCAATATTTATTTTTTCGTTGGAGTCTGCCGAAAGACAAGTTCTGACACTACATATATTGGCTTCTGATCAATTAATTTTATCAGCCGCTTTCACGCCATGATAAATGGCAACCAGAGTAGAAGCGCTGGTAAGGTCAGCATTGCTCTTATTACATAAACTTAAGAGAGTAAAAATGAAAAAAACAGAAACAAAACAATCGAATTACGAGCTTCAAGAATTAAAGCTAGAAGCTGCATTTAGCCAAGTAAAGTCTGATATGCAAGAAATCAGCATTCCTAAGATTGATTTAACTGAGTTTGAAAACCGTTTTGAAGATATAGCTAATCAATTATGGGAAGCAGCTACTGAAGTAGGATTTTTTCAACTAGTGAATCACGGGCTGCCATTATCGAGTATCACCCAAGGGTTTGCTGAGTCCAAAGCCTTTTTTGACTTACCTGAGTCTATTAAGGGCCAATATCCATTAAAAAATGGCTCAAATGCGGGTTGGGAATATATGGAACAAGTGCGTCCTTCAACTGGCGTTGCTGATCAGAAAGAATCTTATCAAGTCACCCTACCACGTATGCAAGGGTTATGGCCTAACACTAATGAGTTAGCCAATTTTAAAACTCACATTCTTTCCTTAGAGCATCAAGCTTGGGAGCTGGGTATGAAGGTTTTACAATGCTTTGCCTATAAACTTGGATTTGAAAGAAATTTTTTTACAGTTGCTCACGACCGAACTCAAGCCGATTATCAAAGTACCCTAAGACTGTTGCATTACCTACCCTTTTCAGAGGACGCAGAATTACCTGAAAATACATGGCGCGCAGGAGCGCACACAGACTATGACTGCTTAACTATGGTATTTCAAAAAGAGGGACAAGCAGGGTTGCAAGTATGTGCGGGAAAAGATGCTTCAATCCATCAGTCATGGTGTGAAGTAGAAGCCTTAGATGATGTGATCACCTGTAATATAGGGGATATGTTAATGCGTTGGAGTGATGACCAGCTAAAATCAACACTACATAGAGTAAGAATGCCCCATAAAGGAGAAAAGAAAAATCCACGGCATAGTATGGCTTTTTTCTGTCAAGCTAATAAAAATGTAACTATTCAGGGGCCTAAAAAAACCTATCCCCCTATAAGTGCAGAAGACTACTTAAAGATGCGAATTGCGGCAAACTTTAGTAGCTAGTTAAAACACCACTCGATTACCAACAAATAATTTACCGTTGTATCGACTAGCGTTACGACGGTTGCTTTGTTCACTGATGACAGCATTGAATACATCCATTGCCCGAATAAATTCTGGATTATTTGAAATAAACTCCATTTCATCATCCACATCACCAATATGATACATCATGGCTTTTTTCGCCCGTGAAGGATCGCGACTAATGATGGCATCAACAATATCGGAATGCTCACTAATAACTGAAGTATTGCGATCAATACCAATCATAGCTTTTAAATTTCTAACCCTGTCAATTTCGGCTCTTGAGCTATCTAACAATAACCAAGCACCAACAATTCCTGCGTATTCAAAAAGCGTACGATGAAACAACTCGTTTATCTCGTATGAAGGTGAATTATGGTAGGTGCTGTTAGGGTTGGTGTTACTTTCATCGATTTGTTTATGCTCAGTAATAATTGCCTTTAGCTGTACTTGTTCAGATAAACTAATGCCTTTATCAGCGAGCCGTTTTACACAACCACCTTCAAGGTTGGTGCGGATAAAACAGGCTTCCAAATATCTCTCTAAACTAATAGCAGTAACATAGCTTCCGCTTTTAGGAATAATTTGTACTAAACCATCATTGGCTAAGCGAATGAGTGCTTCTCTGACGGGAGTTTTACTGATCTCAAATATAGAGGCGATTTCTTTTTCTACTAAAGGCATATCAGGAGGTAAAGACAAATTAATAATATTGTCCCTTAAAACCCAATAAATTTGATCGACTAAGCTGCCTTCTTTGGTAATACCTGAGGCTATAATTTTATCGATACTTTTAATTTCGAAGTTAATTGTGTTCATTAAATACGTTAATAGCCTCTTATTCTAAAATCACTACACCTTATATCCATATATAAGATGCTTGCAAGTAAAAGCAATGAATACCGCATCTTTGGCCCAGTATTGCGACCCCTTACACCTAGCAACAAACTTTATAGCAAATGGAACTTGAAATAATTGTTACATCTTTATTAGTAAAAACAATACTTTGGCATCTTTTTGTTGGTTTTTACAATTTATTGTTAAAAAGTTGTTGCGATTTTAGAACAAATAAACTTAAAATGCATCTGATATATAAAAACGACAACTAATATATTAGATCTGCACTAACCATACTAATGCAGAAAATTGATATATCTCCTGTATATCCAAATAAGCAGTACAGGAAATATATAAACAGAGGAGAGAACAGTGAGACTAAACAAAATTACCTCTATGTTTAACCAACATAGAAATACCAACCGTAACGTCAAATTATTTGGTGCTACCCTAGCGGCTTTGATAGCCGTGCCAGCCGTTGCGCAAGAAACCGAAGAACCAACTTCTGATGTAGAAGTTATTCAGGTTCAAGGTATAGCTGGAAGCTTGGCCGAATCAGCACGTCAAAAACGCTTTGACTCTCGCATTGTCGATGCCATTGTTGCTGAAGATATAGGTAAATTGCCAGATAACAACATAGCTGAAGCGCTACAACGAATTACTGGCGTTTCAATAAGCACAGACTTTGGTGTTGGCGAAAGCGTCACTATACGTGGTATTTCTCAGAACCGTGTAGAACTAAACGGTCGCTCTACATCCGGCAGTGGGCGTGGTGGTATTAGTTTAGATGACTTCCCTTCTAGCTTTTTGAAAACCGTTGAAGTAATAAAATCACCGACTCCAGAAATGATTGAAGGAGCTCTAGGTGGAACCATCAACATGACCACAGTTCGCCCATTAGAATTAGACGAGCCTTTAATTGCTTTTACCCTAGATGGTGAATATGCAGATAAAACAGAAAACTGGGCCCCTAAGTTTAACGTATCAGCTGGTAAAAATTGGGACTTAGATGACGCTGGCACATTTGGTGCGTCATTTGTATTGGCTTACCAAGACAGAGAATTACGCCGCGACGAATTCATTAACCTAGTAACCCCAACTGAATTAGATTTAGACGGAGATGGCACAATCGACCAAGCCAATACTCCTAGCGGTAACTATCTTGTAAGAAGTCAAAATACAGTTGAACAGAAAACCGAGCAACGTGAGCGCACAGCTTACGGTGTGTCTTTACAGTGGGCACCAAAAGATGCTGAAGGCTTTATCTATTTAGATATTAATGCCACTGAACTTGATGGTGGCCAAGAAGCCTACTCAGTTCTTAATGACAGTAAAGATTACAGCGATTTAATTCTTGATGACGCCTATGGCGATGCCCAAGGACAATTACATAGTTTTGGTTCAGGCAGTGTATTCGTCCAACCTAAAACTTGGTCAGATTTTACTACCAATGAGTCAATTTCTAACGCCTTAGGTGGTGAGTATCAAGTAACCGACCAATTAAAAATCTCTGGTGAATTATCCTACGCAAAATCTGAAGCTAAGCGCAGAAACTCAGAGTTCAACTTACGTCCTATCTCTCGTGAACAATATGATGCAGATGGCACCATTACCGAACACTTATTCACTATTACCATGACTCAAAATGGTGATACCGTACCAGGGCTAGCCTTTTCAGACGAAGATGCACTGCTAGATCCAGATAACCTAGCCATTCGTCAGTTCACTCACCAAAGATACACCGAAGACAATGAAGAAACGGCATTTCGTCTTGACCTTGAATACGCAGAACCTTTTGATTTAGAGTTTCTTGCTGCAGTTAAAGCTGGTATTCGTACCACAGATCGCGAATATGAATTAGATAGATACGACCTTAGAAACAACGGAAGCGAACTTAAAAACCTGCAAACCAGTGTATCTTATGATGGTGTGGTAACTCCTACTTGGATTGGCGATTTTAATGACGCTTACGGCGGTTTTAAAGAAGTGAATCACTCTAACTCTTTCTCACAAAGTGGTATTACAGGTAACAACGCCTTAACTAACTACTTTGTATATGACGGTGCATTATTAGCCTACGACATCAATGGCACCTATGACAGAGTGAAACAAATGTTAGCAGGGAGTAGTCATGAGTTAACGGGTACCCTTGATGACAATATGGTTCGCAATACAGGTTCATATGCCAAAATTGAAGAAACCACTCAAGCCCTTTACACGCAATTTCACTTAGATTTTGATAGTTTAACTGCAATTGTAGGGGCTCGTTATGTTTCTACAGATTTAACCTCTAGCCTGATCGACGAAACAGCTAAACACGATTATTCCGATTTCTTACCGAGCTTAAATGCTACTTATACCCTTAATGATGAAACCATTATTCGTTTCGCCGCAGCAAAAGTTATGCGCCGCGCTGAATTTGGTGAGTTAAGCCCAGCATTAAGCGTAGATAACTCTTTAGTCACCGGTACACAAGGCTCGTATCAACTAGACCCTTACCGTGTAACTCAATATGACTTGTCTGCAGAGCATTACTTTGGAGATGGCGGTTTAATCTCGGCAGCAATCTTCTATAAAGATGTTAAATCATTCACTGTTAGTAGCAGTTCTTGTGTAGCTGATGGCGATACCATCGAAGGTCAAAACGTCACCGAGTACGTAAATGTGTGTTTACTTGATACTGCAGGTGTTAGCCAAGCAAATGTAAATTATGCCACAAGTGATCAAGACCTTGCCTATGTTGAAGCTCAAAGAGACGCAGGCTTAACCGGTATTGTAATTGACACAGATGTTAATGGCGGAAGCGGTGAAATTGTTGGTTTAGAACTAGCATACCAGCAACAGTTTAGTTCATTGCCAGGAGCTTGGTCTGGATTAGGTATTAGCACTAACTACACCTATGCAGACAGCGAACAGCCTGATGGCAACCCATTACTAGACATTTCTAATAATACCTTCAACGGACAAATTTACTGGGAATACGAAGGTTTACAGGTACGTTTAGCCTATAACTGGCGCGACAAATACCTAGACACTCAAGATGAAAAGCGTGTTCGGCCAGTAGGCGCACTAGCAACAGGTGTTTATAACCGTACAGATCCTACAGCTGATTATTATGACCCAACATTAGGTAATAACTACCGTGATGCCCGAGGTCAATTTGATTTCTCAGCAAGTCTAGATGTGAATGAAAACATCACCCTAGTTGCTAATGCGGTTAACTTAACTGGTGAGCCAATTCGTCAAATCACAGAACTAGATAGTATCTGGAAATACAGCGAAGCAGATAGACGCTTTACTGTTGGAGTACGCGGTAGGTTTTAAGGTGTGTGTCTGCGAAGTCTTTTATCCTAACGGATAACTGGCTTCGCTTTTTTTTAAACACACAACAAATATGAAAATCAATCGCCTGTTATTAGGGCGATTTTTAGCGTTACACATTAAATCCCAAAGGGTCTTTTTGAACAAAACGGCTTGTTCACTTTTTTAAGTATTATTCTAAAGGGATGATTTATGACCATACAAAAAGCAACTTTAACAGCGTCAATTTTAAGTATTATCTTAAGCAGTTGTGGCAGCTCGAGTGAGTCAGTTGATGTCAAAAAACACAAAGCAAATAGTATTCAAGTACCAGCCAGTAAGTTTGATTTAAGTCATTGGTACCTCACCGTACCTATGGATGACGACAATGACAAAGTGTCAGACATATATGATGTGGCAGAACTAAAAACCTATCAACATCCAGATTTCTTTTATCTGGATGATAATCAGCACATGGTGTTTGCAACCCCGAATAAAGCAGCCACAGAGCGTACATCTACTAACACCCGTAGTGAACTGCGCTATATGATCCGAGGCCTTGATAAATCAATTTCAGAAGCAGACTTAGCCAACAACTTTGCATTAGCCGCTCATAATAATGCGGATGACTTTGCTTCAATTGGTAGCCAATTACAGGCCACCTTGCATGTTGACCACGTTGCTGTAAATGCTACTTACCCCAATAAACCCCCTGCCTACTCAGTGGTAATTGGTCAAGTACATGCTCATCAAGTTAAAGATGAAGAACAAATCCCAGGATTTGGATGGGGTAACGAACCCTTAAAAATATCCTATAAAAAATGGCCTAACCATGAGAAGGGCTCTGTGTATTGGACCTATGAAAGAAACCTAGCTACCGATGATCCAAATAGAACCGATATCTCATATCCAGTGTGGGGTCGTAATTGGGATGACGCCACAGACCCAGGAGAAAGCGGTATAGCTTTAGGAGAGGATTTCAGTTATACGGTGAACATATACAAAAATGTCATGCACCTTGTATTTACAAGCCCAAATCATAAAACCGTGCATCACCAAATTAACCTTGCAGATAACATCGATGCAAATGGTGAGATAGATTCGAAAGATTACCCAACGTCCTACGCGCAAGAAATATTATATTTCAAAGCGGGAGCCTATAACCAATGTAGTACCAAAGATGTAAAACTCAGCTTTCGCTATCCTGCATGTGCAGGAACTGGAAATTGGGAAACCGATTTAGAAAATGGTGATTATACCAAGGTCACTTTTTCTAATTTAGTAGTAAGCCCATCTGTACCTATGTAAATAAACTTAAGGGCGGTATTGAATATAAGTTATCTTATATTGGATATCGTCAACTTCATATTAGGTGTGAGATTGTATATGGAGCTGAGAAGCATTAGCTTTTCAGTGAGTAATTTTTTAACTAGGAGTATAACAACATGTCAAAAGTGTCTAGATTACACTTTTTATTGCTTGCGCTAAGTATTGCACTTTTCTCTTGCTCGGAAACACAAACAGAAGACAGCCCAATCAATCTGGTTGAAACCATCGAACAATTCGATGAAGTAGTGGAGACACTAGAGCCAGGTGACCAAGTAGTACTTGCAGACGGCACCTGGACCGATGTTGAGTTTGTATTTAAAGCTATGGGAACTGCAGATAAACCCATTGAATTAAAAGCACAAACACCAGGTAAAGTGATTATCACAGGTCAGTCTAACTTGGCATTCTCAGGTGAATATATTGTGATTTCTGGGCTGGTATTTAAAAACGGTTCAACCCCCACTGGAGAAGTTATTTCTTTTAGAACTTCTAATGATGATCTAGCGAACAATTCCAGAGTAACTAATGTTGTTATCGATAACTTTAGTACCGAAGACAGACCTATGTCAGACCTTTGGGTTGCCATGTACGGTAAAAACAACCGCCTTGACCACAACTCTCTAGTTAATAAGCGAAACCGTGGAGTAACCGTTGCAGTTCGTATGAACTCAGAAGGTAGCCGCAAAAACCATCATCTAATTGAATACAATTACTTTGGACCAAGACAAGTACTTGGCTCTAATGGTGGCGAAACCTTACGTATTGGTACTAGCCATTTCTCTCGTGAATATTCAAACACCACTGCCCAATTTAACTACTTTGACCGCACTAATGGTGAACACGAAATCATTTCTAATAAATCTAGTGGTAACTCGTTAATCAACAACGTGTTTTTTGAAACCCAAGGCACACTAACCATGCGCCACGGCCATTTCACTAAAGTTGAAGGGAATTACTTTTTAGGAAATCGTAAGCCAAATACTGGTGGTATTCGCATCATTAATGAAAGCCAATCAGTGAGCAACAACTATATGTATGGTTTAACGGGTAAACGATTACGTGGCGCTTTAGTTATTATGAATGGTGTACCTAATTCACCACCTAACCGTTACGATCCGGTTATCGACTCTGCGATGAATAACAATATTGTTATCGATAGTGACCACATTGAATTGGGCGCTGGCTCAGACGAAGAGCGTTCTGCTCCACCAACTACCTCAGAGTTTAAAGGCAACATCATTTTGGGTAAGTCAAACTTAACCCCATTTACCCTGTATGACGATATGTCAGGGATTAACTTTGCAGGTAACTACCTAAATGAAGAAGCAAGTACCCCAATAACATCTGGCTTTGCAAACACCCCTTACTCAGTTTCTACCAACCAATACGGCTTAAAAAGTCCTGTTCAAGCGCTACTTGATGAGATTGGTTTCGGTGAAGTGAAATTACCAGTGACTAAAGATGAAGTGGGGGCAAGCTTTTATCCAAAAACTGAAGCTATTATAGCCTTTCAAAGTGGCAAAACTATTAGTGTAAAATCAGGAACCGACACCATACTTGCAGCTTTAAATCTAAGTAAACCTGGCGATACATTAGTTCTAGAAAATGGCGGCGAATACCTGTTAACTAAGTTCGCTGAAGTACACCATCCTATTACTATTATGGCCGCAGCTGGCGATAAACCTATTATTCGTTCGCAAAAACCAAACTTCATTAACATCGAAAATGGTGGTGCTTTAGAACTTGAAAACCTTTGGTTTGATGGAGCTGAATCACCAGATTACAAAGGTAACAACGTTATCAGTACTAGCAGTACTTCAATGAACATTAACTACACCCTGTTTGTACGTAACATCAAAGTGACAGATCTTGACGTAAATGGATATTTCTACTTTTTCAAAGCTAATGCCGGCACTTTCGCCGACACCATTGAAATCCTAGACTCAGAGTTCACCAATATCACTGGCGCGATTTTGCAGTTAAACCGTGAAGTTGATGACCTAGGTGTTTACAGCGTTGAAAACCTAGTTATTTCTGGCAACACATTTACAGATGTAAAAGAAGAAGTAGCTACGGTTTACAGAGGTGGTACAGACGAAAGCACCTTTGGCCCAATCGTGACAGTCACAAACAATACTTTAAACAATGTAGGAAAAGGCCCTACCCATAGGTCTGGCGCTTCTATGTATTTTCATGGAGTACAAAAGTTAAATATCTCAAACACCACTTGGAATAAAAGTGCACCACTTGAATTATTCCTTACCAATGGTGGCCCAATCACCGAGATTAAAGATGTAGTAATGAAGGAGACAGCTGAAATTAGTGCCAACAGTGATGAATACACAGCAGAGAACGTAACTTACGAATAACCTGTTGTTGTTTTAATTCGATTTTTATTTGGCCTTACCTCCTATTTAGGAGTGTAAGGCCAATAAATTAACTACTTAATTTTTCTTTAAATTTATAGTCTCAATTGACTCAGGATTAACATGAATAACAAATTAAAAGGTAAAAATATCCTTATCACAGCTGGCGCCCAAGGAATTGGAGAAGCCACCAGTAAGCTATTAATTGATAACGGCGCTAATATCGTAATTCACTACTTTTCTAGTGCAGAAACAGCAAATTCACTAGTATCATACGCAACCAGCAAGGGACAAAAAGCCATTGCAGTAAGTGGAGATTTAACCACAGAGGCAGACGCTAACGCTATGGTCTCTGAAGCAGTATCAGCCCTTGGTGGTTTAGACATTTTAATCAACAATGCGGGCTCTTTAGTAGGGCGACGTTCACTAAACGATATGGACGCCGAATTCTGGCACAAGGTTATGGATATTAACCTTACCTCTATGATGTTCGTTACCCGCGCTGCCTCTCCTTATTTGGCTAAGAATGACAACAGTAGCATAGTTAATCTAGCGTCACTGGCAGGACGTAAAGGAGGACACGCTGGTTCTCTTGTTTATTCTACGAGCAAAGGCGCTATCCTTACTTTTACAAGAGCCTTAGCATCAGAATTAGGCGCGCAAGGCACCAGAGTCAATGCAGTAGCTCCTGGCCTTATTTTAGGCACGTCTTTCCACAATACCCACACGACTAAAGAGTCTGCAGACGAGACTATTTCTGGTATTCCAATAAACCGAGCCGGTAATGTAGATGACGTAGCAAGAGCTGTGGTTTATCTCGCTTCTGAATATGATGGCTTTATTACTGGAGCCACGTTAGATATCAATGGTGGCGTTTATAACATGTAAAGGAATAAGCCCATGCAGTTATCTGCATGGGATTAACCTAACCATCATAAACTCTTGCTTTAAGGATTGAATAAATGCTCAAAACACCAGTAATACACCCAACTATAATGGAAGCCCTTGGACGTTCGGGTCACTTCTCGCAGGTTGTTATCGCTGATGGCAATTTACCTGTTGGAGCTATGAACGGTCCAAACTCTTCAACTGTGCATTTAAATTTTCGCCCTGGTTTATTAGATGCACTAACGGTTCTCGAAGGAATTCTAGAAGTGTGTCCTATCCAGGGCGCAATTGTCATGGAGAAACCACCAGAAGCCAATGCTGAAATTCATCAATCCTATAAGGTGTTGTTAGGTGACGTTGCTTGGGATGAAATGGAGCGCTGGGCTTTTTACGATAAAATTCGTGAGCCAGCTACGGTTTTAATTATTCAAACCGGTGAACAGCGTCGTTTCGCCAACTTAATACTAACGGTTGGTGTAGTAAAAATGGCAGAAGAAAGCGGCTTTTAGTCGCTTATTTAAATATCTAAAGCCATGGTAATTGGCCTTAAAGTAATACCGAAAAATATAATAGCGGGCTGGCTAACGCCTTAAACCTGCAATAGACAATATGTTCGTGGAGAAAAAATGTGTCAACATTAATAAGAGCAATTTTAAGTTTTGGTCCAGCGTTTTTAGCCATAGGTTATACCATAGGTACTGGCAGTGTGACGGCAATGATAGTAGCCGGCAGTACATTTGGAATGCAGTTACTTTGGGTACTATTGTTAAGCTGTTTGTTTTCAGGGGTACTGATCTATGCATACGGTAATTTTGCGTTAGTCACAGGTGAAACCGCTTTATATAGCTTTAAAAAGCATCTCAAATTCGGTAAACCTATGGCGATACTTATCATCATTGGTGTGAGCTTTGGTCAGTGGAATTCCTTAGTCGGTATTTTAGGGATATCAGCTAATATCATCTTTGAAATGATTGCACTTTATTTCCCAGCGGTAATTGAATACAAGTATGAAATGGTGATCGCCATAGCCGTGATTGTTATTGGTACTATGTATACAATTTTACTGATTGGTAGATTTTCGCTATTTGAGAAGATTTTAGTGATTTTTGTATCTTGTATGGGGTTGTCTTTCATACTCTCTTTATTTGTTGTTAGCCCACTACCGTCAGAAGTTATTCAAGGTATGATCCCTGTTATTCCAGATGTAGATGGTGGAAAAATGATGGTGGCTGCATTTGTAGGCACCACTATGGCTGCAGCTACATTTCTATCACGCCCCCTTTTCATTCAAGGTAAAGGCTGGGGCATGGCAGACAGAGCACAGCAAAAGAAAGATGCCATAGTTGCGGCTGTTTTAGTATTTATAATCAGTGGTTCAGTCATGGCTGTAGCTGCAGGCGCTTTGTATCATGACGGAAACAAAGTAACCGACGTACTTGATATGGTAAATGCCCTAGAGCCTATAGCTGGTAAAGGCGCGCTGACCGTATTCTTTTTTGGAACCCTTGCCGCAGGGTTATCTTCTGTATTCCCTTGTATGCTAATTGCCCCATTATTAATAGAAGATTACCGCTCTGGAAGACTCGATACTCAATCTAAACAATTTCGAATTATTACTGGTATTGCAGCCATTGTGGCACTTACTATTCCTGTGGTTGGTTTTAACCCTGTAAAGGGCCAAATATTGACTCAAGTGTTTAACGTGTTTGTACTGCCTCTGGTTATCTTGGGTATTATTTTACTAATAAACAAAAAAGAGATTATGGCTAAACATACAGCGGGTTATGTACTCAACTTTGTATTGGGACTAGCGTTTCTTTTCTCTATCATCATTTCATACAATGGTGTTTTAGCCTTAATTGGACAATAAAAGGAAATTAAATGATCCTGATCATTTGTGGCGTTTCTGGTACGGGAAAATCAACTATAGGTAGTCAACTTGCAAAGAAACTTGAACTACCTTTTTATGATGGTGATGATTTTCATTCAGAAAGCAACATGCAAAAAATGCAAAATGGCAGTCCATTAAATGATCTAGATAGGCAACCTTGGCTGGAGTCTCTAGCCAAGCACATTGCTTCTTGGGAAATTGACGGCGGCGCTGTATTGGCTTGCTCTGCATTAAAAGAAACTTACCGGACCATTTTAGCTTCACAAGCAAACTCCAACATAACCTGGGTTATGCTCGATGGGACACGGGACCTATTAATCAAACGTTTGGACTCAAGGAGCGGCCACTTCTTTGACTCAACCCTTTTAGACTCGCAGCTAAATACCTTGGAATTACCTGACTACGGATGGTTAGTGGATATCAAAGATACTCCAGCTACGATAGTTGATACAATTTCAATACGGTTACAAGAATTAAAATTACCGAATAAAACACGGAACAATTGACGGCCAACATAAAATCGTTAACGTATCCCCCCTACAACAAAACAGCAATAGAGATTAACAGAGTACTAAAAATGAATTTCAATAAAAAACTAGTTACATTGACAACTACAGCCTTAAGTACATTTGTACTTGTTAGTTGTAACACGACAGATGATGTAACCAAGCATACCAATTTACCGGCTGAAAAATTTGATCTAACTCACTGGAAAATTACCATTCCAACTGACATAAACAATGATGGCAAAGTAGATTCTATCAGTACCCAAGCTATCCAGACCTACCAACACCCAGACTACTTTTATTTAGACGCCGATGACAATTTGGTATTTACAACGCCTAATAAAGCCTTCACTACCCCTAACTCTTCTAATACTCGTAGTGAGTTACATCAAGTAGTAGCAGGACTAGAAGACAAAGGCGATAAATACGATAATAACTTTACCATTCAAGCCAATGAAGACGCTGAGAAATACGGACAAATTGGCGGTAACTTACAAGCAACACTCCAAGTAAACCATGTAGCCAAGCGGGCTAAATACACAGAAAAAGCTCCAGCTTATTCTGTTGTCGTAGGGCAAATACACGCCACTAAAGACAAAGAATTTGTTGCAGAAGGAGAAGGATATGGCTACGGCAATGAGCCATTAAAAATCTATTTTAAAAAATGGCCGGATCACGACTACGGCTCTGTGTTTTGGAACTACGAACGTAATCTTGAAAAAGAAAACCCAGATAGAAAAGACATCAGCTACCCGGTTTGGGGTAATTCCTGGATAGATAATGCAGCGCCCGGTGAAGCAGGTATCGCCCTCAATGAAACCTTCAGCTATGAAGTCAACGTATATGAAAACACCATGTATTTGACCTTTATAAGCGAGCGTCTTGGTACAGTTAAGTATTCTATAAATTTGGCTGACAATGTTGATGCCTATGGAAAAATTGACGAGCTTGATAACCCGAATGGTTACACAGGAGATGGCAACTTCTTCAAAGCCGGAGCCTATGACCAATGCAGTATCAAAGACGATCCAGGGTTTTGGTACCCAGCATGTTTAGGTACGGGCGACTGGGAAACTGATAAAGCAAATGGCGATTATGCACAGGTCACCTTTATGGAATTAAAAGTTGGTCCGGCGACAGCGCCTAAAGAATAGTTAAAAAATTAACTCCCCAACAAGCAAAAGGGAAATGGATAAAACCATTTCCCTTTTTCGTATCTAAATTAATCTTAAATGCTTAACGCACTAATTTTAAGTATTACCGGGATAACATTCTAAGATAGACATACCTGAGTCAGATTGATATTCAAATTCGGTGACACCAGCAGGGCAAAAAAAGCGCTCCCAACGTTCCAATTGGACCACTTCGTTTCCAATCTTTAGTTTACCAGAACCGTCGGTAACAATACCGTAAAAGAAAGTTTCTTCTTTTCGTTCAAAACGCCCCGTTACCGATGCTCTTCTAACAGTAAAACAAGGGGTTTGATCTGAGCCAATTAATTCTTCTAAACGGTTACCCTGCCCATCTGAGCTTAACTCTGTTGGCTCACAACGAAATTCAGCATCAGTTTTTTCTGGAGTAACAGGGTCAAAGTTAAATACATCTAATGCTGTTTCAATACCTCTATCCATAAACCTTGCTTTCTCTGGTATTTCGTAACCACAACGTTCAAATTCAAATCGCACAGCAAGATCAGAAGGCTCCATTATTTCTAACATCAATATCCCCTCCCCTAGTGCATGAGGTCTGCCACCAGGTAACAGAAATACATCTCCGGGTTTAACGGGGATACGGTCAAAACACCTTTCGATAGCATCTATATCTTGAGTCTCAATCCACTCTTTAAGCTGTTCACGACTAGGCGGACGTTGAAAGCCAGCATAAATATAAGGTTCGCTTATATCTTCGCGGGTTTCCAAAATAACATAAGCTTCAGTTTTACCTCTAGGTAGACCTAAACGTTCTTGAGCAAACTCTCTAGTAGGATGGGCTTGAAAATGTAAACGAGTAGAACTGTCTAGGTATTTCACCAAAGGTATGTCATCCAATGGACGGACCTCAGAGCCATTTTTCCCTAAAAAGTATTCTTGATTATTTTTAAGGAGATCTCGAAAAGGAACAGACTCACCTTTTTCATCCTTAACAATGGCGAGCCCTTCAGAGATATGCTCTCGGCCAACATTACGAGCTTCAACAGTTGAGCCAATCCAATCTTCAGGAAAGCTCGAATCCACCGGCACTTCCTTTCCTTCGATGGAATCTAACAGTTTTCCACCTTGATAGGTACGCCAAACTCGATTGGCACCAAACTTTATAACTTTACTCATGGGTACGGCTCCAATTTATTTTACGGTTTTACTTTTTTAGTCAGGACCCGTTTACTGCAATCACTAACACTCTCATGACATTTTGAGAGCTATGTTAAAAGTAAGTATTACAACGCTTGTAATGTAGAAACAATGCCATTGTAACTCATGTAGCTCATTACCAAAGCAAACACAAATATCAAAGATAATAAAACGTTTACTAGAGTCGAAAACTTGTGCCCCCCCATTAATGCTTTTTTATTCCCTATGTAAAAAATGCAAGCAACGGTAGCGGGTAAAACCAATGCCCCAAACGCTTGAGAGCCAACCATAACGGCAATTGGCTTAGCATTGAATATTGGCACAACTAATCCTAAGCATGAGATAACAAGGGCCATCACTCGGTAGCTTGGGCGTTTTAAGTTAGGTTTACGTTCATGGTAATCATCTAAAAGCCAAGGTAACAAGGCTACATTAGGAAATTGTGAAGACACGCCTGCAGCTATCAAGCCTATTGTGAAAATAGCAACAGCAGAGGCACCAGCCAAAGGCTCCAATAGGTTTATCATCTGAGTTACATTTTGTAAGCTAATCCCCTTTACATATAATGAACCAGCGGCGGCAGCCATAATTGAGGTGCTCACAATAAACATCAAAAATGCAGAAAACAAAGCGTCTCTATTTTGAGATTTTAAATCTGCCAATGTCCAACCCGCTTCTTTTACTAATATGGTTCTTAATATAAATAAGCCAGAGAAAACTGTAGTTCCTACCATAGAAGCTATCACCAAAAATGAGCTTTTATTGGCGGTCGCATCTGGCACATTTGGCAGCATGCCTTTTAGGATATCCATTGCAGGAGGCATCAAAATAAAGAAGTTAATCAAAAAACATAAGGCCATAATGGCAACAAAAAGCGCCAACACCTTTTCGAATACTTCTGTTTTACCAATCAAGAATATGATGTACACAAACCCAATAAAAAATAACGCAAAATACAGTGGCGAAATACCACCATCAATAAAGGTCTTTGACCATTCATAGCAAACATCTGCCAAAATCCCCATTACTCCAATCACACTGCCACAAATTTGTGCGGTTAATGCGACAATGAAAAACAGTGCTACACTGGGGTGAATATGTTTTTTGAAGGACTGTAGCGCGGTTAACCCTGTCACTAATGTGAACTTTCCAAACAAGGAAATCAGAAAATAAGTAATGGCGCAGGATAAGAAGATGGTCCAAAGCAATGACATGCCATAGTCTGCCCCAGCTTTAGCCATAGAAGTAACGCTGCCAGTTCCAACAGTAAAGCCAAATAAAAAGATGCCCGGTAAAAGTGATTTAAAAAATGTTTTGATATTTGTCATTATTATAAGTACCGCTAGTTTGAATAATTGAAGCAATCATTTGCCGGCTCAAAACCAACTAGACTAAAACGGTTTAGTGCCAAGGGAAAATCATGACATATTTGTTAATTAATTGTATCTAGTGTTATTAATAATTGTCAATAACTACCTAATAAACAAAGGATTTTAATATTGGCTCATAAGCTCTAAGTAATAAAACTAAAGCTTTAGACTCATAACGCAAATATACTGCAGTGCAGACAAAGCACGAATACCTCTACGGACTTCAACTAACCTTCTTATAAGAACTAGTGCTGAATAACCAGGATTTACAGTTTTTGATGACTATAATCAGGGCAAACATAAATGGTTAACATTTATCTGTCTTAGGTCGCTCTTCTAGATTCATTGTTTAGCAGCTTTTGAACCAAAGCTATCATATCAATGCACTATTAAGATGGCTGGCATCAAGTTATAACAGATACTATTTATGCCACATTCAGCATAATCTTCATTCGCCAAGCTATAAATAAAACCAATTCAATAATCTCTTTTACATTAACCAAGAAAATAAAATTTAACAAACCATGCAGTTAGCACTAAAAAACATGTCTATTTTTTAATCCACCCAACCTAAATCGAACGATTATCGAACAAAAGCAAAACTAAAAACCAAGCAATGTAAAATATTTGTTTGTAAAACCGTTTAATAATCACCCAATCTAAAAGTTATAAGATAAAACACCAAATTAACCTTTTATTTACAAAAACCATTTCAAATAAGTTCAAAAAAAACAACATAAAATTATTAAAGCACTGTTTTTTAATGAAATTTGCAATATTAATCTTAAAAAATTAAGGATTGGTATGTCCAAAAATACCATATTGGTAATACAGAATTTGTTAAAAAACATGTTTCAATCAGGATTAGAGGTTGACCAATATTTATTTTCATGGATAATTTGTAATAGATTTGTAATTCACCTGTAATCAATATGCGCCACATAGGTTAATTATTAATGTTGTAAGGCACTAGAATTTAAAAACCAACTATGCAGAGTAAGGTCTCCTACATTTACCTAAACTCTGCACCAGGAGACACACACATGACACATAAGTTATCGAAAATTACCTTGGCTATGTTATCAGCGACCGCGTTGTACATGCCATCATTGGTTCATGCTCAAGAAACTACCGCAGAAGTAGAAGCAGCTGATGATTATGAAGTTATTCAGGTTTCAGGAATACGTAGCTCTCTTACCAGCGCTCTTCTAGAAAAACGTGAATCCACTAACCTTATTGAAGTAATAGAAGCCGAAGATATAGGTAAGCTACCTGACCAAAACTTGGCAGAAGTGCTAGAAAATATAACAGGTATTCAAATTACAAGAACAGCCGGTGTTGGTACCGGTGTTCAAATTCGTGGCTCAAACTCAAACAATGTATTGATTAACGGCGTTCAGACAGTCAGTTCAGGTACTGGCCGTGGTGGTATTAGTTTTGAAGATGTTTCAGCATCCATCATCGCAGGAGTTGAAGTTACTAAAGCTTCAGATGCAAAAACAATTGAAGGTTCTGTTGGCGGCACGGTTAATTTGCGTACAATTCGCCCTTTAGAGCTTAGTGAACAGTTAATTAACGTCCGAATTCAAGGTGAAGACAGTAGTCTAACTACTGATGGTATTCAGCCTCGTTTTTCTGCAGTTTATGGTGATAACTGGGATACCGACAGCGGTAAATTTGGTTTTGTATTTAGTGGTAGTTTAACTAAACAAGAATCTTCCTCTTTCCGTCCCCGTGTTGACCGTGACGGTAGCTTGGTTGAAAACTGTGACGCGGACGTTGTACGTAGTGGCAACCTTGAACCCATAGAGGACCGTCCAGTATGTCAAGACTTCGATTTCTTGGGTATACAATTCTTAAACCAAGAATATGAAAACTATGAGTATGACACCACTAACATTTCTACCACATTTGAATATGCCCCAAATGATGACATGAAATTTTTCGTAGACCTAGTTATAACAGATCAAGAGCGTCGTCAAGATAGTACCCGTGTCCAAGGTTCTGGCGTGAGCGCGGTACTTAACCAAAACTTACCAACTGAATTTGAAACAGTTAACTATGGTTCTTTAGACGGCGTTCAATTAGGTAGTATCCAAGCTGCAGTTGTCGGCGTAATTGAACCAGATTTAGATAAAGATGATGATGACCCAAACCTGCGTTTTAGTAGTGATACTGGCGCACGTGTAACTGATACTTCCCTTTTCCGTATCGGAGGTGAATGGCAAGGTGAGAACATATTCGCTAGCTTTGAAATATCTTCAGCTAATTCTGATACTGTTAATCCCAACCTTAGTTCTACGTTAAACTTTATTAATCCAAACTGCCCATTAGACGCAACAAGCAACGATAATTGTGTACCATTTAAATATGATTTAACGGGTGGTGCATTAACATTTGGTATCAACTTTGATTCAGACTATGCACCAACAGTTGACCAATTATCAGACACATCAGGTGAACATGTTGTTTTAGACCAAGTTCAAATTGGTCGTAATGAAACAGAAAACTCATTGGATGCATTACGTGCTGATTTCTCCTATTACTTAGATGATTCACCAGTGACGTCAATTGATTTTGGTTTCCGCTTTAGCGAACGTGAAAGTACATTCAACGATATATCTGATAATATCGGCGGATTTAGTCAAATGGCAGATAGTCCAAGTGGCTCATTGTTCTCTGAGTTACTTGTTCAAGGGCCAAGCAACTTTGGTGATGCTGATGGTCGTGAATTGGCCATTCGTAACTTCGTAATCATTGATCCAGATCTAGCGTTTAAAAACCCAGATTATGTTATTGAAACCTTAGAAGCTGCTTTGATTGCCCATGACGACACACCTGATTTGTCAAACTTAGAGCCGGACTCTACTGCTTTCTTTAATATTTCTGAAGAAACTTTGGCAATATATGCCCAAGCTAATTTTGAATTTGACTATGTTGTTGGTAACTTTGGTGTTAGACACATAGAGACATCAGTTGATTCAACGGGTAACACCGTCACCGATGCTGGCAATACATTGACCACTATTTCTGGTGACTATAGCTTTACATTACCCAAACTGAATTTAGTAGTTACACCACATGATGACGTGGTTCTACGTTTAGGTTGGGGGCAAGATATTCGTCGTCCTGACTTTGATCAATTAAACACCTCAGTGTCTTTTGATCCAAACATTAACCAATCTGTAAATGTTGGAAACCCAGGTTTAGAGCCACAAGAAATCACGACTCTAGATATATCTGCAGAATGGTATTTCGCTGAGGCCGCTGTAATAAGTATTGGCTACTTTGACAAAGAAATCAGTAACTTATTTGTTAGCACCTTAGATTCATCTCCAACAGATGCAAATGGTTATTTTGAATACACTGACACTTCATGTCCTGGTGGCGGATTCTTTAACCCTATTGCAGCAGGTGATGACTTCTTGGCTCCTTTAGGTGTAACTGGTGCATGTGTTGATTTACAAACTGACGTTAACGACAGTGCAAAAACTACTCAAACGGGTATTGAAATGGCTGTTCAGTATGACTTATCAAGCTTTGAAGACGAGTTAGGTTGGGCGTCTGGTTTTGGTTTCTTAGCAAACTACACTATCCAAGAGTACAAAGGTGGCTCTGTAGTTAACGAATCAGCTACCCGTGGTACAGATATTTTCAATGCAATTAACGGTATTTATGACGATGCTGATTTTGTGACATATACAGCTGTTCAAGGCCTATTAGACTTTTCTGAGAATGCATATAACATTACTGCATACTACGAAAAATATGGATTATCAGCACGTCTACGTTACACATGGCGTGAAGCGTTCCGTACTGATGATACTGCGGGTGGCGCATCACGTAACTCTACATTAGGTTTCCCAGTTGTTACTCATGACCGTGGCCAACTTAATGCCAGTGTTAGTTATGACGTGAATGAAAACCTAAATCTAGGTGTGGAAGCAGTTAACTTAAATAAAGAAGGAGTAAGCCAGTCTTGTGTTAACGAAGGTGCTATCCTTTGTTTCCAAGGTTTAGCAGACCGTCGTATTACATTCGGTGCAAGCTACCGCTTCTAAGATGTAATAATGACTTTCACACATACGTGAAAACATAAAAGTATTAAACTAACCCCAGCTATTGCTGGGGTTAGCATTTATACAAGGTTAAGTTTTTATTTGGATAAGGATTATGAGGTGTTTCAACATGTATAGTCGAGCACTTACATTGCCAACCTAAACAACTTAATATCTAATAGGTGGATCACTAATAAAAATCATTAAGACGATAACCATGCATTATCGGCTAACCAAAAAATGAAAAATACCTTACATTAAATAAAATCGGAGCTACTGCTGATGAGCAAAATGAAAATCTCTGCCCTATTGTTAATGGCAGCGACACTGACTACCCCCCTTACCGTTCAGTCGCAGGAACATCCTAACTTGATTATGACCAAAGCCGGGATGGAAAAGGTCAGACAAAACCTAGGTAACGTACCTTTATTTGACGCGTCAGTACAAAGCGTAAAAGAAGAGGTTGACGCTGAAATTGCATCGGGCATCGACACCCCAATTCCAAAAGACTTTTCAGGAGGTTATACCCACCAAAGACACAAATTAAACTTTTTTATCGCTCAAAAAGCTGGCGCACTTTACCAAATATTAGAAGATGACAAATACGCCAAATATGTTCGCGACATGTTGTTTCAATACGAAGCCATGTACAAAAATTTACCAGTACATCCGCAAGAGCGTTCTTATGCTAGAGGTAAGTTATTCTGGCAATGTCTGAACGACAGTAATTGGTTGGTTTATATGGCTCAAGCGTATGACGCAATTTACGACACGCTTTCAGAGCACGAGCGAGACAAGCTAGAAAACAACTTATTTAGACCCTTTGCAGATTACATTTCTTTAGAGAATCCTAAATTTTACAATCGTGTCCATAATCATAGTACTTGGGGTAATGCCGCAGTTGGAATGATTGCCCTAGTAATGGATGACAAAGAGTTACTAGACAGAGCTTTATACGGCATCGAAGATGACGGCCTACCAATTGGCGGCGTAGACAATGACGGCGGTACAATTAAAGTTGAAGGGCAAAAGAAAGGCTTTATTGCTAACTTAGAAGACCCCTTCTCACCTGATGGATATTACACCGAAGGCCCTTATTACCAACGTTATGCTATGTATCCATTCTTAATTTTTGGTTTAGCCATGAACAATGTAAAACCAGAAATGAAGGTATTCTCACATAAAGATAATGTGTTATTAAAAGGGGTGGATGCACTTTTAAATTTGACAGATTCTGATGGTGAATTCTTCCCATTAAACGACGGTCAGAAAGGTATGTCGTACTTCACCCCTGCTTTAGTGACAGCGGTTGATATAGCCTACCAGTACGGTGATAAAAACCCACAGTTACTAAGTATTGCTGAAAAACAAAATAAAGTACTACTAGACCAATCAGGCCTCGCTGTAGCTATGGGTATTCGTGATGGCAAAGCTCAACCTTTCGTTAAAAACTCCCTTAACCTAACTGATGGCCAAAACGGTGATCAAGGTGGTGTGGGTGTCTTAAGATACGGCAATGAAGACTTAACCTTAGTATTTAAATATGCAGCCCAAGGCTTAAGTCACGGACATTACGACAAACTATCTTTTTCTTTGTATGAAAAAGGCGATGAAGTGTTACAAGACTACGGCTTAGCTCGTTTTGTTAATATAGGTCAAAAAGGTGGCGGTAATTACTTAAAAGAGAATAAAACTTGGGCTAAAACTACCATAGCCCACAACACTATCTCACAAAATGAAGAGATGCATTTTGGTGGCAAATATGAAATCGCTAGCCAACATCATTCAGACTTATATTTTTATGATGACTCCAACAAAAATGTACAAGTTGTCAGTGCTACTGAAAGCAACGCTTACCCCGGCACAGACATGCATAGAACTATGGCAATTATTAAAACTGACGGTTTTGAGAAGCCATATTTGTTAGATATTATGAAAATAGAATCTGATGAGATAAATCAATACGACCTTCCTTTCTATTACATGGGACAAGTACTTAGTGATAACTTTAAGTATGACTCACCTAAAGTTTTGAAACCTTTAGGTGAAAAAAATGGTTATCAGCATTTATATCTTGAGGGTAAAGGTAAACCAGCATCTGATAGCACGCAGTTTTCATGGTTAGGTAATGGCAAATACTACACCCTAACTGCTGCTACAGATAAGAATGATGAATTGTTACTTACCCGAATGGGTGCCAACGATCCTGACTTTAACCTGCGCCGAGAAGCCGCTTTCATGATCCGTAGAAAAGGTAGTCACAACACTACTTTTGCCTCGATTATTGAGCCGCACGGCAGTTACAGCCCAGTATCAGAGTTATCTGTAAACTCTACTAGTAGTGTTGCGGAACTTAAGGTCATTCATGATGACGCTAAGTACACAGCCGTATCTATTGATGACGTAAATGGACAATCCAGTATTTTCATTTTATCTAACAAAAATCCATCCATGTCTAAAAGTCATAAACTTAAAATTGATGGTAAGTCTTATCGTTGGAAAGGTGCTTATTACTTCGCAAAGTAGTAACTTCCTTTAAATAGAAAACATCACTTCAGACCCTAATTTCAAACACTGATATTAGGGTCTTTTCATTTATATATCTCAGTATTAATTGCTCACTACAGCAGTTGAAGTTAGTTTAGCAACTCAGCTGGTCAACCACTCATTAAGAAATCCTATTAATTAACAAACACTTAACAAAGCAATTGAATTCACAATAATGTCATTTTAGTGTCATGGAATCGTCTTATAAAACTCTTAGTTTGGCCTGCTTCGGGGAAACCGCTTTTATAAAAATAGAGAAATACAATAATGAAACACACAAAATCACTCATACCTAGACTAAGTAAATTGTCCATACTCATAAGTGCAGCACTGAGCGTTCAAGTAAATGCACAACAAGCCAGCGACCAACAAATAGAACAAATAACCGTTACAACTCAAAAACGAGTGCAATCCATCCAAGATGTTCCAGCCAGTATTAGTGCTTACAATGGTGACTTTTTGGACTCTATCGGTGTGGGTGAATTAGATACATTATCTGAAATTACTCCTGGCTTAGTGATTCAAGAACAAAGCCCAAACAACCCTGGCTTTGTAATACGCGGTATCACCTCAGATAGCGGCTCATCACAAGCCTCTCCCCGTGTATCAATCTATTACAATGGTGCAGATATTTCTCGCTCACGTGGTTCATACTTTGAAATGTTCGACATACAAAGGGTTGAAGTAGTTAAAGGCCCTCAAGCTACTTTATTTGGCACGGCGGCTTCAGTGGGTGCGTTAAGCGTCATTACGAACAAGCCAGAAGAAGACTTTTCAGCAGCGGTAACCATAGGCGCAGGAAACTTTGCAGCGAAGCAAGTTAAAGGCTACGTAACTGGTGGTAACGATACACTTCAAGGCAGGTTTGCATTTAGCTACCGCGAACGTGACGGTTACATTAAAAATATAGCAGGTGAAGAAGGTTCACAATCTGTTGATGGTACTCAGCAAGATGACATGCATGCAATTGAGCGCACAGCTTATCGTGCTTCATTAAGATTCACTCCTAACGAAGCAATCACTGCAGATTTAACCTATACCCATGAAGAAAACCAAGACTCTGGCACCTCTTTTAAAAATGGGCTTTACGCACCAACAGGTGGCGATACTAGTCCTTATAGTTTCGTTGAATTATCAGGTAGCCCCTACTCTGCTGAAGTATTAGGTGCTGAAAAACTAGGCGTAGACCGCACAACAGAGGATCTTAACCTAACAGTTGAATGGTTAATATCTGACAGTCTCACGTTTACATCAGTATCAGCCACTCGTAGTTTCGACTCGTTAGAGATTTTTGATGGTGACGGAACCCAAGCATGGTTTTTAGAATTTGCAGAAGATGCACAAGGCGACCAATTTAGCCAAGAATTTAGATTACTACATTCAGGTGAAAAGCTGACCACCATCGCTGGAATTAGTTACTTTACCGAAGATGGAAGTCAGGCCGTACCTTTTAGCACAGAAGAGTCGATTTATTTAAACTGTTTAGGTGCATTAGGCACTGGCCTACCTTGTATTAATGCAGATGGCTCTGTAAATCAATTAACACCGGCACTTACAGAAGGCGCGTTAACTGAAATACCTTATGCCGCGGTATTCAGTAATTTTGGTGAGACATATTCATTATCAGTATTTGCAGATTTTACTTATGCAGTTAGTCAAGATTTAGAGCTTACAGCCGGTATTCGCTATATCAGTGAAGATAAAACCAGTGGATATAGCTCAGTTGCGCCAGACTCCTTCATACTAACAAGTATTGGCGCACCTGGGCCGCTTCTACCTGTGGTTAATACCGATGGTGTAGTACTTGAAGCAACAGATAAATTTAACGACTGGTTACCGCGCTTTAATATGCTTTATAAACTAAGCGACAACACCAATATCTACGCAACTATCTCAAAAGGCCGTCGCTCAGAAGTTTTAGATGTAAGCTCTACCACAGATGAAGATGGCAATGTTGTAGCAGATGTCACCTTAGTACCTGCAGAGATTATCTGGAATGCAGAAACAGGCGTGAAAGGCCAAGCACTAAACCGTACTGTTACTTACTCTGCATCTGTCTATTATCAAGACTACTCTGATTTCCAAGTAACTCAACAAGACGATGCAGGTAACTTCTTTACTGCCAATGCTGGCTCTGCAACAAACTTTGGATTCGAGTCTGAAGTAAGAGCACTAGTGGGTGATAACTTTGACGTATTTGCAAACTTAGCCTACATAGACGCCACAATCGATGACGATAGCGCCAATGGCGAACTGGCCGGCAATCGTTTTAGGTTACAACCAGAATGGACTGCAAGTACCGGAGTGTCTTATAACCAAGAGTTGTCAGACAACTATAGTTTGACGGGCTCTTTGATATACAGTTATCGCTCAGACATATACTTTGAACCAGATAATGCACCTATTTCAGGTTTAGATATCAGTGAAGACGCAATCAGTTTAGTTAACGCTAGAATTGGTATTGCTAACCAAGAGAGTGGCTGGAACCTGAGTTTGTACGCTAGCAATTTGTTCGACAAAGAGTATTTAGTTGACGCGGGTAATACAGGCGGCAGTTTTGGTAACCCAACCTTTGTAGCAGGACCGCCAAGGTTTGTAGGTATAGACTTCTCAATGTCTTTTGGAAATTAACAACTAAAACATAAACTTAATTTAAGCACTACATAGAAAAGGGGTATCAAATCACATTGATACCCCTTTAAAATAACGGTTTAATTACGTTATTAACGTTTAAACTATTAACCTTTAATACTGGTTATTTTTTAAAACGTCGTGATGCTAATCCACATAAGCCTAATGCAAGAATTGCTATAGATGCTGGCTCAGGAACTTCTTCAACGCCAGCATTTATTACCATGTTATCCATAACAAAATGATTACCAGAGTCATTTATTCTTAACATATCAATGCCTGACCAATTAAATGTTAATGTTCTGCACTTACCAATAGTAATTATCAGATTAACTGAGCTAATTTATATGTTATCCAAGGTTGCTTGCCCATATCATTCCCTACCTATTTAGGCAGTCGACTACTACTTTGGCTAACTGAAACAAAACAGCTTACTTTACCCCAGTCTATTCTTAGCTTCTTATTAATCGCAGCGGTGTCTGCACTCATTGCCACAACCTTAGTTTTAAGCGCACTAATTGTGTCGGATATGATGTCCATCCAAGAAGTATCTGAAATCTGGTTACCCTTTTGGATTGGTGAATTGGCTGGCCTCATTATACTTAGCCCACTATTTTTAGTGGGCTCAGGCATATCTACCCAAAAAGAAGATTTGAAATGTTGTTAGTGAAACTTACTCAGTCTATTGATAGTTCATTTGCAATATTCTTTTTAGTGTTACCTCACATGTGGATTGCTTGTACCGAAAATGCTTTTTACAACATTTTCAGTTTAGCTCTACGCAGTGTATTAGTGGTATTTTTAGAAGATTATTTATATTTAATGGACTTTGTTATGGTGTACCAATATGCAAAAATGGAACTAGATGACAACTTTGACAGCTTATTTAAACGAGCCGTTCCAGCGCTAAATCAGGCCAAAACTCTGTCCGAAATTGTGTATTTCAACATTCAGAATAACCATTAAAACACAAGGTTATAAAACAACTCAGGCCAGAGTAAATCGAAAAGTTTACTCCGGCCCAAGGATCTTAAAACAATTATAATCTTTAGCTGTTAATAATCTTTCCTAAAAGGTATCCGGTAAAACAAACTATAAAATACCGGCACAGCAACCAAAGTTAATAGTGTTGCGAAGGCTAGGCCTCCCATTATCGTCACAGACATATCAGCAAAGAAGGGGTCAAACAACAACGGCATCACCCCTAAAATGGTTGTAATAGCGGCTAAAGCAACTGGGCGTAAACGACTCACGCTGGCTTCAATCAAGCCATGTAATGGCTCTTTGCCCTCTCCAATTTGCAGGTCTATTTCTTCTAGTAATACAATCGCATTTTTGATCAACATACCAAACAGACTTAAAAACCCTAACAAAGACATAAAGCCAAAGGGCATATCAGCAGTTAATAAGCCAGCAACCACACCCACAATAGCCATGGGTACAATTAACCAAATAATTAAAGGCTGCCTAACCCGACCAAACAAGACCACACTTATCAAGAACATCACCAAAAACCCTAATGGTAAACCAGCACCTAAAGCTTGTTGTGCTTCGTTTGCTGTTTCAAACTCGCCGCCATATTCTAATGAATAACCAACGGGCAAAGGAATGTCTTCTAATTGCTGTTTCACTCTAGCAAATGCAGCACCAGCAGTTTCATTTGCACCAGGCTCAGCGGATATACTAATAGTACGTACCCGATCCCTTCTTTGAATTAACAGCTCTTCGCTTTCATACTTAATACCACTAGATACCTGTTGAAACGGAATATATCGCCTTTGACTGCTACTCCACACCATACTATTTTGTATGTCTGATAATTCAGGTTCAGTTTGCATGCGAATCTTAGCAATAATTGGATACAAATAGTCTCCAAACTGCAATTGCCCAATTTGTAAGCCACTACTAGCAAATTGAATTGCCTCTGAGAAATCTAACCTTGATACACCGGCTAAACCAGCAGTAATTTCATCGTACTGTGGGGTTAGAATAAAGCCCTTCTCTCTCCAATTATCCCTAACATTACCAATAGAAGGATCATCAATGTAAACATCCTTAGCTTGGGCTGCGAGGTCTCGTAAAACTTCTGGATCAGGGCCCGAAAATCTAACCTGCAACTTAGCTTCTGCTGAAGGACCAAACTGAATCACCTTCACATAATAACGCCCCTCTGGATCTACAGCCTGTAGCTCTTTAGTTAACGCCTCGGCGGTTGCTGGAATATCTTCTGCGTTTTCAACCCTTACCAAAAACAGGCCATAACTTTCATTTGGTAATTCAGGGCTATACAACAAGGTAAATCGCTCAGCACCGCGCCCCACAAAAGTAGCAACCGAAGAAACACTGTCATCAGCTAATATGATTTTTTCACCTTCTATCATATTAATTTCTGTTTCCCGAATATCTCTGTCTTGTGGGCTCCAATAGTTAATAAAAAACACCGGAGCATTTGAAGGCGGGAAGAAACCTTGTTTTATCATTCCAAAACTAGCGTAAGCGGTTATGGTAATAATAATCAATACTGCCAAGCTCACCCATCTAAAACGTAAGGCTAATTTTAAAAAGCTCAAATATCCCTTAGATAAAGCTGATAACTTAGGCTCCGTGGTAACTTCTTCGCCAACTTTATAGAAATATTTGCCTAATAATGGGGTCAATGTCACCGCGAATACCCAACTAAGTAACAAGGAAATCAATACCACTGCATAAAGTGAATACAAAAACTCGCCGGTAGCATCATTTGATAATCCAATTCCAGAAAACGCCATAATGCCGATTACGGTAGCACCCAATAAAGGCCACTGGGTTCGCTTCACAATAAAACTAGCCGCTTCCATAGCCGATTTACCTTTGGCCATACGCATCATCATACCTTCGGCTACCACTATGGCATTATCCACTAACATCCCCATGGCAATAACCATTGCCCCTAAGGATATACGTTGTAAACGTAGCTCACTAAGCCACATCAATAATACTGTTCCAAGTACAGTAATAAGTAAGGTTACCCCAACTACTACACCGGAGCGCCACCCCATAAAAATACATAAAGCTAAGGTTACGACTAACACGGACACTTCTAGATTGAGAATGAAACCATCTACGGCCTCTTCTACAATTCCCGCTTGGTCATATAAAGGCTCAACAACTATGCCAGCAGGAAGAGACTTCATTAGCTCTTCAACCTTTTGATTTACTTTTTTCCCAACATCCACAATATTTACGTCAAACTTAGCTGACACTGCAAATGTAGTAGCATCTTTGCCGTTGTAACGCATGATACTTTGAGGGATTTCTAGAGGCTGGATGCTAATTTCGGCAATATCTCGAAGCTTTATAGACGCATTATTTCCAGGTAAAACAATGGATAGATTTCCTATTTCATCTATTTTATTTTTAGAATCAGCTAAGGAAATCCTAACTTGCTTACCTTCCACCAATAACCTACCACCGGTAAAAGGTTGCAAATTATTGTTTAAAAGTTGCGTAATATCAGGAAACGACAAACCTAACCCAGCTATTTGGTAAGTATCAAAAGTAGCAACAATTTCTTCTTCTAAAATACCATTAACATCAACTTTTGCTACACCATCAATAGTCAGTAACTCTCTGCGAATAACCCGAGAAAACTCTCTAATTTGATAGGGAGAAAAGTCTGGTGCAGTCAGCGCATAATACAATCCATACACATCACCAAAATCATCAATAACCAAAGGCGTAGACGTACCAATTGGTAAAGAGGAGTGCAGGTCTCGTAGCCGCTTTCTCAGCTCATCCCAAATTTGGGGTAACTCTTCTGTATCGTATGTTGAAAGTACTTCAACTCTAATTTGCGACACACCGGGTTTACTAGTTGAAACCAAACGTTTCAACTGCGGCATTTTCTGTAGCGCAATCTCAATTTGTTCAGTTAATTCTTTTTCAACTTTCTCTGCATTCGCCCCAGGATAATAGGTCATTATCATTGATTGTTTAATAGTAAAAGCGGGATCTTCTAATCGACCGATACTTCCAAGGGCGATCAAGCCGCCGATAATACACACTATGGCCAGCAACCATATATTGACGGGCCTAGTAAGTGAATAACGAGCGATATCCATTATGGCGCTACCTTATACTCACGAACGAGTAAGTTATCTCGCAAATTAGTCACACCCGCAGATACAATTTTATCACCTGCCGCTAAACCAGTACCGATGAGAACGTATTTGTCGAAAATTCCATTAACAGTAACTGTCTTTTTAGTCACTCTGCTCTGCGCTTCGTCAAACCACCACACAGCAAACCCCGACTCACTATCACCAAATACAGCCGATACAGGCACTGCAATAACATTAGCTTTGCTAACCTTAGTTTCAATTGTGACCATTGCCCTAGATCCTGGAATAAATAACGTCTCTTTGGCGTTATCGATAGCAAAGGTAACATTGTAAGTCTGAGTAATAGGATCAGGTGTAGCTTCGTGCTCTACGTAATGAATAGTATAGATTTGATCTTCGACACCTATGATACGAGCCGTTGCTAAAACGTCTTTATTGCCATGATTCAAGGTCATTACTCGTTCTGGCACATCAAACGAAAAGTACAAACTTGAACGATCTTGTATAGTGGCTATAGACAGGCCCACTTGCACATAACTGTCGTTTTCAACATATCTGTCAGATACAAAACCATCAAATGGTGCGGTAACTTCGGTATAACTCAGATCTTGTTTGGCATTATTAAGGTCTAAAAGGGTAGTTTCGAATTGAGTTTTGGCATTATCGTAAGCACTAGGTGATACGCCACCAGTTTTGTAGAGTGTCTCAATACGTTTCAAGTCATTAGTGGCAAGCTCATGTCTAGCTTCTCTATCTTTCACTTTGCGCTCATAAGGAGCAGGATCAATTTGAGCTAATACCTGACCTTTTTCGACTTTTCGACCTTTCACTAAATCCGTAGCAATCAAGCGTCCTGCCACTTCAAATCTGAGCTCCACATTTTTAACAGCAGAAACAACAGCAGGAAATTCATAGGCATCATTACTTGGTTTCTCAACCACAGTAAAAGTTTGCACCACAACCGGCTCTTCTTTTACTTCAACAACCTCTGACTCACTACAACTCTGACACAATATTATCAGACCTATAAAGATCCACTGTTTCATCCTATTCTCCAAAAAATTACGCCAATTGCACATCAACTAACTTGCCGCGATATTAACACATTAACACTAAGTGTAAACCCAATTGAAAAATAAACTGATTCAGGTAAACTAGCGTCCTGAAATTAAGGCAGAGATAAATGCTAAAAAGTACCCAAAAAATATTTGATACCGCCAAAGAATGCTTCTTTCTACATGGATACAGCGCAACGAGTATTGCCATGATCAGCCGTTACTCTGGCGTATCGAGAGTGACAATTCATAAGCAATTTTCTTCAAAGGAGGTGTTATTTAGAGCCACTTTAGAAAATTATCTATTAGATAAAGATACGGAGATTCAAGAATATACCAATAAAACTGGGTTATTTTGGAATGACACCTACGAGTTTTTGGCAAGACGCTGCACCGAAGTATTTGACAACATTCCTAATGCGATGATCAAGTCAGACTTGATCCTCGCAGGCCATTCTTATTGCCAAGATTTACTAGAACAAAGTCGCATAAAAACAAGGCGTGCCATTCAAATACGTTTACAGCGAGCTACCGACAACGGCCAACTTAGCCTCAAAAAAATAGGCTTAGACTGCGAAACACTAGCCACAAACATAGAACTATTAGCAGAAGGAATCATGCTATCAAGTTCAGCGGCTGATCCTAATCAGGTTGTAAAAACAACACTGCATGTTTATGAAGTATCTTGTATCATTTAATCTGAACTAGAGCGTCGAGTGGTATACTTACCTAAAACAATTGTTTTTTATAAATTCACTATGACTCACTGCTTTTAACAGTGCTTTTCGTATAAAATCGCCTCTGTGATTTATATTAGTAAATAACATCCTAAATGAAACGGTCCCTCTATACCGTCCTATTCCTTTTTACTTGGCTATACAACAATGACAGATAAAACCATAGTTACCCACAGTGGTAATTTTCATGCTGATGACGTATTTAGCGTTGCCACACTTAAAAACATTTACCCGAGCTTTACCCTAGTACGAACCCGTAAAAAAGACGTCATAGCCAAGGCTGATATCGTAATAGATGTAGGCGGAGAATATGATCCAGATGCAGGACGTTTTGACCACCATCAACGAGGTGGGGCCGGCGCCCGTGAAAATGGCATCCCCTTTTCGTCCTTTGGTTTAATTTGGCAAAAATATGGCTTAGCACTTTGCGAAGGAAACCAAGAAGTCGCCGATGCCATTGATGCAGGGCTAGTATCAACTATTGATGCAATAGACTGTGGATACGCAGAAGGTGTGTCAGAAGGTATTAGCCTTAGCCAAACCATTTCAATGTTCAACCCAACATGGCAAGAAGACAGTCAGTATGACGACTGCTTTAATGAAGCCGTAACCTTTGCATCTCGCATCTTAAAGCGCTTTATTGCAGCAGCAAGTGGCGGGATTAATGCCAAGTCTATCGTGGCCGAAGCCATTGCAAACGCAACAGACCCACGGGTAATTGTGTTAGAGAAATACACCCCTTGGAAAAAAACAGTCCATGCCTTATCAGAACAAGCGTTGTACGTTATTTATCCTTCAGATACGGGCCAATGGAGAATTCAAACTGTGCCTGTCGAACCAGGTTCTTTTGAAAACAGAAAGTCTCTACCAAAAAAATGGGCAGGCTTATCAGATGAAGCATTGCAGCAAGCCACTGGTATTGCTGATGCTATGTTTTGTCATAATGGTTTATTTATTGCCGGAGCTGAGTCCTTTGAAAGCACCATGAAGATGGCATCCATTGCCCTTCAGTAGAATTTAAAAACCTGACATAAAAGGGAGTCAATTGACTCCCTTTTTTATTGCTCGTAGTCCCACTTATTCTGGGTAACTTACTTGATGTTCGTTTGATATTGTATAATCCGTAGACAAAATGTTATCAACAAAACGCCAAGTCGCATCAATATTTTGCTCCGTAACAGTAAGCTGCAAATACCCTCTTTGATGCAAATCACAATACTGCAAATCATCAATCAATAAGGTTAGTGCCTGTGCGGTTTGTTTGGCACCTTGCTCATCTAATTTAAGGTAAGTTTCAATTCCCGGTGAGGTTACCGCAGGTGTTGCAAATTCAATCCCCACAGTATCTCCTCTGTTATTGGTTAACTGGCTAGTCCACGCATTGTGGGTATCACCGGCCACCACAACCAGTTTTTTACCTAAATTAGCAGCAGCGGTATATAGCTTTTCTCTTTCAACCGGGTAACCGTCCCACGCATCTAAGTTATAGGGTAAAACAGTATCAATTAAACTTTGCTCCTGTGCCGTTAATGCATCACCTTTGAGTAATCTAACTTTTATACTCGTTAACTTTGTCATTAACGCTGCTGCGTCCTTCTTACCAAGCTGACTTAACATTGCCCCAGGAATAAGCATTTTACCCATTAACACCTGCTGTCCTAATAGCTGCCATTTGGCCTCAGAGGTTTTCAACGAATTAACCAACCAATCAAACTGCGCTTTACCTAGTAAACTTCTATTTTTATTCTGTAAATCAGCAATGAACCCTTCACTATCCATCTGTTGGGTATCTTTGTTGATGTAATGACTGTACTCAAGCTGTTCATCTCGACCTATGACTCGCGTATCTAACATGTGCAATGACAACAAGTTAGCAAAATCAAAGGTACGATAAATATGAGGTTGTAAATCCCCTTTAGGCGGCCTGATAGGTAACCATTCGTAATAAGCCTGAATTGCCGCAGCGCGGCGCTCATAAAAGTCACCTTCGCCAGGGTTATGGTTTTCTCCCCCACCCGACCAAGTATCATTCATGATTTCGTGGTCATCCCACACAGCAATAAATGGAGCCGCAGCATGCAGCGCAGTTAAGCCTTTGTCCGTGCGATAAATGGCATATCGGTTACGATAATCCTCAAGGGTGAGCAGCTCACCAAGATTATCAGATGCAAACTCTCGCCCTATTTCGGCTGCTCGCTGTGTAGCATAGCCTTTAGCATCATACTCATAAATGTAATCACCTAAGTGCAATACCGCGTCTAAACCAGGGGTTTTGGCAGCTTCTTGATAAGCATTAAAGTACCCTGCAGGGTAATTAGAACATGACACCACAACAAACTTGATCTGCTCTGGGTTAGTTGATGGTAAGGTTTTTGTGCGGCCTGTCATACTGACTTGCTGACGACCTTTAAAGCGATAGAAATACTCAGTGGCAGGGTTTAACTCTTGTACGTCTACTTTAACCGTATAATCTCTAGACTCAGAAGAATCCACCAGCCCAGAGCGCACAATATTTGTAAAGTTATTATCTGTTGCTAGTTCCCAAACCAAGCGAGCAGAAACTGCACCGTCTTGGGGTAATGCCCGAGTCCATAAAATCACCGAGCCTTGCAAAGGATCACCACTGGCAATACCGTGGCTAAACTCTACATCACTTAAGTCATCCTCTTTGGCACTTGAAATAGCGCACCCTGTTAAACTAGTAGATAAAACCATGCTACCGATTGAGGTAGCAGATAAGGATAAAAAGTGACGTCGTGATAAAGGTTGCAACATAATACCTGTAAATAGAAATATAATTTGCAGGTATCATAAAGGCCCTGTATGACATATTTATAACGGTAAAATTGCAGTTTTGTGGCGAATGAAAGGCTAATATTTAAAACTAAATATTATTCAGATTGACACTACTAGTGAGGATATTTTCTATCCATTTCATCTAAGGATGACTTAATAATGTTTTGTAAAACGTCTGTATCAACATCACTTAATTTGTTGATATATAAACAAGACTTACCTATTTTGTGTTTTCCTAATTGCAGTAACTTAGGTTTCAGCTCACTAAATCCCATCATAATATACAAAGCTAAGTTTTGTTTACGAGGAGAAAAGCCAGTACGTAAAGACCGATGTTGTTTCTTATCTGCATTCTGATAGGAATAAGTCCCAAACCCGATAATACTGTTGCCCCACATCACGCCTCTTTGTTGCGTAATCTCAGCAAACATATCAAGTAACACTAAAGCATCTGCTGCTCTTTGCTTGTGCTCAATAGAAGCAATAAAATCTATAACATTGCTGGCATTGGCCTGAGTTTTGTTTTCAGCCATACATAGCCTTTTCATTGTGCATTAGCCTAGCAACCTGTTGCTTGGGAGTTTTAGTAAGCTTTTGAGTTAATGAAAAAGGGATCGACGACATACCATATTGCTGCTCCATATCTGCCAGCATCACCAACCAGAATTTGGCTGTCATTTCAGCATCATATAAAGCCCGGTGAAACCCACCCTGTGACTCAATACCCGTATAACTGATTAAAGATGACAACTTATGATTGGGCGCGTCTTGATATATACGCCTAGCCATCAACATAGAGCATGAAAACTGCCCAGAATAAGACTCAGAAATAGCTGCAAACTCAGAATCCAAAAAGCGTTTATCAAAGGATGCGTTGTGAGCAACTAAATTATAACCGGCAATAAAATCTGCAAACTGCGCCATAACATCCTCACAAGGTGGCGCGTCCTTGAGCATAAAATTATTGATACCCGTATAATTTTCAATAAAAGAACTAATAGGTTTACCTGGGTTCATTAACCCTTGAAAGCGCTCAACGATCACCCCAGACTCAATCTTCACAGCACCTATTTCTATGGCCCTATCACCGTAGTCTGGTGACAAACCCGTGGTTTCAAAATCTAGAACAATAACAGTATTAGCATCAGTCATATACCACACCCTTACACTTAGACTGACAAGAATAACGCCACTTCACCAGCATCATTATGCTAAAGTCTCATCCCAAAATGTTACTTGATTACGGCCTAAAGATTTAGATCGAAACAAGGCAACATCTGCCTGATTAATTAACTCAGAAGGGCTCTTTGCTTTAAATTTAATGGATGAAACCCCTAAACTAGCTGTGATAGCTACATTTTCAAACGTTCTGCTTTCAATTTGTGAACGAATAGTGTCAGAGATACGCATAGCTTGGTGCTGTGAAGCGCTTGGAAGTACAACACAAAATTCTTCACCGCCATATCGAGCAACAATATCATTTTGCCTTACAGCATTTTGTAATAAGTCGCCGACACCACGAATCACTTCATCTCCAATACTGTGCCCATAAGTATCATTTACTCTCTTAAAATGATCGATATCTATCATAATCACACAATACTCATTTAAAGGCTCTAAACTCGCGAAGTCACGACTCATAAGCTCAAATAAAACCCGTCGATTGTAACAGTTGGTAAGAGGGTCACGTGCGGCTAAATAATCTAACTCCCTGTTACGTTTTTTGGAATCATTAAAGCGCCTATAAACAGCTAAAACTATAAATAAACAAACAATTAATAATGCCACTAGAGCGATACTGGCATATTGATTCTTTACGAGTTCTAACTCTGAAATTTTCTGAGCTTGCCCAGCTATTTCTATTTCATTGTTTTTTCTTTCTAACTCTAATTTATCTAACTTTGCTTTCTCTCTTAGAGATTCCAACTCAATCTCCATTTTATGGGAATACAAACTTGCTTTTTGCAACACCAGCTCATTACTTTCATTTTCTTCTTGAATAAGGCGGCTTAAAGCAATTTCTTTCTCTGCGTAGTCTAATGCCGATGCAATATCTCCCTTTACCTTTTCAGCTTCAATTAGCAAACGATAGGCGTATAACATCTGAAGTTTATTATTTATCTCTTCTGAGGTCGCAACCGCTTCTATGAGTAAGCTTATGGCCTCATCTGCATTTTCACCAATTAAGACCCCAGCTAAAGCTGTTTTCGCTTTAGCTTCATATATTTTATTACCTATATCAGATGCCATAGTTAAGGACTTCCTATAAAAATGAATCGAACTGGCCTGGTCACCCGCATCTCGATAAATATTCCCAATAATACGTAAAGCTAAGGCTTGTTTATTTCTGTCATTTTCAGCTTGATAGGTGTTAAGAGCTTTTTTTGCCATAGTTAACGCAGTTTCAAAATCTCCATTATTTAAGTCAATTACAGCAAGTTCTCTTAGGGCTGTTGCTAACGTATTAGCATCTATTTCAGCTCTGGGCAGATCAACTGTTAGTTGATAAAACGAACGCGCTTGAGCAAATTGTTTTAGCCTAGTATATATAAGCCCCATTTGATTAGAAGTCTTAGCAAGACCGCTATTATCACCCACTTTTTTATAATAAAGGTGAGCTTCGTGAATATGTTTTAAAGACTTTTTATAACGTCCAATATATCTGTATATTATTCCAGCTCCAGTTAAAGCCTTTGCTCGCCCCTCAGGATCATCAAGTAATTTATGAAGCTCTATGCCTCGAATTGAGTAATCCAAAGCAATAACATAATTACCTAAATGACGCTCTGCTTCAGCCAATGTATTTAAAGTTCGTGCAATTAATCTTTGGTCACGTAAAGCAGTGTAAACGTCCAAAGTTTTTTTATAATAAAGGGCAGTATTTTCTCTATTTTTTAAACGCTTGTAAGACTGAGCAAGTTGTTTATAAGTATTTCCAAGAAACTTCTGTATAACCTCATCATGACCAGTGAGATAGGCTGTAGCTTCTGAGTATGCTGCAATTGCATCCTCATAACGTTTGCTCTTGTATAATCCATCCCCCTGCAGTATCAAAGAGCGTCCAATAAGTGGTTCATCACCATATTCTAGTGTTATGGGTAAAAGCTCAGTGATGACATCTACGGCTTTCTCATAAAGCTTTTGCTTTAACAAAGCCTTAGTGTAATAAAGAGACATTTTAATAAAATTTTCTTGATGCTCCTCTTCTTTATATATGAGCGCCCCTTTTAAAAAATGGCTGGCGGCTAACTCAAAGTCTTTTGCGTTTTCAGCAAAATTGCCCAAAAACCTATGTGTTTTAGCACTCAAAATCGAATCGTTATTTTCTATGGATTTGTTCAGAGCTTTAATTGCCAATTGCTGGCTTAAATGCAAATCACTATCTTCAAAATACTCAGCCATATCAAGTAGCTCAGCATCAGAAAGGCGCTCATATTCAATCCCAACAATACTGGTTTGCCCATTATTCTGTTGAGATAAAACCTCAACAGAATTCAATAAAAAAGTACAAAACAACAAACCCAATAAGGGTTTGCGACTAAAAGACACCAAGTGTTTGCTAGCTAACCTTCTTGTAAATATAGATAAGCCAACAACCCATTGGTACAAATTGCAGTCATGCAGCATGTTTCAATTTCCAACTCTCATTCGTTTTCCGGCATTTACCGCCAAAATGTAAAAAGCGACACATGTTAACAACATTTCATTAACTTACAAAATAACCTTTAAAATCGATACAAAATCAGATTCTATGGTAATTTTAAGTTAGGGGGCATTCCTTTGTTTTGGATCCATCTTAAAACCGTTAAGCATATTATGAGGGTCTGCTGCTTCTCTATGTTTTTGAGTAGCGGCTGCCCACCAAATAAGCTGCTTAAAAGTACGACCAAAATACGTAAACCAATCTGTTTGGCTTTCATCAATCTGCATCGCTCCGTCTTCAGTAAAAACCTGTTGTGCATTAGGCACATGGATCATAGCAGACACAGATAAACACCCCAGCTCAGCCAAAAAAGTACGCATTCCCCCCACTGCCCAACCGAGTATGTCACTAGGGCACTAGGGTTATATGAAAACAGTGAACTACCAAAATGATTCAAAAGATTCGCCAATACAGGACTCATTGAATGGTTGTACTCAGGGCTAATCATCATAAAGCCATCTGCCTTAGCAATCTTTTTAGCCAGCTCGTCTAGTTGTTCAGGCGCCCTCTTCTGAATAAGTAAAGTGAGGCTTAAAAACAGTCTCTAAGGGGTAATCAAGGGCATCAATTAACTCGACGTCTAACTGAGAATAACCAATACGAAAACATTCCATACACACATTCGCAACACGGACACCCAACCGAGCAGGTTTAGGTGGGGTACTATCACGAACCGTTCCCAAAAAAACCAAAATTTTCATATCAACACTC
Source organism: Paraglaciecola marina (assembly GCF_004360155.1). GTDB lineage: Bacteria > Pseudomonadota > Gammaproteobacteria > Enterobacterales > Alteromonadaceae > Paraglaciecola > Paraglaciecola marina. The sequence goes on along the minus strand of NZ_SAIS01000001.1, from coordinate 602,045 downwards.
ACTCTCATACATCAATCAGCTAACAACATAAGAAAAACTAAAACTATTTAAAATTATGTTTTAAGCCCCTGATTTACCTCGTAGAGCTGACAAGGCACTCGCTACCAAGACAAAGCTAAGAGACATCATCAAAGCCATATCAAAAGTTTGAATCAAAGCTGGATTTTGCTCAGCACTAAACTGTGCATCTCCAATATAAAAATGCACCATCAAGTTAACCAAACTCATACCAAACAGATTACCAATAGTCCGTGACAAGTTTAAAGAAGCAGACGCCACCCCAACTTCATCAGGCTTAACAACCCCCATAATGGCATTATTATTAGGAGTAGAAAACAACCCAAAGCCAATTCCTATCAATAATAACGAAATAGCAATATACATAATACTAGTTTCAGTGCTAATCGTACTCAGTACAGCTAACCCTATCCCCACTATGACACAACCTAATGTCGAGATAAGCCTAGCTTCGAACTTATCTGCTAGCTTTCCAGAAATTGGTGCCAATATCGCCATTGATAACGCTTGCAGCAATATTATCTGACCAGCATGAGAAGGTGTAAAACCTTTCACATACTGCAAATATAAACTGATTAAAAACACCAAGGGGAAGTTACTGGCATACATCAATAGTGAGGTAGACAAAGACATAGAAAACACCCGACTATCGCGAAACATTTGTACCCGTATAAGAGGCTTGCGGCTACGGCTTTGATGTAGCACAAACATACCTAAGCTTGCAGCAGACAACACAAGCATGCCTACGCCTAATATTTGCGGCAGTATACTTAGACCATATACGAGCGAACTTGCAAACAAAGCAAAAATGCCGGTTCCCCACCAGTCAAACTTGGTTCTATCGTCGTTCTTCCACTCACCTTCAAGGCGCATTTTTATTAAAATCAACAAGGCAATAACTATGGGTACCTGAAACAAAAACACCGCTCGCCACCCCCACAACTCAGTTAACCAGCCTCCTACTGCTGGTGCGATAGTTAAGCCAATATAGATACACGCTGATGCCAAACCCAACGCTGCACCGCGCTTATGAGATGGTGTAACCGAAGTAATGATGGCAATGCCCGTGGCAAAAATCATTGAAGACGCAAGCCCCTGCACAAAGCGCCAAAACAATACCCACTCCATACTGCCACTCACACCGCACATTAGAGACGAAAAAGCATTTAATGCTAACCCATAACTATAAATACGCTTGCGACCATAGTTATCAGCCAACTTACCTGCCGGTAACATAAACACCACACTGCTTAAAATAAACAAGGTAGGTAACCAAGACACCATTTTCGCATTAGCTTGTAAATCAGCTGCCATATCAGGAATGGCAATATTCACAGACGCCATACCCAAAGGGCCAATAATGGATCCCAAACACACAATGATCAGGGCAAATTTAGCTAAAACAGATTTTTCGGCAGCAGACTGGGGCAAAATAGAAAACACTTATATGTAATATGAGAAAGAGATCATAGTGAAGCAATTACGATTGTATAGAAGAATAATAGTTTTATTTAAGGTAGGTCAGAATAAATCGAAATAAAGTAAAAACATTAGGGGGCTGTTAGACAACCCCAATCCCCAAAAGATTAAAAGTTAATCTGCGGAAATTTTTAGCGCATTTTCTTTTTCTTCTTGCTCTTTCTTAGCATCAGCTCTTAGATCATCACGAGTTTTTTCAACTTTTTCGTAAGCAGCAAATGCGGCCTCTCGGTTTTCAAATTCAAAAATACTTTTTATGGGGCAAGCTTCATCAGAAGTAATAATCTTATCATTACGACCACCACACACTTCAAAAAAATCCCCTTTAAAACCAGCCTTAAAACTAGTCAATAAAGAATTACAGTTCATAAAAGTCGTGGCTAAATAATAACGTTTTTTACCACTACTACTAATGCTAATCACGTCATCATCCAACGAGCCATACCCTCGTATACTGCGCTGGCGAACACAAGCTCTGCCATCTTGTTCTGTTTCTATCCGTAATAATTCATCATGGCTCGGCAAATCTACACCCAAGCTTGAGCATGACGTTAAAATTAATACCCCGACCAAAACGAAAGTAACCTTTAACATATTCATACATTCTCCAAACTAGCGCAGATAAGTTTCAAAACATTGATAAACCAATACGTTAACCGACTTAAACTAAACATCAAGTTACTTTATATTATCAGCTCAATAATGAACCTTTACTGAACAATGCAATTGCTTACAAAATAATTTTTAAAGATAAGTAAGGAGAGATATTTAATATCTGTCGGTTAACCTAAATATAATAAGGCTTAAACTCTATCAAAAGTTTAAGCCTTCATAACAATAGTTATTTGTAACGGCTAGAGTTCGCTTTCTGCCCTTTGTACATATTTAAACAGTACATCTTTCAAATGCACTCGACGGCTTTTAGCTGCATCTAAATAATCATCAGATACTGCTTCATCGTTTTTCTCAATGTGGTGTACTTCATTTTCAAGTTCATGGTACTCATCAAACAGCTTAGCAAAATGGGCATCATTCATTTTAAGGTGACGAATAGTATGGTGATGGTCTGGAAAATCTTTAAGTAATGTATGTTTATCTACTTGCATAGTGGTACTCCTTTTTAAGTAACCTTTAATCATTATGTTAATTATATGTAAGCAAACCAAGACACTATTGATCTAGGTCAGGTAAAGCATCCAAAAACATATTTACTAGGCCCCGTTCACCTAAGTCAAACAAGCAAGACACACCAAAAGTAATCACTCCAAATCTATAAAAAGCCAACTATAGCAATAAGTTACGGTAAATTATTTTCCTGACCACTTAGACTACTTATGGCACAGTAGTTGCTGAATTACAGCACTTGTACATTAGTCGTGTTTTAAATACCCGCAATTGCTCAAAGAGAGTGCAAATGGCCTTTGATATGCTCCCAAAAAGCCTCACCTTAAATAAAGGTGCCGGTTCGTTTATGTTGATTTGCTCGATCCTATTGGGATATACCCCTAGTTCTTTTTCAAAAACAATAGATTTAGATTTTTTAAAGCATCAAGCAGCCGAATTAATTAATGACCGCTGCGAAAATTGCCACAATGACTATATTTTTGATGGTAACTGGTCTGTAGAAGATGTTGACGTTAGCGATGTATCACTTGGCAACAACCAAAGACTATGGGAGGCCATGCTTAAATCTGTAACCATGGGTGACATGCCACCAGCTGACAAAGAGCCTCTTACCCCTGAGCAAAAATCCTCATTTTTAACTTGGCTACAGACTTCTTTAGATAACTACAGTGAACTTAATCCTAATCCTGGCCGTGCCACCATTCGCCGCTTAAACCGCAGCGAATACGCTAATTCAGTAAGAGATTTGCTGGCACTAGATATTGATATTAGCCAATCTCTTCCCGGTGACAACTCGGGCTATGGCTTTGACAATAATGCTGATGTATTAGGCGTATCAACCACACTACTAGAACGGTATTTATCCGTAGCCGGTAAACTCAGCAAGCTTGCCACTGGCCTAGCAGGCACAACCCCTAGTAAACAAAATTATCTAGTACCCAAAGATGGCTCTAAAAAGAATAGCGGTATCCCTTCATTTGACCTGCGAATGAGCGATCAATTGCCGTTGGACTCCCGTGGAGGAGGCAGTTTTGAGTTTTATGCCCCAATAACAGGTGTTTATGAAATTGCAGGATTTATTAATGCCAATACTACCAATGAAGTAGACCGCATGGATATTCACCGTCATAGCTACAAACTCAATTTAGTAGCCGGTAATCACACTATAGGATTGAGTTTTAGGAAACGATTAGCTTTGAGCGAACATGTCCCAACTGTGCGTGAAGGCACAAGTTACGTAGTGCTGCCAGACAGAGACCCAAGCCTTCTCGACCTAGACTTTATCCTTGATGGCGCACCTGTGTATTCTAAAAAGGTGCCCTCTTATTATATGTTCCCGCGCTTTTCTCAAGCTGCTTTTTTGCGAGATGTACTCGAAATAGAAGTGATTGGCCCCCTCGAAACAGTCCTAAAACACCAAGCAAACAATAAAACCAGTAAAAATAGCGAGACAGCAAGCACCCGTAAGATATTTATCTGCACCCCCAACACTGTTACTACAAACCCAGAGCCAATATCTGAACAAGAGCTAGACTGCGCAACCAACATTATTGAAAACCTAGCCACCCAAGCATACCGCCGCCCCTCCACAAACGCAGATATTCAGCCTTTGCTTCAGGTTTTTAAACAAGCCAGAGCAGACTTAAACTTTAAAGCAAGCATAGCCAATACAATACAAGCCTTACTCGTTGCTCCCAGCTTTTTATATGTTCAAGAACCCACTCCAACCAATACGACACCGGGCACTGTTTATAAGATCAACGACTATGAATTTGCTAGCCGACTGGCTTTGTTTTTATGGAGCAGCCTACCCGATAAAGAATTAAGTATTTTAGCCGCAAAGGGGACACTGCGAGAGCCAGAGGTTTTAAGCCAACAAATCAAGCGCATGGTGCAGTCTAGTAAAGCCCAGGCACTTACTGATAATTTCGCAGGACAATGGCTGTACTTACGTAACCTGCCCCACCACTTTCCTGATGTATTTGAATTTCCGCAATTTAATGTGCCATTAAGGCAATCTGTACAGCGGGAAACCGAATTGTTTTTCACCCGTATATTAAAAGACAACCAGCCCATTTTTGATTTTTTAAATGCAGACTACAGCTACCTAAATGAGCAGCTAGCCAAGCATTACGGAATTACTGGCGTTAAAGGCACAGCATTTAGAAAAGTATCGCTCAATCACTATCCTAACCGCGGTGGTTTATTAGGACATGCCAGTATTTTAACCTTAACCTCAAACCCAAATCACACCTCTCCTGTGAAACGGGGTAAATGGATCTTAGATAACCTGCTCGCTGCCAGCCCTCCTCCCCCGCCGCCAGACGTACCTGCATTAATCGCTGAGCATGATGGCATCGCCTTGTCTGCAAGAGAGCAACTTGCTAAACACAGGGCTGACCCAGTATGTGCGTCATGCCATGTACGTATGGACCCCCTAGGCTTAGCCCTAGAAAAATACGATGCGGTTGGTGCCTTTAGAACACGCTACGCTGACCAAGAGATTGATGTTACCGCACAAATGCCAGATGGCAGCAAGTTTGAAGGCTTAGATGGCTTACAGTCTGTGTTGTGGGACCGCAGAGAACGTTTTACCCAAGCCTTTACCGACCGACTACTCACCTATGCACTTGGCAGAGGCTTAGAACCCTACGACCAGCCAATCATTAGAAACATTGCCACACAAGCAAGCACCAAAGATTACCGAATCCACTCTATTATCGAAGCGGTTGTTAGCAGTACTCCGTTTAACTATAAAAAAGCTCCAGAGGCTAACAATGAAAACCAACAGATCGCTAAAGCACTTTAGTAGCAGTACCAATAGCAGCGAACACAGTGGGCCATCTCGGCGCGTGTTGTTAAAAGGCCTAGGTGCCGCAGTTGCCCTTCCAGTAATGGAGTCACTCTTGCCAACGGCTATGGCTAAATCCTTTGAACAACGCCCCAAGCGAATGACGGTATTTTACTCACCCAACGGTATGCGGATGCAGCGTTACACACCAACCACAGCGGGTAAAAACTACCAAGCCACGCCTATCCTACAACCCCTTGAAAAAATGCGAGAAAAATACACGCTAGTGTCAGGGTTAGGGCATTATCAAGCCAGTGCCTTTGGCGATCCATCAGCTGGCCATGGGCGCAGTTGCCCAGCGTTTTTAACGGGTGCCCATGCTAAAGCCACCGAAGGCGCAGACATATACTGTGGTATATCAGCTGATCAAGTCGCGGCACAATATTTTGCTAAAGATACCCAATTAGCCTCACTTGAATTGGGCATAGAGCCACCCAGCTTACTAGGCAGTTGTGATATCAACTACAGCTGCACCTACACCAATACCATCTCTTGGCGCAGCCCAACCCAAGCCTTACCTGCAATGGTTACCCCAAGCGACGTGTTTGAACACCTATTCGGAGATGGCAATCAAATTGACGAAGCCACCCGTCAAAAAAGATTGGCACAAAAAAGTAGTATTCTTGATTTTATAAACGGAGAAGCTAAACGTTTAAACCAAAACCTTGGCATGAATGACCGTCACAAAATGGCGCAATATCTTGAATCTATCCGTGACGTAGAGCGACGCATCACCAAAGCCCGAGAAACCACAATAGAAATGAATCTAGAAGGTTTTACCGTGCCCGCAAACATCCCTAGTGACTACGAAGAACATGTCAAAATCATGTTAGACCTGCAAATGCTAGCGCTACAAACCGATATGACCCGAGTGAGTACCTTTATGTTAGGGCGAGAGCTAAGTAATCATGCTTACAATAACCTTGGTATCCCAGACGGCCACCACGCTTTAAGTCATCACGCAAATATCCCCGACAACATAGACAAGCTAGTTAGGGTAAATACCTATCACATGCAATTGTTTGCTGATTACCTTGAAAAAATGGCCAGTATTCCCGACGGCGATTCCAATTTACTCGAAAATACCTTTGTGATCCGCGGTGCCTGTATCGGAGAGTCTAACTACCATGACCACATGGATTTACCCATTATTCTTGCAGGAGGCGGATTAGAAGGTAACCGCCACATAGCGAACAAAAAACATACGCCTATGTGCAACCTACTACTTTCGGTTTTACAGCAAATGGGCGTACCGGCTCAAAGCTTTGGTGATAGTTCCGAACCCCTTGCCGGCCTAATAACCTAAGAGTTAACCTATGACATTCAAACCATTGCCATACAAAAACAACAAGAGCAGCCTTCTATATGCCACGCTAAAAGTGTGTGTTATTACCTTAGCGCTTAGCCAACTAATGAGCTGTAATAGTGAATCAAACCAAAGCATTACTGTGGCAAAACTGAGCAATAAAGAACATAACCAGCTATTGCTTGATACCAAACAGGCCATCTTAAATTTAGATATCGCCAAGGTAGACACCTTAAGCACTCAGATAGATATCAATCGATTATTGCCAGACAACTCAAGCCTACTAGCCTGGGCCGTAGAAACCCAAGAGCCACAATTAGTAGAACTGCTATTACAAAAAGGCGCAGCGGTAGAGGTTACAAATAGCAATCGCTTTACCCCCATCATCCAAGCGTGCAGATACGGCAACTCTGCCATCATCAACGCCCTGTTAAACAAAGGCGCTAATCCAAATTCAACCATAGAGGACGGCACCAGTGCCTTTCAATTGTGCGCAGGCTCAGCCTCAAGTATCGACCTTGCAACAATGGCTAACCTAGGTGCTAACATCAGCGCCCAAAATAAGCACGGACAAACCCCCTTAATGTTTGCCGCTAATATCGGTAACACCGAAAACCTAAAATACCTTGTTAACCAAGGTGCCAAGATTAATCAGCAAACCCAACAAGGTTATAGTCCACTGTTTTTTGCCATAAAAAGCCATAATTTAGACACGGTAAAAGCCGCTATTACTCTTGGCGCTGATTTACACGCCAAGGCTAAAGATGGCACCAGCGCGCCACAACTTGCCCTGTACACATCCAATTACGAATACTTGAATTGGTTTGCCAGTGAGTTGAATTTATTAATGGCAGCAGACAGAGTCAAACAAACTCTTACAGCCTTTGACCGAAATGGCCAGCAACTACTCCATGCTGCCGTTGAAGCTAATCAACCACAGCTGGTATCGCAATTACTAGCACTGGGCGCTGACCGCACAACCATTAGCGAGCCCTCAAAACTGAAATGGCGTTACGAGGCAAACTTCAAAACCAAAGACTATGTGCCACCACGACTCACCCCAATAGAAATCGCCAAGAAAAAGAAACTTACAGAAATAATCGAAATCTTGGGTGAGTAAAGAGTAAGCCCTTCAAAACAATTTTAACTGCGGTGTGTTTGGTTCGCCGGCTTTTTGCTTAGGTTTGCTCTTGGTACCGGTGCGTTTACGAGAACCGTGTTTTTTAAATACTTGTTTGGCGTTTTCTCTCCCCCTTACAGATTTAGATATTCCATAAAGAGCGTCTTTCATTATTTTCGACTCTTGCTTAAAATCAATTATTGGCTTTGTATATTGAGGTGCCACGTTTTCGTGATTGAGAGCCATGATTTGTGCAGTTTTCAGAGGGCGTAGCTCGGGTATCATGCTGCGCACAAAGTGGCATTGAGGGTCATGATCGGTTAGCTGTTTTTGCGGGGAATATATTCTAATTGAATTAATGCCTGTAATACCCGCCTGCATTTGAATTTGCGACACATGTATACCGGGCACGTAGTCAACCATTAGTTTAGACAACTCATACATAACTGTTTGCCATGGTAGCCTTAGGGCATTACATGCAAAGCTGGTGATCATGGCTCTGGATCTAAAATTCAACCATCCATATTTTTGGTAATAGCGCATAGCAGCGTCAATGGCCGGAAACCCAGTTTCGCCATATAACCATGCTTGAAGCCGTTTGGTGTACTCGGTTTCGTCATCTTGTTTGGTGGTATAGGGCAAACCGGTTCTGAAGGCTGGGTTAACCGCTTGCACTTCCATTTCGACTTCGTTCTCTAGCTTTTGTACAAAGTGAGCATGCCAAAAAAGCCGCGAGGTGAAATTTCTTAAGCTCGATATCCATTGTTTATGATTAAGTTCTGGTGTAGCGCGCTGGGCTTCAATTAAATGTTGTAACCTAATATCGCATTCTTGAAATACGGCCCTTAGCGATAACGCGCCCCACGCTAGCTGAGTCGACACCCTTGAACAGGCGCTGGGGGCTTTGTTCATACTGCTTATTCCGCCCCGATATTTTTTACCGCGTACCCATAAAAAGTCTTTGAGTGTAGACCTAGCATACCTTTCGCTTACAGATGAGTATTCGGCGGCAAAGGAGTTAAGTTTTAAGGCTGGGTGGTTGGGGTGTAAATGCTTGAAAAAAGCGTGTTTAAGCACATCAGGGAAACTAGCAAGTAAGGTGTCTTTGGGTATTTTAAGTAGAGGTTTGAATATGTGGCCTTTAAAGTGTTTGTCCCAGTAATCTCGGTTCATAGGGCCACGAACCACACCATTGTTGGTGTATTCATGCCATTTTATATGATTGTTATCGCACCAAAGCTTAAAGGCTTTATCACGCTCAAACGTATGGGTTAATCCCGTTTCTTCATGGGAGTAAACTTGGTTTACTACAAAACCAAGCTCGCTGATGGCGGCGTTAATATATTGCACTGCTTCTATTGGCGACAGCTTAAAGACTAACAGGCCACTTCCAAAGTGATTGAGGTTTTGGCTTAGAGCATTAGCCCCAGTTTGTAAGGCATGGGCATGAAACGCTCCCCAGTCTGGCCCGTTTAGTAGTAATGGCTCTTGTAAAAATACCGGAATAACAATCTTGCTATGGGCCAAGGCTTGAGTTAACGCTTCGTTATCGAAAAGTCTAAGGTCTCTTTTAACCCACCAAATGGCCACGTTTGTTGGTGTTTGGGCGGCTGTGCTCATGCTTGTATCTTGGTATCCGGTGTGGTGTTTAAACGTTAGAAAATAAAAAAGCAGCACTAGGCTGCTTTTAGTAATACGTTTAAAACCAGATTTTGGTTTAGAACTAACCGGTAAATTATTAGCGTTTAACTGACTAGTTAAGGCTAATAAACCTAACTACCCAATATTTTCAAAGGTAAAGACAAGGCGTCATTACCGGTTTGCCCAACTAACCAAATAATCGCGCTTAGGCCACCTATTGTAACCACGTACCAAGCTACAGAAACAAACTGTGCATAACGATTTAATGGCAACAGTTCACTTAAATGCCTGCGTTTATATTCAAAAAATATCTCTAGGCTACCTATGGCGAGCAAAAAACCTAGTAAAGCCAAACCAAAATAGTAACTAACAAACACACCTAATACCGCGCCCAATATACAGGCAATAATGCCCACCCATGAGTTGACCGAAAACGCGATGCTTTTTAATACATGGCCACCGTCTAGGGGCAATACAGGCAACATATTGAATAAATTGAGTAAGGCGTTAAATACCGCTAAGCCCGCAAGTATTTCTATATCGGTGATCCAATATGCCAATAAACATGCCATAGACAATATCAGGCCAAAAAACGGCCCCATGATTGAAATCACGATATCTTGCCAACGGGTATTTATTTTGCTGTCGCTTAAGGCCAAGCCACCCACAAAAGGGATGAGGTAAATGCCTTTGGTTTTTAAGCCAAAGTATTTCATTGCCTTGATATGTCCGTATTCGTGAAACACCAAACAAAGGATAAGGGCAATGGCAAACTCAATAGAAAACAACCAACTATAAGCCGCTAAGCTACCAGCAGCGAATAACACCTTAATCACCTTGGCACTTTTTAGCAGCTTTAACCCCAAGCTCGCCATCCCAATAAAGCTAAACTTCATTGGCTGTTTTTTACCTTGGGTAACCTGCCTTTGCTCTATGTCTTTTTCGGTAAGGGTTCCTTCTTCTATTTGCTGGTCATTTACCACCAAGGTAAATTGCAACTTAAAAGGCTGCCAGTTAAGTACACCACTCAACTCAACCTGGATATCACCCTGCTCGCTTTGTAATGTAAATTGATGGGAAAAAGGTGTTCCCTCTAGGTCGTCATTATTACTTGTAGCGGCACTCGTATCAATTTGCGACACGCACTGTTCACCCCAAAAAAGCTGTTGCCAACCCGCCATCGAACCCTCTAACTTAAGGGGTTTACCTAAACACTCTACTTCTAATAAATGCACTATATAATCTCAATAAAACTTGCTAAGGCAATATTAACCTAGTTTGGTTTGCGGGTTACAAATATTAAAAGAAATGGGGAATCATTAGGTGTTTTAAACATGTAAAGAAAAAATAAAATAAGCGAATTAGCAAGATTAAAACGTAATGGCACGTAATAACGAATGGCTTTGGCAGTGCACTTACAAAAGTGCACTTGTCTATCTATAAAAACCACTCCAGCAAGGCGCTTTTCAGGTTAGCGGTTTAACAGCTCGGTATTGGTTGGATAACTATCAAGTAATTCAACCAGTTTTCTGGCTCCATCAACAGGTTTAAGGCTAGTTAATCCTCTACGTAGCGCTCTTATGTTGGGCAGAGTTTTATGGTCTAACAGCAGCTCTTCTCGGCGTGTACTGCTTTTTGCGATATCTAGTGCGGGGAAAACTCGCTGCTGTGACGCCTCGCGGGATAATACAACCTCCATGTTGCCTGTGCCTTTAAACTCTTCAAATATTACTTGGTCCATACGGCTACCGGTATCGGCAAGTACCGTAGCTAAAATAGTAAGCGAGCCGCTGTCTTCTACTTTTCTGGCTGAGCCAAATAATTTGCGTGGCATTTCCATCGCTTTTGCGTCTAGGCCACCCGACATAGTACGACCACTGCTTTTTTGCTTGGCATTATGTACCCGGGTGAGTCTGGTTAATGAGTCAATCACTATCATCACATCATGACCCTCTCCGGCCTCTTTACGGGCGATATTCAGTAAGTTATTAGCAACTTGTAAGTGGTGGGCATAACTTTCATCGGTAGATGAGGCATGTACCGTAGCAGGCACACTGCGCGTAAAATCAGTTACCTCTTCTGGGCGCTCATCAATCAGTAACGCATATAGCTTTATCTCGGGGTGACCCGCCCCTACAGCTTGGCATATATGTTTTAACAGGGTGGTTTTGCCACACCCAGGCGGCGCAACAATCAAGCCACGTTGCCCCTTGCCAATTGGCGTGAACATATCCATGGCCCGTATAGTCGGCTCATCTGAGGCTAATGCCAGTTGAATACATTCATAAGGATTAACCGCCGTGCCATTTAAAAATCGATATTGGGAGTCTTCAACAGGTTTCTTTGCAGGCGATGGTTTAACTTCAGCTTTGTTAACTTGGCTGTCAGTAGACTCACTGACTTTTTTTCTTTTCAAGTTTAACGATAATATTTTTCTGGCCATAATGCCTGTGTGTACCCTATGAGATGTTAGATGATTGGCTAGCGGTTGCGTTTGGGTAAAGTTGACAGTAATGCTTAAGATTACACTTAACCCAATGATTCAAGCAGTTGCTGTATTTCGGTTTTGAGCTCGTTATCTTCTATTTTATTAGCGCTGACTTTTGCAGCTTCAAGGCTTTGAATGGCCGCGCTGGTATCACCCAACTCAACTTGCAACCTAGCCATTGAATACCCAATAGACGACATATGATCTTTCGAATTAATCGCCTCAGCCTTTGCTAACGCTTTTTGATATCCGATTACAGCCTCGGCTAGGTCATCGGTAAAATCTGCCAATGTTTCCCACTGCTCGGGATGATCTGTAGGGGTATTCTCGTTATCTACACAAATGGCCTTAAGCTCAGCAAAATACCTATCAAACTCTTTCTGATTATCTCTATCAGCCGCGGCCATAATTTTTTCAGACAGACCATAAACGGCCCTGTATATTTTGGTGTTAATTTTCACGGAATTTACCTTACAAAATGAATCTACTCGTTATGGGGCAATCATACGGTAATCGGGGAAGGCATACGAATAAAGTCGTTGATAATAGAGAACTAATAGAAGCGAGTTATGTGGGATGTTACCCCTACCAAATACTACTTTTAGTTTCGACAACTTTTATATTGTCATTAAAAACGTTCGCCTCTACATGTTTAATTATAGTTTATCTGCAAGCACTATCTTTTTTAACAATGAGGTGAGTTGAATTCTTTCCATTTGCTTAAGGGGCTTAAGCAGCACTTCCATGTTGGCCACATGTGCGGTTACGGCTGTATCAATAATGGTTTTACCTTCTTCAGTCAGGGTGATTTTACAACTACGGCGGTCTTTAACACTTGAAATTCTTTCTATCAACTGGCGTTGAACCAATGCCTCTATGCGCGTACTCATAGCACCAGAAGATAACATCAATGTTTGATAAAGCTCAGTAGGTGTAAGAGGTATTTGACTACGGTACAAGGTAGCGAGTATGTCGAACTCAATACCACTTAGCTTGTGTTGTTTAAATACCGTTTCGAGTTGTTTTTTCCAACTCGATTCAATTCTGAATAAACGCCCAACTATTCCCATAGCAGAGCAATTCAGTTCAGGCTTAGTGTTTTTCCATTGTTGTAAAATCAAATCTACCGAGTCGTTCATACACACCCCAAAAGTAACTTTTACAAAAGATACTTGATTTAAAAGTAAATTGACAATACTCTACAAAAAGTATCTTTTCAAAAAGATAAAATACAAAAACGTATTCTAAAGGTAAATATTGTGAAAAAATCACATGCAGTCGTAACAATAGGATTAACCGCAATAGCCCCCATTGTTTGGGGTAGTACCTACATTGTGACAAGTGAACTGCTGCCACTAGACACACCGCTTACCGCATCTACTTTAAGAGCGTTACCCGCAGGAATAGCGTTATTGTTAATCACAAAAGCCTCACCACCTAAAGATTGGTGGGGCCGAATGTTCATACTCGCCTTCCTTAATATCGGGTTTTTCTTTTACTGTTTATTTTATGCCGCAACACACCTACCAGGGGGAATGGCAGCTTTAGTCATGTCTATTGCCCCAATTATTGTAATGGGGCTCAGTTATTTATTACTGAAGGAAAAATTACACATACAGCAGTTAATCGCCAGCGTATTTGCAATGGGGAGCATGTTGTTATTGCTATTTAATTATCACGTTACATTGAGTGTTGATGGTGTAGTAATGGGAATACTCGGCGCAATAAGTATGTCACTCGGGGTGGTTAAAACCAAACAATGGGGGCGACCTAAAAACATGACATTGTTAAATTTCACCGGATGGCAATTACTGTTAGGGGGGTTAATGTTATTACCTGTCGCCCTATTACTTGAAGACATGCCTAAACAATTAAGCCTGAATAATGTTATAGGCTATAGCTATTTATCTATAGTGGGAGCAATGTTTGCTTATGCAATTTGGTTTAATGGAATAGCTAAGCTCCCAACCCTAACAGTTTCAATTTTAGGCTTTTTAAGTAGCCTATCAGCCGTATTACTTGGGTACCTATTCTTAGGTGAAACCTTAACTCTTACCCAATGGCTAGGTGTGCTTGGACTATTCATAGCAATCATTATGGTAACGCCAATCCAACCGTCTTCTAAACAAAAATGTTAACCCCATCCGAGTTATCAATATCAATTTACCGCCCTAGGAGGCGTCTATGAAACTTACAATAATATCTGGCAGTCAACGTCCAAAATCACAAAGCTTAAACGTCGCGCACTACTTAAAAAAAGTAGGAAACGCGAACTATGAACACATAAATATAATGGATTTATGTGAGCTTAACCTGCCCTTTTGGAATGAAGGGGTATGGAATGCTACAGATGAGTGGCAACCTTGGAGGCAAGTCGCTGAACAACTTGTAAATTCAGATGCCTTTATTTTTATTACACCCGAATGGCACGGTATGGCCACGCCAATACTTAAAAACTTTTTACTGTTAACCACCGCAAATGAGCTGGCACATAAACCTGCATTGTTAGTTAGCGTATCTGCAAGCGTGAATGGCGTTTACCCAATAAGTGAATTACGCATGACAGCCAGTAAAAACAATCATGTATGCTTGTTACCCGATCACTTGATTTTTCGCAATATAGGCTCAATTTTGAGTGACGACCATAATTGCATGGATGAAGCCATGCACCACCGCACAACATACACCATGGAATTACTCGCATCCTACACACATGCACTAAAACCCATTCACAAAGCAATGGCTGAAAAAGGCCAACCCTTTGTTTATGGTATGTAATGGTTTACTCGGTTGAGTATTGACTTAAAACAACCAGCTTGGCTGAGCTGTTAATGCATTGCTATCGGATAAGCGCTGCTTTGTAATATCCAACTTGAAGTGATAGAGGTGAAGGGATAATTAGATTTGAACCATGTAATCTAGGCTTCGATGACCCTAACTCTAAAACGTATTTTGGTCATTCAACTCTTGAATTCACTTAAATTAACTACGACCACTTTTACTCGTAGTTCTTTTTCCCCCTTCCTAGTTTATCCTCTTTGATCCTTGCGCCACTGGCTGGGTGTAAGGTTATAGGTTCGACGAAATGCAGCTGAAAATTTACTCGGGTTAGCGTACCCCACTGTTTGGGCTATATCAGTGATAGAAAAAGGCGAATGAGATAATAAACCCTTGGCAAATTCCATTCGTCTGTAAGTGAAATAAGCATAAGGTGCGAACCCCGTAGCAGCGCTAAATGAACGAGTGAAACTGCGGACGTCCTGTCTTGCTAATTCTGCAAGCTCTGACACGCTAATATCATCGCTAAGGCGGCTTTCTATCAAGTCGAGTACTTGCTGTAAACGCGGCCCTTTCAATGGATAAGTAAGGTTTTTCTTAAGGTTAGGTTGACAAGGCTCAGCTAAGTGATTGAGTAACAAATATATACCTTGCTCAAAAAAGGCTTGAGATACCCCGTTCACTTCTGCATCGCGTAACATTGCTGTCATAACCGAAGTTAACAATGGATCATTGTGTAGTTGTGAAGCTGCTGGTAATAATGTATCCGAAGTGAATCGTTCACTATATGGCTCTGTCAAGGAGTCGAGATTGATGGCAATCCCCAGTTGTTGTGTCCGTGACCAATAACCATGAGCCGCAGTATTGGGGAGTGCGATAAAAGTCGTACCAGGTCGTATCACCCCTTCCAAGCTAGGCCCTTCTCCCGAGCGTTTCATTCTTCCAACATGTGCAGTACACAGGTTTATCATTAAGAAATTAGCCGGTTCATACACGCCTTCTGTCGCTGCAAAATCGGCATGGGCCAACAAACCCAGTCCTTTGGGTGCAGAAATGGCGATAGAAGGTATTACACCAATGGCTTGTAAGCGTGAATTAAAACTCTGTAACTCTTGCTGCCAGTTCTTTGTTTTCAAGTTACATACCTAATACGTCATGATCTTAAGTTTTCCCGCAATTGGAGCAATTATGCCTAAGCGGAGTGGCACGAAGGGTTTCGATACATTATCTTAATGCGAATAGTTATCAATAGCAATCAATGGAAACACTCAATGTTTTATGTAAAAAAACGTCAGGCCGCATTATGTGCAATCCCCATGTTAATGACGCCATACTTGTCGGCTCAAGAAACCCCGAATATAGATAAAGAGCCAATTGAAACAATCGTCATCACCGCAGAGCTAATCGAACGTTCTGTGTTAAAAAGCGGTAGCAGTGTTGAGCTGTTTGACCAAAACGCCTTAAAAAATAACGCGGGTTTGCTTACGTTACGGGATGTGCTTGATTCAGTCGGTAATATATCTCTGGTGACAGGAACGGGTAAAGGCCCAACTGTTCGCGGCGTGGATGGTACAGGGCCAGCCGAGAACGCCAACGCATTTTTTGCTGGTAGCCGACCAAGGTTGAGTTGGCAGGTGGATGGCAGACCCGCTAGTTACAATGAGGTGGTGTTCGGTGACTTAGGCTTATTTGACGTTGAACAAGTCGAAGTATTACGTGGGCCTCAAAGTACCTTAGTAGGACGCAATGCAATAGCAGGTACTGTTGTTATAAATACCCATGACCCAGTTTTTGAGTCTGCAGGTAAAGCTCGTGTAGCTTTGGGTAACTTTAACGCTAAACAGCTATCAGGCATGATTAATATCCCCATTAGTGAGGATCGCCTTGCTTTACGTGTATCCGCAGACTGGTTTGAAAAAGAGTCTTCTATTAGTTATGACTCCTATGTTGGTGTTGAGAACCCGGGCGAAATTAAAGGCAAGTCTTTACGGGGAAAATTGCTGTATTTACCTGATACAGAGCGTGACTCTAAACTAATGTTCAGCCTCGCCCACACATCATATCAAGGGCCGAATAGTGAAATAATTGTGCGACCTTTTAATGAACGCCGTTCAAATTTCCCTGAACAGCCACAGCACAAGCCCGAAACGACAAGTTTCGCCCTTGAATATGACTTGGCACTAAATGACAAGTGGAACTTCGCTATTAATACTTCAGTAACTGATTTTGAGTTTACCCGCACTGCCGCGCCAGACACAAGCAATGCCACCATAGACACCACTGAGTACGTCATTGAACCTCAGTTGCATTATGAAAATGAAGGTATGGCAAGCGTTATGGGGCTTTATTACTACCAAGCTAGGCAAGACGAGTTCATTGAATTTATTGATGCGCAAAACTTTGATGATGAAACCGATACCTTAGCCGCCTATGCCGAAAGTGTTGTTTCACTGTCACCTACAATTGAGTTGTCTTTGGGGCTGCGTTACGAACAGGAAGATAGAAAGCGCGAAGGCGGCGATGTCACCGGATCATTAGTGGATATATACTCAGATGAAACCTACTATGCACTGCTACCTAAGTTAGGGGTAAACTGGCAAGCAAGTGAAAACATTAACTGGGGGCTACAAATTTCAAAAGGTTACAATGCAGGTGGCGGAGGAGTGACCTTTGCGTTCCCTATTGTTAATTATTCTTTTGATGATGAATCTGTTTGGACATTCGATTTTTATGGCCGCCAAGAATATTTAGACGGACATATTCAGACTACCCAAAACCTATTTTTCTCCCAATATACAGACATGCAATTACCATTTGATCTCACCCCAGATGATTCTAGTGATGAGGCCTTTGTGGTACGCAATGCCGATAAAGTTAACACCTCGGGATTAGAATTAGGCATAACCGCACTAATTACAAATAGCTTCAATCTGTGGGGGAATATCGCGTTACTCGATAGTGAAATTACCGACTACCCAGACTCTGGTGTTGAAGGAAATGAACTCCTCACTGCTCCAAACTTTACCGCCAGACTAGGTTTTTCATGGCAAAAAAACAATTGGCAAACGAGCTTAAATACGCGCTATTCAAATAGTTACTATACAGATGTCAATAACCGCCCCGGTGGTGAAACTGACGCTTATGTGGTTTTAGATGCTCAGTTATCCTACCAAGCTGATAAATATCGTGTTTTTGCTGTAGTTAAAAACCTATTTGATACCGATAAAGCCGTGGCTAAATATTCTGGCACAGCCTCTGCCGATAGCGAACTGACCGATAGCGATTTTGATACGGCAGTATTACTCCAACCTCGAACATTTCAACTTGGTGTAGAGCTTAAGTATTAGGAGCAATCTATGTTCACGATAAATATGGACAATTGGCCACTGATTGTTTTCGAATTTAGTGGAGAGCCCAATATTGAAGAACACAAACAAGCATTAAATGTTTGGAATGAGCTATTTACACAACGTAGAAAATTTATTGCCGTGCGTATATTTCATGATGATATCGCTATTAGGCATACATCAGATATAGGTAAACTTAGTTTAGAATGGCTCGATAGTGGCGCTCGTGATTCGATAAAAGAATGGGTGACGGCCATGCTTAATATCACACCAGAATCATCTTTTAATAGAATGAAAGGCATGAGTGTAGAGAAGGTATTCGGTGTTCCTGGAGGAATATTTAAAAGTACACAGGATGCGTCACAATGGCTCAGGCTAAACATTGATGGAGATCTTGACTACTCACTACTTGACGCTTTCCATCACTGATAATATTAGCTCAGATAATATCGAGTTTATTAGACAACCAAATACCGCTAATTTTGTAGCTAGCGGTATTTGGCTTACCACTGGTGTGGCGCTTATCTTAGGGGATAAGTGGTCTAAATCTGTTGCCAAGCATCAACGCTTATCAAAATCCATTGTAAAAAATTTAAAAACCATAATTTAAATCAACGTCTTAAAGTAAAGAAGACAACCAACAACAGCCTGTCATTAATAAAGAAAAGAACCAGCTTAAGTTTAGGCAAGCTTAAGCATCATAAGTAAATAGTGTATAATCTTCACATGAGTCATATCTAACTCAATCCGTTTTAACGCCCAAACCAAATTTGTTAAATCTGAGACTTAAAAACTTAGTTAGTCACCATATTTTTAATAGGAATTTTCATGAAATTTATCTTAATCATTATTGTAATTGCCGTTGCGGTGATTTACTTCAACCGAACCGCTGCTAATAAAAAATTAGCCATTGAAAACAAAGCGGCGGCTAAAGAGTTTTTAGGCATTAACAAAACCGTTGTTGGGGTGCAAGAAACCGCGTCTGGCTTGCAGTATGAAATACTAAACAAAGGGGATGGCAAGATTCATCCAAGCGCCCGTTCTAAAGTTAAAGTGCATTACCACGGTACTTTGTTAAATGGCACAGTATTCGATAGCTCGGTAGAGCGTGATTCGCCTATCAGCTTTGCGTTAAATCAGGTGATTACTGGTTGGACTGAAGGCGTTCAGTTAATGGTGGTAGGTGATAAATTCAAATTTTTTATTCCTGCAAACTTGGGCTATGGCGATAGATCCACAGGTAAAATTACAGCAGGCTCTTTATTAATTTTTGAAGTAGAGCTATTAGAGATTCAATAAGCTAGCCCCCCTATCCTATTGAATCAAAGTAAGCAAAAACCTTCTTATTTGCCCTTTAAAAAAGCATAAAACCGCCGCTAAATATTAGTGGCGGTTTTGTTTAGATAATGCAACTTTCGGATTAAAAGTGACGTACATTTAGGGCTTTAAACTGGGTGGGCTTTGATTAGTTTTAATCATAAAACGCTAAGCAGTTTGCAGCCTCTCGATTTGATTATTTACATCTGACAGGTGCCCTGTTTTTATCCAAATTTTTGCACCTTCTGAGCCTGCTTGTGCATTGATAGTTGAAGCTACCGGTAAACGTAACCAACTGTGCTTTCTAAGTAGGTCGTTATTTTCTACCACACTTCCTTGGAGTACAAATAATTCTGCCCCATGTACCACATTTTGTTGATAAGCAGTATTGGGAGCAAGGTGTAACACACTGACTTCTTCATAGTCGTCTTTAAATAATGGTGCTACCGATATACCGGGCATGTTTACATCAGCCTGAGACACGGCATTATCCATCTGAATATTAATATGGGTTCTGTCGTTAGGCTGAAACTGCCACAGTTTTACAAATATAATACAGCCTTCATCTGAGCCGGGTTGGTGGTTAGATTGCGGCGGGTTACGTACATAAGAGCCTGCAGGAAAGTCACCATGCTCATCTTGAAATACGCCTTCTAGTACAATAAATTCTTCTCCACCTGTGTGTACATGGGGTGAAAAACTACTTTTAGGGGCATATTTTACAATACTTGTGGCACGGGCCACCTCGTCGCCCACTCGCTCTAGCAAACGTCTTTCGACTCCTTGCATAGGAGATTTAAGCCAAGGTAAAGATTCAGAATGTACTAACTCTCTTTGTTTAAAATCTGCTGCTATTTTCATCATTTACCTCTTAATTCATCCTGCTATGTATTATCAATTTATATTAAGCTAAGGGCTACTGTGCCATTAATAATGTGAAACAAAGTCATGTCACTGACTATGGGTGAAAATAAAAGTCATATCCAAAGAAGGCCGGCATGTAGCCGACCTGACCAGTATGACTTAATAACATTAGGTCATATGAAAAAAGCATAGTTTGTTTCCATCTAGATCATAAACGTAGCCACCATAAAAGAAATCGAAACGCTGCCCTGGCTCACCGGCATCAGTTGCACCTAATTCAATCGCCTTATTATAAAGTGCTTGAGCACCTTCAATAGAGCCTCCCGGAATAGCAACTTGTTGACCATTACCCGCCGTTTGTGGATTGTTGTCGTACGGCGTACATACTGCCAACATGGCACCACCCGCTTCTGTCCCGTAAAACTTAATACGGTCCATTTCCATTACTCTTTTTCCGTCAACTAACCCTAATAGCCCATCGTAAAATGCTACTGCTTTGTCTAGGTCTTTTGAACCAATTGTAGTGTATCCGATCATGTTGAAACCCTCTTATTTTAAGCTTGATTGTGACTGCATATTTGCAAGTAGTTCGTTTATCACCTTGCAAACACATCATGTTTTGAACGCAGCAAACAATACCTACCTACCAATTGGTAGTCAATTTATTTTTAACAACACAACTAAAATCAAAACATAAGTCATTGATTTAAAGTGAATTTTAAATACAAAAATCATCAGAAAAAATTTAATGAGTATTTTTCAAACAAAATATAATTGACAGCAACCTACACACTACAATAATATACCTATCAATAGGTAGTCTAATTCAAAATTAAAAAAGGTAAGAGATCGTCATGCAATACAAGACAGAAAAAACAACCCTTAACTTCATTAAAAAAGAATCGACGAATACGCCTGTTATCAATTATTCGGGGTTTAACGAACTACAAGAATATAGCGATGATTACGGCTTTGAAGATGCCGATATTATTGATGCTCGGTCATTGCCTGATGTGTCATTTAGTGTCGACAAACAGGGCTTTGAGTTAGTAAGCTTTACACCGAGAAAAGTAGATTATTTAGACTCAGCAGCGGTAAAGGCCTCATATTATGCAGAGGTAGAAGCTTTAGTTAAAAAGCAACTTGGCGCAAGCCATGTGGTGGCATTTGACCATACTGTACGCCGCGGTATTGAAGGCTCTAACCGCCACCCCGCGTACCACATTCATAATGATTACACCTATGAAACCGGGTTTATTCGAGCTGAGTCAGAACTAGACGCAGACATAATGAGCAAGTATGCAGGCAAAAGAATGGTGCAAATTAACGTGTGGCGCTCTATCGCGGGGGTTGTTCAAAAAGATCCATTAGCGTTTATGGACAACAAGACGTTAGATGAAGACGATCTTGTCACCGCTCATATTGCCTTTAACGACATGAATACAGGTGAAAAGCACCGAGGTGAGATTTTTGCAGTGAAACAAAACCCTAACCAAAAATGGTATTTTTACTCTCATATGGACTCAAGCGAAGCCATGCTAATTAAAGGGTTTGATACAGATAAATCTAAAGCGGGCTTTGCTATGCATACGGCTTTTCCATTATCAGGCCAAGACGACCATGGTACGCCGCGCCAGAGTATAGAAACCAGAACCTATGCTTTTTTTGATGACCAATAGCGAACTAAACGATCAAACTGTCTAGTGCGAGTCAATGTGATTATAGGTGAAAATAATGTGGTTTTATCTCATGTTAACACCCAAACAGGGCTGAATAGCCTGACAATGAAAGCCCTTGTATTGCAGTATTCGCTAATAGATAATTACATTCACAGATGTAAGGGGTAATCATGAGCAAGAAGGAAGAACTGTTAAAAATTGCAGAAGATAAAGTACGAGCTGGTGGATACAGCAACTTTAGCTTTAGAGAATTAGCAAACGAAGTAGGTATTAAGAGTGCCAGTGTTCATTACCACTTTCCTACTAAAGCAGATTTAGGTGCCGAATTAGCTCATCAATATACAGATGCATTTATGGCTGCATTGGGTGATGTGGACCAAATTAAAGCACAAGATAAAAACCCAATTGATACCTATACGCAGATTTTCAAACACGCCTTATTGAATGACAATAAAATGTGTTTATGTGGCCTTTTAGGGGCTCAAAACGAAAGCTTACCCGAAAAAGTACAAACAGAAGTTAAACGCTTTTTTAGTAAAAATTTGGCTTGGTTAACAGCAGCGCATATCGCTAATGGCGAGTCAGACCCAGAGCAAGCTGCCATCACCACCGTGAGTTTGCTTGAAGGTGCTATGATGATAAGCAAAGCCCTTAATGACCACAGTTATTTTAAACTTGCCACTCGGTGAGCTAGCTAGTCTCAATTGAAACAAAACCAATAGTCTACTTAGCACTAGTCACTTTGGTTCTGCTTTGTAAGCCTTTAAAGCAAAATCTATCTAAAGCTGCTCACAGGTAAAATTTACGGCATTAGTAACCGGCTGTTCTATGTGATGCTAAACAATCACCAGAAAACCATAAGGTTAGACCCGTTAGCATAAGTTAGTAGATAGGCTTAAAAACAAGAGTGAACTTAATGAAGGATTTAGAACTCTTTATTTGTAACTGAAGCGTACGCATTATATTAAATTCTCAATTTACTCAGGACTCAACTTTGATGAAACGCACATTTTTATTGTTAATGGTATCTGTAATTTGTTGGGGCTGCAGTACTACTAGGCAGATTGATTACGATAAGGCTGTTAGTTTCTCGGATATACAAAGTTTTTCTCTAGACTTGCCCGTAGACTCACCAGACCGAGTGCGGTCAACTATACTTAGTAAGAGCATAGAGCAAAACCTAACCGCGAAAGGGCTAAACAAGACTGAGGCATCGCAAAGCGATATAGCTGTGAGTTATTTTGCAGTTACCTCTACAGAGCCAAGTAATACTAGCTTCTCTATTGGACTAGGGACTGGTTTTGGAAACCGCTCAGGTGGGATTTCATTAGGCAGTATTTTAAGCCTACCATTGGGTAAACAAGAGACAATTTATCAAAGCCTAAGAATCGATATACAGCAAGGTGACAGGGTTATCTGGAGTGGTATAGACGAGATTGAAATAGACTCGGGTAATAGCGTAGAACTGCAATCAAAGATTAATGAGTTAGTAGAGAGCATTTTGAAATCATTTCCCCCTCCCCCTAAGTCATAAAGACCCCTCAAGCAAATTTGACGGCATAAATGTCGACCTACATTACAATGGCCTAATGTGAGGTGTGACGCTCTAAAGGGCGACATGCAAGATCTTAATCGTGCTTTAAAAGTTACGATGAAAATAGAAAAGCAATTGATCTAATTGTTTAGTTTATTTTGTGTTTTTTATTTGGAGTTTCTTGAGTTACTAATAGTAATCAATAACTTTAAATGGTGCCCGGGGCCGGACTTGAACCGGCACGTCCTTACGAACGAGGGATTTTAAATCCCTTGTGTCTACCAATTTCACCACCCGGGCATCGGGGGTACTTACTCGAAAAAGTAAGCTGGTATTGCTTAAGCGTTTATGGAGGCGGAACCCGGAGTCGAACCGAGATCCACGGATTTGCAATCCGCTGCATAGCCATTCTGCCATTCCGCCGAATCTTATCTTAAAATAAAACTTCTACTTTAAGTAAAACCTTCAAAATGAAAGAAATTGGAGCGGGAAACGAGATTCGAACTCGCGACCCCAACCTTGGCAAGGTTGTGCTCTACCACTGAGCTATTCCCGCATAATTTACTTTACATTTTATTCTGTTTTTCAGTTGCCTGATTGTTAAATCGTTTGGCTCCCTAAAACTGAGGCTGCATTCTACATTCAAAGACAAGGGAGTCAACAACAAAAAGTAACTTTTTGAACTGACTGGCTAATTTTTGACTTGAACGCGCTAATTTTGCACAAAAGCCTATGGATTTTCCCTAAATTCATGAGTTTTTTTGATCGTCCCATGCTGCTTTGGTGTACACCAGCATTGACCAAAAAGACAGCACTGCCGAAAAATACAACAAAATATATCCAAGGGAAACCCAATAAATTTGAACTCCCATAAAATATTCCATTTCTGAGAGTAATCCAATTAGGGCTAACATTTGTGCCATGGTTTTGGCTTTGCCTGCAAAAGATACTTTTACTAAGTCCCGTTTACCTTTTTGGCCCATCCATTCACGCAGTGCAGATATATAAATTTCTCTAGACATTAAAAGCACCGCAGGAATGGTTATCCATACATTGGCGTAACTATGAGTAATAAGTAGTAAAGCGACGGCGACTATGAGTTTATCTGCAACTGGGTCTAAAAATGCGCCAAAGGCAGTGGTTTGGTTTAGTTTACGGGCTAGATAGCCGTCAAACCAATCTGTGATGGCTGCAAACCAGAATATAAATGCCCCTGCTTGATGAGCCCACTTCCAATCTAGAAAGTACACTAGAACAAAAACAGGTATTAGCAGTACTCTGATAATGGTGATGATATTAGGAATAGTCCACATGAAACGTCTCTGTATTTCCTATGTTTATAGTTATTAGATTAAAGAAAGGTCTATTAACCCATATGCGGGCAATATTTCAAAGCTCAATTATGAATATGGTCATAAATAATATCGGCTAGGTCTGCACTGATACCGGGTACTTTAGATATTTCATCTTTGCTGGCTTGTAATACACCGTGTAGGCCGCCCATGTACTTTAATAGACTTTGACGCCTTTTAGCCCCTACTCCTGGGATAGATTGCAATTTAGAGGTGGTTTTGTCTTTTTGACGTCTTGCTCTGTGCCCAGTAATGGCAAATCGGTGTGATTCATCGCGAATATGTTGAATTAAATGTAAGGCGATGCTGTCACCGGGCATGGGGATGGTGGCATGACTTCCTGCTAATATGAGCGTTTCTAAGCCAGCTTTGCGGCTACTGCCTTTGGCAACACCAATTAACATTGGCTTTTTTTCTTGGGTCCAAGTTTCAAAAAATGATTCAGCTTGGGCTAGTTGACCTTTACCGCCGTCTATAAATAAAATATCGGGGATTTTATTAGGGTCTTTTACATCACGATAGCGCCTTGCTAACGCTTGAGCCATAGCAGCGTAATCATCGCCTGGGGTTATACCTTCAATATTAAATTTTCGGTAGTCCGTTTTATAGGGCCCTTCCCTATTAAACACCACACAAGATGCCACAGTTTGTTGACCTGATGTGTGACTGATATCAAAACATTCCATTCTTTGAATTGGTTGTTCAAACTCTAGGATTTTTTCTAGTTCAACATAACGGGCAAATACAGATTTTTGATGACTCTGTTTCGATATTAGAGCGTTTTCTGCGTTGGTATTGGCCAAGTCTAAGTAACGGCGTTTTTCGTCTCGTACCCCTTTGTAAAATTGTATTTTTCGACCTGCTTCTGTACTTAATACACTCTCTATAGCAACTTGTTCGTTCAGTTCAATGGGGATCACAATTTGCTGAGGTATCACTTTGTTACCAGCTAAATAAAATTGTAAAACAAAAGATTCGAATACTTCTTCGGCCGATGAGTCTGCCGGTACCTTTGGGTAAAAGCTTTTGCTGCCAAGTAGTTTATTGTCGCGGATAAACATGCCTTGAATACTGGCAATACCATTACGATAGGCAAACCCAAATACGTCCATTTCTTGTTGGTCGCCACTTACCCCTTGTTGTTCTTGTACTTTAGTTAACGCGCCAATTTGGTCACGGTAACGGGCCGCCACTTCAAACCTAAGTTCGTTACTGGCCTTTTCCATTTGTTGCACCAAAGACTCTATAACCTGCTTGTTTTTACCTTTTAAAAACAAGCGGGCCAGTTGTACTTGTTGAGAATAATCTTCGTCAGACACGAGTCCTTCAACACATGGGCCAGCGCAACGTTGTAATTGGTATTGTAAACAAGGGCGGGTTCGAGCGCGGTAGTAGCTGTCTTCACATTGGCGAATTGGAAATAAGCGCTGCATGGTGCGTAGGCTTTCTCGGACAGCCCATGCACTGGGGTACGGCCCAAAGTATTCACCTTTTAACTTTTTAGGGCCACGGTGGTTACTGAGTCTTGGGTGAGTATGATCAGACAAAAAGATAAAAGGATAAGACTTATCGTCACGTAAAAGTACGTTGTATCTTGGTTTGTATTTTTTTATGTAATTATTTTCAAGAATAAAGGCTTCGGCTTCACTATGAACAACTGTGACATCCATTTCACAAATTTGCTTCACCAGAGAACGGGTTTTAATGCTGTCTACATTTTTACGAAAATAGCTGGATACCCGTTTTTTAAGGTTTTTGGCTTTACCCACATAGATGACTTCTTCTTTCTGATTATACATTCGGTACACGCCCGGCTGATTAGTCAGGATTTTAAGAAAGCCTTGATAGTCAAAGGTTTGGTTTTCACTCATGGTAGCTTAAAACTAGAGGTGTTGTGATGCTATTAACTTATGGCGCAAGGCTAAGTGGGTAAGTTCTACATCTGTGCTGACACTTAACTTGTCAAACATACGGTATCGATAGGTATTCACGGTTTTTGCACTGATATTCAAATAAACCGCAATATCGGGCACTTTATCACCTTTTGTCAGCATCATGGCAATTTCTAGTTCACGCTCAGAAAGTTGCTCGAATGGGTTATCGTCATTTAAGTTAAGCTGTCCAAGGGCTATTTGTTGTGCAATGTCTGGAGACACATACTTTTGCCCTGCCGATACTTTATATATTGCTTTGATCATTTCATCAGGCTCAGAGTCTTTGGTTAGATAACCAAACGCCCCTATTTGCATGACTTTTCCGGGAATAGGGTTTTCTTTATGAACGGACAAAACGATAACTCGGGTGTTTTCTGAAAAACGAAGAATTTGCTTGGTGGCTTCCAGACCGCCTATTCCGGGCATGCTCATGTCCATTAAGACTAAATCTGGTGCACTGTGACGGCAGAATTTTACAGCGTCTTCGCCGTTAGTGGCTTCACCTACGACATCAAAATCTTTTACATCTTCTAATATGCGTCTGATACCGGTGCGCACTAACTCGTGGTCATCAACTAATAGCAGTTTAATCAAGGAACAACTCCATACTTATTATTATGTATTAAAAAACAATTACCTATTAACGATAAAAGTGAGTACTTAAGTGGTTCCAACCAGCAATCGTGTCATTCAGTCCTTGTCCGATATTATACGCATAACAAGCATCAACTCTACATTTTATCACCCATCTATCAGAGACTTCTGCAACTTTCAGTGGTTTAGTGGGCTGTCCCCCACATCGACACTTGCTTGGAATGTGAGCAAGGTGTGGAGCTGAAATTGTAGAGAGTTTCTTAGTTTTAGAAGAGAACATGATGGTATCTAGCCATTTTATTCGAGTGTATTTAGGATAAATCATTCAAGGTTAAAACCCAAAACATAAATCTAAAAAAACAGATCTAGATTAAGTTCATTCAGAACAAGTTAGAATTAAAACGTATGTATTTTCATAGCTAAGTGACTATGTTTCTTCATAATTTTTATATCTACTATCCCTATAATTACTGTTTTAAAACTTATCAAGAACCTTTAAGCTTGCTGCTTTATGGTTTCAATATAATTTTAAGAATTTTTTGGGACACAAATAACGTCAATAATTAGGAGAATACCCATGACCCAACCCGAGTTCGATCCCCGTGATTTCCGAAATGCTTTGGGTAAGTTTCCTACAGGTGTAACAATTATTACCACTAAAAATGAATCGGGCGAATTAATTGGAATGACTGCCAGTAGTTTTAATACTGTGTCTTTAAACCCACCTTTGGTTTTGTGGAGCATAGATAAAGGCGCTCGCTCTTTACCATCATTTGGTGAAGGACATCACTTTGCAGTGCATGTTTTAAGTGAGCATCAACAAGATTTGTCTAACACCTTTGCCACAAAAAGTGATGATAAGTTTACAGGAATCGATGTGTCTTATGGCATAGGTGAAGTACCTTTGTTACCTGAGTTCAGTGCTAGGTTTCAGTGTATTTGCCAGCATGAATATGATGGTGGTGATCACGTTATTCTAGTAGGTAGAGTACTCGATTATGAAACCGCTGGTTGCAATAACCCCCTAGTGTTCCACTCTGGTACTTATGCCAAGGTTTCTCACGAATAATATCCGACTAATTTATCGGTACAACAAGGTGTTCTACCGATCATTAACCTTAACTATTTTATGCTTTTCTACATTTTATTTTATGTACGCGCTTTGTCTAACCCTGCATCACTTCCCTATTTTCCTAAGGTTTAAAAACTCACTTTCAAGCCACCTCACACTGACTATCATTAGTAACAATTAAGCAACATTCTAAAAAACAAAGGATTTTTACCCCCCTATAAGCTTCCCATCCAATTCCTGTTTGGAAACTTGTTCTTTTTGAAAGAATCTATTTGTAGAAGTTCTCTATTCGCGCAATGAATAGCCTTTTTGTGGCTTACTCGTTTCTGTACTCACCTTATTAACTCTCAAAAAATTTAAATCCTATCTCCCCCCAAGAATAAACAGTTATTTCATTAACATAATTCATATAAATAACTCTTTGTTTTTTATGTGAATTATTAAATTTAATTAAAAATGTAAATAATTTGTAACGAAAAAGGTTGAACTTCACAAATCATTCTGAGAATATGCTCACCAGCTGAGCATATGCACCATTAGGTATTTTAGTTTAAATGAAAGATTAATTGCTCACCCGTTAAATTGGCAATACTTGAAGTAAAACCATTAAAAAATTTGCCAGTTTTTATTTAAAAAATGAATAAAACACAGGACACTAACATGTTAAATAAAATGAAAAGAAGGCTAGGCCTGCCAGCAGCGATATTAGCTGTGAGTACAGGAGCACAAATACATAGTTCGGAGGCATTCGCTAAAGAGTTTTTAGATGGTTTAGCAGAAGTTAATTTTTTAGCATTACAAAACTACCAAGCCATTCAGGCTAAAGAAGGTGCATTTCGCCCAGTTGACGAAGAGCAATCAGACGGTTTTGGTCGCTTAAGAGTTAACCTGATGTTTAAATTTCATATTACCGACTACATCACTGCCGATGTAGATATTGCCGAAGAGCCTAATGACTTTGGTAACAACGGCGACAGAGACTTTTCATTTCACCAAGACTTTGCAGGAATAGAGTTTGAGTTACTTGGTCTTTCTGGCCATGCCAGCGAAGATTCAAACTTAACTCTTCGTTTAGGTAACATTGGTGCATCTCCTTTCCAGTTTAAAGGTTTTCAAGACGGCGCCGACAACCAAGGCAATGCACTTATTGGTAATGGTATTACCGATTACGCCACAGCAGAAAACGGCGCCCAATTAGCTTATAAAAAATCATTTGAAGATGGCCCTATCCGCAGTTACACAGTGGCTGGCCATATGACTACATCAAGCTTTGGTGAAGCTTTCCAAGAAGACAGGGGTTATAACTATCGCCTCCAGGGTGCAGTAGAATTTACCAACGGATTTAAAGCCGGTTTAAGTTTTTTTCAAGCGAACCAAGGTGATCAACTACGCTTTGAAAACGGCATCGCTAGTCTTGACGGTTTAACCACGACTAACTATCGCTTCGGTGATGGTGAAAACTATAACTTCTCGGCGTCTGCTTCAAGCGAACGTGACACCCATGTGGGCGCTATGCCTGGCCTTAACCAATCAATTGTTGAATTGGACTTAGCCTATCAATTTAGCGCTAATACCAATGTGATATTAATGCTTGGTAAGTCATCTGATGATTACACCTTTGCTGACACAGATGGTAATGCGCTAGCCGGAATTACCTACTTTGGGACAGATGGAGTAGCAGATGCAGACGGTACTACCTTTGACTCAGTTAATGTCATTAAAGGCGAATCTTCTGTTGAATATTACGTAGTTGAAGCGCAGCACTACATCATTCCTGACAAATTCTATGTGGCTGCACGTTATGCCGACGCCAAAAACACCTCTGAACTTATCGAACAAACAGACAACAAGGTTAAACGTTTACAAGTGGCTGCAGGTTACTGGTTTAATGATAAAACATTGTTGAAAGTTGAATACGTTGACCAAGACGAAGGCATTAACTCTGGAGGCCAAATTGGCGCTGGCTTTGATGGCTTTACTTCCGAAATATCAGTGAAATTCTAATATTTCACTAGGCTATAGACGACTAAGCCAAATTATAAACACAAAACCGTCTCATTTAGCCTAGTTAGGTGAGACTTTAATTTTGAATATAAGGGGATTACCCGATGTTAAATAAATTAACCATGCTAGCCTGCGGCGCATTAACCATGAGCGCAGCCGTTACCGCAGAAACAATTACCATCGCCACAGTGAACAATGGTGACATGATTACCATGAAGGAATTAAGCTCTGACTTTGAAGCTAAAAACCCTGACATTAACCTT
Source organism: Paraglaciecola marina (assembly GCF_004360155.1). Lineage (GTDB taxonomy): Bacteria > Pseudomonadota > Gammaproteobacteria > Enterobacterales > Alteromonadaceae > Paraglaciecola > Paraglaciecola marina. The sequence goes on along the minus strand of NZ_SAIS01000001.1, from coordinate 571,279 downwards.
AAATGGGTCACCCTAGAAGAAAACATTTTACGCCAACGAGTGACAACAGACGTTGCCACTAAAGGTGGCCAGTACGATGTCATGACAATAGGAACTTATGAAGTGCCAATTTGGGGTAAGCAAGGTTGGTTAAAGCCTTTGGATAACCTTGACGCTGACTATGATAAAGATGATTTACTACCAGCAATCAGAAGCGGCCTGTCAATTAACGATAAGCTAGTAGCTGCCCCATTTTATGGTGAAAGCTCAATGGTTATGTATCGCACAGACCTTATGGAAAAAGCTGGATTAGAGATGCCTAAGGCCCCTACTTGGACCTTTATTCGTAAAGCGGCTAAAGCAATGACAGACAAAGACGCCGGAATTTACGGCATCTGTTTACGAGGTAAAGCTGGTTGGGGTGAAAACATCGCTTTAATCACCTCTATGTCTAACTCATTTGGAGCTCGCTGGTTTGATGAAAACTGGAAGCCTCAGTTTAACACTCAGCCATGGCAAGATACCTTGCAGTTCTATGTTGATGTAATGGAAGAGTCAGGCCCTCCTGGAGCTTCTGCTAACGGCTTTAACGAAAACCTAGCCTTATTCCAAACTGGTAAATGCGGCATGTGGATTGATGCGACAGTGGCAGGTGCATTCGTTACCAACAAAACAGACTCTGAAGTAGCTGACAAAGTAGGTTTTGCATTAGCTCCGGATAATGGTTTAGGCAAACGTGGTAACTGGTTATGGGCCTGGAACTTAGCCATCCCTGCAAGTAGCAAAAAATCAGATGCAGCCATGAAGTTTGTTAGCTGGGCTACCTCTAAAGAGTACACAGCCTTAGTAGCGTCTAAAAAAGGCTGGGCAAAAGTGCCTCCAGGTACTCGTAAATCTTTATATGAAAACCCAGAGTACCTAAAAGCCGCACCTTTTGCGCAAATCACACTAGATTCTATCCAATCAGCCGACCCTGTTAACCCTACAGTTGACCCAGTGCCTTATGTTGGCGTGCAATTTGTTGCCATTCCTGAGTTTCAAGGCATTGGAACTGCAGTAGGTCAGCAATTTAGCGCTGCACTTACCGGCAGAATGACAGTGAAACAAGCTTTAGCTAGTTCACAACGTTTGACAGAACGAGCCATGCGTAAAGCCCGCTACCCTAAGTAGTAGCTGGCTTATTTAACGGGTAAGTTCTAAAGGTCATCCCCCTTAGCAACTTACCCATTATTTATATTTTTAAAAAGGTCTTAATTATGGCGACTACCCAATCCCGTACATTGGCAAAGTTTATGTTGATGCCCTCAGTATTATTATTATTGGGGTGGATGATTGTACCGCTGTGTATGACATTGTATTTTTCTTTCTTAGATTACAATCTACTCATACCGGGTGAACATGAGTTCATTGGTTTTCTAAACTACGAATTCTTTATTACAGATCCAGCCTTCACTGAGTCTTTCTTCAACACATTATTACTAGTTGGCGGTGTGTTAACCATTACCATCTGTGGTGGCATAGGTTTAGCCATTTTGCTTGACCAAGCTATTTGGGGCCGAAATTACGTACGTATTATGGTGTTAGCACCGTTTTTTGTGATGCCGACTGTGTCTGCCTTAGTGTGGAAAAATATGTTGATGAACCCAGTTAACGGTTTGTTTGCGCACTTTTCATCTTGGTTAGGGATGAACCCAATTGACTTTTTTGCACAAGTGCCTTTGTTGTCCATCATCATTATTGTGTCTTGGCAGTGGCTACCTTTTGCAGCCCTAATTTTATTAACGGCTATTCAGTCTCTTGACCGTGAGCAATTAGAAGCCGCCGATTTAGATGGTGCAGGCCCTTTTAGTAAGTTTTTCTACATAGTGTTACCGCACTTATCTCGTGCTGTTACCGCTGTGATCCTAATCGAAACCATATTTCTATTGTCTATCTTCGCTGAAATTCTTGTGACAACGAGCGGCGGACCTGGATATGCGTCAACCAATATTACTTATTTAATCTATACCCAATCTTTACTGCAATTTGATGTAGGTGGTGGGTCTGCTGGAGGCATAGTAGCGGTGATCATAGCTAACATTGTAGCCATTTTCTTAATGCGCCTTATTGGCAAAAACTTGGAGGGCTAAATCATGGCAATTACCAGTAGTCATAAATCAAAATTAATTTATACAGTTTTAGCTTGGACCATTAGTGGCTTGATATTCTTCCCTATTTTGTGGACTTTGCTTACCAGCTTTAAAACAGAAGCCGAAGCAATATCCGCTAGCCCAAGCTTATTTATGTTTGATTGGACCTTAGAAAACTACAGAGACGTATTAGAGCGCTCACCTTATTTCACGCATTTTTGGAATTCGGTAGTGATATCTATTGGGTCAAGTTTGTTGGGGTTACTGATTGCCATCCCTGCGGCTTGGTCAATGGCCTTTGTACAAACTAAACGTACTAAAAACCTCTTAATGTGGATGTTATCAACCAAAATGTTGCCTCCAGTTGGCGTGTTGATCCCCATTTATTTGTTATTTCGTGATTTTGGATTACTAGACACCAAACTTGGCTTAGTGATTGTTATGACCTTAATCAACTTACCTATCATGGTGTGGATGCTTTACACCTATTTTCGAGAAATCCCCAGTGAAATTCTTGAAGCGTCACGGATGGATGGCGCAACCATAATTGAAGAAGTATTTCATGTGCTTTTACCTATTGCCTTACCAGGTATTGCGTCAACCTTATTATTGAACGTGATATTGGCATGGAACGAAGCATTTTGGACCTTAATTTTAACGGCCGCCAACGCAGCCCCACTCACGGCATTTATTGCCAGTTACTCAAGCCCAGAGGGGCTATTTTACGCCAAGCTATCAGCGGCATCTGCTATGGCAATAGTTCCCATTTTAATTTTGGGTTGGTTTAGTCAAAAACAATTAGTGCGTGGATTAAGCTTCGGCGCAGTTAAGTAGGAGAATTGAAAATGGGTAGTATTACATTAAAACAAGTAACAAAAAGCTTTGGTGATGTGAACGTTATCAAACCATTAGACTTAGATATTAAAGACGGTGAGTTTATCGTTTTTGTAGGGCCATCAGGTTGTGGTAAATCGACTTTGCTACGCATGATTGCCGGATTAGAAGATACCACCAGTGGTAACATTGAAATTGACGGACAAGATGCCACTGACACCCCGCCAGCCAAAAGAGGCTTGGCTATGGTATTCCAATCTTATGCTTTGTACCCGCACATGACGGTGCGTAATAATATTGCGTTCCCATTGAAGCGAGCAAAGGTTGCCCCTGCTGAAATTGAGCAAAAGATTGCATCAGCAGCAAAAATATTAAACCTAGGTGATTACTTAGATCGTAAGCCAGGGCAGTTATCTGGTGGTCAAAGGCAACGTGTTGCTATCGGCCGCGCTATTGTACGTCAACCTTCTGCATTCTTATTCGATGAACCGCTTTCAAACCTAGATGCATCGCTTAGGGTCAACATGCGCTTAGAGATTTCTGAGCTGCATAAAAGCCTAGCGACAACCATGATTTACGTAACCCACGATCAGGTAGAAGCTATGACTATGGCTGACCGAATCGCTGTTTTCAATGCAGGTGTAATTGAACAAGTTGGTACGCCATTAGAATTGTATCAAAATCCAGTTAATCGTTTTGTAGCCGGCTTTATTGGCTCACCAAAAATGAACTTCATCGACATACCTACGGCTAATGACGGTGCACATTCTATTGGCGTTCGACCTGAGCACATCAAAATATCAAATGATGAAGGCATGTGGGCGGGTAATGTAGGTGTGGTTGAGCATTTAGGTTCTGAAACATTTTTGCATGTCCATGTAGAAAAAATTGGCACTTTAACCGTTAAAAGTGACGGTGATTGCCCCTTTACCTATGGTGACAAGGTTTTCTTGAGCGCAGCTCAAAACAAAATTTTACGGTTTGACAAAACAGGCCTTACCTTACCGTCATTAACTGAAATTTAGGTTAAACCCGATTCTTGTAACAAAGCCACACTGTGTCATTAACTATGACACAGTGATTTAATAATGAGTGGTCGCTAATGTCCGTTAAATTAAATAGTCACACCCTAGATACCTTGTCCTCAGAAGTGAATAAGCCTAAGTACACTAGGGAGCAATTAACCGCAGGTATTATCCATATAGGCGTGGGTAATTTTCATCGTGCCCATCAAGCCATGTATCTGCACAAGTTGTTTAACACGGGTGAGGCTCACGATTGGGCAATACGTGGCGCAGGTACTAAGTCTTACGATTTGGCCATGCGCAATAAATTAAAACCCCAGGACTGGCTGACAACTGTGGTTGAATTGGATGCACAGGGCCTCACTGCTGAGGTGTGCGGCGCGATGATTGACTTTATCGAAAACGATGAAGGCAGTTTAATTAAGGCCCTAAGCAACAGTGACATTAAAATAGTGTCGTTAACCATCACAGAAGGTGGTTATTATATGGACGATAAAACGGGCGGCTTTGACTTAGATCATCCTGAAATCCAAGCCGATATCAATAATTTCACTCAGCCCACTACGGTATTTGGTATCTTGATCGCTGCCCTTAAACTTCGTCGTGACCAAGGTATAAAGGCCTTTACGATCATGTCTTGTGACAATATTCCACACAATGGCAATGTGGCAAAACGTGCTGTGATAAAAATGGCCGCTGCCATAGATAAACAATTGGCACAGTGGATTGAAACTCACGTAACCTTTCCTAATTCGATGGTTGATTGTATTACCCCAGCAACCTCTGATACTGAGCGAGAAAGGCTTAGCAGTTTATTTAACATTGAAGACCAAGCTCCAGTGTTTTGTGAACCTTTTAGACAATGGGTGCTAGAAGATAACTTTAAGAATGGTCGCCCTCCCCTAGAAAAAGTCGGGGTTGAGTTTGTGCCTGATGTCGCTCCCTATGAGCTAATGAAACTACGAATTTTAAATGGTGGTCACGCGGCTATAGCCTACCCCGCAGCACTTTTAGGCATAGAGTTAGTGCATGAAGTTATGGCCACTCCACTCATCAGCAAATATTTGCAGAAATTAGTGCTTGAAGAAATTATCCCCACCTTAGCGCCAGTACCCGGGGTGGATTTTCAAGAGTACTTTAGTTTAATTGATTCACGTTTTAGTAACCCAGAAGTTCGTGATACTGTGCCTCGGCTTTGTCAGGATGCATCCAACCGCTTACCTAAATTTATTTTACCCATAATTGCCGCCAACCTTGAGATGCAGCAAGACTGTAAAGGCTTAGCTTTAGTCGTTGCGCTATGGTGCCGTCTGTGTGCTGCGGCAGCCGAACTTGAAAATGGAATAACCTTAGACGATCAGCAAGCTTCAAGATTAATGAAGCAAGCGCTTCTAGCGAAACATGATGCAAATGCTTTTTTGCAAATGCGTGACATATTTGGAACACTGTGTGATAACAAAATTTTTGCAAAGCACTTTGGAACCTGGCTAACCATGCTTTGGACCCAAGGTACTACTAAAACCATTACGCAATATATGGATTAGGTGTGCAATTGGAAATAACTCAGGCGGTGGTAGTATGACGAATTTTGGCAAGTCTTTAACACTTAATCATATCAAACTAATAATTTTTGACTGTGATGGGGTTCTGATTGACAGCGAAATTCTTAGTAAAAGAGTATTATTAAAAATGCTCAATGATTTAGGCGCTAAGGCCTCTGGCGACTATTTTGACAGGCACTTTTTAGGACATAGTTATGATCATGTAAGTGCTAAAATACTAGAAGATTATGGAGTTGTTTTACCCAAAAAATTCAAAAATGATTATCATCAATCACTCATGCAAACCTTTAGTAAGGAGCTAGTCCCTACTCCAGGCTTAAAAGTACTATTGTCGCAACTTAAGTTACCGATTTGTGTTGCCACAAGTAGCAGCCCAGAAAGAGTTAAGCACGCTTTAAGTGTTACTGAACTCACAGACTATTTTACAAATTGTGTGTTTACCAGCTCAGAAGTCAAAAGAGGCAAGCCTGCGCCAGATATATTTTTACATGTGGCCCAAAAAATGGGAGTCCACCCTAAAGACTGCTTAGTGATAGAAGATTCTACGGCTGGTATAACCGCCGCGAAAGCAGCTAATATGCCGGTTATTAAATATGCAGGGGCAAGTCATTTAAAAAATCTAAGAACAGAAATTAGCAACGTTAAGGATGATGCAGTTACAATACATGAATGGAAACAATTATTTGACTTAGCACCATCGCTAATTTCAAAAGATTAATTAAGGAGTAATAGTGGCTAAGCTATCAAATACGGAAACCAGAAAGTTAGACGATGCAGCACGAGCTGGCTGGCTTTACTATGTGGCTGGTAAAACCCAAGATGAAATCGCAAAAAAACTCAATATTTCTCGTCAATCCGCACAGCGAATGGTTGCTTTGTCGGTTAGTGAAGGACTCATAAAAGTGAGGCTCGACCACCCTGTTGCCAAATGTATGGACTTGGCAGTTAAAATAAAAAGTCGCTTTGGTTTGCAATCATGTGAAGTGGTACCCAGTGATGCTGCCGATCCTTATTCAACCTTAGGTTTAGCCCAAGCGGGCGCCAGCGAAATTGAAAGGCATTTAAAATCCACCCACCCCAAGGTTTTAGCCATGGGTACTGGTAGAGTATTACGAGCCTGCGTAGATGAGCTTTCTTCATTGGATTGCGATCAACACAAAATTGTTGCCTTGCTTGGTAATATGGCTTCGGATGGTTCAGCCTCCCCTTATGATGTTGTTGTTCGCATGGCAGAACATGTTAATGCTAAACATTACCCTATGCCTTTACCTGTGCTACCCCGTAGCCAAGCTGAAAAAGAACAATTACACGCCCAATTTTATGTAGCGAATAACCTAAAATTAGCTGCGAACGCTGACGTAACCTTTGTGGGCGTTGGTGATTTAGGAGCTCATTCTCCCCTGCATTTAGATGGCTTTATCACTAGCGAAGAGTTAGATGAATTAGACTCCAAGGGTGCTGTAGGTGAAATGATCAGTTGGGTATTTGATAGAAATGGCCAATTAATCGACTGCGCCGTTAATCAGCGGGTAGCCAGTACACCACTAAAAGTAGGCTCTGATAACCCTGTATACGCAATTGCTGCAGGTGAAGAAAAAGTGTTTGCAATTTTAGGGGCGCTTAGGTCGAAAATGATCAATGGCTTAATAACTAATGAATACACAGCTGAGCGATTATTAAGTATTGATTAAACCGATGTTAGTTGATTTTATTGCAAGTAAAAAAGGGACGCTAGCGTCCCTTTTTCATATCTATTGTTTGATGGTAAAATCCATAGATTCAACTTCACTTAAGGTGGGTAAAGCCGACATAGCACCTATACTTGAACATACCAAGCCACTGACTTTTCCGGCGAAAGCCACAAATTCTTCGATGTCATCTTGATAAAAATTATCGCCGGGTGCAGCTTGAGCCATTTTATATAACAAAGCACCAATGAATGAATCACCGGCACCTGTGGTATCAACCGCATTAATTTCATAGGCTGGCACTATAGTTTGTTGACCATTTAGTGAAACCAAACATCCTTCTGGGCCTAGGGTAACCAATATCATTTTTACGCCTTGATCATGAAAAAACTGACAGCCTGCCTTCATATCATCTTGGCCAGATAGCAAGGTTAACTCTTCGTCACTGACTTTAACCATGTCGGCCATTTTAAAATAAGTATTGCAGGCATCTTTGAATTCTTGATCTCTACCACGCCACAAATCAATTCTGTAGTTGGGGTCAAAACATATAGTATTGCCTTTATTTTTAGCTGCTTTTGCTAGTGCTAAATAGCTTTCACTTAAGCTGCCACCGAGTAATGCGGTTGCCGAGCCTAAGTGTAAAATGGAATTATCCGTTAATTCACTCACTTCAGTTGCAGTCAGTTCAAGTTGCTCATCTGCTCCGCGATTAAAAGCAAACTCACGCTCACCATTGTCAGCTAAAGAGACAAAAGCAAAGGTAGTAGACATTGGAAGGGTATTAACATAATCAGTATTAACGTGATATTTTTGAACCTCTTGAACCAAAAACTCTCCATATGGATCACTACCAACAGATGCCACTAGTAATGCTTCTCCGCCTAACTTACCAATACTGGCAGCTACATTCGCAGGTGCTCCACCGGATTTTTTTACGTAGTTAACACCGTTTACTAATCCCATATTGGTATCAGTACAAACAAAATCAATCAACATTTCGCCTACACATATAACCTTCATTTAATGCTCCTAGAATATAAAACTACTGGCCGAAAAAATTGATTCATTTTAATGTTTTTTTAAGCCCTATAAATTGCCAATTATTATAATAAAAACTATGCGGTTGAAGTAGGATTAAATTCACTATTTATACTTAAAAATCAATATATTTGGCATTAATTTACTCTAAGAAAATTTTATAGAATATTAACGAAGGATTAGTGAGTATTTGGCTATAAAAAAGGGATGCTTTTTTATTACTACAATAGAGAACTTTAAAAAAAATTCTAGACATTAACCGATGAGAAAAAACAATTGAAAGAAGTGACTGCGAGGGATTCACTCTGGCACATTCATGTGCCTGCTCGTTCGCAAGCCAAAGGCAGCGCCCTAATATTTGTCGGAACACATTAGAATAACTTTTAAGCTAGCTCACATAGTGAGTGAACGACAGGGATGTAGTGAATAAAAGCTTTCCGGAAGTTTTTGTCAAACTACGAGGGGTCTCATCCCGACGCTAACCCCGTTAAACGAAAAAAGGCCCAACGAACAACGTTGGGCCTTTTCACTTTTAATGTGGCGGATAGCGAGGGATTCGAACCCCCGGTACGTTTGACCGTACGTCTGATTTCAAGTCAGGTGCATTAAACCGAGCTCTGCCAGCTATCCATTTTTCTTAACCCGTGTCAGGCGCTTTAAACTAGTTATTGCGACGTCCCCGAATTGAGGATGCGAATATTAGTGACGTTTTAAGGGCTTGTAAAGGGTTAATTTAATAAAATGTTTTGATTGATTATTGTTTGGCCGGATTGAGCATATTTACACCGTGTTACCAATTAACAATAAGAATTATCACCATTAACACTTGAAAAAGTAACGTAAACACCATACAAATACATCCTGAACAAAGTTTTTTAATTTACCTCTCTGGAGAATACAATGGAACACAGATCTTCCTATAGCAATACAGGTCAAGCTTCTGTATTGCAAACGAACAAAGTACTTCGTAACACCTACATGTTGTTGGCGATGACACTAACATTCAGTGCAGTTTGTGCTGGTATAACAGCAGCTATGAATATTTCTCCTGGTATTGCCTTGGGGATGAACCTTGCTGCTTTAGTAATGATATTTTTCTTAAATAAAGCATCACAAAGTTCCATGGGCATTTTGTTTGTTTTTGCTTTTACTGGTTTGCTAGGCGGTTCTCTAGGTTATACCTTGAATTACTATGCAGGTTTCCAAGGTGGCAGTGAGTTAATCATGCAAGCTTTTGGCGCGACAGCATTAGTATTTTTTGGTTTATCTGGATATGTACTAACGACTAAGAAAGACTTCTCATTCATGGGCGGGTTTTTAATTGTTGGTTTAATTGTGGCTGTTGTAGCTTCAATCGCTAATATTTTCTTAGGCATTCCAGCATTGAGCTTAGCTGTAAGTGCTGCGATTGTTTTCATCATGTCTGGTTTCATCTTATATGACACTAGCCGTATTATTAACGGTGGCGAAACAAACTATATTCGCGCAACTGTTTCTATGTATTTGAATATATACAACTTATTTACGTCTATCCTACACCTTCTTGGTGCCTTTAGTAGCGACGATTAATTCTTAAAAAGAATTACATTTTTAAAACGCCTCAGCTTGCTGGGGCGTTTTTTTTTGTGGTACATTGCACCCTTATGTCATCTTTTACCTTATTAGTTACCTCAGCCCCCTGTTCCGAACAAAACGCTTATAGTGCATACCGTTTTGCCCTTGCGGCTGTACAAGCTAAACACACAGTTAACGGTATCTTTTTCTATCAAAGTGGTACGTTAAATGGTTCTAGTTTGCAGCTAACACCGTCTGACGAGTTTGATTTGTATGCTGCTTGGAAAAGCTTAGCTAATGATCACAAGGTGCCTTTAATGGTGTGCGTAAGTGCAGCGAGTAAACGGGGTATTATCACAACCGAAGATGCACAAGATTCAGATAATCCGCACTTTAGCCTTACAGCACCTTTTGAATCAGTAGGCTTAGGTGAGCTGGCAATTTTAATGAAAAACAGTGATAGATTGGTACAGTTTTGAGCGATTCAAACACCCTTGCCATCATCAATCAGTCAGCCCCATATGGCAATTCAAATGGGCAAGAAAGTCTAGACATGGCTATGGCCATGAGTAACTTTGCTCAAGACGTAAGTCTGTTTTTTATTGAAGATGGCGTGTTACAGCTTTTGTCAAAACAAACCCCTGCAAACATAGATGCTAAGGCATACCATAAGACGTTTCCAGCGTTAGAGTTTTACGATATTGATAATATTTATGTCTGTAAACAAAGCCTTGAAAGCAGAGGAATTAAAGTGTCAGAGCTTTGCGTAGACATAACCCTAATTGAACTACATGAGTTACCTACTCTACTGACTTGCCAACAACATGTAATGAGCTTTTAATGATCTTACATAAGCTTACAACTAGCCCTTTTAAAGACCTAAACTTGCAAAATTGTTTGCAACGTTTAGCTGACAATGATGGAATTTTACTTTCTCAAGATGCTGTTTATGCGGTTATGCATCAAGACATCAGTCATAAACTAAGCCAGCTTAGTGGCAAAGTATTTATGCTAAAAGAAGATGCTGAAGCCCGTGGAGTTCTAGTAAACGAGTACATTCAAACTATTAATTATGGAGGCTTTGTTGAATTGACCCTCAAGTTTAATAAAGTCGTCAGCTGGTAACTATTATGGAATATTATATTGAGTATGCAGGTAAAAACATTGCTACAGATAAAGCAGGATATTTACTAAATGTAGATGACTGGCAAGCTGAGTTAGGGCCAGTACTAGCGGCAACAGAAAGTATTGAGTTGACAGAAAATCACTGGGAAGTCGTGAATTTTGTTAGGAGTTTTTATCTAAAGTTTAATACCAGCCCAGCTATGCGCGCCTTAGTAAAAGCTATGAAAAATGAATTTGGTGAAGAGAAAGGCAATAGTCGTTACTTGTTCAAATTATTCCCAAAAGGCCCGGCTAAACAAGCCACAAAAATAGCCGGTTTACCTAAACCAGCTAAATGTTTGTAATTGAATAGTCTAACCTATTTATACTCCCCCCTTTCCTTTAATAATAAGCATACCGTTAATTAGCCTGGGGGTTTGCCCTATTCTTTGCGATAACCAAAGCCAATATGATGAGTATTGAACCAATTATGAGTCGCACTAGCTGCTCTGGTGTGCCGCCACTTGCTTCACCAAAAACAAACAAAGAGGTAAACATGGCCAGTGGTACTAATGCATTATTGAAGGTGGCTAACACCCCCACACTGGTTAGGGTTGCGCCTTTATTCCAAAAGAAGAAGCTCAGCCCCGATGCGACTACTCCTAAATACACTAACACCAACCACTGAGTGGCTGTTGCACTACTAGGGATTGGCGCTTGCTGTGAAAGGAGCAAGGTAGCTAATATAGTGAATACGGCTCCGCCAAAATATAAAAAGCCAAACACAGCGCTGTTATTAATATGTGGTCGAGATAACTTCCAATCGCGATAATAAACTTGCCCAAAAGCAAAGGCCAGATTGGCTATTTGCATTAAACCAAAACCTATCCAAATTTCATTTGAACCTATCTCGTTAAATTTTATAACTGCTGCACCAAAAATAGAGAGTCCTGCAGCCAGTATGTACCTAGGCGAAAAACTACGTTGACGTAGGTCGTTAATAACCACAATATAAAGTGGCGTAAGCACACTAAAAAGGGCCACTAAATGAGATGGCAGGAAACGAAAAGCCGAAAGGTAACAGGTGTACATCACACCATATTGAATGGCTCCAATAAGGGTAAGCTGCCACTTTTCTAGCCAATTAGTATCACGGAGCTTTAAAAAAGGAATAAAAGCAAGTAATGCGAGTAAGAGCCGCGTGTCAGCCACTTGCAACAAATCTAACCCTTTAAGGGTATTACCAATCAACCCAAAGGAAAACGCCCAAATCAAGGTCGTGATAACTAAATACAGCATTTATAAAAACCTCTAATTCATTTAAGTATGGCTATGCAGTTAAGCGCATTTTACCAGTGGTAACTAACAGTAATAGAGTATTGCTCTCCCCTTCCAGGTGTACCTGGGACTTCTTCGAAGGATTCACCCCAAGGGTTATCGGCAGCAAGTGTAATGTTTAACCCTTTAAACTGCGAAGGAGCAATATTCAATGTTAGGTGCATAAAAAAAGCTTGATTGTCACCATTTCGTAGAATGTTTTCTTCATGTTTACGCCACTCGTTATCAACGCGTACTTCAACAATATCGGTAGGGCTCCACACAGCCCCTAAGGTTAAGCGGTGATCGGGATAGTTCAGCGCATAAAAACTAGCGTCAATCTCAGTAGAGCCATAATCTTCTGACTTATCGAGAAACGTATAACTCGTGATGATTTTTGCGTTGTCTAAATGCTTGGTTACCAATAACTCTAATCCTAAAGTCTCTATGTCCACTGGGTTTGCGGAACGAGCAGAAGTGGAGTCTAAGTTATAGGTCCAATCGGTTAGACCATCATCAAGACGATAAAAAATAGCAGAATCGAGGGACCAAGAGTGTTTATCTAATGCCAAACCTACTTCAAAATTTTGGGTCGTTTCTCGTTCAAGATTGTAATTACTTCTGAATAAGCCACCGGTATCACTTCCACCAATGGCAGTATAACCCGCCACCTGACTAGCTTGTGCATAAGATACGTAAACAGTTTGCGAAGTGTTATCTGAGTTAATCTTGTCCCATGTTACATCAGCTATCAGCGAAACTTCAGAATCATCTCGATTTGTATCGTCAAAGGTACCGCCTAAGCGGAATGTTAAATCTTGATCAGCAGTTAACGCCATTTGATATTCAGGTAACAGGCTAATCTTATAGTAACTACGTGACGTAAAGTTGTTTTCAAGGGTCGTTGATTCGATTGAGTCTTCAATAAACTGTGCCGAGTAATTCAAGGCAAATAATTCAGTTTGTGCATGACGACCAGAGATGGCCACTGATTTAACATCTGTTTCGTGAAAGGCTTCGAATAGTGAAGGGTTTTCACGGGAATAAACATAATGATCATTATGACGACGATAATAGGCAGACACTTCAAATGTGCTGTCATTCTTACTAAGAGCACCATAACTCTGTTTGTGATTAAGTACTATAAGCCGTGTTCTAAGGTCTTCAGTCTCATTGACATTAAATGGTGTGTACAAATTTGGCCAACCAAAAAACTTTTCTTGATAACCAAAAAACAAATCCGTCTGCGACTCTGGCCCTGCTAATTGAATTCGAGCAGAAGTACGCCTGAAATCATGGTCGCCATTTTCGATAGTGCCATCACTTTCTGAAAGAGAATGTTCACCTTCAACCCCTATATTCCAATCACCAGGATCATCTAAAGGAATACTAAAGCTACTGTGTATTCTTTGTAAATTAAAGCCGTTATTACCTGTGCCAATCGACACACTGCCCATGGTTTTAATGGGTTTCCAACTCCGAGAAACCGTACCCACTGAACTGTTAAAACCAAATAGAGCATTATCAACCCCAGTTAGTATATTCGCGCCTGTTAGCATTTCTTGAGCAATGGGGATCTCTGCGAAGTAATGTCCGGTTTGCGGGTCGAGTAAAGTGGCACTGCCTACTCTAAACCCCGTATTTTCAAAAATACCGCCACGTATAGTTACATCAGCTTGAGCCTCAGCCATATTGCGTGATTGCAAGTCAACGCGAGGGTCATATTCTAAGTTTGAAACAGGAGAATTGAAGGTCCCCACAGTTTGGGTATTAGCCGTTACTTCACCCTCAACAATGATTTTTTCTAGATCGCGATTATCTTCATTCTTTACTTCATTGACATCACTAGCTGCCAACGCAAAAGTGGATACGCTAAATAACAAAACAGGCAATATAATTGGTACAACTCGAATCATCTAAATGGTCTCAATATTCACAGTTTGCTTTACGAAAAAGCAAAGTTAATTTGAACTAGGCCTAGCGAAACAGTTTTTATGTAACCACTACTATGGATTTGCTTTAAAAAGTAGTAATAACCAAACACAAATATCGTAAGATAGGCACGAAGGACAGTTGAAATAGAATCGTCTCTACATCAATTTTGGGCGTATATTAACGGATTAAATATTTTAGATGATAACCATTAGTAATTAGATAAGGCTGTTTATACTTGCCAACCCAGAATATGAATACTCAACAGAAAATCAGCAATATAAATATCGAACAAGAAACCATATATTTTGCTGGAGGTTGCTTGTGGGGGGTACAAGAATATATGAAGCACCTACCCGGTGTTATAGTAACCGAAGCAGGCCGAGCAAATGGGACTAGCAATACAACGCAATGCGAATATGACGGTTATGCTGAATGTGTAAAAGTCACCTTCAGTACCAGCCAAGTTAATTTAACGGACTTGATAAGCTACTTTTTTGAAATCATTGACCCCTACAGCATCAATAAACAAGGTGAAGATGTAGGAAAGAAATATCGAACAGGCATATACAGCACCCAAGACGAACACCTAAAAATAGCGACTCACTTTATAAAATGCCGCGACGACGCAGATAAAATTGTTGTGGAGACACAAGGCCTTACAAACTACGTAAAAAGCGATGAAGAACATCAAGAAAGGCTCACTCGCTTTCCAAACGATTATTGTCATATACCTAAAAAAACACTACACAAATATAAGTCTAATTAAGTTTTGGACACACTAATTTGAGTGCTCAATATTTTGTAAAAATGAATCTCTTGGAAGTGTTGTTAACCATTAAAATATAATTGCTATGGCCGCAATTAATTCTATTGGGTTAAATGACTCTAGAAAAGCGTTGTTGGTTAAGGTGCTTTTTCATATAGGCATCAAAAGACATACAAATATTTCTGACTAATAATCGGGCACTCGGCGATATTTGAATATTGGAGCCACGGTTAATCAGGAGGTTGTCGCGTTCGAAGATTTTTAGGCTATCAATTTCTTCAGCAAAATATTGGTCGAAATCAATTTCGAACTGTGCTGAAACTTGTTTTTTATTCACATACAAATTACACATTAATTCGCTAATCACCCTTTGCCTAATCAAATCATCTTGGCTTAGAATTAGACCTTTTTCTATGGCCTGTTGGCCTTCATCGATGCTTTGGTAATATTCTTTTAGCACTTTACAGTTTTGGCTGTAAGTGTTGTCTACCGCACTAATAGCCGACACGCCAAATCCCAATAAATTACAATTTTTAAAGGTGGTATAACCTTGAAAGTTTCGATGTAACACCCCTTTCTTTTGTGCGATTGCCAGTTCATCATTAGCTTTAGCAAAATGGTCCATACCAATTAATTCATAACCTTGTTGCCTTAATGTATTAATGGCCTGTTTCATCAAACTAAATTTCTCAGCTGCTTTAGGCAGCCATTCATCTTTTATTTTTCGTTGAGCAGCAAAGCGACTTGGTAAATGGGCATAGCTGAAAAGCGAGATACGATCTGCTTCTAAGGCTTGTGCATCTAGTAAGGTTTGTTTAAATGACTGTTCAGTTTGATAAGGCAGTCCATAAATCAAATCAATGTTAACTGAGTCAAAACCAATAGACTTCGCCCGACTTATAATTTGCTTGATAAACTCAAATGACTGAGTTCGGTTGATGGCCTGTTGCACCTTAACATTAGTATCTTGTACGCCGACACTAATACGGTTAAAACCTAACGAATATAAGTGTTCTATTAGTTCAAGTTCAATTTCTCTGGGGTCAATCTCAATACTCATCTCAATATCATCAGCAAACTTAAATTGCTTTTTTAATAAACCAATAATACGTGTGAGCTGTTGCTGAGATAAATAACTAGGCGTACCACCACCAAAATGCAACTGGCGGATGATTTTATTTGTGCACAATCTTGCGCGGTTAATTATATCTTTTGATAAATAATCGAGATAAATATCCGCTTTATGTTTTTGTCTGGTGACAATCTTATTACAGCCGCAGTAATAACAAAGGCTATGACAAAACGGGATATGTAAATACAGAGACAAATCAGGGCTAATAGAGTTTTGTATCGCTGCAACAAAATCTTGATTTGTAAAGGTATCACTGAACTCTAACGCAGTTGGGTAAGACGTATAACGTGGCCCACTGGTATTATATTTTTTTAACAAAGCTTGATCGAAAAAGCTGCATTCAGACATTTACACTACCCATTTAACATACCTTGTAATTACAAGTATTTTAATCTGAGAGTCTGAGTATTTAATTGATAGTCATCATATTATCTGCATTTTTTATACGCTATGTATGTCAAATTCTTGAATCTTATTTCGCACACACTAAATCAATGAAAAGTGGTTTACGCAGATACCTATGATATTAATGGATAAATTCAATAACCCCCAATAGCGCCATTACCAGCGTATAGACGATAGTAAAATCCCAAAATACTCTTATTTAATCCTGTAAAGTTTACGCTAAAAGAAACATTAGAATGACAGACATGGGCATAAAATGAACTGACAACATATAGAACAGCATTTAGAGCACATGTGTAAAAAATAAAAACTATGCTTTAGCAGATTTATATTTGTTATGCATCAATATCAAAAGTAGCAAGCTAACAATCACCACAACAGTACCAATTGGCCAGCCATAATCGGCGGGTAGATTAAACCCAATCGCGGCTGTCATAATATATGAAATAGTCACACTGGTAGTGATAACTGCAGGAATGCTGGCGATCCAATGAAATGCCCCCCGATCAAATAGATATTTAGTGGCTAGCCATAAAACACTGGTTGATAACAACATATTTGAAAATGCAAAATAGCGCCATATAACCGTAAAATCCAGCTTAGTCATAAAGTAGGCAATAGCCAAAATAGGCACAGCAAGTAATAAACGATTACGCACACTTTGTGGGATACGAAAAGCATCAACTAAGGTTAATCGTAGTGACCTAAATGCAGTATCTCCTGAGGTAATAGGAAATACAGCCACAGCAATAATGGCCATAATGCCACCCAGTGCACCTAAATAACTACTAGCAATATGATTAACCACTAAACCTGGACCGCCAGTATCAAGCATTGCCTTGAGGCCAGCATAACCATCTGGAAACGCAGCAATCCCCGCTAAAGCCCAAACACAAGCCACCACGCCTTCACAGACCATGGCTCCGTAGTAGACAGGCCTAACGTATTTTTCATTAGTTAAACAGCGCGCCATGATAGGCGCCTGAGTTGAATGAAAGCCACTGATTGCACCGCAAGTAATAGTTATAAACAATAACGGCCAAGTGGGTAACCCATCTGGATTAGGTTCTAAAATATCGTGACTATGACTATCTTTGAAATAAGCGAGAAAGTCGCCTGCCATGGGTAAATGAGGGGCATCGATTAATAAAGCAATAGCGATCATAGTGGTCATCACTATCATCATTAAGCCAAAAATAGGATAAAACCGAGTGATGATTTTATCAATAGGCAACAAGGTCGCTAAAAAGTAGTAGCCTAAAATCACCAATACCCAGAAGGTATTATCAGCTAAAAAGGTATCTTGAAACACGTCAAGATTACTTAACAAGCCAGCTGGGCTCATAATGAAGACCACGCCAACAAAGAACAACAGCATGGCAGTAAACAACAACATAAAGCCTTTAAAAACAATATTGTAATAGTGGCCAGCTATTTCGGGTAAGCTCTTACCATCTTCTTTAATGCTCATTACACCCGAGAAAAAATCGTGAACTGCGCCACCCAAAACGTTACCAATCACTATCCAAACCAAGGCCACTGGGCCATAAAGCGCACCCAATATCGGTCCAAAAATAGGGCCAACGCCAGCAATATTTAAGAACTGAATTAAAAATGCTCTCACTGGGTGAACCGGCACATAGTCTACCCCTTCTCTGAAACGTGCTTGTGGCGTAGAGATCTTTTGATCTAGGCCGGCTTGTTTTTCAACAAATGGGCTATAAAACTTATAACCTAGGATCAGTAGGGTGATACAGATAAGAAAAATGAGCATGAGTATGTACTTCTCTAGTTAAGGGACTCATTATTGAGTGTAAAAACACACTCAAATACCATTCACAAATTGCACTATTTGATTGACAGTCTGGGGCAAAATTCGTGCGCGATAATAACAAAATTGAACTCAACTAAACATAATAAAAAAGCCAAGAACAGGAAGTTATAATAATTCCATGAAACAATTAGGTTTGAACCAATAAGGAACAGGTCACAACTTTATATAGGTTCCTTTAGAAAAAGTATAGTCGATGTAAATGAGGGGTTGCTCAATCTCCCTCAAACAGAAATTCATGCTCAAAATTTATGTAGACAACCATAATAACGATCTAACTCTTGTAATTACTCCCCCTCCGTTAACCCATGTAATCGAAGATAAATCCAACAAGTTTGTCAGCTAAACAAACGATTATGGTGCCAATATAACAATGGGTACTTTGTTAATCTCTGTTAATCGCCTATTTAGTTTCTGATTTTTAAATGTAATATAAACCCACTCAACCTCATCATGTTTTTTCAAGGAGAACGAAACAATTATGAAAAAAAGGCATTCATCTCTATTTTTATTAATAGCTACTCTATTCTTCTATTCTGGCTCAAGTTTCAGTACCTCATTATCTATTGAAGACTTTGTTACTCCTCCTACTATTCTTAACGCCAGTATTTCTCCAAATGGCAAATATGTAGCAAGTACATTAAATAAGGGTGACGCTCGTCTAATCGTTGTTTACGACATAGACCAGGAGAAAGTAGTCGGGTCTTTTGGCGATCATATCATTAGGCCATATCACGTAAGTTGGGCCAATAATCAGAGACTACTGGTGAATTATTTGGTACCACATGGAGCGGATAGACTAAGGAAAAAAGCTAAAACAGAACAAAATTTTGATTTAAACCAGTACTATATGTACTCAAGATTAGTTTCCACAAATATTGATGGTACTGAAAGCGTTGGGTTATTTAACGATCAAAGGGCAGCAAAAGATAACAAGAACCTAGTTTCAATTACAGATTACTTACTTAACGATGATGCGCATGTATTAATGTCTGCGAATATAAAAACTAGGCTAACCCTTTTCAAACTCAATATTAATACTGGCAAATCCACAAAAATAGTCAAAGGAGGGCGTTTCACTATAGGCTTTATCAATGACTCAGAGGCGAATATAACCTATAGATATGATTACAAAAGAGTCGCTAAAACTATCGAGATATTTCGATTTAATGCAAAGGAAGATGATTGGGCATTAGTAGACACCATATACTTTGATGAAGACGACCAAAGTAAAAATAACATCGAATTTAAAGATCTAGTGGGTGTGAGAGATCAGCATCTTATCTATAGAAGGTTGAATAAAGAAACCGGTTATCACGAGCTAATGTCCGTTAATGAAACGGAAACAAAAGTATTAGTAAGCGTTCCAGACACAGATATAGTGGGCGTCATCACTGAAGGATTTAGCAACAATGTAATCGGTTATAATACCGTCAAGGATGTATACCGTTCACATTATTTTGATGCAGATAGCCAAAAAGCCTACGATAAAATTTCTACAAATTACACGTCAGAAAACTTTCTTTTTACTAGCTTAGCTAAAAATGGAACAAGAGCTTTACTTGTTTCATGGGGAGCTAATAATCCACTTACCTACTCGCTACACGACTTAAAAACCAATAAGACATCTCACTTTAGCTACCCCTATAAAACCTTACCTAAAGCTAAATTAGCAAGTGGCCAAGCTATCCATTATAACACCC
This sequence comes from Paraglaciecola marina, assembly GCF_004360155.1. GTDB lineage: Bacteria > Pseudomonadota > Gammaproteobacteria > Enterobacterales > Alteromonadaceae > Paraglaciecola > Paraglaciecola marina. The sequence continues at coordinate 551,274 of NZ_SAIS01000001.1, read as the reverse complement.
GAGACGGGCAGAGAATAACGGCCTACCTTTACCTCCCCGCTGATTTTGACGGTAGCAAACCTTATCCAGCAGTAGTGATGCCCCATGGTGGCCCGCAATATAGGGATAAACTAGATTATGATGCCTTTACTCAGTTTATTGCCACAAGAGGTTACGTTGTCATTAAACCAAACTTCAGAGGCTCATCAGGCTATGGAATGGCATTTCAAGAAGCAGGATATAAACAATGGGGCAAACTAATGCAAGATGACGTTGAAGACGCAGTTCACTATTTAGTTGATAAAAACATTATCAATAAACAGCAAGTGTGCATTGCAGGAGCGTCATATGGTGGCTATGTAGCATTAATGGCAACGGCAAAAACACCAGACCTATATAAATGTGCAATAAGTATAAATGGATTATCTAACTTACCAGACCTTGTGGAGTACGAACTTGACAGAAAAAACACAAACGTCAGAAAAGATTTTGTTAAAACATCAATTGGCGATCCCAAACTTGATAAAGACTTATTAAAAAACAACTCACCAGAACTATTAACAGACAAAATCAAAGTACCAATATTATTGATTTATGGTGATGAAGATAAAGTTGTGCCCTACTCTCAATCCAAACAAATGTATAAAGCACTCACTAAGATGAAAAAACCGGTGCAAATAATCAGATTAGAAGACACAGGCCACAACCCCTTTAATGACAAAGAAACAAGACGCAAAGTATTCGAAGAAATGGAAATATTTTTATCTGAGTATTTAGAGTAAATGTAATTTTATGAGCTCAAAAAGTAAATCGAGCAGCAAGGACGCTGTTTAAACTCACAATAGATTTCGGTTAGCATAGTGAAAACTAAACTCAGATGTAGTAGCTCAGGTTTTCGACAACATTTTTATTGTAAAAAGCGCTCTTCATCGTTGATTTCACAATTATCTACTGAAGTAGTCTTATTACCTTTATCGAGAAGCCAGCACTCCTCATAGATAGAACAATAGCAAAGTTCAACTGTCACAGAGCTCATAGACGTTGTGAACATCTGTTGCTGCTCTTGGCTACTGGTTTCGTGCACTGCTATTGCTGGAATACTTTCGTTGCTGGGCAGTGTCATACCACCTACATGTGACTGAACCGTTGTAGTTGGAAAGTTGCGGATATCTATCCAATATTTAACATACTTTTCCCCGTCATTGATTTTAGCGTACTTGATCAATGCTGGGCCAGTACCTCTATTAGAAACATGGAAACTGGGTGTTGGAAAAGAACTACTATACATAACCAACCTAGGCCAAACCGAAGCGCGGGCATATTCCCTATCAATATAGGCCGAATAAATGCCTACAACAGTAGTCACCAAACTAATAAATAGTGCTGAAAACGCCACTATCATTTCGGGTTTTTTATACCATTTAGGGTTAGGCATTTATTCGTCCTTTTATTTTATACGAACTATTAGGCTCTTATCCTATTCTTTGCAATCCACCCATATAAGGTTGCAATACTGTAGGCACAGTCACCGAGCCATCAGCTTGTTGATAGTTTTCTAAAATAGCCACTAAGGTACGCCCTACCGCTAAGCCAGAACCATTTAAAGTATGTAATAATTCAGGCTTATTACCTTGTGCACCATAATAGCTAATCATGACACCCATTCTAAAAAATGGCCATAGCTAATCATGACACCCATTCTAAAAAATGGCAAAACACTCACTTTCTTCTAAACTTTAAGGACTTATTACAACCAAGGATGGTCTGTTATGCCTCAACCTCGTAAGTCTCAAATCAGTTTAATTGATACCCCTTATTATCATTGTGTGTCTCGTTGTGTTCGCCGTTCGTTTTTATGTGGGGTTGATAGCGTAAGTGGCCAAAGTTACGAACATAGGCGTGGCTGGGTAGAAGATAGGTTATTGTTTTTAGGCGCTGTGTTTGCCATTGATGTTTGCGCCTATGCTGTGATGAGTAACCATACCCATGTGGTGCTGTGTGTTGATAAAGACTTAGCAGATAGCTGGTCTTTGGATGAGGTGATTGACCGTTGGCATAAGCTCTATAAAGGCACACTCTTAACGGCAAAGTATGTAAAAGGAGAGGCGTTATCTACAAGCGAGCGTTTAAGCTTTGAAGACACAGTAACCGTTTATAGAAAACGCTTATACGACATTAGCTGGCTAATGCGTAATCTCAATGAATACATTGCCCGTGAGGCCAACAAAGAAGATGGATGTACTGGACGCTTCTGGGAAGGCAGATTTAAATCACAAGCCCTATTAGATGAATCTGCCGTATTAGCTTGCATGGCTTATGTTGACTTAAACCCCATTCGAGCCAAGATGGAAAAAACACCTGAAACATCCAAACACACAAGTATTCGTAATAGAATTCAATCACTTATTAAAGGTGAGCAAGCTAAAGCACTTATGCCCTTTGTCGGTAACCACAGGCAAGACATGCCTAAAGGCATTGCTTACAGCTTAATAGATTACTGTGAACTAGTAGACACAACAGGCAGATGTATCAGAGAAGATAAAGCAGGCCACATAGATAACCATCAAAATCCTATTCTAAAAAGATTGGGGTTAGACAGTGAACAATGGCTCACCCTCACTACAGAGTTTGAACAACACTTTGCTACCGCAGTTGGCAGCGAGCAGATGATGCAACAGTTTAAACACCACACCCACCACCAAAGAATACGAGGGATGGCAAAGGCTAAAACCTTATTTAAAATCGCCTAAAGTCTCTAAGCACTAAACACAACACTCAGCATAAGCTGGAGAGTTAAAACTCGCCTGAAATTTTAGTTTTCACACCCAATAACAAAGTAAACTCTTCAATATCGAAAACCAACCTTTAAAACATCAAAACACCCACCCAAATACCGACAAACAATCAGGAGAATAACTTAATGAGAAACGCTGTTTTTTACTTTTTTAAAAGTGGGTGTCTTAGTTATTAGTCTTTTTAAAAGTGGGTGTCTTAGTTATTAGTCCTATACACAACACTCAGCATAAGCTGGAGAGTTAAAACTCGCCTGAAATTTGAGTTTTTTCACCCAATGACAAAGAAAACTCTTCAATAACGAAAAACCAATCTTTAAAACATCAAAACACCCACTCAAAATCCTAAAAACAATCAGAAAAATAACTTAATGTAAAACGCTGTTTTTTACTTTTTAAAAGTGGGTGTCTTTGTTTTTTCACTTTGTTTTTTTCACACCACCAAAGAATACGAGGCATGGCAAAGGCCAGAGCCTTACTTAAAAGCGCCTAAAGTCTCTAAACACTAAACACAACACTCAGCATAAGCTGGAGAGTTAAAACTCGCCTGAAATTTGAGTTTTCACACTCAATGACAAAGAAAACTCTTCAATATCGAAAAGCCAACCTTTAAAACATCAAAACACCCACCAAAATCCGAAAACAACCAAGGAAATGAATTAATGAAAAAGGGTGTTTTTTACTTTTTTAAAAGTGAGTGTCTTTGTTGTTCTAAAATGGCTGTCTTTGTTGTTATGTTGTTATGTTGTTATTTTTCTTGTTAGGTCTATGTCTGTTAGTCACGCTGAAAGGCTTCGAGCCACGCGCAAACTGATTGTACGGCGTCACGTGATTCTAGAAAGCCAGATAGCATTTTAGTTTCAGATGCCATTTTACTTGCCTCCTCTTCGCTACTCATGAAATATTTAAGATACCACTTAAGCGGGTGTCCTTCTGGGATGTGTCCCCATGAACCTACACTTAATTTTTCCAGTGATGCCTCTGCAACCAATTCTTCGTAGCTAATACTGTTTTTGGACAGTTTTCTATATATAGCTGGTTTCGTAACTTTTATGACAGAAACAAATACTGAAATCCAAGAATATTCAGTATTAAGGTTACTGTCGGTAGCATTTTGAATTATTGCAAAGTTAGTTAGACATTGTTCGATTTCACGCAATGATAGATCATAATAGGTTATGATTTCCTCAAAGACCTCTACAGCTGATTGTTGGTTCCTGTTTTGGACTTGGTACCCCATGCGAGACAAACAGTTTTTTAGATATATCTTTGGGACTGACTGGTAGTTCTCTCTCGGCTTTGGAAGCGAGCTCCAAATTGACACGAATTTTTGAAGGTATCTGGCGGCATCTACTCCAGAGCCATATTCACTGCGGACAGCCTCCTCAAGTTGAGTCCTATTCATAACTAGAACAAAAGTAATATTTGGTACCGAGAACAAGTGCTTAATACTTTCGATTAAATCGAGTGCAAATTTTGGTTTACATCTGTCAAGCTCGTCGATAATGAATATTACCTTCTTTTCGGAGCTGAGCTTTTCTCCAAGTTCAGCAAGGTACTCTTTGAAGGTGGCTAGATTTTTTCGATCATCTTCGGCTTTATCTAATTGATTGGAAATAAATCCATCAACTAAATCTGACGCCTCTTTCGAAGCATCTTTGACATTTCCGGTATTATCTAGAATCGTTTCATCTAGAACTCCCGCTGTTATTGCTTTGATACCGATTCTTAAGCTTGCTTTACCAACAACCTTGAGAGCAGATGTGGCTTTTTCCTTGAATTCTTTATGGGTCTTCTCATCACCCTTATCAATTAACTGGTAGATGTGGCTAGAAATTGCCAAAAATGGGTCCGATTGGTAGTCACTTTCAAAAGCATCAAAATATACATTTGGAATATTATTTTGATTTAAAAGGCCGCGCCACATTCTTATAAATGTGCTTTTTCCTTCACCCCAAGGGGCGTCAAGTGCCAACACAAGTTCGTCATCTGTATTTTGAATTAAATTTAATAGGTTCTCGCCAAAAGGCTTTCTTCTAAAGATGTCAATATCTGGTTTGAATCCATCATTAGTTGAAATTGAAACTGGAGGAACTATAAGTTTCATACTTTTCTCTATCCTTGATTAAGACCAACAATATTAATAGCCCCCCGTATTTAAACACGGGAGGTTGCCGTATATATCCTTAAGGCCATTTTAGACATATGCTCTAAGTTATTACAACGAAATCAGTTTTTCTAAATCTGAGATTTAGTGATTTAGAAATACGGCGATTACACAAGATATTGCATATACATGGGACCGACACTACTAGTGCACAAATATGCTGATTATTTCTAGGGAAGTTTATGCAAAAGAGATTTTCTCAGTGTACCAAGTAAATAAATGTAAACGCAGCGAATGAGTAAACAATGTGAATAAAAACAAAAGGCGAGCCTAAGCTCGCCTTTATCATTAGGTTAAACCTAAAATACTTATTACCCTATTTTTTGCAAACCGCCCATATAAGGTTGCAATACTTTAGGCACAGTTACCGAACCATCAGCTTGTTGGTAATTCTCTAAAATAGCCACTAAAGTACGGCCTACTGCTAAGCCAGAACCATTTAATGTATGTAATAGCTCAGGTTTGTTGCCTTGTGCTCCGCGGAATCTTGCTTGCATTCTGCGAGCTTGGAAATCAAGCATGTTAGAACATGATGAAATTTCACGGTAGGTGTCTTGCGCGGGTAACCATACTTCTAAATCGTAAGTTTTACATGCACCGAACCCCATATCTCCGGTACATAACAGCACTTTACGATAAGGCAATTCAAGTAATTGCAGTACTTTTTCAGCTTGGCTTGTTAGCTCTTCTAAGGCATCAAATGAAGTCGAAGGCTCTACCAATTGTACTAGCTCAACTTTTTCAAATTGATGTAAACGAATTAAACCACGGGTGTCTCGACCGTAAGACCCTGCCTCGCTTCGAAAACAAGGCGTGAACGCTGTCATTTTTATAGGTAATTCTTTTGCCGTGTATATTTCATCACGAGCGATATTTGCCAGCGGCACTTCAGAGGTCGGTATCAGAGATAAGCCCTGCCCTTCTTCTGTAGCTGGCTTGGTGTGAAATGCATCGCCCATAAATTTAGGGAACTGGCCTGTGCCTGTCATGCTTTCTGCATTAACCAAAAGAGGGACATTGGTTTCTTCGTAGCCGTGCTCTTGGGTGTGAAGGTCTAGCATAAATTGCGCTATGGCTCGGTTTAGGCGAGCTACTTGGCCGCGCATTACCACAAAACGTGATCCTGCGAGTTTAGAGCCAGCGTCAAAATCAACGCCTTTACTTAACCCTGCACCTACATCAACATGATCTTTAATTTCAAAGTCGAATTCACGGGGCGTACCCCATTTGCTGATTTCAACGTTATCGTCTTCGTCTTTACCTTCTGGTACAGAATCATCTGGCATATTTGGAATACCAGCCGCTAAGGTTTGAATTTCTTCTAGTAACTCAGCTAGCTCTACTTTTGCAGAGTCTAGCTCGGCACCCAATTTACCTACTTCAGCTAATAACGGCTGAATGTCTTCACCAGATGCTTTGGCTTTACCAATTGATTTTGAACGTACATTACGCTCATTTTGCAACTCTTGGGTTTTAATCTGTAACGACTTACGTTTCTCTTCTAAAGCTGTAAAGGTAGCAGTATCTAATGTGTACCCTCTTCTTTGTAATTTTGCTGCTGCAAATTGAATATCACCACGTAAATATTTGGGATCTAACATCTTGTTTTATTTAACCTTTAACTATTTGAGTACCTACCCATGCTGCAAATAAACAGCACAGAATATTTAATATTATGTTGAGTACAGCTTTCAACCATAAGCCCTGTTGAAAAAGTACCAGTGTGTCTACGGAAAAAGTTGAAAACGTGGTTAACGCTCCCAAAAAACCTATTCCTATTGTTGTTCGTAACAGCGTGGTTTCTAAGTGACCATGTTCAAATAATGAATATAAAAAACCGAGTAGAAAAGAGCCTACAACATTGACCAGAAGTGTACCAAAAGGAAAGCCTTTACCAAACCATTGAAGCATAAGTTGCGATAGAAAATAACGTAAACACGCACCTGTGGCGCCACCTAGGGCAATAAAAATGTAAATGGTGGTAGATTGCATATTATTTGTACCTATGTTGAGAGCTTGAAGCGTCTAATTGTTTCAAGAATGCTAGTTTTTCTTGTAGTTTTTTCTCTAAGCCACGATTCGTTGGCTGATAGTATTGGGTATGTTGTTTTTCTTCTGGGAAGTAATTCTCTCCTGCAGCATAACCATTGGGCTCATCGTGGGCATACCGGTACTCTTGACCATACCCTAAATCTTTCATGAGTGATGTTGGTGCATTTCTAAGGTGCTCTGGTACTGGATAATCAGGGGCCTCTTTGGCATCTCGAACTGCAGCTTTAAAAGCCACGTAAACTGCATTGCTTTTAGCAGCACTGGCACAATAAATAGTGGCTTGAGCTATCGCCCTTTCGCCTTCGGCTGGCCCCACTCGATGAAAAATATCCCAAGCATTTAAGCATATTTGCATGGCTCTTGGGTCTGCATTGCCTATATCTTCTGTGGCTATAGCTAATAGTCGCCTTGCAACATACAAAGGGTCGCATCCTGCTGTTAACATTCGAGCATACCAGTACAAAGCCGCATCTGGTGCTGAACCTCGTACTGATTTATGAAAAGCGGAGATTAAGTCGTAAAACTGGTCACCATTTTTGTCATATTGGGCGACTCGCTCGCCTACTGCCAGCTTTACCATTTCTACCGTTAATTCATGACTGTTGGCCGGTAAAAAATCAGCTGTTAGTTCAAGGTAATTTAATAACCTGCGGGCATCACCGCCAGATAAATCAATTAATACAGATTTGGCGTTATGTTCAACTTTAATACCTAACTTACCTAAGCCACAGTCTGTATCTGTTAATGCCCGATTTAATACTTCTTCTAGGTCTGTTTCGTTAAGGCTTTTTAAAACATATACCCTAGCCCTAGAAAGCAAAGCATTGTTCAATTCAAATGATGGATTTTCGGTAGTCGCACCAACAAAGGTAACGGTACCATCCTCAATAAAAGGTAAAAAAGCATCTTGTTGGCTTTTATTAAAACGATGCACTTCATCTACAAATAAAATGGTTCTTTGTTTGTGTTGTAAAGCGAACAGCTTAGCGTTTTCGATAGCTTGACGTATGTCTTTAACACCACTACTTACTGCCGATAAACGCTCAATATGGGCGTTACAGTGGGACGCGACTAATTCAGCCAATGTCGTTTTACCTGTGCCTGGAGGCCCCCATAGGATCATGGAATGACACTGGCCGCGGAGGAGCGCTGCACGTAAAGGTTTGTCTGGCCCAATGATATGCTGTTGCCCGAAGTATTCTTCAATTGAACTTGGGCGCATACGGGCAGCTAAGGGGGCAAAGTTCTCAGTATCTGCTTGGCTGTCTGAAAAATCGAACTCACCTGTCATGGATTACGTTGGTCATCTAATTCGTATCCTATAGGCAAGCTAAAAGAAAACATGGATTGCAAAATATCTTTATTTTGTTGAATATCTGAAAAAGTCAAACGACTAGTTTGTTGCTGAGTATCTCGGGTTTCTAGCCCTAATAATTTCTCTCCTTTAAAAAACAAACGTAATACTTCAATGCTGCCATTTGCAGAAATAGGTTCAATAATAAATTCCTCAGCAGCGATTGCTACATTGTAGTCTTGCCACTTTTTGCTATAAGGGTCTGTTAATAAAATAAGGGGGTTATTTTCGATTGCCAAATTTTGGTCATAAGCAACCACTTGCTCCATAAAAGAGTCAATATTCCACAAAGTATCACCATCTGCTAACAATATACTTTCATTAGGCTCTAGTAATTCCCAATAAAGCTTATTTGGTTGGCTCATCACAATTTTACCTTGGGCTTCCTGTAGTACCGTGCCTTCGGAGTCTGTAACTGTTTGGGTAAACTTGGCTTGATAAGTCCGCAAATTATACAGTTTGTCTTTTAACTGTTGTTTCACATTACTAGCACTATCTTGAGCAAATACATGGCTAGCCAAGCATAAACTGGTGATAAATAATCCAGTAAAAATTATAGATTTTTTCATAGTTATATTTCTCGAATATCTAAAAGTAGCTCTTAATCTCTTGGAGCAGGTGAAGCTAACACTTCCCTATTACCGTTATGACCGGGTGCAGATACGACGCCACTTTGTTCCATTTGTTCAACTAAACGCGCTGCGCGATTGTAACCAATTCTGAATTTGCGCTGCACACTAGACACTGAAGCTCTGCGGGTTTCTGTTATAAACGCCACGGCTTCGTCATAAAACGCATCAAACTCTTGGTCTTCACCCTCTGGTTGTTCTCCAGGCAGGAGTATTTCAGCGCTAGCGTCTCCATTGAGGATTTCATCAATATATTGGGGGGCGCCACGTCTTTTCCAATCAGCCACTACAGCATGTACTTCATGGTCATCAACAAATGCACCATGGACACGGGTAGGAACCCCTGTTCCTGGGGGCAAATACAACATATCACCAGCACCTAATAAGGCTTCGGCACCTTGTTGATCTAATATTGTTCTGGAGTCAATTTTTGAAGATACCTGAAACGCTATACGAGTAGGTATGTTGGCTTTAATCAAACCTGTAATCACGTCTACCGAAGGCCTTTGTGTGGCAAGTATCAAGTGTATGCCAGCAGCCCTTGCCTTTTGTGCTATTCGTGCAATTAGCTCTTCAACTTTTTTGCCGACTATCATCATCATATCGGCAAATTCGTCAACTACCACCACAATCGCTGGTAGCTTCTCTAAGAATGGAGCTTCGGTTTCCATGCTTTCTTCTGATTTCCAAAGTGGGTCGCGAATAGGCTCACCGTCTTCGATAGCTTTGAGTATTTTAGCGTTACAACCTTTTAGGTTTCTGACCCCTAAAGCAGACATCAACTTGTATCTGCGTTCCATCTCACCCACACACCAACGCAGCGCATTAGCCGCTTCTTTCATGTCGGTAACTACTTCAGCTAACAGGTGTGGAATCCCTTCATACACTGATAACTCAAGCATCTTAGGATCAATCATAATTAAGCGTACATCTTCTGGCGTCGACTTATACAGCAAACTTAAGATCATCACGTTTACGCCCACAGACTTACCAGAGCCCGTGGTACCTGCTACTAACAAGTGCGGCATTTTAGCCAAATCAACAAATACAGGTTTGCCAGAAATATCGGCACCTAACACCATAGTTAAGGCTGATTCTGACGACTGGAATACATCATCGGTAATCACTTCACTTAAGCGCACCATATCACGCTTTTTATTGGGGAGTTCTAGGCCAATTACTGACTTACCGGGGATAACCTCAACAACTCGCACTGATATAGCCGACATAGAGCGGGCTAAATCTTTAGATAAAGTGGTAATTTTACTGACTTTCACGCCGGGTGCGAGCTCCATTTCGAAGCGGGTAATGACAGGGCCGGGGTAAACTCCGACTACTCGAGCTTCGATATTGAAATCAGCTAACTTGCTTTCTAATAGGCGAGAAACGATTTCAAGCTCTTCTGGTGTAATAGGATTTTTAACTTTATCTGCCCGTTCAAGCAGGTCAAAAGACGGCATAGGCCCTTGGGCTTCACCATTTTCATCAGGCTCAGGTACATGAACAGCCGTGGCTGTTACTATGCCACCAGAACCCGCTGCGGGTTCGAATTTTGGTTCTTTAAGCGCTTTGGGTTCACTGCGAGATTTAGTGATTTTTTTCTTTAACTCACTAAAAGATACAGGTGACTTAGATTTCTCTTCTGGCTCTTCCAAAATACTTTGCGGAACTTCTGGCTCAGGGCTTGGATCTTCAGAAACTGTAGCAAAAGGATTTTCGTGTGCAGTTGAAGGCTCTTCTCCCCAAAAATCGTTTTCTGTATTTTCTAAAGCAGGATGTTTTTTCTCAGGGCGCTTAAAGGTCAATAATGGTATAGAAGATTGCTTCAATTTAGCAGGAGTGCGATAAATATAGCGGCTAATAAAAAGCGTTATCTCACCCAATTTATCTACGATAAACAACCATGAAATACCGCTCAACAAAGTAAAGCCTGTGCAAAAAAAACATAGAAGTAAAAGAGTTGTACCCACTACACTGAAGTACGGGATTAAAGACGAGCTAAGAATATCTCCCACCATGCCACCAGAGGTATAGGTATGAATGTCTGCTGCATTCATACTAAGCAGGCCAGTTACACCTAAAACCAATAAAATGGCACCGATTAATCGCAATGCGATGGTGAGATAATCTATTTCAAATAGAGTTTTAGTTTGCTGAAACAAAAACCAACCTAAAAATGCACAACAAAAAGGTAGACAATAAGCAAAAGAGCCTAAAGTAAAAAACAAGATATCAGCAAACCAAGCGCCTATAGGCCCAACCCAATTGTTAACGTCGTTTTGTAAACCCGCCTGACTCCAACTGGGATCAGCAGGATGAAACGAGGCCATGGCTAGTAATAGAAAAAATGCAAAGACACAGCTTACAATCATGCCCACTTCCATAACTCTTTGAATGCCACTCAGTCTTGCCATAGGTTTTATTTCGTTACTTTTATGAAGAAATTAATGCTGTATAAGATACCAGTGTCGTTGTAAAAATCCTAGTTTAGAAGGTTTCTTCGCTTAGTAATTAAACGATAAAAATTAACGTAGGCTAATTTTTACTTGAGTAGACTCTTTAACCTCTTCCATCACAACGTAGGTTCGTGATTCACTCACGCCCGGTAGACGTAATAGAGTATCCCCTAACAATTTTCGGTAACTAGACATATCAGCCACTCTTGCTTTGAGTAAATAATCAAAGTTGCCTGATACAAGGTGACACTCTTGAATGTCGTCATGGGCCTTAACCGCAGTAGAAAATTCTTCAAATATATCGACAGATGTTTTCACTAAAGTAATTTCGACAAAAACCAACATAGCTGCGCCTAGCTTATCTGGGTTAACCCTAGCGTGGTAACCAGTAATGTAGCCCTCCCCTTCTAACCGCTTAACTCTTTCTAAACAAGGACTTGCGCTTAACCCTACTTTATTTGCAAGTTCAGAATTGGTGATTCTGCCATTTTGTTGTAGCTCTATTAGTATGTTTCTATCTATTCTGTCTAAGTGTTTTGGGGTTTTGATCAACATATTTAATTTTGCTATTTAATAGTTTTACAGAATTTTATACTTTAACTAAATTTTATTCAAAACTTCTTACTGAACAAGTTCCTTTATACTAATCCCAGCGACTAACAACTAAAACCTTTAACCATATGGGAGTAATAAAATGCTGATTGGTGTACCAAAAGAAATAAAAAATCACGAATATCGTGTAGGACTCACTCCTGCCGCTGTTAAAGAGTTTGTAAATAATAACCATCAAGTGTGGGTAGAGAAAGATGCCGGTACCGGCATAGGCTTTACTGACGAGCAGTATATAACGGCTGGCGCTGAAATTATCGCAGCGGCTGAAGAAATATTTGCTAAAGCTGAAATGATTGTCAAGGTTAAAGAGCCTCAGCCTAATGAATGTAAAATGTTGCGTCCAGGTCAGATTTTATATACTTATTTACACCTTGCACCCGATCCTACTCAAACCAAATTGTTAGTAGAGTCAGGCGCAACTTGTATCGCATATGAAACAGTTACAGATGCCAAAGGAGCCCTACCACTACTTGCACCTATGAGTGAAGTTGCCGGTAGAATGGCTGTACAAGCTGGCGCACATTATTTAGAAAAAGCCCAAGGCGGCAGTGGCACCCTATTAGGTGGCGTTCCTGGTGTAGCCCCTGGTAAAGTTTTAGTTATAGGCGGTGGTGTTGTAGGTCTTAACGCTGCGAAAATGGCAATGGGTCTAGGCGCAAACGTCACAATTCTAGACAGATCCTTAAACCGCTTGCGTGAATTAGATGATATTTTTGAAGGTCGCTTGGCGACTGTATACTCAACCGCTGAAGCAATTGAGTACTACTCATCAAGAGCAGATCTTGTTGTGGGTGCAGTATTAGTACCTGGCGCTGCAGCGCCTAAATTACTCAATCGTGAACATATCAAGAATATGAAAACAGGCTCTGTGGTTGTAGATGTTGCCATTGACCAAGGTGGCTGCTTTGAAACCTCTAAAGCGACGACTCATCAAGATCCAGTTTATGTCATCGATGATGTTGTACATTATTGTGTAGCAAACATGCCTGGTGGTGTGGCCCGTACTTCTACTATGGCATTAAACAACGCCACTTTACATTATGGTTTGGCCCTAGCAAATAAGGGGGCAAAACAAGCGATGTTAGATGACGCACATTTATTGAATGGACTAAATGTTCACCAAGGTAAAGTAACATATAAAGCTGTAGTAGACGCATTAGGTGAAGAGCTCAACCTTGAATACGTAGAGCCTAAAACTGCGTTAGAAACACTTTAAGTGATTTAGTAAATTGATTGGTTTATATCAATCAATGCTTGTAATGGGTCGGCTGCTTGGGTAATTGGCCGGCCTATTACGAGATAATCAGATCCAGCATCAATAGCATTTTTCGGTGTCATAATTCTTATTTGATCACCTTTATCAGCACCAACGGGCCTGATACCTGGAGTAACTAAGGTAAAATCTTGCGCCACTTCAGTTTTCAGCAAACTAGACTCCTGCGCTGAACATACCACACCATCTAAACCACACTTGTGGGTAAGCTTTGCTAGGTTCAACACTTGTTGCTGGGGAGATAAACTAATACCAATTGCATTCAGTTGCTCTTGATCCATACTGGTAAGTACAGTCACTGCTATCAAGAGTGGCTTTTTGGCACCGTAACTCTCTAGCCCTAACCGTGCTTGCTCCATCATCTTTGGACCGCCGGAGGCATGGACGTTAACCATCCATACACCTAAATCAGCTGCCGCCTGACAGGCTTTAGAAACAGTATTAGGAATATCATGAAATTTTAAATCCAGAAACACATCAAACTTTCTATTAACCAAGGTTTTGACAAACTCTGGCCCAAAGTGAGTGAACATCTCTTTACCTACTTTTAGGCGGCATAACTCTGGGTTTAATTTATCAACAAATGCTTCGGCTTGTTTCAATTCTGCAAAATCTAATGCAATCACTACTTTTGGATCTTTCACGCTATTCCCCGTCTAAGCCTTTAATCGGTCTAACCACACCCCATTTTTTACAGGAAGGGCATAACCAATGAAGTTGGCTTCCTGAAAATCCACAGCTGTGGCACCTGAATTTGGGTCTTTGTTTAATTTGTTCTTCTACTAAATCTTTTAACAAGCTCAAGCTATTGGTTGATTGATCATTGTGCTGTAAATCTATATATAACCCCATCAAGGTTTTAAAGCCTTTCATTGTGGGGTGCCTTCTAAGCTGGTCTAACAACACCTCTGCGGCTTTGTCTACATCACCGTCTTTTGCCATCAATTTAACTTTAGCCAGATAAGCAGTAGCACATTGTTGCCAATACTCATCTAAAACTTGATTTAGTTTCTGATCGTCATTTAACTTTTCAGCGCACTCTTCAATAAGAGGTACCGCTTCACTTAACCAATTAATATCACGTACAGGTACTTCTGATAGGTAATCTAAGGCTCTTTCGTATTGGTTTTCTTCCATGGCTATTTCGCCTAACATCAACCAAGGTCGAACTGCGTTTTCATCCGCTGAACTGGCTTTATGTAGACTATCTAACGCTGCCTCTATCTGAGTATTTTTCCAATCTATATTAGCCTGTTCACAATAAAAATGAGCCACTCTAGTATAAAGCTCATTACTATCACCACCCGCTCCTATCATCCTTTCTGCAAGCTCTATGGCACGTTGCCACTCTTTTGTTGTTTGATAAATATTAAACAGTTGAGTTTGAGCATTAATGAAATGGCGTTCGCTATTCAGTAATTGTAAAAATGCATTTTCGGCACGTTCTAAAAAACCGGCAAGAATATAATCTCTGCCTAACTCATATAGAGCAGACTCTCTTTGAGAGGGAGATATTTCTTCTTTACTAACTAAGTTTTGGTGAACTCGAATTGCTCTATCAAGCTCCCCTCTGTGACGGAAGAACTTCCCCATGGCGATATGCGTTTCAACAGTATCACTGTCTAAATCTATCATTTTAATTAGGGTATCGACGGCTTTATCAGGTTCATCTGACAGTAAAAAGTTTAAGCCTTTGTAATAATGTTTTGCAAGAATACTTGATTGACGACGCTGGGATTGCCTAGCGCTATTGCGGCCCATCATCCAACCATAACCAGCTGCAACAGGTAATAGAAGGAATAGAAGCTCTAACATTACTTATCAATTACCTGTTGGCTGAGCTTCTTATTTTTACGAGTTAGTGCAGTTATTTTCCATTTCATACGAAAATAGAAATAAATCCCCCCAGTAAAACACGCACCAAACCCCAGTAAAAAGGCAGACACTAATACTGTAGACATTTTTACTTGTGTCTCAGCCAATAAATAGTTAACCAAAACAATATGACCATTTTGAGTACCTATAAACCCAGCAATAACTAGCATCATCAATATAAAAATGAGTAGTACTAAACCTTTAATTTTCATTTGATGCCTCCGAGATTTTAACTAGAAGAAGTTGAATTTGGCGTATACAAGATGAATAACTGAACAGTGCAATAGGTGAGCTTTGGCCAGATATCAAAATTTGTAGCTTACTCTAACAAAAACGGCACCCTAATTGGAGTGCCGTTTTTAAAAAAATACTAAAGTATCAGTTAGCTAAGCTTTCGTTAACCCTTTCTCGTAATTCTTTACCAGGTTTAAAATGGGGGACATATTTGCCTTCCAATTCTACTGTTTCACCGGTTTTAGGATTACGGCCAACACGTGGAGCACGATAATGTAATGAGAAACTTCCGAAACCTCTGATTTCGATACGCTCACCTTTTTGTAAGGTTTGCGCCATTTGCTCAAGCATTTCTTTTATCGACGTCTCAACATCTTTAGCTGGGACATGGCTGACTTTATCGGCTAGTCTTTCGATAAGTTCTGACTTTGTCATTGTTAAACTTTCCCTCAATCAAAAAAACTTTCAGTACCGATAATAAGCGCGTAAGCATTTTTGTCAAAACATTAATGACTAAAAATAAACTACGCGCTGACCTTTCTAGTCGTTTTTAGCCGCTTTGAACGCGTCAGCGAATGCATTAGAGAAACCAACTTCTTCTTGTTGATTTACTTTATCTAGTGCTTCTTTCTCGTCAGCTTGGTCTTTTGCTTTAACAGACAAGTTAACGATACGGTTCTTACGATCAACACCCATGAACTTAGCTTCGATTTCAGAATCAACGCTAACTACTTCAGATGCATCTTCAACACGGTCACGAGACAAGTCGCCGGCACGTACATAGCCTTCAACTTCTTCAGCCAACTTAACTGTTACGCCTTTAGCATCAACTGCTGTAACGGTACCAGTAACGATTGTGCCTTTCTTAGTATCAGTGATGTACTGATTGAACGGGTCTTCTTCAATTTGCTTAACGCCAAGAGAAATACGCTCACGCTCTGGATCAACTTGTAAAACAACAGCTGAGATTTCGTCGCCTTTCTTAAAGTCACGAACGGCTTCTTCGCCAGTTTTGTTCCAAGAGATATCAGATAAGTGAACTAGTCCATCTATGCCGCCATCAAGACCAATGAAGATACCGAAGTCAGTGATAGATTTGATCTTACCAGAAACTTTGTCACCTTTACTCTGTGCTTTAGCGAACTCTTCCCAAGGGTTAGGGATACATTGCTTAAGACCAAGAGAAATACGACGACGCTCTTCGTCAATTTCAAGAACCATAACTTCAACAACATCACCTAAGTTAACAACTTTAGATGGGTGAATGTTTTTGTTAGTCCAATCCATTTCTGAAACGTGAACTAGACCTTCAACACCGTCTTCGATTTCAACGAAACAACCGTAGTCAGTAAGGTTAGTTACCGCACCGCTTAATTTAGCGCCTTCAGGGTAACGGTTAGCAATTTCTTGCCATGGATCGTTGCCCATTTGCTTCATACCTAGAGATACACGTGACTTCTCTTTATCAAACTTAAGTACTTTAACATTGATTTCGTCACCAACATTAACGATTTCACTTGGGTGCTTAACACGCTTCCAAGCCATATCTGTGATGTGTAGAAGACCATCTACGCCACCTAAGTCTACGAAAGCACCGTAGTCAGTAAGGTTCTTAACGATACCTTTAACTTCATGACCTTCTTCAAGGTTAGCAAGAAGCGTATCACGCTCAGCACTGCTTTCTGCTTCGATAACAGCACGACGAGAAACAACAACGTTGTTGCGTTTAGCATCTAGCTTGATAACTTTAAATTCTAATTCTTTACCTTCAAGGTGCGCAGTGTCTCTAACTGGACGTACGTCAACCAATGAACCAGGTAAGAAAGCACGAACAGTGTTAACTTCAACTGTAAAGCCACCTTTAACTTTACCGTTAATTACACCAATGATCGTTTCTTTTTCAGTGTACGCTTTTTCTAATTCTACCCAAGCTTCGTGACGTTTCGCTTTTTCGCGAGACAGGATAGTTTCACCGAAGCCATCTTCAACTGCATCCAAAGCAACATCGATAGAATCACCAACAGCAACATCAAGTCCACCATCTGCATTTCTAAACTGTTCAACTGGGATTGCACTTTCAGATTTTAATCCAGCATCTACAAGTACGATATCTTTATCGATTGATACGATAGTACCTTTAACAATAGAGCCAGGGCGGGTTTCAAGTTCTTTTAAACTTTCTTCAAATAGATCAGCAAAATTTTCCATATAGGTTTAATTCGTTTCTTTTTTAGACATCCACGATCAATCCAGTGGGCGTGGGGTTGTTATTCATAACCAAATCGCTCCTTAACTTGGCTGGCTTGTACTTTATTTACTAGTAGATAGCTTTTCGTTTGTTAACTTCTGCTTAGCAAATAATTCAATCTTTTCAATCACTTGCTCTACACTCAACTCAGTTGAATCTAAAACAAGTGCATCTTCAGCCGGAACTAACGGAGCAACACTGCGATTTATATCGCGGTCGTCACGGGCACGTATGTCGGCTAAAAGGCGCAGTATGCTAACATCATGCCCCTTTGCTTTCAACTGCTTATAACGTCTATCTGCACGTTCTTCAGCGCTAGCAGTTAAAAACACTTTAACTTCAGCCTCTGGAAACACTACCGTTCCCATATCTCTGCCGTCGGCTACTAAACCCGGAGATTGTTTAAATGCCCTTTGTCTTCTTAATAATGCTTCACGTATTGATGGTAATGATGCCACTTGAGATGCTACAGCCCCTACTTCTTCGGTGCGTATGGTGTCACTAACATCTTCCCCCTCTAGCATTACCTTTACTACACTTTCTGTGGCATCAAACTGCACGTCCAAACTTGACGCGAGAGGTAATAACCCTGCTTCATCTTCGCTAGGAATTTTATGATGAATGGAAGCAACCGCTAAAACCCGATAAATTGCTCCACTATCAAGAAAGTGCCAACCTAGTTTCTTTGCCAACAAAGTACTTGCGGTTCCTTTGCCTGCACCACTTGGCCCATCAATTGTGATGACCGGTTCTATGTACATGTGCTCTCCTGAGCCAATAAAATCGGGCGCAATTATACGGATAGTCAACAGATAAGCAATGACACTAAAGTGACAATTAATTTAAAACTAGTTTACAGGCTTCAGACAATAGCAGGGGCACATGGCCCCTAACGGCTTTTGCTATTGACAAATAGTAGAAAAGCGCTGGAAATAATCAGGGAAGGTTTTAGCTGTACATTTTGGATCATTGATCGTTACGGGAGTATCACTTAATGCAACCAGTGAGAAACACATAGCTACACGGTGATCATTGTAGGTATCTATGTCTGCATGGACCAGTTGTGATGGAGGCGTAATCGTTATGAAGTCTTCACCTTCGATGACCGTTGCTCCAACCTTACGAAGCTCAGTGCTCATGGCTGCTAAGCGATCAGTCTCTTTCACTCTCCAGTTATAAATATTACGAATGCTGGTATCACCCTTCGCAAATAAGGCTGTGGTTGCAATTGTCATTGCTGCATCTGGTATATGATTCATATCTAAATCCACACCATTTAGAGGTGCACCCGTGACTTCTAAATATTCTTCTTGCCAATTAACTTTCGCACCCATTTTCTCTAAAACTTCTGCAAACTTAATATCGCCTTGAATACTGTTTTTACCTATACCTGTCACACGAACTGTGCCGCCTTTGATTGCGCCAGCTGCTAAAAAGTACGACGCCGAAGAGGCATCACCTTCCACCATAAACTTGCCAGGAGACTGATACTGTTGTGAGCCTTTTACTACAAAAGCTTGGTAGTCTTGATTCTCTACTTCAATTCCAAACTTAGCCATAGTGTCTAAGGTAATATCAATGTAAGGCTTAGAAACTAGCTCACCACTAATGCTGATAGTTGTGTCGTTTTCAAATAAAGGTGCACTCATTAACAAGGCAGTTAAAAATTGACTAGAGACACTGCCATCTACAGTAACATCACCACCATTCAAGGTTTTTCCTTTTATCAATAATGGCGGGTAGTCAGGATTTTTCTGATAACTGATATCAGCACCGGCCTGACGGAGAGAGTCCACTAAAGCCCCTATTGGCCTTTCTTCCATTCTTGGCTCACCAGTGAGTTCGAACTCGCCCTGACTTGCAGCCAATGCTGCACATAGGGGTCGCATAGCCGTACCAGCGTTTCCTAAGAACAAAGTGATAGGGTTATCTACTTTAAATGCACCTTGATTACCTGCCACCCAACATTCAGTCTTACAGTCTGATAAACGATAATGAACACCTAACTTAGTTAAGGCATTCAACATATGATGAATATCTTCACTGTCTAATAAATTCGTTAAATGAGTTTCACCTTGAGCAAGGGCCGCAAGTAGTAAAGCACGGTTAGATAAACTTTTAGAGCCAGGTACATTCACTGTACCTTGTACTTTTTTAATTGGGGGTAACAACAATTGCTGCATTATTTATGTCTCCTAGCAAACTCTTGCATAAAATTAGTTAAGGTTATCACGCCTTCTAAAGGCATAGCATTATAAATACTAGCGCGCATCCCCCCAACTTTACGGTGCCCTTTCAACGCCACTAAACCCATTGCCTCAGCTTGTTCTAGAAAAACACTATCTAAGTCAGTACTAGGTAAATGAAAAGTCACATTCATCTTAGAGCGAAAGTCAGGGTGAACCTTATTGATATAAAAATCACTTTCATCAATACATTGATATAAAAGCTCAGCTTTTTGGCTATTAACAGCAGCTATTTTTTCTAATCCACCTTGGGCTTTTAACCACTTAAAGACTAACCCTGCTAAATACCATGAGTATGTAGGTGGCGTGTTATACATGGAATTAAATTTAGCTATGGTTTGATACTTCATAAACGAAGGAGTTTCGGCCATAGCACTATCAAGTAAATCATCTCGAACAATTACGACAGCCAACCCCGATGGTCCTATATTTTTCTGTGCGCCTGCATAGATGACACCGAATTTCGATACATCTAGTGGCTTAGATAATATATTTGAAGACATATCAACGACTATGGGGACATCTCCTGTTTCAGGAATGGTATTAACTTCTATGCCATCAACAGTTTCATTAGAGCAGTAATGGAAATAAGCAGCGTATTTGTTAATCATTTCAGCCGTAATACTAGGAACAACAGACAAACCGTCTTTATGTTCTGTTTTTGCTACTAGATTGCTAGATAAATACTTATTCGCTTCATCAAATGCGTCTTGGGACCATGATCCTGTGGTTAAAAAGTCAGCTGTTTTGCCCCTACCTTGCAAGTTCATTGGAACAGCAGCAAATTGCCCACGCCCGCCACCATGTGCAAACAACACTTTATAGTTGTCTGGTATAGCGAGCAAATCTCGTAAGTCTTGTTCTGCTTGTTCTGCTAGGGCTATATATTCTTTACTTCTGTGACTGATCTCCATCACAGAGCGACCTAAGCCTTGCCAATCTAATAGCTCATTCTGAGCTTGTTGCATTACGTCTACTGGCAACATTGCGGGGCCAGCACAAAAATTATAAATCGTCATAACCTTCCAATATAAAGGGAGTCAAAAAAAACGAGCGGCATTGGCCACTCGTTTTGTGTTTTCAATTAATGGGTATTAATACTCATTAATTAGTAATTTTCCATATTTTTCAATATAAAAAATTAGACTCTATTATTCGTCTTCGTTAGGTGCTGATGAATCATCAACAGCATCTGTTGGACTAGCTTCGGTGACTTCTGCGTCGGCACCTTCAACTAATTCAACTTCTAGCTCTTCGATTTCGTCAATACGCTGTAAGCCAACAACGTGTTCACCTTCAATAGTACGAATTAATCTGACACCTTGAGTGTTACGACCAACTGTTGAAACTTCTTCAACACGAGTTCGAACTAGAGTGCCTTGGTCACTAATCAGCATAATTTCATCAGATTCATTAACCTGTACAGCCCCCACTACTTTACCGTTTCGCTCAGAGACTTTTATTGAAACCACGCCTTGAGTCGCACGACTTTTAGCAGGGTAATCTGCAACAGGGGTACGTTTACCGAAGCCGTTTTCAGTTGCAGTTAAAATTGCACCATCACCCTTTGGTACAATCAAGGACACAACTTTCTGACCTTCTTGTAAACGAATACCACGAACACCTGTGGCCGTTCTACCCATTGGACGTAATGCAAGTAACTCTTCGCCAGACTCTGGGTCAAGCTTCACTGCACCGGTTTCTGAGTCACGTTGTTTCTCGTTAAAGCGAACCACTTTACCCGCGTCAGAGAACAACATGATGTCGTCTTCACCATGGGTAATATCAACCCCAATCAATTCATCTCCATCATTTAGGTTAACAGCAATAATACCGTTAGCTCTTGGACGTGAGTAGGAGGTCAATGCAGTTTTCTTGACGGTTCCGTTAGCGGTTGCCATCAATACATATTTACCTTCTTCAAATTCTTGAATAGGTAAAATAGCAGTAATACGCTCACCTTCTTCAAGAGGTAAGATATTGACAATAGGACGACCACGGGCATTTCGGCTAGCTAAAGGTAGTTGATACACTTTTAACCAATATAAGCGACCACGGGTAGAGAAGCACAAAATATGATCATGGGTATTAGCCACTAATAACTTTTCAATGAAATCTTCATCTTTCATCTTAGTGGCTGATTTACCACGGCCACCACGACGTTGAGATTCATAGTCATTTAGTTTTTGGTACTTAACATAACCTTCACGAGACAAAGTAACGACCACTTCTTCACGTTCAATTAAATCTTCGATGTCTATATCATGAGACGCAGCTGTAATTTCTGTACGGCGAGCATCGCCATATTCATCACGCACTTTCTCTAGTTCTTCACGAATAACTTCCATTAATCGCTCAGGGCTACTCAAAATGTGTAATAACTCAGCAATAATCTCTAGCAACTCTTTGTATTCTGACAATATCTTGTCGTGCTCTAAACCAGTTAATTTGTTCAGGCGCAAATCTAATATTGCTTGAGCTTGTTGCTCGGTTAAATAATATTGTCCGTCACGAATACCATACTGAGGTTCTAACCAATCAGGTCTAGCGGCGTCATTTCCGGCACGCTCTAGCATTTCTGCTACATCACCTAACGACCAACCTTGGGCAGTTAACGAAACTTTTGCATCTGCAGGGCTTTTAGATGCCTTGATTAACGCAATAATTGGATCAATGTTGACCAATGCAATCGCTAAACCTTCAAGAATATGAGCGCGCTCACGGGCCTTTTTAAGTTCAAATACCGTACGTCTGGTAACAACTTCACGTCTATGTAAAACAAATGCTTTTAGGATATCTAATAGATTGAAAATTCTTGGCTGAGTTTTATCCAGCGCCACCATATTGATACCAAACACAGTTTGCATTTGAGTTTGAGAATAAAGGTGATTCAACAGCACTTCAGCAGATTCGTTACGCTTAACTTCAACCACAATACGCATACCATCTTTATCAGACTCGTCACGTAAAGCAGAAATACCTTCAATTTTTTTCTCTTTAACTAAATCCGCAATTTTTTCAATTAAGCGAGCTTTGTTAACTTGATAAGGTATTTCATGAACAATAATGGTTTCTTTACCATTATCTTCTGTTTCTATTTCTGCACGGGCACGCATATATATTTTGCCACGACCAGTACGATAAGCTTCTTCTATACCTTTTCTACCACTTATAAATGCAGCAGTTGGGAAATCAGGGCCAGGTATATACTCTATTAGCTCTTCAATAGTAAGCTGAGGATTGTCTATTAAAGCAATACAACCATTTACCACTTCGGTTAAGTTGTGAGGGGGTATATTTGTCGCCATGCCCACAGCAATACCTGAAGAACCATTTACTAATAAATTAGGTACTCTGGTTGGTAGCACTTCTGGGATAAATTCTGTACCGTCGTAGTTAGCAACAAAATCAACGGTCTCTTTTTCGAGATCGGCTAGTAATTCATGAGCAATTTTTGCCATACGAATTTCTGTATAACGCATTGCTGCCGCAGAATCACCATCAACAGAACCAAAGTTACCTTGACCGTCGACCAACATATATCTAAGAGAAAAAGGCTGCGCCATACGAACTATAGTGTCATATACCGCAGAATCACCGTGTGGGTGATACTTACCAATTACATCCCCTACTACACGAGCAGACTTTTTATAAGGTTTATTGAAATCATTTTTTAATTCGTTCATAGCAAATAAAACCCGGCGATGTACCGGTTTTAAGCCATCTCGAACATCAGGCAGCGCCCTGCCAACAATAACGCTCATCGCATAATCGAGATAAGAGTTTTTAAGTTCTTCTTCAATATTAATAGGAAGAATTTCTTGGGCGTGATCAGTCATATACAGCCTTGTCCCTAGTCGTTATTATTAGAATGTGTAAGAAGCATATTTCTGATAACTTTTGTTAGGCTAGGACTTAACATTGTTACTACCTTTACCATGCTTTTTAACACTGAATCGTTTTTCATATTGAACAAGTTATCCTACCACCTACAGATGAAAATAAATAGCCAGATGTAGTTCATATAGTGTGCAATTGGACCTCAAAACCTCATATAGACGATTTTATTTGATAAGATACTGGTATAAGCTAAACACCAAATAATAAACACAAACGCCATACATGACCCAAAAGCAAAATGTTGACCCAGTTGAAATCCAAAAATTCTCAGATTTAGCATCGAGATGGTGGGACCTCTCTGGAGAGTTCAAACCCTTACATCAAATTAACCCTTTAAGAACTGATTACATCAATCAACACAGTTTAGGTTTAAAGGAAAAAAAGGTAGTAGATGTAGGATGTGGTGGCGGTATTTTAGCTGAGAGCATGGCTAAGCATGGTGCCCACGTCACTGGTATTGATATGGGAGAAGCCCCTTTAGAAGTTGCCAGGCTACATGGTTTAGAGTCAGGGTTAAATGTTGATTATCAACAAATCACAGCAGAAGAGTTTGCAGATAAGTACGCTTCAAGCTTTGACGTAGTGACCTGTATGGAAATGTTAGAACACGTACCCGACCCCTGCTCTGTAGTAAAAGCCTGTTATAAAATGGTCAAGCCTGGCGGCCATGTATTTTTTTCTACTTTAAATAGAAATCTAAAATCTTACCTTATGGCCATTGTTGGAGCCGAATATATTTTAGGGCTTGTGCCTAAGGGCACTCATCAGCATGATAAATTCATAAAACCCTCTGAATTAATGTCATGGATTGATGACACCCAACTACAAGTACAACGAATGATTGGTTTGCATATTAACCCTTTCACTCAAGAATATTACCTGTCTCAACAGAATGTTGACGTCAACTACATCATTCATTGCCAAAACGAGCCTAGCTAAATGCAGACAAAACCCAATGCCATGTTATTTGATTTAGACGGTACCTTGTTAGAAACTGCCAAAGACCTAGGTAATGCCCTAAACCATGTTTTACTAACAAAGGAACGTCCTTTAGTCACATACGAGCAATATAGAAATATTGCATCCGACGGCGCAAAAGGCATGTTAGAACTGGGGTTTGGTGAAGAGTTAGAATTTTTAGACTTTGAAGATTTACGTCAACAATTTTTAACCCATTACGAAAATAACATCTGTGTCGATACAATATTTTTTGAAGGTATAGAAACCTTACTTAATGAACTTAATCAACAATCTATTCCTTGGGGTATAGTCACCAACAAACCTGAATTTTTAACTCAAAAATTAATCCAGTCTTTTCCATTATTGCAAGCGTGCAAAGTAGTAATAAGTGGCGATAGTTTGCCTGAAAGAAAGCCGCATCCAAAACCTTTACTTTATGCTCAAGAACAATTAGAAATTCAATCTCCAAACACTTGGTATATCGGAGATGCGCAACGTGATATTGAAGCCGCAAATGCTGCTAACATGACTAGTGTCGTCGCAGAATATGGTTACCTGCCAAGCATTCAAGAAAGCCACAACTGGTCAGCTGATATTCATATTCGTCAACCATTGGATTTACTTGCTTTTTTATAAAAACACGACCTTAGTCTAACTTTACAAAACACGACATATAGTGGTGGATGTTGCAAGCACCCCCTATATATCGATAAATAATAAAATCGTGTTTTTTAAATCAAAAAAGTTTTAATAAAAAAATATTACCAAATTATTCCTTGCATTCCTTTTACACGCAACTCAAAAGGTGGTTTTAGGTGAGTCACTACTAACCTTTTTTTTAATGCACCATCAGTGACCATAAAACCACCATATATTGGGTTGCAATCATCATAAAACCTCACTATCTTGTGGTCTGTTCATTACTCAATACCTATGTATGAAATTTACGGTATTGACTCATTTACTTTACAAAGTATGAACACATCAAAACATAGAGAATAAACATACGAGTTAGCACAAAAAGCTGTTACCTCGGGCAAGACACTGTCATCTCTACTACTTACAATTATAAGTTACGGCTAAACATAAATATGAATAACAATTTATACGTCACTAAGCGTACTGGCGAACGTGAAATCATTGACTTGGAAAAAATCCATAAAGTGATTGAATGGGCAGCCAAAGGATTAAATAATGTCTCTGTCTCACAAGTTGAAATAAAAGCGCATATTCAATTTTACGACGGAATTAAAACCGCCGATATTCATGAAACCTTAATTCGTTCAGCCGCCGATCTTATTTCGACAGATTGCCCTGATTACCAATACCTTGCCGCACGGTTAGCCATATTTCATTTACGTAAAAAAGCCTACGGCTGTTTTGAGCCACCTAAATTGTACGACCATATAAAGACTATGGTTGCTAAAGGCAAATATGATGAACATTTATTAGAAGATTACAGCGAAGCTGAATTTTCAGAGATGAATGAATACCTCGACCATTGGCGAGATATGAACTTCAGTTATGCGGCAGTAAAACAGCTTGAAGGTAAATACTTAGTTCAAAACCGGGTAACCGGTGAGATATACGAAAGTGCTCAGTTCTTATATATATTAGTAGCCGCATGTTTATTCGCTAACTACGAAAAAGACACTCGCATGGACTACATCAAACGTTTTTATGATGCCACGTCTAAGTTCAAGATCTCGTTACCCACGCCTATTATGGCAGGTGTAAGAACCCCTACACGGCAATTTAGTTCTTGCGTATTAATTGAAGCGGGTGACAGCCTTGATTCAATTAACGCGACCTCAAGTGCTATTGTTAAATACGTGAGTCAGCGTGCGGGTATTGGTGTGAACGCCGGTCGTATCCGTGCACTAGGTAGCCCAATTAGAGGCGGCGAAGCCTTTCACACCGGCTGTATTCCTTTTTACAAACACTTTCAAACGGCTGTTAAAAGCTGTTCTCAAGGTGGAGTTCGTGGTGGCGCCGCTACCTTGTTTTACCCCTTATGGCATTTAGAAATTGAATCACTACTGGTATTAAAAAATAACAGAGGTGTAGAAGAAAACCGCGTACGCCATTTAGATTACGGCGTGCAGTTCAATAAGTTAATGTATACACGTTTGATTAAAGATCAGCACATTACCTTGTTTAGCCCCTCTGATACTCCAGGCTTATATGATGCGTTCTTTGCTGACCAAGATGAATTTGAACGGCTATACGTGCAATACGAACAAGACGATAGCATTCGTAAAGAGCAAGTCAAAGCCATTGAATTATTCAGCTTATTTATGCAAGAGCGAGCCAGTACTGGGCGTATTTATCTACAAAATGTAGATCACTGTAATACCCATAGCCCATTTAACCCTAAGTTAGCGCCTGTACGTCAAAGTAACTTATGTTTAGAAATTGCTTTACCCACTAAGCCTTTACAGCATGTAAATGATGAAAATGGCGAAATTGCACTATGTACATTATCAGCATTCAACTTAGGTGCAATTGAAAGCTTAGATGAGTTTGCAGAACTGTCTGACTTAGCAGTACGTGCACTAGATAATTTATTAGATTACCAAGACTACCCTGTACCAGCAGCCTATAACGCAACTATGGGTAGACGTACATTAGGAATAGGCGTGATTAACTTTGCTTATTACCTGGCGAAGAATGGCGTTAAATATTCAGACGGCAGCGCTAATGGTTTAGTACATAAAACCTTTGAAGCGATGCAATATAACCTGATGAAAGCCTCATGTAATCTGGCCAAAGAAAAAGGTGCATGTCCTAAGTTTGACGAAACGACTTACTTCCAAGGGTTAATGCCAACGGATACCTATAAGAAAGATTTAGATAAGATTTGTGACGAGCCATTACATTGTGATTGGGATGCCCTAAGAGCAGACATCAAAAAGTATGGCCTGCGAAATAGTACGCTTTCTGCCTTGATGCCTTCAGAAACCTCTTCACAGATATCTAACGCCACTAACGGAATTGAACCACCACGAGGCCACATTAGTGTTAAATCGAGTAAAGACGGTGTACTAAAGCAGGTTGTACCTGAATATGAAAGACTTAAAGATAAATACGAGCTGTTATGGGATTTGCCATCAAACGACGGTTACTTAGAACTAACTGGTATTATGCAAAAGTTTGTTGATCAGACGATTTCTGCTAACACTAGCTACGACCCTAATAAGTATGAAGGCGGCAAAGTTCCTATGAAATTACTGCTTAAAGACTTATTAACCAGCTACAAGCTAGGCGTTAAAACCCTTTATTATCACAACACCCGTGACGGTGCAGATGATGCAACACAGCAAGAACTGGCTGGTCAAAAGTTTGTACCTCAAGAGGTTGTGGTAGAAGAAGATGACGACTGTGCTGGCGGCGCATGTAAGATCTAAATTCGATTAGCTGCCTCGGCAGCTTTTTTCTGAGTAGTTTGAATAATAAATGGCAACAAGACTTAATGAAATATACAACTTTTAATCAAATTAATAATAATCCACTAACAGAGCCAATGTTTTTCGGTAACCCAGTCAACGTGGCCCGTTATGATCAACAAAAACATCAAATTTTTGAAAAGTTGATAGAAAAGCAAATAAGCTTCTTTTGGCGCCCTGAAGAAGTTGACGTGAGTAAAGATAGAGTTGATTTCCAAAAGTTAAGTGACTCAGAAAAGCACATTTTTATTTCTAATTTAAAATATCAAACGCTACTTGATTCCATACAAGGTAGAAGCCCAAACATTGCCTTTTTACCGATTATTTCTATCCCTGAATTAGAAACTTGGGTAGAAACCTGGTCGTTTTTTGAAACGATTCACTCACGTTCTTATACTCATATTTTGCGTAACCTTTTTGGTGACCCAAGTAGTATATTCAACGATATAGTCGAGAACGAAGAGATTAAAAAGCGGGCTGCAGATATTTCAAAGTATTATGACGACCTAATTTTTGCTACCCAGCTTTGGCAAACTCTAGGTGAAGGAGTTCATACAGTCAAAGGTGTTACGCATACGATTACCATGCGTGAATTAAAGAAAAAGTTATACCTGTGCATGAACTCAGTTAATGCCCTAGAAGCTATTCGCTTTTATGTTTCTTTTGCTTGTACTTTTGCGTTTGCAGAAAGAGAGCTAATGGAAGGCAACTCTAAAATCATTCGCTTAATTGCAAGAGATGAAAACTTACACCTTACCTCTACCCAGCACGTTATAAATTTATGGGCAAAAGGCAAAGATGATCCAGAAATGGCTGAAATAGCAGAAGAGTGTAAAGAAGAAGCCACGGAAATATTCCTTAACGCTGTTGAGCAAGAAAAAGAATGGGCTGCATTTTTGTTTCAACATGGCTCTATGATTGGCTTGAACAAAGAAATTTTATGTCAATACGTTGAGTTTATTGCCAACCATAGAATGTCGGCTATAGGCCTAGGGCAACCATTTGATGTAAAAAGTAACCCGTTACCTTGGATGAACAATTACTTAAGTTCAGATAATGTACAAGTTGCTCCACAAGAATCTGAGATCAGCTCTTACTTAGTGGGTCAAATTGACTCTGAAGTAAGTGCAGATGATTTTGGTGATTTTGATTTATAAATGAGTAAAAATACAAGCAGTTTTATGGTGGATATTAAACACCATAAAACCGTTCAACATCAGCCAAACAAGAGCTTGTTAGAAACCATAGAAGTGCATAACATTGAGATTCAATATCATTGTCGTGAAGGGTACTGTGGGGCTTGTAGAACTAAATTACTTAAAGGTGAAGTTGAATATAAAACAGATCCGCTAGCTTTTATTGATGACAACGAAATTCTACCCTGCTGTTGTTTTCCTTTAAGCTCAATTGAAATTGAAATCGACTAAGTCCTAAAATTCACAGTAGCGGCTTACAAGACATACATAATGTCGCAAGCCTAATATTTAAGGACACACAATGACACCTAAAGACTTACTTCTTGCCGTCTTTATAATAGTAGTTTGGGGCGTAAACTTTGTTGTCATCGCTTGGGGACTAGAAGGCATGCCACCACTATTAATGGGGGGGTTACGTTTTTTACTTGTGGCTGCTGTTGGCTCATTATTTTTCAAACGCCCTAACACACCTATTCGTTGGTGGTTTGCTTATGCTATCCCCATCAGCTTTTTACAGTTTGCATTTTTATTTTCAGCGCTTGCTTTTGGCATGCCAGCAGGCTTAGCGTCTTTAGTACTTCAATCTCAAGCATTATTTACCTTAATTTTTGCCAGTTTTCTATTACACGAAAACATTAAATCACATCAAATCCTAGCACTGATTATTGCGGCTTTAGGCTTATCATTGATCGCCATTAGCCAAGATAACCAAAACATGACAGCCATAGGTTTTGCTCTCACCTTAGCAGGTGCTGCAGGTTGGGCTTTAGGTAATATTAGTGCCAGAAAAATTAGCCAAAAAGGTTACACATCAAATGTAAACTTGGTTATCTGGAGCGCGTGGATCCCCCCTATTCCTTTCTTTATTTTTAGTTACTTTTTTGAAGGTCCAGAAGTTATTTATCAAACATTAACTAATTTTAGTATGCAATCTTGGTGGGCATTAGTTTATTTGGCCGCTGTTGCAACCATTATGGGATATGGGCTTTGGGGGTATTTGTTAGGGCGTTATCCAGCAGCACAAATTGCCCCTCTCACACTTGGTGTGCCACTCGTTGGCTTAACAGCTGCTTCTGTACTCCTTAGCGAAGAAATAACCACTCCTCAATGGCTTGGGATAACGTTAGTACTGCTGGGGCTTTTAACAAATATATTCGGTTTAAAACTTAAAAACTTATTAAACTCTAAACGTAAAATAGTTAAACAGAATTAGGAACAATTGGTCTTTGGTGAATAAAATTTAATTCAAAAAAAACACTAATTAATCGCAGTTATGATTTGTAATCAGTAGCCTCAGTCACTCATCGACAACAGAAAATACAGAACATCTAAGAAGTCATATACTAGCTGCGTAAATTTACGCTGCTAGTGCGCTAGTTACTTTATACAAATACAATACCGTTTAATTAAATCAGTTGATATTGCTCTTTTAATATCTTAATAATTTCTGCTCGAGGGTCTGAACTTAATGCTAAAGTTTCTCCAGTAATCTTTTCAGCAATATCCATATAGGTGTTTGATACTTGCATGAGTACTTCTACAGGAAGCGCGTTATCACGAGCTAAAGCTTCACGTTCAGGCATTCTATTTTTGTTTAACAAAATATCAGGATCTGGGAAATAGTTAAGTAGTAACTGTCTAAAGCCTTCTTTAGAGTTCTCCTCTACTTTTCCTTGTTGATACTTATCTGCATCCCAAATACGTGATGAGTCGGGAGTCCCTACTTCATCCATATAAATCAGCTTGTCGTTACCTTCTAAGTCTTTTACATATCCAAATTCAAATTTAGTATCGACAAATATTTGACCAATATTCTCTAAAGCATCACTAATTACATTAAAACCTTCGGTTAGCAGCTTCTCATATAATGTAATGTCTTGCTCTTGTACAAAGTGGAAGGCAGCGTAATTATCTTGAATATTCTGACGAGTGATATTCACATCATCGGCTTCTGGTACTCCATCAACCCCTTTTAATACTCCTTTTGTAGAAGGGGTCATTAATAACTTTGATAGCTTACTATCTTGGGTTAAGCCTTCTTCTAATTTAATACCACAAAAATCTCTTTCGCCCTTTTCATAAGCACGCCACATAGAACCCGTTATATACTGGCGACATATTGCTTCTATCATCACAGGTTTAGCTTTTTGTACTATCCACACAAAAGGATGGGGAATATCTAATATATGACTATCTGCTAAACCTTGCTCTTTAAATAACCTAAACCAATGATTTGAGATAGCATTCAAGGCTGCTCCTTTGCCAGGCACACCTTGCATTCCTTGTTCACCATGCCAAATACAATCGAACGCAGAAATACGGTCACTGATAACCATAATTGCCAGTGGTGTATCACTTGGAACAGGATAGTTATGTTCTTTTATTAAACGGCAGCTGTCTTGTTCGGTTAACCAATAAACCGAGCGAACTTTTCCGCTATGAACGGGCAAATGAGTACGTATTGGTAGGTCATCGTTTACTGATAAAATTGAGTCTGCAATCGACATTTAAGGTCAACTCCACAAGGTCAAAAACAAAAGAAGCAACTAGAGAGCACTAGTTGATAGTTGCCAACCCAACACCTAAAAATTAAGTATTAGGTTGGCGATATTTTAAATATCTAAATTATCATCAGACATGTTTTCAGAGAAAGGTTGAAACAGATCTGTCAGTTTGTTTACAGCAAATGGTTGGCTTTCTTCATCCATAAACGTAATGGATGTTTTATTTCCAATATCTAACACTTTAATTCTATATTCGTCTTCGTCAAGAGGTAGCTCACCACTTTCACTAGACCAAATATTACTCCACCAAGAACCTTCCCCATCACTGTAACTAGTGAAGAGCATACCACTTGATTTATCGAGATCTTTTACATCAAAGCCAAGCTTCTTAAGTACTAACAACAGTCGAGGCCAAGCTATGTCATAATCTGCATCTACTATAAATGCTGGTTCACCATCAGCATCAAAACCTAGCTCTGTTTGTAACCCTTGGCGAATTTGACGGAAACGTTTAACAGATTGAACTCGAGTATTGAATTCATAATGTGCTACCACTTCATTCAAAACATTAACTTCAAATCGTCTTTGATCTTTGGGGACCAAAATTTCAGGACTTTCAGGGGTTAACTTTTCTTTATAAGCCACTAAGTTAGCACTTAACGAAGCCGTTCTACCATGTGGCTTTTTATCGATTTTAAATTCAAAACGTTTACTTACAACGCGCTCTGAACCGTAAATGGTATACCAACTGTTCTCCAAACTTGCATCATAAACAATCCAATCTGTTACTAGGCGCAAATTTTCTTTGTCTAATTCTTGTATACCATAGCCCTGCTCTTCAACAAAACTAATAAGCTGATTCCAAATAGAGACTTCTAATGGTTCATCATCATCCATTTGATCAAACCATACTCTAGCAACTCTTGAACCTTCATCAATATGTGAGCCAGCTACAACAGGCAACACTAACGATGGAGACAAAACACTTAGCTCTTTTCCCAAAGTATCTGTCGGTGCGGCAGCACCTAATTCTGGTAACTTATAACTCTCACTAAATTTTGGAGAATCAATCCCTTCAGGGATATTAATACGTTGCCCCGGTGTTTCTTGGGTATATTCAAAGCTTCCACTAGCTAACTCTCGTTCTTCAACTGAACTACAGGCCGCTAGTAAACTTACTAGAGCAACACCTGTTACTTGATACTTATAGGTCATGCATTCTCCTTAAGAAAGTACGCCAGAACTGCGCATGACATCTTCGATATGTTTTTGGCTCTCAAGTTCCGACTCAACCATAGGTAAACGTAAAAAAGCTGAATTAGTTTTACCCATTTTGTATAAAGCCCACTTTGGAAGCACTGGATTAGGTTCAACAAATAAGGCTGAATGTAAACCTTCAATCTGATTGTCGATTTTTTTTGCTAAGTCAAACTCTTTATTTTTGGCAGCATTACACATATCTGCCATTTGTTTTGGTGCAATGTTTGCGGTCACTGAAATCACTCCATGGCCACCATTTGAAAGAAATTCACAGCCCGTTGCGTCATCACCACTTAACAACACGAAATCGTCTGGGACAAGAGCTTGGGTTTCTTTCAAGCGGCCTATGTCGCCGGTCGCATCTTTTAGGCCCACAATTTTAGGGTGTGAAGCAAGTTCAGCAACAGTTTCAGGTAACATGTCAGCCACAGTTCGGCTAGGTACGTTATACAATAAAACCGGTAAATCAGTAGAGTCAGCAATTGCTTTAAAGTGAGCAACCATTCCCTTTTGTTGCGGCTTATTATAATAAGGCACCACACTTAGAAAACCTTGAATGCCTGTTTCCGCCATTTGCGTACTTAAAAAGATGGCTTCCTCAGTCGAGTTTGCACCACTACCTGCAATCACAGGAATTTTACCTTGGGCATATTCCACCGTTTTGCGCACAACTTCAATGTGCTCAGAGAAAGGTAAAGTTGCAGATTCGCCAGTGGTACCAACTGCTACTATACCATGGGAACCATTTTCGATATGAAACTCAACAAGATGCTTTAATGAAGGGTAATCAATTTCACCATTATCAAACATAGGCGTGATCAGCGCCACAAAACTACCAGTAAACATGGTCTCTCCGTAAAAAATTAGCGCCTAATGGTAAAGACCTAGTCCATTAAAAACAAGCATTGAATAACTAAACACACACTTTATAAGGGAAACTGGATCAACCTCCCTAAAATCATGTATGTTATAGCCAATTTAAACAATGGAATTTGCTTAAAAATGAGTCAACAATTGATAATCACCATCTTAGGCGCCAACCAACTTGGGGTGTTAAGCGACTTAGTCGATACGGTGTTTAGTATTGGATGCAATATTTTAGATAGCCGACAAGCCGTATACGGTAAAGATTTCTCTCTCACTATGATTGTAGAAGGAAGCCAAAGCGCAATTACTCAAGCCGAATGTTTACTACCACAAACCTGTCAAAAGTATAACTTGTTATCCATTATGAAGCGGACTACAGGGCATTCTAAACAAAATTTGGAACATATTGCAGATGTGGTAGTGACAGGTCTTAGAACCCGTGGATTAATTGATCAAGCCACACAATTCTTCGACCAGCATAATATTTCAGTAAGTGCATTCAGGTTAAAATTTGTCAATGATGAAGACGAGCCCAACGCATCAAATAAACAAATGAAATGTAAAATGGTTATTTCAATTCCACATGATTTAGACGTAAATATGATTGAACAGTCTTTTCAAGCTTTGTTATCAGAGCATAATTTACAAGGTACAATTACCTTAAATCATTAATTTTTATATTTTAAACAATAATATTTTTTAAGGGCTTCCATAATGCAAACACTTAAAGTTGGCGATCCAGCACCACAGTTTTCACTTTCAAATCAAGATGATAAAACCGTCTCTCTAACAGATTTTAGCGGCAAGAAAGTACTGGTATATTTCTATCCTCGCGCTTCAACTCCAGGCTGCACCGTGCAAGCTTGCGCTCTACGAGATACAAAATCTGAGTTAGATGCATTAAACGTTGTGGTATTAGGCATCAGCCCAGACACTCCAAAGAAACTTACTAATTTTATTACCAAGCAAGAATTAAACTTCACTCTATTAGCTGATGAAGACCATGCAGTCTGCGAAGCATACAAGGTATGGCAGTTAAAAAAATTCATGGGAAGAGAAAATATGGGTGTAGTAAGAACCTCTTTTCTGATTGATGAAAGTGGCAATATTGAACATGTATTCGATAAGTTTAAAACTAAAGACCATCATGAAGTAGTGCTTGATTATTTAAACAGCTAATAACGCTTATTTAGTGAAGTAATAACACAACTAGCATGTAGCGCTAGTTGTGTAAAAAGCCAACTTAGTTGGCTTCCATATTTTTGTTGTATATTTTGGGACTAGACCAAGCAGTGCTTACTGCTTTTACTAATGTTGCCAATGGGATAGCAAAAAACACTCCCCAAAATCCCCACAAACCGCCAAAAAACAGCACTGCGATGATTATATATACAGGGTGCAAACTTACTGCTTCCGAAAACAATATAGGCACCAATGCGTTTCCGTCTAATGCTTGAATAATGCTATATGCGATCATCAAGTACCAAAAGTCTGGGGTCAGCCCCCATTGAAACAGTGCCACTATGGCAACGGGTATAGTGACTACAGCAGCACCGATATAAGGGATCAATACCGAAAACCCAACCAAAACCCCTAATAACAGCGCATATCGCAAGTCCATAAATGCAAAAGTAACTGCTGAAACTGTCCCAACAATCACAATTTCAATAACCTTACCTCGAATGTAATTGGCAATTTGCGAATTCATTTCGGTACCAACTTGTTTTATCAAGCGGCGCTCTGCGGGCAACAATGAAGAAACATTGCCTAACAAAATGACTTTATCTTTTAGCATAAAGAACACCATTAATGGTACTAGGATCACATATATTAATAACGCACCTAATCCCCCTAAAGAACTAAATGACGCAGAGAGAAACTGCTCACCTAAAGAGACTATCTTTTCATTCACGCCTACTAGCATATTTTGAATATGAGAGGTTTCTACAAAATCTGGATATGTTTTTGGCAATTCTAATAACCAGGTTTGCCCCTCTTCCCAAATCTGAGGCATTTCTGTTATTAGATTAATACTTTGTTGCGTAACTACAGGCACAATGCCTATAAAAGCTAATATTGATATACTTAAAAAACCAAACAAAACTAAAACAGTCACGTAACTTCTAGATAACCCCAGTTTTTCTAATTGAGTCACTGGCCAATCTAATAAATAGGCTATCACCGCAGCCACAATTACAGGCATTAAAATGCCTCCCCACACAGCTAACAACAAAGATGTTATTATTAGTAGCATGAGTAACATGACTGAATCTGGATCGGAAAACTTGCGTTTATACCAACGTTCAAAAATGCTTAACATTTAGATCCCTTCTTTTTCCATGAAAAACAACAGCTAACACCTTTGATACTTCTCATTTATGGTTAATGTATGTGAGAATGACATTATTGCACAAAGTCATCCTGATAAAATAATCAAATAGGTCAAAGGGAGGCAATTTTTGCTACAAAATTGGAACTGTCGATTTGGCAGTATAAAAACCATAACACAGTTAAAAAAAACTATAAATATGGGGGAAATCCCTAATTATTATAGCTTGGTGGCTAATAAGCTTTCTGAATTAGAAGGTACCTTCACCGATGGCTTTGATAACAATATTAAGTATTTATTAAAAAAAGATAACTGGCAAACAGGCAATTTAATTAATGGCAAACCTCAAGTTAGTTTAATCAAACACTTAAACGCCTATTCTTTTGACTTGCATTGTTTCCCCATCATTAATGATGAACCACAAATGCTTGTGAAACCTTACGACCCCTTGTCGCCTTTTAAAGAATTTAATCCTGCTGTTCTCGGTCCATTATTACGGATACCAAATCTACAGGAATTTATTAACATAACGATACGCTTTGGTGATGAGGCAGACTTGGAACTTTTAAAATATACCCATATGTTAGTAGAGCAACTTGTGACGTTATTGAAGCAAAATATTTTAGTTATTGAAAACGCTGGGGCGTCTATTGAAGAAATTTATACTGAATCAATGACGCAACTCCATGAACAAGGTAGTTAAAGCCGATATAATTGAACTAATAATACAAAAATGATTCTTAGGCACTAACCAGAACATTTGAAATTATCCAGTGATTGGTCACAAACAAGAGCAAAACCTAGAATAAATTTATGCTAAAACAAATTTTGACCACTTTATTGTCAGCACTTTTGACTGTGTTAATAAGCAGCGCTTCAGTGGACGCTGCAAATAAAAAAAATGCGCTACCCGAAATAGGTGTAGTGGCCTCAAGTGCTATCACTTTAGATAAAGAGGTACTAATAGGTGATGTACTGATGCGGCAATTGCGAGGTCAAGGGCCAGTAATTAGTGATCCTCTACTTGATGAATATATTCAAGACATTGGGAACCGACTAGTTGCACAAGCTGAAAATGTGAAATTTCCTTACACTTTCTTTATTTTGAACAGCCCAGATATAAACGCTTTTGCTTTTTTTGGTGGCCATATCGGTATTCATACAGGCCTTATTTATAACGCTAGAAACGAATCAGAACTTGCTTCAGTGTTAGCCCATGAAGTAAGTCATGTTACTCAAAGGCATATAGCTCGTAGTATTGAGGCCAAGCAAAAATCGTCACCGCTGCAAATAGCTTCAATGTTAGGCTCAATTTTACTAGCTGCAGTTAATCCAGAAGCAGGGATTGCTGCACTATCTACCGCTAATGCAGCGTCTGCCCAATCGTCAATAAACTACACCAGACAAAATGAAAAAGAGGCAGATAGGGTTGGTATTAACATATTGGCACAGGCCGGATTTGACCCAAATGGAGCGAGTAGTTTTTTTGGAATTTTAGCCGAAAAAAGTCGCTTAAAATCGACTCGTTTAGCTTTTTTACAAACTCACCCATTACCTGAATCAAGAATTGCTGACGCTCGATCCCGAGCAGCTTCATACAGACCAAGAAACGTGCCCCCGAGCTTAAATTTTCATTTAGCAAAATCAAGGATCTTAGCTCGGTATTACGGCAACCCTAAAAATAATATCGCTTATTTTTCTTCTTTATTAGACAAGCAAAGTTATGTTTTCAAGCAGGCTCCACAATATGGCCTTGCCCTAGCTTATTTAGCTAATGAACAACCCCAAAAGGCCCGTGTCTTGATCGAAGAGCTACTCGAAAAGGACCCTAATAACTTGTTCTATTTAGATACCTTTTCTGATATTGCCATTGAGACTAAACAATACCCAGAGGCAATTGAAAAACTCTCGAGACAAAGCGCATTAACCCCATACAACCAAGTGGTTACATTGAATCTAGCCAACGTACTGATTCAAGGCCAGCAACCAGAAAAAGCAGTTGCCTTGCTGAAAGATTTCTTATTGATTAACCCAGAAAGCATGCTTGCCTATGAATTATTATCTGAAGCGTTTCGCATGAGCGAGCAAAAGTTAGAAATGCATCAAGCTAAGGCAGAGTTATACTCTTTAGTTGCTTCCTACCCTAGGGCCATTGATGAGCTACATACCGCTTATAACTTTGCAGGTGATAGGCAAATCGAAAAGCAAAGAATTAGAGCCAGAATAGACCAATTCAGAACGGCACAGGAAAGATTACAAACTCTGTAATTTATCTATTGTTTGTTTTAATTTTGCTGCACTTTGTTCACCTTTCAATTGAGTAACCACAGCCCCTTTAGGATCTAAAATAAAAGTGGTAGGTAAGCTACTGGGTGCTTGTTGCCACGGCAGGGTTTTTAGAAGACTAATGACTGGGAAATGAATATCGTACTTTTGCTTTAGTCCCAACAACTCATCAACAGAAAGAGTGTCGTAACTCACGGCAAACAGTCTTATAGAAGTTCCATACTGATGATGAAAGTCATTTAACTCAGGAAGCTCCCGTAAACATGGTGCGCACCATTCTGCGAAATAGTTTACGACAGTCCATTTCCCTTCAGAACTGCGCCACTTGTGTGCCTTGCCGTTTAATACTTCAAAGTCAGTTGCTAGATATTGGTTCAAACCAAACCCCAGCGACAGAGCAATTAAGGAGACAAATACAATTAAAAGCTTCTTCAAGGTGAGATATTCCTTAACAAAAACAGCCAAATTAACGGTAGAATACGACTTTTAACCTAAGCTGAAAATTAAATTTATGTCAGAACTAAAAATTTTACATAACCCTAGGTGTTCTAAAAGCCGCCAAACATTGCAACTGCTGCAAGACAAAGGATATACACCCGAGGTCATAGAATATCTAAAAACACCAATAGATAAGATGCAAATTGCAAATATCATCGAATTATTAGGTTTTTCTAGCGCTAGGCAACTTATGCGAAAAGGTGAAGATGCATATAAAGAACAAGATTTAGCAAAAGAAGAAAACGAAGCCGCGTTAATTCAAGCTATGGTAAACACACCCAAACTCATAGAAAGGCCGATTGTTTTAGCCAATAGTAAAGCTGCCATTGGACGCCCTCCTGAATCCGTATTGGATATTCTATGAGTCGCCCAGTTTTAGTACTGTATTACAGTCGTCATGGCTCTACCCTTGCTATGGCTAAAAAAATAGCTCAAGGTATTGAGCAGCAAGGACTTGAAGCTAGACTGCGCACCGTGCCTGAAGTCAATACTAATATAGATAATCAACAAGCTGCAGTACCCGCTACTGGCGACCCATATGTAACCCATGAAGATTTACAGGAATGTTGCGCTTTAGCGCTAGGTAGCCCCACCCGATTTGGAAATATGGCCGCCCCCCTTAAATACTTTTTAGATGAAACTAGTGCCCAGTGGTTAGCCGGAACCATGGAAAACAAGCCAGCCTGTGTATTTACCTCAACATCTAGTATGCATGGGGGCCAAGAAACCACCTTAATTACAATGATGATACCGCTTTTACACCATGGTATGTTTTTGTGTGGTTTACCCTACTCGAGCCCACAGCTACATACCACCCAAACAGGTGGAAGTCCCTATGGTGTTACTCACTTGTCCCAAGGGAAGCTTGGTAATAAATTGAGTGAAGATGAGCAAGCTCTATGTATCCAACAAGGCAAAAGACTTGCAATATTTGCCAGTAAATTAGAGAAATAACATGACTTTTAATAGCGCATTTTTTCGAAAACTCACCCTTTTCAGTTACTTTCCTTTGGTGATTTGGCTTCCGGTATGGCACTTTTATCTAACACCAGATAAAACAACCTCGACAACCTTCACTATATTGTTTTGGATTGTGCCTATATTGCTGCCAGCTGTAGGCTTAATAAAAGCAAAACCTTATACCCATGCTTGGACCAACTTCATCGTGATGTACTATTTACTTCATGGCCTAACGGCAATTTACGCTGTTGAAGGAGAGAGGTTATATGCTTTTATTGAAATTGTTTTATGTTGTTTATTATTCACAGGATGTAGTGTTTATGCCCGTTTAAGAGGCCGAGAGTTAGGCTTGGGCATACGCAAGTTAAAAGAGGAATTAGCAGAAGAAAAACAAGCCTTTGAAGGCCAAAAGCCCAAATAAAATTCAGCTTATTATTTTACTAATAAAAAAGGTGAGACATGAAGTATTTACACGCCATGATACGTGTCAGAGATATAGCGAAATCGTTACATTTTTACCAAGAGTTACTTGGCTTAACCCTTATAAAAAATTGAAAATAAAAGAGGCCGTTTTTCTCTGTATTACCTGGCGACTTCAGAGGGAGAGCCTGAAATTAAATTAACTCATA
The DNA here is from genome assembly GCF_004360155.1 of Paraglaciecola marina. GTDB lineage: Bacteria > Pseudomonadota > Gammaproteobacteria > Enterobacterales > Alteromonadaceae > Paraglaciecola > Paraglaciecola marina. The sequence goes on along the minus strand of NZ_SAIS01000001.1, from coordinate 510,522 downwards.
ATTGGAATACTAATTGAGTGGTTACAAAAAGGAGCTGACCTGCCTGAACATAATCAATAGGAAAATATGCATAATTCAGGCTCTTGGTAACCCCGTTATAACCGGTAACCTTGCAGTTTTACTATAGTAAGAGAGTATCTTTTACAAAAGGGATAGTAAGTTTTCGTTGTTGTTGCAGAGATTTTTCATCCAAAATATCTAAAGATTGTATAAGCGCAGGCATATCTCTTTGCCAATGGGTCACTAAATACCTAGCAACATCCCGAGACATATTAAGCCCCCGATGGCTTGCTTTTACTATTAAGGCTTCTTGGCGTTGCTCATCAGTCAGAGAATGTACTTGAAAGCTAGTCCCCCAAGATAATCGAGAAATTAAATCAGGAAGTTGCAACGTTAACTTTTGAGGGGTTTGATTGCCGGTAATCACCATGCAACTATCACCTTTTTCTTTGACGCGATTTATTAAATTAAATATTGCCTCTTGCCAATCCTGTTCGCCATCTAAATATTCGATATCATCAAAACAAATTAATTGATAATGCTCAAGACTCTGTAAAACATCAGGAGACATTTGTTGCTTTTCTTTAAAACTAAAATAAACACAGGTCACATTTACATATTCAGCCTGCAGGCATGAAGCATACAACAAATGGCTTTTCCCCACCCCTGTATCAGCAAACAAATACGTCAACCAATGCTCAATATTCTTATTTGTATGCTCTTCAAATAGATTTAATAAATGATGGCAGACTTGTTGATTTTTCCCTGGGATAAAACTCTCAAAAGATTCAGTATCTTTCAATCCTACAGGTAACAACAACTGACTAGTTACTTGACCCAAAAGAACTCCAACTCAAGGATTGGTTGCCCAAACTCATCCGTAACAGCTTGAACATGTTTATCTAGTCGTAATACGGTTTTCAAATCTTCCTCAGTTCCTAACAAGGCTAGTTCGAAAGTAGCTTGTTCTCCAACCTGGCTAACTAAAGTACCACGGCTCACTACACTTAAGCTTTCCAAAAACTCTAAAGCCTCTGCATAATCAGTCAATGATTTAAGGTTATTAAATTTTAACTCTATTTTATTTTCATTAGGGTTGATTGACGCTAGGTCTACTGCGTATTGTAGAGCTAAATTATCTGCTAATACATCAACTAATTTAACTGCTATAGAGTTGTGCTGCGCTGCAGAAACCTGTCCTGACAATAATTTACCATCACCAAGCATTGTCCAATCTGCAAGCCAAAGACTGTTTAGTTTGTTTTCATTATCCAAATCTTTCGCTTTATAGATTCTGGCAGACAACACAGACTTAACACCATACCTTTCACTAGCTCGATTTAAGTTTAGCGTAAAGCCCCCCCAAACATCATAAACATTTAGCGCTTGTCGATCATCTAAGTCCCATAAAGGCTCAGTAAACCTAACCCCTCTCAATCGCCCCTGTTGATGTAACTCATCAAATAGCTCAGGAAAATTCTCAGCATTAATGATTTCTTTTGCACCATTATCAGACTCTGTTACCAGCCACACTATAGTATCTGGGCGTCTTTTATCCCATATAGGAAAGCCTGAATTGCGAATAAGAGTTTCGATACGTTGGGGTTCAAAATTAATAAGAAGATACAGCTGAGACTCCCGGTTTTCGTAACTATAGGAACGAATAAACCTAGTCGGCTTAGATATAGCATTTTTAATTTGAGCATCAGACAAAATATCACTATTGCCGCGAACTCTTACTAAAACCTGTTTAATCGCTGACGTAAATGCAGCACTTTGCGCTTTATTTGATTGATCAGAAACCGCTATCGTGGCATCAAACAAATCTTCAATAACAGCTGCATGTAGCGGTTGCCAAGCATTGAAACACCAGAACACTACAACCAAAAACGCAGATTTAATCTTTATTGGCATCTGGGCCAACACTCCTCAAAGCAAATATGTACTAATCAGAAAGTATTGTCTTTTATTTAGCAACAAAATTCACCTATTGTTTAGTAAATTATCTGTTCTACATAAAAGAGTGATCTGTGATTGGTATTAATTAAGCAAGCTGTTAAAATCTGCGCTCTTTTTTAGGGCCAACCGAGGAACACCCGTGAGCGAGAAGAATTCATCATTAAGTTACAAAGACGCTGGAGTAGATATTGACGCAGGAAACCAGCTTGTTGAAAGAATAAAATCGGTCACAAAAAAAACTCACAGACCCGAGGTTAAAGGGGGATTGGGTGGATTTGGAGCACTATGTTCGCTACCTGAAAAATATAAAAAACCACTTTTAGTTTCTGGTACTGACGGTGTAGGTACAAAACTTAGACTCGCCATGGACTTGGAACAACATTCTGGCATTGGTATAGATCTAGTTGCTATGTGTGTGAATGACTTAATTGTTCAGGGTGCCGAACCACTATTTTTTCTAGATTATTATGCAACCGGTAAACTTAATGTAGATACGGCTACTGAAGTGGTAACGGGTATTGGTAAAGGCTGCCAATTATCTGGCTGCGCATTAATTGGCGGAGAAACGGCTGAGATGCCAGGTATGTATCACGGCGAAGACTATGATGTAGCAGGATTCTGTGTCGGTGTGGTTGAAGCTGATGATGTGATAGATGGTAGCCAAGTTGCCGAAGGTGATGCCCTACTAGCTTTGGGGTCATCAGGTCCTCACTCTAACGGTTACTCACTCGTTCGTAAAATTATTGAAGTATCAAATAGTGACACAACCGAATTGCTTGAAGGTAAACCTTTAGCCGACCACTTGCTTGAACCTACCCGTATTTATGTGAAAAATGTTTTAACGCTATTAGAACAAGTGAAAGTGAGTGCAATTTCACACATAACAGGTGGCGGTTTTTGGGAAAACATACCAAGAGTGCTTCCTGAAGGTACAAAAGCGGTTATTGATGGAAGCAGTTGGCAGTGGCCAGCGATTTTCAACTGGCTTCAAGATAAAGGTAATGTCACTACCCATGAAATGTACAGAACCTTTAACTGTGGTGTTGGACTTATCATTGCTCTACCTGAAGAAAAAGCAGCAGAGGCAATAAAAATTCTTGCCGATTTAGGTGAGAACGTATGGAAAATTGGCCACATTGAAAAAGGTGATAACGAACAACAGGTAGAGATTAACTAGGTGCAAAACTCAAAACCTGAAAAGTCGATAGTCGTTTTAGTTTCCGGTAATGGCTCTAACTTACAAGCAATTATCGACAACATTGCACAGGGCAAAATAAATGCCAAAGTCGTAGCCGTTTTTGCGAATAAACAAAATGCATACGGTTTAACTCGAGCTAAGAATGCCGATATTCCTGCGGTCTTTATTGATCATAAAGAATTTGCAAGTCGTGAAGAATATGACAATGAAATGATGGAGCGTATTGACCAATACTCTCCTGACTTAATTGTCTTAGCGGGTTTTATGCGTATTCTAACTGCAAATTTTGTTGAACATTACCAAGGTAAAATGTTAAACATTCATCCGTCTTTATTGCCTAAATATAAAGGGCTAGACACTCATCAGCGGGCTATTGACGCTGGAGATGATGAACATGGCGCGTCGGTTCATTTTGTAACAGCAGAACTTGACGGCGGTCCTGTTGTCTTACAATCCAAAGTACCAATCTTCGCATCACAAGACGCCGAAGAATTAGCTGATAGAGTGCAACAGCAAGAGCGACAAATGTACCCTTTAGTGATTTCTTGGTTTTGTGCTGATAGGTTAAAAATGATCGATAACCACGCAGAGTTAGATGGTCAATTATTGGATGAAATGGGATATGCAGTTGGTTAAATTAATCTTATGGTCGGTTATTGTTTTAGGCTCTACGTTAGTTAGCCATGTCACCTTCGCCGAAAAGAGCAAGCTAGCTGAGTTTGAAGCTGAATATACAGTTAATAGATTTGGCAGAAGTCTAGGCATTGCAAAGTTAAGTCTGGCTGCAGAAGATGAAAATTACCGGCTCAATTATTACTCAAAAGTATCAGCTTTCTTTTTATCTGATATTCGCTCTGAAACCAGCCTATTTTCAGTTAAAAAAGATGGTGATTTACACCCTATTTCATACGCCTACAGCCGTAGTGGTACCGGAAGAAATAAAAGTACCAAAATAGACTTCGATTCGAAAGATACAAATATTATCATTAATCAGGGTGAGCCCATCAATTGGCAGGACGAGTTAGATAACCAATTGTATCGTCTTGATGTCCAATTAAAATTGGCCGCAGGCGAAACTGAATTTTCCTATGATATTATTAATAGTCGCGGACAATTACGACACTATAACTTAGTCGTAGTTGGTACTGAGCAACTAGACCTACCTTTTGGCATGATAGAAGGTGTGAAAGTCTTATTTAAGAGGGAAAACTCTACTCGTGAAACCATAGCTTGGTTTTCACCACAACTAAATTATCAACTTGTTAAGTTACAGCAATTTAAAGACGATAATGAGCAAGGGGATATTCGCTTAAAAAGCTTCAAATCAGATGCTATCTCACCAGCCTCATAGACCAATCTAATTTATCTAGATTTTAAACAGTTAAATTTACGCATCGAAACCCCATAACAAAACATTTACATTTCTCTCCCTTTATTTACCTATCGCTTGCGCTAATACTTGATTTTAATGTAACAAAAATATAACGTACCTATTGTGGTCAGACCTCTAAAAAAGGAAATACTAAATGCAATTATTTATTTGGTTTATATACGTTTTAGCTTCGCTAGCCGTTGCTAGTTATTTTCGAATGAAACTCTTCAATGGCACAGTGGCGGTATTCTGTCTATTTGTAGTAGGTAGCATTCTTGGCATTATTGGCGAATTTAGTTGGTTGTTGTTTTTAATTGCAGCTATTCCGTTAAATATTGAGTCTATTCGTAAGCAATATCTCACTACGCCTATATTAAACAGTTTCCGCAAAATCATGCCCGAAATGTCTAGCACAGAAAAAGATGCTATCGACGCAGGTACGGTGTGGTGGGATGGTGAGCTATTCAGTGGTAACCCCAACTGGCAAACCCTACACAATATACCTCAAGCTCGCCTAACAGCTGACGAGCAAGCTTTTCTTGATGGCCCAGTAGAAGAAGTTTGCAAAATGTGTGATGACTGGGAAGTTACCCATAAGAAAGCCGACTTATCACCAGAAATTTGGCAATTTTTACGGGATCATAAGTTTTTCGCCATGATCATCAAAAAAGAATATGGCGGTTTAGCATTTTCAGCCTACGCACAATCTAGGGTATTACAGAAGTTATCTAGCATCAGCGCCGTATTATCCACGACAGTAGGTGTGCCTAACTCATTAGGACCGGGCGAGTTATTGCAGCACTATGGTACCAAAGCACAACAAGATCATTATTTGCCTAGGTTGGCTACCGGTGAAGAAATCCCTTGTTTTGCCTTAACTGGACCAGAAGCGGGTTCTGATGCAGGCTCTCTTCCCGATACCGGCATCGTCTGTAAAGGACAATGGCAAGGCGAAGAAGTAATAGGGCTTAGCCTTACATTTAACAAGCGCTATATTACTCTTGCGCCAGTGGCAACAGTTGTAGGTTTGGCATTCAAAATGTTTGATCCAGACGGTTTACTTGGCGATACAAAAGATTTAGGTATTACCTGTGCATTACTTCCTAGAGATACTGCAGGTATGGAAATTGGTAATCGCCATTTTCCACTGAACGTTCCATTCCATAATGGCCCAATACGCGGAAAAGACATTTTTGTCCCCTTAGATTACATCATAGGTGGTGCTGAAATGGCGGGGCAAGGCTGGCGTATGCTAGTTGAATGTTTGTCAGTTGGTCGTGTAATTACCCTACCCTCGTCTTCAGCAGGTGGAGCAAAAAGCATCGCTTTAGCCACAGGTGCTTACGCCAGAATTCGTCGCCAGTTCAAATTACCTGTTGGTAAAATGGAAGGTATAGAAGAGAAGTTAGGCAGTATTGGGGGTAACGCATATCTAATGGAAGCTGTAACCTCGTTCTCAACTAAGGGGGTAGATATTGGCGAAAAGCCTTCGGTTATTGGTGCTATCTGTAAATATCACTTAACCGAAAAAATGCGCCAAACCGTTGCCGAGTCTATGGATATCCATGGCGGTAAAGGTGTTATGCTTGGTCCAAATAACTATTTGGGCCGTGCCTATCAAGGGGCACCTATCGCTATAACGGTTGAGGGCGCGAATATCCTTACCCGTAACATGATGATATACGGCCAAGGTGCTATGCGTTGTCATCCTTATGTATTGGACGAGCTTCTAGCAGCTAATAATCAAGACGACGATGAAGCATTAGAACAATTTGATCGCGCAGTATTTGGTCATATTGGTTTTGCCTTCAGTAACTTCTTTCGCAGTATCTGGTTTTCATTATCAGGCGCACATTTAGCAAGTGCTCCATTTAAAGATGATACTGCAAGGTACTACCGCACTATGCAGAGGTATAGCACCAATTTAGCCTTCCTATCAGATGTGTCTATGGCTATGTTGGGTGGCGAGTTAAAGCGTCGTGAAAGATTATCAGCACGACTAGGTGATGTTTTAAGTTATCTTTACCTAGCTTCATGTGTACTTAAACGTTTTGATGATGAAGGCCGTCAAGCTACTGATTTACCATTAGTTCACTGGGCTATGCAAGACAGTCTATATAAGCTTGAAGTAGCACTTGAAGAGTTGTTGAATAACTTCCCATCTAAGATTTTAGGTAAAGCCTTAAAGCTAATCATCATGCCATTTGGTAAAAGCTATAAACGCCCATCAGATAAACTTGAGCACAAGATAGCAGGAATTTTACAAACGCCTTGTGAAGCACGTGACCGTTTAGGTAAAGGCCAGTTCTTATCTCGTGAGCCAGGTTGTTTACTAGGTGATCTTGAGCAAACTCTAGAAAATGTATTAGCAGCAGAACCTATTTACAATACAGTTTGTAAAGCAGCAGGCCAATATTTACCTTTTACAGAATTAAACCTTGTAGCTGAAAAAGGCTTAGAGTTAGGTGTTATTTCAGAAGAGCAAGCCGAACTCTTAAGGGAAACCGAGAAAGGCCGCTTGCGCACTATCAATGTTGATGATTTTGACCCAGCTGAGTTAATTCAAAGTGTAGAGAAGCCAAAGCCAAAACGAAAACCTAGGACAGTAAAATCAGCCTAAATTAATACTGCAAATGCCCTGAGATTCAGGGCTTTTTATTATCTGGCACTTTATATCCTCAAGCCTTCGATAATAATGGGTCTCATAATCTCTACATACCGAGTCCAGTAGCGGAAATAAAAAGACTGCACAAGTATACAGCTAGCAACTATTACTCCCACTCGTTTCTTGTTCTACCTAATCACAAACGCTCAACTCCCCCTTGTAATATTATTACTAAGTATTTCAGTCTTGCCGTCTAAGACTAAATGGAATAAATATTAATCTGTAACTGAGTATTTGAGCCAGATACAAAAAAGCCAGCTGAAGCTGGCTTTCTAATATCTAAAACAGGTCATAAAAACTTAGCGAAAGCTATTCGTTCCTTTACTCCACAATCTCATCATAAGCGATTCAAAGCTCAAACTTGCCGCCAATCCTAAACGCTCAGGAAGGCTTTTTTTCATGCTGTACTTAACAGTAAAGATATTCTTATCTTTATTGGCAGTCAAAATGTAATCATCTGATGTGTTAATTTCATCAATTAATCCAAGCTCTAGTGCTCTGATGCCATACCAATATTCTCCAGTTGCCACTTTAGCTATATCTAAATCAGGGCGTTGCTCTTGTACAAAGTCTTTAAACATGTGATGTACATCTTCTAACTCTTCTTTGAACTTCTCTCGGCCTTCGTCATTGTTTTCACCAAACATAGTTAGGGTACGCTTGAAGGCGCCAGCTGTGTGTTGTTCAAATTCAATATTGCTTTTCTTCAATAGTTTATTGAAGTTAGGGAGCTGGGCAATCACACCAATTGAACCAATAATGGCAAATTTAGCAGCTAACACATGGTCAGCCACACAGGTCATCATATAGCCACCACTTGCTGCCACTTTATCAACTGAGATTATTAGTTTGATATTGCTATCTTTAATTCTTTGCAATTGCGAAGCGGCTAATCCATATCCATGAACTACGCCACCACCGCTTTCTAACCGAACTAAAACTTCATCTTCCGGCTTAGCGACACACAAAATTGCAGTGACTTCTTCTCTTAAGTACTCCACTTCGTGGGCATCCATAGAGCCAGAAAAATCAATAACAAATAGCCTACCTTTATCAGCTTTGCTGCCATCAGACTTTTTCTTATCTTTCTTTTCAGCTTTTTGCTTTTTCTTTTGATCTTTTTGATATTGCTTTAATTCTTCTTTTGTCAGCAACTCACCACGAGCAAGATCAGTAATGGCGTCAAGTTTTTCCGACAATGAGTCAATTTCTAAATGACCTTTCCCTTGTTTTTGTTTACTGACAATCCCAACTATGCCACCTAAAGCGAGCAAAATTGCGATCACTATCGTTACGGCTTTTGCGATAAACAATCCGTATTCGTATAAAAATTCCAACCGGTATACTCCTATTTCTTTCGTTCTACTTATTATGGGGATAAATACCTAAAATAAAAGCCACAGCTATATCTAGATAAAGCAAGTGACAAGTTTTTGAAAACAATAATCTGTGTTTTTTAAGGCATACAACTATCGAACATCAGTCATTAAATGTTAACATTTTGATATTATTAGACTTAATCAATCACTATGCATAACTACCAAGCTACAGACAATTATTTAAAAGACAAAACCATACTAGTAACCGGTGCAGGAGACGGCATTGGTAAAGAAGCGGCACTCCAATACGGAAAACATGGTGCTACCGTTATTTTACTTGGCAAAACCGTTGCTAAGCTTGAAACTGTGTATGATGAAATCATTGCCCTAGGTGGGCCAGAACCTGCCATAGTGCCCTTAGATCTAAAGGGCGCTACAGCCCAGAATTATCGTGATATGGCGAATACCATCAGTGATCAATTTGGTTGTTTAGATGGTTTATTACACAACGCTAGCCTACTTGGGCATTTAGGCCCCTTTACTCAAATTAGCGAAAATGATTGGCAAAATGTGTTTCAAGTAAACCTAACCAGCCAGTTTTTAATGACACAGGCTTTAATACCTATTCTTAAAAAAGCGCCAAGTGCCTCTGTGATATTTACCACTTCTAGTGTAGGCATAGCTGGTAGAGCTTATTGGGGACCTTATGCCATTTCAAAATTTGCGACCCAAGGTATGATGCAAGTCTTAGCAGATGAATACGATAATAGCAGCATTCGTTTTAATAGTTTAAACCCAGGGGCAACACGCACCGTGATGCGCTCTAAAGCTTACCCAGCTGAAAATCCTGAGACTCTTAAAACGCCAGCCGAAATCATGCCCTTATATCTATATTTGATGGACAACTCGGAAAGCCAAGAAAATGGAGAAACCTTTCACGCACAACCTAAATAGCCCAAGTAGCCTGGGGGAATATTTAATTAAAAAAACATAAAAAAAACCGGATAGTAGATCCGGTTTTTATTTATTAAACAGTAAGTTTTACTAACTTGATATTTTCGCCCAAGTGTCTCTTAAGCCAACAGTTCGATTAAACACTAATTTATCACCGGCACTGTCTTTATCTTTGCAGAAGTAACCTGTTCGCTCAAACTGCACAGGGGCACTTAATTCGGCTTCGACCAAGCTTGGTTCAACCACCCCTTGCTTAATAACTAATGACTCTTGATTAATAGTAGATAAAAAGTCTTCTTCTGCCGCAGGGTTAGGTACATTAAACAAACGGTCATACAAACGTATTTCTGCTGGTATTCCATGTGTTGCTGATACCCAATGAATAACGCCTTTTACTTTACGACCATCTGCAGGGTCTTTGCCTAAGGTATCTTTATCATAACTACAGTAAACCGTAATAATGTTACCTTGCTCGTCTTTCTCTACCCGTTCGGCTTTAATTACGTAAGCATTTCTTAAGCGTACTTCTTTACCTAACACTAAACGTTTGAATTTTTTATTAGCTTCTTCCTTAAAGTCTTCAGCCTCGATATAAATCTCTTTGCTAAATGGAATACTTCGCTTACCCATAGACTCATCAGAAGGATGATTGGGCGCAGACAACACCTCATCTTGCTCTTCATAGTTTTCAATGACTAGTTTAAGAGGTTCCAATACAGCCATAGCTCTAGGTGCATCTGCGTTTAATTCTTCACGAAGACAAGCTTCTAACATAGACATTTCAACTATGTTATCCATCTTAGTCACACCGATACGTTTACAAAACTCACGTACAGATGCAGGTGTATAACCACGGCGGCGCAAGCCAGCAATGGTTGGCATGCGTGGATCATCCCACCCAGCAACATGATTGCCTTCTACTAAATCAATGAGCTTACGTTTACTTAACACTGTGTATTCGAGATTTAAGCGAGAGAATTCGTACTGATGAGGCGTTACGTCTATGGTGATGTTCTCAAGTACCCAATCGTACAAACGGCGATTATCTTGAAACTCAAGAGTACACAATGAATGAGTTATACCTTCTATTGCATCAGAAATACAATGGGTAAAATCATACATAGGGTAAATACACCATTTATCACCAGTTTGGTGATGGTGCGCAAATCTAACACGATACAAGGCTGGGTCTCGTAGACACATAAAGGCTGAGCTCATATCAATTTTTGCTCGAAGCAAACACTCGCCTTCTTTAAAGTCACCATTTCGCATTTTTTCAAAAAGAGCTAGGTTTTCTTCAACTGAAGTATCACGATATGGGCTATTAGTACCCGCTTCTTTTAAGGTACCTCTAAGCTCACGCATTTTTGCTTGGCTAGAAAAATCAACATAAGCTAAACCTTTATTAATCAGCTCAACGGCAAACCCGTAAAGCTGATCAAAATAGTTAGAAGAGTACCTAACTTCACCACTCCACTGAAAACCTAACCAAGAGACGTCCTCTTGAATGGAGTTCACGTAGTCAATATCTTCTTTTTCAGGGTTAGTATCATCAAATCTTAAATTACAGGCCCCTTGATAATCTTGGGCAATACCAAAATTCAAGCAAATAGATTTAGCGTGGCCGATATGTAAATAACCATTTGGCTCTGGGGGGAAACGGGTTTGAACCTTAGTGTGTAAACCTTCCTGTAGATCTTTATCGATTATTTGACGAATAAAGTTGGTCGGACGACTATCAGTCTCGGCCATTAATGCACCCTCTATATATAAATTGAAAAAAAACGAAGAAGGATATTATACCAGTATCAAAGGTGAGCATAAGACTTTTTGATTTGAGCATTGATAAATTCATTCGAGCAAACAAATCCGACAATAAAAAGCCTCACAATAAAAAGAAATTCATTTTGTCTTCAACGAGAACAAAGGGTAACAATAAATTGTAATTATTTTAGATTTCAAGGAATTTGAATCTGTCGATCACTACGGCAGAAAGTGATCGATAAATTAGCCACGTTGCTTCAACATTACTTAATCAATAAAAATTTTACTGCCAATACTGACAGTTCAATAATCGTTATACAGTGGTTTCTATGTGCGATACTTCTTTAGCATCAACCTGGGGGGTATCAGATAGAAAACTATCTTGAGTTCCCCTGTTTATCATTTGCTCTCTATAAACATGTATTTGAGCCTTGTGAGCTTGATGGGCACGAAGTGCTTCCAACTCAGATGGTAGTGTACTTTGACTTTCAGTTTTACTTTCTAGATGTTCAGATAGCATTGCTTGACGGCGACGAACTTGTGCCTGCATATTTTCCTCGATGCTAATTTCTCCATTTTTATCTGAGTCAACCTTTTTAAAAATTTTTGAAAAGTTTTCTGCATCGATACCTTTTTCAATCATGACATCTATCGCTTCAGACCTGGACAATGCTTTGTTTCCATCAGCATCAGCATCACGAAAGTTTTCCTGTGCTCTTTGCTGCATCATCTGTCTCATTTGAACGGGTTCGACTCCTTGTTGATACCCCCCTGATATTGCATTCATATATTTCTCCTTAGCAACTGTTGGCAAAACAATTACTGCAAGTTACAGCCCAACTTCAAATCTCCTAGAGAGAAACGAAATAAACTAATATATTTCAAAAAGTTAAGTTTATTCTTGGTTCTAAATTGCATTATCAGCTCTAATAATCGGAAACACACTGCCACTTTGGATTTAAAAAGCCAGACTTAGCCCTAAATATGGGAAAAAATTTGCCATAATTAAAATAATCACTCACTAGTGAAACTTCTTTTGATCATAATCTGAAGACTCACTATTTTGTAGTTGCCATTCATTGTGGTGACACTCCTCTTCGTCAAGAACCTCTTCATCTTCCCAATCGTATTGTTTAACAAGGGGTTTAGGATCAGTGTTTCTCCATATTAAAGCAGCGATAAACCCCGCCACAGCACCAAAAAAATGGTACTCATAGGATATGTATTGCTCTCTAGGGAAAATCGTCATTGTCATACCCCCATACATCAAGAAAGCAATCATCATAATAGCCACGGACATTTTATCTCGCCTAAAAATACTCACCACAAACAAATAGAAAAACAAACCATGGGTTAAGCCACTGGCGCCAATGTGATTGGCTTCTCTTGCAAATAACCACACGCCAATGCCTGAAAGCAACCAGATTAATCCTACAACCTTCAACCAAGATTTTGGGTAACCATAAAACACCATGGCACCTAACAGCAAAATGGCCAAACTATTATTGAATAGATGCTCTAAAGAGCTATGAACTAAGGGCGCGGTAACAATACCTAACAGCCCATTAGCGTGCAGAGGCACTAATCCCATAAAGGATAAATTCCAGCCAAATAAGATTTCAGCAGATTTAATACACCACAATAGGGCAACGGCAAAAACCGCATATATAATACTTTGAGATAAACGATTATTTCGGTTCATCAATTAGATATTGGGTAACCTAGCTTGATTTAAAGGTGCAAAATAAAATAGAACACTGCGACCTTGCAGCTATCCGTAAGATTCAAGTACTAGTACTAGTACTAGTACTAGTAATTGCAGTTACAAAACATAAATGCTTAACTATTCACGACATATAGATTTATACATCCTAAAAACAATAATTAAATAACAGGAAGTAGTACGTGCATACTAAAGCTTGCGATACCAAGTACCTCAAAAACACTTCATTAAAGTTACTAGCTTCTATAACAGCTAGCCTACTTTTTATGAGCTCGGCACCAATGCCTGAAAAAGATTTGCCTGAATTTACTTTCACAGAAACAACAATAGAGAACATTCACTCGGCAATAAAAACAAAAGCAATAACCTGCCAAGCTATTACTCAAGGGTTTATTGACCGTATTACCAAATATGATGAAATAAGTAATCTAAACGCCATCATTTATATAAATCCTAAGGCCATAAGCAAAGCCAAACAAATGGACCTGCAATTCACTGAGGAACCAAAGCTCAAACCTCTACAATGCATCCCAGTTATTTTAAAAGATAACTTTGATACCGCAGATATGCCTACCGAAGCAGGATCCATTGCTTTAAAAGGCTCCATACCACCAGATGACGCTTTTATAGTTAAAAAATTAAGAGACGCTGGCGCAATAATTATTGCAAAATCAAACATGGGAGAATGGGCTTTCAGCCCAAATAATACGATTAGCTCCACCCATGGTGAAACCCATAATGCTTACGACCTAAGCCGTGTCCCCGCAGGCTCCAGTGGCGGCACTGCGTCTGCTATCGCTGCCAATTTTGGCGTTATCGGAATAGGCTCAGATACGGGTAACTCAATACGAGGACCATCATCACATCTAGCATTAGTGGGTATGCGTTCAACCATAGGAGCCACTAGCCGAGACGGGATCATTCCATTATTACTCAACCGAGATGTAGGCGGCCCTATGCTCAGGACGGTCAAAGACACTGCTCGTGTTTTCAACGCTATTGCTGGCTACGACGAAGCAGACCCAACAACCAAAGCATATTTAGACCATAAAGTGGCTGATTACACAGCTAAATTAAGCCTAAACGGATTAGAAGGTGTGAGGCTGGGCGTTTTAAGGGAAATTGTCGATGAAACCACTGCAGACAAAGACACTCTAAAAGTCTATGCCCAAGCTTTACAAGATCTTGCTTCCCAAGGGGCGGTTATTGTGGATCCCATCACTATTCCAGAGTTTGAAAAACTCACTAAAGCGACAGGTTTTTGTAGCCGTTTTCGGTATGATTTAAATAACTATTTGGCCACCCTAACCAGTCGTAATGAGATTAAAACATTACAAGATGTGGTAGCTCAAAAGAAACATCGTCCAGAAAATGCCGGCTCTATGAATTGGGCAATGAAAGTGCCTGCAAATATAACGCCTGCTGAACAAACACCACCTTGTGTAGACGTACAAGGTGATCCTAGGAGAAAAGCACTGTTAAACGCAGTGGTAAATACCATGGATAACTTAAAGTTAGATGCCATTGTTTACCCCACTTGGAGTAACCCACCCAGAAAAATAGGCGATTCACAGAGCCCTAGTGGCAATAACAGTGGCAAAATAGCCCCACATACTGGACAACCAGCGATTACAGTGCCAATGGGTTATGTAAAAAATGGCTTGCCGGTTGGTTTACAGATATTAGGTAGACCCTTTACAGAAGATAAATTATTTCAATATGCCTACGCCTATGAGCAAGCCACCATGCATAGAAGAGCTCCGCTATTATTCCCCTAGCCAATACTCTTTTCACTAACAGACAAAATGCAATACAAGTTGGCTCGTGAGATTTTACCGAACCAATCTTAACAAATCGTCTTGGGTATCAATATCAATGACTGCCTCAGACATAGTGACTTTAATCACATTACCATTGTGATTTTGCAGAATATCCCTCGCCCCTTTGTCACCCTGAAGCTTACTCAGCTGAGAAAAAAAAGCTTTAGGAAAAATAGCCGGCACACCGGCTTTGTCTTGATATTCCGCAGCAATTATCTTTTGAGGGTGCTGTTTAGACGCTTCTAAAAGAGCTTTGATAGCCAGGCTTCTTATGGCTATTTGATCAGCTAACCCAACTAAAACATGAGTTGTAGATCTAGATAACACACCGATAGACTCAGCTAAGGAATGCCCCATGCCCTGCTCCCATGACTGAGCGATATATGCATTAACAGTAATGGGAAGCACCTTAGCTACGGCTTTTGCATTGGCCCCTAAAATCACAGTGCCAAAAGCAATATCTTCAAGCCACTTACCATCTTGCTGATAAGCCGAAAGACAGTGACAAACCATGACTTGGCCATTTACTTCAGCTAGCTGTTTGATCCCATTAAACCTGCGACTTTTTCCTGCGGCTAACAGCAGCAACTCAGTTTTCATGGTGTGAGTTTGGAATAAATGAACTCAATGAATTACTAATAGATAGCCCATCGGTTTGCTCTAATGCGGCATGAACTTCAGCGAGCATAGATAAAGCGATAGACTCTGGCAATTCGCCCCCTAACCTCAGGCCAACAGGGTTAGCTAATGGCTTAACCAAATCATTTCGACTCATCGCAATATGTTCTAAAATTCTATCGGTTCTATGTATTGGCCCTAGCAAGCCTATGTATTTAGCACGACTTACTTGTAACAGTTTTAACGCAGCAGCGTCTAACTTTATATTGTGGGTCAATATCAAGGCAGCATCAATTTCAGATAGCCAACTCCCATTTGGTAAATTATCAAATGGTTCACGAATAATCTGATTTGCCTTTGGGAAATGCTCTGGTTTGGCATACCCCATTCTAGGGTCTAGCAATAACACATCCCATCCTAATTCAGCAGCTATCGCCACTACAGGCTTAGCGTCAACACCTGCACCAAACACAGCGATTAGCGGCGCTGGGCCAAGAACTTGCGAAAACACATTCGCACCAGCTTGAGTTTTAATACCAACTTTACTCGTGGCCTTTATTGAACTCACCGGCACTAAAGAGTTTTGAGGGACCAGTTCATCAATTAGCTGTTGATACTCGACTAGTTTACGTTCAGCGATATTGTTATGAAGTTCGTCGAGCCTTAAATAATGATTACTGGCATTTACTGGCTGCAGTAAAATTTTGACCATGCCACCACATCCAATACCTAATTGCCACGCTAAGTCTTCTTCTTCACGCATATCATATTCAACAATACGGGATTGAAGGTTATCCCAACAGCGCCTAGCTTGACGCATAATATCGGACTCTAAACAGCCACCGCTGAGCAAACCAAAATATTGCCCCATATCATTTATCATCATCATGGCCCCTGCCTTACGGTAAGAGGAGCCATCAGTTTCAATAATTGTAGCTAAGACCCAAGCTTGGCTGTCACGCTTATCTGACCAATAACTTAACAACTGGTTAATTCTGTTTGCCATAAATAGTAATTTATTCTTGTTGGTTTTCTGAAGTGCCTAGAGTGACTTTGGGGTAACGTAAATCGATGACTAACGTCTCAGAAATTTTATCTTGAATGGCCTGACGATTAGGATCCCAAAATATCTGTAAAAACCCTAATAAGCCTGTGGCAAGCCCAGCACCATAGCCACCATAGCGCCCAAAACTTTCCCATAAATTTAAGCCACTGCCATCAAGTTGTAGTACCTTAATACCCACGACCTTTTTACCAGGTGTTTGACCATTCCACCAGGCAGTAAAAATACTAAAATAAAAGGCTGCCCACCCAAAACCTAACCCTAAATCTTCGGCAATTGTTTGAGCCCATGCGATTAATCCTGGTGGGGTGTTAGGGGTGTCTGTATTGATAACTTGGTCAAGGTTATTCTTAGACGTCTCAGCCAACAAGGGTTCAATGCTTTCTGATTCGGATAGTGCAATTTCCTTTGCTGGTTGAGTTTTTAACTCTTCCAATAATTGCTGAGCTTTGGCCTCTGTCATGTGTTCACTTACTGTTAAATCAGCGAAAACCTCGAGGATTCCTTGACGATCTTCAGCGCTAAGGTTTAATTGGTCAACATCCTCTACTAATAACTGACCTAAGGTTAACCAGCAATTATAAACAGGAGTACATTGGTTGTTATCGATTTTATTGTTAACACTTTTTACTTGGATCAAATATTTTGCCGTTAATGCTGAAAGCTCAATGCCTTTAATTGCTTCGCCACTTTTATCAGTATCCACCGTATCACTAACATCATCAAACACAGCTAGAGCAATAAAAAAAAGCAATATAGTGACTAAAAATCGCAAAAATATACGCACCATATTAAAACGTTTCTTTGTTTTTAGACGATTACCCGCTCTAAAAAATGTAGCTGCAGCCACAATCGCTAATATCAAACTACTTACTTGCGTTAATAACGTGACTAAAAATAGATCAATCGATAAAGCTATACCGCGTTTTACAGGGCTGGCGAGCCGCGTACCTAATAAATCATCTGCTACAAAAAAGGCATATGGAGTAACTATTTCGCGGGTTTCCTTTTTAGAATGGCTAGCTGTAGATTGTTTTACGTTATTGGTTACCTGTGGCTCGCTTGAGTCCAGTACTCTGTTATTATTTTCCATTAGCTTATCCCGCTAGTTTATATTTTTTTGGTTAAATGCTTTATACCCTCCCCTATGCCATCAAGTGTTAAGGGAAACATCCTGTTTTTCATCAGGTCTTTTATTATGCTGATAGAAGCATAATAATTCCAATACTGACTTAACTGTGGATTAAGCCATATTGCATGTTCAAAATGATTAAGTAAACGTTGCATCCAAACACTTCCAGGCTCTTCATTCCAGTGTTCAACACTTCCACCTGGGTAGGTAATTTCATATGGGCCCATAGTGGCGTCACCTACAAAAATCAATTTGTAATCAGCACCATATTTATGAATGATATTTGCAATGGGAATAACTTCACTACTGCGGCGCTTGTTGTCTTTCCACACACCTTCGTACACACAATTATGAAAATAAAAATATTCTAAATATTTGAACTCTGTGTGTACTGCAGAAAACAACTCTTCACATTCTTTTATGTGAGCATCCATAGAGCCTCCCACATCAAAAAACATTAAAACCTTTACGGCATTGTGCCTTTCTTGCACCATATGAATATCAAGCATACCGGCATTTTTGGCTGTGGCACCTATAGTGGTTGGCATATCTAACTCTTCAGAAGCACCGGTTCGCGCGAACTTTCGTAATTTGCGCAAAGCGACTTTGATATTTCGAGTACCAAGCTCTACATCACCAGAAAGATTCTTGAACTCTCGTTTGTCCCATACTTTTGCCGCTGAAAAATTACGATTACCTTGCTGCCCAATTCTTACGCCTTCAGGGTTATAGCCATTGGCGCCAAAAGGTGAAGTGCCTCCTGTACCAATCCATTTATTGCCCCCTTGGTGCCGCTTTTCTTGCTCAGCTAAACGCTCTTTCAAGGTTTTCATTAGTTCGTCAAGGCCACCTAAAGCTTTGACTTTCTCTTTTTCTTCGTCACTGAAATAGCGGTTTAACGCATCTTTCAACCATTCTTCTGGAATATCTTTTCCAAATAAATCAATGCTTTGTACCCCTTCAAAATAATCAGCAAAGGCTCTATCAAACTTATCAAACTGAGTTTCATCTTTCACCATGACCATTTTTGATAAAAAATAAAAGTCTTCGATACTGCCGAACACAACACCTTTTTCGAGAGCTTGAATCAAATCAAGAAGCTCCCTAAGACTTACTTTTAAACGGTATTCCCGAAGTTTAAAAAAGAAATCAACTAACATTAACGGCGCGCCATAAAGACCAATTTTTCAAATAGATGAATATCCTGCTCATTTTTAAGCAAGGCTCCGTACAAAGGCGGGATACTTTGCTTTCCGTCTTTATTTTGTAAGGCTTCAATAGGAATATCTTCAGCAACCAGCAGTTTCAGCCAGTCAATTAACTCTGAAGTAGAGGGCTTTTTACGTAGGCCAGGTACATCTCGCAAATCAAAAAATGACTGTAATGCTTGATTAAGCAGTTCCTTTTTAATGTTTGGAAAATGCACATCTACAATTTGTCGCATCTCTTCTACTTCGGGGAATTGAATATAATGGAAAAAGCAACGACGTAAAAAGGCATCAGGAAGTTCTTTCTCATTATTAGATGTGATGATAACGATTGGCCTTTGTTTGGCTTTTACGACTTGCTGGGTTTCGTATACAAAAAACTCCATTTTGTCGATTTCTAACAGCAAGTCATTTGGAAACTCGATGTCAGCTTTATCGATTTCATCGATTAACAATATACTGCGCTTATTTGATTCAAAAGCTTGCCACAACTTGCCCTTCACTATGTAGTTAGCAATATTATGAACTTTTTCATCCCCTAGTTGTGAATCCCTGAGCCTAGAAACCGCGTCGTATTCATACAAACCTTGTTGTGCCTTAGTTGTAGATTTAATGTGCCACTGGATCAACTCTGCATCTAAGCTTTTAGCCAACTCCTCAGCCAACATGGTTTTTCCAGTACCGGGTTCCCCTTTTATAAGTAGAGGCTTTTCTAGGGTAATAGCTGCATTAACAGCTAATTGTAACTCGCGACCCACTATATATTTATCTGTTCCACTAAATGACATTTAGACCTCAAACTGTATTAACATAAGTTTAACCATAAGATATAGCGAAAAAGCACTTTGAATTTAGCGACTTCACCACACCTATAGAAGTAATATCATTATGATAAAACAGATTCATTCGCTTTATGCATCAATAATATTTATTGGGGAACTCACTCTTTTTTATATGATTTAAATTTTTTCAATAAACTGAAATTAATGACCTCAAGTACGGTCTACTAAAAAAGAGAGCGCATCCCTTATTTACAGAACAATTCATTAATGGTTAACTTCCACGATTAACCGTTTGTAAAATATATAATAGGCAAGGAAATTTTTATGCAAATTTATGACGACAATTCATTAGCAATCGGCAAAACCCCATTAGTTAAACTGAATCGTGTAACAGGCGGCAACGTGTTTGCTAAAATAGAATCAAGAAACCCCAGCTTTAGTGTTAAGTGTCGTATTGGCGCAAACATGATTTGGGATGCTGAGAAAAAGGGTATTCTTAAGCCTGGTTGTGAAATAGTAGAGGCAACAAGTGGTAATACCGGAATTGCCCTTGCGTTTGTTGCCGCTTCTCGTGGTTATAAGATCACGCTAACTATGCCTAGTTCTATGAGTTTAGAACGTCGTAAACTGTTGAAAGCTATGGGAGCAAACCTAGTGTTAACTGAAGCTCCTAAAGGTATGAAAGGCGCGATAAACGCAGCTAACGATATCGTTGCTTCAGACCCAACTAAATACATTCCAATGCACCAATTTGAAAATCCAGCAAACCCTGAAATTCATGAAAAAACCACAGGCCCAGAAATCTGGAATGATACAGATGGTAAGATTGATATCTTTGTAGCGGGTGTAGGTACAGGTGGAACCATTTCAGGTACCAGCCGTTACATCAAAAAGACACAGGGCAAAGCGATTACTACTGTAGCGGTTGAGCCAACTGACTCTCCCGTGATTACCCAGGCTAAAGCAGGTGAAGAATTAACACCAGGTCCTCACAAAATACAAGGTATAGGCGCAGGGTTTATTCCTGGTAACCTAGACTTAGATTTAGTCGACGCTGTTGAGCAAGTGACCAACGAAGAGTCTATCGAAATGGCTCACAGGTTAATGAAAGAAGAAGGTATCTTAGTCGGTATTTCTTCTGGTGCAGCTGTTGTCGCAGCAAAACGCTGGGCTGAAAAACCTGAAAACGCAGATAAAAACGTGGTTGTAATCTTAGCTAGTGCTTCTGAGCGTTACCTAAGTAGCCCTATGTTTGCTGGTGAGTTTTCTGACGCTGAGAACGTTCAATAATTGACTGCAAGGTTTAAATAATTACTAAAAAGGGAGGCTTAGGCCTCCCTTTTCTTTTGGTCTTATTACAAAAGAAGGTATGATTAGTCCACAGAAAATTAATAATAGTTGATAGATGTGTTTAAACCTATATACAAGAAAATTTACTGGTTAACCCTAATTTTAACAGTGCTTAATGCTTGTAACCCAAGTGAGCCTAAAAAAGGAGGAGGAAAGTTTGGTATGTTAGATAGTGACATTCCAGAATTTGCTGCCATTCAATTTTTTGATCATATCTACCACGATAAAACCTTAGATGGATCATTTCAACTCAGCACCCCAAAAATGCAGCGTTTATTACGTTCGTATCACACCAATAAAAGCGTTCAAAAACACGTACTGAACATGCGTTTTGATACAGTAAAAATCCAACCTAGTACCCGCAGCGCCGGAAGAAATGAGTTTGCAAAAGACGCCAAAATAGCACTGTTTTTTGAGGGCGAACTAGATGGTGATATTTTTAAAGATATGAGAGTGGTTGAGCTATTGAGAATTGATAATAAGTGGAAGGTCAATTCAGTAAGCCTAGATTAAGCATCAAATAGTTTAACTGATGGTCACACTTTCACTAGCGTAAGCTCAACACAAATGCCTACTATCACCTTTGATAATTTATAACCATATTTAAGGTAGATTTAGGTAACATGGCTGTAGTATTTTCTTCAAGAATAAAAATGTTAAATTTACCATTACAAAAACAATATGTTGTAGGTCCAATAGCAATCATCGCCCTGAGTATATTAATGGCTATTAATGAGCCATCAAGTAGCAGCTTATTTGCCTATGAATATGAAGAAATATCAAGAGGTGATTGGTGGCGCTTAATCAGTGGGCATTTCTTGCATACCAATACTAACCACATGTTACTGAATTTGTTTGGAACAGCGTTATTATGGGCTTTACATGGACACTACACCACTACGAGCCGCTACTTAGCTTTATTTATATTTCTATGTTTGAGCACATCTATAAGCTTATATCTGTTTGCCCCTCAACTTAAATGGTACGTGGGTTTATCTGGGGTCTTGCATGGATTATTTGTAGTAGGAGCATACTTTGATATCAAGCACCATTTCAAAACCGGCTGGGTCATGCTAGTTGGTATTGCCGTGAAAGTACTCAATGAACAAATGTATGGTGCAAGTGGCCAAGTAGCCAAATTAATTGATGCAAATGTCGCCATAGATGCACACCTATTTGGCTCTCTCTCTGGGCTGGTAGTTATTCTAATTTTATTTGGTAAACATAAATTAACCTCGTCTAAAACAACATAGGCTCTTACTAAACTATTCTAAAAGTGCTTTAGGGTTTAGTAATACAAAACGGTAATACATAGTACTGCTACGTTTACTTGATTTCGCTTGTTGTAATAGTTGTGTAAGTAATGTTTGTTGTGAAGGTTCGCCGCTGTACTGATTATACCTGTCTAATATCTTTATTAAATCAGTGGCCTTAATTGCTTTATTTCCATGGGTCCATGGCTCTCCCTTAGCAGCAGGAATAAGGTATTCAACAGCAGTTTTTAAAATGCCTTGGTTAGCTGTAGCGTATTCCCAAAGATCAATATTTACCTTTTTTGCAATGGCCGCGATACTTGTCAGCGCTTCAAGATTAAAACAACTATAAAAATAAGGTCGAGTTCGCACTAATTCATGATATTGCGCCCCTTGCTCGTCAAACTGCTGCAACATATGCGCCTTGGTATTTTGCACTGCCTTAACTAACCCAGTGTTGTCGCCTAAATACCAAGACAATGCCGCCACCTGATAATAATACCAAGAACCGTGATTGTTAGTTTGTTTAGCCCCTTCCAGCCCCAATTCGCTATTTGTTAACCAGTTAAGGTAAGAATGCAGCCAAAGGTTCATTTCCTTATCATTTTGTTCGCTCCAGTGGCTGGATGAACTCAATAAAGTAATTCCATCTAATAGATTTGCTGGTATTAGCCGCCCATCTAAAATACCCGAGCGCCGTCTAATATTCTTACCAGGTACACTTTGGGCAAATTCTAAATGTGGGTTCATTTTTGTTTCAGGTTTTAAAAACCACCTCTTAATTAGTTCAGTACCTTTGAGCGCATACTTTTCATATCCAGAAAAATAATAAGCCAGCGCTAAAACCTGCACACTTTGTGACATTGCCCCTAAACGTTTCCGGTCAACACTATCAGTTTGTGTATCAGGATTGGTAATGCCGTCTTTTCTTATCCAAGGTAAACCATCTGATTTACTGCTGTCTGGCCACCAATAACGACTGATACTTAAATAATCATGGGGGTCTTTTGAGGGTGGCAAAATAGACTTATCTACCACTGAATACCCACCTAAATATAAAGCGTCATTAGCCCGTTTTATTAATAATTCATAAGCTTTTAGAGTATCTGTAGTAGCAGTTTGAGACTGTAAGTCAGTTTTAACACTACTTAAATTCTGCATCTCCAGCATAACTAAAGGCCCAGAAAAAACCTTGATACTAACGGCAACTAAGCATAGGCCTAAAACTAAACGAGAAGAGAACATTGGTCTTTCCTAACTGAGAGAAACCATTACTAAAGCAACAGCCCAAATAAAGTACAAACAATAAAAAGAGGCTAAATTTGCCTCCCGTAAATATAAGACTAACTAGAGATTGGTTTCAAACAACTTATAAATGCGGCGGTATTCATCCAACCAAGAGCTAGGCTGCACAAAACCATGGGATTCGACGGGGTAAATAGCTGTTTCAAAGTTTTGTTTTTCAAGCTCAATAAAACGTTGAACTAATCTAACCACATCTACAAAGAATACATTACTGTCTACCATAGGTGCATTGATGAGAAGTGGCTTTTGTAACCCTTCTGCAAAGTATATGGGCGAGCTTCTTTCATAGGCAATAGGATCAATGTCAGGGGTGTTCAAAATATTAGATGTATAACCATGGTTGTAATGTGCCCAGTCAGATACAGGCCTAAGTGCTGCGCCAGCTTTAAACAAATCTGGTGATTTAAACATGGCCATAAACGTCATAAAACCACCGTATGAGCCGCCGTATGTCCCTACTCTACTGGCATCAACATGTTGGTTTTCTGCTAACCAATTCACTCCGTCCTGTAAGTCTTGAATTTCAGGTGTGCCCATTTGACGGTAAATCGCCGCTCGCCAATCTCGGCCATAACCAGCAGACGCGCGGTAATCCATATCTAGCACAACATAACCTTGCTGCACCAACATATTGTGGAACATATACTCTCTGAAATAACCAGACCACCCTAAATGGGAGTTTTGCAGATATCCCGCACCATGGCTAAACACCACAGCTTTTCTTTTTTCATCAAACTCAAAGTTTGCGTTTTTAGGTGCATACACCCTAGAAAAAATAGGTTTATCTGTATAACTAGACTTAATAGGAACAATATCAGGGGCAATCCAATCTATATCTAAAAAGGCTTGGCTAGTGGTATAGGTAATCTGTTTAGCGGCGCTATCATTTAACGCTTTGACATAAAGCTCAGGTGGGCGAGTCAGTTTAGAATGGGTTAATAACAAAGACTGCTCATTTGGACTAAGTTGATAATCCGTCATACCGTTCAAATTAGTTAAGGTTTCAACGTCGCCACTTTGTAAGCCTACTCGGTAGATTTCATATATACCTGGGTGCTTAATATTAGCTTTAAAATATACAAAGTTATCGTCTTGACTTAGGGTAAGGTTATCAACTTCAAATGCCCCTGAAACAAGGGCAGTAGCCGCCCCTGCAATAGGTTTTAAATATAAATTAGCATAACCCGACTCTTCCGATAGGTAGTAAAGCGCTTTGCTATTTTGCAACCAACCAAAACTATTGAATTTGTAATTTATCCAAGCATCATCGTGCAATCTATGCTGACTTTCTAACTTACCTTCAGATACATCGACAGTGGTTAACCATCTATCTTTGTTATCCCAAGCTTCTAGCATGACTGCCACGTTATCACCGTTACTGTGCCATTGAATTGCACTTTGAGACCATGACCAGTCACGTAACAAAACAATATCTCTAGGAAGACGATTAACAGAGTATTCTTTGCCTTTTGCAGCAGCATTTTCTCGTTTAACTGACGCTAGCACATCATCATTAAAACCAGGTAAATTACCGTAGCTTAATGGCTTTTTTGAATGTTGTTCAATATTGAGTAACCACAAATCTTCTGTCTTTGGAGTGACATCAGCCACCCGAGGGCGTACTTTATCAGGTGAAATTCGGCCGTTTTCATTTATATAATTTGGCATGATATCGCCGTCATCACGCCATGGAGACTGTTTAGTTTCTACAATGATTAACCATTTTCCATTTGGCGACAAACTCGCTTCTACTGTTTCATTACCTTTAGCAAAATAAAAGCTAGCGGGAGCAACAGAGCTATTATTTTTCTCTAATACTTTTTGCTGTTCAAACTCTTGCTGCTTATATAGCCGTTTTAAGGCTACGACCTCGATCAGCCCTTGCTGTTGCTCTGCAATATAATCATCTGGCGCACTAACCGCTTTAGGTTTATCGGCAAACTTCCAAGTAACTAATAATTCATAGAACCCTGTTTTAGGATCAATCCCATAAAAGTTATCACCACTTTGAAAACTTAAACGACCATCATTTAGGAACCTAAGGTTGTATGGTTTTTTGTTGTCTTTGGTGAGCTGCTTTAACTGATCAGTCTTTAAATCTTTATAAAAAATGTTTCCTTCGAATACCCAAGCTGCCATTTCTCTATGCTTATCTAACACCCTGCGTTGATATGCTTCTTGGTGTTTACCACTGATACTAACCTTACTTCCGTTGCTTGCATCATTTAACTCTTTAACCCATAAATCTCTTAATGGTGATCCTAGGCGTTTCTGCTGATAGTAAACACCGGCACTGTCATCAGCCCAGTAGGGACTAATAGGTTGTCGCCCCATCCAGTCAGGATCAGCCATAATCTGCTTTAAGGTTAACGTTTCTCCTGAAGTATTGGAGACTGTTTGGGTACTAGTAGTAAGGGTTTCATATGCTGGAACAACGTTTGTTCCCAAAGACTCTTGTGGTGTGCTCACAGTCTGTGTAGCAGAACAAGATACAAATAATAAAGTAACACTGGCGACCAATAGGCCTCGGGGACGCAGTTTGAACATTCAATAAACCTTTGATGTAGAATACTATTTTCAACTATTAAACCGTAAATGCTATGCACTAAGCAATCTTAGCTAAAATTTATCCTAGGTATATTTTGTTACAAATTATACAAAAGGATAGTGAAAGCTTAAGACTGGGGTCCGTTGACCTTGGGCGAATTTTTGTGCAGCGAGCCACCTATCCTTTGTCCCCTAAAACTCGCCCCTTAGATAAAGTAGGATTCATTATGCTAACCCATAAATAAAAACAGCGGCTAAAAGCCGCTGTTTTTATTTCTATATTGTAAATTAACTTAGATAACCACCATCAACCACCACAGTCGTGCCAGTGGTATAACTTGATGCATCTGACACTAAGTACAAAACAGTTCCTGCCATTTCATCAGGCTGTGCAGTTCGACCCAAAGGTATTTGCATCAATGCTGTTTTTAATATTTTATCATTACCCGTTAAAGCAGATGCGAACTTGGTTTCGGTTAACCCCGGTAATAACGCGTTTACTCTGATATTTAGTGAACCACATTCCTTTGCAAAGGCTTTAGTCATGCTAATAACAGCAGCTTTGGTAATAGAGTAAATTCCTTGGCCCATACCGGGAGAAATACCATTTACAGAAGCCGTATTTAAAATTACACCTCCCCCCTGCTGTTTCATCATTTTACCAGCGGCGGTAGACATAAAGAAATAACCACGAATGTTCACATCAACTGTTTTATCGTATGCCGCCAAGTCGGTATCTAAAATATGACCAAAATAAGGATTAGCAGCCGCATTATTGACTAGTATATCTAAGCGACCAAATTGCTCGTTGATTTCCGAAAATATATTATTTATTTGCGCCATTTCTCCCACATGACAGGCCATAGCAAAAGCGTCACCGCCTTCTTCTCGAATGCTCTTAGCGACAGCCTCACAGCCATCAATTTTACGACTCGATACAATAACCCGAGCCCCATAGGCCGCTAAAAGTCTGGCGATTGACTCACCGATACCGCGGCTTGCACCTGTGACTAATGCAACCTTTCCTGTTAAATCAAACATATCTTTTCTCATAACGTGTCCTGTTTGTATTTTTATTAATTTGTTAAAACCAATTGGCTTGCATATCACTACAGCTATCATCCATATCAATAAGAAGCGTAATGTCTCGCTGTACTAAGGGTAACTCCCAATGTACGAAATATTTTGCAGCCTGGATTTTGCCATTATAGAAATCCACATCTTGTTGATTTTCTTCTTTGCTATTTGCCCAAGTGGACAATGCCACCTCCGCAATATTTGCTTGACGTATCCACATCCAGCTCATCACTATCTGACCAAATATGTTCATAAAGCATGTAGCATTAGCGAGTAAAACAGCTTGTTGTTCAGACTGTAAGCTTGCTCCTAAACTAGGTATCAAACCCTGCATTTTTTGTAGGTATGGTTGCAACTTGGCAATTAATTGTTTGCTCACTTGCCCTGTAACCGCCTCAAAGTCCTGTTGCATACGCCCTTGTAATAATGCCAGCCCCGCACCATTTGCTTGCCATAATTTACGGGTGAGTAAGTCTAAAGCCTGAATGCCATTAGTACCTTCATGAATCGGATTTAAACGGTTGTCTCGCCAACATTGTTCCACTGGATATTCACGGGTATAACCTGAGCCTCCTAGTACCTGTATTGCTAAGTCATTCGCTTTAGGGCCAAACTCAGAGGGCCAAGCTTTTACGATAGGAGTTAATAGATCGAGTAATTCAGATGCTTGTTTTTTCACACTCTCATCAACCAAAGTGTGCGCGTCATCCACCAAGCGGGCGGCGTAAAAACATAAAGCCATGCCTCCTTCCACATAGGATTTTTGTGCTAACAACATACGTTTTACATCGCCATGTTGAATAATGGTAGCAGGCGCATCAGTAGGTCTATTATGAGGAGCTACTCGACCTTGAGTTCGCTCTTTTGCGTATTCTAAAGAATATTGATAACCGCTATAGCCAATCATTGCAGCGCCAAAACCGACTCCTAACCTAGCTTCGTTCATCATCAGGAACATATAACGTAACCCTTGATGCTCTTCTCCAATTAAATAACCGTGGCAATCTTCTTTTTCACCAAAACTTAAAGCGGTAGAAGTGGTTCCTCTATATCCCATTTTATGAATAAGGCCAGCAAGAGACACATCATTGCGTTCAGCTGGGTTTCCAGCATCATCTAAACGAAACTTAGGAACAGCAAAAAGTGAAATACCTTTGACGCCAGCTGGTGCACCTTGGATTTTCGCTAAAACTAGGTGCACTATGTTGTCAGACAACTCATGATCACCGCCGGATATATAGATTTTGTTACCTTTTATACGATAGTTACCATCTGCATGTTTTCTAGCAGATGTATGAATATCAGCTAGTGACGAACCCGCATGGGGCTCAGTTAGTGCCATAGTCCCAGTAAACTCACCGGTTAACATGCGAGGCATAAAAGCATTTTTGAGAGCCTCTGAAGCGAAGTTACGTATTACATTGGCGGCGGCCACAGTTAAAAATGGATAACCCGTGCTTGAAGGGTTTGCAGCCATAAAGTAGCCTGCACAGGCAGTCATGATGGTTTCAGGAAGTTGCATTCCGCCCTCATCAAAATCAAATCTGCCAGCAATTAAGCCCGATTCAACATACGCATCAAACGCCTCTTGGACTTCGGGGATCATAGTTACCTTTTCACCATCAAAGGTAGGCTCGTTAGCATCAGCTTTCGCATTGTGTGTTGCAAATTTTTCGGTGGCTATCTTCTCGGCTATATCCATAACCGCATCAAAAGTCTCACGATTGTGTTCGCTAAAACGTTCTCGCTCACACAGCGCATTCGTATCTAACAATTCAAACAATTGAAAAGACAACTCTCTACGTTTTACCAACTCATTACTCATATAAAAACCTTGTTTGTCACCAAACTGATTAAATTTAACTTGTTAAAGAATCGCAAAATTATGAGTTGGCTATCATTGGCACATATGACATATTAATGGTCATTTAAGCCAGCTATAAGTCATCATTATTTATGACTAATCAAGAGGTTTATTAAGGGTGTTTAAAGTAACTATTTTGGGGTTCGATCAAGCTTATGCCAGTGCTATAACTGGAGCCTTAGACTTGTTTGCTTTAGCTGGAGTAACTTGGCAACGTATGTCTGGGGAAGCACCAACGCCTTTCTTTGATGTACAAATTGCTTCGATAAAAAAGCGGCCCGTAAAATGTATTAACCAAATTGAATTGACTAGTCATATCGCCATTGAAGAGGTAGCTGAAACAGACCTATTACTGGTGCCAACTATAGGAGGTGAGTTAATTACAGTCCTTAATAATAACCGGGCTTTACTACCCCATATTAAAAAGCACTTTAGTAACAATGCCGATATAGCGAGTAACTGCAGTGGTGCATTTTTATTAGCAGAAGCAGGTGTTTTACAAAACAAGGACGCAACGACTCATTGGGGGTATGCGCAGCAGTTTAAACAAAGATACCCGGACGTTAACCTATGTCCTGAAAAAATGATAACGTCTGACCAAAACATTTACTGTTCTGGTGGGGGCATGGCTTGGTTTGACTTAGCCTTATTGTTAATTGAAAGATATTGTGGGCATGACGTAGCCACTACTACAGCAAAAGCCCATGTTATTGATATAGGCCGAGGTGACCAAGCGGCCTATGCTACCCTAAGAGCTAAAAAGTACCATCAAGATCCAGATATATTATTTGTTCAAGAGTGGCTAGAAGAGCACTTTAATCAGCACATATCAGTTAACCAGCTTCCTCCATTAGTGAATCTAGGCGCCCGTACATTTAATAGACGCTTTAAAAAAGCAACAGACCAAACACCACTAAACTATATTCAAACTTTACGTATCGAAGCTGCCAAACGATTTCTCGAAACCACCCAAGACAGTATTGAAAGGATCATTAACCAAGTGGGATACGAAGACTTGAGTTCGTTTACTCGGCTTTTTAAAAAACACGCGGGCTTATCTCCAAGTCAATATGCTAAAAAATTCAAACGCTGAACCCTTATCCATTGTAATGGTTTAACTTTGCATATTTTTTGCACTATAATAATTATACATATCTAAAGTTACCCTAAGTGTGGCAGAGTAAATTAGGTATATTTATATTATTAATAGTTAATTTTATGAATTTAAAGAAGTTTTTAGAACTTAACTAATAATAGAGAGTATAAAAAAGTGAAAAAACAGTTGCACTAACAAAAACATACCGCACCAAGACGAAGCAACTGAAGATAACTTTAATTTGTTTTAATTGTACACATTCAATTTTGTTACTTCAGGAGATAAACCATGGCATTTAAAAAACAATATTTAAAATCTAAAGCTGTTTGTAAGGTAACGTTTAAGTTATCTAAAGAAGAAGCACAAGAAGCAGAAACTGTAAGTTTAGTGGGAGATTTTAACAATTGGGATGCGGCCTCAACGCCGATGAAAAAGCTTAAAAATGGTAGCTTCACAACCACTGTTAACTTACCCAAAGATTCAAACTATGAGTTTAGGTATTTATTAGATGATACTGAATGGGAAAATGACTGGGAAGCTGATGCTTACATTCCTTCTCCTGTATCTTTAGAAGACAACTCAGTTGTAGCTGTTTAATCAAAACAAGATGAGAAAGTGTATGTAACTTGCCCTTTCTAGCGACATATTCCACAAACAAAAAAGCGATGATAACTAAGCTATCATCGCTTTTTTAACTTAGAAAAACTACAGTGCAGCTTCAAGCTCAGGTAACACATCAAACAAGTCACCAACTAAACCATAGTCAGCAACTTGAAAGATAGGAGCTTCTTCATCTTTGTTTATAGCAACAATGACTTTTGAATCTTTCATACCCGCTAAATGCTGGATAGCCCCTGAAATACCGACTGCAATGTAAAGATTAGGCGCAACAATTTTTCCAGTTTGTCCAACTTGCATATCGTTAGGAACAAACCCCGCATCAACTGCCGCACGAGAAGCCCCCATAGCCGCACCGAGTTTATCTGCAATTCCATCTAATAGTTTAAAGTTTTCTCCATTTTGCATGCCTCGGCCTCCAGAAATAATCACATCAGCAGCCGTCAGTTCAGGTCTCTCTGACTCAGTTAGCTCAGCCGACACAAATGCTGATTTTTCTAAAGGTTTAACTACTGAGCAAACTTCAACTGGTGCCGAGCCGTCTTGTGACGCCGCATCAAAAGCTGCGGTTCTGACGGTGACAACTTTAATGGCATCTGAAGATTGTACAGTTGCAATAGCATTACCAGCATATATTGGGCGTACAAAGGTATCTGCACTCTCTACTTTAATAATGTCAGATATTTGCGATACGTCGAGTAAAGCGGCGACCCGTGGCATGAAATTCTTACCTGTAGTGGTAGCAGCAGCAAGAATGTGGCTTACTTCTTTACCTAATTCAGTCACTAATTCGGCGATATTTTCAGCCATTTGATGGGCATATTCTGAGCTATCCGCAACTAAGACTTTAGTGACTCCGGTTAATTTTGATGCTTGTGTTGCCACTGCATCACATCCTGCACCGGCAACCAATAAATGAATCTCTCCACCTATTTGTGTAGCTGCATGGACTAGTTTATGGGTTTCTGTTTTTAGCTGCTCGTTATCATGTTCTGCAAATACAAGAATAGTCATTAGATCACCTTCGCTTCATTCTTTAATTTATCTACTAGTTCAGCAACATCAGCTACCTTAATCCCACCTTGGCGCTGTGCTGGCGCTTCTACTTTCAAGACCTTGACACCTGATGACAATTCAATACCAAAATCAGCGGCAGGTTTAACCTCTAACGACTTACGCTTAGCCTTCATAATATTGGGTAATGATGCATAGCGAGGTTCATTTAGTCTTAAGTCGGTAGTGACTACAGCAGGTAAGGTCAACTCAACCGTTTGTAAGCCGCCATCTATTTCTCTTGTGACTTTCACCTTACCTTCTGTAATTTCAACTTCTGAAGCAAACGTCCCCTGAGGCATGCCGGTCAAAGCTGCTAACATTTGCCCTGTCTGATTATTGTCAGAGTCAATAGATTGCTTTCCTAAAATCACTAAGTCTGGACTTTCCTCTTCAACAACCTTCTGGAGTAATTTGGCCACCTGTAACGAACCCAAGAGATCAGGTGTATCAATTTGTATCCCTCTATCAGCGCCTAGCGCAAGGGCTGTACGTATTTGTTCTTGGCAAGCCTTGTCACCTATTGATACCACAACAATTTCAGTAGCCACGCCTTTTTCTTTAAGTCTTACCGCTTCTTCAACCGCAATTTCACAAAATGGATTAATAGACATTTTGGCGTTTGTAAGATCTACAGCACTGTTATCAGGCTTTACTCTTACCTTCACGTTGTAATCAATGGCTCGTTTTACCGGCACTAATATTTTCATGTTGACCTCTATATCAGGATGTCAGTGTTAAGTGAGTGGTCATACCTCCCACATTAGGATGTGATTAATTTACTTTGAACACCTCTTCACGTCAAATTAACTATTGAGCATCAAAAATATAGTATTTGCGCAACATGTTTACAGGTATCATAACATTACAAACAAATTTAAAACGTTAATTTGAAAACATTTAGGCCCCTAAAATTAACAGTTAAAGCATTGTTTATTAACAACTTAATTGAAATCATTGAATTATTAACATTAACGTATTGAATGATTTTTTCGTTATTTCTTGAAGTCAGTTTTAATGAAGATGAGCTTAAAATTACAATTAAACACCAGTAAATAAGGCTTATAGTTAACTGCTTTAAATATTTTTTTCATGAATAGTTAAATATAAAAGAGGACATATTAGTGGAACGAGAATCGATGGAATTTGACGTAGTTATAGTCGGTGCTGGCCCTGCAGGTTTGTCTACAGCTTGTCGATTAATGCAGCTAGCTCAAAAACAAGAACAAGATCTCATGGTTTGTGTTGTTGAAAAAGGCTCTGAAGTCGGTGCTCATATTTTATCTGGAGCCGTATTTGAAACACGAGCACTGGATGAGCTGTTTCCAGATTGGAAAGAAAAAGGCGCCCCCCTCAATACTCCTGTTATTCAAGATGATATTTACTGGTTAAACAATGAAAATAAGGGCACCAAAATTCCTGCTTTTATGACACCAAAAACCATGCACAATGAAGGCAATTATATTACAAGCATGGGTAACATGTGCCGCTGGTTAGCAGAACAAGCAGAACAACTAGGTGTAGAGATATTCCCGGGGTTTGCAGCTTCTGAGGTTCTTTACAATCAAGACGGTAGCGTAGGTGGTGTAATAACAGGTGATATGGGTCTCGATGAAAACTCAAAACCAAAAGACTCATATATGCCGGGTATGGAGCTAAAAGCAAAATATACGGTTTTTGCTGAAGGTTGCCGTGGGCATTTAGGCAAGCAGCTCATTGAAAAATTTGATTTAGGCCAAGGTAAGTCGCCCCAACACTACGGTATTGGTTTCAAAGAAATTTGGGATATAGACCCTGCAAAACATCAAGAAGGGTTAGTTGTTCACACAGCAGGCTGGCCTTTGAGTGATGCAACTGGAGGCTCATATTTATACCATGGCGAAAACAACCAAGTTTTTGTGGGCCTGATCATAGATTTGAATTATGAGAATCCACATTTAAGTCCTTTTGATGAATTCCAAAGACTCAAACATCATCCTGTCTTCAAGCAATATTTAGAAGGTGGCAAACGGGTTTCATATGGTGCAAGAGCAATTGCAAAAGGTGGTTTTAACTCACTTCCTAAAATGACATTTCCAGGTGGATTGTTGGTCGGTTGCGAAGCTGGCACCTTGAATTTTGCAAAAATAAAAGGCAACCATACCGCAATGAAGTCAGGCCTATTGGCCGCAGAATCCTTAATAGAAGCTCTAAGCCAAGCAGACACTAAAGAGCACCAAGACTTAATAGCCTTTGAAGATAACTTTAAAAATTCTTGGCTATATGATGAGTTATATAGCTCCCGCAACTTTGGTCCTGTATTACACAAACTGGGGACTTTTATTGGAGGGGCATATAACACCATTGATCAAAATTGGTTTAGCGGACGCCTACCCTTTGACTTTAAAGATGAAAAAGCCGATCACAGCTTGATGTTAGCAGCCGATGAAGCAAACAAAATTGATTACCAAAAACCAGACGGTATTCTTAGTTTTGACAAGCTGTCTTCAGTATTTTTATCTAATACTAACCATGAAGAGGGCCAACCATGCCACCTAAAATTAAAAGACCCGAACATACCTATCACTATTAACTTGTCTAAGTTTAACGAGCCAGCACAAAGGTACTGTCCTGCGGGAGTATATGAATTTGTAGAAAACGAAGCCGATGAAAAACAATTTCAAATAAATTCACAAAACTGTGTTCATTGTAAAACTTGTGACATCAAAGACCCAAGTCAAAATATCACATGGGTTGTGCCAGAGGGCGCAGGAGGTCCTAACTATCCCAACATGTAAATTTATTAACAAAGCTTTTTAACTAAAAAGCTTATTTTATACATTGGACTCATTGCTTTTAGCTAGCCTCATAATTATGCTTCTTGGCCATTGTCAGAAGTAAAATTTGAGGCTAGTTTATGTCCGCAGTTAATTACCAAATCCATTCAGACGACTCACAAAAGCCATGGATAATCCTAATCCATGGTTTATTTGGGAGTTTAGATAACCTAGCTGGTCTAAGAAGACTGTTTACAGAGCAATTTCAAGTCTTATCTATCGATCTACCAGATCACGGCCAATCAAGTTTTACTGAAGAATTTAGTTTTAAACACTACGCTCACCTTATTTCTCAAACCTTAGCTGATTTAAATATCCATAGCGCAACATTAGTCGGTCACTCTTTAGGTGGAAAAGTGGCGATGCAAATTGCTCTGGATAACGCATCTTTAGTAGAACGTTTAGTGATTATTGATATTGCCCCTGTTAAGTATCTCCCTCGCCACAATCAGGTATTAGCAGGTTTAAATGCGGTGGATTTAGCACACTTAGAAAACCGAAAGCAAGCTGAAGAATCACTCGCACAACATATTCAAGAAAGTGGCGTACGACAATTCTTACTGAAAAGTTTGTACAACCAAGAAAATCAATGGTTTTGGCGATTCAACCTTAAACTATTGCAGCGTGATTATATAAAACTATCAAGGGCTATTGAGTCTGAAC
Organism: Paraglaciecola marina; assembly: GCF_004360155.1. Lineage (GTDB taxonomy): Bacteria > Pseudomonadota > Gammaproteobacteria > Enterobacterales > Alteromonadaceae > Paraglaciecola > Paraglaciecola marina. The sequence continues at coordinate 475,303 of NZ_SAIS01000001.1, read as the reverse complement.
ATTCCTTTAATAAACCCGTATTGTTCATCAAAGGACAGCTATCAGACTACTTATTAGCCGAACACAAAGAAGCCACATTAACATTATTTCCAAACAGCAAATCAAGAGTGATCAATGGTGTAGGTCACTGGTTACATGCTGAAAAGCCGAAAGTTTGCCACGAGATGATTATGTCCTTTACCCTTGCACAAAAATAACCTTTACGTAAAATAACTCAGTATTTCGTACTCAAATTTAATTCAAAAAATAATGTGAATATTTTTACAATGCTCATAAAAAACACAATATTTTGGTGGCTTTGTGTCAGCTTTTTAATGCTTATTTTTTGTAAAAGTGCACTTGCTAATAAAACCTATAAGTTTGCAGTAAACAGCCCGGGGGCCCCCCCCTATTTGTACATAGACCCAAAATCTGACACCTATGTTGGCTTGCTTAATGATGTGCTTCAAGAAGCTTCTCATATGCATGGTTTAAACTTTGAGTTTTTAGATTCTAACCGGGTTAGAAACGAAACCTTACTGAATACAAATAAAATAGACGCCTTCTTGTTAAGTAAAGTTTGGCTCAAAAATCCAAATCAAGCGATTGCGAGTATTCCTTTGTTTAGTCACAGAATGTTTTTATACAAAATGAAACCATTTGAAGACTCATTTACCTTATCCCAATTAAAAGGTCACAAAATATGTACCCGTGATGGCTATATCTACCCGAGCCTAACAAAAATGACAGAAAATGGATTTATCAACCGAGTAGACTCCAGCTCTAAAATATCAGTCATGAATATGCTTGTGGCAGGTCGATGCGACTACGCCATAATGAACGAATTTAATGCCGCTAAAGTATTCGATTTACGTGAATTTAAAGATAACACATTTTACATGTCTCCTAGACCAAGTGATAAAACACATACAGAAATAATTTTGAGACCAGAGCTCACTAAACTAAAAACTCAGCTTGATCAAACTATTGCAGCAATGCAAAGTGACGGTAGCTTAAGTGAGTCTCTTCAATTCCATGTAAAAATGGGCTCTTCCCCAAAGAATTAACCACTTTAAAGTTTGACTTAGCTTTGAATCATTTTCATAAAAAGTGACTCTATGCTAGTATGCGCCGGAAAAATCGGATAGTGAGCAGGAACAAGTAAGAGTTATGCTAAGCGAATATTATGAACAAATAGAAGCTTTTGCCCTAGACGCCACGCTTATAGGACTATTTTTACTTATGGCTTATGTAGTTCATGACGTATTAAAGAAAAATAACGTACCTACAATCGGAAAAGTAGTAGTGTACTTCGTGTTGTTTTTAGGAGCACTAGGCTTCATTTTTAAAGGTGTGATGCAGTGGATTATAGAAAACTAATTTTGCACACAACCGACTTAACATATTGATAAGATTGACGTAGAGGAAAAATCACTGATGGCAAGTGTAGGTCTATTTTTTGGTAGCGACACAGGTAACACTGAACATATAGCAAAAATGATCCAAAAAGAATTAGGCAAAAACCTAATTGATGTTCATGACATAGCAAAAAGCAGTAAAGAAGACATTGCTGAATTTGACCTCCTGCTTTTTGGAATACCAACTTGGTATTATGGAGAAGCCCAATGTGATTGGGATGACTTTTTCCCAGAACTCGAACAAATCGATTTTGAAGACAAGCTCGTTGCCATTTTTGGATGTGGTGACCAAGAAGACTACGCTGAGTACTTTCTTGACGCCATGGGTATGGTAAGAGATATTGTTGAAGCTAAAGGTGCAATTTTAGTTGGACAATGGTCTACTGAAGGCTATGATTTTGAAGCATCTAAAGGCATGGCTGACGAGAATCATTTTGTAGGATTAGGTATAGACGAAGATAGGCAACCTGAACTCACTGAAGAACGAGTAAAGGCTTGGTGTAAACAAATTCACGAAGAATTATGTTTAGCAGAATTAAGTTAAATAAAAATGGAGCAAAAGCTCCTTTTTTAATGTTTTGTTAAATACTTAACACAAATACTCAGGAATGCCTTTTAAATCAAAATAGGTCACCTATAATGTCCTCATACTCTCTCTGTAAGAATGCGCATGGAACAAAATAAAGAATTGAAGAAAGCTGGTTTAAAGATAACCTTACCACGCTTAAAAATACTCGAAATATTACAACTACCACAGAATCAACATATTAGTGCGGAAGATGTTTATAAGATTCTGATTGATCAAGGCGAAGAAATTGGCTTAGCAACAGTATATCGTGTACTCAACCAATTTGATGATGCCGGAATATTAAACCGCCATCATTTTGAAGGTGGTAAATCAGTCTTTGAAATAAGCCATAAAGAGCATCATGATCATTTAGTTTGTCTTAAATGCGGAAAAGTTATCGAATTTGAAGACGAGGTAATTGAAAAACGCCAAGATGAAGTCGCTAAGCGCCACAATATGAAATTAACCCACCATAGTCTTTATTTGTATGGTGAATGCAATGAAGAGTGTGACGACGAATAAACTTCCCAAAACGCCGCTTACAAGCGGCGTTTTACTATAAGCAGCATAAAAAGTAAAAGTTAACTTCCAATATGGTCCCTTTCTCAATTCTTGATCTTGCACCAATTACCGAAGACAGCGATGTTAAAACTGCCCTAGAAAACTCTCGAAAATTGGCTATTTTGGCGGAGGAAACTAACTATCATAGAGTGTGGTTAGCTGAGCATCATGGTATGCGCGGTGTAGCAAGTTCTGCTACAGCAATTGTTTTAGGACATATTGGAGCTGCCACTAAAAATATTCGTATTGGCTCAGGGGGCATCATGCTTCCTAACCATTCTCCGTTAGTAATAGCAGAACAATTTGGAACATTAGCGTCTCTATTTCCAAACAGAATAGACTTAGGCTTAGGCAGAGCGCCAGGTACAGACATGGCAACAGCTCATGCACTGCGACGAAACACTAGTAAAGTTGATACTTATGAAAATGATATTCTTGAGTTACAGAGATATTTGGCCCCCCCTACTCCCGCGCAAAAGGTCATAGCGATACCTGGAGAGAATACCCAAGTCCCACTATGGATGTTAGGATCAAGTTTATATAGTGCAAAGCTCGCAGCTAAACTAGGTCTTCCTTACTCGTTTGCATCACACTTTGCACCGGATCAACTATTTGACGCCCTTTCACTCTATAGAGCAGGGTTTAAATCATCAATACAATGTGAGCGTGCGTACGTAATGGCTGGAGTAATGGCGGTTGTGGCTGATACAGATGAAGAAGCAAACTACTTATTTACGTCGGTACAACAACAGTTTATAAATTTGCATAAAGGTATCAATAAGCCCTTTTCTAAACCTACGGAGGACTTATTAAACTACTGCTCGGCCTCAGAGAAAGCAATGTTGTCACACATATTACGTTATGCATTAGTGGGCTCAAAACAACAAGTAACTGATAAATTAGAAAAATTCATTGAAGCGACAAAAATAGATGAACTAATCATATCAACGCCCATACATGATATACAGGCCCGATTAAAAAGCGTTTCATTACTTGCTAATACTGGCTTATCAAAAGCCACAGGGTTTAAAAAGTATGGTCAACAAAACTAGCTCGGTGAATGTCCACAATTTCTACGGAAACAAACACACTCGTTAAAGCCAACTCTTTTAACTCACTCAGTACCGCATTCGAAATTTCACTTTTTTGCTCATCAGTACGGCCACTTAGAATATGAGCAGACACATGCAAAAAATCTTTCGAAACATCGTGTAATCTAAACTGAGGGCGAGGCTCTACACGAATTTTGATTGCCTCTGGAGGAAAGTGACTGCTGTTTTTGGCACCAGCAAACACTTTATCCATAATAGTGTCAGCATCAATTTGATTAGTTAATGAGCCACTGTGCTCAATTACAAAATTTGGCATTTTAAAAAACTCCTTTAAATGAATGTTCTTGTTTGGGCTATTATATCGTAACGAGCGTCAGAATAAGTAATTATGTAAAGTGAAAGTACTAAATAAATCTATAAGCCAAACAGTACATCCCAGACGTTAAATATTAAAAAATGCAGATCCCACAATTGATACCCCCAACATTTCTGACTTTTATTAAGGTATAACAAAGCTAGATTTATTAAGAAGTCTTAAATAAGCCTTCTAAGTCTGCAATCTCAAGAGGCTTAGTCAAATAGCGTTTAACACTGTTATAGGCGAGGCATTTGTCTTTTTCTTCAGGCTGGCAGGACGAGGTGAGCATAACGATAGAGGTTGAATTCAGGTCGCTCGACTCGTAGGCTTTCAAAAAATCGTGGCCATTCATTCTTGGCATATTAATATCTAAAAATATAAAAATAGGTTGTGGCTGTGTGCCTTTTAAAATATCTAATGCTTCTACCCCATCAAACGCTTGAAGTACTTCTAAATTTTCATCAAATTTATTAAACATGTATTTAGCTATGACTTGATCAATTTCACTATCTTCAACAACTAATACTGACGATGTCGGCATTATGCACTCCACTGATTAATATTAGACTTGAATATAGTTCATTCTAGAGATTGTGGTAATGTAACTTTAAAGGTACTGAGGTTATCCATATCATCAAACTCAATCCTTCCCCCAAGTACGTCCACACTTTTCTTCATCATATATAGCCCTAAACCAGACCCGAATGATGTTTTAGGGTGAAATCGTTTAAACATTTGAAATAACTGCTTTTGAAGTGACTTTGGAATACCCAAACCATTATCGCTAACAGTTAGTATAAACTTATTTTCCTGACGGTAAGTAGTCACCTTTACAAATGAAGAATCATTGCTAACATCTTGATATTTAATAGCATTTGATAATAAGTTTTCAACAATTAACACAAACCGATTCTTTTTAGTGATTAGTGATTGTTCAAATTGAGGAACTAATTGAATACTTAAGCGCTCATAATTTTCCATATGTTTTAATTTATTTAATGAATCATTAATTACAGTGTCTACGTTTACTGCTTCGTAGTCTTCTTTCTCATTTTTGGTTAAAGTTAAAGTAAGAATATCTTTAACCAACTCTTCCAGTTGATTCAGCGACTTTTGAATACGACCAATGCCCATTAAAGCATGGTCTTTCTCATTATTTTCAATAGCCTCTTGGACTATATCTAAGAGGCGAATAGACGAAACTAATGGTGACCGTAAATCATGGGACGTACGATATGAGAACTCTTCTAACTCAGCGTTAGCTTGTTCTATTCTATCTTCCGATTTTTTTCGTTCTGATATATCTCTTACAATGCCACTATAGAGTTTACGACCATGTATATGAACTTCACTTACCGAAAGATCTAACGGGAAACAAGTACCGTTTTTTCGTTTCCCTTTAACTTCTCTCCCAATACCAATAATCTTTTTTGTACCTGAATTCTGGTAATTTTGTAAGTATCCGTCATGCTCCTTGTAATAAGGTTCAGGCATTAACATTTTTACATTCTTACCCACCACCTCAGCAAACGTAAAACCAAATATGCCTTCACATGCTTTATTGTAATGTTCAATTTTTCCAACTTCATTAATAGTTATTAACCCATCAACCGTATTATCTACAATGGCTTGAAGCTTTGCTTGATTTTCCAATAGCGCTTGTTCTGCGCCTTTGCGATCTGAGATATCTCGAATTGTCCCCACAAACATGGTTTCACCTGCAATACTCATCTCGTTAACGCCTAACTCCATAGAAAAGATAGTACCGTTTTTTCGTTGAGCTTCTACCTCCCTCCCCTTTCCAATAACCTGTTTGTCGCCAGTATTAAAATAATTTTGAAGATAACCGTCATGCTCTTTATGGTAAGGCTCTGGCATTAGCATTTTTACATTTTTACCAATAACTTCTTCTGGAGCATAACCAAAGATACGTTCTGCGGATGGGTTAAAGCTTTGAATGTCCCCTCGATTATTAATGGTAATAATACCGTCGATAACAGTATTTAGTACCGCTTCTAACCGGGATGAGTGAGCTTTACTATTTATTTTTGGAGATGAAGAATTAAAAGGTATCGTCGGCATGGCAGATCACCCAAGTTCTTTGTTTCAGCAATGATAGCAACTTTTACGGTTAATTAACCACCCTATAAAAGATCAGACATCTAGCTTATACAAGGTAGTGAATCACACTCTTGTATGCTTTATAGATCAATACATTAAATTCACTAAGCAAGACTGTTAGCAATAAGCGATAAAACCCACTAACCTAGTATCCGAATTAAGGGCTGATAAAAACAGAAGCGCTAACAGGATGAACCTTGGAAGAAAGTAAATTTACCGTATAGGTCTAAATTTAGTTATGTGTCCTGAAACATGCGTATCAACATCAAGCAATCTGAATATTGCAGATTAATAGTTTGTGCTGTAATTTCTGCAAACACCCTTAATTCAGGGCGCTAGGCTCGGTAGTCAAACTACTCAAATTAGACATAATGACTCACAATCAAGATCTTCAGGATAATCATCAACATAAACATATTTTAAATGACAAGGATGTATTTAGTGGCATTCGCCGTCAAAGACTAATGCAAATATGTATGGTCTCTTCTTTTGCTCTGATAGCGTCCCTTCTAGTCGCTAGAAGCCTGACTTTAGTCATTTTTTCAATTGGGCTTAGTTGCTTACTTGTTGCATTCATTTTTGCATATAGACACAAAATAACGGTATCTGCCTATATATTGTTGGGCTCTTTAACGACTATGTTATTTGCATTAGCATTTACAGGAGCCGGTTTATTTGACCTAGCTATTTTAGGTTACCCAAGTTTATTTATATTCGCCGCGATCCTAGGTGGAGTTGGGTTATTTATTTCAATTCTGATATTTGTTATTTCTCAATGCACAATCCTAGCTTGGCTCACATTAAATGGCTCAATTACCCCTAATATTCCAAGCTTGAGTTGGTCCCATCTAGTTTTCATTTTGGTTATTTTTATTGTAACTAGCTTCAGCGTTTATATCTTAGTAAGAGATATAAAACGCTTGATGTTGTCATTACACAAAGAAAATACCAAGGTACAACGAAGCCAAACTCAAATTCAACACCTCGCCCACCACGACCCATTAACGGATCTTCCTAACCGTTATTATGGTGAAATACTATTTACACAATCATTGGCTGATAGCCTCAAAAATCATCAACAATTAGCATTATTATTCTTTGATTTAGATAACTTTAAACCAGTGAATGATGTGTTAGGGCACGCAGCCGGAGATCTACTTTTAAAAGAGCTTGCACAAAGGCTGACTAGTATTTTAGAAGCAAATCAATATCTAATCCGCTTTGGTGGAGACGAATTCTTATTGTTAGCTCCTCATTCCAATGATCTCGCCCATCTCAATAAATTAGCCCATGAACTAATAAGACAATGCTCCCTCGTATTTACTATTCAACAAACACAAGTAGCGGTTTCAGCCTCATTGGGTATTGCTTGTACATCTCAACACGGCACTAACTTTAAACAACTTTGCCGTAAGGCAGACATAGCTATGTATCAAGCTAAAGAAGCAGGCAAGAGTACCTTCCATTTCTATGACAGCTATATGGACAAAGCTAGCGATGCTAAATTTAAGTTGTTACAAACATTGCGACCTGCTGTTAGTCAAAAGCAATTTCAACTTTATTACCAACCCATGGTAGATCTAAAAAGTGGTAGTGTTACAGCTGTAGAAGCTTTATTGCGCTGGCCACAACCTGATGGCAGTACAATTACACCCGATCAATTTATTCCACTGGCAGAAAGTAGCGGCTTAATAAATGAAATCGGCCAATGGGTCATTCAGGAAGCCTGTAGGTTTTGTGCTAAACAAAGACAGCAAGGACATCCTAAACTACGGGTCGCCATCAACCTTTCCGTAATGCAGTTCAAAGATGGGCATTTACAAGATACAGTTGAAGATGCATTACGCAAAGCAAAGCTACCCGCAGAGGCTTTAGAGTTAGAGTTGACAGAATCACTATTGATAGATGATACCCATCAGATAGAAAAACAACTTAATAGGTTGAGTCAATTAGGAGCATCAATTGCTATTGATGATTTCGGGACAGGATACTCAAACTTAGGGTATTTAAGAGAATTTAGCGCTAGTAAGTTAAAAATAGACCGTTCATTCATCAATTCCTTGGTGAGTGATAAGCAAGACGATTCAATAGTAAAAGCTATTATTAATATGGCTAGTAGCTTAGGCTTAAAGACAGTAGCTGAAGGTATAGAGGATAAAGCTACACTCAATAAATTAATTGCATTGGGCTGTGAAATTGGACAAGGTTACTACTGGTCTAAACCTTTACCAGAAAACGTTTTGACAGGGTATTTAAATAAGACCTAATGCAATTATCAAAAACAAGATATGAACTTGATTAGTGATAGTGTTTTTGGTTTATCTTACCCCGCCTAAAATAAATAATTGATTACAGGCCAGTTATCCAATTCAAAGTCAAACCTAACACTTTAGCCTTTTGACTGTTTTCGGGGTCAAAAACATCAAATATATGGTCTGCTCCCCCTAAATAGTATGCATCCTCACTAACAGCACTACTTGCCTTAAAAATCACCTTTTCATGGGCTGGTAGATAATCATCTGTACCCCGTATGGCTAACAAATGCCCTTTAAACTCACCTAAGTTACGAATAGGGTTATAGCCCAACATCCCAATTACATGTTGTCGAGTAAAGGTTAAATCTGCCCAAGCTTCCTTAAGTACACTTTCACCTTCATCAATTGCACCTCTAACCGCTTCGTAGTAACTAGGTTGCGTAACAATTTCATTAGGATTTAAAGCACTAGACCATAACACTACTCCCTCAAAGGTTTTAGGATGACGGCTAACTAACTCCATAGCCGTTGCACCTCCAAGGCTAAAACCAACTACCACTAATGGTAATGTAGGATACTGCTTCTTTAAATATTCTAAGGCAGCCTCTGTATCCTCCATTCTACTTTTAAACGTACTCGTTAAAGTAAAGTTACTTTTTTCTCGCTCTGCTTCTCCCTGCACATCAAACCGCAATGAAGCTATACAACTTCCTCTTAATTGCGCAGATAAATCTTTATATAAATCACCCACTTCATCTTTTTGCCCAACCCAACCATGGATCAACAAAACCGCTGATTTAGCCTTACATTTTGGTTGTTCAATTATTGCCGATGAGCCAGTATTTAAAACAAAATCTTTAGTGACCCCAGAAGATGGCTCAGTAGTTGAATGTATGGCCTCCATAGGCGCGGCACAACTTGAAAACACAATACTCAGACTAAGCCCTGCTAATAAAGCGTTATAAAATTTACTCATTTTCATAGTTACCCTTTTATTTTTATTATTATTATTATTATTATTATTATTATTATTATTATTATTATTATTATTATTATTATTATTATTATTATTAAATCTCAGTTTTGGATAAGACCTATAGAAAACTATTTTTTAATTGATAACTCAAGTGTTTTAGTGAAATTTGAACTTATCGGTTCATAAACCACAGGGTCAAAAAAGCTACCTTTCCGCTGTGGCTTATCCGATAAAATAGTTACTTGGTAAAGCCCGTCAGTACAAATTTTTGTACTCTTCGACCTGTATTTACTTCAGATGTATACAGATTCCCTTCGCTGTCTACTACCACACTATGTAACCAAGTAAACTGCCCTGGATAGCGCCCAGGTCTACCAAAACTCCCTAAGACTTCGTAAGTATCATGCCACAATACCCATATGCGCCCATTCATCATATCAGCCACATACATGTATTTGTTATCCGGTGAAAAATCTACATCGGTAGCACTGCCAACTCCACCGGTATCTTTGGCTATAATCACGTCTTGTAAAAATTCAACTTTGCCTGACTCATTCATTTTAAATACTTGTAGTCGATTGTTTTTTCTATCGCATACATAAATTCTGCCATCATCTGACTGCACCACACAATGTACAATGTCTCCGAAATTTTCTGCTGTAACGCTATTTTTATCAGCACTTGCTACAGCTTGAGATACATCAAATGCGCCATCACGGGTACCGCCATCGGGCAAGCCAGCATAAGCTCCCCAAAGTTGCTCAAAAGTATTGTCTTTAGAATCAAAAGCCGTCACTCGCTTATTTATGTAACCATCTGCAATAAGGACACGATTAGATTCAGTATCATGAAAAATATCAGCAGGATTTCCTAAAGTACTTTCACTTAAATTACCGTCAGTCTCACCACGGTGACCAAATTGACGTATGAACTCCCCCTTCTGGGTATAATTGAGCACCACATGATCGCCTTTACCATTACCACCCAACCATACTGTATCTTCATCATCCACATACAAACCATGGACAGTAGACGGCCATTGACTTTGTCCTTCAATAACAGGAGCCTTATCTGGACCGCCCCAAGCATTTAAAAGTTGTCCATCAGGTGAAAACTGCAGCACATGAGGTGCCGCCTCACAACAAAGAGCGGAGTTATTCGTTAGACCTAGGTCAATTCTGCTCAAAGAGTTAGGACGATGTAACACCCACACATTATCGTGCTTGTCTAATGCTAAGCCAGGCACTTGCCCTATTAACCAAGTAGCTGGCATGTCTGGCCATCCTGTATCAACCTTGAATTGTGGCACAGCATGATTCACGTTTTCTATAGGATAACTCTCAACAGAAGTTAAGCTAGACTGCTTATTCACCTTCACTTTAGTGGTTTCAGCCAAGGTTTCAGCACTATAAAGTGAGAACATGAAAAACCCAAATACTCGGACATTAATTGATAAATTTTGAACAGTAAACATGCTTAAACACTCCTGATTATTTAATTGACTAAAAATCAATCTCATTGCAATCCCAAGAATATGACAGCTAAAATTAGATTACACCGCCCAATAGTCAATCTGCGATGAGTTACACATAAAAAAAGTTGGAGTTAGTTCAAAATAGCCGGAAATAATCAATTGAAGCAGTTACTATAAAAGTAGATAGAAACAAAAACTAACCTATGTTTGAGTCTTATTTGAAGTTTACTAATTAAGAAAGTGGGGAAAATATATTAATTGGTCGGTGTGATAGGATTCGAACCTACGACCCCTTCGCCCCCAGCGAAGTGCGCTACCAAGCTGCGCTACACACCGACCGAAGCTGCGCAGTTTACGTAATTTGACTAAATTTGCAATGCTAAATCACTGTTTTCAGTATTGTTTGCGCAATCCTTAGCCAAGAATGTACTTAATTTGATTTAGGCCTAAATAATTCGAACTTTTGTTCTTCACTTACAGTGAAGTAATCGGCCGCACCACCAGCTCGCATTACAGGCTCCATCGCTGCGGTATCGTAAATTCCATCTTTCAATGCTTTTTGAGCAATATGCACTCCAACCACTTCACCTAGCACTAACCAAGTTTGACTATTTTCTCCTTTAGCTGATTTTAACTGCATAACCTGCGAGGTTTTACACTCCATCACAACAGGACTTTTTGCAACATTAGGTACATCGATAATTTTACATTGGCCTTTAGTTAACTGTGCAAGTTCAAATTCATCTACATCAGGGTCAACAGCCACGCTGGTCTGGTTCATTGCTTCAGCAAGAGGTTTAGTGACTAGGTTCCAACAAAACTCACCTGTTTCTACCGCGTTTTTTACACTGTCTTTATAGCCTAGGCTTGAAAAACCAACTATGGGCGGTGAATAATTAAAAGCATTGAAAAAACTATATGGCGCTAAATTTACCGCCCCCGTTTTACTTTTTGTGGAAATCCACCCTATAGGCCTTGGCGCAATGATGGCGTTAAAGGGGTCATGGGGTAATTGATGCCCATTTTTCGGTTCATAAAAATGTGAATTATCCGCCATTTCACCCTCCTAAATCCAATGTCTGAGACACACTTCGCCCCCTTAACCTACCCACCATTCCTAAGATTTATCATCTGCGCTGATACGGCTTGCCGTAGCACCAGATTGATCTTTATATTTAGCGTCGAGTCTAGCGTTGTAGGGTTTTTCAGCAAAGTCAGATAAAACTTCAAAGCTTATGGCGCCTATTTTCATGCCAGGTTTTAAAGCAAGTGGTAATTTACCGCTGTTAAATATTTCGAGCACAATATTACCAGACCACCCCGGATCAATTCGATGGGCAGTAACATGCACCATTAGTCCTAATCGAGCTAATGATGAGCGCCCGTCTAACCAGCCAACGATATTAGCCGGCAGGGTAACTGATTCATAAGTAACAGCTAAAGCTAACTCTCCGGGGTGCAGAAAAAAAGCTTTGTCATCAGAAATCTCAATTTCATCACTCATCACATTATTTAATGCGGCTTGAACTTCGGCCTTAGGACCACTTAAATCAATGTAAGGAGCTTGATGATCTTCAAACACTCTAAATTTATTGCCCAATCGCATATCAACGGTTACACCGCTTATTTCTTCGTATGCAGGTTGTGGAGAAACTTTAATTTTTCCATCTAGTAAATACTGGTAGATATCTTTATCACATAAGCGCATAGCAATGGATTCTTTTATTTTATGGTGGATATTTAGGCTACTTAGCCATCTTCACGTTATAACCAAAGCTTACGCCATTTACATGGCTTTAAGGTAATAATTTTTATGACATTTTTATCACTAAGTAAAATTTTTTAGCTGTTATTGAAAAATGATTAAAATTATTCACTGGTGATGCAATTTCGTAATGCAAAGAGTCACTATTTTCGCTACTATTTGCGGCCTTTTTTAAAACTTAATAAACATAAGTGACCATGTCTGAACAAACTCGCAAAATTCTAGTAACCAGCGCCCTTCCCTATGCTAACGGCTCAATCCATTTAGGCCACCTTTTAGAGCATATTCAAACCGATATCTGGACTAGATTTCAACGAATGCGTGGTCATAATTGTTATAGCGTTTGTGCAGACGATGCCCACGGCACACCCGTTATGCTTAAAGCCCAGCAGTTAGGTATTACGGCAGAACAAATGGTAGCCCAAACCCGTGATGAGCATCATGCAGATTTAGTCGATTTTGGCGTTGAGTACGACAACTACCATGTAACTCACTCTGACGAAAACAAAGAGTTGTGTGAGTTAGTGTATAACCGCTTAAACGATTCAGGTTTTATTAGTAAACGCACCATCAGCCAGTTGTTCGACCCTGAAAAAGAAATGTTTTTACCAGACCGATTTGTACAAGGTACCTGCCCTAAATGCGGTGCCGAAGACCAAAACGGCGACAGTTGTGATGTATGTAGCGCCACCTACGACCCTACCGAGCTCAAAAATCCCCGCTCAGTAGTATCAGGTGCCGAGCCTGTGTTACGGGATTCTGAACATTACTTTTTCGACCTACCTCAGTTTGAAGGTATGTTGCAAGAATGGCTACAAAGCGATGCTGTTCAACCTGAAATCGCCAACAAACTAAAAGAATGGTTTGAAGAAGGTATGCAGCAGTGGGATATCAGCCGTGATGCGCCTTATTTTGGTTTTGAAATTCCTAATGCCCCAGGTAAGTTCTTTTATGTATGGGTAGATGCGCCAGTGGGCTATATGGCCAGCTTCAAAAACCTATGTGATAAAAATGGCCTTAACTTTGATGAATATTGGGGTAAAGATTCAGACGCTGAGCTATATCATTTCATTGGTAAAGACATTACCTACTTCCACTGTTTATTCTGGCCAGCCATGCTTGAAGGCGCTGGTTTTAGAAAGCCAACAGGGGTGAATGTACATGGCTTTGTAACCGTTAACGGCGCCAAAATGTCAAAATCTAAAGGTACCTTTATCAAAGGCCGTACTTATTTGGACCATTTAAACCCAGAGTACTTACGTTATTACTTTGCCTCGAAATTAAGTGATGCTGTAACCGACATTGACTTAAATTTTGAAGACTTTGCACAAAAAGTGAATTCCGACTTAGTCGGTAAAGTTGTCAATATTGCCAGTCGCTGCGCTAGCTTTATCACAAAACGGTTTGATGGCAAATTATCAAGTAATGTACTTGAACCTGAGCTTGTGGCTGAATTTCATCAAGCAGAGGCAAGCATTGCCACTGCATTTGAAAAGCGCCAATATCATAAAGCAATTCGCGAAATTATGGCCTTAGCTGATAAAGCTAACCAATTCATTGATGCTAATGCCCCTTGGGTTACCATCAAAGATGAGAGCAAACAGCAGTTTACCCATGATGTATGCTCGTTAGGCATTAATTTATTCCGTATTTTAGTCGTCTATTTGAAACCAGTTGTGCCCACATTAGCGAACCAATCTGAAGCATTTTTGAATGACACCTTAAGCTGGAAAAGTTCTCAACATGTATTAACAGCTCACAACATCAATAAGTTTAAAGCTCTGATGCAACGGGTAGATATGGACAAAGTCAACGCTATGATTGATGACTCAAAAGAAAATTTAGAGCCTACGGTAACCCTAGATCCAAATAGTCCTTTAGCAAAAAATCCTATTGCAGACACAATAAGCTTTGAGGACTTTGCTAAAATTGATTTACGTATTGCCCGTATAGCTAAAGCAGAACACGTAGAGAAAGCCGATAAATTATTGCGCTTAGAGCTAGATTTAGGTGGCGAAACCCGTCAAGTCTTCGCAGGCATTAAATCAGCGTATCAACCAGAAGACTTAGAGGGTAAATTGACAGTTATGGTGGCTAATTTAGCTCCTCGTAAAATGCGTTTTGGCATGTCTGAAGGCATGGTGTTAGCAGCAGGTCCCGGCGGTGAAGATCTATGGATACTGAATCCAGAAGAAGGCGCACAACCAGGTATGAAAGTTAAATAAGCCGATAATTGAACAATCCAATCACTATGTAACCCCTAGTGATTGGATCCAGTTCTTTTTAACGTTCTAAAAGCCCTGTTTATTTTCCAATAGGTAAATGGGTAACAATCGCACTAGTCGCAAGCCCCACAAAAATAGTAATAGTGAAACTAGTAAGGGTGCCAAGCATCACGTATTCCGTTAATTTTTTACCTTGTGCATTAGTTAAGTCTCCAAACCTAAAAACAGATTTAGTGGCCAGTAAAAAACCAATTGCCGCAAACTGATTCAACACTATAAAGGTTAAAATCAATAACCGCTCAAGATAGCCAATCATCTTACCTGCCGATTCTAAAGAGCTTTTACTAGAGGCTGCTTGAGCCGTTTGTGAAGCCTTCTCATTAAGCTCTTTTGTCCACGGGGCCAATACCATAGTAATCACGATTGAAGTGGGTTTTAAGATAATTAAATAGCCAATCACTAAGGCTAAATGTTTATAGGTAATGTTTTTACACAAAGCTGCAATATCATCTAGCTTAGCAGTAGCAAAACTCCATATTAAAACTAAAATCAAAATGTGAGCCCCTTGATCTATCAAAAAACTTAAAGTGGTTTTAGGCGCATATGACTTAAGCATATCAATGGCAAAATGGCTCACTATAATCACAGCACAATAGATCAAACTGGTAACCCAACCATAATGACTAAGTAACGTAAATACACCAAAAGATAATACTCCATGGACAAGGATATGCTTATATAGAGCACTAGACTTATGGTGATTAATATTACGCTCTGCCACCCATTTACTAGGCTGTAGATAAAAATCTCCTAGTATATGAGCCAAAACCAAAGCTACTAAAATGCTTATTTCAGACATGTTTGAACTCCTCACTAACACATAACTTAACGTAATTCAGATACTCTTCAACTAACTGATAACGACTAGCTATGAGTAGCTTAGTGGTATTACTCCTTGTTTTATTTAACGATTCAGCTATATCAGCATGGGACTTATCTTCAGACGTTAAATAACACAATAATGTTTCTGACTGAATCCCAGTTAAACTACTTAAATGAGCATCTAAAAACTTCGTCAACACGCTAACCTTAGACTGGAAAGCTAGATTATTTGATGACACCTTAATCAAGTCATTTTTAATGGTATCCAAACCTTTTCCTGATAAGGTAAAGGCTTCACCGGTTGAGGTTGCAATATCCCCACGCATAGAAGTAACGGCACCAATTCCAATACTCTGCCTAACATCAAAAGACGGAGTGGTAGCTTTTAACGCCAACCTAATAATGACAGCAGAGTGAATAGCTTCCACTGGCTCTGCAAATACACTTTGAAAAGCGTCCCCTCGATAGGTTTCAAACTTCATATTACGGCTAGCTTTTAACATTGTTAGGGTGCGCTCTAGGGTGTAAAGCATGCAGTCATAATCCTCAGCGTGAATTTTTTGAGAAGCTACTATGTCTCCCGTTATCACACCAACTATGTTTTCATTCATGTTCATCTCACCACTTTATGGTTATCCAGTTTAGCTGTTTAAAAAAATCACCCAAAAAATAGTGATTCATATAAGTCACTTTCAACAATGTCACTCCTAAAGGTCACTTTTACAAATGTTACTCCTAGAGCTCACTTTTATCAATGTTACCGAAAACAGTCACATCAGTTAAGAGATATTCCTGTATGTAAAATCTAAACCCAGCATGACTAGAAGTTATATTAGGTTTCATAATGGCATGAATAACTGACTAGCCCAGTCAGTAGAGATCCGCTATTGTTTAAAGATAATAATCAATCACAAATAGAGCTTACTAATGAAAACACAGTCGCGTCCACCTTTGCCTCCTTTTACCGAAGACACAGCTAAACAAAAGGTTCGTATGGCTGAAGATGGTTGGAATGGCCGAAATCCGGACAAAGTCGTTTTAGCCTACAGCGAAGATACACAATGGCGAAACCGAAATGAGTTTCCAGTTGGCCGCAAGCAAGCCCATGCATTTTTAACCAAAAAATGGGCAACTGAACATGAGTATAGACTTATCAAAGAGTTATGGGCATTTACAGACAACCGCATTGCAGTGAGATTTGCTTACGAGTGGCATGATGATTCTGGTCAATACTATCGCTCATACGGTAACGAAAACTGGGAATTTGATGAACAAGGTTTAATGCAAAAACGTTATGCCAGCATTAATGATTTAGCTATAAAGGAATCTGAGCGAAAATTTTTATGGCCTCTAGGACGCAGGCCAGATACCCACCCAAGCCTAAGTGAACTGGGGTTATAACCCCCTCACTTTTCTCTTTTCAAGGGTGTTTCGACTTGCATCGCACCGCGACTAACGCTCACTCCAACAGTAGAAAACTTAGAGGCTTTCCATTTAGGTTTAATCATAGTGAGTGGGATTTCTCGCTTTCTAGCCACTATGATATACATGGTGGTTAATGCCGATAAATACTGCTGACACCATAAACTCAACTTAGATGAGGCGTTTAGTTTGCGATTTAAAAACAACTCATTAAACAATAAATGCTTCACATCCATAATTTCAAACCCTAAAAGCTGCAACCAATCCTTCACCCTAGCGCAACTGAAATAACGGGCATCATGCAAAACACTCCCCTTATTAATGGGTAAATACTTACATAGGCCGCTTATACTAAAAGGATTAAAACCTGTTATCACCACATAACCATTAGGTATGATTGCTCTATCTACCTCTCGTAATACTTGATGAGGATCCCGAGAAAAATCTAATTCATTAGCTAAAATGAATGCATCAACACTGTTTTCAGTAATAGGTAATGACGAGGTTTTAGCAATAATACTGGAATGGCTAAGATTGTCTGGTGTGATATTCACCTGATGCTTAATAGGGCAAGATTTAAGCTCAATTTCACTGCTTAAATTGCCAAGGCGTACCAAGTGATAACCAAAAAATTTGCGGCTAGCTTCCTCGATTTCTAATTCAATCAAAGTTTTTATGTTGTCACCCACTGGTAAGTCACGCCATGATTCTGGACGACTGGGGCTAGTTGTGATTAACGCCGATTTCATACAATTTATGGTACTCTAAAAATATTAATTTGTTTAGGAGTTACACCGTGAGTTTAAATGTTCACCCCATTTCGGCCTTTGAAGACAATTACATATGGAGCATACACAATCAACAATATTGTGTAGTTGTTGATCCTGGTGATGCAACTCCAGTCATTGAATATTGTAAAAATAAACGATTAACCTTAGTAGCTATACTCATCACACACCACCATAGCGACCACACTGGCGGCATAAATACTTTATTAGAGACTTACCCCGATATCCCTGTATACGGCCCTCAAAACCCTAAAATTCAACAAATAACTCATAAATTAAAAGACGGCGATCGGATTGAACTACCTGTTTTAAAAATTAACTTGTCTATTATGGAAGTACCCGGGCACACCTTAGATCATATTACTTACTATGGCGAAGGCAGCTTATTTTGTGGCGATACCTTATTTTCTGCCGGTTGTGGCAGATTATTCGAAGGCACTCCCTTACAAATGTATCAATCGTTAGCAAAATTCAAAGCCCTTCCCAGTAAAACTAAAGTCTATTGCACCCATGAATACACATTAGCAAATATTAAGTTTGCAAAAGCTGTGGAACCAGACAACCAAGCGCTTGTCGAATACGAAAACTGGGCAGTACAAAAACGCACCAATAACTTGCCAACCTTACCTTCAACCTTAGAAAAGGAGCAAAATATTAATCCATTTTTACGTTGCAATATTGAAACGGTGGTAGCAAGTGTCAATGACAAGCAAGCAGAGCAATTAACTTCAGAAGAAGCAGTATTTGCATCACTAAGGCATTGGAAAGACAATTTTTAATTAGTAACATAACTAGCTGCCTGTATTCATATTACAAACTAGCAGGCTAAAAGCGACAAACAACAAACTAAAAATATAAAGAGAATACATTGCGTCTATATAAAGTTATTCCTGTGGTGGTGTTTACTAGCCTTATGGGCTGCCAAACAACCACTAGCAGTACCCAAAATAGTCAGCTTGAAGAAGAGCATCAAATAGCCGAAAAAATAGTGGAGTCTTGTGAGCAAGATCACGAAAATTCAGAAGGTCATTTTGATTGTGAGTCGGCTAAGGCTGGCATTATTCCCATTACTCATCCCATAGAAACCGTTGAAGTGGCCGTTGCAGTACCTGAAGAGGTTTTAGAAGCCGCAGCAGAAGTAGAGATTAAAGATGTATGGCAACGAATCCGTCACCAACTCAACTTCGAGTATGAAGATAATAGCCGTATACAGGCACAACGTAATTGGTATTTAAAACACCCTAGCTACATGAAGCGTGTTGCTAAACGAGCTAAGCCTTTTTTATATTTAATAGTCGAACAACTAGAACAACAGAATATGCCACTAGAATTGGTATTGCTCCCTATAGTTGAAAGCGCCTTTGATCCCTTTGCATACTCTCATGGCCGCGCAGCTGGCATGTGGCAATTTATTCCATCAACAGGCACACGATTTGGCATGAAACAAACTTGGTGGTACGACGGCCGTCGCGATGTCATGGCATCAACCCAGGGTGCAATCAACTATTTAAACTATTTGGTTAAAATGTTTGATGGTGACTGGTTTCATGCATTAGCAGCCTACAATAGTGGCGAAGGTCGTGTTTTAAGATCGATTAGAAAAAACAGGAAAGCAGGTAAGGCAACGGACTTTTGGCACTTAGATTTACCCAAAGAAACCCGAGCTTACGTACCAAAACTTTTAGCCCTAGCTGATATATTAAGCAACAGTGAACAATATAGTTTTGAATGGCCCAGCATTGAAAATATCCCTTTCACCCAACAAGTAAATGTTGAGTCACAAATAGATTTAGCATTAGCGGCTGATATGGCAGGCTTAACAGTAAAAGAACTGCACGCCTTAAACCCAGGTTACAACCGCTGGGCCACCGACCCTGATGGTCCTCATACCCTACTAATACCCATCGACAAAGTTACTGCTTTCACAGCTGAACTTGCAAAAACTGATAACAAAGACAGATTAAATTGGGTGAGGCATAAAGTAAAAAGTGGTGATAGTTTGCTTAAGTTGGCAGCTAAATACCACACTACAGTTGATATCATCAGTAAAGTTAACAAGCTTAAAAGCAACGTTATTGTGGTTGGTAAACACTTAATTGTGCCTGTTGCTTTAAAGTCCCTAGATTCATACTCACTATCTCAAGAACAACGTTTAGCTAAAACCCAATCTACAAAAAGTGGCGCGTATAAGCTAAAACATACAGTCAAAAGTGGTGATACTTTTTGGGATATAAGTCGTGAATACAAAGTCAATTTACGTCAGTTAGCCAAATGGAATGGTATGGCTCCCACTGATACATTACGACCCGGTAAAGAATTAGTTATATGGGTGAACCAAGTTAGTAGTAATCAAAACTCTGATGGGGTTATGCGCTCATTAACTTACACGGTTCGTAACGGTGACTCTTTGGCCCGCATAGCAGGCAAGTTCAAAGTCAAAGTCAGTGATTTACAAAAGTGGAATCAAAGTAAATTGAAAAAATACTTACAACCTGGCCAAAAACTTAAAATCTATGTTGATGTAACTCAAACTTAAAAGGCAATGCTTTGAAGTTCCTTGAGCTCAAGCTTCACCCTCCAGTCGTGTTGTGTATAACTTTGGTCAGCACTTATCTATGTAACCGTTATTTTTCGGTTATTTTGTTTCCTGGAGCGTTTCAAGACAGTTATATTTACTTTGCTACTGTGGGTGTTTTTATTGCATTAGCTGGTGTTTGGCAATTTAGACAGGCTAAAACCACACTAGATCCTCACAAACCACATAACACTAGTACTTAGTATCAACGGGTATTTATGGTTTCACCCGCAACCCTATGTATTTAGGAATGGCACTAGTATTACTGGCTGCAATTTTAAAACTTGGAAGCCCATTGGGATTAATGAACCTTCCGATTTTTGTGCTGTACCTTACCTATTTCCAAATAAAACCAGAAGAGCGCGCAATAGAGAAGCGCTTTGGTGAAGAATACAACCGTTATAAAGCCAAAGTTAGACGCTGGCTTTAAGTCGTCACCTTTAAGGCAATAAAAAAGGCAATAAGCTTTAAACTACATTGCCTTGTACCGTATTGGTTTATATATCGTCAGTAAAATTAAACAGTGATATTAATTAACGACTCGCCTTCAGCTAAACCAAAACGCTCTGCTAGTTGTGCAGTAATACTTGAGTTATCTGTTTCAGTTTCTGCTTTTTCTTCAAATAAAGTCTCTAAATAATCCACAGCATCAGTTAAATCTAAACTGCTTGAACTGTCTGCTGGAGGTGGTGGGGGTGGACGCTGACCTGACTCAGCAGAGCCTACACCTGCAAGTCCCCCAATTTCTTGAGCATCAAAGCCAACTTCAGCAAGCTTATCAGCAAAAGCAGAGCTTGGAGCTATGCCCGCATCGGCAAATGCTTCAACGATACTTGCAGCATCACTTTCAGTTAAGTTATCTGCATCATAACCCGCTAACGTTTCTTCAATTAGGGATGTTTGGTCGTCTGTAAGACTCGATTGGCCACCAGCACCAGATGGAGGAGGCGGTGGACGAAAGCTTGCGCTACCGATTGAATCAACCATATTGTTTTCCTTATTAATTTAACAAAGTAAATGGATGCTATTTCTTAATTAACCCACCTCAATTACCAATCAACCTCGGCTAACAAGTTAAGCGAAGATATATTACCAAGAAATAAACAACCGAAATGTGCAAACAATGTGCAAAACCAAGGAGGTTACAATAAAAAAGAACAGCCCCGAGAAAAATCGGGACTTAAAAGATTAAATTAACCGCGTCTCCAGGTTGTGCCACTCGCACTATCTTCCAAAACAATATTTAAGCGATTCAAAGCATCTCGGGCAGCGTCTGCTGCTGCCCAGTCTTTATTAGCACGAGCATCATTGCGAGCTTTTATAAGGCCTTCAATTTCTGCTACGTCGTCTTGCTCTCCGGCGGCGGTTCCTTGCAAGAAATCATTAGGTGATTGCTGTAAAATACCTAAAATATCAGCAAGCTTAATCATCACACCTGCCAAATCAGTTGCTTGTTGGCCTTCGGCTTTATTCACTTCTTTAGCCAAATCAAACAACACAGCAAAGGCTTCTGGTGTATTAAAGTCATCGTCCATAGCCTGATTAAAACGCTCTTGATATCCCCCCAAAGAAATATCAACGTCCATATTAGGAGTGACATCTCTAAGCGAGGTGTACAAACGTTCTAGAGACGCTCGAGCTTGTTGAATAAAGCTATCTGAATAACTCAACTGACTACGATATTGAGCCGACATCAAGAAATAACGTACAGTTTCGGCATCGTATAGATCGAGTACATCACGTAAAGTAAAGAAGTTACCCAGTGACTTAGACATTTTTTCTTCATTAACCTGTACCATGCCGGTATGCACCCAGTAATTCACATATTTAGTATCAAAAGCACAGCAGGATTGGGCCACTTCATTTTCATGATGTGGGAACACTAAGTCAGAGCCGCCACCGTGAATATCAAAATGTTCACCAAGGTGTTTGTGATTCATTGCCGAGCATTCAATATGCCATCCTGGGCGGCCATTACCCCAAGGAGACTCCCAAAAGGGCTCACCTGGTTTGACGGTTTTCCACAACACAAAATCTAATGGATCTCGTTTTTCAGATGCAACTTCAACGCGAGCACCAGCGTTTAACTGCTCTAAATCTTGACGACCTAGTTTCCCGTATGCTTCATAGGTACTCACCTCAAACAACACATCACCACTGGGTGCTTGATAGGCATGACCTTTGTCTATTAAACGCTGAATCACGTCAATAATCTCAGGCATATGAGTGGTAACACGGGGTTCAATATCTGGTTCAAGTAAACCAATCGCAGCAAAATCTTCGTGCATACGGGCGATGGTTTGCTCGGTAAACTCTGCTGCGTCTATGCCCCTTTCATTGGCGCGTGCAATAATTTTATCGTCAACATCTGTAATGTTACGCACATACTTTACATCTAAACCTCGAGAGCGCATGTAACGCACCATTAGATCAAAGCTTAAGTAAGTCCGAGCATGACCAACATGACATAAGTCGTAAACGGTAATACCACATACATATAGACCCACCTTACCAGCTTGCAATGGCTTAAATTGCTCTTTTTTTCGGGTTAAGGTGTTGTAAATATGTAGCATATAATCATTGTCCTTTAGTTAAAAATAAAGACCGAACATACGGCCTAAAAACGGAATTCTATCATTGAGAAACTCTAGCTGCACCAGTCAATTACCCTTAAAGTCTTAAAAAACAGTAGGAGATAGGCTAGAATGCTGCTGTTATTTTTATCTTCATCCTTAAAGGGGCTATTTAATGGTTAAAATCCATACAAATTACGGCGTTATCACACTAACACTTTTTGCTGATAAAGCTCCAATTACAGTTGCGAACTTTCTAGATTATGTAAAAGACGGGTTTTACGACAACACCATTTTTCATAGAGTTATTGATGGCTTCATGATCCAAGGTGGCGGATTTGAACCAGGTATGGAGCAAAAAGAAACCAAAGCAACGATTCAAAATGAAGCAAACAATGGTTTAGCCAATAACCTAGGCACCGTTGCTATGGCGCGAACAAATGAGCCCCATTCGGCTACTGCTCAGTTCTTCATTAACGTAGGCGACAATAGCTTTTTGAACTTCCGTAGCGAAAGCACTGATGGCTGGGGTTATTGCGTATTTGCTGAAGTAACCGATGGCATGGATGTTGTTGAAAAAATCAAAGCAGTATCAACAGGAAACTCAGGCTACCATCAAGATGTACCTGTAGAAGATGTGGTTATTCAAAAAGCCGAAATCATCGATTAATCTTGATACGGGGCTTAGTTACTTGCTTTGCCCCGTACTCATACTTTTTCTCAATTAATGACCTCCCCTTCCCCATTTACCTACTTCATTGCAGATTTGCATCTTTCAGCAGACAGAGATGACATTAATCAATGCTTATTTGAATTCTTAAAAAACCAAGCCACCAAAGCCGATGCTTTATATGTGTTAGGTGATTTATTCGAAGTTTGGATTGGTGATGATGAACAAAACAGCTTTACGCTAAGTATTGCTGCTGCATTTAAAGCACTGAGCGTCAAAGGTATTCCTGTTTATTTTATTCACGGTAATCGAGATTTTTTACTCAGACAAAAGTTTGCAAAGCAAGCCGGCTTTACCATTTTACCGGAGCAAAAAGTCATAAACCTATATGGCCAGCCTACCCTAATCATGCATGGCGACGAACTCTGCACTCAAGATGTTGAATATCAAAAATTTCGCAAAACCGCCCGCTCTTGGTGGTGGCCCAAAATCATGTTGAGTTTACCCCTTAGTATTCGCCGCAAATTAGCCAAAAAAGCCAGAGCCACCAGCAAAAACAAACAAACCAAACTCACAATGGAGATTATGGACGTTACCCAAGCAGCGGTAATTGCAACAATGCAATCCCATAATGTACAAAGGCTTATTCACGGCCATACCCACAGACCTGCTATCCATCATTTTGACTTAAACAACCAAGCCGCCGAGCGGATAGTGCTAGGGGATTGGTACGAACAAGCTAGTATGTTAAAAGTGTCCAGTACTAGCATAGCCCTCACTTCAGTAGCGTTATAAAAGCAATCAATAAGGTTAAAGCAATGTTAATTATTAAGGCTCAAACCCCGCCAAAATCGTGATGATATAACATAATATAAATCACAAAAAATACATAATAACGTCATAATATTGTCACCAATGTGTAGCTAACCATTCATAATCCTTCCTTATCCTATCGGCAGTCATATACCTAAACTCAGTTTAGGTATGCACGTTAAGCACTATTTAATAGGATAACAATAAGATGAAAAAAAACTGGATTGCAACGGCTAGCGCAATAGCCATAGCAGTATCTTCTGGCTTGAATGCACAGGTATTACCTGAGCATCAAACTGAAAATCAATGGTATACCGATGCCCAATCGAAGCTAGTCGAAAAATCAACCGTTAGTAACAACTTTAAAGCTAAGAACGTGATTCTTTTTGTTGGTGACGGCATGGGTGTGTCTACCTTAACAGCTTCTCGCATAATGCAAGGCCAGCTTGCAGGCAATCCGGGTGAAGAAGGTTATCTAAGCTTTGAAACCTTTCCGCACACAGCTTTAGTTAAAACCTACAACGTAGATGCACAAACACCCGATTCGGCCGGCACCATGACAGCCATGATGAGTGGTTTAAAAACAGATGTAGGTGTTATTGGTGTAGATGAAGATATTGTACGAGGTGAATGTTCAACTCAATCAGGTAATGAAGTAATAACTGCATTAGAACTTGCTGAAATCAAAGGTATGTCGACTGGTGTTATTTCAACCGCTCGTATTACCCATGCCACACCTGCTGCGACTTACGCAAAATCAGCTGACCGTAACTGGGAAGACATTTCAGATATGCCAGACGATGCAACTGACTGCGTTGATATTGCCGACCAATTAGTTAATTTTGAAGCCAATTTAGAAGCTCGTTACACAGGCGTAGATGTTGACGGTATAGAAGTTGCCATGGGTGGCGGTCGTCGCCATTTTTTACCTAATGATGAAACATACAACAGTACAGACGCAGTCAGTACTATTGAGGGTGATCGTACAGACGGACGAGACCTCACTGCGGAGTGGCAAGAAACTTATCCAAACGGAAGTTACATAGTTGACCAGGCAGGTTTTGACGCACTAGATACTGAAAATGGCGGCCATATCTTCGCTTTATTTAATGAATCACACATGCAATACGAAGCAGACCGAGCTAATGACGTCGCTGGCGAGCCTTCTTTAAGTGAAATGACCACCACTGCTATCAATAAATTAGATAACAATGAACAAGGTTTTTTCCTTATGGTTGAATCAGGTCGTATCGACCATGGACACCATGCAGGCAGCGCTTACAATGCTCTAACCGACACTTTGGAGTTTGCAGATGCTGTCGAAGCCGCAGTAAACATGACTAATGCAGATGAAACCTTAATTATCGTTACAGCTGATCATGGTCACGTATTTACTATTGCTGGCTACCCCAAGCGTGGTAACCCTATTCTAGGTAAAGTTGTTTCAGTAGGAAGCGATGAAGCTGCTATGGCTTCGGACGATATGCCTTATACCACCCTAGGTTATACCAATGGATTAGGATTTAGAAATTTAGGTACTGAAACTGATGCTGATGAGACTTACACATCAGATGCAGTAACCGGCCGTCAAGACTTAACTGACGTAGATACCACCACCTCTGGTTTTCACCAAGAAGCATTGATACCGCTTGGCTCGGAAACACACTCTGGAGAAGATATTAGCTTACATGCACAAGGACCTGGAGCTCAGCTCGCTCAGGGCGTAGTAGAGCAAAGTGTAGTATTTCACCTTATAAACCAAGCTTTAGATTTAGTAGACGAATAGTCGGAGTTAACAATGAAAAATTTTAAATTAAGCATCATATCGCTGGCTATTCTGGGTCTTGTAGGATGTTCAGATGGCGATAATGGAACAAATGGAACAGACGGCACTAACGGATCGGATGGCTTAAACAGCCTAATATTACAAACACCCCTAACTGTAGGTGATACTAACTGCCCAAATAGTGGCGTTCAAATAGACTCAGGTTTAGATAATGATGCAGATGGCTCACTAAGTGATAGTGAAATAACTGCCACAGAGTACGTATGTGCTGCTGGCGTAACATCTGTTTCTAACAGTGAAATACTAACCACCTTAAACAATGACTGGTTCGCAGCTGGTGAAGCGGAAATAGAGACAGCAAAAGATGTATGGGCAAGCTCAATTAGTTCAGCTACTGCCAAAACAGCAAAGACGACTATCACAGCTAAGGCATCAAGTATCGAGTCTTTGCGTGGGCAAGCTAAAAATGTCATCTTGTTTGTTGGCGATGGCATGGGCATCTCTACTGTAACGGCGGCACGTATTTTAGAAGGACAGCTAAACGGTAACGAAGGTGAAGAGAACCAACTTAGCTTTGAAACTTTCCCATTTGCTGGTTTAGCAAAAACTTACAACGTTGACGCACAAACCCCTGACTCTGCTGGAACAATGACAGCTATGATGAGTGGTGTTAAAACTGACGTAGGGGTTATCGGTGTTGATGAAGACATAGAACGCGGAGAGTGCTCAACAGTAGATGGTAATGAACTATATACTGCATTAGAACTGGCAGAAATTGCTGGTAAGTCTACTGGTATAATATCAACAGCTAGGATCACTCACGCCACACCTGCTGCGACTTACGCCAAGTCTGCAGACCGTAACTGGGAAGATATCTCAGATATGCCATCAGACTCTAATGACTGTGTTGATATTGCTGATCAACTCGTTAACTTTGAAAGTATCCTTGAAGCTAAAATAGAAGACCTAGACATTGATGGCATAGAAGTAGTATTTGGTGGTGGTCGCCGACACTTTTTACCAAATGATGCTGACTATAATAGTGCAGATGCGGTTAGTACCGTCGAAGGCGATAGAACAGACGGCCGTGATTTAACCTCTGAGTGGCAGGACATCTACCCAGACGGTGAATATGTGATGGATCAATCAGGTTTTGAAGCTATCGACACAGACTCAGTTGAGCATGTGTTTGGCTTATTTAATGAATCACACATGCAATATGAAGCCGATCGTGGAAACGATATTGCTGGCGAACCTTCTATCAGTGAGATGACAGAAACAGCTATCAACATACTTGACAATAATGATGATGGCTTTTTTCTAATGGTTGAATCAGGTCGTATCGACCACGGTCACCATGCTGGCAGCGCATATAACGCGCTAACAGATACCATTGCGTTCTCTGATGCTGTCGCTAAAGCAGTTGAATTAACTGACTCATCTGAAACATTGATAATCGTTACCGCTGATCACGGTCACGTATTTACTATTGCGGGCTATCCAAAACGTGGTAACCCAATATTAGGCAAAGTGGTAAGCGTTAACTCTACAGAAGAAGCAACAGCCAGCGATGGCATGCCTTACACCACCTTAGGTTACACCAATGGTTTGGGTTTCCGAGACTTAGGCACAGAAACTGACGCTGATGCAACCTATACGCTTGATGCCGCAACAGGTCGTCAAGACTTAACAGATGTAGATACAGCATCATCTGGATTCCACCAAGAAGCTTTGGTGCCACTAGGCTCTGAAACTCACTCTGGTGAAGATGTAGGAATATTTGCTTCCGGGCCAGGAGCCTTGCTAATCAACGGTACACAAGAACAAAACATGATTTTCCATGTTATGGACTTCGCTGCTGACTTAACAGGCGCGGCAGATGCAGCAGTAGAATAAAAATAATTTGTTATAGAAAACGGGGTAATGTCATTTTGCCTCGTTTTCTTTACTTACCTTCAATAGCAACCCCTAGGAAAATGTTTTGAATTTCAAAAAAACAACAATTTTATTGTTCGCTCAACTAATAATGAGTGTTAGCGCATATGCCAATCAAGCATGTACTGAAAATGACCAACTAAAAGCAGAATATAATATTTCAGTTGAACAAAAAGGTCGCACAAGCACCAGTACACCGCTTATTTTATGGCGTGATAAAGAGGTAGTCGCTCACCAATATCCAAGCACCAAAATCACTGAGATGTGGCAAAATATTAACCACAAATTGATTAAGCCCATCAGATATTTTAACGATTACCACCGCGCCATTGAATATCAACCTGGTGAAGTCGTTCATGGTAAAAAAGAAACAGATTGGAGCTACAGATTTCAACTAGTATCAACCAGCATGTTAAGCAAAATGACAGAGACTAAGCGTCAAGGGGCTGGTTGTGACGAACGTGTTTTTCTTACCTACAAAACTGATAAGAGCGAACTTTCAATTGTCTGGATCCCACAAATGAAACTAGTTGAATCGTTCAGATTAGACAACCCAAGCCGCAAAGAACATTGGCAGTTAACAAGTCTGGACACTAAAACAGCAAAAGTAGATGAGTATTTCAAAAAACTTTATGCTTATAAAGGCACAGATTATGCTGACATAGGCGACGACCATACCGATCCTTTTTTAACAAAAATGGTTACTCTAGGCTTTGTAGAGTCAGGAGCTTCTGGTTTTTATAATGATAAAGGTGAAGCACTAGAAGGCCATCACCACCATTAATTTATTTAGACATACAGATAGCGCCACAATAAGAGGTAAGTTTAATCTAGTGGCGTTGCTTATACATAAGTAGCTTAACTGAAACCAAACACTACAGGCTCACTTTTCACATGCCATATAGGGTAATTAGTCATGACTTTATTAAACATAGGGCTTTGCAGGTATTTATTAAGCCATTGCTTTAGTTGCGGATATGGCGATTGCAAATACCACTGCCGCTCAACCTTAGCGAACTGACGTATAAAAGGCAAAATGGCGATATCAGCCAAACTTTCATGGTCGTCCATTAGATAAGCATGAGAACTAAGCCGTTTCTCTAGGTCCTGAATATAGACTTCACAAGCTTGACGGCACTCAAGCAAGTTAGTTTCATGGTAGCGTTTGGCGCATTTATAAGCCTCTAACAAACCTTTAAATTCATGGTCAAAACCATAAACCAAGTCTAATATCTCGGTTAAATTTGCAGATATTTCTGGAGCGTCATCACCCTCTACCACTCCAGCTCTCAATAAATTATCCGGGTCACTTTCTTGTAACGCCCATAGCATCACATCTAAACTTTCATCAATCACCTTTTGCGTCTGACCATCAGCACTGAGCACTAAAGTGGGCACCGTACCTTTAGGTGATGCAATAAGCATCTCGGCAGGTTTATCTTTAAGCACTACATCCCTTAGCTCTATAGTTTGTTTAGATTTGTATATGGCTATTCTAGCTCGCATAGCATAAGGGCAGTTACGTAAAGAATATAAAACAGGAAGAGCCATAAAAAAGTGTTCGCCTTTTAAAAGTGAAAGCTTGTGAATATACACTGCGTTAAATACCCGAGTATTTTATCGGTATTCATTACCTAAATATACGGGTAAAATCCCCCGCTCAAAATAACCTCAAAAATTTACCTAATTTCGATAAGTTGATACATGGATCCTAAAATAGAATTATTAGCACCTGGTGGTGACGTTGACGCAATTAAAGCGGCAATAATAGCGGGCGCTGATGCGGTGTACTGCGGTTTAGACAACTTTAACGCCCGTAATCGCGCCTCAAATATATCCTTTGAGCAACTTATCGGGATCATTCGCTTGGCACATCAATACCAGTGCCAGATTTTCTTAACCCTAAATATTGTTATCTTAGAGCGAGAATTTAAATCACTCGCTAAATTACTAAATAAGTTGGCTAACACCACCTTAGATGGTGTGATAGTGCAAGATATAGGTATGTTTTACATTCTTAAGAAGCACTTCCCTACCCTTGATATTCACGCATCAACTCAGCTAACCACCCATAATGTGGGGCAAATCCCCTTTCTTAAAAAGTTAGGGGCGTCTCGGGTTAATTTGTCTCGGGAATTAAACTTGCGTGAAATAACCGCAATAAATGCAGTATGCCAAGAGCAAGACGTACTTACCGAAGTATTTGTGCACGGCTCCTTATGTGTCGCGTTTTCCGGCTTATGCTACTCAACCTCAGCCAGTGCCGGTAATTCGGGTAACCGTGGCCGTTGCAGCCAAGCCTGCCGTGAAGAATACGAAACCACACCTTCAGGTAATAACTTCCCGTTAAACCTAAAAGACAATTCAGCCTTTTTTGATTTACCGGCACTGATTGACGCAGGAGTGCATTCCTTTAAAATTGAAGGCCGTATAAAAAGTGCCAGCTATGTACATACAGTAGTTGATAGCTTTAGAAAACAAATTGATGGCTACTTAGAAACCGGCGAGCTAACCGAAGACGGCGAGCGGTTATATAAAGTATTCAACCGAGATTTTTCTAATGCATTTTTACGGGGTGACTTAAACCAGTCTATGTTTACTGAGAACCCGAGAGACAATTCTAAGAACCACGCTCTACAAGCTAGCAACGCCATTTCAGTTGTACAAATTCAAAGTGTCGAAGACACCCTAGACTTAGAAAAAGCGCAAATGTCAGCTTCGGTGTCAGAAAAGGTCAAACATGTAAGTATTGAAAAACCAGCCCTTACTTTAGCTTTTTCTGGTAACGAGGGGCAGCCTCTTACTATTACCGCTACAGCCAAAGAAGCCACACCGCTCATATCGATTGCATCACCTCAAGAACTGACATTTACAGTTCAGTCGAGTGCCCTGCTTACTGCAAATGATAAAACACCTTTAGACCAAGCAGCTATCGATAAGCGCTTTAAAAACTTCAGCAGCGCTGCATATAATTTAGAGCTACTAAACACACAAGGCTTAGCTGAAAACCTTAGTATTTCATTTAAAGAGCTTACCCTATTAAAAAATGAAATAGCCTCATTACTCAATGAAGGTCATAAACCCGTCACTGAAGTTATGTTACCCAAACTAGAAAAACACCCTAAACCTGCACCTAAAAAAGCCAATACTGTGGCTAACTTATCAATTTTGATTTGTGATGAAGAAGACATTGCTTTAGCTGAAGTGACCGATGCAGATATTTATTTTAAGCTACCCGATGCATACAAACGGGATTGCACGAAGTATGTAGGTTTCTTGCAAGATAATCCTAGGCTAATACCATGGTTCCCGTCAGTATTAATTGGTAAGGATTATGACGTGGCGCTGAATATTTTGGAGCAAGTTAAACCTGAGTTAATCGTGACCAACAACACAGGTATTGCAAACAGGGCCTATGAATTAGGCATTAAATGGATTGCAGGGCCGTATTTAAATACTACAAACTCCTATGCACTCTTAGCTATGCAGCAAGAATTTGACTGTAGTGGAGCTTTTATTTCCAACGAAATAAACAGAATGCAAATTAACGGCATAGCTCGTCCTAAAGACTTTAAAATGCTGTATAGCGTGTACCATCCAATTTTGCTGATGGCCAGTAGACAGTGTTTCTTCCAGCAAAGTGTGGGTTGTGAAAAACCGAGAATTGATAACGGCTGTATGTTGTCATGTGATAAATCCACCAGCATAACCAACCTTAAAGGTGAGTCATTCGCCATTGATAAACAAAAAGCTGGCTATCCGAGTATTTATAATCAAGATCAATTTGTAAATACAGAAGTAGTAAACGACCTAGCCCATATGTTTGATGACTTCATGCTCGACTTAACCAATATTGGCGCAGGAGACAAACAGTCACCAGATAAAGCTTTGTTGATTAAACAATTTGAACAGCTACTAAGCACTGAATCAATCACAGACAAAGAAATGGTCAATATGGTACAGAACACCTTAAAAACAATGGTGCCTGATGCCACCAATGTTCAATATCATAACGGTTTGTAATAATTAACAAATTGGAATGTAGGGCTTGCCAATCGGCAAGCTCTAATTTATTTCAGCTGAGTCTTGGTTAAGAAATTTCGAAACTGAATACTTTTAATATATATTTCAATTAGATAACCTTTTGCCACCTATTTTTAAGCCATTTATCCTAGGGTAAGTCAGGACCTTTTTGTTCATATTAAGGCGCTCATTCTGTTGTCTAGTCGCTCTAAACCCATGATGAGCAACGCAAAGAGGGGCAAAAATAGCTTGGCTGACAAGCGTTGCTTATCCGAAATTCTGGTTGTTTACATGAGTTACAGCTGGACTCTTAAGTATTTAGCTTTCTGGATTCGGTAGGTTATCTAGCTCATCAAAAATTTGTGTCGGTATGGGCGCTAGATGCTTTTCAAAGTACTGTTCTACTCTGCCGCTTTGCCGGTATTCCAACATTAACCGCGAAATATCATCAAAATACGCCATCATTTTTGACTCGTCAGGAATACTTATAAAATACGGATTTTCAAAGGTATCTTGTAAGCTTACCTTCTCAAAGTTTGATTCAAATAGATCAATACTGTGCGACTTTGAAGTCACTACTACATCAATTCTACCCAGCTCTAACATGCCTAACAATTGTTCAGTTTCACTCACTAGGGTAAGTTGCGAAAAGTCCAACTTAGAAAATTCAGGGGAGTAAAACACTCCTCGTATAGCACCTACATTAACCTTAACTAACTCTTCATAGGAGCTTATGTCAGGCTTAAAGTTAGGAGATTTAAAGAATGACAGAGTTCTTGAAGCGTCTGTATACTTAATTGCATTAAGGTAATACTCTCGTGCTGGCGTCATCGAATGTCGAATCAATAAATCAACATTGCCCTTTTGAGCATCAATAATTGAACGCCCCCAAGGTACTTTCTGCCATTTTACTTTAATTCCTAATTCAGAAAGTATATCGGAAACCAAGTCAGGAATAACTCCCTTGCACTTACCGTTTTCAAAATATAATTCTGGGGGATAATTTCGGCAGTGACCTAAAAAGGTTTTAGCAGATGTAGGGCACGACAAGAATAAAAAAAGAGCGACTAAAATAAAACTAAGACCTTTTGTCATATTCCCCCCAAATAGTAATTAAATTCTGCTAAATATTGAACGCTCCGCGGAATAAATATACCCAAATTCATGGGGAAAATTAAGCGTTTTTGGACCAAAAGGTAAATAAAATAGTAAAAGCATAAATAAATTCTGCACTTTAAAGTAACTAAAGGTAGATCCGCACCATTCTTCGCCAGTAGTAACCTTGGTGAGCGCGGTCATCCCACTGGTGTAAAGTATGTTCAATGCCTTTTTCTGCAAACAGAGAGCTCATATGCAAATTGTTGTTTAAAAACGGATCTTCTCGGCCAATCACCATCACAATATCCATGTTTCTTAAATCATTTAGTTTTCGCTCGCAAACCAACCCAGGTAAAAAGTGGGATGGCGTATGAAAGTACACATCATCATTATAAAAACCCGAAAATAAATCTGCGAAATACTCCACATTAAGTGTCAAATCAAAGCGGCCACTAAATACACATAACTTATTAAATAAATGGGGATGACGCAGCGCTATATTAGCGGCATGAAATGCCCCTAAACTACAGCCATGGCTTATGGTACAAGGGTTGGAGTTGAGCCTATCCATTAGCGGAAAAACTTCATTCAATATGTATTCCTCGTATTGAATGTGGCGCTGAATACGCCAGTAAGGATGAGCAGTTTCACAATATAAACTTTCAGCATCAATACTGTCGACACAAAAAAGCTGTAACTGTCCAGCCTCTACTTTGTCTTGAATTTGCTCAAGAATTCGCAGGTTTTCATATTCATAAAACCGAGCAAAACGGGTCGGAAAAACCAACACTCGTGCGCCAGCATGCCCAAACACCAACAATTCCATATCCCGCTGTAAGCGAGGACTCCACCACTTGTGATACTCCCGCTTCATCCAGTTTTTTCCTCAAGATTTGAATAACTCTGTTATTCAATTTGAGAAAACGAGTTACTAACCTGAGCTAAGGGTAGTAAACGTTATAACCCATCCCAAATTGAGACTAACTAAAAAACGTTAGAAGTTCTTGTTTTAGTTCTTTTGACTGTTTTCCTTGATTTGGATAACTATCGTGACCGGCTTCTAAAACAAATAACTGTTTATCACTTTTCACTTGATTATAAATTGCAAACTGCCCTGGCGGAGTCACCACAGGGTCCCGCAATGCCAGAGCAAAATGAACAGGCACGGTTACATTGGCGGCAGCATAGGCGGCATCGTAATACCGCAAGGTTCGAATAAGTTTAAAGGGCTCTCGTTGATAAAAATCTTGTAGCGATTTACCACTACCATGGGTGGGTATCCGTAGCCTTAATTGATGGTTACCAAAGGTAGGTACATTAAAATGAGCTCGTGCAATACGAGTATCTTGAGCAAGTGCCAGCATACCTACACCACCACTAAAGCTTACCCCTAACAAGCTTACTTTATTCGCCAAATGGGGATATAAATTCTCTAAAACCGACACAGACAACCACACATCTTCAACACATCCACGAATAATATAACGGTCTTTTTTGTCAATATCATGAATCACATGCCAATAAGGCTCTTGAGAAATAGGGGGTGCTGCACTGCGTGATATACCTCGGCTACAAGGGAAATAAAGTGCAGTATCAGTAAAAGGTAAATTAAAATCTGGCTCATTACGCCCAGCATATCCATGCCCTATAACTAAAGCTTTATTAACCTTGCCGGACTTGGGTACTAACAACCACCCCCAAATGGTTATCGAATCAGTTGATTGAAACGATACATCATATACCTTCCAGTTTTTATGGTGTCTGCCAGTATCGTGTAAAACTGCTGCGGGGTTTATAGCTAAGGCCTCAACATAGGCCTGCTTCCAAAAATCATTAAAATCTTTAGGTGGTTTAGGTGTTGATACTGCGAGTAAGTCGTCAAGGGGATAAGATCCATAGGGATCCTTATCAAGTATAGAATTCAAAATGTATAAGATTTTTCAAAAAGGTTTTGTACATTTATAAAACAATGAACCGCTCCTAAAGTAAATGCCTTAACCATTAAAAATAATAAATAATTACTTGACCCGATTGATTACAAGTGTAATCTAAACACAAAGACTACAACTGTAATCATCAATATGAAAGATATCACCAAAACAGAATTTGAAGTACTTGAAGCCCTTTGGGAAGATTCTCCCGCTTCAGCCCAAGATATTATTCAACGCTTAAACCATAAAAAAGATTGGCACGACAAAACCGTAAAAACCCTGTTGAGTCGGCTAGTAAAAAAACAAGCCATCGATTTCCAAAAACAGCAAAGAAGTTATATGTATTTTCCACTGTTTGAAAGAGACGCTTACGTAACTAAAGAAAGCGAGAGTTTAGTGTCTCGCTTATTCAAAGGTCGAGTAGCGCCTCTAGTGGCAGGCTTTGCTAATACCGATTCATTATCTAAAACTGATATCGATGAGTTAAAAGCCTTGATAGATAAATGGGAGCAAAATAATGATTAATTGGCTGCTAGAACAACAGTTGGTGTTTAGTTTACTGCTACTATTTATGATAACAATTGAAACGAAAGGCATTCATAAATTAGGAAGCACTACAGTTTATGCCCTTTGGATACTTGTTCCCTTGGGGCTTCTCGCTAATAACTTACCCCAAGATGTCATTACAGTAAGTGACACCTCTATCTACCGACATATAGTCAATTTAGACACAGCGACAGTAGATCAAACTTTCAATATTAGTTGGGCTTGGTTATGGGCTTTGGGATGCGGTGCTATCTTGTATATTGCAGGCTTATCACAGTTAAAAATACACCAATTACCCCGCACCCCAGCCCAAATACATAACAAGCATAGAAGCCTACCCAACAAGCTACCTGTCTATACTAGCTCAAATTTATCAGGCCCTATTTTAAGTGGCGTATTTAAACCTGAGCTATTGTTACCACAAGAATTCCATTCGCAGTTCAGTGTTCGCCAGCAACAACTAATGCTGGCCCATGAACTTGTTCATTATCAACGTAAAGACAACCTCTACAATTTACTAGCCTTAATTTTAGTGGCGTTATTTTGGTTTAACCCTCTTAGCTGGTTAGCATATCGCGCTTTCAGAAGAAGCCAAGAGCTAGCCTGCGACGCGACAGTATTAAGAAATTTGGCTCAAAAAGACAAAATCACCTACAGCAAAGCACTTGTAAAATGTGCGGAGCACTCACTACACAGCTTTTCAATATATTCACCCTATGGAGAAAAAAGCAGCATGCAAAAACGAATCAAAAACATCCAAAACAACCGCTCTGTTAAACCCGTTATGATTGGGTTAGCCCTAGCACTTAGCACTAGCCTTATCGCTGGAGTCGCTTTGGCTAACATGGCAGAAACTAGCCATAAAGTTAAACAAGCTTTTATGGCTACCCCTGTCATCAGAATAGAGCCTAAATACCCACAAAAAGCAGCGCAAAATGGTATAGAAGGCTCGGTTATATTGCAGTTTGATATTACTAAAGACGGCTCTACTGACAATATTGAAGTAATAGAATCATTTCCTCAGCGGATATTCGATAAAGAATCGGTTATTGCCTTAGAGCAATGGCAATACAAACCCCGAATTCAGGGGGGAAAAGCCCAAATACAAACCGGCCTGCAAGTGCAATTAGATTTTAGACTAGACCCTAATAAACATGAGCAATCAGCCTCAACATCTAAAATTGAAAAAATAAAAGTGCAACATTAATGTAATGGCCATGTTTAACTCGATAAGTTTGTTAAGCATGGCCATACTATTATGTGGTTGCAGCCAAACAAACATTCATCTATATACACGGTACTTGTCAGAACAGCAGGCCCATGAAATCACCGTAACATTAAGCGAAAACCAATACAAAGTGGTAGCAAACGACCATGACTTCCCGACTTCCATAAACCAATCATCCATTATCTACTCTCCTTTTTTAGACTCACCGCAACACATTCACAAGGTAACTAAAATCATGAGTGACATAGGTTGGGATATATACAATACAAACATGATGTTTAGCGGTAATCATCACTATAAGAAAAATTCAATTGCCCTACTCCCTGTGCCCAAAGGCATTGAACCTCATAGTGAATCAAACGCAGTGAATTGGGCCCATGAATATAGCTCTGAACAATGCGATTCAAGAATATCGCTCCGGCTTAATAGAGATGGTACTTATCAAATAAATACCCCAGCAAGCACAAAACAAGATAAAAGTTTCGCAACTGGCAAATGGAAAATTACCAGTTTCCCCTATATTGAATTACGCTCACGTATTGGTGAATGGTGGTTTTACTTTGAGCTCACAAATTACAAAGAGCAGGATAAAATCGGCGAAATAACCATTTATGAACTTACACCCATGAATCCATACGACATTTTAGAAAATTGCCAATTACT
The DNA here is from genome assembly GCF_004360155.1 of Paraglaciecola marina. Classification (GTDB taxonomy): domain Bacteria; phylum Pseudomonadota; class Gammaproteobacteria; order Enterobacterales; family Alteromonadaceae; genus Paraglaciecola; species Paraglaciecola marina. The sequence continues at coordinate 437,618 of NZ_SAIS01000001.1, read as the reverse complement.
GTTTGGCATTAGGTCGTAAAACTTACCTTTGACATCCCCCTCACTTGAAAATAGTAAGACGAATCCACCATAAAATAAGGTGAATAAATTTTATTGTAAAAGTTGTGTAAAGTGCTTCTTAGAATCCCTTATATCTTATATTCTAGTGGTTGATTTTTAACACTTTACACTCGGCCTACCCATAGTGAAACGATACTTACCTATACTGATTGCCCTCTCTATAGCGGGATGTGCGACCAATAGTGAACTAGATAAAAAGCTACAATTTCCTGAGGTGCCAGAAAACTGGCAAATAACTCAATCTTCAATTGAAGTTAAAGACAATTGGCTCCCGCAATTTGCTCAAAACGAATTAATTGACTTAGTCAATGAAGCTCTTACACAGAATTACGCATTACGCCAAGAAGCCTATGGCGCTGAGATTTTGAAACAGCGTTTACTGCAAAGTGAAGCTGATTTCTGGCCCACCTTAGACCTAGATTTTAGCTCTGGACGCAGCAGAAGTTCCAGTACAGAAGTCACCTCAAACAGTCACTCCATTGGCTTAGAATCAGGTTACGAGATAGATATCTGGGGTAAGCTTTCAGCTGCACAACAACAAGCTAATTTAAACTATTTAGCGAGTGTGGCTCAATATCAACAAAGTCGTCAAACTTTGGTTGCTAGTGTTGTAAGCGGTTGGTTTGACCTAATTACCGCCAAGCAATTACTCGATTTAGCCGAGCAAAGAGTTGAAAACTCCAAACAAAATTTAGACATTATTGAATCAGGTTACAGACAAGGCCTTAACAGCGCCTTAGACGTATACCTGTCACGAAATGAATTAAATAGTGAAATATCTAACCTAGCCGATCAGCAAACCTCTTTATTGCAAACATCAAGAACCCTAGAGAGGTTGTTAGGACGCTACCCTAGTGGCAAAGTGGCAGCAACAGTGGCAGACACCAGCTTGCCACTACTCGATACTCAAATTCCCACAGGGTTACCAGCCGATGTTATCACCCGTAAGCCAGAGCTTAAGGCTAGCTGGTATCAAGTATTGGCAGAAGATGCCGGGCTTGCTTACGCCCATAAGCAAAGGTTTCCTAGCTTTAATTTATCTGCTTCTATTTCAGACTCTACGGATGAGCTTTCAGACTTATTATCGGGCTCCTCTTTTGCCTGGTCTTTGATTGGCAGTATTGCCGCTCCCATATTCAGAGCGGGTGACTTAAAAGCCAACGAAGAAGCAGCACGCCTAACCCTTAAACAACAAGAACAAGCTTATTTAGACACATTGTTTGAGGCATTTTCAGATGTAGAGAATGCTATTACAACAGAAAAAGGCTTAAAACAAAGCTATCTAGCCACTGTTAACGCCAGTAAAAATGCAAAAGAAGCGGAAACACTTTCCTTCGAGCAATATCAAAAAGGCTTAGTGACTTACACAACAGTGCTAGAAGCCCAAGGCCGCTCATTCGATGCACAAAATGCACTTATTCAAATTAAAAATCAGTTATTAGCAAACAGAGTTGACTTGCATATCGCCCTAGGTGGCGACTTTGCTGATACCCAAATAAATCAAGAGGACGTGTTAACCAATGAGTAACGTAAAGAAGTGGTTAATACCACTAATCATTTTAGTGGTCACCTTAGTGGTAGCAAAAATCATTCTTAACAATCCACCTGAAAGCAAAAGGGGCGGCCCCTCTAGCGCTTCACAACTAACGGTTGAAGTAGCAGAGCTCACACCTCAGCAATTCACTGTGGTAGTAGACACCTTTGGCACGGTACAACCTAAAACACAAAATGCATTGGTGGCACAAGTTTCCGGACAAATAACTTACGTTAGCCCGCAGTTTAGAAATGGGGGCTTTTTCAACAAAGGTGATGTTTTAATCAAGCTTGACTCGAGAGACTATGTAGCAGACGTTAAAATTGCTGAAGCAGATTTACTCTCCGCTGAACAAGCCTTGCTAGAAGAGCAAGCCACATCTAGGCAAGCCGCTATTGACTGGAAACGTTTAGGAAACTCAGAAGAACCTAGCGATTTAGTATTGCGTAAACCGCAACTGGCCGCGGCAGAAGCAACCTTATTATCTGCACAAGCGGGTTTAACCATAGCCGAACTAGCCTTAGAACGTACTATCATTAAAGCCCCATACGACGGCAGAATACTTGAGCAACTGGTTGATTTTGGTCAAGTGTTAGCCTCTACCACAGAAGTAGCAGAGATTTACTCAACTGACGTAGTAGAAATTCGTTTACCTATCAATAATAGTGATATTGACTTGGTCAATTTTCCTGAAGAGTTTCGTACCAACAACCAATTACAGCCCATAATAGAAGCCCGTTTTACCTCTAGCTTTAGCAAAAAACAAACTTGGTTAGGTCAAATTACCCGCACCGAAGGTGCCATTGACACTGATTCACAGCAACTTTATATCGTGGCACAAATTGATGACCCCTATAACCCTGAATTACACCCAGGAGCCTCTATAAAAATCGGCCAATATGTAAACGCAGAAGTACAAGGTAAAACCTTAGACAATGCGATAGTCATCAGTAACAGTGCAATTTACCAAGGCACCTATGTATACGTGGTAAACAATGGTGTGTTGCAACGAAAAGATATAGATATTCGCTGGCAGAATAGCCAACAAGCCATTATCGAAAACGGCCTACAAGCCGGCGATCTGTTAGTCACCACACCGCTAGGGCAAGTTAGCTCAGGTACTCGCGTTACCATTGCCGGTGAAGAGCCACCACAAAGAACCCGCAAGCCCTCTCCAGAGCAATTAGCAAGACTACAAAAGAAGGCTGATGAAATGGGCATAACAATCGATGAGTTACGAGCTCAACGCCAAAACGGTGGGGCAAATGCCAAACCAAAAGGCCAAAACTAATGAATAGATTCTTACAGCTACCAATAAAAACGGGAGAGCGCACATGATTGCATGGTTTGCCCGAAATCACGTCGCAGCAAACTTGCTGATGATTTCTATATTATTTGCAGGGATATACAGCCTCACTAGCCGTATACCCCTAGAAGTATTTCCATCTTTTGAAACAGACCGCATTAGTGTCTCTGTAACCCTTAGGGGCGCAACACCAGAAGATACAGAGTTAGGTGTAGCCATACTGGTTGAAGAGGCAGTCCAAGATCTTGAAGGTATTAAGCAAATTACGAGTGTCTCTTCTGAAGGTTCAGCAAGTGTCACCATCGAAGTCGATACTGACTATGATGCTAGAGAGCTATTGGCAGATATAAAATCACGTGTTGATGCCATTAATACCTTTCCAGCAGACGCTGAAAACCCGGTGGTGTCTCTAGCCCAAAGAACCCGAGAAGTGATTGCTGTATCTATATCAAGTATCTATGGTGAGAAAGAAATCAACGAATTTGCAGAGCAAATACGCGATGATTTATTGCGCATTGAAGGTATTACCCAATTAGAAGTGGCAGGTGTACGTGATTACGAAATCGCCTTAGAAATCCCCCAAGACAGACTTCGTCAATACGGATTAACTCTTGCTGATGTGTCAACCGCAGTTGCCAACTCCAGTAGTGACATATCCGCTGGTAATATTAAAACCGATGGGGGTGATGTATTAATTCGCTCTAAGGGCCTTGCCTACCGTACTGATCAATTTGCCGACATTCCTATCAAAACCAACAGTGACGGTTCAATTTTACGTTTAAAAGATATCGCAGATATTCAAGATGGCTTTGAAGAAACCCCTGTTCGTACCCGTTTCAATGGCAAACAAGCGGCCTTTATTGATGTATACAGAATTGGGCAACAAAGTGCCGTAGATGTAGCTGACAAAGTCAAACAATACATAGAAGAAAAACAACCACTACTACCAGAAGGCTATGAGTTAAGTTACTGGGATGATGATTCGCAAATCGTTAAAAACCGTATCGCCACGCTTACCGGTAGCGCTTTGCAAGGTGGTATTTTAGTACTCTTATTACTGACTCTATTCTTAAGACCAGCCATTGCATTTTGGGTATTTATTGGTATTCCTGTTTCCTTTATGGGGGCATTTTTAGCCATGCCATTTTTTGGCGTCACCTTAAACATTATGAGCTTGTTTGGGTTTATTTTAGTACTGGGGATAGTGGTAGACGATGCCATAGTCACAGGTGAAAACATATACACCCACCTCAAAACCTCTAAATCAGGTGAAGAAGCTGCCATAAAAGGCACTCAAGAAGTCGCTACGCCTGTTACCTTTGGAATTTTAACCACAGTGGCAGCCTTTATGCCCTTTGCATTTATTGAGGGTAATAGAGGGGCTTTATTCTCACAAATCCCTGTTGTGGTAATCCCAGTTTTACTATTTTCATTAATCGAATCAAAGTTTGTTCTACCGTCTCACCTTAAACGTATCAAATTAAGAAACGAGAAAGAAGGCAAAGGCAATCGTTTAGAGCAATGGCAACAAAGATTTGCCGACGGTTTTGAAGCCGCTATTTTAAAATACTATCAACCCTTATTGAAATTTAGCTTACGCCATAAATTATCAACCTTAGCTGTATTTATTGGCACCTTTTCAATCATACTAGCCTTGTTAATGAGTGGCTGGACCAAGTTTGTATTTTTCCCAAGAGTACCAAGTGAAACTGTGCGAGCCAGCTTAACTATGACTACCGGGACTACCTTTGAAGTTACCAACAAATTCATAGTCAAAATGGCTGATAAAGCCGAAGAACTAAGAGAAAAATACACCAACGAAGACACCGGTGAAAGCGTTATTCTTAACGTACTCGCCTCCACAGGTGGCCGTGGTGGTACTTCTAATGTGGGCTCTGTTCGCTTTGAAATTACTCCTCCAGAATCCAGAGAGTCAACGGTTACATCAGCAGATTTAGTGCGAGAGTGGCGCGGCTTAATAGGCCCAATCCCCGGTGCTGAAAGTGTCACCTATCGAGCTGAAACAGGCCGTTCATCTGACCCTATCGATGTCCAGCTAAGTGGCAATGCACAAGGCACATTACAAGAAATAGCCGATAAAATTAAAGCACGGCTAGCCACCTACCCCACTGTATTTGAAATTACAGATAGTTTGTCAGATGGTAAAGAAGAGCTACAAATTGAATTAACACAACAAGGTAAAGCTCTTGGGTTAACCCGTGTGAACATTTCAAACCAAGTTCGTAATGCCTTTTTTGGTAGCCAAGTGCAGCGGATTCAGCGTGGTAGAGATGATGTTCGTGTCATGGTGAGGTTGCCAATTGGCGAGCGTCGTTCACTTGCTGACTTACAAGATATTCTAGTAGAAACACCTTCAGGTGGAGCGGTGCCATTATCCCATGTTGCCACATTAATCCCAGGTAAAAGCCCTTCTAAAATCACCCGTATTGACCGTTTCCGAACAGTTAGCGTAACCGCTGATGTTGAAAAAGAAAAAACCAATATGACAGTCCTACAGGCTGACCTAACCGAATACGTGCAAGACTTAGTAAACCAATATCCAGGTGTAAGCTTTAAGATGGAGGGAGAAGCCCGAGAACAACGTGAATCATTCTCTTCTTTAGGTGTAGGGTTACTCATGGTGTTCTTTGCAATTTACGGCTTATTGGCTATTCCATTTAAGTCTTACATTCAGCCTATAATCGTTATGAGTGTGATACCTTTTAGCATGATAGGTGCCGTAATTGGCCACTGGCTAATGGGCATGAACCTAACCATAATGAGTATATTAGGCATGTTAGCCTTAGTTGGTGTGGTAGTGAATGACTCCTTAGTACTGGTGGACTTTATCAATAAAAAGCGTGAAGAAGGTTTTGCGTTGTTAGAATCTGTACTGGTCGCGGGTGCGTCTCGTTTCAGGCCCATTATGCTTACCAGCTTAACCACCTTTATTGGACTAATGCCTCTATTGTTTGAAAAATCGACTCAAGCGCAATTCTTAATCCCTATGGCAGTATCACTGGGGTTTGGAATATTGTTTGCCACTTTCATTACCCTGATTCTAGTGCCAATAAATTATATGTTGGTAGAGCGTTTAAAAGGTAATAAAACTGATAGAACAGGTGCAGCCCAAGAACAACTGCAAAGAGCTTAACTTGGCTCTGCTTCAATAATATAAATACAGCAGCTTTGTACATTTTTAGACAGAGCTGCTTTTTTTCACTCTCTGGTTTTACATCAAAACCCTCTAAACTGTCTGAATTTCAACCAATAAACTGCTTAATTATTTAAAAACTCAGCTACAGAACTAAAAGTTACAAAAAATTACATTTGCAAATGTCCTCAACCCACTTTTTTAGATAGGATGCTATTAATGTTTCTCAATTAGTGTATCTATTTTCTATGGCAGCTGGAAAAAGTTGGACAAAATCTTTATTCGTCGGTCTGTGGACTGGCCTTAATTTCACTCGTAAATTATTTTTTAACCTCATTTTTATCATACTATTAATTGTCATTATTTCTGCAATTATGAAAGACGACAATAAAATAACCGTTCCTACAGACTCAGCCTTAGTGCTAAAACTAGTAGGTGATGTAGTTATTGAAAAGAAAGCCGTCGACCCTTTCGAAGAGTTCATACAACAGGCTTTCGAAGATGAAGAAGACTCACCAGAAGTACTACTGCAAGATGTATTACTCACAATCGACAATGCTAAACAAGATAAAAGGATCAAAGCCTTAGTTTTAGATTTGCATGGCCTTAGTCGTGCAGGCTTAGACAAGCTTGAACAAATAGCCGTTGCCCTTGATAGCTTTAAAGAAAGCGAAAAGCCCATTTTTGCTATAGGGGATTATTTCACCCAAACCCAATACTACTTAGCCAGTCATGCTGATCACATTTACCTTAACCCAATGGGCTTTATGTTGTTTGAAGGCTATGGAAGATACGGTACTTATTTCAAATCAGCCATCGAAAAGCTAAAAGCTGAAACCCACGTATTTAAAGTTGGCACGTATAAATCAGCAGTTGAACCTTACATTCGTGACGATATGTCTGATGCAGCAAAAGTAGCCAACAAAGCATGGTTAGACGGTATGTGGAGTCAATACAAAACTGCCGTAGCCGCCGCTAGAGGTATAGACGAAAGCAACTTTGATGAAGAGCTTGATGTCTTTTTACAAAAATTTGAACAAGTTGGCGGAGACTTTGCGAAGTACGCTCTAGATTTTGGTTGGGTAGATGCCCTTAAAACCCGCGATGAAGTATTACAAGAAATCATTGCTATGGTTGGCAAAAACGATGATGGCACCAGTTTCAACGGCATTAGTTACAAAAACTACCTAAGCATTATCAACCCTCCTTTACCTACAATCGAAACTAATACAGATAAAGTCGGTATAGTGGTAGCCAAAGGAACCATTTTAAATGGTAGTAAAAAACCTGGCGAAATTGGTGGCGACAGTACAGCAAGATTGTTACGCAAAGCTCGTTTAGACGACTCAGTTAAATCAGTAGTGCTGTACGTAGACTCCCCAGGGGGCAGCGCCTTTGCCTCTGAAATCATCCGTCAAGAAGTTGAAAACCTGCAAGCAGTCGGTAAACCAGTGGTGGCTGTAATGAGTACCTATGCCGCATCAGGTGGATACTGGATTTCTGCGGGTGCAGACAAAATAGTAGCCGCCCCAAGCACTATCACGGGTTCAATCGGTATTTATGGTATGTTCTTAACCTTTGAGAACACCTTAGATTATCTAGGTGTGCATACTGATGGTGTGGGCACCACAGAATTTGCTGGCATGGGTGTTACCCGTAGCCTTAACCCTAAAATGGGCGAAATCATGCAAAGAGGTATAGAGCATGGTTACGATCAATTTATCTCATTAGTAGCCGACAAAAGAGGCTTTACGAAAGAGTATGTAGACAGCATTGCTCAAGGCAGAGTATGGATTGGAGATAAAGCCTTAGAGTTAGGCTTAGTAGACGATTTAGGTTATCTACAAGACGGTATACAAGCGGCAGCTGAATTAGCTAGCTTGCAAGAATACGACACTCAATACATCAAACGCTCTTTAAGCCAAAGTGAGATCTTTTGGAGACAACTATTCCAAAACGCCGCCGTAACCTTTGACGGGGCCTTCACACTAGAAAACGATAATGCCCTATTAGACTTAGTGAAAACCGTTACAGCGGATATTGAAACAATCACTAAACTAAATGATCCTAAAGGTGTATATGCAATGTGTTTAACTTGCGAGCAATAATTAACCTAAAGCGTAAACATTGCCTTTAATTCTTTTCCAAAGCCCAATTTTTATTGGGCTTTTTACTATCTAAACCTCCCCTACCCATTTTTAAATCTTGCCCATGACTAAACCAACTGCGTATCAAGGCACATTTTGAGCAATTTATAAGCAAACAGGCCGAGTAAGTGACTGAAGAGCTTACATTTATCAAATCACTGTATTCATAGCCAACAAGGCTATGTTAGAATGCAGTCGTTGGCAGTTTGCAGCCAACAACACTTGGGGGCTGATTTTGGATTCGACAGGATTCTAGACGCTTTAGGTGCATGTCGAGGAGCGGTTTGCCTCGTAAAAAGCCGCATTTAAATAGTCGCAAACGACGAAAACTACGCTCTAGCCGCTTAATAACCGGCTAAGCCCTTCCACTCATACTCTTTCTGCTAGTAGAGGTTCGGAAGGTCATCCCAGCAGGATAGCGAGGGAACCTTGTCTAAGGGTGAACCGCGAAACAGTATTAGGCCAGCTGCAACGAAATCCTGTTTGTCGGAGTTCCACGTAGTTAAATAAAAGACAAACTAAACATGTAGTACCGACGGTTGACGTCTTCTGGACGCGGGTTCAACTCCCGCCAGCTCCACCACATTAAAACCTCTTAGCCATCTGGCTTAGAGGTTTTTTCGTTTCTGGTGACTTATTTTTTGAAAATTAATATCAATAATTTTGCCAGATTGTCTCTGCACGTATCATAGGGAAATAGCATCCTGCACTCCCGAGGCAAAGAAAACTGTTACAGATATTAATAGGGTTTAGTAATTAGCACACATGGCTCTTACTTTCTCCAATGCAGCTGGTGCGCCATTGAGGGAGAATGTAAACCGCACATTTGATTGGCCTTCCCAATCTAATTCTAGTGATACTGAATTTGACTCTTGAATTTTTTTAATGGCAAAAACACTTTCCTTAAAACTTAGAAACCTATCGCCCCATTTTTGGTTTAATATTAGTTTTTCAACTTTGCCATCCCAGCTTACTTTCGCGATCATTTTGTCATAACCGTCTTTTTTGGTGCTTTTAGCGATACTTGGCGGGGTAGAAAATCCAAAATAAGACCACTCGAAGCCACTGTCACATTGCACTACCATCCATCCTTTTATGTCCGAATAAGGCTCTTGCATTCTTGGCTCTGGATACGAGTCTGGAGAATAAGCAATTGCCGTTTTTTCACCCGTTGTCTCGTTTTCAGATTCAAATATATCCCATGTGGGTAATATAGGTTCTGGCTCAGCTTCAGCTTCTTCTTTGGGCTCGGTAGGTTCTGGGGCCACTTCAATTTCAATTTCAATTTCAGCTTTAGGCTCTGGAATAGCTTTGGACTCTATCGGTTTTGGATCAGCTTTAAGCTCTTCTTTTGGCTCGATAGGTTTGGGTTCAGCCTTAACTTCCTCTTTAGGTTCGATTGTAGGCTGAGTCTCAATTATAACCTCAGAGATATCTGGGCCTTCTGTGTTTTCTTTTCCCCCAGTCATGGTGATGATTGCAAAAACCACCCCAACAGCAACCAGCAACACAATAAATATTAATGATTTTGAAGTGTTCTTTTCGCTCATTAGAAAGTCCTATAATTTTTTGGCAAACAAGCAGTACAAGCGACCAAAATCACACAAAATCTGAAATACTTGTTTAATCGTAACCATTTCAGAGGCCCGTTACAACAACCGCTATACAGAGCAACAAAATCAAAGCTTGACGTATACATTAGCTAAACAAAACCCCGTAGGAAAGCTGACTAGGTTTACCGCTTACATGCCAGAGCAGAAATGATATAAAGACACCAAGTAATCAATAAGTGAACGTCATATATGAGTTTTTCTTCATTAGCATTAGATAAATCCCTAACTGATGCAATCAAAGAGTTGGGATACGAGATCCCAACACCAATACAACAACAGGCTATCCCCGAGATTCTTGCGGGCAAAGATATTATGGCGGGCGCCCAAACAGGTACTGGAAAAACGGCGGCATTTGCCCTACCCATACTACAACAATTAACAAAATATACTGATGCTCTAAGGCCTATCCGTGCATTGGTATTAACCCCCACTCGAGAACTCGCCCAACAGGTGTATAAAAACTTTGTGAGCTATGCCGAATATACTCACCTTAAGATTGCGGTGGCATATGGCGGAGTCAGCATTAACCCGCAACTATCCGCGATGGAGAAAGGCGTAGATATCTTGATAGCAACACCTGGGCGCTTGTTAGACCATATAGAAAAAGGAAGCGTTGATTTAAGCCAGCTTCAAACCATTGTATTTGATGAAGCCGATCGCATGTTAGACATGGGATTTAAAAATGAAATCAACCGTGTTTTAGCGCGCCTGCCCAGCAAAAGACAAACTTTGTTGTTTTCAGCAACGTTCGATGACGCAATTTTTAAATTAAGTAAAACCTTACTCAACGACCCTACACTTATCGAAGTGAATGAACGCAATACAGCAGCCACGCAAGTAGAACAACTGGTGTATACAGTTGATAGTGATCGCAAGCGAGAAATCACGTCTTATCTCATCGGCTCAAAAAACTGGCATCAAGTATTAATCTTTACTCGCACCAAACAAATGGCTGATGCCCTAGCCAAAGAAATGTGTAAAGACGGCATCCCAACTCAAGCTATCCATGGTGATAAATCACAAGGTGCCAGAGAAAGAGTACTCGCAGAATTTAAACAAGGTAAAACCAGAGCACTAGTGGCAACCGATGTAGCAGCAAGAGGCATTGACATCATTGATTTGAAATATGTCATCAATTACGAACTGCCTTATGTTGCCGAAGATTATATTCACCGTATTGGCCGCACAGGTCGAGCGGGAAATTCCGGGTTAGCCATATCGCTGATGAGTCCAAAGGAAGAGTGGCTGCTAGAAGCAGTAGAAAAAGTACTCGACAGCGCACTGTTACAACAGTGGCTACCGGGTTTTGAACCCGACTTAACCAAACAAAACCAACCGACCAAAAGAAGTAATAAAGGTAAACAACAGGCCAGAAACAAAGCACTTGGCATAAAGCCTAAGAAAAAAAGAAGATAAAAGTTGTACCATAAGCTTACACAAAGCCGTTGGTTAATGATTTTAAAAACAACGAGATACAAATGGGCTTTAAAAATTTGTTAGCTTTACACGCTGCAAATATGTAATTGAAGGCGCGCCTAAATTCTTTATGTCTGAGCTGTATTAGCTCAGACTTGATCTAATAGTTACCAGCTTTTCTACCATACAAACTAGCTTGTGGCACAATTTACGGGCGCCTTTGTTTATGTTGGTAGCCATACTGTTTATTCTGGTTATTTTCAGCGCCAATATAGCTTTTGATTCCGTATTGAGTACCTTAGCCGCCGTACTCGGCATAGCTCCCTTATTAATTCAAAACTTATCTAGCCTGCGCGCAGTCGAAATTTTGCCTAAAGAGTAATAAGAACAAGTGAGTTAAACCATAATGAAATTTGATAGTGTTAAAACTGCAATTCAAGGTGTTTAAGTCCCTTGCTTAGTTTACTGTGGCTGCGGCCGTTCATCCCTATTTGAAAATGTGGCTTACCGACCACAGAAATCAGAGAGGGTATAGATAAAGAAGTACCTCGCCATCCCGTTATTTCCTGCTAACTAAATGCAGGAATGACGATATAGAGCGAGAATTCATTCTTTAAGCGAAAAAGTAGGAGACATCAGAGTAACCCAGACCAAACTATATTGAACAGTTTAACGCCCTCCCCTGACCTAACTACTTTACTGTTCAATTAAACAGCTCCCGCAGGCCTAGGTTAATAATATAAATTTGCTCTAGTTGTTAAAAATAAGCTTGTTCTAACTCCTATATTTAATAGAAACCAAGTTAAATTCAGTGGCCAATTGGCAATGGAATTTTTTAGAGAAAAATTTGGTGCTATACGCTTTATGTCTACCCCAGAAGTTTTCTAGATTATTTGCTATTTAACAATTTGGTAATTGTATAGCCAAGGGACTACACTCTTGGCTTATTATTTGTTTCAACGACCTTAGTGACTCATTTGAACCTATATACTGATACTCCCCTAGCCACAGCTATTTTTGAGTTATTCGAAAAGTTTAATGAGCAACTCGTTATTCATTTAAGTGAAAAGCAATCTAATGGAGCTGTATCAGCGTTTGTTTTTGGTGGGTGCGCTATTCATTTGCTTACCAATGTTAGAGGTAGTGATGATGTTGATATTGAGATTAGTTCGGCTGAAAAGCTTGATACTCACTCATTAGTTTTAGAAGTGGACGACGTTTACTATACAGATCCAGTAGAAGGTGACAAAGTAATCAGTCTAGATGATACCTTTAATGTGGGCCTACCAACCTTACACCCTGATTATAAAGAACGGGTCATCCCCCTTTCAGTGGGAAACACAATTTTACATGTTTACTTAGTTTCGGCGATTGATATTGCTATTTCTAAACTCGAGCGCTGCCAAGCTGATGATGTCACTGACATAGTCGCTTTATATAAAAAAGGGTATTTCACAATCGATGAATTTGAAGTACTTGCAATAGAAGCGTCAGGCTATTCTATCAACCCAGAAAAATTGCGGTTAAATATTAGTCACGTTATAATCGAATGCGAAAATAGCTAGTTTATTCAAGATAATAGAGACAATGCAAAATCTACAACAAGTGTTTGAACAATTAGTACTCAACCCGGAGCACCCTAAAGCCTCAGAATGGTTAAAGGCTGTCGCTTTGGCATTTTGGTATGAAGATTTTGTTCCTGCTACTGATAATTTTTTGGGTGATGATGTTGCCCAAGCTGGCTTTGTATTAGACAAATTATCTCGTTATTCATGTACACCTTTATCGTCTAAGCAAAAGGTGAGAGATTATGTATTACCTACCCTTAAACTAAATAACCAATCAAAATCAGTGAATACCAGTGATGCATTGGCTATGGCTTGGGGAGTCAATTCAGACTTAAAATACTCATTTAAATCACTACTACCTTACCAAAGAAGAAGCTACCAACACCTAGCTTAATTTATTTTACAGAGGGCCCCGTTTCGTCGAGTAATAGATACCGTGAATCGGTTACCTAAGATGTTTACCTTGCTTAACAGCATGGTCAAAACTACACACATGCTTTTTCGGGACTAACGAGCACTTACCGATATAACGACCGCTAAACTCCTTACTTCCTCTTTCAATAAAAGTGATATCACTGTTGAATAATCCAGCTTACGCGGTTTTCAGCCAAGGCAATATGGATAAAATAAATTCCTCAATATCTGCAGGTTGCTCACTTTGATAACTGTAAACACGAATACCAAAAATGACGAGCATAAGCTGTTTGGCATATTGCGCACTGATTTCAGGCGAGAATATTGTGTTTAAGTTAGCGCAGTAATTTGCTTCTATTTTCGCAAACTCTTCAGAAACATTAGTCAGTATCGACTCATTGTGAGCAGACAGCTCCAATTGCGTTTTAACTAAAAAGCAACCACAGTAATCTTTGGCTTTGGCTTCTTCGAACAAGTCCAGCAGTATCGATTTAATGCCATCAAGAACACTTGAACTGCCTTGTATACGGGTGTTTACCGTCGTAATGGTATCTGCTGCGTAGCGACTCAGGGCAAGCAAGTACAAGCCTTCTTTGCTTTCAAACTCTCGGTACAAGCTACCTGGGCGTAACCCCGTGGCTTGTAACAATTGCTGCATAGAAGTTCCATGATAACCATATTGCCAAAATGTGTTGATTGCCTGCTCAAGCACAACATCCACATCGAATTTTTTAATCGCCATAACGCTCATTACTTTATTGGGTACAGGTGATATTTAATAACATTTTGAATGTTTATTCAAATTGACGTTGACAAACATCGCTCGCGGAAATAACATTTTGAACGTTCATTCAAAAATAAATTTAATCTCAAGGAAAACATATGAGCCTTAAAGAGCAACTAACTGAAGTACGTGAAGCATCTGCAAAAAATATCCCTGCTGAAAAGCTTTCTGTCATGCTGGCTGAAGTTGAAGTGCTAAAAGCAAAAGAGCTTGAAAAGCTTGCTCCTAAAGTGGGTGAAGTATTTCCGGAATTCTCTCTTGCAGACCAAGTTGGCAACTCAGTTAACTTGTCAGAAAAGCTATCTCAAGGCCCAGTTGTACTAACATTTTACCGTGGCGGTTGGTGCCCATACTGCAACCTAGAATTGCGTGCCTACCAAAACGTGCTTGACGATATCAAATCACAAGGTGCTAGCTTACTGGCGATAACTCCTGAGCTACCTGATGCATCACTTACTACAGCTGAAAAAAATGCACTAAGCTTCTCTGTATTATCTGATCCTAACTCTGAGTTTTCTAAAACCTTAGGTTTAGTGTTTACTCTACCGGACTCAATCAAGCCTATTTACAGTGGGTTTGGCATTGACGTTGAAGCTCATAACGGCAAAGGCGCTTTCGAATTACCACTTGCTGCAACCTATGTCATTGCCCCATCAGGCAAAATCGTATTTGCTGATGTGAATGCTGATTACACGCAGCGCGCAGAGCCTAGCGAAGTTATTGAATCGTTAAAACAAATCTAAACACGTGGCAATAACTTACCAAAAGGAAGCGTTACAATGACTCGTTCATTCAAACTACTAGCGTCGGCCGCTATGATTGCTACCAGTGCACTTAGCCTAAACATTGCAGCAGCCGACAAACCAAGGCAACTTGAAGTAGTTGCCAACCTCAGTGCAGAAACACCTCCAGGCAACATTGCGGTGAGCTCTGATGGTCGAATATTTCTCAGTATTCACCAGTTTTACGGCAAATCTCTACGAGTCGTTGAGCTGCTTCCAGATGGAACAACCAAACCTTACCCCAATGAAAACTGGGCATATGCGGCTCAAAGCCGAGAGTCTGGTGGTCTTTACGGGGTACTTGGGTTAAATGTCGATACCAATGGCATTTTGTGGTTGTTAGACACGTCTGGGCCTGATCATGCAGGGCGATTAGTAGGATGGAACACCAAGAAAGAACAACTCCATAAAATAATTTACTTAGCTAAGCCTGTGATTACTGACTCAAGCTTTCTAAATGACCTAGCGGTTGATAGCAAAAACCACGCAATCTACATCGCTGATACGGGCACGGCCTCAATCCTTGTGGTTGACTTGAAAACCGGCATAGCTCGCCGAGTATTGAAAGAGTCGATGTCAACCAAAGCCGAAGACATCGATATGGTCATTGATGATAAAACTGTCTACCTAAACGGCCAACCAGTGCGCATGGGCGTGAACCCAATCACCATAGATGGTAACTTTGAATACCTTTACTACGGCTCTATGTCTGGCACAAGCCTGTACCGAATTGCCACCAAAGATCTATTAGATACAAGCCTATCCGATCAACAGCTAGACAAAAAAGTGCAGCGTTATGGTGACAAGCCCATTTCTGACGGCATAACAATGGATAACTCTGGCAATGTGTATGTCACATCAATAACAAACGACGCAATCGGTTACACTCAAGCAAATGGTCAATATAAAACCCTTATTCAGCGCGATGATGTGTCTTGGCCTGACGGGCTTGCAGTTGGCTTAGACAATTACATCTATGGCACCGTAAATGAGCTGCACCGCTCTCCCGCATTAAATAACGGCAAAGACGGTACTCAGGGCGAATTTAAAGTCGTACGCTTTAAGGCATTATCCGATGCCAATACCGGCCGATAACTAGGCCGATAATATCGCTCATTTTAGTAACTCGAGTTCAGATCAAGTAAGCAATTAAAGCGTTACACTCTTATTTCAACAAGAGTGCAACGCTTCAATCTTAAACCTTAATCAATATAGAATAGCTGTACTCAACAGGTGTAATTGGCCATGATAGAGGTTAAAGATGCGGCTTAGTCGAAAGACTAAAAATCCATTCACCACAGAGGCTATGCTGCACAGAGAACCCCGAGAAAAGGCAACAGCAGGTCCTAGTAAATAAGAGGTAGTAGCTAGCAAATAGTGCAAACTTGCATAAAGAAAATCATTCACCTCACACCATTTATTGATGACACTCCCAGTATATTCATTTCAACGCGTTTAATACTGGACGTATCTAACATCACTTATCTATAAATACCTTATTAGAAACTTGCAGAAGTTCACATGGATGTTAACATTGAGATGAAAACTATTAATTTTTATACAACACAAGAAGGTAAAACACCTGTTGTTGAGTTCTTAGATTCATTAACAGCAAAGCAAGCTCAAAAAATAACTTGGGTATTACAATTGGTTGAAGAGCTAGATGTTATTCCTACTACTTATTTAAAGAAGCTGGTTAATACCCAAGACATTTGGGAAGTAAGAGCGCAAGTGGGCAATAATATTTTTAGATTATTAGGCTTTTTCGATGGTGATAACTTAGTGGTACTTAACCATGGTTTTCAAAAGAAAACACAAAAAACGCCTGCCAAAGATATCAAACTCGCAGAACAAAGACGTAGAGATTATCTACAGAGGAAAAAACAATGAGCGATCTAAAAAAGTACGTATCCAAACGCAAAGCCGATGATAAGGATTTTGCCGAAGGATATGATGAAGGTTACCAAAATTTAAAATTTGGCATCATGCTTAAAACGGCTAGAAAAGAATCTGGCATTACCCAACAAGCACTAGCCGAAATGCTACACACTCAAAAGAGTGCGATATCCAGAATTGAAAACCATTCAGATGATGTAAAGCTATCCACACTTGAACGTTTTGCGTCTGCTTTAGGTAAAAAGATAGAAATCCGCTTGGTATAGAGTAAAAGCAGAATATAGCAGAGTGACCCAGACTGAGCAGACTAAATCAGCAAAAAGCAAAATATTAAAGCGAGTCACAGAGTTGCACAGAGAAAACGCAACAGCAGGTCCTAGTAAATAGGAGGTAGAAAATAGTTTAAAGATTGATCTGGCACAAGATCATCACCCAACGTCAAAGTCTGTCATTCCTGCATGTTGTTAGCAGGAATCCATTGAAAACAGTCGCCAGTTACGAGCGACGAGCTTAAAAGCAAAAGACTAAAAGCAGTTCACCACAAAGCGCTACGCAACACAGAGAACAAAAAAACCAACCCATAAATTGGGATAGAAAAGCCCCTACCCTTATCTAACTATTTTACTGTTGAATTAACCTGCTGCCGCAGGTCTAGGTTATTAATGCGATTTTGCTCTAGTTGTTAAAAATAACCTTGTTTTGACCCAGACATGTAAAACTTAACTACCTAGTTCGGACTTTCGCCGCCACAAACGCTTGTGCTTCTGGTGATAAACAACGGCTTGATAAATAAGACTTGCCTGCCTCAAGGTGCAACAACCAACCTTGGCTAGTTTGTTCAATTTTTATAATATCGTCCCAAGAGATAAAGCTTTTAACAGAGGTTGATAGACTACGAATTCCCTTTTCATCTATGGTTAAGGTCAATTCATTATTGGCCGCCTTACTTATCATTTGCCTCGCCAACCACCAAGATTTATGAAAACGCACACTTAAGACTTCTATCCCAGCCCAGACAACAACAAACCAAGAGATGTATGGATTAAGCTCTGTGGCTAACAGCAATATCGCTCCCAGCATTCCTAAAACAAGGGATTTTAAATAGGCTTTTTGAGGTGCAACTTCGGTGACGGTTTGGTCAAAGGTTTCACTGAAATGGCTTTTATCCAGTATATAACGGGTTGAATATTCGAAAGGCTGAGTCATTTGAAATTATGGCTAAAGCAAAACCCTAGTGTAGCCATTAGTTTTGTCGCTAGATAGATATTTTCTAGTGCAATACAAAATCTCATAATCAAGTATTCTCACAGAAAAAATAAAAGAACCATTGGGATCACGCATTGAAATGGCTTCTTTGCCATTTGCCCCTAGAAAAAGCCATTTTTTTGTTGTGACTTTAAATGCGGGAAAAGCAGTGGAGATGCCATCAAAGATGATATCGACAGAATCGATTCTATTACGACGGGTGACTTTGTGATTATTTCATCGTTTCAACGAATCTGACCCCGCAGTTATTAACTTCTTTATTATTTTTTTATCTTGTAAATAAATTCAAATTCCCACTTAAGTTTCTAAGCAAAAAGTGTCTACGGATTTAGGGGAAGATCACTTTTCAAGAATACTCAGGTAACTTCGGCTTCACGCCCAAAGCGGACGTTTCATCAGCTCTGACCCCACAGGTTCCGACTCAGAATTTTCCGTCTGTAGGTGTCTTCGTAATTCATTAATTTGAATAATGGTTTTTATAAGCCTCATCAAAATTAATTAATGCTTCTGGTAACCTTTTATTTATTTGTTTAAGTGTGCGTTTATAATTTGGCGGAACAAAAATTTTTTTGCCTGTGTCATTTGGGTCGGTTTTTATTTGATGTTCCATAGTATTTCTTTCACCATAAAGGTTAAACATTATTCGACCTGCTTTACTGGCTTTTACGTTGAGCCTCTCTACTTGCTTATATCTAGAGCGTTCCATCCCATAATCACCCTGTTTTTCAGGTTCCACATTGAGTACTTCTTGCAGATAATGAGTAACAATACAATTAACCATTCTAATAGCACTAGATAGCCAGTTTTGAAGCTCCACTGTTGGAGTTAACTTAGAGAAACTCACAAAAATATCTACACAACAACCAGCATGCTCCTGTGCAGCAGGATAAAACCCATCCAATTGAGCTTTGTAATCAAAAATATCAGAACTTGACACAATATCAGAATATAAATAATGAAAAGTGTCTGCTTTAGCTTCAATCTGTATGCGTTTTTCTTCTATTAGCTCTATCAACAAGAGTTTTTGATTTGTAGGCACATCTGAACTAGCTTCTATAGTCGCTTTAGACTCAATAATAGTATCTAAGTAACTCATTTTAAGAACCACTCTTTTAATGTCTGAATTGATACTTGAGTGTTTTTATAATGAATGGAACTTAATATTGCTTCTTTTACATAATTATCACTTTCATTTGCCAATGCTTTGCTATAAATGTCAAATAAGCTCGAATCTTCCTTTATTGATTCTATTAACACACTATAAAACCCTAAGCGAATTAAAGGACTACTCTCAGAAGTTAATTCTTCACTTACCTTTAAATGTCTTTGTAAATCATTAGGGTAAACCTTATAAAAAACATTAAGCAATTGATATGTCACCCATTCAAAGCGCCTTAGTTTTGATAATGTTTGCTCATATTCCTCTGAGTAGCCTTCCAAGCTTTCATAAAGATTTAGGTTCCAAGCCATTGAGTTAGTCTTCCAGTAAATTTTTACCACTCCCCAAAACCATACTTTAACTAGGTTTAAATCAGGGGTATAATTACCGCTACCTTTAAGAGATGTGACCAAGCTTCTCCATCGCTGAGATAACGTTAAAAATCTTCTGACAGTATCATTTGGCAAAGCTTCACTTACGTCTATATCTTTATTCGATTCAAATAACTCTAACAAATTAGATTCCGTGTCTTTCAATAAAAACAATGATATTTTTGAACTATTTACCACGGATTTATTAGTGTTTTTAAGCTGTGTTTCATCCTGAACCACAAGCTCATCTTCTGCTCGTTGCTCAATTTCTATCTGGACAATTTCAGCTTTTCGTTCGTCTTCGGCCTCGCTATTCTGGCCATAAAAATGGTCTTGATATTCTTCATTCTGTCCATAAACGTCAAATTCATATTCGCTATCCTGACTATAAAAATCACTCTGTTCGAATAGCTCTTCATCAAATGATATCCCTGAACCATCAAGCATTAGTTCTTCTTCATTATCTCCGGCCTCAACGATTTTTATTTCCGTTTTACTAGCATTTAAGCTCAATGAATGACCTTTTAGATTTCTATCAATAATAACTAGTATATCTAGCAATTTTTCTCTAGTTGGCGCATAAACTCGGATATCATCCATAAACCTAAAATACTTTAGATCTAGGCCAATTATGATTTCATCTAACTCATCCAACAATATATTAGCTAATAAAAATGATGCTGGAGGACCTTGAGGTATGCCCACATTTAAAGTGACGTTGTCTCGAGTACCGGACCATGAATTGAGGCAATAAGATAATAAATCTAATAATTCTTTTTCGATTCCATAAGAGTGTAATTTAAGGAGTAGAGTCGCATGGGGAATACAGTCGAAAAAACCTGTTATATCAGTTTCTAGTTTATATTGAACCTCTCCAGAGGTTAATGTCTCACTAATACCTTCTACAAATCGATTGTATAAATTTACATAATATTCAAAAAAATAAAAATCAGGTTCATCTTCATCAAGAATATCGACCCCTTTGCTTACATTTTCATTTAACACGCTTCCAAAAACAAAATCTTTATTTTTAGCTAACTTTTGATATAGCTCAGTCCCGATTTTGTCCGCGATAGCTTGATAAACAATCGCATCCTTTATACCAAGAACTGTTTTAGTTCTTTGGGTGCCACACTTTTTGGGTTCATAGTATTTAAACGGCCTAGTTGGGCTATAACTATTACTTTCTAGTTCATCAAATGTCGTTCTCAGGTGCAGTGATATATTGCTGTCAAACACATTAATGCCGAAGTAATCTTTAACGTCACTACCGACACTTGAGCAAACTCTTTCCCAAGCCAACTCAATATCTTCGTTTGAAAATAGGCCCTTGGATTCAATCTGATTCATCATTGTCCTTTTAGATATAACATCTTAATAATATTCTTTAATATACCCATATGCCCTATCAAACAGCACTTGGTCTTTATGTAATTTGTATTTGAGTAATGCTTTGCGTAATGACTTTTGCACTTCGCGTTCGCCGCCTGTGGTATTTTGCCAACCAGGGAAGTTTACAATGCGAACAATGGCGTCAATATCAGTAACGATACGTTCTACAACCGCTGGAGTTTCATCGTTCTTCAGTTCTAAAAACAAATCTGTTAGTGCCGCTTTAGGTGACTTTTCTTGTACTTCTTGCTGTAAGTCTTTTTCGGCTGAAACCGTATCTTTGGCGATTCCACAAAGCTCTTTAACGAATTCAATTGAGGTAATTAACCCCTTCTCGGCTTTCTCTCGAAGCTCTTCTAAGCGTTTACTGAGCTTTTTAAATTCAGCATTACCACCGTGCTTTTTAAAGCGTTGAATTAAGTCTTTTTCAAGTTGTTTAATCTTTTTGGGATCTGGATTATTGAAGATGTTTTCAATCACATCGGCATCCAATACAAACTCATCAAGGGTATGCACTTCACCTACATGAATGTTCTCGTGGATCAATTGTGTGGTTTGCGCACCAAGGGCTAACCACAACATTTTACCTACGTTGTCTGAAGCAGGCTTTACCGACTCAAAAACTTGCGCTAACCATTTATAGTCTTGGTTGTATGGATCTAAAATATTATCTGGCGATAATGATTCCCATAATTTTGATAAATACTTAAAGTCTTTAGCAAAGGCATCTTTTTTATCATCAGTGCTAATAGCATTCTGTGCAGCTTCTAAGCCTTCAAAACCATCAAGTGTTTTATCTACACCTTCAAAGTGTTTTAACGCATCAGCCATGGCTTGGGGTAAACGAGAACGTAATTCGCCTAAATTACTAATAACTTGCTTAACACTTTCTTCATCAAACTCTAATGCTTTTGCTGCATCGTCAAATACACCAAAGTAATCAACAATACAGCCGAATGTTTTTTGCGGATATAAACGGTTAGTACGACATATTGCCTGTAACAAGGTATGGTCTTTTAACGATTTGTCTAAATACATGGTTTGGCAAATCGGTGCATCAAAACCGGTTAATAACTTAGCGGTAACAATAATAAACTTAAGCTCAGATTTAGCATCGTTAAACTCATCAACAATCTTTTCTTGTTGGCTTTTATCAACGCCCCACTTTTGCTTAAATTCAAACTCATCATTTGCCGTGGTTGAAATAACCACTTTACTGGCCTCGATTGGGAAGTAGTTATCTAGCTCTTCTTTGTATTGCACACAAGCATGTCTATCTGGCGTAACTATCATGCCCTTAAAGCCTTGTGGCGCTACTTTACTGGTAAAGTGCTCTGATAGGTCTTTAACTATTTTGGCAACACGATCAGGGGACTTTAAAAACGCTGACATTTTGGCTGACTTTTTATTTAACTCATCAGCTTCTTCATCACTTAATGCTGCGCTTTGTTTAAATTCAGCAAAGGCTTGATCAATGGCTTGGGTGTCAACATGCACATCCACTAATCGAGGTTCAAAGTGCAGTGGCAATGTGGCTTCGTCACGAATAGAGTCATGGAAGGTATAACGCGACATATAGCCGCCTTTATCTTGTTCGGCACCAAATGCCCAGAAGGTATTTTTATCCGCTTTGTTTACGGGCGTACCAGTTAAACCAAATAAAAAGGCATTAGGTAAAGCGGCACGCATTTGTCGGGCTAAATCGCCTTCTTGGGTGCGATGCGCTTCATCCACTAATACAATGATGTTTTCTCTATCATTCATATTAGGTTTGGCATCACGGAACTTGTGGATCATTGAGATAATGATCTTACGGGTATCATGCTCAAGCATTCGTTGTAATTCTTTAATGCTATCGGTTGATTCAACGTTGGCTACATCAGCGGCATTAAAGGTACCGCTAATTTGCGTATCTAAATCGGTTCTATCAACCAGTACAATTACAGTTGGGCTTTTAAGCTGTGTTGCACGCCTAAGTTTTTGCGCGGCAAATACCATTAATAGTGATTTACCTGAGCCTTGAAAGTGCCAAATTAGTCCTTTTTTGATTCTACCGTCGATAACTCGCTGAATTATTTTGTTTGCACCTTCATACTGTTGAAATCGAGGTATTACTTTAATGCGTTGTTTTTTATTGTTAGTGGTAAACAATGAGAAGTTGCGCAAGATATCAAGCAAGCGTTCAGGGCTTAACAGGTCGGTTAACTCTTTACCAATTTCGGCCAATCCTAATGCTTTGGATAATTGACTGTCTTTGTTCTCAGTACGCCAAGGAGCCCAGAATTCTAATGGGCATCTAATAGCACCATAGAAAAGCTCTTTTCCTTCGGTAGCAAACGACAAAATATTAGGTACGAACAATTGCGGTACAGCGTTTTCGTAAATGCTGTGTACTTCATGAGCACCGTCTAACCAACTTACCGAGGGGCGAATAGGTGTTTTTGCTTCACCCACTACTACTGGAATACCGTTAATCATTAATACCACATCCGGTATTTTGGTTTCTCTGTGATGAATACGGAACTGATTTGTTACCACATAGTCGTTACGCGTTAAGTCGTCAAAGTCGATTAGGTTTACGGGTACATGGCGATTGTTTTCGCCAAAAGGCATGGTCTTTTCACCTGTCATCCAAGCGAAAAACTCTTCATTGGCTTTAACTAGCCCAACTTGATTTACCGAAATTAAAATAGCACGGAGCTTATGTATTACTTCATCAGCCAAATTGGGGTTAGCTTCAATCTCAGGGTTAAGGCGAATTAATGCTTTAACCAAAAAAGATTCAACTAAAACCTCGTTAACACCCCTGCCTAGTTGCTCTGGTGATTGAAATTGCCATTGCACTCCAAACGTTTTTGGCTTTGGTTCTGAAACTTCATTCTGACTATGAGAGACGTTTAAATTAACACCCGTCATTTGATGGATGATGTAGTGTTCCACACTATTTAATTCGGTAAATCCCATACCTAAAACACCTTATTGTTTAAACTTTTTTGGAGGCATTTGTTTTGACCTATTTTGATAAGTGCCGACTTTTCTATATTTGCATATAGCGCCATTTTATCTAGAACAGTTCTTTCTTCATTCAACACTTTAATGTTGTATTCACCAATTATCTTATGATTTACCCTAGGCATTTTTGTACCGAAGCCTTTACCGGTAACATAATTAATAAAAGGTTTACTATGTAGATGGTGTAAAACATATGATTTAGAAGCTAAGGTTGTTTCGTATATCAATAACTCTGTAGTTGAAACTGCTTCAAAATCAGCGATGAAAGCTTTGTCTAAATAAGGTCTTAGTTTGCTGTAACATAAATCGCCTTTATCGACTAAATTACACTGCGCTTGGGCATCATTAGAGTCGCCAAATTCAGAGCAAGAATAGGCCCCTGACTTAATATGCTCTAATCCAATATATTTTGACCTTTTGTGAGGAGCAGGACTTTTGCCTTTCTTTTGCTTTAAAATTTTAGATAGTGGTACCAATTCACCACTTGTTGATGAGACAAGTGATTCAAAATCAATTCCTTTAGTAATTCTAGTTTGTGAAAGTAAATCCACATCGGCTTCTATCAGGCTATCAATCGAATTAAATAACTCAGAAAATCTCGATTGAATATCTTTAGGTGGAATTAAAAACTCCTGATGCTTTAAAGTACCCCAGTTAATAGTCGGTGACAAAGAGCCTACTGAAATATCAATCGCCCGATTCATGAACAAATCAGAGTGTAAGAAAAATGGGAATAACTCTGGGTCTATCACATCAGGGTTAGCCCTAAGCACCAAAGCATGGGCTGAACAAAAACCGTCCCAAGTAGCTATACCTGCTTTACGCTGATAAGCACGACGACGGCCAAAGATGATATCGCCTTTGTAGAATTTTAACTTGGTGCCATTAACGTCATCAGGCGTACCATGACGCTTGATATGCAAGGATTCAGAATCAATATGTTCAAGGCCAATATATACTTTTAAATCGGTATTGTTTGGATCAACACGCTCTGAAATGTTTTTGGCAATTTCATCAAAACGGTAAGTTTTCCAATTGGATTTATCCAAATTTTTTAGGTCCAATCTCGAATCAAAAGAGCTTAAATCTGTTTTAACGTCTGTCATTTAACCTAATTCCTTAAATAACTGATCCATGCTGTTTGATAACTGCTCTGATGATGTTTGCCAATTAGCGAGTGCCTCATCTAATGATATTTGTACTTTACTGCTATCAACATTACTGACATAAAGTGCCATATTTAAACTGGCTTTATGTTTTAGTACTTCGTCTGTGGTAACGACTTTGCTAAAACCATCTTCATCAGCATAATTTTGATAAGCATTGTAAATACGCTTAATATGGATCTGCTCTAGGTAGGCGATGTTTTTGTCTTGCCTCACTTCTTTCACGGCATTTATGATCAGCACTTTGCCTTTTTTACTTTCTGCTTTGTTTGTTTTAGTAATTAACAAACATGCTTCCATAGGCGAGTTATAAAACAGGTTTGGTCCAAGACCAATGACGCATTCAACTTGGTCTTGCTCAATCATTTTTTTACGCATTTCTGTTTCGGCATCACGGAACAAAATACCGTGTGGCCATAATGAAATGGAACGACCATTACCTAAATCAAGGCTCTTTTGAATATGTTGCTGAAAGGCATAATCAGCACAACCTTGTGGAGGTGTACCCCATACGTTTCGGCCATACGGATCACTTTCAAAGGCTTTGCGATCCCAAGATTTTATTGAATATGGTGGGTTAGCTAAAATTACATTGAATTTTTTCAGCTCATCATTTTCAAGCAAGCCTGGATTACTTAAGGTATTACCACGCACAATGTCGAACTCTTCAATACCATGCATAAACATGTTCATACGGGCAATGGCTGAGGTTAATAGGTTAATCTCTTGGCCGTATAACTTAAGGGTGCGGTATTCTTTGCCCTCATCTTTAAGGTGTAAGGCACAGTTAAGTAATAAACCTCCTGAGCCACATGTGGGGTCGTAAACTGACTCACCAGGTTGTGGGTCCATTATCATGGTCATTAATTTAACTACGGTACGGTTGGTGTAAAACTCTGCAGCTGTATGACCGCTATCGTCAGCAAACTCTTTAATTAAGTACTCGTAAGCATTGCCAAGCTTATCGTCAGGTACATTTTTTAAATCAAGGGTGTGCTGTGAATAATGCTCAATTAAGTTGGTGAGCATGGCATCAGAAAGACGGTCTTTATTGGTCCAACTGGCGTCACCAAAAATACCTTCGAGAGTATCAGGATTAGCCTTTTCAATTTCACGCATGGCGTTTTGCAGCGCTAGACCAATGTTGGTCGTGGTTTCACGTACATCTTTCCAGTGGGCACCATCAGGTACTTGAAAATGGTGGTTTTCAGCAAAGGCGGCATATTCTAAATCACCATCACTTTCTGCTAAGGCATTGTTGAATTCTTCATCGTAAACATCAGAGATACGTTTAAAAAACAAAAGTGGAAAAATGTACTGCTTGTAATCACCCGCATCAATGGTGCCTCTGAGCGCTGTAGCCGCACCCCAAAGGTATTTCTCTAAATCTTGTTGGGTCATCATGTTGATGGTTTCTCTGTAATTAATCTGGTTTCGAAGGCTCTATAAATGCTTTCCATCAAATTTGACAATGGTTTAATATCGTTATGATTTTTATCTAGTTCCGTCAATTTTATAAAAGGGATAGTAATTGAAATATGATAACCAAAAGAAAGATTGAACTGTGTTCTATTAGAATTAAGAATTTTATCTTGCCAGTGACACTGACCTTTCCAGTCGGAACTTAAATGTTGATTTAGTAAGCTTTCGATCGCCCCCCAAGATTCTCTTTTTATTCTGCCTGTATGGTTATAAAAATTATCTTTAGTAAAAAGTGTTTTATTAAAGTCTTCATCGGTTAACCAAAGTCCGGCTATGTATGACTGCCCCATGAATTTGATGTGATAGTGTTTATTTGCCGAATAAGTTTCACCATCAATTAATAGTGAATTATTGAACTGAGAGTCACTAGGGAAAATATGGTAGCCCTGACCTTTAGTATTTCCAGGGTATATATCAACCACTAAATCACCAGATTTTGGCTCGATTTCAAATAGGAGCTCATTTGACCAACCTTTTGAAAAGGTAGTACCTAACCTGTCGCTATAAGTTAATTTATCTACAGTTTCATCATCATTACAGAATTGAGTAAGAGCAGATTCAATTCTTCTCTCTATAGATTCAGTATTCTCATTGTGTAGTGAGCCGATAGGAGTTTCAGGTAGCCAACTGAAGTTGTGGCTCTTTACGAGCTGGATAAAGTCAGTAAGAAATCGGTTTCTGTTATTTGTAGTTCTTTCAAAGCTTGCGACTTTAACGGCAATCAACATTAGCTTTTTCCAATTAAGGTCAAATGGCGTTATATCATCTTTGTAATCACTTATTTTCTTACTCTGTTTTTTAAATATATTGAACACTTGATTGTATAGCTGTGCAGTACAATCAATATTGTCTCGTTTAGCTTCAATCACAATCAATACATTATTCACTGTTATCACTAAATCACAAATGGGATCGTACTCTGTATGATCGGTTTGCTCCCAGAAGTTGGACATTGCAGCTTCACTCAATGTAACCGCATAAATTTTCTCAAACTCTGCAATTTGACTTGCCTGCTTTTGTATTTCGACTTGCACGCTAGTCTCGCCATCAAGGTCTTCAAATAATTGATTAAACAAGTCAGAATCACTAAAAATAGATTTAAGCACTTCATGAAAAAACAAAGCATCTTCTTGTAAGCAAATCGCTAAAGAGCGGGTTAGATCATTTTCTAGTTGGTAACTTCGGTTATCTTTCGCGTAAGTTGTAAAGATATTAAGGTGCTTATTCAATTATAAAAATCCCTTTAGTACTTTCTTAAATTTCTCTTCAGCTTCAAGGCTTGCTTGCCATGCTTGTTTTAAATCGCTCATCGCTTCTTCTACTGATGGCAGGTTATCTTCAATTATTTTTTCAACATATAGCGGAATGTTTAAATTAAAGTCATTTTCTTTTAACTCGTCCATTGAAGCTACTTTGACGTAGTTTTCTACATCTTGGTAGTTGTGATACCAGTCGTAAATTTGCTGAACGTGGTTAGGCTCAAGGAAGTTTTGTGCTCGACCTACTCTAATTTGATAAGAGGCATCAATAAACAACACTTTACCTTTCTTATCGGCCGGTTTGTTTTGCTTAAACACCATGACACAGGCTGCTAATTGCGTGCCGTAAAACACGTTTGGCCCCAAACCGATAACGGCTTCAAGCATGTCTTGCTCAAGTAACTGTTTACGAATTTTACCTTCGGCTGCTTTCCTGAATAATGCGCCATGTGGTAATACAACAGTCATACGGCCAGTGCTGTTCATAGATTTAACCATGTGTTGCACCCAAGCCATATCTCCATTACCTTTTGGTGGCACTCCGGCTATGTTTCTACCGTATGGATCATTAGCCCAGTTTTCAGCGCCCCAGTCTTTTAGTGAAAATGGCGGGTTTGCTATGACGCAATCAAAGGTTTTAAGACCATCCGCTTCAAAAAATGCTGGGTGACGTAAGGTATCGCCACGTAAGATTTCGAAGTCTTCAATACCGTGTAAGAACATGTTCATACGAGCAATTGAGCTAGACGTTAGGTTTTTTTCTTGGCCGTATAATTTGAGTGTTCGGTAATCTTCTTTGTTGTCTTTAAGGTGGTCAACACACTCAAGCAACATACCGCCCGTACCGCAAGCCGGATCGTAAATAGTTTCACCTTCATGTGGATCTAAAATCATACCAAGTAAATGCACCACCGAACGAGGCGTGTAAAACTCACCTGCTTTTTTATTGGTTAAATCGGCAAAATGCTTAATCAGGTATTCGTAAGCATTACCCAGCATGTCTGGATCAACGTTTTGATTACCTAATGTGTACTGTGAAAAATGCTCGATAAGGTTTATCAGTAATGCATCTGAAAGCTTATTTTTGTTGCTCCATTGGGCATCACCGAAGATTCCATATAAGTATTCTTGGTTAGTTTGCTCTATGCCTCGTAATGCATTTTCTATTGCTTGACCCACATTCGTGGTCGTTTCGCGCACATTTTGCCAGTGA
This sequence comes from Paraglaciecola marina, assembly GCF_004360155.1. GTDB lineage: Bacteria > Pseudomonadota > Gammaproteobacteria > Enterobacterales > Alteromonadaceae > Paraglaciecola > Paraglaciecola marina. Next base: position 408,624 of record NZ_SAIS01000001.1, on the reverse strand, counting down.
CAATCATCAGGAATTTCAAATCGGTGCATCTCTGGCAACGCAGCATATTCTTCATCGCCGTCTGATTCTTTTAGTGCTACCCGGTATTCTTCATCGTATACATCTGATATTCGCTTAAAGAAAAGTAGCGGGAATATGTAAACTTTAAAGTCAGAAGCATCTACAGGACCTTTTAAGATCCATGCTGCTTTTGATAGGTATTGCTCTAACTGGGAGAGGGTTATTTTTTCAGTTGTCATTTAGTTTGTAATCTTAGGTCATCGTTTGGGTATATAAATCATTGAATTCGGAGTCTGTGACAGTGCCTGGTAATAGGGCATTAATACTTAAACTACGCTTTTTTGTTAATAGCCTATGCAAGTTTGCATCAAAAGAGCTATCACCATACTTAGGGTGGATGGCAATAGGGATATAGACATAGACAGGTTTGTTTTGTCCTATTCTAAATGCCCTGTCAGTGCTTTGGTCTTCAACAGCTGGGTTCCACCATCGGGTTAGATGAATAACATGATTAGCCGCTGTAATCGTTAAACCTACCCCGCCTGCTTTTGGCGATAATAACATTAGGTCAAACTCTCCTTCTGCCCCTTTTTGAAATTCATCTCAATTTCTTCCAAATGAATTACGGGACACTCATCGTAACAACTTATTGAATAAAAGAAATACAAAGTAATTACATGCCCACATCAAAAAAAACCACCAAAATATAAAACCCAAATCCCCCTAATCAACCTAGCACATTCAACAGTTCTAATAACTACCACTCCCTCAACTGCTGCATTTCTCTCAACCTACCACGCTGTACCACCAGTGCTTCAAACAAGTCGTCAATGGATTCATTGCTTGAGTTTAATCCCGGTAAGGCGATATTGGCCTCGGCGAAAAAACGTTTGTTTTGCCATGGTTTGTTAACTAGGGGTTTGCATTGCTGCTGCGAGTTCAGCGATACGTTTTACATCACGGCCCACCCCTGCGCCAATATCTAAAATAGAGGCATTAGGTTTTTCTAAGATAGGCGTTAAATGCTGTGACCAAGTACTGTGCACCTCTTCAAACTTGACAGACAAATACTGCTGAGCAATCTCATTCACTTGATTGTTGTAATAGTCCGTAGACATTGTATTCCTTTTATTGCAACAGCAAGCCCGTTAAACCAAGGCTTTTCATAGGATCTTCCCCATTGTTCTTGAGGAATTAATCTACTTAACTGACACCATCCTAACAAGTTTTCGGATAAAAGAAATACCATAGGTGATTTGCAAAAGGCCATTGCGCATATCAATACAGACTGAAAGCTAACTGATATCAGTATTCATAAATAACAATGACTTTAAGTAGCAAGGTAAGCCTTTTTTGTGGGTGTAGTCATTCACCACCTTCACTTATGCTTTGCTTATACAACCTAATGATTAGCAAGACTTTCAATATAAAAACTGCATTACAAATGTTTACAGTTTCAAATAGTTAGGTTAAGTATATTTAATCTTTAACAGGAGATTAAAATGACATTTAAATTACTAGTTTCAATGCTTGCTGTGCTTACTTTATGCAGCTGTGAGTCTGACAAAGACTACTCTCAACTTACTATTGCTGAGCTAAACTCAGTCAGTACAGAAACAGACGTTGGCGAAAACACTATCATTTTAGCTCCCTACCTCTGGAGAGATTTTCAACCAGGTGGCGAAGAGTCAGATTCTAATTTAAGAGCAAGTGTCACTCTGGCAGACGTTAACTACAGAGAAATAACGACTCTATCAACTAGCTATATTTATGTGATTAATAATGACGAAATTTGGTTTACTAAGCTAACAGAACAACCCCAGTCAACAGAGCAAGTATATGAAATCGATTTTCGTGCTGTAGACGGGCCAAAGTGGGATACAGGGACTTATGTAGATGTGGTGGTTGCCTTTAATTTAAACGGGGAATACACCCATGTTAAAACCACCGAGCAATACATTAATGAGACTTACTAAGAAAACAGCTTTGCTACCTGAATTGGAGGCTTAAAACTGATTAGGTGAATTGGTCTCGACTTAATCTGAGATTTTTTTGAAAAAGAGAGAGTTACCCGTTTTGATAAAGGTGTCGAATCTTTTAATCAAAACAACAAGGTAACTCTTATGTTGCATACTAACCACCCAGTAAAGAATTCACTAATTATAAAGTGATAAAATTCATAAGAAAGCCCTGCACCAATCAAGTGTTTAGGATGCGCTAGCGACCAAATATAGGCCGTTGTGATTTGTTCCCCATAAGGCTTAGTTGCTCGAATTTGTCCCATCTGACTCACAGTATGTCTTGGCCACTTTTAGAAAGAACATGGCTTAAATGTATTAATTGGTAGGGCCGTCTCTTTTCTTGCAGTTACTTTTTAACTCTTTAAGTTATGGCATGAGCTTTTGTGATTTTTATGCAAAACTATTAGGCATTCTTAACCACTGATACTTGCCTAATGTGCGGCCGTTTAAATGTTACTGATACGCCTGGAGTAATTGATTTACTTGGTACTTTAGGCATTCCTATTGATGTAGGGCAAAAGCCTTTAAGGTTTGAGCGCTTTATTCGGGCGGGTAGCGAGGTTTCAATTGTTAGGCAAGTGGCGCAGCAGCGCACTATCGCGAATGCCAGTTGGTGGTTATTGCAAACTTTAAACGGCGATAGCTTTAAACCTGATTTTAAGTGGGCGAGCTTTAACACCCGATATGACAAGCTAAACAAGCCCCAAAGCGCAGGGTATGAGGCGTTTAGGCAGTCTCGTTGTGTTATTCCCGCATCCGGCTTTGGTGAAACCGAAGGTAAAGGCCGTGATGCAAAATATACAGACTTTAAAGCCATTAAAGGTGAGGCTATTGCCTTGGGTGGCTTATGCCGAGAATGGGTAAAATCTACTACTGGTGAAACGGCCTTGTCGTGTTCGGTGATAACTTTACCTCCCCACGAAAAGCTCATGCCCTACCATACTAAAGCTAGCCCACTAATATTGAGTCAAGATGACGATACTATTGATATGTGGCTAGACCCTAACCTAAAAGATGTAAGCGTTTTTGCAGACTTACTAAAGCCAAATATTCCGCAACGTCTTGTTGGCTGTCGTATTGACAAACCCGCTACACACAAGCCTATAGATAAGGTATTTAAGATAGATGCGGACACCTAACTTAAACTTTGAGCTTAACTTCTGGCTAAACGCTGGATAATATTTTTATGTTGCGGAAACTTTTCAAGTAACTCAGCGGCACTAACCTCTATCATATCTTCAGGCTCCCACCCTGGGGCAACAGCTTCACTCACTAAACCAAAATCGTGTTCAGCAGTCGAGCTCTCATCAGGGGTCAACTCTGCAGCTTTATAGGTCCCACCGGCTACCGCTAATTGCAGCTGTTGGCCATTTTTTATATCTGGGCCCACTACGACTTTTTCATAACGGCCATCTGGGTGGATCATATGATACGTAATGGGCAAGCCCATATGATAAAACTCAATACCATCAGAGTGTTTAGTGTGAAAATGGTCGATACTGTTGTCTGTACTTAGCATGTAGTAAATGGCCGTCATGCTGGTGCGTTTACCGCGTTCGGTAATAACAGGCTCTCTGTGAGTGGCTTTGAAGGTTTGCCTAAAATAGCCACCTTCAAAGTGGCCCTCTAGGTTTAGTAATGCGATAACTTCGTCTTTGGTCATGTGGCTCCTTAGTTAATCATCAATAAAGGCAGGTGTGCCCTGCCCCTATTGATACTACTTTTTAAGTTAGTCTTTAAGCTCAATAATGGCGCTGACTTCTACCGACATATTACCCGGTAGGCTACTCATACCCACTGCAGCGCGGGCAGCTTTGCCGTCATCACCAAATGCAGTTACAAACAAGTCTGAAAATCCGTTAATTACTTTTGAGTGACCAGTAAAAGAGTCAGTGGCGTTAACCATTCCTGTTATTTTTAGCACTTGTTTAACCTTTGATAAATCACCGGTAGCGTATTTTATTGTGGCTAAAGCACATAAGCCAACTCGCTGTGCGGCGTCGTAACCTTGTTCAATGTTAAGGTCGTCACCTAGTTTACCTAATACACTTTTACCTTCGCAGGCACCGTGGCCAGACAAATACAAGGTATTGCCAGAGCGTCTCCAGGTTACATAATTAGCAATTGGCTTCACTGGCTCAGGCAATGTGAAGCCTGCTGCTTTAATTTTTTGCTCTGGAGTGATGTCGTTTGCAGAGCTTAAAAATGGTGTAAGCAGTCCTAGTGACAATACGCTGCTTAGTAATAATTTTTTCATGGGTTGCCTATTTATCGTTATTTTAATGTGGTTAATTTAATAGTGTCGAAATTCTTTAGCTTGAAGTTCAAGCTAGCTTTCTTAATGCGTTAGTTAATGTTGCGATTTCTGCAGCAGAAACGAAAACCTGCGGAGTAACTCGAATACAACAGCCACTGGCTAGGCCCTTTCTAACAACGGTGAATACGCCAAATTCGTTTTCTAAACGTTTTTGTAACTGGGTAACTTCTTCAAAGCTAGTTTTGCCAGTTAAACGGAATGCTCCCATGCCGCTTGCTGATTCAGCATCAGAGCCACCCAACACCTCTATGTGAGGCATCTTTTTGGCTTCTGTCGCCCATAACGAATGTAAATAACGTAAACGTGCATCTTTATTAGCGGGCCCAATTGATTGATGAAAATCTATCGCAGTAGGTACAGTTAAGGTGGCTGCAAAATTGGTAGTAGCTGTGTGTACACGTTTGTAAGTTAGGGTGTTGTCTGGGTCTGTTTCACCAGGGTAAGGTGAAATTTTTGTGAGGCTGCCTTGTTTCATATACAGAGCCCCTACTCCTACAGGGCTGCCAATCCATTTATGTAAATTAAACCCTGCCCAATCTACGTTAAGGTCGGTAATTTTAAAGTCTAACAAGCCCCAAGATTGTGCACAGTCACACACTACATCTATGCCTCTTTGCTTGGCTGCGTCAGCAATTTTAGCCACAGGAAGTATTAACCCATGTTGATTGCTTGCGTGAGTCAGTAACATCAATTTAAGTTTAGGATTACTATCAAACGCCCTAATGTATAAATCGAGTATTTGTTGCTGGTTTGCTTGGGGCGGAATAATCACTTCTACAGGTTCAACATCACGTGATTTGGCTAGCCACTGCATAGTTTCTTTAAAACTCGGGTAATCAATATCAGTAAATAAAACCGTTTCGCCGGGTTTAAAGTCGTTATATTGCCTTAACAGATTATGGATAGACTCAGTAGCATTTCGGGTTAACACCACTTCGCCATCATTAGCCCCTAAAGCTGCAGCAACTTTATTAGCACTATCGACTAAATCTTGGTTGTATTCTTTACGGGCATAATAGGATAATTGAGTGTTCACCATTTCAGTATTTTCAAGGTAAGCAGTTTGCACTGGGCGCGACATTTTACCCCAATAGCCATGTTCGAGATTAACTATGCCTTCTGCTTTGTCATAAAAAAGTGCAACTTTAGCCCAAAATGACTCATCTTTAGCTAGGGCTTCAGGGGTGACACCTTTAGGGACTTGCAAAGATGCAGGCGTGTTAGCGAGTGATTTAGCTTGAACTAGCTCTGATGCAGCTAGCGAATACACTGCCCCTGCGGTAAGGGTTTTGAGCATACTTCTACGGTTGAAACTTGATGATTCTGAACTCATTACTGCACCTTCTAAATTGGTTAATGATAAGACTTTTCTAATTATTGTTTGTTTTAAACAGCGGCGTTTGCACAACTCGATCCATAAGCAATTTTGACCAGTAAAATATCTAGAGATTATGCTCAGTATATAGCGCCCTATTCTAGACAAAAGTCGCATTTTTTGTCACAATTTTCACATAGCATAACAACTTGCGATAGCTGTGTTTTTTCTTTTCTTACTCTTTCTTGTCAACACCTTAGGTAGCCTCTCTACCCCACTCGCAAGTGCGTCCCAGATTTATTTAAACTTTAGGAAATATCATGCAAAAAATAATCGTTGTAGGCGGAGGTGCGGGTGGCCTTGAGCTAGTTACCAAGTTAAGTAAAACGCTAGGTAAAAACAAGCTAGCTGAAATCATATTAGTCGATCGTAGCCGTACCCATGTATGGAAACCCTTGCTACATGAAGTGGCGGCTGGGGTGATAGATAAAAATTCAGATGGCGTCGACTATCCTATTCATGCTGCGCGGTATCACTACGACTTCCAATTAGGCAACATGAGTCATATTGATCATGAGAACAAAACGATTCATCTTGATCCGTTACCAGACGACAATGGTGATGTTTTATTGCCAGAGCGCACCCTGACATACGATACATTAGTGTTAGCTATTGGCAGTGTCAGCAATGACTTTGGCACCCCTGGCGTAGCTGAAAATTGTTACTTACTAGACTCTCTAAAACAGGCTGAGCGTTTTCATAAAGCTTTGCTTAATCAGTTAATTAAAATTAACCAGTTAAGTGATTCTGACTCTAGCTTAAAGGTAGCTATAGTGGGTGGTGGAGCCACAGGTACCGAGCTTGCAGCACAATTACACCATGTGGCTAATTTAGCCCGCTCTTATGGTATGCCAAAAATGTCGGCAGAGCGCTTACAAATATCCATCATTGAAGCAGGCCCTCGTATATTGCCTGCCCTACCCGAGCGCATAACCAATTCAGCTCGAGCTGCTTTGCACAAACTGGGCATTAAAGTGTTAGAAAACACTCGAGTAGCAAGCGCTCAAAAAGAAGGCTTTATTACCAGTGATACTAACCTAATCGAAGCCGATTTAATGGTATGGGCAGCAGGAGTCAAAGCCCCTGACTTTATTCAAAAGTTAAATATTTTTGAAACTAACCGAGCACAACAGATCCTTGTTAATAAACAATTACAAAGTACCTTAATCGATAATATTTACGTTATAGGCGACTGTTGTGGTTTTCAACAAGAAGATGGTTCTTGGGTGCCGCCAAGAGCACAGTCAGCCCATCAAATGGCAAGCCTAGTAGCAACAAACTTTATTAACATACAAAAGTCTAAGCCGTTAAAGTCTTATCAATACAAGGATTACGGCTCGTTAGTTCATTTAAGTAAGTACAGCACTGTGGGCAGTTTAATGGGTAGCCTGAGTAATAGCAGTATGTTTGTAGAAGGTAAGCTCGCGCGGTTTGTTTATATCTCCCTATACAATATGCACCAGTTTGCTGTACATGGCTGGTTCAAAGGTGCGTTAGTTTTATTGAGTCGCAAAGTTAGTAATATTGTGGGCCAGAAGTTGAAATTACATTGATACATGTAAATTAAATATTGGTTTAATTAAAAAAGGCTTACCGATGTAAGCCTTTTAGATTTTGACCAGCGAATTACAGCGCAGAGCAGGCTGAACAAGTAGTGCTTTTAGGAATAGTATAGGTTTGCCATTCCATGCTTTTTCCGTCAAACATCATTAATTTGTTAGTCAATGGTTTGCCAAAGTCAGTCAATATTTTTATGCACTCTAAAGCCTGCATAGCTCCAACAATTCCAACAACTGGGGACATAACTCCGGCTTCAACGCAAGTTAGGCTTTGCTCAGTAAACATAGTGCTTAGACACTCATAACAAGGGTTGTTAGCGCTAGGTAGAAAGCTAGATAACTGTCCTTCCATTCTTATAGCAGCCCCTGAAACCAAAGGTTTTTGCTGTTTAATGCAAATTCTATTTAATTGATTACGTGTTTCGATATTGTCACTACAATCAATTACGATATCATGAGCTTTGACTTGTTCACTTAGTTTGTCGTCTGATAATCGTTGTTGGATAATATCGATCTTAGCGTCACTATTTAATGCGGTTAATGCTTGTTTTGCAGACTCACATTTGTTTAGCCCAACACTGGCTTCAGTATGCAAGATTTGCCGTTGTAAGTTGGATTCATCAACCTTATCGTCATCAACCAATGTAATATGACCGACACCAGCTGCTACGAGATATTGAGCCGCAGCACACCCAAGCCCACCCACTCCAATTTGTAACACGCTACTATTGAGTAATATTTCTTGTTTTTCTAAATCAAAGCCTGATAACAATATTTGCCTACTGTAACGGATAGCGTTCTCTGAGGAGATCCTTTTGAGCACTTACTAAACTCCGCTCTGCTGTTGAACAAACTCAATAAATTCCTGCTCTGGTAATGGACGACTAAAGAAATAACCTTGCATTTCGTCACATCCCATATGTTTCAATATGTTTAACTGCTCTTGCTCTTCCACTCCTTCGGCAATCAAAGTTAGGCCAAGGTTACGACCCAGTTCGATAATAGTTCTTACTATGGATTGATCTGCACTTTCATGCTGAATGTTGCGAACAAAAGATTGGTCTATTTTAAGCTTATCGATATTAAATTTTTTCAAATAACTCAATGATGAGTAACCGGTTCCAAAGTCATCAATTGCGAGTTTTACACCCAGTGATTTTAAAGATTCTAATGTTGCTATAGTTTCTTGCTCATTGTATATGATGACCCCTTCAGTAATTTCCAACTCAAGGTTTTTAGCTGATAATTGCGTATCTTTTAATGCCTGTTTTACTTTATCTAGAAAATCTTTACGTCCAAATTGCAGGGGGGATATATTGACCGCCACAACTAAGTCGTGGAACCCTAAATCGACTAATTTTCGCGCCTTTTGGCAAGAAGTGTGTAATATCCAATCACCTAAAATATCAATTAGGCCAGCCTTTTCAGCCAAAGGAATAAATTCTCCGGGAGAAACCCATTCATCGTCTCGTTGCCAACGAATGAGTACTTCTGCCCCAATAATAGTTCCAGTGTGCAACTCTAATTGGGGTTGGAAATATAACTCAAATTCAACCTTTTCTATAGCGACACGCATATCATCGATTAACTTTTGTTCATACGCTAACTTAGTACCTAACTCTAACGTAAATAAAATATGAGATTTATCCTCGCTACTTGCAGACTTATCTAGCGCTGCTAAGGCATTTTTATGTAACCTTGTATAATCGTTTCCATGTTCAGGAAAGCATGCAAATCCAAAGTCTAACCGGACCTGATCTTGACTATGAAATATCGTCGATGAAATTTTCGCCTCAATCTGTTTTACTAACGAATAAATATCCTTCTTACTAAGGCTCTCGGTATTCGTTATTGCAAAGCTTTTCTCACCTGTATGATAGACCTTAAATCCAGTTAAGTTTGCGTGAGAAACCACCTCGTTAATAGCTAAGGCCACCTCTTTTACAACGGTTGAGGCGACAGTTAGACCTCTAATGGTAAGTAATTGATTGAAAGAGCGAATTTCGATTAACCCAAGTACAAAAGCATCGGTTTTGGCGTACAACTCGGTAAATGATTTCTCTAATTCATAACGGTTTCTCAAGCCTGTTTCAGGATCATGGGTAGCTCTGTAGGACAATTCCTGCTGGACTCGTTTACGCTCAGTCACATCAGTTAAGTGTATGTCCCATTGGCGTTGGTCTTCTACCCAATGCAAGTCACATTGAAAATATAAATTATCTATTTCGTATTCAAAAATAGTCGAACGAATACTTGTATCTGAAAGTATTTTCTCTTGATGCAGACGAATGTTTTTATCTAACAACAAATGGGTCTTGCCTATAGGCAAATTTAGTCGTTGCAGTAAGCTGTCTGTGGCTGGATTGCTATAAGTTACGTTGCTCTTATGATCTAGGCTAATGATAGGGTTAGGGTTGCGTGCCGGAAAAAGTGATAAACGTTGGTTACTCGCCGTATTGACCAAGTAAGTCCTAATAGCCTTAGTTACAACAAATGCAATTAGGAGAGTAATACCACTGTACAACACAACAAAAAACCTAACACTTTTCAGCCCTGTTAAAACTTTTTGTTCAGAGACATTTACTTTTCGTTCCGTCTGATGGATTAAAAATTGAGTTTGATGTGCGGTATCTCGTCTTATTTCGCTAACTAAACGTAACTGCTCCATAGCGAAATCCCAATCTGTTTCGGGGTCTATTATATTCAGAAAAAATTCATTACCTACTTTATTCAAACTAGTCAGATTTTCCCGGATAACATATAGTGGTTGAACATTTCCCAACCTGTGCTGCAATTCTTCTAGGGTATCGAGTCCTTGTTGAAAACTATTTGTGTAACCTCGGCTAAAATCACTTTCACGCTGGTTTATATAAAATTCATACAGGTATCGCTCCTGCTCAATTAAACCTTTATCTAACTTATGTAATAAATCATAAGTAGGGAGGTCATCTGATATTAAGTTAGTTGTTTTTTCGGCAATACTTTCACCGTAAAAGTAAACCACCGCAATAACAACCACACCTAAAGTTAAAACGAGCGAAAACATTATATTAACTAGAAAATTAGAACGTTGATTAGCAGCATTTACTAACAAAATATCAAATCCAAAAAATAGAAATTAAAGGTTAAACTTTCGGGCGTAACACTGTACTAGTTACCTCGGTGGGAACATGCCTCCTGGCCCACCCGGTGGCATCATACCTTTCATATTACGCATCATTTTTTTCATGCCTCCACCTGACATTTTTTTCATCATTTTTTGCATTTGGGTAAACTGTTTAAGCATTCTATTCACATCTTGAATCTGAGTACCCGAACCTGCTGCAATTCGACGCTTACGCCCGCCTTTTATAACATCTGGCCTTGCTCTCTCGCCGGGTGTCATAGAATTGATTATTGCTTCCATCTGATTAAAAGATTTGTCATTCGCTTTGTCTTTTATCTGTGCGGACATATTTCCCATACCTGGCATTTTATCCATAAGAGACATCATACCGCCCATGTTTCGCATTTGTTCTAACTGTTCTTTGAAATCTTGTAAGTCAAACCCCTTACCTTTTTGAACTTTTTTAGCTAGTTTTTGAGCTTTGTCTTTGTCGACTTTGCGTTCAACTTCTTCAATTAAACTTAGTACGTCTCCCATCCCTAGAATACGAGATGCGATACGCTCAGGATGGAAAGCTTCTAGTGCGTCTAATTTTTCACCCATACCCATAAACTTAATGGGTTTACCAGTAATGTGCCTGACAGATAGAGCGGCACCACCTCTCGCGTCTCCGTCCGCTTTAGTTAAGATAACACCGGTTAGAGGTAAAGCATCGTTAAATGCTTTTGCTGTATTGGCAGCATCTTGCCCCGTCATGGCATCAACTACGAATAAGGTTTCGATAGGGTTAATAGCTTGATGTAATGCTTGAATTTCTTGCATCATTTCGCCATCAACGTGCAAACGACCAGCAGTATCAACAAGTAATACGTCAAAAAATTGTTTACGTGCAAAATCAATTGCTGCATTGGCTATATCAATAGGGTTTTGTTCAGCGGTTGAAGGGAAAAACTCAACACCTATATCATTAGCTAGCGTTTCAAGCTGTTTGATTGCCGCAGGTCGGTACACATCAGCACTAACAACTAAGACTTTTTTCTTTTCTCGTTGTTTTAATAAAGCAGCTAATTTCCCCACACTGGTAGTTTTACCAGCACCTTGTAAACCGGCCATCAAAACAACAGCTGGAGGTTGAGCAGCAAGATTTAAAGACTCATTCACCTGCCCCATCACTGATTCTAGTTCAGATTGAACAATCTTAATGAATACCTGGCCGGGGTTTAAGCTCTTACTAACTTCAGTACCAACTGCTCGCTCTTTAACCTGAGCAATAAATTCACGCACTACTGGCAAGGCCACGTCAGCTTCAAGTAATGCCATGCGCACTTCGCGTAAAGTATCTTTAATATTATCTTCTGATAAACGCCCTTTACCGCTTATATTTTTTAGCGTTTTACCTAATCTGTCACTTAGATTCTCAAACATGCTTCGTATTACCTAAAATTTGCTAATTACTTGTATTATATAGAAGATAGTTACAGATAAGAATGCTCAAAGACATTTCTCATCACAGAAATTAATTGTAACCTTTGAAATGATCTCAAAGCTATGTCATGTAAGCAAAATAAGTGTTAATTTTAACGAGTTAGATTTTTATTAAAATATTATTAAGTCATAGTGCTGACAATGCACTGAAGTTACAATCAATTGAATAAGCCAGAGAGTTTAAGATGTTACTAGATGTACTTTGTTTTGTGTTTTATCTGATAGCATCAGCAATAGTCGTTGCTGGTATGTTTGATAAAAAAGGCCCAAACAAAACGTTAGCCACGGTTAGCGTTGTCATCGCTATAGTATTACATGCATATATTCTAAAACTGGGAGTGTTTTTATCTCCTGGGCAAAACATGAGCATGCTCAATGTAGCGTCTCTCATTGGTTGGTTAATCAGTGTCACCATGTTGGTGACATCATTCAAATTACCTAACACTATTCTATTACCGGTAATATATGGTTTTAGTGGCTTAATTGTTATAGCCAATAGTCAGTTACCGAGTGCCCATATGATGAATGTTGGTATAAAACCTACGTTACTTATTCATATCGGTCTCTCTCTTTTTGCCTATGCAAGCTTATCCATTGCATTTTTATATACTTTGCAGTTGTCATATATCAACCTGCGCCTAAAAGAAAAGAAAGCCTCCCTACTCCACTCGTCTCTACCTCCTCTTATGGCGGTAGAAAACATTCTATTTAAGTTACTACTAGTGGGTACGGTTTTACTCACATTATCTCTCATTACAGGCTTTATGTTTTTAGATGACATGTTCGCCAAAGAACAGGCTCATAAAACAGTGTTAGCATTGATAGCCTGGGTTATTTATGGCGTCATAGTCATTGGTCATTGGCTTTATGGTTGGAGAGGTAGGTGGGTTATCACTACAAGTATATTAGCAGCAGCACTATTAACCCTTGGATATTTTGGTAGTCGTTTTGTCAGAGAAGTCTTACTTAACTCTTGATTAGAGGCTTAATTGCCCTTAAAGTTGCAGCCTTAATATCTTTATAGGATTTTCATAGTTGGACGACATCGCCACTAGTAGTTTATTCATTATTCTCGGCGTTTTAATTTTACTCTCAGCTTATTTCTCAAGCTCTGAAACGGGCATGATGTCCATTAATCGATACCGTCTGAAACACCTTGAAAATGAAGGTCACAAAGGCGCTATTCGCGTACAAAAATTACTACAAAGACCTGACCGACTGATTGGTTTAATACTGATTGGCAATAACTTGGTCAATATTGCAGCAGCGTCAGTCGCGACAATTTTATGCTTAAGGTTGTTTGGTGAGTTTTGGGGCCTGATAGCTGCAAATATTGGTTTAACCATTGTAATTTTGATTTTTGCAGAAGTTACGCCAAAGACCTTAGCGGCACTTTACCCTGAAAAAATCTCTTTCCCTAGCTCCATTGTCTTACTTCCTCTGATGTTCGTTCTTTACCCATTCGTGTACTTGATAAATGGTATTTGTAATGGCTTATTAGCCATAATACGAGTTAACCCTAGAAATAACGATGGCGAAAATTTAAGCCGGGAAGAGTTGAGAACCGTAGTACACGAAGCTGGGACGCTCATACCTAAAAAGCACCAAGACATGCTAGTAGGTATTTTAGATTTAGAAAAAGTAACCGCTGAAGATATTATGGTCCCCCGCAGTGATATCGTTGCTATTGACATTAATAATGAGTGGAAAGATATTCAACGAAAGTTAGTCAACGCTCAACACACCCGAGTTTTACTTTATCGTGACAGCATAGATGACGCAGTAGGATTTGTGCATGTTCGAGATGCATTAAGATTATTGTCAAAAGACCAATTTACAAAAGCGACCTTGCTTAGGGCGGTTAGAGATATTTACTTTACGCCAGAATCAACGCCTCTGCATACGCTGATGTATAAGTTTCAAGCTGCTAAAGAAAGAATAGGCTTAGTAGTAGATGAATATGGTGACATTCAAGGATTAGTAACCTTGGAAGATATTCTTGAAGAAATTATTGGTGACTTCACCACTAGCTTTTTACCCGACCATAGTAAAGAAGCCAACCTACAACAAGATGGCAGCTTTTTAATTGATGGTAGCGCGAATATCAGAGAGTTAAATAAAGAATTAGATTGGAACTTTCCAACTGAAGGTCCAAAAACCTTAAACGGTTTGATATTGGAATATCTCGAAGATATACCTGAGACCAATATCAGTTTAAGAATCGCTGGCTATCCTATAGAGCTAATTGAAATGAAAGATAATATGGTTAAAACAGTGCGTGTTTTACCAGAGTACTACCGCGAAGAGCCAACTTTCACGTCTGATTAGTATTGTCTTCGCTATTTTTTTGACGGTTTTGATGAATTTTTGTTTTTAAAAGCTCAACTTTATCATTTAGATTTGTTAGGCGATCCATGATCCCCTGAAGCTCATCATCATGAGTCAGGTTTGATTCCACAACCTGATGCTCTAGCACCTGTTGTAAATATGCGGGCAAACTTTTATTCATCATATTAATAATATCGGTTAGCCCAGCAAATTCTTAAGACTAGAATACATACAAGCTGAGATAAACATGTATTTTATGCTACGGGTGAAATGTTTCTCCCCCGTCACCATTTCTATCGATAGGGTCATATTCAACAATAACAGTACTAGATGTATCAAATAGCATTGATTTTTTACTTTTACTGATTTCTTCTAAAAAATAACACACAAAAGGCATATGGCTTATCACCAAAACGGTTTTATAAGAGGGGCTTTGCGATATTAAGGCATCTAAATAGTCGTGAAAGAGAGCAGGATCACCCTCTGGGACAATATCAGATGTATCAATTTTTCTACCAACATTCACAACTGAAGTTAACTCATCATAGGTTTGTTGGGTCCTCAAATATGGACTCACCAATGCTAAGTCAATTTTGCTATTCTCACCTAAATGTTTTGCTAACCAATTACTTGCATCAGATACTTGCTGCTTACCTAAAACCGTCAAAGCCCTAGTTTCATCTGGCTCACTTAGCACCTCGGCTTGTCCGTGACGCATTATTGCTAACTTCATATTATTGATTTAATTTGTATTTTTCTTAATAGTACAATAAAAATACCACGAAAAATGTTTAGAAAGTGATTATCTATAAAAAATTGGTTTATGCTTACTAGTTGTAACGTCAAGGAAAATATATTTTGCTCAAAAGTGCCTATGATAAACGCCAATATAAATTCATAGAATTACCCAATGGTTTAAAAATTTTATTGGTTCAAGATCCACTTGCCAACAAAAGCGCTTGCTCTATAACAGTGAATGCAGGTCACTTTAACGACGATAATGATTGCCCTGGTATCAGTCATTTACTGGAGCATATGCTTTTTTTAGGAAATGATATATTCCCTAATGCCAATGACTTCTCAAATTTTTTAGCCAGCCACAATGGCAGTATTAACGCTTCTACTGGCTCTGAGTTTACAAGTTTTTTTTACGATTTAAACTCTGATATTCAGAATGAAGATAACGCCTTAGCACATATAAGCGCGATGATGTTACGGCCTAAATTCGATAAAACACTGATTGAAAAAGAAATAAACGCAATTGATGCAGAGTTTTCTTTAAAGCAAAAAGATGATTTAAGACGTTTATACCAAGTACATAAGGAAACCTGCAACCCCGCCCATCCCTTTAGCAAGTTTTCAGTGGGTAATTTGGAAACCTTCTCCGCATTTTCAGCTATAGAACTAAAGGAAAAACTCCAACGCTTCCATCAAAGCTACTATCAACCACAAAACACCTCCTTTTGTCTAATAAGCAAACAAGATATCACTAGTTCTGAGCAGCTAGTACGGGAACATTTCGGTCAATGGGACGCTAAAAAATTACCATCAGCTGATAAGCACCCTAGTTTGTATTTACCTGAACATTTGGGAATACAGATTAATATAAAACCTATTCAACAAGCTCAAAGAATGATTTTTACGTTTCCTTTACCCGGACAAGGAGAGTACTTCAGAAGCAAGCCTTTAAGTGTACTAAGCCATATAATAGGTGATGAGGGAGATGGAGGATTACTGAGCTTTTACAAACAAAAAAATTGGGCCACTAGCCTAAGTGCAGGTGGTGGAATTGAAGGCAGCAGTTTTAAAGACTTTAACATCAATCTGCAATTAACCAATGAAGGAATTAAAAATCAAGACAACATAATTTACGCATTATTCGCGTTTATTCAACTTATTAAGGAAGAAGGCATTAGCAGCTGGCGCATTCAAGAAATCTCTACTCTCAATCAATTAATGTGGGACTTTACTGACCACGCTAAACCTATAGATGAAGCCCAAGAGTTAAGTATCGCCATATTTGAATACCCTGAAGAATATCTACTTTGTGGAGATTATATACTCGATAAGCCTAGCCCAGCGCTTACACTTCAGATGTTAGATTACTTCAGTCCAGAGAATCTAAGGTTAAAAGTGGTAACGCCAGATGCCTCCACTCATCTAATCGCTAAGTGGTATAACACCCCTTATGATGTTACAAATTTGAATCTAAACTTTGATTTAGACATTATTAAATCTAGATACATGGCTAATTTGAAGTTACCCGATGTAAACAAGTTCATTCAGCCACTTTCAAAACTTAATGACATAAATCATGACTATCACTTACCCCAAAAAATAGTTAGCGAAACCGGACTTCATATTTGGTATGGGCAAGATGATAAATTTAAACAACCTAAAGGACATTGTTTTTTAACATTTGATTGTCCAATTGTTAACCAAGGTATTGAAATAGTTGCGGGTAAGCGACTATGGATTGCGTTATTAAATGAAAGACTAAATCAGAAATACTACCAAGCTAACATGGCTGGAATTCACTTCCATTTTTATCCCCATCAAGGAGGGTTCTCTATACAAACCAGTGGATTTAGCAATCCACAACTCGAATTTTGTAGTAATCTTTTAACTGAGATCATAGTCCATGATAATTTTGAAAACAGCTTTCTACAGGTAAAGAATAAACAACTCAACGGCTTATCAAATACCCTTCTTAACAAGCCAATAAACCGAATATTTTCAAGGCTAGCGGTTCTCATGCAACAACAAAATTACTCACCGGAACAAATGGCATTTAATGTCAATAAGTTAGCATTACACGATATAAAAACCACGAAAGAACAACTACTTAGTTGCTTTCATTTAGAAGGCCTAATGTACGGTGACTGGGCGTATTCTGATACGATTAAAGTTGTGAAAGATGTAAAAAGCTTCCGAAATGCATACCCTACAGCTGACAAAATTAACAGAGGGGTAGCTGACATACGTAAGCAAGCAACACAAATACACCAAGTCAACTGCGAACATCCAGATTCTGCAGTGGTTTTATATTTTCAAGCCCCAGACTCAAGCATTAAGACCACAGTTTTAACTATTTTAGCAGAGCAACTATTGGCTACGCCGTTTTTCCATAAATTGCGCACCACGCAACAGCTAGGCTATTTAGTAGGGACTGGATACGTACCCTATAATAATCACCCAGGGATCAGCTTTTACATTCAGTCTCCCCATAAAAGTGTTAGTCACCTTATAGAAGCGATTAATACGTTCCTAATTACAACGCTAGAAGACATTAAAGAGTATCAGAATGTTTGGAAAATGATCAAAAACGGGGTCATCAAGCAGTTAATGCAAGAAGACACCAATTTAAATATGAAAAGTCAACACTTATGGATGGCAATAGGTAACGGAAATTTGACATTTAATCACAATGAAAAAATGGTTAAATCAATTATAGAGCTTGAATTAAGCGACCTAAATAATTACCTACAAGATATGGTGTCAAGACAAAGTTTTGGAGAATTTTTGTTATATAGTGGTGACTTAAGTGATTACCCAGCCACCATTAAAACCGCAAACGTATCTAATATTCAGAGATTTAAATCAGAGATAAATTACCTTTAAAACACCGCTTAGCTGCATAAAAACCGCACGAATCAGCTTTTTTAAGCTAACTCCTGCACTTTTCTATTATAAATGCTTGTAGCCCGCGTTGAAATTGGGCATATTTAGTGACAGGAGATAAGGACATACCACTAACTAATACTAATAATGAAAAGGTAGTCTACCATCTTTGGGTACAAAGTGCGCATACACCAATTATATATAACATGCTTGTCCGTTTTTCTGATATCAATTGGATTAAACTTCCTTACCCCTGTGTATGCCTCAAATAATGTCTTTTTTAAATACTCAAAATCAGATGGACTCGCCCAGAGTACAGTCACCGATATAGTTGAAGATCAACAAGGCTTTCTTTGGTTTTCAACTTTTGAAGGCGTCAGTCGTTTTGACGGGTACGACTTTAAAACATACAAACATGTCCCAGAAGATGAATCTTCTTTACCCGCAAACTTTACTAAAAAAATGTTGGTGGACTCTCAAGGTATTCTTTGGATAGGTACCCGAAACGGCTTAGCAAAATACAATCCAAAACTAGATAATTTTAAAACTTATAACAATAGCAATAGTGAATTAAGCGATAACGAAATATTTTCTTTAGCGCTAGGCATCGATGGCCGTTTGATGATCACCACTAGTGAAAACCTTTATATTTATGATAACCATACCGATACATTTTTGCCCTATAGAGTAGGTGGAGATGCGTTACCTGCAGACATCAAAGTAATATTTAGTGAAGTAGATAAAACATGGATCGGTAGCTTAGGTGAGGGGTTATTCCTCCTCGAACATGCAACAAATACCTTGTTTAGTTTAAAAGGAGCTAATCCTTGGGACATATCTATAGATGCTGATTATCTATTTGATTTAAAATTAATTAGTAATAACTATTGGCTAGGCACTGAACAAGGTGCATATGTGGTTAATAGGGATACTTTTGATGTAACCAAAATTAATACACATAGCTCCCCCGCCATTGTTGGAGATGAAGTCAGAAGCATTTCAAAGGATAAAGATGAAAATGTCTGGTTAGGTGGAAGCTCTGGTATAAGTATTATTGATGAAAATTTTGCCGAAGTTTTTTACTACCATACCCAAAATAGTAATAATTTTGGTTTAGAAAGCACACACCTTTTAAAAATTTTTAAAGACTCGAATGATACAATTTGGTTAGGTACTTATTCAGGTGGCATTTACCGTTATAACTTAGAAAGCTCGAAAATTAAGTTTTTTAAGAAAAATGCAAATAACGTAAATTCATTATCTGGCGATGTAGTTTGGGCAATATCTCAAGACTCTAAAGATCAAATTTGGGCGGCTACACAATCTAATGGTTTGAATAAATTTGATTCAGATAATTTTACTTTTGAACATTTTTTAACAGATTTCAAACATAATATTTGGGCATTAAAAATTGATGCCTTAGATAAGATA
This sequence comes from Paraglaciecola marina, assembly GCF_004360155.1. Classification (GTDB taxonomy): domain Bacteria; phylum Pseudomonadota; class Gammaproteobacteria; order Enterobacterales; family Alteromonadaceae; genus Paraglaciecola; species Paraglaciecola marina. The sequence continues at coordinate 389,381 of NZ_SAIS01000001.1, read as the reverse complement.
TGGGTAGCCAGCTCAGGTGGGCTATTTATATATAAACAGACTCCAGAAGGTCGACTAGAACATGTGAAAACACTTTTCGCAGGAATGGACACCCAAAATATCAGTCAGTTTTCTAATAAAATTTGGCTAAGAAGAGAAGTGGGTATCATTAGCTCTGTCGATACAGAAACTCTCAAAATAACAAACATTGAACTGCCCAATAAAAATATTAATTATGTAGTACCTCTTTACTACGACTCATCCAAAAATTTATGGCTAGCAACTAATCTAGGACTCGTTCTATACAATACAGATACTCAAACGTTAGAAAGACTAATAATTAACTTTGATGATTCAGTGAGGCTGTTTAATTCTGTAATTGAGACTGACAATGCGTTTTGGCTATCAACCTTAAGCCACGGTCTTATTGAATTAGATAAAATAACCTATCAAGTCAAAACGCATTTGAGCCAAGGAAATGGTTTAGCTAGCAACCAAATTATAGAAACAATTAGCCACGAAGGTAGTTTGTGGTTGGCTTATGTAAGCGACGGAATAGATGAAGTTTCAATCGAAGAGTCAAAGGTATTACAAAACATTGTCCCTGAAAGGTTGTTGTATAATGAATTAAATGAAGGTGGGGGTTTACAAACAAGTTCTGGTGAAATTATGCTTGGGGGCACCAACGGCATTCTGACTTTTCATCCTAAGCAAGTATCATATACAGAATTAGAAAAGAGAGCTAATCAAGCCAATATTAATTCTTACCACTCACCAACTTTAACGCAATTTAGAGTTTTCAATCTCCCTGTTTCTATACATTCAAAAAACTCTCCCTTACCCTCAGCAATTAATATGGCTACAAGTATCGACCTCCCTAATGAATCAAGCATGATTAGCTTGAAATTTGCTCAGCTAAACCCTGTGGTACCAGAAGCTATAGAGTACAGATACAAGCTTATAGGGTTATCAAATAAATGGATTACGACTGATAGTGAATCCCCTAGACGAGCAGACTTTTCAAACTTAGATTTTGGCAAGTATACATTTGTTGTTCAAAGTAGAGCGCCGTTTAATGAATGGTCACCTTCTAAGCAGGTTCAAATTAACATTGCACCACCTTTTTGGTTACATAAAAATGCCTTAATTTTATTTGCCGCTTTAACATTATTGATATTGTTTTATTGGATAAAACAGATCAGAGCTAGAAATGCCATACGTCAAGCAATCTTGGAAAATGAAGAACGCCTAAAATTAACTTTATGGAGCAGTGGCGATGAATTATGGGATTGGGATATCTATAAGGGGCAGGTTTTTAGGTCAAATACTTGGGGAACCTTAGACTTCCCTCAAGACGACATTCGAGTCAATAGTTCCTATGAAGCGAATATCCACCCAAATGACATAGAAAGAGTGCAGTACTCTTTAAAGGAGCATTTGGATGAAAAAACAGAAAATTATGAAGTAGCGTACCGAGCACAAACCTACAAGGGTGATTGGTTATGGATACTAGACAGAGGTAAAGTCGTTGCAAGGGATAACAATCATCAACCACAGCGAATGACAGGCACCTTAAAAAATATCAGCCACCTAAAAGAAGCAGAAGAACAGTTAAAGCTGTTTAAACGTTCAATTGAGACAATATCTGATGGGGTATTTATTACTGATACTAGTTTTAGATTTATTTCAGTGAACAACTCTTATTGTAAATACACAGGGGAAACTAGAGAACAAGCTCTAGCCAGTTATTTAGCTTTTCATCAATACCCAGGTGTATTTACTGAAGAAGTTAAAAAGAGCCTACAGCAAAAAGGAAATTGGTTTGGTGAGGTTGAATCAAGAAGAAAGGTTGGCGAAAAATATGAGATGGAACTTAATATTGATGCGATTACCGATGAAGACGGCAAAATAAGTCATTATGTAGGTGTATTTTCCGATATTACGGCCAGAAAAGGCACAGAAAAAGAATTATTAAAGTTATCTAATACAGACCCCCTTACCGACTTACCTAATCGTTCATTTTTCTTAGCGAGCCACAGTAATATTGTAAGGAGAGATACCTCTCATGCCTTAATTTGTTTGGATATGGATAACTTTAAAAAGATTAATGATTCTTTAGGGCACCAAACGGGTGATATTTTAATAAAACAAATAGCCAAAAGACTGCAAAAAATGGCAGGAACCAAGGCAACTTGTTACCGCATAGGGGGAGATGAATTTAGTATATTAGTAGATAATTCCACCGATATTCATTACATCACCCATTTTGCTCAAACTATTTTAGATAATATGGCCCGCCCATTTATAATCAATAAACAGGAGTTTGTTTTAGGGGCTAGTTTAGGTATTGCTTTTTATCCGGAGGATGGAAGTTCTCCACAAGAGTTACTAAAAAATGCTGATACCGCTATGTATTTTGCAAAAAATGCTGGTGGCAATAAGTATCAATTCTTTAGTGGCGAAATGAACCAAAACGCGGTGCGTCAGTTACAAATCGAGAATTTAATCCGCCACGGTTTAAAAGAAGACTTATTTACAGTTTTTTATCAGCCTAAAGTTGACATAGCCAGCGGTAAACTAACCAGTATGGAAGCCTTAGTTCGCTATGAACATCCAGATAAGGGCATAGTTAGCCCTGCTCAATTTATCCCTTTAGCTGAACAAACAGGACAAATAGTAGATATTGGAGAAGTGGTACTTAAAAAAGCCTGTGAAGACACCAAACGTTGGGTTGATAAGGGCTTATTTACAGGGCGTGTTGCGGTTAACATTTCAGCTAGGCAATTTCAAATTCCTGACTTAGACGAACGTATCATTAATATATTGCAAAAAATTGGTCTTTCACCACTGCATCTAGAGTGCGAAATTACTGAAGGGACCTTGATGCAAGACCCCGAAAAAGCCCTACGTATGATGTTACGTTTACGGGAGAGAGGTATTCATTTAGCACTTGATGATTTTGGTACTGGTTACTCCTCTTTAGCTTATTTAAAACGCTTCCCAATTAACACTTTAAAAATAGACAAAGCTTTTATTGATGATATCGCAACAGCGGCTGAAGATCGGCATATGACACAGGCAATTATTACAATCGCCCATAATTTAGGGCTAAAAGTAGTGGCCGAAGGTGTTGAGCATGAAAGTCAACTGTCAATTTTACGTCGTTACAAGTGTGAAATGTTACAAGGTTATTTATATAGTAAACCCCTAAACTCACAGAGATTTGAACGTTTATTATCTGAAAACCAACAATTATCTAAAGTAATTCAAAAGAACACTATTTAAATTAAACACACTAGATTACTTCTTAAGCCCGAAATTAAAGGCTTAACAGATACCCATAGTTCTCAACCACTTAGGTAACACTAATATTTTTTTCTGGTAAAAATCCTTCACTCATAAACTTTGGCACACTTCTCGCTAATATTAAATTGACCGGCAATATAATGTCGGCATAAACGTCAATAAAATATACGAGGAAATAAAAATGTTAAAATCATATGCAGTAGCACTAGTACTAGCAACAGCCGCTCCAGCAGCAATTAAATCTGAAGAAGCAGTTAAAGCACCAAGCCAAAACAAGGCACCAGTAACCACTACAGATACCAGTAAAAATGGTTTAAAAAATGGTAGAAATTGGTAAAAAAGAGTCATCTACGTAAGGATACGTAACCTTAATGGAATATATTAATAATTTAAGGATAATCAATAAGGCTCAATATAAGTTTATTGAAGCACAGATAAAGAGAGGGGGAACCCTCTTTTTTTATGCTAGAAATAAATAGCTAGCATACCCTCTAGCCTTCTGTAACTTTATTCGTTGGCGCGATCTAAAAAGTGGATAAATCGTAGGCCCCAAAAACAACCCAGCTAAAGCCCAATTCTTTGCCGTTAACCCGGTCTTAAACGATTGCACATAAAACACACAACAACAAACTACAGAACTTAAAATAAGCAATATCATAACCACCTCACCAAATTAAAGTAAGACTCATAACAAGTGTTATGTCCTAAAATACATAAGCGGTAATAATTTGCCTTTGTATTGAAATTGCCGCTAGTTTACATGGGTTTCAAACAAAAAAAAGCCGAGCTTAGGTATAAGTCAGCTCGGCTGGGTATATCAAATATCTTGGCTAGTAAAAAGAACGTTTTTCACCAACCATAAGCTTCAAACATGCCGCGGGAGTATACTTATCTCCATAAACACTTTGATAATGTTCAAGCCTATTAACCAAATATTCTAAACCTAAACTATGCATATATCGGAATGGTCCGCCTAAAAAAGGAGGGAAGCCAATCCCAAAGATTGCACCAATATCGCCATCTCTTGCATTACGAATGACCCCTTCATCTAAACACATGGCAGCTTCATTCAACATAAGTAATACACAACGCTCAGAAATTTGCTCTTGGCTTTGTTTTATTGTTGGTGTAATACCTAACAAATCATACAAAGACTTATCAACTTTCTTACCTGTACTTTTCCCTGAATAATCATAAAAGCCTCTGCCGTTCTTCTTACCTTTTCGGCCATCAGTTAATATTTTATTAAAGTCAGGATTTGATACAAATCTATCACCAAATTGGGCTTCTAAAATAGGCCCTATTTTTGTACCAACATCTATTCCAACTTCATCAAGTAACTTAATAGGCCCCACTGGGAATCCGAATTTAACTAATGATTTGTCAATATGTTCAATGGGCTCACCACTTAGCAGAACTTCCGCAGCTTCATTCATGTAGGGCGCTAAAATACGATTCACATAGAACCCTGCACCGTCTTTTACAACGATAGGAGTTTTACCTTGTTTTTTAGCTAATTCAACAGTAGTCGAAATTGTTTTGTCTGAGGTTTTATCGTGGGCAATCACTTCGGCGAGGGGCATTTTATCTACAGGAGAAAAATAGTGTAAACCTATTACATTCTCCGGTCTTTTAGCTTTGGCCGCAATCTGCCCAATAGGAATGGAGGATGTATTAGAAGCAAATATAGTACTCTCTGAGCAGTTTTCTTCTACATCAGCGACCATTTGTTGCTTAAGTTCTAGATCTTCAAAAACGGCTTCGATCACCACATCAATTTCATTAAACCCAGTATAATCAACACTTCCAGTTAGTAATGCCAATTGTTTCTGCATTTCTGACTTTTTAATAAATCGACGTTTAAACTTCTTATTTAAAATGTCATAGCTGTACTTAATGGCGTTAGCAATGCCGTCGGTACGGATATCTTTAATTCTAACAGCTATACCAGCTTTGCTGGCAGTAACAAAGGCAATTCCTCCCCCCATCAAGCCACCACCTAACACCCCTACTCTATTCACAACCTCAGGTTTAACACCTTCAATGCCTGACTCTTTCTTCATGTCAGTAGTAGCAAAGAATAAACTTCTCAAAGAAGCAGATTCAGGGCTCATTACTAATTGACCAAAATGCGATGCCTCTACTTCAAGGCCCTTCTTCATGCCTCTACTTAACCCAGTCTCAATACAATCGATGATCAGTTCTGGAGAAGGGTAATTCCCATGGGTTTTAGCAGCGGTTTGTTTACGAGCTTGTTTAAACATAATGTTACGACCAACATTAGTCTTTTCTAAAAACTTACCCATAACGTCTAGTTTAGGACCTTTACGTTTGGGCTTAGGTTTTTTAGCCATTTCGATGGCAACATCAAGCAATATGGATTTAGGAACCATATCATCGACTATGCCATATTTGAGTGCTTGTTTAGCTCGAGCAGACCCACCAGTGAGCATCATTTTCATGGCTTGTTGCACGCTGATTAATCTCGGTAATCGCTGTGTTCCACCACTTCCTGGAAGGAGGCCTAATTGCACCTCAGGTAAGCCAAGTTGCGTTTTCGCATCATCACTACACACTCGATAATGGCAGGCTAATGCCAATTCTAAACCACCTCCTAATGCAGGCCCATGGATAGCAGCGACAAAAGTAGCTGGCATAGCTTCAATACGGTCAAACATTTGTTGACCGCCTTTAGCAATACTTGTCGCATCTTCCGCATTTTCACAAGCGGCCAACATACTGATATCAGCTCCGGCTACAAATGAGTTATCTTTACCACTAACTAACACTACACCTTTAATGCTGCTATCTGCATTAATTTGAGATAGTACGTCTTCTATTTGCTCTGAAAACTCGACTTTCAGAGTGTTCATGCTTTCGCCTGGAACATCCATTGTCAATATAGCCACACCATCATCGCGAACATCTAGGGAGAAGGCACTTTTTATTTCATTGGTATCATTACTTATAGTCATGTTATTCACCCTATTCAGTTTCTACGATCATAGCAGCGGCTAAACCACCAGCAGCACAAGCCGTTAGTAATCCTGCACCACCTCCTCTTCTATTAAGCTCATTTAGCATTTGTGTAATCATTCGCGTGCCAGTTGCAGCAAATGGGTGGCCGTAAGCCAGAGAGCTTCCCATTACATTAAACTTGTCCATATCAATTTCACCTGTGGCTTTATTTCTGCCTAGCTTTTCTTGGGCAAATTTATCACTGGCAAACATTTTAATGTTCGCTAATGTTTGTGCTGCAAAAGCCTCATGCATTTCAATTAGGGTTAAATCATTAAGTGTCATACCTGCTTTTTCAAGAGCCATAGGTGTCGCGTACGAAGGGCCCATTAACATATCTTCCCATACGTCAATTGCTGCCCAAGCATAGCTCTTTATATATCCTAAAGGTTTATAACCAAGCTCCTTTGCTCGGCTTTCAGTCATCATCAAAATGGCTGAAGCGCCATCAGTCAAAGGTGTAGCATTAGCGGCAGTGACCGTTCCGTGCTTTCTATCAAATACGGGCCTCAACTTGGCGTAGCCTTCAAGTTTTGAATCAAACCGTACATTATTATCTTTCTCTAAAGCCCCTTTAAATGGTTCTGCATATGCTGTCATAACTTCATTAGCTAACTTGCCTTCTTCCCAACTTTGAGCAGCAAGACTATGTGATCTGTGAGCTAGAGCATCTTGATCTTTTCTACTTATACCGTGGCTTTTCGCCATTTGCTCAGCAGTTTGCCCCATGGATAAACCTGTAGAATATTCAGCAACTGCTGGAGGCACGGGTAATAGATCTTTCAGACCAAGCTTTTTCAATACATTCCACTTTTGCGGAAGCGTTTTAGTTTTTTGAAGGTCGGTTAATGCTCGGGCTAATTTTTTTGACACACCAATTGGCGATACAGAAGTAGAGTCAGCACCACCTGCAACTCCAACATTGATATTCCCCGCCATCATCGACTCAGCAATACTCACTGTAGATTGAAAACTAGTGGCACAAGCTCTGGATACACTAAAGGCATCGGTTTGCACATTCATACCAGTGCCTAAAACAATTTCACGAGCAATATTTGGTGCCTCAGGCATCTGCACCACTTGGCCGTAAACTAGTTGTTGAATCAGGTTCGGATCAACATTATTACGGACCAGCATTTCGTTAACAACCATCTTGCCTAAATCAACAGCTGGCACACCATGAAAGTATGTTGCCATTTTAGCAAAGGGAGTTCGTAAGCCTGCTACTATGGCTATTCTATCGCCATCTCTTGTTTTCACTATTTGGTTCGTTGTCATCTATGGATCCTTTTAAATAAATTAGCACAAGTGGTCAGACCTGTAATAAATGAATTGTACAGAGTAACTATAGTGACTGCAAGCTAGGTGCATTTATGCCCTATGGCTATTATTATTTATAAATAATAATAGCCATATAAAACCACTAAATACGAAAAGAAAATGAGAGATTAAATAAAACTTTATTTTTGCCCCTTTGTAACATTGTATTTCAGCTATGGAACCCTATATAGATTGCATTGTCAGTAACCTGTGGCAAAAATCACAAACCATTAGCTTTTGTGCAAATTTCAATCATCAAAAGCATTAAATTCCCCATAAGAAGGAAGAGTTAACAATATGACTGCTGAAAAATTTATACAGTTACGTACTTACTTAGACAGCCAAGTTGTTGGCCAGCAAACGCTAACTCAGAACATATTATTGGCCTTGTTAGCTGATGGGCATTTATTAGTTGAAGGGCCACCAGGGCTCGCTAAAACTAGAGCAGTAAATGCATTAGCTAAAGGGGTTGAAGGTGATTTTCATCGAGTTCAATTTACACCAGATCTATTACCCGCAGATTTAACGGGAACCGACATTTACAGACCTGAAACTGGCAATTTTGTTTTCCAAAAAGGTCCATTATTCCACAATCTTGTACTTGCGGATGAAATTAACCGTGCGCCAGCTAAAGTGCAGTCAGCCTTATTAGAAGCAATGGCTGAAAGGCAAATTACGGTAGGAAACAAAACCTATACATTGCCTGAGCTATTTTTAGTAATGGCAACCCAAAACCCTATTGAGCAAGAGGGAACTTACCCCTTACCCGAAGCTCAACTTGACCGCTTCATGATGCATTTAGAAATTGATTACCCTGGTGCTGCAACCGAATTAGAAATTTTACGTTTAACCCGTAAAGAAGCCTTGCACGTAACGCCTGTTACGCCACCAAACTTGACTCAAGGCGATATTTTTGAAGCAAGACAGGATCTGCTTAAAATTCATTTAGATGAATCTCTTGAACAATATTTAGTGCAGCTTATTGTGGCCACAAGACAACCTGAAAAATACCATGCAGATCTTGCTAATTGGCTGGAATTTGGCGCAAGTCCGCGAGCGACAATCGCTTTGGATAAATGTGCCCGCGCTCACGCTTGGCTAATGGGCCGAGATTTTGTTGGACCAGATAACATTCAGGCGGTATTTCATAATGTGTTGCGCCACAGAATAATACTGAGTTATGAAGCCGAAGCCGAAGGCGTAAGTAGAAACCAAGTTCTAGACAAAATACTGCAACTTGTCACTGTTCCTTAAACAAACAGTTAGTTGAAGGAAGCGCTATGCAAAACAATTCTAAATGGTTAGCACAGGTTCACAGTGATGGCGTAAATCTTGGTATTAAAGAGCTTTTACACTATCAAAGTAAAACCAGTTTATTGAACCTTACTCCTCGCAAAGCTGTTCAGGCTAAGTTATCTGGCGGCTATATTGCCAAAACCAAAGGCCGAGGCATGGAATTTGATGAAGCTCGCCATTATCAGCCAGGTGATGATATTCGGGCTATTGACTGGCGGGTAACCGCTCGTACCGGAAAAACCCATACTAAGCTATATCGAGAGGAAAAAGAACGTCCGGTTTTTGTTCTCACCGATATGTCTAGCAATATGCAGTTTGGAACCCAGTTACTTTTTAAATCCATTCAAGCAGCACATTTAAGTGCTTTGATAGCTTGGTCAGCAAGAAAACGCGGAGACCGCATTGGTGGTTTAGTTTTCAACCAGTATCAACATTTGGAATGCAAACCATTTACGCGGCAAAAAGCAGTGTTATCCTTATTAAATAGCATGATAAAAATACAGAAAACTACGGAAGACACTGGCGATACACAAGTTACATTAGCCGATGCATTAGCCAGATTACGGCGCTTGGCTCACCCGGGAAGCCTAATTTTTATTATTAGTGATTTTAGCCAACTAAATGAGTTAGCTAAACAGCATATTTCTCAGTTGAGTAAACATAATGAAGTGATCGCTTATCCTTTAAGTGACCCATTTGAACATCAATTACCCAATATAAAAGTTAGCCAGCGCGTTACCCTAAGTGATGGAACTAACCGACAACAAATAAATTTAGGAGAAAAGAGTACTGAGCAGGCCTATATCAATCAGCATCAGGCACACTTTGAAAAAATTGAACAGACTTTGAAACAATGCAAAGCAAAGGTTCTGCCCATTGATGCCGGTTTACCCTTAGAAGTCCAGCTGGATCGATTTTCTGGGAGAAAGAAAAAATGAATCCGTTGGATAATTTAAAAGATATACATGCCCCTTCAGCAATCGATGTGTGGCCGCCTGCATACGGATGGTGGATACTCGCTATGTTGATACTGGTAGCTATCGTATTGACGTCGATATGGGCGATTAAATCTTACAATGTAAGAGCGGCAAAACGCCAAGCCTTGCAAGAACTAGCCTTGATAGACCGCCAAGATAAAGATGGTTTAGCAAAACTAAACCAGCTACTTAAACGAGCAGCAATCCGCTATTTTACGAGTATAAATGTGCATCAAATGTATGGCGAAGATTGGATAAAGTTTTTAAGTACCAGCATTAATAAAAAACAAAACAAAGAATTTGTAAAAAACATAACAGGGTTACAGCAATCTTTATATCAACAAGCCTCTACTGATAATTTTGATAGTTATAAAAAGCATACCTCAGATTGGTTACGTACTGCATTGCCACCGAAAAAGTCTGTAATAAAGCAACTGGAGCAAGAACATGCTTGAGTTTGAATGGTTATGGGCTTTTTATTTATTACCGCTTCCGCTACTTGCACTTTTATTGCCAAATAAAAAACAAGGCCAAGAAGCTGCACTAAAAGTGCCACAGTTAACCGCAGGAATTGAAGCCCAAACTCATACCAAAGGGGTTAAAAAGTGGCGTTTACTTTTTGCAAGTCTAGCTTGGATAGCTTTGATAACAGCGGCAGCTAAACCACTTTGGCTAGGTGAGCCAATCAGTATTCCTGCAGAAGGCCGAGACTTGATGATTGCCGTAGATTTATCGGGTAGCATGAAGATTGACGATATGGAAGTTAATGGTAGGCAAGTCGACAGATTAAAAATGATTAAGTTTGTGTTAGGGGACTTTATTGAGCGTCGTGTGGGCGATAGACTCGGATTAATTCTGTTTGCAGACACAGCTTACTTACAAGCCCCCCTTACCTATGACAGAGAAACAGTTGAACAATTACTCGATGAGTCCCTTATTGGACTAGTAGGTGAGCAAACTGCTATTGGAGACGCAATTGGTTTAGCAATAAAACGCTTTGAAACCAAAAAAGAATCTAACAAAGTATTAGTTTTACTAACTGATGGTCAAAATACCGCCGGGAATATTACCCCAGAGCAAGCCAACGAGTTGGCGATAAATAACGGAGTCACGATTTACACCATAGGTGTTGGTGCAGACAAAATGTTAGTGCAGAGTTTTTTTGGCAAACGCCAAGTCAACCCTTCTCAAGATTTAGACGAAGATATGCTAACAGACATAGCTACATCAACAGGAGGGCGTTACTTTAGAGCCAGAGATGCAGAATCTCTGCGACAAATATACGCCACCTTAGATAAGCTAGAGCCTATAGCTCGAGAAACTCGCCAGATGCGCCCGCTGCAAGCATTATTCTATTACCCTCTAGGTATAGCACTTTTATTGACTTTATTAATGGCGTTATTTCCTTTAGCTAAACAATATATATTCCCGAGGGCTAAACAATGACAGACTACCTAACCCTCTTAAATGATTTTCATTTTATCAGGCCTTATTGGCTATTGGCTATCATACCGCTAATTATCGTGGTGGGTCTGTTACGCCACCTTCATAGGCAACAATCTGGTTGGCAAAGTGTTTTAGCAAGCCATTTATATCAACATTTGATAACGACAGATGGCGTTAAAAAATCCCGCCCTCCTCTTTTTTTGCTAGGGTTTTGCTGGGTAATTACTGCTTTGGCATTAGCTGGCCCCACTTGGGAAAGGCTGCCTCAGCCTGTTTATCAACTCAACACAGGTAAGGTTGTGCTAATTGATATGTCTTTGTCTATGCGAGCCACAGACATTACTCCAAATAGATTAACCAGAGCAAAATACAAAGCGATTGATTTAGTAAATACCATTACTGAAGGTGAAACTGGCTTAGTTGCCTACGCGGGTGATGCATTCACAATTAGCCCACTAAGCAGTGACGCCCAAAACCTAACGACGCTTATTCCAAGTTTAACGCCAGAAATTATGCCCGTTGCTGGAAGTGAGCCAGTATTGGGTATCGAAGCCGCTATTGAATTGCTAAACAGTGCAGGATATCAACAGGGTGAAATTTTTTGGATCACCGATGGAGTATCAAATCAACAAATGAAAGAGGTAAGCGAAGTCTTCAACAGTTCGTCATTTAGGTTATCCATACTAGCTGTTGGTACAGAAGAAGGAGCACCAATAAAACTTGTTGATGGAGAATTACTAAAAGACAACCGCGGGGCCATTGTCATTCCTAAGCTTACTACTGCCAATTTAAAATCATTAGCAAGGAGTGCTGGGGGCAGATATGTGTCAATGAAAAGTAACGACAACGATATTGATTATTTGATGGAGCAAGATGTAATTGACCGCAGCTCTTCAAAAGAAGATCAAGAGCAACAAGATAACTTTGGTGATAAATGGCAAGAAATGGGTCCATACTTATTATTACTATTATTACCTTTTGCAGCTTACAGCTTTAGAAGAGGTCTTATCAGTGTGGCTCTACTGACCTGCTTACTACCTGCATATAGCCCAAGTGCCCAAGCCAACTGGTGGCAAGACATGTGGCAGACGCAGGATCAACAAGCTTTAAAAGCCTTTAACCAAAATAGCTTTGAAGAAGCGGCAAGTACTTTTGAAGATCCATTATGGCGTGGTACATCCCAGTATAAGAGTCAAGACTATCAAGGTGCATTAGAGTCTTTTTCAGAAGTATCGCCGACAGATAAGGCATATCCAGAGGCTATGTATAACGCTGGCAACGCATTAGCACAATTAGGTGAGCTGGACCAAGCAATTGCCGCTTACGATAAGGTATTAGCATCGCAACCCGATCATGAAGATGCGGCGGCAAATAAAGCCTTAATTGAGAAGTTAAAAGAACAGCAGGAGCAGCAACAACAAGATCAGCAAGAGCAGTCAGATGATCAGTCCGAGCAGCAAGATGGCGATAACACTGATGATCAACAGCAATCTGACCAGCAAGACTCCGAAAACCAAGAAAGTCAAAATTCAGATCAACAACAAGAGCAAAATGCGGATCAACAAGAGTCAGATCAAAGTGAACAACAAAACTCTGAACAATCTGAAAGTGATTCAGAGCCATCACAAGATGCTGAAGATTCAGAGCAACAAGATCAAAATGCTCAACAGCAGGAAGATAAAGAAGAGCAAAAGCAAACCGAAGAACAGCAAGCAAAAATGGCAGAGGTAAATGAAGAAGAGCTAACAGACGAGCAAAGAGAGCAAATGCAACGTATGCAAAGCTTATTAAATAAGATACCAGACGACCCAGCATTTTTATTAAAACGTAAAATGTTGATTGAGTCACAGCAAAGAAAAAGAGAACGGTTACCGGCTAACATACAGAGGAATTGGTAGTAGTGATAAAGTCAAAAATCATCCAAATTATAATCGGCTTGTGTTTATATACTTTTTGCCAGTTGAGCTTTGCACAAAGTATTGAAGTCAAGGCTTCTGTAGATAAAAACCCAGTCATGGTTGATGAGTCTTTCATTTTAAGTGTGGTTGCTAATGGCGATATAGATACCAATGCTTTTGATTCTTCATTTTTAATGAAGGACTTTGTTGTTGGCCGCACCTCCGTCAGCTCTCAAACTAAGATGATTAACTTCAAAACCACCAAAAACACTACTTGGTCAACAGTTTTGATACCGAGAAAACAAGGCCGTTTTACTATTCCTTCTTTCGATTTGAACGGTAATAAAACCGAATCTTTTGATGTAGTTGTCATACCAGAATCGACCTCTAAAACAACAAATGGAAGAGACCTGTTTATTACTACTGAAGTCGACCTTGATAAAGCCTATTTGCAACAACAAATTCAATATACGGTTAAATTGCATCTTGGTAGGGATTTACAAAGAGGCACTTTATCTAGCCCTACTTTAGAAAATGCTGACATACGTCAAATAGGTAAAGATAAAGAATATAATGAAATAGTAGAAAACAGAAGGTATCGTATTATCGAGCGAGCTTTCGCTATTATCCCCCAAAAAAGTGGTACTTTTACTATTAACGGCCCTCTATTTGAAGGTGAGTTAATTGACAACAGTCAACAAAATTTTGGATTTTTTAACCGTAGTAAAATTGTCAACAGAGTAGGTCCAGAGCAAACTATAGAAATACAGCCTATCCCGAATGGCTATTCAGAAAACTGGCTCCCCAGCGAATATGTGCAAATAAACGACGAATGGCAAAACGCCAAGAATGAATTTATCGCAGGTGAGCCCGTAACTCGAACCATAACCTTAACTGCCATTGGTGTGGTTGAAGAGCAATTACCTGAGATAGCAAGTAACTACCCAAGCTCAGTAAAAACCTATCCAGATAAGGCAGAAACGGCCACCCTAGAAAAAGACAATACTTTAATTGCACAACGCAAAGAAAGTATCGCATTGATTCCAAATGAAGTAGGAGAATTACTGCTCCCTGAAGTTAAAGTTCCTTGGTTTAATATAGTGACCGAAAAAACCGAATATGCAATTTTACCTGCAAAGACAATTCAGGTTAAGCCAGCCATTTTACAACCAGCATCAAATACGGTAACGACTCCAGAAGTTGCTGGACCTCAGAAAGCTGCGCCCACCCAATCCGCACTGGTGGTAGACACTCCAGCTCAAATACACACAAGTTATTGGCAATGGTTATGTTTAGGGTTAGCTATTTTATGGGGAGTAACTGTATTTGCTTGGTGGTATCATTCTAAAATCCTGTCTCGAGACTCTATCTCTAGCTCCCCCTCACAATCGGCCCCCAGAACTAATGAGAGTGAACAATCTAGCTGGCGAGCATTAGAAAAAGCCTTAGATAAAAATGATGCTTTAGCCACCCAACAATACTTAGAGAAATGGCTAAGGAATATCACAAAAGATAGAAGTGCTTCTTTATCACTTTGCGTTGCTAAGTTAAACGATCCTGTACTCGAACACCTAGTTAATGAGCTATTAGCTTCAAGATATTCTCAAAATCGAACAAATTGGAGCGCTAACGACTTGCATAGAGTTTTACGTAAACTTCGTAAAGACCAAAAAGGTATGAAGCAAGCGCAATCGAATACGGATTTAACGCCTTTATATCCAAATACTTAAGTTGATGTTTACAGATTTGCTAGAATGAAAATTCATTGGGGTGCTTATCCCTCAAAACAAAGGCGAAAAAATTAATGTTTTCTCGAAAGGAAAATAAACAAGCCTCGGTCTCTAATGACATGGCAAATAAACAAAAACGCTATGAAGTGCTCGTACTGGCATTACATACCGATATTTACCGTTATGCGTATTGGCTTGTAAAAGACAAAGCAGTTGCGGAAGACATAGTACAGGAAACCTTTCTTCGAGCTTGGAAGTCTTTAGATTCACTAAAAGACGAAAAAGCAGCGAAGTCGTGGTTAATTACAATATTACGTAGAGAAAATGCTAGGCGCTTTGAACGTAAACAATTTGATTTAGTTGATATTGATGATGTTTCTGTCATTGACGATCAACTAACTAACGAAGTGGTTATTGAACATAAAGAGTTACGAGAAATCATGGCATCACTTAGTGATGAATATAGAGAACCTTTAATGCTACAAATAATGTTTGGTTATAGCGGTGATGAAATAGCTAAACAACTTGAGCTTAATAAAAACACTGTTATGACACGGTTATTTAGAGCGCGTAATCAGGTAAAAGAAGCACTAGAAAAAAGTAATATAGATATGGGGCGTAAAAATGGATGATTTAGAATTTCGTCGCACTCTTTATGGAGACCCTAATAGTCAAGATATTGAGCTAAAAGAGGCAATGTTAGCTGATCCTAAAAAACAGGAGTTTTGCAAAGAGCTCAAGCAACTCGATCAAAAAATGGCACAAGTTTTTGAAGTTGATGTACCTGCTGACTTAGTGCATAAACTGCTGCTAAAGCAAACTATGGACACTCATGCTAAATCTAAAAAGCGCAGTATTTTTCAGTTTGCCATGGTGGCATCTATCGCATTTGTTATGGGCATTAGTTTTACACTTTGGCAGTCGTCAAATCTAATTAACATTTCTGAGAATGCTATTGCCCATGTAAGAGCAGAAGGTGATTATGCTTTGGGTGCACATGAAAATATTACCTTGGAACAAGTGAACGCAAAATTAGCCAGTTTTGGTGGTCAATTAACAGAAAGTGTAGACCAAATTTATTATGCAAATTTCTGTGACTTTGATGAAGTGAGAAGCCTACACATGGTAATGCAAGTGGGCGGTGAAAAAGTCACTGTTTTTGTTGTTCCCAATGAAAGTCATTTTGATAGTCACAGTGTATCTAAAGACCAGAATTACTCGGGTGAGGCAATGGAGTTTAACCGCGCAAGTGTCATTGTTGTTAGTGATAGCGGGTCTGATGTTACTAAAACAAAGCAAACTCTTAGTAAAAAGTTTAAGTTTTCAGCTTAAAGCTGAACGAGTAGCACAGAGCTACTTCAACTTACTAGTTGGGCAACCTCATTGTTTATGAGGTTGCCCGATTTTCTGTGTCAGTGACTCTGATTGCGTCAATCGATTACTAGTAAACTAGCTATTTTAAAATCATAGTCATGTGTTCTATGCCACCATCATCATAAGCCTCTCCTACTTCCTGAAAACCAAGCAAGTGATAAAATCTAAGTGCGTTGGTTTGTGCTGAAAGGCTGACTTTTGCATCGTTCGATATTCGTTTTATATCTTTCAAGATAGCGTTTAAAATAGATTTTCCGACGCCTGTTCCTCTAGCTTCTCTTTTCAGAACAACCCTTTCAATTTTAAAATGCCCCTCTTCGGTCTCTCGATACCTTGCATATCCCTTCAGTTCATCATCTTGATTTGTATCTAGGTAATGTATTGAAATTTGATCTAAACCGTCTAAATCTGCATAAATGCTATTTTGTTCAATAATGAAAACATCTTGTCGTAATTTACAAATGGCATACAAATCATCGATGTCAAGTTCTTTAAAGGTCTTTCTTTTCATATAAACTCTTGATGTGGCTAGAATATCTATCATTCAGTTGTTAGCATAAATAAATATCATAATGATAAGCTCAACAAGAGCAATTTATAATTCAGGAATAGCTAATGGAACCCCTCACGTTTGTATCTCTAGGTCTATATTTTGTTGTCATGCTAGGGATAGGTTTGTATTCGTTTAAGCAGTCTAGCACTGATGTTGAGGGCTATATGTTAGGTGGTAGAAACTTGAGTCCTAAGGTTACCGCTTTATCTGCAGGTGCGTCTGATATGAGTGGGTGGATGCTAATGGGGTTACCAGGGGCTATGTATGTTTCAGGTTTATCTAGTGCTTGGATTGCTGTCGGCTTAGTTATCGGCGCATATCTAAACTATTTATGGGTAGCTCCAAGATTAAGGGTGTATACAGAATACGCTAAAAATGCAATTACCATCCCTGATTACTTTGAAAACCGCTTTAATGATACCAGCCGGACCTTGCGACTCATTTCATCTATCGTTATTGTGATATTTTTTACCTTGTATACATCCTCTGGAGTGGTAGCCGGTGGAAAATTATTTGAAAGCTCATTTGGTTTAGATTATGAACTCGGTTTATATATCACAGCAGGCGTAGTCGTGGCTTATACCATGTTAGGTGGCTTTACAGCAGTAAGCATTACTGATTTCGTGCAAGGTTGCATCATGTTTGTTTCGTTAGTTTTAGTCCCAGTTGTGGTCTTAACTGAACTAGGTGGAATTGGTGAAACTATAAACCAACTAGAATCCCTACCAGCAAATTACCTGGCTATATTTCAAGACGCATCTAACGGACAAGCTGTTAGTGTAATTGGGATAATTTCATTGTTATCTTGGGGCTTAGGCTATTTTGGACAACCCCATATAATTGTGCGTTTTATGGCAATTCGCTCAGTTAAAGACGTAAAAATAGCCCGTAGAATTGGTATTAGCTGGATGATAGTGTCAATAATCGGAGCATTAGCTACAGGCTTAATGGGATTAGCTTATGTCACAGCAAATAATGGGGCTCTAGCTGACCCTGAAACAGTGTTTATTTATTTATCACAATTGTTGTTTAATCCATTAATTGGGGGATTTTTGTTAGGTGCAATATTAGCAGCCATAATGAGCACTATATCTTCACAGTTATTAGTGACATCGAGCTCATTAACAGGGGATTTTTACCAAACATTCTTTAGACGCAGTGCTAGTCAAAAAGAGTTAATAATAGCGGGGAGAGTTTCAGTAGCTTTAGTTGCAATGATTTCAATATACTTGGCTCATGATAGAGATAGCAGTATTTTGACCTTAGTGAGTAACGCTTGGGCTGGATTTGGAGCTGCTTTTGGCCCCGTAATTTTAATTAGTCTGTTTTGGAAAAACATGACTCGATTATCCGCAATTTTAGGTATGCTACTTGGTGCCATAACGGTATTACTTTGGATTTATTTACCCGTCACAGTTTATGGGCAAAGTCTAAGTAGTTGGATGTATGAAATAATTCCTGGTTTTATAGTCTGTAGTGCAACAATTGTTTTAGTTAGCTTATTAGAGAAACAAACCGATACAGAATTACTAGCGACATTTGATGAAGTAGAAAAAGCGTTGCAACAAGCTTAGTATGTGTATCAGCTTAATAGTTCAAGCCATAAGTCATTGGTAATAGAGGAATAATTGGTGAATTTTTATGTTGCACGTCAACCAATATTAACCCAGTCTAAAGACTTGTATGCATATGAATTGTTGTTTAGGGATAGTTTAGATAATGTTTTTCCCAATATTAATGATAACGAAGCTACTGCGAAACTTATTGAGGGGTTGGAGTTCAATTTAGGACTGAATAACCTAACAGAAGGTTCACTGGCCTTTATTAATTTTACCCACGAGTCATTGATAAAACGTTACCCTTTATTACTACCAAAAGAGCTTATTGTTGTTGAGATTTTAGAAACAGCTAAACCCGGTAAGAAACTGCTCGCAGCTTGTATTGAGTTGAAAGAAAAAGGTTACACCATTGCCTTAGATGATTATGAACATAAGCCAGTATGGTTGTATTTTTTCCCCTATGTAGACATTATAAAAATTGACTACTCTCTAACATCGCCTCTTCAATTTGAGCAAATAGTGAAGATAGTAAAAGACTATCCACAAATTAGACTACTAGCAGAAAAAATAGAAACCTATGAAGAATACCTACACGCAATAGAGATAGGATGCGACTACTTTCAAGGGTATTTTTTTAGCAAACCCGAAATTGTAAAAACAGTGGCGTTTAACCCAACACAATTATCTGTTGTAAATCTAATGTCTGAGTCAAATAAAAGTGACCCAAATATTAGTGTTATTACCTCTATATTCGAAGGTGACGCTAACTTATCTTATAAACTACTTCGCTATGCACAATCTCCAATATTTAAGCGGAGTATTACAATAGAAAGCATCAAACAAGCTGTAGTAGTGCTAGGAATGCAAGAGCTACAAAGGTTTATTTCATTACTATTTAGTGCTCAATTTTCTCAAGAAAAGCCTAAAGAGTTAACAGTGATGGCACTTGTAAGAGCAAGGTTCTGTGAATTGATGGTTATAAAAAGTTTACCTCTAGGCTCTGAATCATCAGCATTTTTAATGGGATTACTGTCTTTGTTAGATGCCATGGTTGATGGAGATTTACAGGAATTAATTGATAAGTTACCCCTATCTAAAGAGCTCAAAGAAGCAATCGTTTATCGTACTGGAACCTATGCAAATTTTTTAAAGCTATGTGAATTATATGAAAAAGCTGAATGGCAAAGTATCAAAAAATTTTGCTCAGAAGTAGAAATTGATTACGATGCATCTGCTGTAATGTTCCAAGAATCTATAAAGTGGTCTTCAGAAAGAATGGACGCCCTACACTCTTGATAAATCGAAAGTTTAAAAAGGCACAAAACACTATTATTTTTAATAATAAATACAATTTTACTTTTTTTTTTGTTATGGTTCTAACTATAGAAGTAATTAATATAAACCCTCAAACTTTAGCGTGAGAAATCTATGTCAACCTCGATACCTACTGTGACACATTTAAAACAACTTGAAGCGGAAAGTATTCATATATTCCGTGAAGTAGCAGCTGAATTTGATAATCCAGTGATGCTATATTCTGTCGGAAAGGACTCATCAGTACTATTGCATTTAGCGAGAAAAGCGTTTGCTCCTGGTAAAATCCCCTTTCCATTATTACACGTAGACACAACCTGGAAGTTCCAAGAAATGATTGCCTTTCGTGATGAAATGGCTGAAAAACATGACTTGAACTTATTAGTACATATCAACCCAGATGGCCTAAAAATGAATGTGGGACCATTTTCTCATGGTAGTGCTAAGCATACTGATATCATGAAAACTGCAGGCCTTAAGCAAGCTTTAGATCATTACAAGTTTGATGCTGCCTTTGGTGGTGCAAGAAGGGATGAAGAAAAATCACGAGCTAAAGAGCGAGTATATTCATTTCGTGATGATAACCATAGATGGGATCCTAAAAACCAACGCCCTGAATTATGGAACGTATATAACTCCCAAGTAAATAAAGGCGAAAGTATCCGTGTATTCCCTATGTCTAATTGGACCGAATTAGATATCTGGCAGTATATATACATGGAGAACATTGAAATTCCATCACTTTATTTGGCGAAACCACGCCCTGTTGTAGAAAGAGATGGGGTATTGATAATGGTTGATGATGATCGTATGCCATTAGAAGAAGGCGAGACACCAGAAATGAAATCTGTGCGCTTCAGAACCTTAGGTTGTTACCCTCTTACAGGTGCAGTTGAATCAACTGCAGCAACTTTACCAGAAGTTATTCAAGAAATGCTTTTAACAAAAACATCTGAAAGACAAGGTCGGGTTATTGATCATGATTCATCTGGCTCAATGGAGAAGAAAAAGATGGAAGGGTATTTCTAATGGAAACCAACATTGTTTGGCATCAGCATGATGTTGACAAGGCGCGGCGGGCGACGGCAAAAGGCCAAAAGCCTTGTGTTTTATGGCTAACTGGATTAAGTGGTTCAGGTAAATCTACCATAGCCAACTTATTAGAGAAAAAATTAGCAGAACATAACAAACATACCTATTTGCTAGATGGAGACAATGTTCGTCATGGTTTATGTGGCGATCTAACTTTTAGTGATAAAGACAGGGTTGAAAATGTTCGTCGTGTGGGTGAAGTCGCAAAGTTATTTGTTGATGCAGGTATCATAGTATTAACCGCATTTATTTCACCTTTTAAAAGTGAACGTGAATTTTGTCGTAATTTACTTGAAGAACATGAATTTATAGAAGTATTTATCGATACTCCTATTGAGGAATGCGAAAAACGAGATCCTAAAGGGCTATATCAAAAAGCTAGACAAGGTGAAATTAAAGATTTTACAGGAATTGACTCCCCTTATGAAGCGCCAGAGTCACCTGAAATAGCCTTGACCTACACTGGCCAAAGCGCTGCAGAATCTGCAGAGCAACTTTTTGATTTACTTACAGAAAAAGGAATTATTGACTGATGTTAGATGAAAAGCTTATTCAAAATATAATTGAGATCACCCACAAAGCAGGTGATAAAATTATGGAAATATATGAAAGAGATTTTGCCATTTACGAAAAGTCAGATGAAAGCCCATTAACGGAGGCTGACCTTGCTGCCCACAATTGCATTGTGGATGGTTTAACATCCGTTTCTGAGTTCCCTATTTTATCTGAAGAGTCTGCAAATATACCTTGGGATGAACGCAAACAATGGTCTAGTTATTGGCTAGTTGATCCTTTAGATGGCACTAAAGAATTTATCAAGAAAAATGGTGAGTTCACCGTTAATATAGCTCTGATAAAAGATGGCGTTCCTGTTTTTGGTGTTGTATTTGCACCCGTGCTAGAACAGACCTATGTGGGAGTTGGAGGTAAAGGTGCCTATAAAATCACTGCAGGTGTACAAGTTCCAATTACTCCTACTGTTAGAGCCACCGGTGAAACTTGGAAAATAGTGGGAAGTCGTTCTCATCAAAGTCCAGAGATCAAAGCATTGCTTGACTCTTTAGATGGTGAGACTGAGCTAGTTGCGATGGGGAGCTCATTGAAGCTTTGCTTAGTTGCTGAAGGTGCTGCGCATTTATATCCTCGCTTAGGCCCAACTTCCGAGTGGGACACTGGTGCTGCACAAGCTGTGGTTGAAGCTGCAGGTGGTAAAGTCACAATTATTGAAGACTCAGCAGATGCCTTAAAAGCTGATGCAGCCCCTCTTAAGTACAATCAAAAAGATTCCGTTTTAAACCCTTATTTCTTAGTGAGTTGCTAATTATGAATAGCGAAAATACTTTATTACAATCAGATATCTTGGGATATCTTGAACAACACGAAAAGAAAGACATGCTGCGCTTTTTAACTTGCGGTAGTGTTGATGATGGCAAAAGCACCTTAATTGGTCGTTTACTACACGACTCGAAAATGATCTTTGAAGATCAGTTAGCAGCTATTACCAAAGACAGTAAAAAAGTTGGTACAACAGGCGAAAAGGTTGATTTAGCGCTTTTAGTAGATGGACTACAATCTGAACGAGAACAAGGCATTACCATAGATGTTGCCTATCGTTATTTCTCTACAGATAAACGTAAATTTATCATTGCAGATACCCCAGGGCATGAACAATACACACGAAACATGGTAACAGGCGCTTCAACCTGTGATGTTGCTATAATTTTGATTGATGCTCGTGGTGGTGTAAAAACCCAAACCCGTCGTCACTCGTTTTTAGCTTCTTTACTTGGGATCAAGCATGTCATAGTTGCAATCAATAAGATGGATCTAAAAGACTATAGTGAAACTGTATATGAAGAAATCAAAAGAGATTACTTAATTTTTTCTGAAGAGTTAGATATACCTGACATTCAGTTTATTCCTTTATCTGCATTAGATGGCGATAACGTAGTAAACCCAAGTGAAAATACACCTTGGTATAAGGGTGAAACCTTGATGACCATGCTGGAAAATATTGAAATTAATGACGACATTAATGCAGATGACTTCCGTTTCCCAGTGCAATACGTGAACCGTCCAAATTTAAACTTCCGAGGGTTTGCAGGTACCGTTGTATCAGGTCAAATAAAACCGGGTGATGAAATAACCGCTCTTCCTTCTGGTAAAACCTCAAAAGTTAAAGCACTTGTTAATTTTGAAGGTGAACAAGAAGTCGCTTATGCACCACTTACAACCACGATTACACTTGAAGATGAAATAGACATTTCACGTGGCGACATGATTGTAAAAAGCGATAATTTGCCATTACATAGTAATACCTACCGTACCAATTTAGTATGGATGGACGAAGAGCCTATGATGCCTAATAAGCAATATGGCTTTAAGTTCGCCACTAAATTCGTACCAGGTAGTGTGACTAATGTTGAATATCAAATTGACGTCAACTCTATGGAACATAAGGATACCGTTAGGCTTGCTTTAAACGAAATTGCAGTGGGAACAATAAAGCTTACACAACCTGTTGCTTGTGACCCATATACCCGCAATCGAGCCACCGGCGCATTTATCATAATTGATAGACTAACCAATGGTACTGTAGGCGCAGGTATGATTATAGATGCGGCAGAAGAGGCTAATGAAAGTCAATTTTCCGAGTTTGAATTAGAATTTAATCAGCTGGTCAGAAAGCACTTTCCGCACTGGAACTCTACTGACATCAGTAAACTCTAAACAAGCAAGATAAGACAATATGGATATTAACCAGTATCTGGTATTAGCTATTTTTGCCGGTACTATATTGGCGCTCGTTACCACTAACGCGCGCCCATCCCTTATCTTTGCGGCATCGTTATTGGCTCTTATTGCTAGTCAGCAACTAGTAATAAGAGATGTAATTCATAATCTTACTAACCAAGGTTTAATTACTTTAATACTGCTGTTGCTAGTAAGTTCAGCTGTAGATAAAACCTCCCTCATAAAGCGACTTGGCCGAACATTAGTAACAGCAAGTTTCAACGGCAGTTTTTGGCGATTGTTTGGCTTAACTTTCACTTCATCAGCACTACTTAATAATACTGCGATTGTGGCTAGTTTGATTGGCCCTGTTAAACAAAATCAATATCATCATGCATCACGCCTACTAATCCCCCTATCTTATTCCGCCATTTTAGGAGGAACCGTTACTCTCATAGGAACCTCAACAAACCTAATAGTAGATAGTTTTTTGATAGAGCACGGACACCCCGGTTTTGCATTTTGGGACTTTACTGTATACGGTTTGGTTGCAGGATTGAGTTGTGGTTTATTAATGTTTCTACTAACGCCATTTTTACCAGAAATTAGTAATAAAAACTCCAAGTATAATAGCTACTCTATAGAAGCTGATGTTAATACAGATTCAGAATTAGTAGGAAAAACAGTTGAAGAAAACCATTTAAGAAATTTGCCAGAACTTTTTTTGATTGAAGTCGTACGAAATGGAAAACTCATATCTCCAGTCAATCCCGACTTAGTAATAGATGCAGGTGACAAACTAATATTTTCTGGAAATATACAAAAAGTTGATAACTTAAGTCATATAAAAGGTTTAAAACTTTTTGCTGAATCCGATGGCTTATTGAGAGACAACCTTACCGAAGTCATTATTTCTAATCGAGCTCAAATCATTGGGCAAACCATTAAAGCTCTTGGATTTAGAGCGCTGTTTGATGCAGCAGTAGTGGCAATTAGGCGAGATGGAGAAACACTATCAGGAAAGCTAGGTGAAATTAAGCTACAAGCTGGCGATTTCTTACTGTTGGCAACAGGCCCTGATTTTATGCAAAGACATAATTTAACTAAAAACTTCTTTATTCTGTCTGAAAAAAAGGTCCCAACAAAACTAACAAAGCGTCAAGAATGGATCACCCTAGGCGGGTTCTTAGTTACGGTTGCCCTAGCTGCAACATCTGTTTTAAATTTAGCAACAGGGTTACTATTTTTCATATCAACCTTAGTTGTTAGCCGTGTCACATCAAACAACGAAATAAAGCGCAATATTCCTTTAAACCTAATAGTTGTTATTATAGGTGCACTGAGTCTTGCCACAGCCTTGGAAAAATCGGGTGTCATAGCAATATTAATGGACTTAGTGGGTCCTTGGGCGTTATCAGTCAGCCCTGTGTGGGCTTTAGTGACAGTTTACTTACTAACTCTACTCTTAACTGAATTAGTAACTAATAATGCTGCTGCAGCGCTTATGTTTCCTTTGGCCTATGGATTAGTTGAAACTTTAGGAGTGCCACTAATGCCTTTTGCCTTAGCCGTTGCATTTGCTGCTAGTGCCAGCTTCATTTCTCCCTATGGATATCAAACAAACCTTTTAGTGTTTAGCGCTAGTAATTATAAATTCAAGCACTTTATAAAATTTGGACTACCTATATCAGCCTGTTATTCGACAATTGTTCTTGTATTATTAAGTTATAACTATCAATTGAACTAGTTTAAGATTAGGTTTAGACGCAATTAAATAAATCTACCTTTTTAAAACGTTTAGCTGTCCACTATGAGGATGATTGCTGTGAGACCTTCATGTATCAACTGATATATATTAGCGAGAAATCTCGACACTTTGAACTAGAAGACATTCCCCGCATTTTACACATTGCTAGGATAAACAATGAGTTACTCAATGTATCTGGGCTTTTATTAGACTTGCCTGAACACTTCATTCAAGTTCTCGAGGGTACTCAAAATAATGTAGAGTCAATTTTTACGAAGATTAGTGACGATATTAGGCACTGCAATATTCGTTGCATATACAAGCAGACTGTAATGTTACAAGAGTTTGGCGATTGGTCTATGGGGTTTTCTGGCGAGTTAAACCTAGAGGTTATCCAAGACACCATACATATAGCAAATGAGTTTGTTCGAAAACAAACTTTTACCAACATACAAATAGACAGTTTAAAACTCTTATTAAAAAGCCTTAACCCAACATCTAAGACATATTAAATTTTAACTTTTTAGACAGCCGTTTTAGTCGAGCTTAACACTGCTCTATTTATATCTGCCATTTCTTCTTGAGTTAAATTCCGCCATTGACCGGACTTTAAGCCAGCTAGTCTTACCGACATAATGCGATTACGTTTGAGCTTGGTGACTTCATAACCTAAATATTCACACATACGACGAATTTGACGATTTAACCCTTGGGTTAAAATGATCCGAAACACCATTTTACTTTGCATGGTTACCTTACATGGCTTAGTCACAGTATTTAAAATGGGGACACCTTTAGACATTTTATCGATAAAATTAGCTGTAAGGGGCCGATTCACAGTGACCACATACTCTTTATCATGGGCATTTTCGGCTCTTAGTATTTTATTTACAATATCCCCATCACTGGTCAAAAAGATAAGCCCTTCAGAAGGCTTATCTAACCGCCCAATGGGAAAAATTCTTTCTTTGTGCCCAATAGCATCAATAATATTACCCTTTACATGGCGCTCAGTGGTGCAAGTCACACCTACCGGTTTATGGTAGGCGATGTATATACGGTCTGTTTTATCACTAGCACTGGCACTAATAGGATTACCGTCTACAGTAACTATGTCTCCCTCTGCAACTTTAGTCCCAAGTTCAGGTATTGCACCGTTTATATTCACTCGCCCTTGTTCAATTAACTTATCAGCTTCTCTACGTGAGCAATGTCCCGAATCACTAATAAATTTATTTAATCGAATTAGAGTACTCATTAAGATACAAATACTCTTTCAACTCGCTCAAGTAGCTGTTTATCTGAAGCTCTCAATTCCCCACCTTTAATCCAATCCAGTAATAAAGTATTTAATTCCAGACTATCTCCTGACTGGAGTTTCTGTGCCATCAACTGCATTTGTACTTGTTTACGCTTATTTTGTTCTGATACTGGAGAAGGCTTGTCAGCGATAACTTCCATTTTTAAGGTAATGTCATCACGATCGATTGTGGGTGAATCATTTGAAAACCCAGACTGCCATTGCTTACGCAATTCAGTAACATCAGGTTTATTAGCCCCTTGCTCCCATCTACGTAATGCCTCAAACAACTGAATATATTCTTTAGATTTTTCATTCTTTGATAGTTCAGATACTTTTTGCTTTTGCTTCTCAAATAAACCATTGACCTCATGCTCTAATTCTATGCGGATCCCACTTGGTAGGGATTTAAGTAAATCTTGAACTGCAGGAGTATCTTGTAAAGCTTGCTTTAATTCACCTTTGTTTTTGGCATTATTTAGATTCGATTTAAGCGTATTTATTTTTAGCTTTACTTGTTCAACTTGTTGTTTAACTTCAAGCTTATGCTGTTGATTTAATTCAGCTCTTTTAGCAAATAGGTTATCGTTAGCCTGTCTAAATGCCTGCCATAAATCAGCCTCAGCTTTTCTTCCAGCATGTTCTATGCTTTTCCATCTTAGTTGCAAACTTTTGGCTTCTTCAATGGCTTCTGAAATGGGTTCAAGTTCAATCAACAACTTAGCCTGGTCTAACAATCTTTGTTTTTGCAAAGCGTTATTGTTATAAAACTTATTGATTTTTTGTTTAAGGGGCTCGACTAATGTCTGAAATTTCTCATTGAGTTCACTTCGTAATTTGAAGTCCACTTCTCCACTACTTCTCCACTTTTGTTGCAATAGCTTTAATTGTTTAGCCAGCTCCATAATAGGAATGTCAGTATTAGACAATATTTGAATTTCTTCGAGTAGTTGCTTTTTGAGTAGTAAATTTGATGCTCGTAATTTCTGCTGCTGTTCATAGTGCTCTCTGCATGGGGCAAACGCAGCTTCAATCGCAACATCAAAGGCATTATTGAGAGCTTGGTCTGATTCTGTGCCTGTTTTACCTAAACTATTCCATTGGCTTCGTAACACTTTTATCGCTTTAGACTGAGCTTCAATAGCTAATGGTTTAGCAATTAAACTTTCTACCTCGTCTAATAAAGCGGGTTTACGTGGCGCAGAGATATAATCTTGCCAGTCCTTTAGGTTTTCAATTTGTTGCTGAACGTTAGAAAAAGTCTTTTGTAATTGTGCTTGCTGCTTTTCATTTAGATTATCAAACCAAACTTGTACTTTCTTATATAGTCCCATGGCAGCTTTAAATTTACCTTGATGTACTAAACTATCCACGGTTTTAAGTTTATTTCTACAGCGACTAAGCTCAGCATTAAGCTCTTTTCTATGTTCTGCAACTGCTTTTTTCCATACATTGGTTTGCTTATTCCAACGTTCGTATAGCTCTTGAGGTAGAAAACTAGCGCACTGGCCAATAACGGAACGCCAATTTTGCTTTAAATCATCTAGACGGGCTTGAGCCCCATCAAGATCATTTGGGCTGCTAGGCAATGGTTGAGCTTCTAGTTTCTCTACTAAGTGCTGGGCAGCAAGCACCGCCTCCTGTAAGCCAGAGAAATTAGCCAAGGTATGAACACTTTGATTCACTCTATTGTTGAGCTGCTCAAGGAATTGATGCTGTTTTTTTTCGGTAACAGGAACGTCTCCAATAAGCTGAATGAGCTCATTACCAAATTGCATTAGCTTAAACTTAAAGCCATCCACTTCATCTTTGGCCAATTCAGCTAGTCTAGAATCTAATTGGGTGTGAACTTCACCTAAACAATCTTCTATATTTTGACTAACGGTAACGATTGATTTATTCAGTACCAACTTAGCCTGTTGAGCAATCCAAACTGGCTTTAAAAGCTCAATGTTTCGGTTTACCTTGTTGCTAATGTCTAGATACTTTTGTTGTATTTCAGTACGTCTAACCTCATCTAAATAATTAAAGCTGTCACTTAATTTATGATATTCGAAATCAAGATCCGTCCGCAGCTTTTCTATGTATTCTAAATCTTGATGGTCTTTTAATGTTAATAACCTAGATAGCAACATCTTCATCTGCTGCTCTAGTTCCAAGGGAATTTGCTCAACTTTAAACCATAAAGATAATAATTCTTCAGCTTTGTTTTGCACCGCTACTGGGGGTGACCTTTTGATAAATTTATTAAGTAACTTACGATTGCTAGGAGCATCCTCTAGAGAATCTAAAATAGTAAGCTGTAAAGCCTCGTTAGAGGTAGTAACAAAAACTTTATCTCTAAACAAAGGTTTATCAATTTTTCTGAGTATTTTCATAGATAACTCAGCATCTTTCTGTACCCAAGCTTGAGCAAGTAACTTTTCAAGCAAGCTAATGTCTTTTAATTCCAATATAAATTTACGTCTTTCAACACTCGTTAAAGTAGTATCTGAGTCCGACAATAAAACGCTTTCTACTAACTTTAAAGATTTACGCTTCACTATTTCATCTTTAGCTATTTCAGACATTTTGTACCATAAAACAAAACTATCTAGCTTATATAATGCAGCTAAACTCACTTTTGAATCTGCATCGTTAAATGCTAGTTCATGTAAAACAGATTTTTGTTCCGATGCTTGATTATCGAGAGTTTCAATAGCTTTAATTCTTACTTGTGGGTCTGGGCTCAAATATTTAGCCCGAAATAAATTCTTAAATATCATCCTGTCTAAACCGTGCTATTGTTTGGCCTTTCTCAGCCTTTTGATTAAATTCTTGCTTAAACGACTCGCGACTTTTGTGGACAATCTCACCATCTGCGCCCACAGTCATATGTTGCTCTGACTTCAAGACCTTAGCCTGATACATCATTACCGCCTGCATACTTATTTCTTTTTGCTGCTCAGTCAATGGTGAACCATCTAACCACTTTCCAGTTTCTACACTCTGTAGTAACTTTTGATACACCTGCTCAGACATATTTTGCAATAGCATTGCACTGTCCATATTAATCAGACCTTTTAAGGAAAACTAAACGCACTCTGTTAACTATGTACCAAACAAATCCAATGATTGTTGCACCTATGGCGATAGTATGCTGCAGCTCACCAGGAATAGCCCAGCCCCAGTACATAAATCCAAACCCTGCAACAAACAATAACATAGCCACCATAGACTGAGTTTGAATACGTTGACCTTTTAGGTATTTGTTAAGGTTTTGCTTACGAGCAATATCTTCTGAAGTCGCTTCGCCTAATGTAAAATTACAATGTTGACAACTTTGTGCCTTATCAGAAATTCTTTTACCACAACTAGGGCAATCTATTAATGCCATTTTACACTCCTACTACACTGAAAAGCGCGGCTTATAGCCGCGCCTTTTTAATCGGTTAATTAAAAACTTTATTTATTCTCTTTATTAAATCTTTCCCAATACTCAGCAACGGAATCTTTCATCTCTTTGCGTAGTAAGAAAATTCCAAACAAGTTAGGCAAGGTCATCACAACTATAGCCACTGCTGATAAAGTCCAAACGAGTGTGGTATCTGATACCGCAGCCCAAACAAAACCTGCTACATAAACAACTCTATATGGCATTACTGAGCGAGGGCCCAACAAATAAGTCATCGCTCTATCACCATAATATGACCACGCAATGGCAGTTGAAAAAGCAAACAGCAATAGGCCAATAGATACAATATATTTACCTGACTCACCAAAGAAGCCTTTGGTAAATGCGAGGGCGGTTAAACTAGCTGAGTGAATTAAAGATTCGCCTGTAACAATAATGGAATCTTTTACTAGATTACCGTCAATCACTTGAAGCGTACCAGTGTAATTATCAACAGGTTCACCTATTGAGAAAGTTACGTTTTCAGCAAATGACCTAGCATTAATAATAGTAAAGCCAGCATTTACTGCTTTACCATTTACTACTTGTATATCACCAGTGTAATCAGTAACACCGTGTCCATCTAAGTCGTTAATGTAAGCAAATAAAGTCTCTTTATCTGCGGCATCCGATTCAACGTAAGTGCCAGCAAGAATATGCATATCAGAACGATCGAAGGTGTTCATATGCTTTTCTTTCCATACTCCTGAAGAAAGAATTACTAACCCTGTTATCGTACAAATAATGATGGTGTCAATGAATGGCTCAAGAATGGATACCATACCTTCAGATACGGGTTCATCAGTTTTTGCTGCAGCATGGGCAATTGGCGCAGAACCTTGTCCCGCTTCATTTGAGAACAACCCTCTGTTTACGCCCCGGTTAAAAGCGTAAGCTATAGTGGCTCCCAAAAAACCGCCTGTTGCCGCAGAACCAGTAAATACATCCGAAAAAACAGAGACAAAGGCAGGGCCCACGTTTTCTAGGTTTGCAAAAATTACCGCAAATGCACCAACTACATAAATTAAGGCCATCAAAGGAACAATTTTAGAGGTAACCGCTGCTATACGAGTTATACCACCTAGAATAACTAACGCTAATAAAATACCTAATATGCTCCCTACCATTAATGGGTCGAAACCGAATGTCGACTCAATACTGGTAGCTATACCATTACTTTGGGGTAAGTTTCCTGTACCAAATGAACTGATTACCGTAGCAATTGCAAAAGCAATAGCTAACCATTTCATATTCAGACGTTTATCCATGTAATACATTGGACCACCAGCCATTGAACCGTCTGGAGTTTTATCTCGATATTTGTGAGACAAAGTCACTTCAACAAACTTTGTGGTCATTCCGAAGAATGCAGTTGCCCACATCCAAAATAATGCAGCTGGGCCACCTAAAAATAAAGCAAAAGCCACGCCGCCAATATTACCGGTTCCAACCGTCCCAGATAAGGCGGTAGTTAATGCCCTAAAGTGACTGGTATCCCCAGGGGAATTAGCTTTATCATACTTTCCAGTTACCACTTTCCATGCATGTTTAAAGTATCTAACTTGCGGAAATTTTAGGTAAATAGTAAAAAATAGGCCTGTACCTAACAACACGTATGGAAACCACCAAGCTCCCCCTAACATGCCATCCATAGATTTCAATATATTATGAAATGCTTCCAACGTTTTTCCCCTTTATTAATTTTTATAGTTATATATTTTTTATAATTTTAGTTTCTGTACTTAACGCAGCATATCAACTATCGAGCGCATGGCAACCATGACATCCTCACCAAGCTGTTTACAACGTATTGGCGACCATCCGTAAACTGAATCAGGTAACTCAATATTATCCTTAAATGGCATTTCCAAGGTATAAGACAAGCAGTCAAATTCATGACCAATAGCATTAGCGGCCACCGTCAAATTACCTTCTCCTGGCTTATCTTTTTCATAGCCATAGATATCTTGAAACTCTGGCGTAGCGGTTAACAATGCTTGCTTAAAAGAGCTCTCTAACCCTTCTAATCTTTCATCATAATTTGGATTTCCTTCGCACCCTGCCACAAAGTTGTAGGGTAACGCTTCATCGCCATGCACATCTAGAAACATGTCGACACCTATTTCCTGCATTTTTTGTTTTACAAAATAGACTTCGGGGCTATTTTCTATCGATGGAGTTTGCCATTCACGGTTTAGGTTCACCCCTTTGGCGTTTGTTCTCAAGTGACCACGGGCAGAACCATCGGGATTCATATTCGGCACCACATAAAAAACGGCCTTATCTAATAACCACTTAGCTAACCCATCATCTTCATCTAAAAGGCGATGTAAAAAGCCCTCTACTAACCATTCTGCCATGGTTTCACCTGGGTGCTGTCTTGCCGTCACCCAAATAGATTTTTTACCCTCAGCAGGCTCACCAATTACAAGTAGTGACATATCTCGGCCATCTAATGTCTCACCTAAATGACATGGTTTGCAATGCTCAGACTGTTGAGCCCAAGCTAATAAGTCCATATGGCGCTCATAACTATAAGGGGCAAAATAGGCGTAATACACTTGTGGAAACTCTGGAGTATGTTGAATGACAAGATTATCACCATCAAATTCACTCTCTACCCTAAACCACTCTTGGCGATCATAAGACGCAACCGCTTGATAATTTTGCCAACCATCTGGATAAGCTGACTTTGCTAAATTTTTAATCGTAATGGCATGAGAAACAAAAGCTGTTGTGTCTAATTTGAAATGGAACCATTGATAAAATTCTGATTGATTATCTTTACAAATACTAAGCTGGATATCTTGAGGTGACGTTGCGCTGATAACTTGAATATTACCACTATCAAAATTACTACTAATTCTCACTTTTTATTCCCATGAACTTTTGACCAAAGTAATTTATCACAGTCATAAAAAAAGGACTACTAGAGTCCTTTAATCAAGATAAAAACAGCACGTATTAACTAACTTGGCAGCGAAAGAGGTAGAGTAGGATAAAACAAATTGGCCATATGTTGTACAACCTGCATAACTTGACAGCTATAACCAAACTCATTGTCATACCAAACATATAGGGTCGCTCTATTTCCTGCCACAATAGTAGCCTGAGAATCAACAACCGAAGGAGCACGAGTTCCTACCAAATCTGTTGATACAATTTCCTTAGAGGCAGTAAAATCAATTTGGTGTTGTAAAGGAGAAAACAATGATATATCCCGCATATAATCATTGAGTATCTCTTTGGAAGTCTCTGTGCGCATGTGTAAATTGAGTATCGCTAAGGAAACGTTTGGAGTAGGCACCCTAATTGCACTTCCCGTTAATTTACCTGCAAGAATCGGATAAGCCTTGGCTACTGCTTTCGCGGCTCCTGTCTCCGTAATCACCATATTTAATGGTGCACTACGACCACGCCTATCTCCTTTGTGGAAATTATCAATCAGGTTTTGATCGTTGGTAAACGAATGTACAGTCTCAACATGACCACTATCAATGCCATACTCCTCATCTAACGCCTTGAGCACTGGCGTAATAGCGTTAGTAGTGCAGCTTGCGGCAGATAGTATTACATCATCTTCCGAAATATCAGCGTCATTGACACCATAAACAATGTTTTTGATGTCACCTTTACCGGGTGCTGTTAACAGAACTTTTTTAGCTCCTTTTGACTTCAAATGCTGTCCTAACCCCTCTTCGTCTCGCCACATACCAGTATTATCAACCACTATCGCGTCTTTAATACCATACTGTGTATAGTCGACTTCTTCAGGGCTATTGGCGTATATTACTTGAATATATGATCCGTTGGCTTTAATCGCATTTTTATCTTTATCAATGGTAATACTGCCATTGAATGGACCGTGAACAGAATCTCGCCTTAATAAACTGGCTCGTTTCTCAAGGTCACCTTCACGGCCCCCTCTTACAACTATGGCTTTCAAGCGTAATTTGTTATTGGTACCTTGCCTTTCGATTAATAACCGAGCTAAAAGCCTACCAATGCGACCAAAACCATAAAGCACTACATCTTGGGCTGGTTGCTCATCTTTCAAATTGATAATGGTTTTTAGCTGTTCATTCAAGTAAGCATTAATTGTGACGTCTTTAAAAGCAGGATTATATTGATAAGCATAAGCCAACTTACCAATGTCTATTTTTGCTGGCGCCAGTGGCATTTTGTTTAGAGCTTCTAATAGCGGCCAGCTTTCTCGCAACCTAAGCTTATTTTTTTCCTTTAATCTAACGGAGCGATGGGCTTTGATAACATCTATCGCACTGGCGCCCAACAAAGGCCGCCCATAAACAAAAATTTCAATCGCCCTATTTCGATACAACTTACCCAAGATAGGTTGCATTTGCTCAGCATACTCTTGTCTTTCTTGCCAACTGCCAATTAATTCCTGCTCTAATTGCTGATTCATAATGCTCATCCCAATATGGTTTAAAAAGATTCTGGCGCATTCTAAAGAAGGAATGGCCCACAACCAAATTGTTGAAAAATTACGACTTAGTCATAAAAACGACGAAAAGCATCAATTTTTAGGTAAGTTTTCACCATTTTTTAGGGTAAAAAGCTCTAATTAACAAACTAAAACAAAAAACTATGAAAATGTTGAATTAAATGTGTAAAAACACTTTTTACACTATAAAAACATGAAATTAACTTTCATTAAAATAATTTAAATTTAAGACTAAAATCTTAGAAAAGTAACTTAGACAAGAAAATTTTAATTAAACTTTGCCATTAGTCTTTTCAGAAAACTTCAAAGATACCGAGTTAACACAATAGCGCTTACCTGTTGGGGCAGGCCCATCTTCAAATACATGCCCTAAATGTGCATCACAATGTTTACATAGAATTTCTATTCTTTTCATTCCCAAAGAGTTATCGGGTAAATAGTTGACATTACCATCTGAGCTTTGTGACGAAAATGACGGCCAGCCACAACCAGAATCAAACTTATCACTTGAGTGGAATAGCCTTTGCCCACAACATGTACAAAAAAAATCACCACTCGCTTTTAAATCTAATAATTCACCGGTAAATGGACGCTCAGTCCCTTTCTGTCTGCACACTCTAAACTCTTCATTTGACAACTTTTGTTGCCATTGAGCATCGGTAAGCTTCATTGTTAATCCTTCTAAATCTTTAATATAAAACTGTTTATTAGTTAGTTGAATTGGAACATTTGAATACAGAAATACTTTGTGCTCCCTGTAGGTACAAATGCTTGATGTGAACATCAGGTTGCTTATCCCAATCATCATAACGAGTATCAAGCATTATCTTCCACGCCGCCTCTTTATTCAGCTCAGGCAAATGGAAGCGAACATCATGCTCACTGGTATTAAAAACTAATAACCAATGTTCATGATACTCATTATCAGGTCCTTTAAGCTCAACGGCAAATGCTTGATTGTTATAATCTTGCCAATCCCCATCTAATTTTCTTTCTCCATCTGGGCGATACCAATGGATCTCTTCTACATTGCAACCAGTGGAGTAATGGTCATCTTTAAAGTTAAGGTTACTAAGAATTGAACTACTTTTGCGTAAAGCAATAACGGCTTGACAAAATCTTAAGAACTTTTGTTGAGTTGTATCAATATCCCAATGTATCCAATTAATTTCATTATCTTGACAATAAGCATTATTGTTACCATTTTGTGTGCGACTCAATTCGTCACCACCCAACACATGGGGAGTGCCTTGTGACAGCATTAAAGTTGCAAATAAGTTACGTTTTTGGCGCTCTCTTAATTGCATGACTTTACTGTTTGATGTAGGGCCTTCAACACCATAGTTAGCAGATAAATTATGACCATGGCCATCCCGGTTTTGCTCTAAATTAGCTTCATTATGCCTTTCTGCATAACTGACTAAGTCTTGCAATGTAAAACCGTCATGATAGGTAATATTATTAACCGATGTTGATATTGAGCGATTTTCTTTTGGGAAGACATCTCTGGATCCAAACAACCTGGTAGCAAAATCGCTTGTGTGACCTTTGTCTCCTCTCCAAAATGCTCTTACTGTATCTCGATATTTATCATTACACTCTAGCCAATTAGAAGGAAATTGACCTAATCTGTAACCCCCATAACCAATATCCCATGGTTCAGCAATTAACTTACATCCAATCAGAGTAGGGTCTTGTCTTATAGTTCTAAAAAATCCAGCTAAACTTGAAAATTCATAAGGGTCACGCCCCAAGCTTGCCGCTAAATCAAACCGAAAACCATCCACTCCCATGTCAGAAAACCAATAACGTAAAGAGTCCATTACCATTTTTAAAACATACGGAAATGCAGTATTGACGCTATTGCCACAACCAGAGTTATTAACATATTTTTGATAATCAATGGCGCCATAATCATTACGCTCAAATAGGTAGCATGAAATATTATCAAACCCTTTAAACGATAAGGTAGGCCCTTCAATCCCACCTTCAGCAGTATGATTGAACACCACGTCAAGTATCACTTCAATTCCTGCTTGGTGCAGAGTATGAACCATGGTTTTAAACTCGCCAATAGCATCGTTAATAACGTATCTAGGATCAGGACAAAAGTAATTAACTGGGTTATATCCCCAATAATTTGTCAAACCTTTGTTGGTAATAAAAGGCTCTGGCATAAACGCAAAAACCGGCATCAACTGAACAGCAGTTACCCCTAAAGATTTTAAATGTTCAATAATAGCTGGCTGAGAAACGCCTAAAAACTTACCTTTATATTCATCCGGCACGTCTGGATGAAGCTGTGTTAAACCTTTGACGTGAGCTTCGTATAATATAGTTTGCTCAAGAGGGGTATTTGGCTTGCTGGGCGCACCTAGATTACTGGACGCTTCAGTAACTACAGCCTTAGAGACCATTTCTTGACTGTCTCCTTGGTACTTTTTAGCATCCCAAACTAGTGCTTTATTTAGTACTTTAGCGTAGGGATCAATTAATAATTTCTGACTATCGAAGACTAAACCAACACTTGCATTGTTATTACCTTGTAAACGGTATCCATAAAGTTGCCCTGCTTGTAAACCATCAATAAAACCGTGCCAAATTTTACCCGTTTTAACGGGTAGAGTAATAACAGCAACTTGCTTTTCAGTCATACTGTCAAATAAACACAGCTCCACAGCATCAGCGTTTGGGCAATGCACAGCAAAGTTACATCCTGAGCCACTTGATGTCGCGCCTAATGGATGAGGAGCACCAGCCAAAATCTGATAGTTAGACATGATTTAACCTTTAAATAAGATATATAGACTAGCCAATGGAGGTAGGCTTAAAGAAATAGAGTAAGGTTGGCCGTTCCAAGCTTCAAGATCACTTATATATTTTTCTTTAACTTTATACCCGCTACCCCAGTATTTGTTGTCATCTGAATTTAGAAGTAGCTGGTATTCACCTTTATCTTGAACCCCTAGCCTAAACTTTTCATAGGGTACCGGTGTGAAATTAACGATAAAATAAATTTTCTGTTTAGCGTCATTAGACTTTCTTAACACAGAAAGAACACTTTGGCCTGCATTACCATGTTCAATCCACTCAAACCCTTTATGGCTATGATCCAATTCATGCAGTGCTGGATATTCAGCATATAGTTTATTTAAATCACGATATAAAGATTGGATCCCTTTGTGCTTATCAAACTCGAGTAAATGCCAATTAACTGAACTGTCATGGTTCCACTCTTCAGCCTGGCCTATTTCATTCCCCATAAAGTTTAATTTTTTACCCGGGTGGGCATACATAAAACCTGCGTAAGCACGTAAATTGGCTGCTTGTTGCCATTCATCTCCGGGCATTTTCCGAAGTAACGAGCCTTTTCCATGTACAACTTCATCATGGGAAATAGGCAAAATAAAACTCTCATCAAAGGCATATACCATACTAAAAGTAATTTCATTATGGTGATAGCGCCTGTAGGCAGGATCCTTAGAAATATAGTGCAAAGAATCATTCATCCACCCCATATTCCATTTAAAACCAAACCCTAAGCCACCTTCAAAAACAGGTCTAGATACTTTTGGAAAAGACGTAGACTCCTCTGCTATTGTCATGCCCTCTGGAAACTTTTCGTATACCGCTTTATTCATCCACTGTAATAAGCTTATTGCCTCATAATTATGGTTACCCCCATCAATATTGGGTATCCATTCACCATCCTCTCGAGAATAATCTAAGTACAACATGGACGCTACAGCATCGACCCTTAGGCCATCAATATGATATTTATCCATCCAAAACAAAGCATTGGCCACTAAGAATTGTCGTACTGTTTCTTTTCCAAAATCATAAATACATGAGTTCCAATCTGGGTGCCAACCTTTGCGAGGGTCCTCATATTCATAAACGTGAGTGCCATCAAAACGTGCAAGGCCATGACCGTCTTCAGGGAAATGCGCAGGAACCCAATCGATAATTACCCCAATTCCATTTTGGTGACATTGATCGACAAAATACTTGAAATCATCAGGCCCACCAAAACGACTGGTTGGAGAAAACAACCCTACTGGTTGATACCCCCAAGAGCCATCAAATGGAAACTCAGATACAGGTAAAAGCTCTATATGGGTATATCCCATATCCTTAATGTAAGGGATTAAATCTGTCGACAAATCACGGTAAGTTAAAAACTGTTTTTCAGAGTCTGAGCCCGGCCTTTTCCAAGACCCAAGGTGCAATTCATAAATACTCATAGCCTGTTGATATTTATCTTTATGAGCTCGCGTCTTCCATTTTTCATCTTTCCATTTGTATTTTTTATGATCGAACACTACTGAGGCATGTGACGGATATTGTTCAGCCATAAAGCCAACAGGATCTGCTTTGTGAGGCAGTTCATTACCAAGCGCATCCTTAATTTGATATTTATATTTAGCGCCAGCAGTAATACCAGGGACAACGAGCACCCAATAACCAAAATCAGTTTTTTGCATAGGAAGGCATGAACCATTCCAATAATTAAAATCACCAATTAAAGATACTGCAGACGCATTAGGAGCAAACACTGCAAATCGAGTTGCTTGAATAGTTGTCGGTAGCCCAACATCTAAATCTATTAATTGGGCACCTAATTGGTTATATATATTTTCTGGTAAATGATCGACATAATGCACAGCATGAAAGGCTTGCTCTTTGAACTGGTAAGGGTCGATAACCTGATAATCAGCCTCGCCGTTACTGACCAAAAACGCATAAGCCTTAGGGGGCTCAGCAAGCTTAAATGCTCCGGTAAATAAGTAACTATCAGGGGTCTGTATAAGTTCTCCTATAGCCTGACCTGTACCTAAATCGATGGCAACGATCTTTTCAGCATGAGGCTGCCATGTTGTGATGAAAAAGGTTGAATTCGAATTTTGAAAGTCGGCACCTAGGTGAGAAAAAGGAAAGGTACATTTAGCTTGAGACAATATGGTTTCTAACTGCATATTTTCGCCTTGGGTTGTGTGGTTTAACGTTAAGGTCAAACCACAGATAAATTTAAATCAAATTGAGACTCTTTTTCTTATTTTTGTTAAATCTAGGGCTAATTTATTTAATGCGTCATCACTATAGATATATTGCAGGTCTTGAGTCAATTTTCGTCGCCAATTAGGATATTCATCAGATGTCCCTGGAATATTCACAGGTTTGTCCATTTCTAACCAATCTTCAAGTTGCAAACTTAATAACTCACTTGAGCCAGCAGCCATATGTAATTGCATACCAAAATTTAAAGCTCTACTCATACCAACAGAATTCACATCATACCCTACTTCCTCAGTAACAGAATTATGTCCATGCAAAGTATCTAAAATAGCCTGTTTATTCCTATGGCGACTATTATACAATTCATTTAATACCCTTGAGTTAGGATATAAACTCAGCTCTTTACCTAACTCTAAGTCGTAACAATTCCAGTACCCCTTTAAAGTGGGCATGTCATGGGTTGTTAGCGTGGCCATAGATTGTTCAGGATAATGTGCAGGAGAATAAAACCCGCCATCTTTAGCTTGTTCGAAAAAGAATACACGATATGAATACACGCCATTTTCAGCCAATTTTTCTCTAATTTCTGGCGGCACTGTCCCTAAATCTTCACCTATCACCATACTTTGATTTCTATGACTTTCTAAAGCTAAAATGCCTAACAAGTCATCCACGGGGTAATACACGTACCCGCCTTCAGTAGCATTATCCCCCTTTGAAACCCACCATAAACGTAATAATGCCATAACATGATCAATACGAAGTGCTCCCGTGGCATGCATGTTAGCCCGAAACAAATCGATAATAGGTTGATATTGTTGTTGATAAAGTTTTTCAGGATCCATAGGAGGTAAGCCCCATGATTGTCCTAAAGGCCCTAATTCATCGGGGGGAGCTCCAACACTTGCATTCACACAATATAAGTCTTTATTTCCCCAAATTTCTGCACTCCCCTCACTCACTCCCACGGCTAAGTCACGGTATAAACCGATACTCATATTATTATTAATAGCAACTTGATTTGCCTGCTCTAATTGTATAGCAGCCTGCCATTGCAGCCACATGAAAAACTTAATTCGTTTTTTATGTTTTTTAGTAAAGGCTTTTACCGCTGGCTTATCAAAATCAGAAAGCTCTTCAGGAAATACCGGCCATCCCCATGAAGGCACTTGTTTGCTCGAAAGGTATTCTTGTAATGCGTCATATGTAGCTATGGTTTGTAAGCTCTCCCCTCCATCTGCTACAAACTGTTTGAACACCTTATTCATTTTAGTGTTCTTTGAAAGGTACTTTGCGTTTTGATATTCAAATATGCAGCTAAGAGCAGTCAACTTTAAATAGCTTACTGTTGTGTAATCCACTAAATCTGTGTTTCGAGCGGTTGCTAGTTTTTCTATAAATTCATTGGTAATGACGACGTTTTGAACTGAATTTTGCTCAAAACCATCGACTTTAGTGACATCAATATAGATAAAATTTAGCCACCGGCGAGATGATGGCCCATATGGGCTGCAAACGTCAGGTTGGGCAGGATATAATGCGTGTATTGGGTTCAAGCCTACAAATTGAGCACCCTGTTTAGCGGCACTTTCAAGGAGAAAGGCTAAATCGCTAAAATCACCAATCCCCCAGTTGTTTTCACTACGTAGACAATATAACTGAACGCTCAGCCCCCAGACTTTTTGACCATCTAATATCGCCTGAGGTTTATAACAAGATTGAGGCGCCACTATAATGCTCATACGAGCCAATTCATCTTTGTCAGCTTGCAAAGATAGAGAGTGATAACCTAGTGGTAAAGAAACCTCTAATTTCACCACATATTCTTGAAATTCAATTTCTTCAATATGAGCAACATTTGTGAGTTGTCCTTCTATAGGAATAAAACGACAGCCGACAGTGGCGCCATGCTCAGTAGTAACAACTGCCTCATACTCATCATCAACCAACTCAATAGGTAACCTAACAGCAATATGAAAATCATTGCCGCTACGTATAACTTGAACTGGGCCTAATGGCGATAACCAAGATTGATTGGCTTCATCTTCAGCTTGTTGCTGTAAAGTGTTTGAGTCGTCAACATCATACCCCATCACTTTTAACAACTTTTCTTTGGTAGCGCGGGCAATAGTAGTCGGTTTACCCCACGCGTCATTATAATTTGACTCTATTCCTCGGTACTCAACTAAATATTCAATCAATGAAGCCGTCATTAAATTTTAATTCCTATAAAGACTGTCTAAAAAAGGAGCTACCCTTAGTAAATAGTACACAAATAATACCAAATATTTTTATGTTACAAATAATGTAATTAAATAACATTTTAGCGGGAATATTTTGCCTTACATGCTTATTTAGTCCATAATTTTGTAATAATATTTCAGTAGGGTTTATTACACCCTTCATTAACAGCTTTTTTAGGCAAGCAGTTAAATTAACTCGCAGAGGATTTTAGACATGACAATAAAAGTAGGTATCAATGGCTTTGGCCGTATCGGTCGATTCGTATTTCGCGCCGCCTGTGAACGCAGTGATATTGAAGTAGTAGGTATTAATGATTTGTTAGATGCAGAATACATGGCTTATATGCTTAAGTATGACTCTACCCATGGCAAATTCAACGGCACTGTTGACGTTAAAGATGGCCAACTTATTGTTAATGGAAAAACTATTCGTGTAACTGCTGAACGCAACCCTGCTGATTTAGCATGGGATGCGATTAGCGCCGATGTAGTGGTTGAATCTACTGGTTTGTTCTTAACCGATGAAACTGCACGTAAACATATTGAAGCTGGTGCTAAAAAAGTTGTGATGTCAGCTCCATCTAAAGATGCGACTCCTATGTTTGTAATGGGTGTTAACCAAGACTCTTATGCAGGACAAGACGTAGTATCAAACGCATCTTGTACCACCAACTGTTTAGCTCCTCTCGCTAAAGTACTAAACGACAGCTTTGGTATAGTAGACGGCTTAATGACAACGGTTCATGCCACAACCGCAACACAAAAAACGGTAGATAGTCCTTCTTCAAAAGACTGGCGTGGTGGTCGTGGCGCTTCTCAAAACATCATTCCATCTTCTACAGGTGCAGCAAAAGCCGTAGGTAAAGTTATTCCTGAATTAAACGGTAAACTTACAGGTATGGCTTTTCGCGTACCAACAGCTGATGTATCAGTTGTAGACTTAACAGTTAACCTTGCAAAACCAGCCAGCTATGAAGAAATTTGTGCAGCAATGAAAGCTGCGTCTGAAGGCGAAATGAAAGGCGTTATGGGTTACACAGAAGATGCCGTTGTATCTCAAGACTTTATTGGTGACGTACGCACATCTGTTTTTGATGCTACAGCTGGTATTGCATTAACAGATACATTCGTCAAGTTAGTATCTTGGTACGACAACGAAATTGGTTACTCAAATAAAGTATTAGATTTAGTGGCGCACATTAGTAAGTAATCTACTATTGTTGAATTTTGTATTAAAAAGGCGGTAAAGAAATAGTTCTTTACCGCCTTTTTTATGATCCTTAACTTCCATAAACAGAGATCCTCTATGTTACTAGCAAACTCAATATCACTAATTAACCGTGACGACATTCAAGCTCTGCAAATAGACAATTCATTCGCTACTGCTGAAATAGCATTGTTTGGCGGTCATATATTAAGCTTCTGCCCTAAAAAAGATAACCGTGAGCGTTTGTGGGTAAGTAAAGAAGCGATATTCAATGGCCAAAAAGCCATCCGCGGAGGTGTACCTATTTGCTGGCCATGGTTTGGCGAACATCCTTCAGATAAAACCTTACCTAGCCATGGTTATGTACGCCAACAGGGGTGGAAAGTCATTACCACTGAAGATTCTGAATCAGGAACCACAATAGAGTTACAACCTATATCCAGTAATGGAGAAGGATTCGATGCATACGCACAACTCACTTTAGTAGTTCAAATTGGCGAGCAGCTAAGTATTCAACTCAAGACGACTAATTTAGGTGAGAAACCTTTAAGCTATAATTGCGCCCTGCATAGTTACTTTACAATTGAAGATATCAGGCAATGTAAGCTTTTAGGCTTAAAAGGTACTTATGAAGATAAAACTCGCAATTATAAGAGCTTCGAAACTCCACAGCCTTATCAATTTACTGAAGAAACTGACAGAGTGCACTTTGATAAACCAGAAAAATTAACCATTATCGACAAACAGCTTAAAACTGACGTGATATCTTCTGGTCACGATAGCATAGTAGTATGGAATCCTTGGCGGGAAAAATCTATAAGCATGGTAGACATGGCAGATGACAGTTATGTCACTATGTTGTGTGTAGAGAGCACCATAACCCAAGGACAAATGGTTGCGCCAAAAGAGACTCACACCTTACAACAAATTATTGCATAGCGAGCTATGCCACCTATCACCCAAAGAGTTGCATGGTAACTGACGCAGCTCTTTGGGATTATATTTAAGAAAAAGACTCAATATTTGTAAAAATAAGACTTATCGTTTGCGACTTTTCAACACCTCTAACCTTTGTTCCATCTGAGTCATATCTATGGCTTTACTGTATGGGACAGATATTTGAGTCTCATACTCAAGAGCATTTTTTAAATTCATATTCCAACCTTGATTCATCAAGGCTTTTATTTTCATTAAGGCAGGCATATCTGCTTCCGCTATTTTTAATGCTAAATCAAGGACCGTATTCATCAACTCATCTCTAGGGTAAATTTCGTTAATCAAGCCCCACTCTTTTGCTTCAATAGCACTAAAGAACCTCCCAGTAAAACTTAATTCACGAGCACGATTAATCCCAACCAACCTAGGAAATTTTTGTGATAACCCCCAACCTGGTATTACTCCAACAAAGGCATGAGTATCAGCAAAGCTCGCTTTATCTGAGGCATATAAAAAATCACAACATAATGCCAACTCCAGTCCACCGGCCACAGCCACACCATTTATAGCACCTATAACGGGCTTGGGGCATTCTGAAATAGCTTTAATGAATGCCGTGTGCTGCCCTTGATTATGCTGTTGAAACACATCGCTTTCTGCACTGAGCATTTTCAAATCTAACCCAGCACTAAAGGCTCGGCCGGTTCCCGTTAACACCGCGACTTTTATGGCATCATCATTGGCAATTAAAGAAA
This sequence comes from Paraglaciecola marina, assembly GCF_004360155.1. Lineage (GTDB taxonomy): Bacteria > Pseudomonadota > Gammaproteobacteria > Enterobacterales > Alteromonadaceae > Paraglaciecola > Paraglaciecola marina. The sequence continues at coordinate 344,684 of NZ_SAIS01000001.1, read as the reverse complement.
AGGCCTTAGTTAGACCATTGATAACTTCAGTAGTAAATGTATTGAGCTCATCAGGTCGATTAATGGAGACTACAGCCACACCTTCTTGTACATCGAATAGAATAACGTTACTAGAGTTGGCATTGATTTGGGGCATGGGTAACCGTTAAAAAGGATAAATGAATAAGGCTATTATCAACATCCCCACCAGAGCAAATCAAAACAAATCCATAGATATAAAAGTATAAATAGCAATGATGGGAGTATTATGGGTAGCAAGTTGAAGGCTGACAGGCCTTCTACTTAATAAAAGAATCAGCCCTAAAATACTCACTTTTGATTTATTAAAAGCGGTAACCAATCCCTAAAGCTATAACAGGGTATATTTCGAAATCAGAAATATCTTCTTCTAAATTAACAATTTCATCGGCAACGTTAGCTTGAAACTCAATGGCTTCAGGTGATGTACCGTTTACATTGAATTGATATCCTGGGTAACCTACTACTTCTGCCGTACCGGCAACTTCAAGTTGTACATCTGGCTCTCCAGAAAATAGCACGCCTATTTCTAATGAAAACATAAAGCCATCTTCATAACTTTGCCCCCAGCCAAACCCCAAGTACCCCGCTGTTTCATCCCCTAAAACGATAGCGGTATCAAGGGTCAGTGGATCGCTACTCGTTCCACGGTATTCCAAATCTCCAATTTCAAAGGTTTCACTACCCGAGCTAATAGCGTCTCCTCGTAGCTCATTGCCATTAATGTATGCACCACCAGTAATATGGAAAACACCATCGAATGGGCGCCAATCAACCAATACTCCATAGGTAGATAGTTCAATTTCACCATTGTAATCAATATCATCTTCTTCGAATGTATCTGAATAGGTATAGCCGTTAGCTTGAAGACGAATGTTCCAACTTTCATTGAAACTATAATCTAACTCTAGGCCTGGCCCCAAAGTACCGACTTTTGCAATTATAGCCAAACCACCACCATCAGCTGATATGTCCTGAACATCATCTTGAGCAATACTCTGCTGTGTAAATAAAATAAATGGTAAACAAATTAGTCCCAAATCAAGTTTCGTTTTTAACATTGTTTTCACTGAATATTCCTTTTGCATAAATTGATGGGTGGCACTTAACCCTCTAGAACTGAAAATCAATAAGGCATTTACTTTCTCACATTTTGAATCTGGCCAAAGTATCTAGATGGATATTGTGGTGTTGCTTGAAATACCTTAAAGAGTGTAACGAGTAATAAATTTATCTCGATTTTTATTTACAGATTGGAGAATTACTGGAGGTTACTAACGAGTTTCCTTAAAAAACCAACTTTAATTTGTTGATTCAAATACTAATAGCAGGTGCGACAGTGTGTTAGGTATAGATACAAAAAAGGAGCCTTGCGGCTCCTTTTAAAATTAGTTAAAAACTAATTACTTATTCGTTCCCTGATGCATCTGGAGCAGCTGGCTTTTCTAGTAAATCTTTAATGCTTAAACGAACACGATTTTGACGGTCAATTTCAACAACTTTCACATCTAATATTTGACCTTCTTCAAGGTGGTCAGATACTTTATTAACACGTTCATGAGCGATTTGTGAAATATGAACTAGACCTTCTTTACCTGGCAAAATTTCTACAAAGGCACCAAAATCGACGATACGAGTGACTTTACCAGAGTATGTCTTACCGGCTTCAACTTCAGCGGTAACTTGCTCAATCTTAGAAATTGCAATTTCAGCTTTAGCACGTTCAGTTGCAAAAATCTTAACCGTTCCATCATCTTCAATTTCAATATTACAATCAGACTCTTCAGTGATAGCGCGGATCATCGCACCACCTTTACCAATTACGTCACGGATTTTGTCTTTATCTACTTTCAAAGTATAAATGCGCGGAGCGAATTCAGACATTTCTTCACGGTGGCCAGAAATAGCTTGGTCCATTACGCCTAGAATATGCAAACGAGCTTCTTTAGCTTGCTTAAGTGCTACCTGCATGATTTCTTTAGTGATACCTTCAATTTTGATATCCATTTGTAGAGCAGTAATACCACCTGTAGTACCGGCTACTTTAAAGTCCATGTCACCTAGATGGTCTTCGTCACCCAATATGTCTGAAAGAACCACGAAATTTTCGTCGTTTTTCACTAGACCCATAGCAATACCAGCAACAGACGCTTTAATTGGAACACCTGCATCCATAAGAGCGAGTGATGTACCACAAACAGAGGCCATTGAAGAAGAACCGTTTGATTCAGTGATTTCAGATACAACACGTACAACATAAGGGAAGTCTTTTTCAGACGGCATGACCGCTTGAATACCACGCTTAGCTAGACGACCGTGACCAATTTCACGACGCTTAGGAGATCCAACAAAACCAGTTTCACCTACACAATATGGAGGGAAGTTATAATGCAGCATGAAACGACTATCTACTTTACCGTTTAAGCCATCAATCATTTGGGCATCACGCTCTGTACCTAGAGTAGCAGCAACGATTGCTTGAGTTTCCCCACGAGTAAACAAAGCAGAACCGTGAGTACGAGGTAACAAACCAGTAGCCACATCAAGAGCACGGATCATCGCAGGATCACGGCCATCGATACGAGGCTGACCAGCAAGAATACGTGAACGAACAACGTCACTTTCTAGTTCATGTACTAATTCAGATACTTCTTTAGCATCTTGATTTTCATCAGCAGCAACTAACTCTTCAACTGTTTTATTAGTCAAAGCAGTGATGGCGTCTTTACGCTCCATCTTGTCAGAGATTTGGTAAGCATCAGTAATACCCGCTTCAGCCAATGCTTTGATTTTATCTTTAAGCTCAGTGTTTTCAGCTTCTGGTTGCCAATCCCACTTAGGAGTATTCACTTCAGCTGCAAATTCATTCACAGCATTTACAACTGTTTGCATTTGCTCATGGCCATACATAACAGCTCCAAGCATCACTTCTTCAGAAAGAATTTCAGCTTCAGACTCAACCATTAATACCGCACCTTCAGTACCAGCAACGACTAAATCAAGTTGGCTGTCTTCTAACTCAGAAGTACGTGTATTTAAAATGTATTGTTCATCTTTATAGCCAACACGTGCTGCGCCAACTGGACCATTAAATGGCATACCAGAAACAGCTAAAGCTGCAGAAGTACCGATAAGAGAGATAATGTCTGTAGGGATTTCTGGATTTGCAGAAACCACAGTGACAATAATTTGAACTTCGTTCATAAACCCATCAGGGAATAAAGGACGAATTGGGCGGTCAATTAAACGTGATGTAAGGGTTTCATATTCAGAAGGACGACCTTCACGTTTGAAAAATCCACCAGGGATTTTACCAGCAGCGTATGTACGCTCTTGGTAGTTAACGGTAAGTGGGAAGAAGTCTTGCCCAGGTTTAGTATCTTTTTTACCAACAACCGATACCAATACAGATGTGTCATCCATGCTAGCTAATACAGCAGCTGTAGCTTGGCGAGCAATTACGCCAGTTTCAAGAGTAACAGTATGCTGACCATACTGAAAAGATTTAGTAATAGGAGTCATTTTTTTCCTTTAAATAATTATAAACTGCCCTACTGAGGGCAATACATTTTGCTTCTTTATATATCGCTTTTAAATGCGGCGCACATTGTATACTCAAATCCCTTAAAAATACACAAATCACGGGGAATTTTAAGTAATTTGGGTGGGCAGGTCTCTTGAGAGTTAGGCTGTATTCTTAAATAGCAATTATGGCACTTAATTGTTGGAATAAATCCCTTTCAAAAACCACTAACCCCGTTAAGAGACATCAGTTTTGAAAGCATAATGCTAGTAAAGTGGTATCGTTTTATGGGAGAAAAAATATTTGGGCGATTTACTACTGCCCATTTTTTAATGAGCGGTCTTTCTCCCCTAACAGGGGCTGCCAGAGTTAATTTACATTTGACCCAGAGTGCTTATTACAGTCGTCGCGTCTATTTAATAACATAATATTTTAATTAGCTCTTTCGATTTTTGTGTAGTCGACTTTATTGCCTTCAGGAGAGCTATCTATGTTACGTACTGTTTTATATTTTCTGTAAGCAATAAATATGGCGCAAGCAAAGAACAATCCAATCACTAATGCGCCTACCCATTGAATTTCTATAAATTCCAGTTTAAATAACAGTGTTAACAATCCAAGTACGACAACATTTACCACAAAATAATTTAATTTGCCAAGGCGTTTAACAGTCATATTTAAGTTATCTGTGTATAAACGGATCAGCGAATCCAGTGAATTGATCACAAACACTATCCCTACAAAGGCCATAGCAAAGTTTTTCAAGCCCTCTGTGGGAATACCAGCTTCGTGATATTGGTAAAGAACACTAAACCAAACCGCAATGGGAATGGAAGGAAAAATCAACATAGCGCCCAACAACTGATAGGTTTTTAAGCCCCCCACAAAGCGTGATGTAAACTGACCAATCATAATGCTCCATGCAAACCACCAAAATAAATAAAACTCATGGTAGGCATTCAGCGGCAAAACAAAGTCATTGATATTGCCAAAGTAGTTACCTATCAGCGCTAAATTATCGGTAAATGCTGATAGCTGACTGTCGCTGCCCATAAAGGCACCAAACCACATAAAGCCAATTAATGCGATAAATAACCAGGTGGTAGAGATACTTAGAAAACGCACGTATTTAATGTCGGTGCTTGAGTACACTGCAAAACATATGACAGCAAGTACAATTAAATAGAAGCTTGGAACAATTGACTCGCCATCACCAATGATAGGTAAATACCAAGGTAAATTAGAGAGTAAAAGGAAGGCAGTAAAGGCACAGGTACCAATAATGACCACATTATTGATTAATTTCACCCATAGGATGTCGAAAAACTTTACCTTAGGTTCTATGACACAAAAATAGAAGCAGGTTACAAAATAGAATCCCCAGATAAGAAAGCCCCAATAGGCAAATTCAATGGCCAGTGGATTAGCAAAACTATATTCTGGATTACTCTTTAAGTCAGCATAACCGGCAAACTCAGTAAGGGGGAACATAATCAAGCCAACATCTAGACCTGAGGTAAATAAAATAGCTATTAAAGTAAAAGTTCTTACAGGAGTGACCCCTACACAGCGAATACTTCCCCACTTGAATAAAATAACCACTATTGTAAATAGGGTGAATATGATGCCAGCATTAAGCCATAAAGTCATAGTCCCCTGCCCCCTAATAAATAATAATACTTCATTGTTTCCCCGTGCTTTTTATCTCGTATTCACAGCCCATAAACAATTTAGGGGTGCACCACTGTATGCCCCACAGTATCTAAGTACTGTGGGTGGCAGGTTAAATATTCGAACTGCGTTGCTCACTTTGCCAATCATTTGCAATGGCAACCTTCACTTGCGATTGAGGCAGTATTGGCTTCCCTAAAATGAGGTCTGCCGCTTTTTCTGCCACCATAATGGTTGGTGCGTTTAAATTGCCGTTAGGTATGGTGGGAAATATAGACGAATCCACCACTCGCAAACCCTTAAGTCCTCTGACTTGGGTGTGAGAGTTAACCACAGCCATATCGTCCTCACCCATTTTGCATGAACATGATGGGTGGTATGCGCTTTCTACGGACTGGCGAACAAAAGCATCAATTTGCTCATCAGTCTGTATTTCTTTACCTGGTTGAATTTCATCATCACGATATTCATCAAAGGCACTTTGCTCGATAATTTCACGGGTTAAACGCACGCAAGCTCTAAACCCTTCGATATCATCTTGATGTTGTAAGTAATTAAATTGAATTTTTGGTGCCACACTTGGATCGGCAGACTGAATAGTGACCGCCCCGCGACTTTTGGGTTTGTTATGCCCCACATGTACTTGAAAACCATGGCCGGCAAAAGCACTTTTACCGTCATAACGCATCGCCGCTGGTAGAAAATGATACTGAATATCAGGCCATTCAACCTCAGGTTTTGAGCGAATAAAAGCGCAGGACTCAAAGTGATTAGTCGCGCCTAGGCCACTGCGGGTTAATAACCAACGAGCACCAATCAAGCCTTTAGAAATTAAACCGAGTTTGCCATTTAAGGTGATAGGCTGTTTACACTTATATTGAAAGTAAAACTCTAAGTGATCTTGCAAGTTTTGCCCAACCCCAGGTAAATGATGTATCACATCAATACCGGCGGCTTTTAGCGTATCGCTATCACCAATGCCTGAAAGCTGTAATAAGTGCGGAGAACCTATCGGCCCTGCGCTTAACACGATCTCTTTACTCGCCTTCGCAGTTATTTTCCTGCCACTGACACTATATTCGACAGCAACGGCTTTTTTTCCTTCTAAAGCGACTTTTTCAGCTAAAGCACCAGTGACTATGGTTAAGTTGCTGCGGGACTTAATCGGATCAAGGTACTCGCGACTTGCCGAGCTGCGTACACCGTCTTTTACTGTCATATACATAGGGCCAAAGCCCTCTTGCTGCGCCGCATTGTAATCGTTTGTACTGGAATAACCTGCTTGCTGACCAGCTTTAATAAAGGCTTTATAAAGTGGGTTGACCATTTCATTACCATTATTCACCCCTAAAGGGCCGTCACTACCATGATAACTGTCTTTACCTAGATAATAGGATTCCGCTTTCTGAAAATAGGGTAAACAAGACTGATAATCCCATCCCTTGGCACCATGTTGCTGCCACTGATCAAAATCTTTAGCATGACCACGGACGTATACCATGCCGTTTATCGACGAAGAACCACCTAACACTTTGCCCCTAGGGCAATGCATTTTACGATTATCCAAATAGGGCTCAGCTTGTGTATGAAACTGCCACGCGTATTTAGGAGAATTCATCGGAATAGATAAGGCCGTTGGCATTTTAATAAAAATGCTTTTATCGCTTCCTCCCGTTTCTAGTAATAAAACACTATTACTGCTGTCTGCAGATAGTCGATTGGCCAATACACAACCAGCAGAGCCGGCGCCAACTATGATGTAATTATAAGTTTCTACAGCCATTAAAACGGGCTCTCTATATTGCCCATGCCTACATAAATTGATTTAGTTTGGGTGTAGTGGTCTAGGGTTTCGATGCCGTTTTCCCGGCCTATACCAGACTGTTTATAACCGCCTACTGGCATTTCAGCTGGTGAATTACCATAACTGTTGATCCAACAAATACCAGCTTGTAATTTATGGATAACGCGATGAGCCCGTTTAATATCCTGACTAAACACCCCAGCCGCCAAGCCTAAATGGGTGTCGTTAGCACGTTGAATAACATCCTCTTCGTCTTCAAACACCAAAACACTCATAACAGGGCCAAAGATTTCTTCTTTGACTATCGTCATGTCATCGCTGCAGTCGATAAACACAGTTGGTGCCACAAAATACCCATTGGGTGCAGATTCTGGGCTCAAGGTTTTACCACCGGTTAAAAGTGTCGCGCCTTGTGCTATCCCTTTATCGATATAGCTCATGACTAAATCTTGATGTTTTTTTGAAATTAACGCACCAAAATTCACTTTAGGATCTAGCGGGTCACCAGCAATAACATTTTGTTCTGTACGGGTTTTAAGCTCTTCAATAAATTGCTGATAGATGCTTTTATGTAAATAAATACGGGTGCAATTAGTGCAAACTTCACCTTGTGTGTAAAAATTACCTAACATAGCTGCGCTAACTGCTTGTGATACATCGGCATCATCAAACACCAGTAGTGGAGACTTACCGCCAAGTTCCATAGTGACTTCTTTAAGGGAGCTTGCGGCACTGGCAACGACTTTTTTACCTGTGCCTACTTCACCAGTAAAAGATACTTTTGCAATATCAGGACTGTGGGTTAACCACTGCCCTACTTCAGCGGCGCCTTGCACAACGTTAAATACGCCAGCTGGCACACCTGCTTCGATGTAGATTTCTGCTAATTTAATTGCCCCTAAAGGTGTTTCTTCTGAAGGCTTAAAGATAAGGGCATTACCCGCAGCTAATGCAGGGCCTGACTTCCAGCAGGCAATTTGTAATGGGTAGTTCCAAGCTCCTATACCGGCACAAATACCTAAGGGTTCTTTGCGGGTATAGTAAAAATCTTCCGCAACCATTTGCTGTTGCCCCACTTGTGAAGGAGCAAGCCCGGCATAGTATTCAATCACATCGGCACCGGTTTGCACATCTACACACTCTGCTTCTTGCCAGGGCTTACCTGTATCTAGCACCTCAATTTTTGCCAATTCATCATTGCGTGTACGGAGTAAATTCACAGCTTTTAATAAAATACGACTACGTTCAATAGGGGTCAATGTCGACCAATGAGCAAAGCCTTTTTCAGCACTTTTAATGGCTGCGTTTTGAATATATTCATCAGCGACTTCAACATGATAAATCACCTCATCGGTGGCAGGGTTTTTGACCGCAAAGGTTGCGCCACTTTGATTGCCTAAAAACTGGCCATTAATAAAATTTTGGTAAACAGGTTTCGTCAATTTAAGCTCCATACTGTTTGATTAGAGTAGTCACATAGTTTTTAGCAAGATTCTCACTGTGGGCAAATTGAGCTTTATCAGACTTACTTAACACAGCCCGCAACCATAAGCCGTCGATCATGGCCGCGCATAGTTCAGCAGCAAGCTTGGCGTCATCTTCGCTCATTAGTTTTTTAAATGAACTGACTAAATTACTTAAAAGCCGTTTGTTATTTACGTTCTGTAAGCGATGCAACTCAAGGTCGTGCATTGACCGTGACCAAAAGCTTAACCAGGTTTTTGTGGTATGACTTAATTGCTGTAACCGTGCAAAATTTGCTTCAACAATCAGCATTAATCGTTGCTCTGGTGTCGTCGTGGGGGTGACTCGTGTAATCAATTCGTTCTTTAAGCCAGTTAATAGATAACGCACAGTTGCTTCAATAAGAGCCTGTTTACTGCCAAAATAGTGACTGATAATACCTGATGACATTCCTGCGCGACGGGATATAAGGGTAATTGTGGCACCACGCAGACCGACATCTGCAATAACTTCAATTGTGGCGTCGATCAACTGCTGACGACGCATCGGTTCCATTCCTACTTTTGGCATATATTTCCTACACAGTTGTTATTTTTAATAGGGTTCAAGTAATGACAGCCTAAACCTATGTTCGTTTACTACGTCACCCGCCTCATCATAAAGGCCTAGGGTGATAATTGGATCTTGTTTTTGCCAATTCACATTTAGCGCCCCATAGTTTACGTTATTGGTAAACTGACCAATACGATTTTTATTGGGACTGACGCTTTTCCATTCTTCTGTTAATCCTGAAGAAGTAACTTCCCATAGCGGATAATCAAGGTCCTGCTTATAATAACTAACTTCACCCCAATGGGTATCACCACTTATGAGTAAAACAGCATTTACTTTATGCTGCTTAATAATCTTGAACAAACGCTGGCGATCGGCAGGGAAATTTGCCCAAGATTCCCAACCAGTAAAGTCAGCCAGTAATTGTATACTAGAGCCGATAACTTTTATCCGACCTGGTTTTTGTAATTCTTGTTCTAGCCATAACCATTGCTTTTCACCCAACATACTGGCGTTTGTATCACTGTTTGCTTTATAAGGACCCATTTTTTGGGGTTTACGTTCACTCGCATATTCTTCAGCAGATACATGAAACAGAGGATCACGGTTCCAGCGCAGATCTGGTAAAATGACACGAATACTTTGTTGCCCTTCTCCATAAAGATATGAGGTATAAATTCCATCTTCACGACTACGGCGTAACGAGTTTTCAGGCTCTTGCCAAAAATCCAACATAAGCTTTCGAGAGGCGTCTTTCATGGGGTATTCCTTACCCGCGTCGTTAGCTCCAAAATCATGGTCATCCCAGGTAGCAATTAATTCTGCCTGCTCTTTTAGTTTTTTAAAACCCGGCTTCGCGCCCAATTTTTGATATTTGTCTCCCAACACTTGCATGTCTTGGGTGTCACCATAAATATTATCCCCAAGAAAAATAAACACCTCAGGGCTGTCTTTGATAATGCTATTAAAAATTGCCATGTCTTTATCTTGATGAGAACAGGAACCAAACAAAATACGGCTTGGAGCCTTGGCGCAGAGTACAGCGCTAAACAATAAAGTAGAAATGACTAATAATCTCAGCATGGACGATTGCCTTTTTTGCCAAACATAAAGTAGGTCACACACAATATTATTACATGTGACCTATTAACTTATTGTTACATGACGAATTTAGCGTTGAGCGCAGCAATACGCGGTGCACCAATCCAACCTGCACTTGGCGCGATAGAACCAAGGTAATCCTCATCAAAGACATTGTTTACTGTGAAGCTGAATTCAATACTATCGATAGCTCCACCAATGTCGTATGCTGTTTTACCAACATAAAGATCACTTACTATGTAAGAGTCAGTTTTCTGGGTATTGGCTTGGTCTAAATAACGCTCACCTACGTACTTAGTGCTAAAACCAGCGTATAAGTCACCTTTGCTGTAATCAAAACTAATCACAGCCATGTCTTCAGCACTGCCCAACACAGTATTACCGCGGAAATCTTCGTCCGTATAGGTAGCATTATTTTTTGTGTAAGAAACGTAAATACCAAAATTATCGTTAAAATTGTAATCAATAGAAGCTTCGATTCCGTCAGACTCAATACCACCGTCATTGATGTATCCTCCAGCAGCGGCTTCTAAGAAGTCAATGCCATTAACATCTTCATTACTCACAAAAGTAATACGGTTTTCAAACTTGATATTGTAATAAGTTAGACTGGCGTTAAAACCTGGGCTTGAATAACGTAGACCAAGGTCAATGTTATCCGCAGTTTCAGGTTCAACTAAACTCAAATCAGTATCGTCACGCTCTAACACAGCATCTTTAATGGCTGCAAAGTTTTCTGCATAACCACCAAACACTTCTAGACCCCATAACGGCAAAGGAGCAACAAAACCAGCTGATAACAAGGCGTCAGAGTCTGAGGATACTCTCAAGTCATTAGCAGGGGTAAATTGATCTTCTTTAATTACTTCGACGTTAAACTTTTTTGCACCTAGACGGAACGTGGCAAACCCGGCATCTATTTCGTCTTCAACATAGTACATCAATGTCTCGACCGGAAACTCACGGTCATACTGGACCCAGTAAGGATTGTTTTCTGCGCGAGGACTAGATGCGGCATCAATAGTTTTATGCCAGTCACGGTATTCATCACGCTGATAATCTTCATACCAGAAACCACCGCGCACAGTATTGGCCATACCTGCGATAGTGGTGTTCCATTTAAAGTCACCGTTCACACCATAGCGTTTCTTGTTGTAATGAGTGTGACGATTAGAACTGACAGGCATTGCGCCTTGCTCGTAACAACCGGGATCAAGTGCAGCTCCAGCCCCCCCATAAGGAAAGCCGATAGAACTAACACAACCTTCAATTGGTGAAAGTGACTGACCTGCACGGTCTACAAAATAAATTAGACCTAGGGATTCACCACCATATATGGTGCTAGAAGCATCTAGCTCTGAATTTGCGTTACCAGCTCCGTCATCAATAACATCCACCATATAATATGGGATCCATTTACCTACGCCCTCGTTCTCGTGGTAATAGACATTAGAGCTAATGTCTACATCACCTATGGTAAAATCTGCTTTTAGGTAAGTAAATAGGTTTTCACGCTCAGTAACCCATCCTTCACGCCAGACTTGATCTTGATAAGGTATGCCTGTCCAATCTTCAGTTAATCCGTCCCAATCGGGGTTCTGCTCATACTGCGCTAAACCATAGATCCGTTGATAAGTATACTCTTGGGCATCATCATAACTAATATAACCAGTTAGATTAACTTCACCAATGGTACTGATGATTTTACCTTCAGCATGATCCCTTGAGTTCGTTATTGATCCACCCATATAGTCGTCGTTCTGCTGACTTGATATAGAAAACCAAGCAAAAGTGTCTTGAGCGATTTCACCGGTATCATAGCGAACATATACTTTTTTGGCATTGTACTCACCTAGAGTGGTACTGACAGTCAGTTGCTCATCTAATGCTGGAAGTATAGTAGTGAAATCTAGCGTACCGCCTAGTGCTTCATTTGAGCGACTGCCTATGTCGGCGGTACCTTGAGATACTTCTGTGGCACGTAAATTTTCGGTATCAATATAGCGGCTAGCTTTAGTTCCACCACCGTAATTTGAATTACCATTAGATATACCGTCCACTGTCATACCGATTTGCTGAGATGCTAGGTTCAACTCAAAGCCGCGGATTGAAATACTTGTTGACCATTCATCAGAACCAAAGGGGTCACCTTCAGTAACCAATACACCTGGCAGGTTATCAATCAATGCCAAAGCACTTGTCATCGGAGTTTGCTGTTTTTTCATTTCAGTAGAAGATGCACTATTTGCATAAGAAACACTGCGGCCGGTTACCACAATAGATTCCAATGTTTCTTGGTTTTCTTCAGTTTTGGCTTGTGGCTCTTGTTCCTCTTGAGCCATTGTTGGCAACGAGGTAATAGATATTGCAGAAAGCACGGAGAGTGCTATTAAACTTTGCTTCACGGGCACATTAGTGTTCATAGAAATTCCTGTTTAGAGTATGCGTTTATTTATGTGTGTTGGTACTAATCCTCAATACATGAGTCTAACTCGATTTCCAATTTGACATTAATTGATCGTTCAATTAATGTCAAACATTGTTAATTGACCGTTCAATTAAAAAACAAAATTGCACTTAATAAATTAATTTATTACTTATAAATCAAAATCTTAAACTAATAACTGACAAGGGTATTTATTCAATGATAGTGGTATTACACATCTGTCTAAAAAGAAATGTGTGGCCATGGCCATTTTTGTTTCTTCAGGAGGCATTTCTACACGCGACTTTTTGCACTTCAAAACTATCTAGGCCTAGGGCTTCTTAAAATTGTGAACTGTCTACCAACTTCAACCAAATAGGGTTCGAGAATGCCTTGTACCCTTTGTTATCTTCTACAACTAAACTAACCCATCCTGATTTTAACGGGAGTTCAAACACCACCGATACCTTGTCGCCAGCCAATGACTTCTCAATGATCACACCATCATTGCCAATTAACTGCACCGACTTTAGTCCATTGACTGATAACAGTTCAAAACTGATGTATTGTTGCTGATTTTTAGCCTGCTTTATGGTGTCGCCAAACATTACATTTTGCGGATATATTATTGGCCCAAACGACACGTATGAGCGACCATGTTTGATAGCTTGAGCAAAGGCTTTTGAGTTTGGTTTACTTCCAGTATATACAAAAAGACGATTAAGGCCGCTGGTTTGATTCCACACATCATGGGTATCAGAACCGGCGGTATAGTAGTAAGGAAGGCCTGCAGACCATAATTGACGAGCTTTCTCAACCACCTGTCTATAGTCGACTACTGCATTTATTTCGAGCAGATCAATGGCTGGGTCAAAACCACCCACGGCAGTATTTTTTTCTAGACTGCTTAAATAACCATAAGGAATATAAGGATGGTTAGAAGCGACAACTGTCGCCCCCATAGATCGTGCATCTTTAATGATGCTATGGATATCATCCACCCCAGGATCTACCGATAGTTGAGCGCCAATATCAATGGGGAAAGCATTAAAATGTCCCCACGATGGAGAGAACTCTATTGATGGTATAAAAGGAATGCCACGTTTATCCGATAGTGCTTTAATTACTGCATTGTTCTTAGTTGAATCATGATCACTAACAAAAGTAACATTTAAACCCGCTGCCAGTTGCGAACGCACCAGATATTCTGGTGATGTTGAACCTTCCAGCACATCTGAATGATGATGCAAATCACCGGCATACCAGCCATGTTGTGTTGGATAAGTAGTGACCGGTATTGCGCTGGCCAGATGGCTTATTTTATTTGCAACAACGCTAACATCAAGTAATGCAGGTTTCGCTAAAAAATTGCCTCCGGCAGATACTTTAAGCTGATAATCGCCAGGAGCCAAAGTAAATGTTGCTTGGCCAACATTAGTTAATTCAGTGAAAAAGGTTTTTGCGCCAAAAAATTCAATCAAAGGTTTAGTACCTTTTTCAATTTGAATTTTAGCGTCTAATGGCAATTTTTTATTGGAGTCTGTGACCTGAACATTTACTTCACCAGGCGCTAAAAGATCGTTAAATAAAAGGTTTTGAGAGACACCATTTTTAATACTTATAGCTTGCTTTTCACTGTCTGAATAACCTTTACTGGTGGCGTATACTTGATAATCCCCAACAGGTAAATCAAGCTTATACTCGCCATGCTTACCCAATGCCCAAATGTAAGGTACGCCATCTTTGAGCACGACAAGTGCGGGTTCATCTACAGGCTTACCTAGCTGTGTTTTCACCTTGCCAATTAATGTTCCGGAAAGCAGATCTTTACGCTCAATTTCTGCCCTAACCACGGGCGCAAGGTCCCCACTGGCAAGGACTTGATAGTCACCTTCAAATGACATTGATTGAAATTTTTTCAGGGTATGTTTTGTATAGAGATCCCGTGATTGATATCTCAGTTCTGTCATATAAGGTGCATGCAAAGCAACCGCCCAGTCAGCGCCATATCCAACAAAACGATCCGCCAACCGATTGCTCAATAACGCCTCTGTTTTCCCAGCATAACCGGGGACAGCAAACTTATAACCACCATCGGGCCACAATGCATAACCGGATAACAAGTCAACTAATGCTTCTCCTTCATTAGTCATTGTAGTTTTAACATGAATAAGATCAGAGCCATCTGTGAGGCTATAAACAGTACTAATGATCACTTTACCGAAATCCCGAGTAATTTTAACGACAGCCTCGTTCTTAGTGTCTTTAATGATATCGAGTTCTTGATAAGTATTTGGCCAGCTTGACCAGTTGTTCGGTATGAAATCTGCGAATGCAACACGATCATGACTTAAAGAACCATCATTTTGAACGTTAGCAATATCCACAATACAGCCTCGAGCGACCCCCCAAGGGGGCGCAGATCCTAGAGCTATAGAAAATGCCAGTTTGTCATTTCTGATGGTTAAATCTTTCTCAGAAGTGGCATTGCCCCCTGGGATGATAGTCTTGCCGAGAATAATACTGACGGCTGCATAGCTTTGTACCGAATTAACTAATGCACAAGCGAACAAAATTGCACTCAAGAAAGGGAGTCTGCGGATCGGTCTTATCATTACTATTTACCCTATGCAGACAGTGTAGCCTGCTTTTTTGCCAATGCTATTAATAACAATTACTTGTAATCAAAGCACAGTTCCTGAGTCTATTAACGACTGACGAAGAATAACTTTGCTTACACCTTCGGATTTTTATTAATTGAACGATCAATAAAAATAAAGAATAAGGTAATGGAGCTGACTATTCAAGGTTAAAAAACAGTCAGCGGTCAAAGTGTTCTAAGTTAAAATTAAGTGATGATATTAAGCATTACAAACTAACTTGAGTAGAGGTAGATGAATCCAAAGGTTATGGATGGGCGGGTAATTGGGGTAATCCTTCATTAAGAGTTATAGAAAAGTAATATTCTACAATTTTCGAATCGCCTTATTTGAATAAAATGGCAAGCTTAACTGGGTCCATAAAGACAAACTTTTTCCAGTGCCATTGCCAACAACTACAATGTTTTCCTTACTTGAGAAGGTACCAAATAACCTATCCCAGAAAATAACAGTACAACCGAAGTTGCTATTACTTTCATCATAATCAATAGAGTGATGTACTCGATGCATTTCTGGGGTTGTAAAAAGCCAACCATAGATGCCTGAAGTCAAAGGTAAATTAGCGTGATTGATATGAGTGGATATCATTCTAAATACTAATATCACGGCCACCACATTGGCACTGGCTCCCATAAAGGCTAATACAATTATAGAGCCTAAGTTTAACCCTATAAACTCAAGAGGGTGTGTGCGATCGGTGCGGGCTACGCTCATTTTTGTTACGTGGTGGTGAGTAGCATGCATTCGCCATAAGAACATGAATCTATGTTGTAAACGATGTACCCAATACCCGATAAATTCTATGGCGAGAATGCCAATGAGAGCCATAATAAGAGTCCCGACTACAGAGTACGCCTGTAATTTATATGGGAAATCTACCCAGAGACTCAATGCTCTGAAAACATCTGACATTGGGGCGTCGTAATAGGTAGCATACAAAGGTAGCCAAATAATATAAGTTCCAAACAGCCAAAAGAAATCGCTCGCTAAGTCTTTCCAGTTCAGCAACCATTCTTTACGTTTTGGAAGTAATCGCTCAAGTACTAAAAGCATAGGGACAGGCAGTAAAATCATAACAGCCAACACCAAACTAGGGCTGATCCAGCCATAAGTATAACTACTAGCCGTTAATATAACGCAGCCTAAAATAAACAATGGCTGTGGAAGTGACAAGAAAAAATCATGTCTAGTGAGTTGTCGCATTGCTTCTTATTCACAGCTAAGTAGAGTTGTCGTGATTATACGAGGTTAATGAAGTGGTTACGAATTGGAATTCAACGATAACAAATACATGGTAAAAAAGACTGGATTTGCACCATGAAATTCACATACAAGCTGCCTAAAACTTCCAAACACAGTACAATATGTACTGCTATTTATTTCCCAACAAAAAATTTGCGGTTTACTCCTTGGGTAAAATAGAACTTAAAATTCAAACAGGTCCATTAATGCAACTCATTAAAATTAATAAAGTACGTTACCGTAAACATCTAAATATTGTCATTGCGGGGTGTGCAAGTGGATTGATAATAGGAAGCTTAGGGATTTCCCAAATTCTTATCGCATTATTCCCTGATGCCAATGGCAGCCATTTTCACTGGAATTTACTTGGGGTATTAATCAGCGGTGTCATCATTGCTTGGATGCTCAATCGATACCGTAACCATGACTTTATGACTGAAGTGGTATATGTCTGGGAGCTTAAACAAGCACTCAATAAAATAAACAGAAAGATGTTAAAGCTAAAGTCGACAGCGGCTGAAGGTAATATAGATGCGTTACTTGCCATGCAATATAGTTATGCAGGCTCTCGTTTATTATGGGAATTAGACGACAACACCATTGTAATGGAAGAGCTCGCAATAGCTCAAGCGGAACTAGATAAATTGGCCAAGCAGTACCAAGTCAACCTAGATATCAGTAATTACAGCGATGATATCTTAAAACAGTTTTAGGCTGTTCATAAATTAAAAATAATGAAAAAGGAAGGTATCTATGAATCGTCGTAAAAAAGGCAATCAAATCCTCAAAGCAAGAGCCAAAAAAGCAAAGGCAAAACTCGCCCCTAAAAACAAAGCTAAATACATAAGTAAAGCAGAGCGTGCCAAATTAATAGCGGAAACTATAGAACCCGTTCAACCAATATCAGACGCCTAAAACAAGTGTCTTTTACTAGCCTATGGGTGAGCTTCTTTTGGGTATATGAAAGGCTGATTTATTAATATTTTTTCAAAATTTTCTCTAGTAATTGGACGACTATACACATAACCTTGAATATAATGACATCCAAGTTCCTTAAGCATATTAACTTGTCTCTCGTTTTCTACTCCTTCAGCCACGACTTCTATTCGCATACGTCCACATAAATCTATTATGCTTTTTAGCATATCAGTCATATCGTTATTTGTTTCTAAATCATCGATTAAAACCTTGTCCAACTTAAGTACATCCACTGGTAACTTAGACAAATAAGCGAATGAAGCATAACCAGACCCAAAATCATCTATAGCAATTCGTAAACCTAAATCCTTGAGTTCCCAAAGAATTTTTCCTGTCTGTTCAAGGTCATCAATTACACAGCCTTCAGTGATCTCAAGTTCAATACACTCAGGGGAAAGGCCTGTTTCTTGGAGCAAATAAGTAAACTCTTCTACTATCTGGCTAGTTTGTAGCTGTCGAGGCGAAACATTTATTGCCAGACTCACCTTATCACCATATTGTTTACGCAAGGTTACTAAATCCGCAATACTCTTTTTAAATAGCCAAGTACCTATTTTTTCAATTTGCCCATCTAACTCACTAAGACTAATAAACTCCTCAGGTGACACCCAACCTAAAGATGAATGCTCCCAGCGCATAAGCACCTCAGCTCGCTCAACGATTCCATTACTTAAATTCACTTTAGGTTGGAAATACAAGCAAAATTGATTGGAACTAATAGCCTGTTGAATACTGTTTTGAATAGTTTGTTTACGTTTCTTTTGGGCCAAGTGCGCGGCATCTAACCTAATGACATCTGAGTTTTGACCTTTAGTCAAATGCTCAACGTAATCACTGTTAGATATGTTTCTAATTGAATGCACTAACTGAGCAATATTAGAGCCCTCAAACGGAGATTCAGCATAAGCTAGCTGACTAGCAAGCTTAGGATGTAATTTGTCAACCCCACATGTTAAAGACAAAGCCTCGCCTAAGACAACTAAACTATCATGTAAATTAGCATTACATTCACTTTCGGGAATGATTACAAGAAGTTGATCAACATCCACCTCAAAGACTTCACAGCTTGGTGATAAATAAGTGCTAATAATACTCTCAACTGAACTAAGGATGGAGGTGTTTGGTTCATGCTGCTGCCAATAACAATCAAGTAAAGACAAGTCCGATACAATAATAGAAGCTACAGCAAACTTTTCATTCTGAAGCAATAAGTGTTCAGCTGCTCGGTCAAACAGTACACGCTCAGGCTTTACATATTGCTGAGTTATATGTTCTTTTGACTTAGCTATAAAACGCTGTTGATATTCATCAAAAGCTTGGTCAACTTCTTCAATCAACTCTTTATTGTTCCATGGCTTGGACAAAAATTTGTAGGCTGCTCCTGAGTTCAGAACATCGACAGCAGCGTGGAAGTCAGCTTGTCCAGTTAAAATCATAGAAACAATATCTGGGTGTTGTAGCTGAACATCTTTCACTAAAGCTCCACCATTAACTTCTGGCATTCTAAAGTCAGAAAGAACAACTTGTACATCATGTAATTCCAGCATCTTTAGAGCTTCTTCAGCACTACTAGCAGTATATACTCGGTATTTGGTATGTTTAAAGCTACGCTGTATTGCCTTTAATATATTTTCTTCATCATCTACAACAAGTAGGCTACGGTCTTGTAACACAGGGTTATATATGGCTGGTTGTTGTGACATATTTAACATCAAAAATGCTCCAAAAAATGAATACTAAAATGAAAGTTTTGTTTCTATTCTGAATCGCACACTCTGCTCAGGCGATCCAACTAAACGCTTGGTTTTCGAAAGCCGAGAACCAATCCAAAGGTTATTTGTCAGTCTATGTCGAATCCGCAAATCCCATCCTTTATAGTTGCCTGTAGCGAATCGACTAGACGCATTTTGTGCAAATTCAGTCACCACAGAAAAGCGCTCAACATGTAAATATTTGAGTTCCGTTAAATAACTACCTACATGCTGTAATGCGCCTTTACTAAACTTGAATACATAGCTGAACCTTTGCTTAGAAAATTGCTCATATACAGAATTTGGTACGCGCTTCGTTGACCATCCCAAGTCGGCTCCGATTTGAAAATCATTGAACGTCATAGCGCCAGAAAAGCGGATAAACTGATTATTAAACTGCGTATCTTTGGTAGCGTAACTAGCGCCAGCCTCGCCTCTGTAATCAACTAGCCAGGGCGATAAAGTGATTTTTCCTAGGTGAGTAGATAATTGCCTCGAATATTGAATAAGTGACATATGGCCGACTGTACTTGATGCGCCATCTAAAGGTTTAAAGGTGGCAAAGGTTAAGCGCTGGTTTTCTGCAAAATCATAATCAAAGTGCACCCCAATTGGGTTTAAGTGCCTATCCCAAAATAAATCAGTTACTTGTTTGGACTTCCACGGAATTTTCCCTGCAATTACAGACACTTTATCAAAAGTAAATTTGGTAAATGCTCGTGACACATATATATCTTTGTCGCCACTGGGGTTATTCGTAATTTGATGTAAGGTTATAGCAGGAACGTTCTGATTATTTTTTAAGCCAGTTCTTACCTGACTCATGAATATAACATTATTATTTAGTCTGTAGTTTGCGCCTACAGAAGCAATCATTCGTAACCTTTTTCTTGGTGCTAAGTTAGTTTGACCCGTTTCATTTTCATACCGCAACAGTACATTGGTAGACAGCTCTATGGCTTGTGTACTTTGTACACACAAAAAACTTAAAGCAATCAATAGATAAAGTTTCTTCATTTCGCTAACCGTCTCAACCGTTGTATTGAAGGAGTTTTATAGGATGACGCAAATATAGCAATTGTCACAAATGTCGTATATTATACTTTAGTCATATATGTCTCAATTATACGTTATGTTATAATTATCAAATAAAATTTAGGAGTAGTATTCATGACCAAGGCTAAATCACTAACAACAGGTGACATAGCGCAATATTGCGACGTCAATTTGCGAACAGTCATTCGATGGATAGATAAAGGTAGTTTAAAAGGTTACAAACTACCAGGTAGAGGTAATAACCGAGTAACAGTTGAAGACTTTTTGATATTTCTCAAAGAGAATAACATGCCTATACCTGAAGACTTCTTACCAGATAACAAAACGATTTTAGTTGTTGACGATGATGAAAATATGGCGAGTGCCATTAAACGTGTTTTGAAAAATGCTGGTTTTGAATGTGATACAGCAGTTAATGGCTTTTTAGCGGGTAGTAAATTAATGCAGCGACAACCCGCATTAATGACTTTAGATTTAAGTATGCCTGGCCTAAATGGTTTTGAATTATTACAGCACCTAAGAAAACAAGAAGAGTTTAGTCATTTAAAAATATTAGTGATTTCTGCACTTAATCAAGACAGCCTAGATAAAGCCATAACACTCGGCGCCAATGCAGCAATATCTAAGCCTTTTGATAAAGAACACTTATTAAGTATTGTAAATCAGCTCACCCAATAACTATTTCTTAAAAGAGGTACCAATATGTTGAAAATTTTACTACTTTTTAGCTTATTAGTTAGCAGCCCCCTTGTCACCATAGCTCATGGAGAGACATTGACATTTGGTATTGTACCTCAGCAATCTGCAAAACGACTCGCTACTTTATGGACACCCATTTTACAACGAATTAGCGAAACGAGTGGCATTAACGTTAAGTTTATTACAGCACGAGACATTCCAACTTTCGAGCAAAGGCTAGCAGAGGGTGCTTATGATATCGCCTACATGAATCCCTATCATTATGTAGTATTTAATAAACAATCAGGATATTTGGCCATCGCGAAACAACAGGGAAAAACAATTAAAGGTGTGATCGTTGCTAAAGTTGGTAGCAATATCAATACAATTGAAGATTTGGAGGGAGCTCATTTAGCTTTTCCTGCTCCTGCAGCATTTGCAGCAAGCATTTTACCCATAGCCGAATTAAAAAGGCATGGAATTTCATTTACGCCTAGCTATGTCTCTTCCCATGACTCGGTCTATCTCAACGTATCAAAAGGCTTTTTCCCAGCAGGAGGGGGAATAAAACGCACCTTAAACAATATGTCTGAAGGTGTAAAATCGCAACTAATCACTATTTGGGAAACCCAAGGCTATACCCCTCATGCAATTGCCGTTAACCCAAAAGTTAGCGACACATCGAAGCAAAAAATACTCAGTGCGCTATTGGAGTTAAACAATAATATTCAAGGTAAAGAGTTACTAAAGTCTATTAATTTTAAGGGTATTGATACCGCAACAAATGATGACTGGGACGATGTAAGATCCTTAAAACTTGAAACACTTATGGGTACAAATGTACCGAAATAAATGGACTGATAATGCAACTGTCATTACGTAACAAAACAATCTTAGGTATTGCCGTTATTGAAGCAAGTTTATTACTACTTCTAGTATTAACAGCCGTTGATTTTATGCGTACGACATTGAACGATGGGCTAGTAAAGCGAGCGTCGACTATCACCACCCTATTTGCAACCACAGCAAAAGACGCAGTGTTATCCTATGATCTGGCTTCACTCGAGGTTTATTGCAACGAACTAATAAAAAATCCTGATATTGGTTACGTGAGAGTAATAAACAGTGATAATCAAATACTGGCACAAGCTGGGAGAGCAAAACTACTATCCTCTAAATTCAGTGTAGACGAAGAGTTAGATTTAGTCTCTGATGGTATATTTGATAGCTACACATTAATTAGCGAAGCAGAACATATATACGGTCAAGTACAACTAGGTATTGATATTAGTAGCATAGAACAGTCAATTCAAAAAATTCAAAAATGGACCAGTGGTATTGCCTTAATTGAAATGTTTTTAGTTTCACTGTTTTCTTTCGTGTTAGGAACTTATCTAACCAAAAAATTGCAAGGTTTAAGGCAAGCCGCAAGAAGCATCTCTAAAAATGTTACTGGTGGTGAATATTCACACTCTAAGATAGAGGTAACCGGCAATGATGAATTGAGTGAAGTTGCAGAGGCTTTCAATAAACTAGTGACAAGTTTAGAAAGGGAACATAAACGTAAAGAAAAATATCAATATGAACTTGAAACACTCAATCGTACGTTAGAAGGAAAAGTGATTGAACGTACATCATTACTTTATGAACGCAACAATCAGTTAGAAAAGTCCAACCAAGAACTTCACGAAGCCCAACAGCAACTTATTCAAGCTGAAAAAATGGCATCAGTAGGATTACTCGCCGCAGGCGTTGCACACGAAATCAACAACCCTATTGCGTTTGTTACCAGCAATTTAAATACACTTAAAGACTATATTGAAACATACCGACTTATAAGTGAGCAATTATTGACTCTTTCACCTAACTCAATCTCTGAAACACATGTATTACAAATAAATAAACTGCTAACGTCTGTGCAAGATGCGGAGCTCACTTATATAAACCAAGATACTCAGGACCTTATAGATGAGTCAATTCAGGGGCTAGCAAGAGTTAAAAGTATAGTTAAGGATTTAAAGCAGTTTTCACGGGCTGGCTCAGATGAAAAACAGTGGTTTGATATAAACACATGCTTAAACACGACCCTAAACATGGTGAGCGGTCAACTCAAATACCATTGCACTATTGAAAAACAATTGAACTCTGTTCCGAAAGTCTTCATTAACGTGGGGAAAATCATACAGGTCCTTACAAACTTATTGATTAATGCAGGGCAAGCAATTCATGAGAATGGCAAGATAACAGTCACCTCACTTTATAAAAATAATTATGTAATAGTATCTATTGCGGACAATGGCTCAGGTATTGAACCCAAACACATAGACAAACTATTCGACCCTTTTTTTACAACTAAAAAAGAAGGCGTAGGGACCGGTTTAGGACTCTCAATTTCTTACGGAATAATACAAGACCATGCAGGCGAGTTAACTGTTGATAGTGAACTCAATAAGGGCAGTTGTTTTAACATCATACTGCCAACAGATGACAAAAATAAACAACTGATGGAGACATCCAATGAGCAATGATAAAGCAATAGAAACACCGCCTATGACTGTGCTATGTGTGGATGATGAGTTAAATATTCTTAAGTCGATGAAACGCTTACTATACAAGCAAAACTTTCAACTATTATTAGCTGAAAGTGGTTCGATAGCTTTAGAATTAATGGAAAAGCACAAAGTCCAATTAATTATATCTGACATGAAAATGCCAGAGATGTCAGGCGCAGCTTTATTAGAAAAAGTCGCTACTAAGTATCCAGAGACTTACCGCATTCTGTTAACAGGTTACTCTGATATGGAATCCACAATAGAGGCTGTTAATAAAGGAAAAATACACCGATACCTTCAAAAACCGTGGGAAAACCAAGAAATAATTCAAGCCATAGATGAAGGTTTGTCTAACGTTAGGCTTAAAAACGAAAATGCTAAATTAGAGAAACTGATTAAGCTACAAAATGCGAAACTCAAAGAGCAGAATCAAAACTTAGAAGGTAAGATTCAATTAAGGACGAAGCAAATACAACTAGCCTTGAAACGTATTGAGCATAACAACGAAGCCACCCAGAAAGTGCTATACAATTTAATTAGTATCAACCCTAACCTAAGTGGAAGTTTTGCTAATAGTGTTAGTTTGTTGGCAAAAAATTTAGCGGAGCACCTTAAGCTATCGAAAGAAGAGGTAGAAAACGTAACGTTTGCAGCCTTGCTGTGTGAAATTGGCTTGCTTGGTTTAGATACAGCCATCTACAGTAAACCTTTTGACGAACTTAATTTCAACCAGAAAAAAGAATATATTGACCAGACAAAGATAGCCCAGTTAATTCTTAGTCCAGCCACTCACCTGCAAGAAGTATCAGATATCATTACTTGTCAATTTGAGTATTTTAATGGCAGTGGCCCCAACCAACTGGTTGACACTCAAATTCCAATTGGGGCAAAGATACTATCTGTGGCAAGAGATTATTGGCGATACTCTATGGGTCGTATTACACCAGAAAAAATGGAAGAGACGGAAGTTAGACTTAGTATGAAGAAGTTTTTAGGTACGCGATATGACCCTCAAATTTTAGAAGTCTTATTAAATACCCCTAACATTGCCTCTGATGAGTTTATCGAAAAGCCTATCCCTTCACATGCACTAAAAGTTGGTATGACATTAAAAAGTAATATATTTAATGATGCTCATATTTTAGTCTTACCTAAAGGTCACGTTTTTACTGAAAAAACCATAACCAAGTTGGTACAATTCGAAAAAAGTCAAACCGAGCCTTTGTCTTTAATAGTTGAAGATAGTCAAACCGCTACTGCTGAGTTATTGTAGGAAATGACAAATTAAAAGTAGTCCCAACCCCAACCTCAGAATCTACTGTGACTTGTGCATTGTGAGCTTCGAGAATAGCGTAAGATACAGACAAGCCCAACCCGGTTCCTACACCGACGGGCTTAGTGGTAAAAAACGGAGTAAATAGTTGACTAACTGTTTCTTTGTCCATGCCTTGGCCTGTATCAGTTATATGAATGACAACCTTTTCCTCTGAACTGGAATGAGAAATAGTCAATTCCCCCCCTGCTTCCATCGCATAAGCGGCATTAACAAACAAGTTAACAAACACTTGTTGTAATTGGCCGAGATTCCCAAGAACAGTAAGATTCAACTCGCTTACCTGATTATCAATTTGATGCTCGTACTTGAAAGCATTACCGGTTACTTTTAATGCGGCATCAACACACTCAGCAATATATATAGGTGTTAACTCCTCACTACCTGAATGGGAAAAGCTCTTAAGGTTATCAACTATATCCTTAACTCTTATTAAACCTTCAATATTTGATTGGAGTAATTCGACTGAGTCTTCATCTATGTAATCTATATCAATTTTTTCAAAAGCCTCTTTAAACACCTCAGTACTTAAAGTTTTACTGCTGTATGTAATCTTTTTCAAATCTTCATGCAATAACTTGTAGTCCTTTAAATAATCTTGAAGCACCTCCATATTTGAGCGAATAAAAGCAACAGGATTATTAATTTCATGGGCTACCCCTGCAGCCAGCTGCCCTAGAGAAGCCATTTTTTCAGACTGGATCAATTGCTTTCGTGCATTCTCTAGTTTTTCTAAGGATTCTTGAAGTTGCAAGTTTCGTTTTAAAATACGCAAATCAGTCAACCGCCTGCTGATACCACTTAACAAATGCTCTCTAGCTGTATTGAGTACAGATAGAACATCAGGCTCTACAACACTATGGCTATTTAGTATTGCCAACCAACCGACTTTGCCGCCAGCGAGAGCAAAATTGGTATAGCAAACTTGTTTAAGGGCTTGTCCAGCGTTGCTGGGAAAGTAGTCAATATCTAAAACGTTCCAAGAGTTTAATAACTCTGTATTTTCTAATGGTAGGAGTTTACCAATAACTTCTATTAAAACAGCGTTATCTTGCCACCCCCTATTCAGACACCAAACCTTGTTAAGTCCTTCCTGTATGATGTTTCCCTTTTTAGCAACCAGATAAAACCCGAAATCTGCCTCACAAAAACGTCCTGTAAGCTCAACAACATTGTCAATTATTTCGTTGAGTTTCATTTCTGACCCCACATAACTAGAGGCACGCCCTAAATATTCTAGCTCCTTTTGTTTTTTCGTAGATGACGCTAACGCTTTTTTTAAAGACTCATTAGTTTGATAAATTTCTAGTGAGTACTGTTCTAACTTATTCTCCGCTATGTTTCTCGCTTTTTTCTCTCGGCTTATCTTCCGCTCTAGCACGGCAACCCTTTTTTCTAACTCATCAACTTCTAAAACTGGTTTATCAGTAGAACTCAAACTTTTTCAACCTCTATAACACACTGTTCTCCGGCTTCATGCTCACACTCAGGCTGGGAGACCTTTATATCTTGCCCCGTATGCTCTGCAAGGCCATGGATAATACCTTCGCAGAAATAGCAAAGCTTGCGAGGTGATAGGTATTTAAAAGTTAATACGTTTGATGTTTCGGATAAGAATTCAAACTCTGGAAGTAAAGCATCAGGATTCAATTTTTTCACTTCTACATGTATAAAGTCTTGTACTGCATGTAAAAATTCAAACACATCTTTAAAGTCATGTGCCCCAGGAGGTGCAAGGTTATATAATTCTTTAAAAACCCACTTACCGAAAGCAAACTGTGCATCTTTGGCACTTATGCCTTTTTTAACAACAACTAGCCCAACTAATGTAAAGAGCTCTTCATCATCATAGGTAGCAACCGTAGTATAGACACCTTCACTTGCAAGGTTAGCTTCACTTAATAATTCATCCCAAAACTCATCGCCCCACACTTCCTCAATAAACTCGTTAAACTTTACAAAAACTATGCCTTTCATATTCGCCTCCAATTCGCCTCCAATTCGCCATGAACAGATTATCCACTTAACAATCAGGTACAAGTTTAAGAGTATTACCTGAACCACTCCCGACTTTATCTTAACTTATATTTTACAAAGTTATATAAACCAACACATAGGTATATTTTCAGGTCGCAATTCACACAAACAGCTTGAATTTCAAACCAAACTTATTGTTGCAGTATGGGCTAACTAAGGAAAAACAATCAATTTACATATTTTCTTAACTTTACATCTATAAATGGAATTTGAACAATGCGCGGCACCCTATATCCAACTTAAGTTAATCAAACAACCCCCAAAACCATCCTCTAGATAACTCTTCTTCACAGGTTTTAAGTTGTGTGGCGTACCTCAATGATCTAGCCTCCACTGTTTTAGCAACTTTCTTTAACCAAGGCTTGCTATTGTAACTCCCCCTTTTATAGCCACCCCAGCCTTCGTGATAATTCAAATATTGTAATTCAGCATCCCATTTTGAGATTCCATTCATTTTATGAGTTTTTGTAATGAACCACCCCATAAAATCCATAGCGTCATCAAAGTCAGTTCTATCAGCCCAAGAGTTTTTTGTCTCCCGTTTATAGTCAGACCAGGTAGGTGTTTTAGCTTGAGAGTAACCATAAGCTGAGCTAACTCTCCCCCAAGGTATTAAGCCAAAAAAAATGTAATCTTTGGGTGGTCGGGCTTTGGCTTTAAATGAACTTTCCTGATACATCATAGACATAGGCACGTGGATAGGAACCCCCCACTTTTTATTCATATCCGCAGCAACATCATACCAATCTCGCTTTTCAAAAAAGATCTCACAAATATTACTTATATTTTTAGGAGGGGTATTGGCACATCCATTCAAAAATAAAACAATCAGAAAAAAGCTCATTCCGTTTTTTAACAATAAAATTTTTTTGGTGAACTTTTGTATCATCGTCTACTCTTAATTAACGTGTTTTTATTATTGTGTGTTTCCCTAGTAGTGACTTTAAGCCTGACATTAGTCAGGCTTTTTTTTTCGCCAAATTTATTTATCAGAAAAATAACTTACTAGAAAATCATCAAAAGACACTTGTTCCTGCTGTTCTATTACTCGCTGTTTTTCTATTGACAATGCCGCATGTGTAGCTAAATCTTCGGCATTCATAAACTCGTAATCCGAGCTAATCAACTCACTTTTAAAAGACTCTGCTAAGCTTAAACCTAAGTTTCCATTATCGATATTTTCATTTATTAGATGTTCTAGGATACGAGCCGATGGTGTTAACCTTGGATCCAGTATCTTTTGTTTTTCAGCTGCTAATGCCAAGGAATAATCTTGGGTATCATTTGCTTGATCTAAAATATTGGCGATTTCTTGCATTTCAGAAAATAGCTGCAATGCCCAAGTTTTCATTTCAACTGGCTCTGAAGCATTAGTTAGTCTTAGTTTGGGGTCACGGCCTCGCTCAACTACCGCATTTAAGTTTACTTCTGTTTCATGATATTCATCTGAATTCATGAAACTACTAGGCTTAACTAAACAATAAAGTAAGAACACATCTAAAAAATAAAATTGATTACGCTCTATCCCTATGGCTGAAAACGGATTAACGTCTAGTGCTCTAACTTCAATATAACTGACGCCTCTTTCATCCAATGCATCGGTTGGTTTTTCCAACGAACGAGTAGGTTGCTTGGGCCTAATAGGAGAATAAAGCTCATTTTCAATCTGTAATACATTGCTATTAAGTTGCTGGTATTTTCCATCTTTTTTACCCGCAAACATCTCATAGTTTTCAGAAGGCTGATTGATTGCTGCCCGTAATGAAGCTATATAGCTATCTACTTTGTTGTAGCAAATATTCAACCCTGATTGAGCACTATTGGTATAACCTAAGTCACTCATTCTAAGAGAGGTAGCATAAGGTAAATAGTAAGTACCTTTACCTAATGTTTTGAATGGTAAACCCGTTTCTTTACCTTTGATAAACGAACGACATAAAGCAGGTGAAGCCCCATATAAATAGGGAATTACCCAACAAAATCGTCGATAATTCCGTATTAGCCCAAAGTAAGCTGAAGAAATAGAGTCTTTATCTGCTTTTACATTAGAGTCATCAGCCAGCCATTTCCCCCAAAACTCATCAGGCAAGGAGAAATTAAAGTGCACTCCTGATATAGCTTGCATCATACTGCCATAGCGGTTTTTTAATCCAACCCGATACAAACTCTTCATTTTGCCAACATTAGACGTTCCATAATTAGCAATAGGAATAGCTTCTTGGTTCTCAATAAAACAAGGCATGCTCATCGGCCATAAGCGCTCTTCGCCAATGTTTGTCATTACAAACTTGTGAACATCTTTCAATTGGCCAATTGTTTTATCAATAGACGTTTCTGGGGGGGTGATAAATTCTAACAATGACTCAGAAAAGTCCGTTGTTATAAACTCATGGGTTAAAGCAGCACCTAAGGATTCTTGGTGTGGTGTTTGTGCAAGGCCTCCATTTGGGTTAATACGCAAGGTTTCTCGCTCTACCCCATGTTTTATACCCGTCAAAGTCTTCATGATTGACGGATTCTGTAAAGTTGCTAAACGCGCAGAAAAAGATGTTTCATTTACTTGCAAAATAATATCCAATATAAAAATGTATGGGCTCTATAACCTGATTATTAAACTATTATAAAGTTCTTATCACGATCGAAAGCCCATCTAGGCCCTAAGTTCGTAGGCGATAATAATTAACACCTTATTCTTAATTACTAAAGAACGTGTTTCTTGAGTTTTGATTCCAACTATTTTGTTAGTCTACCCTCAGATGACAGATAAAGTAACCAGAGACTAATGCAATAATATTCACATAAATAATTATTAAACATACCAATGATAATCAAAAGAAAGTTATATTTTAGATAAAAATCATTATCAATTGCCTATTAATCTCCTGTGCCAAACTGCTAAGATTACTTACCAATAAAAACAAAGAGTAACAAATGGACGCTAATACACATATTTTCAATAGTGAATTTGCACTTCGTCAATTTAACGGTAGTTGCCCATTACTCATAAAAATTCTAAATAAATTTGTGCTGGAATACCTTAACTTTAATGAAAAGTTTACTGAACTCATGCTGCAGGGAGACACTGACACCTTACAAAGAGATATACATACTTTGAAAGGAATTAGTGGCAATTTAGGTATGGAGGCATTACACCATGCTTCAAAAGAATTTGAACCTAAATTAACGGTAAACTTAGAAGAGCGATTAATAGTTGAATATTTAGAGCTACTTAGTACCACGTTAACCACAGTTACAGGTTTCATTTCTAATAGCAATGACACTCCAGAAGCAAAGCCTGCAATCGAATCTGACAGTAAACAAGTGTTGATTACCGCATTAAAACGCAATGAGTTTATTTCTGAAGTCAAAATGCAAAAATTTATGCAAAAACTAGATTTGGCGCCAGATGTAAAAAACGCATTAAAAAATTCAATTGATGATTTTGACTACGCTCGCGCATTGCAGCTGCTTCAATAACAAATAGAAAAGAGTGTGCGCCGTGCCCGCCAAGATTCAAGTTTTATATGACCACTTTGACTTTATCGTGATAAACAAACCGCCCCATCTAGCGGTTCAAAACGAAATATCTCAACAAGGTATTTTACCACTTATTTGTAAGCAACTTAATATTGAAAAACTATGGCTAGTTCATCGTTTAGATAAAGTTACCTCTGGTATTCTGATACTGGCAAAAACGGCTAAAGCAGCGGCTATATTTGGGACGCTTTTCGAGCAGAAAAAAATCGCGAAATATTACCTAGCTTTAGCCACTAAAAAGCCAAAAAAGAAACAAGGCACAATAAAAGGCGGCATGAAAAAAGTTAGAGATGGCAAGTGGATCCTTGACAATAGTAAAACTCAACAAGCTGCCACCCAGTTTTTCAGTTTTTCTGTGTCGCCAAGTCTACGCTTGTACTTAATTAAACCTCTCACCGGAAAAACTCATCAAATAAGAGTCGCATTAAAAAGCCTAGGTGCTCCTATTTTAGGAGATAAGCTCTATGGTGGACAGATTTCAGATAGAACTTATCTACACGCTTATGGGATTCAGTTTGTGTATCAAGATACACCTATATCGATAATGTGCCCACCATCAGAAGGTGAAAATTTCACGCAGGTCGAAACTCAAATTATAATAGAAACCCACAAGCAACCTTGGTCATTGAATTGGCCAAAGTCTGCAATGAACTCCTTAAGTTAATAGTGAGTACAGCAACACTTAAAATTGCGATTTTAGGCAAAGGGGCAATAGGTAGCCTAATTGCTTATTCATGCCACCAACAAAAACTTGATTACCAACTTCTGTTAAAAACCTCAATAGCTATTACCCTAGATATTGAAACTATTAACGGAGACAAAGCGCTTATCAATCCGCATACCTCGGATATAAAAAGCGCATCAGACTTTGACGTTGTAGTTTTACCTATAAAGGCGTACCAAGTGCTCGGCGCGCTACAACAACTTAGTAAAAAAATTAAACCTAAGCACACCTTAGTTTTATTGCATAACGGCATGGGCACAATTGAACAAGTAAAAGCACTCTACCCTATCAACCCTATAATTGCTGGCACCACCAGTTATGGTGCGTATAAGCCCACTGAAACAAGTGTAAAAGCAACAGGCTTAGGTGAAACCCACCTTGGTTGGATTACAAAACCTGATGACAATGCCAGCTTAATAGAATCAAGCGTGTCTAAGTTACTCCCCCCAAATACTTGGCATCAAGATATTCGGCTAGCGTTATGGAGCAAACTCACCATCAACTCAGTGATAAACCCACTCACAGCCATCAACGATATAAAGAATGGCGAGTTAGCAGACAAGAAATATCAGCAAGATATCCAAGCTATTTGCTCAGAAGTCGCTCAGGTAATGAATGCAGTTGGTTACGCTACCAGCACTGAAGCGCTGCAGCAAAATGTAATGAAAGTCATTAAGGCTACCGCTAATAATTACTCATCAATGCATCAAGACATAAGCTTTAAACGTAAGAGTGAAATAGAATTTATAAACGGCTATGTAGGTAAAAAAAGTCAAGAGCTAAACATCTCAACTCCAAAAAATCAGGAGCTTTTTACGAAAATTAAAGAGTTAGAAGGTTAGCTCATTTAACAATAGAGTTTGACTATGATTTTATAGCCAAATAAAAAGCCTGTGAACTCTATAGAAGTCACAGGCTTTAATGTGTTGAAGTTAAAATAATTTAATTATTAGTCACAAACATCACCCACTACTACAGGAATAGAAGCCGCTTGGTCTGTTGGTTTACTCCCCTGGATACCAAACTCTACATATTCACCAGGGTTGATTTGACTATTCCAAGCCAGTGGTGTCGCTATATAAGGGTTAGCACCTGTTACAACTGCATTCCAGCCACTTGTGCGAACAGTGCCCGCAGCGTATTCCCAAGATACCTGCCAAGAATCAATTACTTCTGTTGAGTTATTAGAGATTCGAATGTTAGCCACAAAACCAGTATTCCATTCATTGCTAAGAATATATTCGCAATTGGCACTGGCTATTGGCTCTAAAACAGTAACAGTTTCTGTTGCCGTATCTGTATCGATACCATCACTCACCATTAAGCTAACTGTATATGCACCTTCAGCAATGAAGGTGTGACTGATCATGTTGCCTGTCGCGACATTTCCTCCGCCAAAGTCCCAACTACAAGTTAGGGCATCATCATCTGGATCGGTTGACAACCCACAATCAAAGTTAACGGTTAAGCCACTTACAGAAGAGGAGATAACGGCCGTCGGCACACCATTAATTGGCTTTTCAATTGCGCTCAAGCTCAAACTATCAGATGCGGTTGTTGCTTCGCCATTTTCATCTAAGGCTATGACTTCAACTAAAAAACTTTGAGCGGTAGTAGGCGCAATAACTATTACCGATGCACTTGTGGTGCTTGCGACCACTTCAGTACCTTCAACTAACACGCTTACCCCAGCGGCATTGCTATAGTTAAATGATAATGCAAACTCTTCACCTACATATACCTCAGTATTATCGCTAGGAGTGGTAATCACTACACTAGGTACAAGTGGCTCTGCAACTGTCACAGCAATGGTGGCAGCACTAGACTCTGCCCCCACATTATCTGTTGCTGTGTAACTAAAACTATCGGTACCATAAAAGTTATCATCTGGCGTATAAGTTCTGAAATCACCAGCACCACTTATGCTGCCATTAGACGGAGAAGACACAGTATAAAATGCAATACTCCCGTCGCTATCAGTACCAGTTAACTCTATATCCACAGAAGTTTCAAAGGCAGTCAAAGTAGTAAGATTATCCACAGTTGGCGCGCAATTGATGCCTGAATCCCCACCGCATGATGCGCTTGGCTCTTCTCCCCACACTAATTCATTGCCCTCATATACAGCGATTGCTGAACTAACAGCGAAAGCACTTGTATAATCTGCCCAAGAAGGATCATCTGAGTTATCCCAATCAGCATCATCATTAGTATTAGGCAGACTCAATCTAAACTGCACTTCTTTTTTAGAGTCTGATTGACCACCGGGGAATATATCAACTCCCTCAAAAGATACTTCAGTGTAATAAATATTATCGCTGGCATCACCCCAAGCTTGCAGCTGCGATATGCTGCTTGCTTGTGTATAAGCGGCAGATACAGTGACATCACTGACGCTATATCCTTTTTCCATTTCGCTTGTTAAATCAACCCAGTAACGGAACTTAAGATCACTACCATTACGAGCAGGCCAAGCAGAGTGATTATAAATATTTGTGCCAATTTCAACATATCGAGGACCTTCAGAGTTTACCTTGGCTTCTACGTAAAACTCTAAGTCACGTACTTCAGCAACCGGAAATAGACTGTCATCAATAGGGTCGCCACCAAAATCTAAGTAAAGCCGAGCAAGTGCAGACGTAAAACCGGCGTTATAGTCAGTTGCTACCTCGTTAGAAATGTAGTCACCTCGGTCGTCAACATAAATATCACCAGCACTAGGCCCACCAACTAAGGCACCCACTAACAAGTGACGGCTTTCAACTGGCTCATCTAAACTATCAGCCCAACTACCATGAGCGGTACGATGGTGAGGGTTTTTAGGCCCATTTTCACTCATGCCAATTTGATAAATGATCCCATTTGGATTATCACCCATTATGTATTCAATCTGGCTTACAGCAAAATTATAATAAGTGCTAACACGGCTATTTGTAGCGTCTTCACCAGCCAAATAATCAGAATAAATCAAAGCAATAAACGATGTGTTCGCGGTATAGCGTAAAGCTCCCCACTGATCGAGTCGAGCAAGTCCACCAGCAGTGTATTCTATTTTTTCACCGTTATAACCATCGGTCCAATAGTCCAGCCAACGCTCTGCATCCTCTTTATATTGGGCTTCGTTTGTTAGCTGGGCCATTAGCACATAACTACCGTAGCTTTTATCATCCCAGGCATGGGTCCATTTATAAGA
Source organism: Paraglaciecola marina (assembly GCF_004360155.1). GTDB lineage: Bacteria > Pseudomonadota > Gammaproteobacteria > Enterobacterales > Alteromonadaceae > Paraglaciecola > Paraglaciecola marina. The sequence continues at coordinate 310,385 of NZ_SAIS01000001.1, read as the reverse complement.
TTTAGTGCCAGTTTGCGCTTCTGTGCCCAGGTTAGCGTAATCTGCTTTAGCTGCATCTAAATAACTTTGATTGCCCGTAGCTTTATACAGCCAAGCAGCTGACCATACCAACTCATCAGCGTAACCACTCCAAGAGTTATAAAATGCAGATGCGTCAGTTATACAATCACTGTATTTACCTTGATAGGTCTTGGCAAAGGTATATAACTCTTCAGAGTGAGTAAGTAACGTACTCGCATAGGCGCTGTCCGAAGACTCAAACACCATAGCAATCGCCGCTAAAGCGGCAGCCGTTTCACCTGCTAAATCTGATCCTGGGCACGTTGTTGTTATCGCATAGGAAGGCCGAGTAGAGGCGGCTCGTGAGGTAAGGTGCATCACTTCAGCAGGTCCCCACCATGAGTGGTCGGCACTACCTGAGCCTACTTGACCATACAAGACATTTGGTTCTGGATGGGCTGCGATAAAATAATCAGCAACAAAACGCAGATTATTTTTGATATGTACTAATTGGCCAGTCTGAGAGTAAGCTTCAGGGTTTTCTATAACCCCCCATGCCAACATAGTAGCCGAAGCCGCCATAGGAAAACCGAACTTAACGTGATCACCAGCATCAAACCAACCACCAGATAGATCTTCACCAACATCTGTACCATCTTCCAATGTAGAATCTCCGCGCCACTCGACGCGATTCCAATCAGGTAATACACCTGCTTGCTGAGCCTCATAAAAGTAAATAGATTTTTGCAATGCCTCACCATAATTTACGTCTACGGCGTTGGCGCTAAAAACACTGAGCGTACTTAATAATACGCCTCCTATTTTTGTAAACTTTATCATACGAAAAATCCTAATTAGCTAAGAAATAAAAAATTTCGGAACATTGGTGGTCAACATTTAAATTAACCACGCTTAGTTCTAAAACAAACAATTTACGGGTTAACCTTTTATTTTAACGGCCCTTCAACTTACCCAAAAATAAGAAACTACGACCCCTAACTTCTAGTAGTCAAAAAATAAATTAAGCCAATGAACACTGAATTCAGGTAGTGAAGTATGTGATCTACATATGTACTAATTTACGTGAAGCTTGCACAAAATAACCAAAACTCTGTTTCACATAACAAATGGCCTTACCATCTTACCCATAAGCAATACACTTTAAGCTTCCTCTTTTTGAGAATCCGTTTACCCACCAAATTTAAGGGTAATTTAATTACACTTAAATTAAAATCCCACCTATACTAAAAAACATATTAGTCACATTTAATTAACTTTAAATGTAAACGATTACACTACTATTTAATGGACGGATTCGTCAACAACAAACGGTAAAAAATATATCCACAAAAAAGTATAGAATGGTATATAAATTGCTCTTTGCAGTTTGATATAAGTGGTAAAGCTAAGACATGAAATTTACGTTCACAATGCAAAATAAAAGCAAAAACAAAACCTAAGACCCTGTTAAATAAGGATTTTAGTCTATAAAACTTATTCCTTTTACTAGGTGGCATTGTTTTTACATTATTACAGGTCTGTTTTATTCAAGTCGAAACCCAATTTGGATGTGTCTCGATTTAGAATCACTTAGATTAATTCAATAGAAAATAAAAACGGACAAAAAACCAAACAATACACTCACTGAATTGTTAATAGAAAACGAATATTTACAAGCAAACCTTATATTAGCCAGAATCAAAAGCTTTTACTTGCTTCGGCTATTGAAAACGTATTTTTCAAATGTATTTTTAACAAAGTAAAGGATGTATAAAATGAAAAAAATTGCCGCTGCAATCTCTATTATAGCTATGAGCTCTTCTCTTTCAGCAAGTGCTCAAGAAGCACTTTCAGGGGATGATTGGCTTCATACTCAAGGTAACCAAGTTGTCGACAAAGACGGTAATCCTGTATGGCTAACAGGTGCAAACTGGTTTGGTTTTAACGCAACCGAACGTACCTTTCATGGCCTATGGTCAGTAAATTTAGAAACTACCTTACAGTCAATTGCCGATCGCGGAATAAACATTCTACGAGTGCCTATTTCGACGGAGTTATTATGGGAATGGAGCAATGGCCAATTTAGCACCCCTAACGTCAATACGTCTACCAACCCAAACTTAATAGGCTTGAATAACCTCGAGGTATTTGACCGCTTTATCGAGGTATCTAAAAGCATTGGATTAAAAGTAATGCTAGATGTACATAGTGCTGAAGCTGACAACTCTGGGCATATATACCCTCTTTGGTACAAAGATACTATTACCACTGAAATTTTCTATGAATCATGGGAGTGGGTAACTCAGAGGTATGTAAATGACGACACCATAATTGCTATGGATATTCAAAACGAACCTCATGGTCAACCTTGGTCAGGTCAAGATTTTGCAAAGTGGGACGATTCTACCGACATCAACAACTTCAAATACGCCTGCGAAACTGCATCTAATCGCATTTTAGCCATTAACCCTAACTTATTGGTGTTATGTGAAGGGATTGAGTCATTCCCAATCGATAACATCACTTGGACTTCTACTGATTCAGATGACTATCACAGTAATTGGTGGGGCGGCAACCTCCGCGGCGTCATAGACTATCCAATTGATTTAGGTGCAAACCAAGACCAGCTCATCTACTCACCCCATGATTACGGCCCTTTAGTTTTTGCACAAGATTGGTTTTACGCTGGGTTTGACAAAGACTCTTTGTACAACGATGTATGGAAAGACAACTGGATGTTCATTCACGAACAAGGTATCTCACCACTTTTAATTGGCGAATGGGGTGGTTTTATGGATGGTGCAGACAACGAAAAGTGGATGTTTGCTTTACGTGACTTAATCGTAGAGCATCAATTACACCACACATTTTGGGTAGTTAATCCTAACTCGGGTGACACCGGAGGCTTGCTCAACAATGATTGGACGACATGGGACGAAGATAAATATGCCCTCTTGAAACCAGCCCTGTGGCAGGATAGTGACAACAAATTTGTTGGCCTTGACCATCAAATACCCTTGGGTAGCTCAGCGACAGGTACCACAGTTAGCGAATATTACGGCGACATAACCATCACGCCAAGTACAGCTATTACATCTCCATCAGCTAACAGCGAAGTAATCCAAGGCGATGACTTTACAATAGCTTACAATCTTAGCAACCTAGCAGGTGTAAATATTTACCTTAACGAAACGCTTGTAGGAGCTGACCAAAGTTCCGGCTCTTTAGCCTTAACCGCCCCAATTGAGTTAGGTGAATTCACGGTAAGCATTATTGGCTTAGACGCTGGAGGGGCCGAAACCGACATTCAAGATCAAGTGACCTTACTGTCAGTAGAGGAAGATATGGTGCCATCTGCGACTATATCAATAACTTCACCTGCCAATGCAAGCAGCTTTGCACCATCAGAAGACATTACCGTCACCGTTGATTATGACAATGCCGGTGGTTTTGCTTGGCAATTTGATGGCCAATCAGGTGTAGTACTTGACGCTGCACTAGTGCAGTTATCCGCTCCGAGTATTGAAGGCACCTACCCACTAGAAGTAACAGCTTTGGACGAAGCACAAAACCCATTAGATGCTTCTGAATCAATCAACATTGTTGTAACACCAATCACAGCTAGTGACGAGTTAACTTGCGATATAGGCAGCGCTAATACTTGGTCTACAGGTTACGTGTTAGGCGAAATCACATTAACCAATAATGGCTCAGAAACAGTTTCAAGCTGGAGCGCTACATTAACTCTAGGTGGAGACGCATTACTAAGCAATGGCTGGAACGCTAACTTCACCACTCAAGACGACAGCATAGTCGCGTCTAATATGCCCTATAACAACACTATAGGCCCAGGTCAAAGCGTAACATTTGGCATGCAAGCAACATACAGCGGTACCTTTGTGCAGCCAAGTTGTACAGCAAACTAGTTAACTTAAAGAGTAAGGTGCGGGCAGGATCCCGCACCCGTATTACTTTAAAGGATTAATCCTCATATAAAATACTACACATAATGAACAACCTTGAATAATTGTTATTCAAGGCTGTTCCACAAACTAAAGGTTGAGAATTGTTATGAATACAAAACCCTCACAACATAGGAACACTATAGCTCTAATCACAGCATACTTAGCGCTATCGATTTTATCCCCATCTTTACTAGCCCATGGCTTGATGGAAAGTCCAGCGTCTAGGAACCAAATCTGTGGCGTGTTAACCAAGCCAGATCAAGCAGCAAATGGCACAGGCTTAAACAACGAAACATGTTTACAAGCATTTGCTGACGACTTCAACGGGGGTTACAGCTTCATGAGCGTATTAACCCACGCAGAAGGACGCAAAGTTGTCACGCCACTGACTAATAATGTCTGTGGTTTTGATTCAGAAACTTGGCAAGGTGGTGCAACCCCTTGGGATAAAGCCATAGATTGGCCAACCAACACCATGCAATCGGGTACCAATGAAATTGTATGGAATATCAGCTGGGGCCCGCACTTTGATGACAGTGAAGAGTTCGTTTACTACATCACCAAAGAAGACTTTGTGTTTGAAGTAGGTGTGCCACTCACTTGGGATGACTTTGAAGCCACTCCCTTTTGTGACTTAACATACGATGACTCAACACCTAACGCTAATCCTAACGTTGTACCAGACAAAGATAACACTTTGTTTTATACATACTGCGACGTGCCAGAAAGAACCGGCCGCCACGTTATTTATGGAGAATGGGGACGGAATCTCTACACCTATGAACGTTTTCATGGCTGTATTGACGCACAATTTAGCGGAACAGTCATCGATAACAACGTCGTAGCCGATATTGTTGCAACTCCGGCTGTCACAACATTAATCGGCGCTGGTAATTTGGTTTTAGACGCCTCAGGGTCTACTGGGGATAACTTAAGCTATCAATGGAGCGTATCGAGCACCTCTGATACTGAATACGAACTAACTAACACAACATCAGCAACAGCGACATTAACGTATCCAGAGCCTAGTGTTGCTTCAACTATATCCTTGACGTTAACGGTAACTGATGGTGTTAATACTGACAGCGAAATATTGAGCCTAGAGCACCTTCCTGAAACCATAACAGCGACTTGGATTTTGAACAGCACGTTAACTGATTCACGTACTCTAGAAGTTGGCGACACCATTAGCTTAAGAGTGGTGGATACCAGCGGTGCAGATACCTATATACCAGCGACAGGAATAGAAATCGATAGCGCAAATAACGCTGCCGATGTTTGGCCTTATGAACTCGCACAAGCAGTTGGTACCAGTGGCGATGTTGCCATTGGAGTATTAAACGCAGAGGGCTCAGTTACTCCAGTAATAGATGCCACGGCTAACAATATATATACCCGTATTGGTGCAGAAGTATCAGGCGCATTTCTCAATATTGAAACCAATATAGTTAACCCTCCAGCCAGTGCTAATTGTGAATTTATTATCGACAATGAGTGGAACAATGGATACGTTGCTAATATCCGAATCACCAACAATGGCAACACTGTAATTGAAGGCTGGGAGGTAAATTGGACTATGATAGACAGTACGATAGACAACATATGGAATGCCAATTTGACTGCCGATACAACCAGTACTGCATCTAATCTAGGATGGAATAGTACAATTCAGCCAGGTCAATTCATTGAATTTGGATTTGGTGCTAGTAAAAATGTAGTCGATAACGCGGCTGCAGTGCCTATTGTTACAGGTAATGTTTGTAACTAATTTACTATACAAATACTTACTGAGGTCTAAATCATTCTTCGGCTCGGTAAAATAAAAAAAGCTGAGTCGTAAAATATCGCGACTCAGCTTTTTGTTTTTAAAATGCCACCCCGTAGTAGGCAACCTATCAACCTCTATATTTAAGGCAAAAGACTTACAAGAACCACCTCTGATCAACCAAAGTAGAATGGCACACTACAAGCTTCCAACATTTACTTGGCCTAATTGACTATCATCTTTGGTCGCATCCCATAAACGAAAGGACGTTATCCCTACTTACATTACGAACGAAAAGAGGGCTTGTTTCTTTAAGCGGTTGCCAAGAACCAAGAACCCAGTAGGTTAGGCTATCAGCAAAAAGGTAATGAAAGTCTTCAAGGCTACTGCTAATAATTACTCATCTATGCATCAAGACATAAACTTTAAACGTAAGAGTGAAATAGAATTTATAAACGGCTATGTAGGTAAAAAAAGTCAAGAGCTAAACATCTCAACTCCAAAAAATCAGGGGCTTTTTGTCAAAATTAAAGCGTTAGAAGCTGATTAGATCCCCCATTTTTTAAACCATGTTCATTACCAACTGGTACTAGCCCAGCACTCACACTAATAAGAAATTTCATACCTTTAGTAAAGATTACACATAATGTGTAAATACTGCTGTTCTCTTTCTAACTGCCCTGACCTTATCAAAGCCTAACCAATTGATTTCAGTAAAATAATTAATGCTCTTGATATTGATCTTTTTGGAATAGTTTGTGCTATCTCTTACAAGTCAATTTATTAAATGTTATTCAGGAGTAAACATGAAAAAGACAATCATCGCAGTGACACTATCTAGTTTAATTATTTCGGGTTGTGCATCAAATGCTAGTAATAGTCAAAAAGGAGCGAGTATAGGCGCAGTAATTGGCGCTTTAGCCGGTAAAGGCACTGGCGATAATGATAAAAGCCGTTATGTATGGGGAGCCGCCTTAGGAGCATTAGCAGGTGGTGCCATTGGTAATTACATGGATAACCAAGAAGAAGCATTTCGTGAAGAACTCGCTGGCAGTGGCGTAGAAGTGTACCGAGAAGGTGACAACATTAGATTATCTATACCCGGTAATATTACCTTTTCCACGGGCAGTGCAGCCATTGTAACTAACTTCTATCCTGTGCTAGAGAACGTTGCAAAAGTGCTAAATCGCTATGAGAAAACCAAGTTAAGCATCGAAGGCCACACAGACTCAGTAGGAGATGCAAACTACAATACTCAGTTATCTATACAAAGAGCTAATAGTGTTGCTAACTATCTACAAGGTACAGGGGTGGCGACGAATCGTTTACAAACCCTGGGGATGGGAGAGAGTCAACCTATAGCAAGTAATGATACCGCTCAAGGTCGTCAGCAAAATAGACGAGTAGAACTTCGTGTAATTCCACTACAAAGCTAAACCCAGATAAGCTCACATTTATGTGATCCATAGCCCCAAAACAAAGTGACTGGATGTCTATGGATTACACACTACCGTTAGTGAGACTAATGAAAAAGAAACGTCCTAATCGACACATTACCGGAGTGCTTAGGCCCAAAAATCCCCTTGAATTAGACTGTTCTAAGAGTAAGATTCTAGTTACTCTTTCCAATACTCATCCATCTGCCATGAAAATAACACTTCTTTTTATACTAATGCTCTCCTTTACAACCCAAGCTATCCAATTAAAAAAAATAGTAACCAATCTCGAACAGCCTGTAGATCTAAAATTTTTCCCTAATTCAAACAACGAATTATTGATTGCAAGTAAGAAAGGCAAGCTAACGTATACTCACCTACAACAGAATAAAAACTATTTGGTGCATGAATTTAATGTGAGAAGTGGCTCTGAAATGGGGTTGTTGGGTTTGGCTTTTCATCCAGATTATTCTCATCTCACCAATAAAGTGAACGATGATAAAAATGATTATTTATTTGTTAATTACTTCCCTAAAAAAGGAGAGCGTAAAACAAGAATTTCTCGCTTTTCACTAACCCAAACTAACCTAGGTTATCAGTTATTAAACGAAAAAATTATTCTAGAAATAAAGCAGCCATACAGTAATCATAACGGAGGCCAAATTGCATTTGGCCCAAATGGCTTCTTATATATTGGCATGGGTGATGGCGGCTCTGCTGGCGACCCTCAAGGGCATGGCCAAAATACTCAAACCTTATTAGGTAGCATGTTACGGATTGATATAAACACACCAATTGATGTTCCCTATTCCATTCCTAAAGACAACCCTTTTGTTAACGATTTAAACTTTAAACCAGAGATTTGGGCCTATGGCTTAAGAAATCCATGGCGCTATTCTTTTGCGAAAGACGTCTTAATTGTTGCCGACGTAGGTCAACATAAATATGAAGAAATTTCTATAATAGACAAAGGACAAAACTATGGATGGAATACAATGGAAGCAAGTCACTGTTATAAGCCTAAAACGCGATGTAACACTGAGCAGCTAATTTTACCTAAACTTGAATACGGACGCTCACAGGGCCAATCGATAACCGGAGGCTATGTATACCAGGGCAATATAAACGCAAAGCTCAAAAATCATTATATATATGCTGATTTTGTTTCTGGCAGTATCTGGGCTGCTAAGTACCCAGCCCTAACCTCTCCCATTAAATTGTTATCCGATCAAGGTAATATCTCAACGTTTGCACTAGATAATCAAGGAGAGCTTTATGTGGCAGGCTTTAGCAAAGGCATTATCTACCAAATTATACCTTAAAAAATACGATAGGTCGTTCCAATAGATTTGCAACGCCCCAATCAGAAGCAATAAAAAAATGGTTAAAATTAGTGACGCAGAAGCAAAACCACCTGTTTTTTTGTCCTGCTGAATTAGCATGTTAGCTGTCATTTCGTATGAATTTTGCAATCTCGCAGTCTTCAGGTACTCGTTCAACGCGATTATCTATACTATCAGAAAGCGCCACTAATTCTGAACGAACAGGTAGTTGCTTCGGCAACTTAATATTTTTAACTATTCTTAGATTATATAGAGCGTTTAGTACCCACCAACCAGGATCAGGTTCATCACAATACAAACCCAACATTGCTGAACCTGGATATGCGTGATGATTGTTATGCCATGCTTCTCCCATTGAAAGGAAGCCCGCAACTTTAATGTTGTGACCTTGTACTGCAGCTCCTTCAACTTCCCAAGTTTTATCGCCTTTATTATGGGCGAAGTAACCAATGAGCCAATGACCACCGACAGATATTACAATTCGTGCAGAAACGCCCCAAACTAACCAAGATATACCGCCAATAAGAAATAAGGGAATGGCTAAAACTAATTGTTGAAGCATCCATGTTTTTTCTATGAATTGATAAAATTTATTTAAGGATACCGATTTTTCTATATTAAATTCGGGAGGGTGTTTTAGTACAAGATCACAATTTAATTGCCACCATCCATCTTTTAGTATTTTTGAGCCATGCAATAAATAATCATGACACTGAGTTTGTCTTTGCGCCCAATCACGAAGGTCATGTTGAATCATCATTCCTATTGGGCCAGCCATGCCAACCAACACACCTAAATATACGAACAGATACTCCATCCATTTCGGACATTCATATGAGCGGTGGATAAGTAACCGATGCATTCCTAGAGAATGCCCAAAACATAACGTGATTGCAGTTAGGACTATAAAAACTAAAAATGCAGAAAGAGATAAGACAAATGGAGCAATTAAAATAGTTACTAAGAAATGAGTCAAAAACCAAATAGATTTAATTGGCTTCCATTTTACAACGCCACTAATAGCATTTTGTTCATCATTTGAATAAACTCTATCCGTATTGTGCATGACTACCCCAAAGCTGCTAATGCTTTGCATATGGGGATTTTAAGAGCGCTTTACCAGTGAGTAAAATTCCCTCAATAATGCATTTGTTAGGTGCCACTGGGTAATACAAAATCAACATTGTGCTTTTTGTGATACTCATTTATTTGTTCAACTATCTTAGCTACTTGTTCAAAAGACGCATTTCTTTCAAAATATAAAGAATACTTTCCTGTTGTTTCATAATAACTCGAAAAAGAGTACTCGGTATCGAATACTTCAATCATTACATCTTCAATATAGTCTCTATGTTCATAGTAAATTAGCTCAACACATGCTCCCCATTTAGGAGCTAGTGCTACCTTAATCTCTGAAAGAATTTATCGAAACTCCTCAAGCATGCTCGGCACCTAACAATATTTAAATCCGGAAAAGTTTCGTGTTTAAACACGGCTTTTCCCCTGCTTTCTACATGAGACTTTTTTTTAGCACATTATCTAACCTACTGTACAGGCTAGAGTTATTACCTCCTTACAAATAACGTGCTGGGGGAAAACGGAAAAGTACCAAGATCTTACTGTTATCCGCATTATTAGCTATCGCGGTTTACATGGATGGTGGAAGATAAGGTAATTAAGGGACAGTTACCGAGATTGCCGCGAGCAAAGCAAATGCTTTACTCTTACGAAAAGTAAAAGACCACTTATCCTCGTTTTTTATTAGCCTGCCTAACACGATGTTTTTTAACTGACCTACGCATACGGCTTAACTTAACATGGTCAAGCTTGTTATCAGCCTCGACTTTAATAAGGGTTTCTTTTTCTTCTGGTAGCTGCACACTTTTACGCAAAGTGTTTAAGTCAGGTAAAGGCAATTCGACCCATCCACCTTGAGGCAAGCGTTTTTTAAGCTCAAGCTCACCATAACGCACCCGAATAAGACGGCTAACCTGCAAACCTTGAGACTCCCAAAGTCTACGAACTTCACGGTTACGCCCTTCTGATAAACTCACGTTATACCAACTATTTTGGCTTTCTTCATCGCTGGGCTTTTTCACTATTTGAGTGAATTTGGCTTCACCGTCTTCTAGTTTTACGCCATCGGTTAAACGCTTTAACATCATGTCTTCTACTTCACCAAACACACGTACCGAGTACTCTCTTTCAACTTCGTGTTTAGGGTGCATTAAGCGATTGGCAAGTTCGCCATCATTGGTAAACAACAATAAGCCACTGGTATTGATATCTAAACGGCCTACAGCTATCCAACGGCCATTTTTAATATTAGGCAGGCGGTCAAATACTGTGGCTCGCCCTTCAGGATCTTTACGGCTACACAACTCCCCTTCTGGTTTGTTGTACATGAGCACGCGGCAAATTGGCGAGTTATTCACTGTATTAACTGGGTTACCATCAACGCGTATTTTATCTGTGGGCTCTACCCTATCGCCTAAGGTGGCTAACTTGCCATTTACCGAAGCACGGCCAGCTTCAATCCAACGCTCCATTTCACGGCGCGAACCTAAGCCAGCATTGGCTAGGACTTTTTGTAATTTATCACTCATTAATGTAATTGCTCTGGTTGTTCTGATCCATCCGACAAATCTTTTGCTGGGTCTTCAGAAGTTATTGGGGGCAACTCTTCAGTATTTGACTCTTCGGTCATGGTTAAGAGTTGCTTACGCTGTTCTTCGCTTTCTGGTGAAGCGATAAATTCGTCACTACTGGGTAACTCACTCAAACTTTTAAGTGAAAAATAATCCAGAAATTCTTTAGTGGTGGCATATAGGGATGGCCTACCGGGAACTTCCTTTCGACCTACCACTTTAATCCAACCTCGTTCACTTAAGGTTTTCATAATATGGCTACTAACAGACACGCCGCGCACGTCTTCGATTTCACCCCGGGTAATAGGCTGGCGATATGCGATTAACGACAGGGTTTCTAGGCTAGCTCTTGAGTATCGCGGCGCTTGTTCTTGCCACAACTTACTCAACCACGGGCTTAAACTATCCATAGATTGAAAGCGGTAACCCGTGGCGACTTCCACCAGCTGAATTCCTCTAGCTTGGTAATCAAGCTTGAGTTCGGCTAACACATCTTTAAGCATAGTTTTACTAACGGCTAAACCCTCTAAAACAGTTTGCTGTAAACGCTCTTGAGACAAAGGTTGTTCGGCTACAAATATGGCTGATTCAACCAGTTGTTTAAGTTGTACTCGGGATATTTTAGCCATGTTCACCTTCTTGTATTTGCCCTGAACCAGTACTGATTTTTACATGTATGTTGGCATAAGGCTCAGCTTGTACTAGGTCAATTAAGCTTTCTTTTGCTAATTCTAATATAGCCAAAAATGTCACCACTACACCCGCTTTGCCTTCGTTAGCGTAAAATAACTCATCAAACCCTGTGTAATGGTCTGAGGATATTTTTTCTAAAATAAAGCTCATGCGTTCACGGGTAGATAGGGTTTCTTTCTCTATTTGATGATGTTCAAAAGCCTCGGCCCGCTGCATGGCTGATTGAAAACCCAGTACCAACTCTTGCAAACTCACCTTTGGCAGTATTTTAACTGCCTCAATAGACTCTGCCGCCTTTGCGCTAGCTTTAAATAGATCTCGGTCTTGGCGAGGAATATTATCTAACTCTTGTGCTGCACCTTTTATTTTTTCGTATTCTTTTAAACGACGAATTAACTCAGCTCTTGGATCGTCTTCGTCGTCTTCTGCATCAGGCCTTTTGGGCAATAAAAGCCGTGATTTAACCTCAGCTAAAATAGCAGCCATCAATAAATATTCAGCAGCGAGTTCAAGCTTCAAATCTTTCATCAGCTCTACATATTCCATGTATTGCTGAGTAACTTGGTATACAGGTAAATTCACTATGTCGAACTTTTGCTTACGAATTAAGTACAGCAGCAAATCTAACGGCCCTTCAAATGCTTCTAAAATCAGCTCAAGGGCATCTGGCGGAATATATAAATCTTCCGGTTTTTCAACTAAGGCTTCGCCATTAATAAATGCAAGGGGCAAGGGCTGTTGAACAGGCTCATTTGCACCATCAGGGTTTGAAAATGAAGAGTTATCAGCAGACATAAATAAAAAGCGTCTTAAATGAAAGGCGCTAAATCACCACTACCTTCACGGATAATAGTGGTTTCGTCTTCAGATAAATCAATCACAGTGGTGGGTTGCTCCCCTAAAAATCCACCATGGATTATCAATCCCACTTGTTTTTCAAGCTCGTCTCGAATGTCATCTGGGTTTGATTCTGCAACTAATCTATCTGGCAAAATTAAGGTGGTAGACATCATGGGCTCTCCCAATTCTTCTAATAAAGCGAGGGCGATTTTATTATCGGGTACCCGAATACCTATGGTTCGACGTTTAGGGTTTTGTAACCGTTTGGGAACCTCTTTAGTCGCTTTAAGAATAAAGGTGTAAGGTCCTGGGGTATTATTTTTGATCATCCTAAATGCAGTATTATCGACTCGGGCATATTCCGAGAGTTCTGACATATCTCTGCACATAAGCGTGAAATTGTGATCTTTACCGATTTGACGAATACGACAAATTTGCTCTAGGGCAGCCTTATCATTCATATGGCATCCAATTGAATAGCCAGAATCCGTGGGGTACACCACCACAGCGCCTTGGTGTATTAGTTCACAAGATTGCTTGATCAGACGTGCTTGAGGATTATCTGGATGTATATAAAAAAACTGACTCATGGGTAACTCCTATTCTACTATCACAGCAGTATTGCTTAGTTGATAAACAGCCTAATTAGCTGGCCGCCTGTTGTTTATTTAACGCCCAATCATGCCATATTGGCACAAGGTGCTCGGGAAGCGAAAGGTTTTTGCCTAATTCGGTCCAACGATTCGGATAATGAAAATCAGAACCACTTGAAGCTTGTAAATTATGCTCTTCGGCAAGGCTAGTTAACAGCGCTTTTTTATCCCGTGAAAGATGGGAATGGGTCACTTCCATACCATCACCGCCACCTTGAGTGAAGTCTTCTACTAAGCGCCTTAACCATTTGCTTGTCATGTCATAGTGACCTGGGTGAGCTAGTACGGCTTTGCCTCCTGCGTCATGTATCCATTGAATAGCTTCTTGAATGCTTATCCACTGGGGTTTTACATGGGCTTTTTTACCTTTGCCTAAATACTTTTTAAATACGCTATCAAAATCTTTAACCACATTACGTTCAACTAATACTCGAGCAAAGTGAGCCCGTGTGAGCTGCCCTACTCCAGCTAATGTTTTGGCATCTTGCAATACATTATCTATGCCCACTTTAGCCAGTTTGTCTGACATTTTTTGAGCTCGTCTATCTCGCTCTTGGCTTTGGAGCTCTAAACGCTCTAAAAATTGTGGGTCAGTATGGTCAACATTTAATCCTAAAATATGAATATCAAAATTATGCCAAGAGGTAGAAATCTCTACACCGGGCAATATTTGCATCTCTCTTTTTTGTTGAGCTTGGTAATCAATAGCTTGGTTTATACCGTCAACTGTGTCGTGATCGGTAATCGCCAAAACGTTCACCTGCATGGTATGAGCACGGGTAATGAGCTCTTCTGGGGAGAGTTTACCGTCAGAATAATGAGTGTGGCTATGCAGGTCGATTTTCATGGAGTGATTAACTTTTTTATATTAAAGAATAATTAGGGTGTTGACACAGAAGCCTTTTTGTTTTCTTCTATAGCCCGTCGAGATTGTTATATTACACTGATTCGACTTTGATTAGCAGACTTAACAGTAAGAGAACTGATATAAATGAAAAATATTCAAGCACAAATCATTTGGTGGTGGCACAACCTGAACTAACGGGCTGTGAGTGTTTGTATTTTTGCAAATAAATTTCCAAGAAAGCCCGTATAATATGCGGGCTTTTTTACATCTGCTCGCCAAGAAAAATCGTAAAGCCTAATTAAGAGCGAATTAAAAAAATGAGTTTAGCCCAGTTAACAGAGCAGACAGGTAAAGTAGAAACCCTAGTCATTCAAGCAGATTATATTGCTGACCCTCTCCATGCGTATCAGTATTTGTGCCAAGGAAAAACGAATAACCTTCTGCTTGAATCAGCCGAAATTAACAGTAAAGACAACCTAAAAAGTTTACTGTTAGTCGATGCAGCAGTAAAACTTGAGTGCAATGGTTCGGTAGTAACTTGCCGAGCATTAACAGATAACGGCCACGCCGTTTTACCCATGTTTGATGAATACTGCCCAGTGGGTGTGAACCATCACTATGACCCAGCAGCGGGAGTGGTGGCGTTAACCTTTCCCGAAGCAGACGCTGAATTAGATGAAGACAGTCGCCTAAAAGCCCCTGCAGTATTTGATGTACTTAGGTTAATTACCAATAAAATTACTGCCATTCGTAACCATCCTAATGCGGTATTTTTAGGAGGCGCGCTAGCTTACGACTTACTCGCTAGCTTTGAAAAATTACCCGATGTAAGAGGCAGCGCTAATACCTGTCCTGATTTCGTGTTTTATCTTGCTGAAAGCCTAGTGGTAATCGACCATCAAACTAAACAAACCGATATTATTGGCAGTGTTTTTAGTGGTAAAAACATTGGTAATAACTTTTTTACGATTAGTCAGCGTTTAGAACAGATTAAACATAAGCTCAGCACTATCAAGCCTCTTGCCGAGGTGGTTAAAGCCCCCATAGACACCAACAGCTTAAGGGTTAATAAGTCTGACGAAGAATACAAGCAAGATGTAATACGTTTAAAAGAAGATATTTTAGCCGGTGACATTTTCCAAGTGGTTCCGTCTCGTACCTTTAGTTTACCCTGCCCTCATCCACATGACGCTTACCGAGAATTAAAAAAGCAGAATCCTAGTCCTTACATGTTCTTTTTACAGGATGATGACTTTAGTATTTTTGGTGCATCGCCTGAGTCAGCGTTGAAGTACACCAAGCAAACCAACCAAGTAGAAATTTATCCTATAGCAGGCACGCGCCCAAGGGGAAAACGTGCCGATGGAAGTATCGATTTAGATTTAGATTGCCGCTTGGAATTAAACCTACAAGAAGATCAAAAAGAGCGAGCCGAACATATTATGTTGGTGGACTTAGCCCGTAATGATGTGGCTAAGGTATCAAAGCCTGGCACTCGATACGTGACTGATTTACTTAAAGTTGACCGTTATTCACATGTCATGCATCTAGTTTCCCGAGTGGTTGGCCAATTACGGGACGATTTAGATGCCCTTAACGCTTATCAAGCTTGTATGAATATGGGCACCTTAGTGGGTGCACCCAAAGTAAGTGCTGCAAGCTTAATACGAGAAGTTGAGCAAGAGCGCCGAGGCAGTTACGGCGGTGCTGTGGGATATTTGAATAACAATGGTGATATGGATACCTGTATTGTTATACGTTCCGCCTTTGTTAAAAATAACACCGCATATATTCAAGCAGGTGCAGGAGTGGTGTTTGATTCAGATCCCCAATCTGAAGCAGATGAAACCAGAGGCAAAGCACAAGCCGTTATTAGCGCTATTATCTCTAGCTCACAGACTCAAGGAGATGCGTAATGAATACTGCAACTTCACAAAAACCAATTTGCGTATTTTTATTAGATAACTTTGACTCATTTACCTACAACCTAGTGGATGAACTAAGAACCTTAGGCTTGGAGTTGATCGTTTACCGTAACTCAGTGCCAGCACAACTTATCTTGCAAAAAATGCAACAAAAGGCTCTTGAAAAAGATCAACAAGGCAACACCAAACAAGTTATGTTAATGCTTTCTCCAGGGCCTGGTAATCCAGCCCAAGCCGGTTCAATGCTGACCTTACTTAATTTAGTAAAGGGTCAATTTCCAGTGCTAGGGATTTGCCTAGGGCATCAAGCAATTGTTGAAGCTTATGGCGGTAAAATTATTCGTGCCAATAAAGTTATGCACGGCAAGTCTTCTTTTATAGAACACTGCGGTGATAAAATGTTTGCAGATATGCCGCAACCATTGCCTGTAGCTCGTTATCATTCATTGATGGCCAGCGAAATGCCAGAAGAGCTTACCCTATTAGCAAATTATGAAGAGATCCCTATGGCAGTGGCGCACTTACAAGATAAAATGCTTGGGTTTCAGTTTCATCCTGAATCAATTCTGACCTCCCATGGCAGTCAACTACTTATGCAAAGTATACAATTTTTAACTCAAGAAAAGGCTTAAAACAGATGATCAACACTATTCTTGAACAGCTATATAAAGGCCAAGATATAAAGCAAGATGACGTTACCCAAGTGTTTTCAGAGGTAGTCACAGGCCAAGTGGACGATATTGTTTTATCTTCTTTGCTTACCGCCCTAAAAATAAAAGGTGAACAACCTTGCGAAATCGCTGGTGCTGCTAATGCCTTAATCGCAAATGCTGGAGCTTTTCCTCGTCCAGATTATGACTTTGCCGACATAGTTGGCACAGGCGGTGATGGTCATAACACCATTAATATTTCGTCAGCCTCTGCAATTATTGCTGCAAGTTGTGGCTTACCTGTAGCAAAGCATGGTAATCGTAGTGTATCGAGCAAGTCTGGCTCTGCCGATTTATTCAAAGCCTTTAATGTTGAACTCACCATGTCTGCAGATACTGCACGTAAATGCCTTGATGCATCAAACTTGTGCTTTTTGTTTGCCCCCAATTATCACTCTGGTATTCGTCATGCCATGCCAGTACGAACCACACTTAAAACTCGCACCTTATTTAACTTACTAGGGCCTTTAGTAAACCCAGCTAGGCCAAGCCATATAATAATTGGTGTTTACGCTCCGGAATTATTAAAGCCCTTTGCGCAAACCCTACAATTACTGGGTTACCAAAAAGCCCTTGTTGTCCATGGTAGCGGTTTAGATGAATTTGCTTTGCATGGCGATACTCAGGTGGTAGAAGTAAACGGGGTAGAATTATCTGAATATTCCTTATCACCAGCAGATTTTGGTCTTGAAAACTACCCACTAGAGGCCATTAAAGGTGGAGACCCAAAAGAAAACAAAACCTTAATCGAAAACGTTTTAATCGGTAAAGGGCAGCCAGCACATCAAGCCGCCGTAGCTATGAATACCGGTGCGCTACTTAAACTTTGCGGTAAAGCAGACTCCTTTGCCCTAGGTGCGCAAATGGCCATAACTGCCATGGAGCAAAAGTTACCATTGGCCACCATTAAACAATCTGCTGATATCAGCCAAAATTTGTAAGGGGATACTTAAGTAGATGGCAAACGTATTAGAAAAAATCGTTTTAGACAAGCAACAAGAAATTGCACAACGTAAGCTAGATTTACCTCTAGAAACCTTTATTGATGATTTAACCCCATCAGATAGAAGCTTTTATGATGCCCTAGCCCAGCCCAATGCTGGTTTTATATTAGAGTGTAAAAAAGCATCTCCTTCAAAGGGATTAATCCGTAAAGACTTTAATCTAGATGAAATTATCCAGGCTTACAGTCCTTATGCGGCCTGTATCTCAGTACTAACAGATGAAAAGTATTTTCAAGGTAAGTTTGAGTACTTAGAATATGTCCGTGCTAACGTTACTCAACCTGTTATTAACAAAGATTTTTTCATTGAGCCTTATCAAATTTATTTAGCTCGTCATCATAATGCCGATGCAGTTTTATTGATGTTATCCGTTTTAAGCGATGAAGATTACACCAGCCTTGCAACCCTAGCTGAACGTTACCAACTAGACGTGTTAACAGAGGTCAGTAACGAAGAAGAAGTACTAAGAGCCTGCCAACTAAAAGCCAAAATCATCGGTATTAATAACCGCGACTTACGAGATTTAAGTACAGATTTAGCAACCACAGAACGCTTAGTTCCGCTTATCAAAGAACATGCAAAGCATGATCATGTGATCATTTCAGAGTCTGGAATTTACACTCATCAAGACGTATTGAGACTTGCTCCTATCGCTGATGGCTTTTTAGTGGGTAGCTCATTAATGGCAGAAGCGGATGTAAAGCTAGCTACTAAACAGTTGATTTATGGCAAAGTAAAAATTTGCGGTACCACCAGCTTGTCGGGTGCAAAAATGGTAAAAGACAGCCCAGCAAGCTATGCCGGTTTAATATTTGCTGAAAAATCTAAGCGCTACGTTACCTTAGAGCAGGCCAGACAAATCACTTACGCTGTGCCATTTAACTACGTTGGGGTATTTGTAGATGCACCAATAGAAAAAGTGGTGCGTTATTCCAAAGAATTTAACTTAGCAGCTGTGCAGTTACACGGTAAAGAAGACCAAAAGTATATTGATCAATTAGGCGTTCAATTAAATCCTAATTGCCAAATATGGATAGCTAAAGGGGTAAAAGATAGCTTGCCAGACATGCATGAAAAAAACGTCGACTATTTCTTGTTAGATTGCCAAGTGGGAGAGCAATCTGGGGGCACAGGCCAAACATTTAGTTGGCAATTGTTAGATGGGATCACCGACAAGTCTAAAATTGTTTTAGCCGGTGGCATCAATCCAGACAATATAAAACAAGCAGCTAATTATGGACTTGCCATGCTTGATTTAAACTCAGGAGTTGAAACCACTCCGGGTATTAAAGCGCAAACAAAAATTGACCAAGCGTTTAGTGAATTAAGAAAATATTAAGTGCAATTTGTGACTGTAGCCAAAGCGAAAGTCTCAAAAACTACAAAATTTAAAGTGAGTAATAGATGAATCATTTAGATAGTAAATTTGGGGAATACGGAGGCATGTATGTGCCCGAGTTACTTATTCCTGCATTAGACCAGCTTGAACAAGCTTTTATTGACGCTCAAAAAGATCCTGAGTTTCAGGCTGAGTTTATGGGCCTATTAAAAGATTACGCTGGCCGCCCAACAGCCATGACCTTAACCCGTAATTTAGTCAGCAACCCTAAAGTAAAACTTTACCTCAAACGTGAAGACTTATTACATGGTGGAGCCCACAAAACCAATCAGGTTTTAGGCCAAGCATTACTTACCAAACGCATGGGTAAAACTGAAGTTATTGCCGAAACTGGTGCGGGACAACATGGTGTAGCTACGGCATTAGCCTGTGCTTTAATGGGCTTAAAAGCCCGTATTTATATGGGTGCTAAAGATGTTGAGCGTCAAGCCCCGAACGTATTTAGAATGCGATTAATGGGCGCTGAAGTTATTCCCGTCACTGCGGGTTCTGGCACTCTTAAAGATGCTGTAAACGAAGCGATGCGTGACTGGTCTGCAAGTTATGACAAAGCACACTACCTATTAGGTACGGCAGCGGGCCCTCACCCATTCCCGACCATAGTAAGAGAGTTTCATCGCATGATTGGTGAAGAAACCCGTGCGCAAATTTTAGAGAAAGAAGGTCGCTTGCCAGATGCAGTTGTCGCTTGTGTCGGCGGTGGTTCAAATGCCATTGGCATGTTCGCTGACTTTATCGACGAACCAAGCGTAAGACTAGTTGGCGTAGAGCCTGCTGGTAAAGGTGTGCATACCAAAGAGCACGGCGCGGCACTTGGGAAAGGTACTACCGGTATTTTACACGGTGCTTACAGCTACATAATGCAAGATGAAGACGGCCAAATAGAAGAGTCTTACTCTGTATCTGCTGGCTTAGACTACCCAGCTGTAGGGCCACAACACGCTTACTTGTCTGATATTGGCCGTGCTGAATATGTGTCGGTAACAGACGAAGAGGCCTTAATTGCGTTTCAAATATTGTCACGTAAAGAAGGGATAATCCCAGCACTTGAGTCATCCCATGCTCTAGCACATGGTTTGAATATGGCTGATGAAGCAGAAGACGACACCATAATTGTGGTCAACTTATCAGGAAGAGGCGACAAAGATTTAGCCCATGTTCACAGTATCTTGGGCGATGCTTTTACGGGAGGAGCAGATAATGACTAATACAATCGATCGCTACAGCAATATGTTTAAAAAGTTAGACCAAGATAAGCAAGGTGCCTTTGTTCCTTTCGTAATGGTAGGTGATCCTGATGCAGATACCTCAGTCGATATTATCAACGCCTTAATCGAAGGTGGAGCAGACGCCTTAGAGCTAGGTTTCCCCTACTCAGATCCCATTGCAGATGGCCCAACCATTCAAAATGCAGCTATCCGTGCCTTGAGTCACAAAATCAAAACCACAGAATGTTTTGAGGTGATTAAAAAAGTGCGAGAAGCCGATAAAGAGATCCCAATTGGTTTGCTTTTATACAGTAACCTAGTACTCAAGCGTGGCATCGAGAAGTTCTATCAAGATGCTGCTGATGCGGGTGTTGACTCCATTTTAATTGCCGATGTACCGCTACGAGAAGCTGACCGTTTTATTGCCGTTGCAGAGCAAACTGGTATTAAACAAATATTAATTGCACCGCCTAATGCCAGCGATGAAACCCTAGCTGAAATTGGTAAAAAGTCACAAGGTTACACCTATTTACTAGGACGAGCTGGGGTGACAGGCGCTGAAACCGCGGTGAGTATACCTGCCAGTGACCTCATCAATAAGCTAGCCCAGTACAAGGTTGCCCCCCCATTACTTGGGTTTGGTATTTCAACACCAGAGCAAGTAGCAGATGCCATAAAATCTGGCGCAGCAGGTGCAATTTCTGGCTCAGCAACGGTAAATATTATTGCAGAAAACTTAGGGCAACCTGAAGTGATGTTAGAAAAGCTCAAAACCTTTGTTTCAAATATGAAAGCTGCAACAAGTAAATAATCAATCTCGCCCTTAAGGATATAAAACCTTCAAGGGCTTACACTAAGGAAATATTATGTGGTACGTCATATATTCTGAAGACGTAGAAAACAGTCTACCTCTACGTAAAAAAACACGAGCTGCCCACCTAGAGCGTATTCAAGTATTAGCAGACCAGGGAAGAGTCCTTGTGGCTGGTCCATGTCCAGCAATAGATAGCGACGATCCCGGCGAAGCTGGTTTTACAGGATCAGTAGTTATAGTCGACTTCCCAAGTTTAGAAGAAGCTAAAGCATGGGCTGACACTGACCCTTATGCCCTAGCTGGTGTCTATGAAAAAGTCGTAGTTAAGCCTTATAAAGTAGTTTTACCCTAAGGGGATCTGAGCTCTCTTGAAAGATACAGTAGCAATGGCTAACAACAATTGCGCCTCTAATACTTTTTTATGGTTAGAGTTAGGCTGGTTATTTGTTTGTTTACCAGCTTCATTATTATTACCAATATCCACTTGGTTAAAACTCTGCTTAGTACTCAGTGGCATTTTTTACTGTATCTATCAAAGTAAAAATATGGGGTTATTAAAGGGGCAACATTTATTGCACTTTGGCCATTACTCAGGCTCCTTGATGATTTGGTTACGTTTTTTAATATTCGTCATCGTTTCATTAATTTTAGTCACCATAACTATGCCTGAGTCTTTATTTTCTGTGGTAACTGGCAACCCTTTCCTATGGTTTGGGATCTGTATTTTTTATGCTGTGTGTTCAGTTTACCCACAAGAATTTTTATATAGGGTATTCTTTTACAAACGCTACGGTGGCTTGATTTTAAATCAGCGCCTATTAATCGTTTTTAATGCATCATTATTTTGTTTTGCTCATTTAATATTCTTAAATGGGCTGGTATTTTTACTGACATTTATTGGTGGGGTGTTTTTCGCATTAACTTATCAAAAAAGCCGTTCTTTATTATTAACCAGCCTAGAGCACTCAGCTTACGGCTTATGGTTATTCACTTTAGGCTTAGGTGAAATGCTTGCCTTTCCAGGATCCTAACTGTGTACATTCCTAACCTAGAGCATTTATCAACTGCTATCGATTTAAGCGCCATGCGGGCGCAGGGTGCAGGGGGGCAAAATGTTAATAAAGTATCTAGTGCGATTCACTTAAGATTTAATATCAAACAGGCGCCTATTCCTGAATACGTAAAGCAAAAGCTTTTATCTGTTAAAGACAAACGTATTACCCAAGATGGTATTTTAATCATCAAAGCGCAGAGTCATCGCACCCAAGAAATGAACAAACAGGATGCATTAGATAGATTAACCGAAATATTAATAGAAGCAGGTAAATTGCAAAAAGCCCGCCGAGCCACCAAACCCACTCGTAGTTCTCAAAGAAAACGAGTCGACAGTAAAGTAAAATCTGGAAAGACTAAAGCCCTTAGGCGTAAAGTAGATTATTAAGAATACGCCAACTCTTGTATCAAAATTAATACCAGCAGATAAAACTTCAACCTCAACCACTCTTGTCTAATAATTTAACAAAAGTACAATATTTAGTCTGTTAACTTGTATTGATTTGTCAAATATTTTTACACCAAAATATAAAAAGAACAAACAAACAATTAAAAGAAATTATAAAACAACAACTTACATACATGGCACAATTAATGCTTAATCAAGGAAAATGTTGTTATCGATTTCTCAAGGTATATTTTATGAAGTTTAAAATTCTATTTACCGCGTTAACTTTTCTAGGTTTATTTTCTAGTCAAGCCAATGCAACTGTAAACACCCAAGCTCATGTAGGTTCGTACAATTTAATTCTTCAAAATGACCTACAAACAAACGCTGAAGTTGAAGGCAGTGCATTTGTTGGCGGGGATGTAAATGGAAATACGATTGTTTTTGGAGCCGCCTTATCTTCTGAACCAAATGTTGACGCCGTAACCGTAGTCGGCAATATTAGTCCTAAATTAACCATTCAAAACGGACATAATGCTGTTTATGGGGGCTCCGCATCTAATGGCTTTAACCTCAATGGTGGTGGCAGTGCGACTAACGTTTCGCAAGCTACACTCGCATCTGAATTTAATAGCATCTATGACCAAGTCATAAGTGATAGTAATTATTTTGCAGGTTTAGAAACAAATGGCAGCTTTGATGGCTCTGATCAAAACAACAAGTTAATCACAGCAAATGAAACTTCTGGCTTAAATGTTATTAACATCAATGCTAGTGACTTAAGTAATGGTGGAGAACTTGACCTTGCACAATTACCCGACGTTCCAGTGGTAATTAATGTAATAGGTGGAGGAGATATAGTAATTACGACTAAAATTGGTAATAAAGGAGCTGGCCTTCAAGGTGATTCACTAGCCTCTTTAGTTTTATGGAATTTTAATACTGCCACCTCTATTAGTTTCCAAAGTGATGGCTGGGTTGGCTCTATACTCGCTCCCTATGCAGATGTATCAAGCTCAACAGGGCATTTAGAAGGGGCATTAGCGGCCAAGTCATATAGTGGTAATGTTGAACTTCATAACTCTTTGTTTGCTTATACACCAGACACCAGTACAACACCTTCTACTGAAGTTCCAGCTCCAGCTGGTCTTGCACTTATAGGGTTAGGAATCTTATTTATTACCCGTCGTAAGTTCAAAAAGTAATGTTTGATTTCAGTTAGATTGACTAAGCTGATATGATTAAAAAGATGGATTTATCCGTCTTTTTTCATTTTTAAAGGTCAATTAAATGCACGAGATATTGAGAGGTACTCTTCCTCATATTTGGAAACGAAGATGGACATTAGCATTCTGTTTATTGGTTTCTCCCCTAGTACTAGCCGACTCTCAGTTACACTATGAAAATGCTTTATCAGCATACAAAGCTGAGCGTTTTGATGAATCAATGATTCACCTTAAAAATGCACTCCATGAAAGTCCTGAAAACCTTCCATCTAAAGTATTAATGGGGCAATTGTTGACTAAACAAGGTCAATACCGAACTGCAGAGGTAGAGTTTTCAGAAGCGATAAACCAAGGTGCAGACGTTAGTTTATTTGCAACCTCTTGGGGCCTCACCTTAATAAAGTTAAAAAAATATCAGCAAGTTATCGACTATTCTGGCTTTAATTCATTTCCAGATACGCAATTAAAAGACTGGTTACGACTAAGAGCAAACGCTTGTATGCAGGCAAAAAATTATGAATGTGCCGCTACGAGTTATAAAAATTTAGGAAGTATTTCTAAAGATAAGACGGAACAACTTAATGGTTTAGCCAATATTGCTTTAACCTTAAAAAATTATTCAGAGGCACAAGAGTACTTGTCTCAAGCTGGTAACATAGATCCAAGTAACGCTATTACATGGCAATTAAAAGGCTTAGTATCTAGGCAACAGCACAACCTGACAGATGCCCTTACCTACTTAGAAAAAGCTTTTGAACTAAACTCAAATGACCCTTACATATTGAGACACCTTGCAGACGTTTATCTTGCATCAAGCAACCAAGAAGCAGCTAAGAAAACCGTCAATACTATATTAACTGCTGACCCCAATGATCCGTTTGCTATTTTAGTAAACAGTTGGTTACAACAAGGAACAGATCTAGCCCCTGCTGCTGAAAAAAAGTTTAACGAATTATCAGCAAAAATAAAAAACTATCCAAACGAGTTAGTTGTAGAAGATCAGTCTCTGTTATTTCTAAGGGCGTTAATTGAGTTTAGGCAAAAAAATTATGAGTTTGCTATTCGTGATTTCACTGCATTAAGACAATTTGATAAAAACGATTTATCTCCAATCATTTACTTAGCTAAAAGCTACATTGCAATAAATAAAGAAAAAAAAGCAATGGAGTTATTGGAAGAAAATGTCAGCATGTTTGATGCTCTACCTGACACGTTAATCATGTTAGGGGATTTGTATATCAATAATGACAAAAATTTTAAAGCATTGTCATTAATAGAAACACTCTCTAAGAACTACGCAGATAATATTCAGGTGCAGTTATTACAAACAAAGTTACTAATAGCGAGAGGTAAGACACAACAAGGATTACAGAGTCTTGAAAAGTTATTAGCGAAAGCTCCAAATAATCAAGCAGTGCTGCTAGTGCATAGCATCTTAAATTTACAAGCTGGACTTTTTGACAACGCTGATACCAGTATTACCCAATTATTAGCTTTGAATCCAAAAGACCCTGTTTCCTTAAATATAAAAGGTGCTATTTTAATAAAACTCAATCAAATTCAAGGGTCTCAAGACTACTTTAATAAAGCCCTATCCATTAGTCCTGAGTTTACTTCGGCACGCTATAACCTAGCATCAACTTGGTACTTACTAGGTCAGTTAGATAAAGCAAAAAAATTAATAACCTATATATTAGTTGAAAAGCCTAATTATCCTGCAGCACTATTATTACTTGCTGAAATGCAAGTGAAACAAAATCAAATAAATGATGCACTTCAAAATTATCGAAAAGTCCTTTTGAATGACAAATCAAATGTTGCAGCACTTGAAGGCCTTACCTCTATATATGTCTCACAACAAGAATATAGAAGTGCGTTACTGCAACTAAGCCGACTAAGTAGCGGTGATCAAGAAAACCCCAAATATGTGATTCAAAAAGCACAGATATATATAGCGCAAAATGACAAAGTAAATAGCCGACGCACCATGCAAGAACTGCAACGGCTTGGAAACAATGATGCCGCACTCATGATTGCATTGCATAAATTACAATTACTAGCGGGCGATGTAGACGCTGCAACGCAGTCCCTCATTAAAGCGCAAATATTACAGCCTAATAGTTTGCGATTAGCACTACAATTGGCTGAATTTTTACTTAATGAAAATCAAACAGTTACCGCGGCAGAGCACCTCTCAAATCTATCAGAAAAATATCCACTGCAAGCTCAAGTATTCTTTTTACAAGGTAGGTTAGCTGAACAGCAAGGTGATTTAATCAAAGCGAATAAACACTATTTAAGAAGTATTGAGCTGGACGAAAACTATGAATTGGCGTTAGCAAAACTCTACGCGTTGACACTAAATGGAATAGATGCTGCACCGTTTAAGAATAAAATAGATCAAATTGTCGATAAGTACCCAAATCGTTTTTTCCCTCGTAACTTACTAGCTCAGTATTACTACTATCAAGAAAGCTATGAATTAGCAGCGTCACAGTATGAACGGTTATTACAACACCCTGACTTAAAAGAGCCTCAAGGGATTTTAAATAGGCTAGCAAACATATACATGGAAACAGATCTACAAAAAAGCATGGAGTATGCTTTAAGATCCTATAAATTAGATAATAAAAACCCTAACGCCTTAACTATTTATGGTTGGTTACTTACCCAACAAAACCAACCAAGAGAAGGTTTAGAGTTACTCAGGAGAGCCTATTTTCGGGATCAGCAAAATTTAGTATTACACTATTACATTGCAGTCAGCTTAGATAAATTAGGTTTAGTAGATGAAGCAAAATCAGAACTAGAAGCACTTTTTAGCAAAAAGCAAAACTTCCCAAATGAGGACGCAGCTAAGGCTTTATACACAGAATTAAGTAATAAATAGCTAAGGTTCAAAATCAATTCAGCTAAAATTCAGGCCCGCGATATTAATATTGTCATCACTTTCAAAACGGAGTAACGACATGAAAACTTTATTAACGAGTACTTTATTATTGTTGGCCCTTTCGCCTTTAGCCCAAGCTAAGAACCACACAGTTAAGGTTGTTAAAACCGTATCTGCTCATAAATATCAAGTAGTGAAGCAACCGAAATATGTTCAAGCTAAAACGATAAAGGTGTCTCATAGAAAGCCAAATACAGGAGTAATCATAGGTGGTGTCGTAGTAGGCCTGATTGGACATAACACTAGTACCCATCAAAATAAGGTTTTAGGCACCATTGCAGGCGCAATTATTGGTAGCGCCTTAGGACATCAGATAGATAAAGTGACCGATAATCACCATACTAAGGTCTATAAAAAGGTTACACATAACAAGCGTCATCGTTAGTAATTACTCCCTATGGCGACTAACATAAATTACAAGCCCACTTTACCTTAATCATGTCTCGACAATAGTAATAGCTTTTACGTCGATTCGTGATTAAGGTAAACTAATTTTATTTACATTGTTCGAGTGTGAAATTTTGAAGTTAAAAACCTGCTCTATTTTGCTAGCGAGTTGTTTTGCCCTTTTCATATCAAGTGGCCAACCAGCTTTTGCTGGCGATGACTCAGCAAAAAGTAAGGCAGAGGCTGCGCAAAAAGCGCAGAAGCGCGTCAGTGGGCGTGTCCTTAAGGTAGCTCAAAGTAAAAATAAATACCGAGTCAAAGTACTCCAAAAATCAGGCCGAGTTGTTTCTGTAGATATCAATAAAAAATCCGGAAAAACTAGTAAGAAAAAAGTCAATAATTAGGGATATCAACACAAACATGCGAATTTTAATTGTTGAAGATGATAGTCGTTTACTTACTCAACTAGATGTATTATTGCGAAATAATGGCTATAGCGTCGACTTAGCAGATGATGGCGCTAAAGCATTGTTTTTACTGCAAGAACACTCCTATGACTTAGCGATAATTGACATAGGATTACCCGTGGTAGATGGCTTTGAGGTTATTCAAAATGCCCGAAAAAATGACGTATCTTGCCCTATTTTAATCCTAACAGCTAGAGATAGGTGGCAAGAAAAAGTCGAAGGCCTAGATGCTGGTGCCGACGACTATCTGACTAAACCTTTTCATGATGAAGAACTATTGGCCCGTATCAATGCCTTGATTCGCCGCGCAGCTGGTAAAGCCCACCCAATTATAGAAAAAGGACCGATTACCTTAGATACTCTTAGCGAAGAAGTCACGGTAAATGGTGAGTATGTTGAGCTAACGGCATACGAATTCAAAGTTCTCGAATACCTTTTATTAAACCCCCAAAAAATAATTTCGAAAACAGAACTCACTGAACATATTTACGATCAAGACTTTGACCTTGATAGTAATGTCATTGAAGTTTTTGTAGGTAGACTTCGCAAAAAAATTGACCCAGACGGCAGTGTCAACCCAATTGAAACCCTCAGGGGGAGAGGTTACAGAGTAAGCCGTGAACTTTAACACCTGCCATTTTAATGCGTAGCCTTTCTTTAAGACTAAGGAGTTTTGCTGCCGCACTTTTGGCGTTGTTAATCTTTATTCCTTTAACCGCAGTAACCCTTGAAAAAGCATTTAATAGCAGCTTAAGCCAATCTATGCTGGAACAACTTAGGGTACAAAGTTTAACACTGATTTCAGAATTTGAGATGGATGACAGTGGTAGTCACGCAGTCATGCCTGAGCAACTATACAACG
This sequence comes from Paraglaciecola marina, assembly GCF_004360155.1. GTDB lineage: Bacteria > Pseudomonadota > Gammaproteobacteria > Enterobacterales > Alteromonadaceae > Paraglaciecola > Paraglaciecola marina. The sequence continues at coordinate 281,802 of NZ_SAIS01000001.1, read as the reverse complement.
ATGAATTCAATATCCCAGGCTCTGGCTTATATGCTTTTATTCAGTTTAAAAGCGACATTCTTTGGCAGTCTTTATCGACCCTAAACTGGCAACTAGAACCGAAGTTTTCTTCCCCTCAAATCGGCGCAGAGTCTTTTATTGAAGACTTTACAATGCAGAGAAATTATTTCTTATACGCCTATACCGCAGAATTTGAAACCTCTCAGGGATACCAACCCATAAGCTTTTATATTCTACAAGATAAGCAAACCTTTAACGTAGAAAAAGAAAAGTTTGCGACCACATTATGGAACTGGCTTGGACTTATAGCCCTGCTTTTACTTATATTATTGTTAGTAAGTTTAAATGCAGCCTTACTCCCCATCAGCCGCTTAAACAAACAAATACGCCAGGCAGAGAGTGGGCAATTAAAGCGAATTGACCAAACTTACCCCCCTGAATTAGAAAAATTAAAAAGTAGTATTAACAACTTATTAGACACTGAACAACAGCAACGTAGCCGATACAAAAATAGTTTAAGTGATTTAGCCCATAGCCTTAAAACCCCATTGGCGGTTTTATCAGGGACACAAGGACTTCCACAGCAAGCTAATGAGCCTATTAATCAAATCAACCTACAAATACAAAGGCAGTTAAAACGTGCAGTGGCTGGCAGCTCCAGCTCATTTGAGCAAGCCACTCCAATCAAACCTGTGGTAGATAAACTATTTAATGCTATGACCAAGGTCTATGCTGATAAACAGCTTTTATTAACCCAAATCATTCAGCCAGAGGAGATTGGCTTTCATGGCGATGTGACAGATTTAATGGAGATACTTGGCAATGTGCTAGACAATGCCTGCAAAGCAGCCAAGAGCCAAGTCAAGTTATCTGCTTTTTCGAGTAAAAATGTATTAACCTTTGAAGTTGAAGATGATGGCCCAGGTATACCTCAAAATAAACGAGAAAAATTATTAGAAAGAGGTACTCGTTTAGATAGCTACAAAGAAGGACAAGGTATAGGCATGGCTGTGGTCGCGGATCTAGTCGCTGCCTATCAAGGTCGACTTGAGATAGATAAAGGTAAATTAGGTGGCGCCAAACTAATATTTATCTTCCCCATTAAAGTGTGAAACTCACTAAAAAATGATTGATTTATCAACTTAATTATTTCCCATTTTCAATAACAAACTGATTTTATTACCTTTTTTGTTTGGCACAATATCTGCTGTTAAGGTGTATTTAATAATCTAAAATATAAGGAATGATCATGGCGGTAAAATTAGAAGACAGGCCTATTGAAAGTATTCGGGAAGAAACCATAGATAGGCTTATTTATAATTACAGCCATGGTGTGATTTCGAGCGAAGCTTTTGAACGCAGATTAGATGCAGCCATGGCCAGTCACAACCATCAAGAAATCGCTGACCTAGTTGCTGATTTAGAGTTGAACACCGACCCAGAGTTCGAATCGCAAAAAGAACGCCAATTCAATATAAATTATGCAGCTAGCAATAACGAAGATACAAATACTATTGTTAACGTCTTTGGAGGTTCGAATCGTAGTGGCCAATGGGCGGTGCCCAGTGAAATCAGAGTATTGACAGTATTTGGAGGTTCGGACATTGATTTTACAGACGCCATATTTAGCACCCAACATGTCACTATCAAAGTAGTCTGTCTGTTTGGAGGCGATACGATTTATGTACCCGAAAACGTTAACGTGATATCTAAAGCCTTTTGCATTTTTGGTGGTGTAGACAACAAAGCGCCATCAATTGCATCACGTCAGGCTCCAATTATTACCATTGAAGGCATAGTCTTATTTGGAGGCTTGGATATAAAGATTAGACGAACCATCAAGGAGAAGTTTGTAGCCTTTGCCAATCAAATGAAAACCATGTTTAGTAATAAAACATAAGGCATTAATTGAGTTAGCCATTGGCGGTGTCAGTATTCGACTCGCCAATTACAGCTGACTGACGTTCCCCTTCAGAATAACTCTTCCCTATTGTTCATCGGCTTCAGGGGTAACTTCTTCACTGGCTAATAATAATGCAAACCAATGGGTGTCAGGGTTCGACTCTAAAGCTATTTTTACGATCATAGTTAATGGTACCGACAACAACATACCAACTGTTCCTAACAACCAGCCCCAGAATATCAAAGATAAAAACACGACTAAGGTAGAAAGGCCTAAGCCTCGGCCCATATATTTTGGCTCAACTGCATTTCCCATCACCATATTAGTGACTAAAAAACCAACTGCTGTTAAACCAGCCGTAGTTGGCCCCAACTGAACTAACGCCAAGAGTACAGCAGGAATCGCCGCGATAATAGAACCAATATTAGGCACATAATTTAATAAGAAAGCTAAGACAGCCCACAACAAAAAGTGATCAACTCCCAAGAAATACAACCACAAACCAATAACTAAGCCAGTACCTAAACTCACAAGCGTTTTAATGGCTAAGTAGTTCTTTACCGATACTAAAAACTTATCTATTTGCTGCATTTTCATATCAGGATCTGACAAAGCAATATGAATTTTTTTTGGGAAAGACTCAGCTTCAAAAAGCATAAACACAACTATCAGCAAGATAAGTAAAAAATTGGTTAGTACACCACCTAAACTCGACAACAGGTTAGTTGCCATGTTCATTGCAGCCCCGGGGTCTAGATAAGAAATTAGCGCGTCTTTATTGATAGAAATGTTAACTCTATCTAGCTGGCCGATGATCCAGCCAAACTCCTGAACTAATTGTTCTCGGTATTTAGGCACATTTTGACTAAACTCATTCATAGACTGCCCAACCAAACCAGCTAGAACTAATCCAAAAACAACAATTAAGAGTATAACTATGACGACAGCAAGCGCTCTGGGTAATTTATATTGATTAGCCCAGGTAATTATTGGGCTACAAGCCATAGCGATAAAAACAGATAATAAGAATGGTACAACAATCGTACTAGCAGCTTTAATGCCGGCTAAAATAACAACTATGCTAGCTAATACTAATAATATTTTAACGGGTCTTTGTGAATTGATTTGCATAAAATGAGTCTAGATGAATACCTTGAGAGCAAACTAGCAGATCTATGTGGTATTTTGTAGTTAAGAACTAAAAGAAAATAAATAGTAGGAAAACAATGAAGTTAAACCCAGCAATAATAAGAATTAAAAACCTACGACTACGTACATATATTGGTATTAACGACGACGAAATTGCTAATATGCAAGATGTAGTAATTAACATTAAAATCCACTATAACGCTGACCAAGCGACCGACTCAGATAAAATGGATGATGCCCTCAATTATAAAGTCATTACCAAGCGTATTATCAACCTAGTTGAAAACAACCGCTTTTCTCTACTCGAAAAATTAACTGCGGATGTGTTAGCAATTGCTGCAGAACATGCTTGGGTGAACTATGCTGAAGTAGAAGTTGATAAACCCCATGCTTTACGCTTTTCTGATTCAGTATCCCTATGTTTATCATGCAATAAAAATTGAGGTGGAGACGCTCCCATGAAACTTAAATGAAGATATTAATGACAGGCGGTTCTGGGTTAATTGGCTCTAATTTAGTGCCAATTTTGAGACCTAGTGACATAGCAGTTTATACCCGTAATGTGGCTAAAGCTGAACAAATATTAGGTCACAAAATTCATTTTTTATCGACCCTATCCCACCTAAAAAATTTAAACGATTATGACGTGGTCATCAATCTAGCCGGTGAGCCTATTGTTGCCAAGAAATGGACCGCTGAACAAAAGCGTGTTATTGAACAAAGTCGCTGGGACCTTACCGAAAAAGTAGTCAACTTAATCAAAGCTAGCGACAATCCACCTAATATACTCATTAGTGGCTCTGCTGTTGGTTATTACGGTAATCAAAATGATCGAACTATCGGTGAAGATTATACTGTAGCAAATGATGAATTTAGTCATAAATTATGTGAGCGTTGGGAGTTTTTAGCGAAGCAAGCCGAATCAGATAAAACCAGAGTGTGTATATTAAGAACAGGGATAGTTCTCAGTAAACGAGGCGGGGCATTACCAAAGATGTTATTACCTTTTAAATTAGGGCTAGGAGGCCCAATTTCCAGCGGTTCACAATATATGTCATGGATCCATCTAGAGGATATGCTACAAGGTATTTTACACCTAATCGAAAACAAGGGCTGTCGGGGGGTATACAACTTTACAGCCCCCAATCCAGTCACCAATAAAGAATTTAGTCAAAAACTTGCAGAGTCGTTAAACCGCCCTTGCTTGTTCAGAGTCCCTGAGTTTGTGTTAAGAATTCTGATGGGAGAAATGGCCGACCTAATCCTTTATGGTCAAAGAGTTGTTCCAACTCGGCTCTTAGATAGTGGATATAAATTTGTGTATCCAGAGTTATCGGGGGTGTTCGATTGCCTACGGAAGCCACCTAAAGCAGAGCCCTAAATAAAGCCCTGCTTTAAAAGCAGGGGTTAAACCATTTTCCGTAACAAATGACTAGTATTCAAGGATAACAGACGCCAGCAACCAATTGCTCCTAGACAGCCTACAACAAGAGCCCCAGCAACCGGTGCAATTCCCCAGTATTTCCAATGCATTCCTGCAGGCATTTGAAACACCTGGGTTTGTAATAAATACAAACTAAATTCATTTGATGCAGCAGCCATTGCCCCTGCCACCACACCTATAATTACAAATTCATAGACCACACTGGAGCGTATTAACCAACCTTTAGCTCCTAGGGTACGTAAAATAGCCAGCTCTTCTTGTCGCTCATCCATACTCGCTTGTACCTGAGCAATTAACACTAACGCCCCAGCAGCAAGAACTAACACCAAAATAAACTCTACGGCCACAGACACCTGATCCACAATATTACGCAACTGATTAATTCTTGCATCAACATCAATCAAAGTAACGTTAGCAAAAGGTTTCATTAACGAGGTTATATCTGACTTTCTATCACTCGGTAGATTGAAGCTAGAGATATAAGTAGGGATGTAATTCTGTAATGCTCTAGGCTCTAGCACAAAGAAAAAATTGGGTTGCATAGATTGCCAGTTTACATCTCTGATACTAGTGACTTTTAAGTTAACAATTTCACTACCAATATTAAAAGTCAGCATATCACCCAAGTTAAGTCTCAAGCGTTCAGCAATACCTTTCTCAATAGACACTTCATAGGGTCGCTCTGCTTCAGTAAGTGTCAGCCCTTCTTCAAACCAAGTACCCGCAATGATTTCAGTACCTTTTTGTAACTCTGTGCTCCAGGTTAGGTTGGCTTCTCGTCCTAAGCCATTACGCCCACTATCCCTTTCATCAGGATCTTCCTTTGATACAGCCGTTCTCACTTTTTCATCATTAACAGCAACAAAACGCCCCCTTACTACAGGGTAAAACTTCTCAATATTTACGTCCTGCTTTAAGAAATGAGCTTGTAGATTGGGTTGTTGACTATGACTAATATTAACTAAGAAATAATTAGGCGTACCTTCAGGTAGCTGATTTTGCCATTGCTGCACCATATCATTGCGCATCACTAGTACCACCAGCAGCAACATTATGGTTACCGCAAAACTAATTAGCTGCACACTATTATCCATGGCACGTCGACTAATTCTGGCCCAAGCCAACTGCCAAGGTCCCATTTTGCCTTGAGCAAACTTCCGACCCACTCTAATTAGCCCAAAGGTAACGAACATTAAAGTGGTTACTAAAGTGATACCAGAAACGAATAAAATGGCACTAATTTTAAGGTTTTGACTGTAAGCCCACATCAACAAAAATATAGCACCGCCAGAGGCCAGAAATTGCAACATACGAGAACTTAAACTTGCCCCTAAATCTCGGCGTAATACACGCAAAGGCGATACTGAGAACAACTTCAACAAAGGATATAAAGAGAACAAAATAGCGCAAATCGAGCCTGTAAAAATAGCAATAATTAACGGTTTCCAATGCCACGCATCTATGGATACATCGACTCTATCAGCGACAGCCATCACCACAACTTGCTGAATGGCATAACCTAAGGCGACACCTATTAATATTCCTAAGGTCGTAATAAAGACTATTTGCAGCAGATAAATTTGCTGAACCATAGACTTAGGTGCCCCTAAGGTTTTCATTATCGCAACAGGGTCGTAATGCCTTTGGCTGTATCGCTGCGCCGCAACGGCAATTGACACCGCAGCTAATACTATGGCTAACAAGCTAGCTAGAAGAAAGTACTGCCCTGCTCTACCAACGGAGCGGCCAATCGCCGACTCATCATCTTCGATAGAATCCCAATCGTGTATCTCTCTATCTAATTGCGGCTCTAACCAATCATAATAATTTTCTAAATCATCCCTATCACCAGTAAAAAAGTAACTGTAATCAATACGACTACCTGGGCCTTCAACATTAGTTGCCGCTAAGTCAGCTTTTCTAATTAGTACTTTAGGATCTCCCCCAAATACGCTAAATCCCGCATCCGGCACTTCAGTTAAAACCTTAGTCACGGTAAAAACTTGATCACCCACTTCAATAGAATCACCTAGGTTAATCCCTAAGGTTTGAAATAATTGCGACTCAATCCAAGCTTCGCTTTCATTTGGCAAGCTATTGGTCGCTTTCCCCGCTACAAAGGGCTCGTCTGCGGTTTTAACCGTGCCTTTCAAAGGGTAACCTGTATCTGCTGCACGTAAAGAAACTAAGTCCATTTGCTCATTTGCAAACACCATAGAACGGGCATAGGTTTGATGTGCCGTGTTTAAACCCATTTCTTTGGCTTTTTCGATCCAACCTAAATCTATAGGTTTGTCAGACTCCAATACTCTATCTGCAGCTATGAACTCAGCACTTTTTTCTGTCAGTGCAGTTTCTAAGCGCTCACTAAATAGTGAAAGGGATAAAACAGAAGCCACCGACAATATAATTGCCAAGAGTATAATAGTTAACTCACCGCGCTTGGTTTCATGACGAAATAAACGCCAGGCTAAACTAAATGCTTGGTTATTCATTAACCCACCTTTTCAGTGTCTGACTCAGAAAACACTTCGGTTAATTCACCCGCTTGCATATGCAGTTGGCGTTGGCATTGGTCAGCCAACCCTTGGTCATGAGTCACTAATACAAGTGTGGTGTTAGAGTTTTGGTTAAGCTCAAATAAAAGCTTTTCTATTTTTTCACTATTGGCCGCATCTAAGTTTCCCGTAGGTTCATCTGCAAATAATATTTTTGGTTCGCTGATAAAGGCTCTTGCAATGGCAACACGTTGCTGCTCGCCTCCAGATAATTGGTTTGGATAATGAGTGGCACGGTGTTCTAACCCCACTAATGTAAGAATTTTTTCTGCTCTTTTTCTGGCATCAGAATGACCAGCTATCTCAGCAGGTAACATAATATTTTCAATGGCTGTTAAGCTTTGAACTAACATAAAGCTTTGGAAAATAAAGCCAACTTTTGCGCCCCTAAGTTGCGCACGCTGCTCTTCGTCCATCACTTCCATTGCTTCACCATCAAGTGCAATTTGGCCTTCACTTACCTCATCTAACCCTGCTAATAAACTTAACAGCGTAGACTTACCGGAGCCCGACGCACCGACAATGGCAACTGACTCACCGGCCTTGACTTCGAAACTAATAGGCTTGAGGATCTGTAATTCACCCTGAGACGTATTAACTGTTTTACTTATTTTATTTGTCTTAATCATTACTTTAGGAGTCATAGTGGCTTTTCTTAATACCAATTCGTTGCGAAATAAAATTTATACATTAGTGATCCTTATACCCTTACTACTGATTTCGGATCAGTTAATGGCGAAAGAATCCAAGTTACTCATTCTTGGAGATAGCCTAAGTGCAGCCTATGGGCTAAAGCAAGAACAAGGTTGGGTTAGTTTGTTACAAGATGCGTGGCAAAACAAACCTATTACTATTATAAACGCTGCCATTAGCGGCGAAACCACAGACGGAGCGCTAGCAAGACTGCCTCGTTTACTAAATACCCACCAGCCAACACACGTATTTATTGAATTGGGTGGAAACGATGGATTACAAGGGCACCCTATCCATAAAATGCGTGATAACTTACAAAGTATTATTGATTTAAGCCAAAAAAGCGGCAGTAAAGTTTTTCTACAACAAATGCAAATACCAACCAACTATGGGCGCCGTTACACTGAGTCATTTACAAGTAGCTATACTCAATTGGCGAGTGAAAACGATATTCCACTCTTGCCATTTTTCTTAGAAGAGATCGCATTAAACGAAAACTTGATGCAAAGAGATGGTATTCATCCTACTGCAGAAGCTCAGGTGATAATAGCAAAAGGTATGCAACAAACCTTAGAAGTATTAATCTTCCCCTAGCGGAAAAGCAATCAAACCACTACACTGGTTTTACAAAGTATTGATAGGTAATAAGAGGAGTAAATAATGGACGTAGGATCAGCAGGGGCAGGATCAATCTCACAAAACATCCCCACACAAACGGGCTCACAACAGCAAGTTGTTAGAGCTGAGCAGCAAGAAAGTGCCGACGTAAGTGTTGCACAATCAACAGAAAGTGCGCCACCTCAAAGTAGCGAACGTGTTGGTAGCATTATAAATACTACAGTTTAATTAATACCCATTCCGTCAAACTAAAAAACGAGTCACCTGGCTCGTTTTTTGTTTGCTGAATTTAACTAATTCTTACTAGCCAAAACCACTTACCTGTTAATATGTTTCAAAATATCTTCGGAATGTTGCAAAGCGCGGATTTCCATAAACAAAGTATCGGCTTGAGTATATTGACGTCTTAAATATCCTAACCATTGTTTTACGCGGTTAGGATAATACCTGCCTTTATCACCATAAATTTCATAACCTGAATAGTGAATCAACAACTCACGTACTTGCTCCCAAGCCATTGGGGCTTGTTTGTTTTTAATTACTTGCGCCAAATTGGGCATAGCCAAAGCACCTCGGCCCAACATAATATTTTCGCAGTCTGACTGTTGTTGGCAAGTTAGAGCATCTAGGCCTTTCCAAATTTCACCATTGGCGACAAGAGGAATATCTACTTGTTGTTTTATCTTGGCAATCCAATCCCAATAGGCAGGTGGTTTGTAGCCATCCACTTTAGTTCGAGCATGTACTACTAAAGAGTCGGCACCTGCGCTAGCAATTGCCTGAGCATTCTCAATAGCCAGCGAGCTATCTTCAAATCCTAAGCGCATTTTAGCAGTAACAACCTGATCTGCCGGAACAGCTTTGCGCACCGCAGCAACGATTTGATAAAGGGTTTCAGGCTCTTTTAACAGCACTGCCCCACCTTTACTTTTATTGACTGTTTTGGCAGGGCAACCAAAGTTAAGATCCACCCCATGGGAGCCCAGCTCAATTGCCCGCACGGCATTTTCAGCTAACCAATTAGGATGTTGACCCAACAATTGCACTTTTACCGGCACACCACTTGGGGTAAGGCCACCATTTCTTAATTCAGGACAGAGCCGATAAAACACCTTTCTAGGCAAAAGCAGTTCCACCACTCTTACAAACTCTGTAACACATAAATCAAAGCCTCCCACTTGGGTCAGCATATCACGCATGAGATGGTCAACGACCCCTTCCATCGGGGCTAAAGTAATTTGCATTAATAAAGATACTGTAGGTTAGAGGCCAAGAAAGCGGCGCATTGTAATATCAATTGCTTATTAGCACTAGAGCCAACAACAGCTCAAACTAGTAGCTTAGTGTTTATACTAAGGTTTTAGGGTTTTTCGTTGCTCGCACAACTTTAAAATTTGAGTTTTTCGGTGATCATCTGCTTGGCCCCAAATCAATATTTCATCTATTAGCCTGTAACACCCCACACACATATCCTGCTTATCTAGACAGCAATTTCTGATACAGGGAGAAGCAACATTCACTTCCGTTTTATCTTTCGTCAATCTTTACAGCTCTCTCTAGCAAACTCAATAACAGCTAATATAACCAAGGCATTCTTAAAAATGGAGCACCGAAGGTGCTCCATCTTGGGACTTTATTGTTATTAATACAAATCTTAGTAAAAATTGGAATTGATCTTAGTAACTAAGATTGGCGCCCTATGAACTTGGAAATTCAAAAACGTTATCTTGAATTTCGTCACCAATATCAGTATTTGCGCGAATAACGTCTGCTAACGTTGTTCCTTCTACTCGCTCTAACTCATCTTCTGTTAAATCATTTTCATACCAAAAGCGATCCCCGTCTCTGAAGGCTGAAAACTGCACAATATTCATCAAACGAAACAGTTCTCCCATTTGAGAGCCTACTTCTGATAGGGCATCTTCTGCCAAACCACCTACCCACAGATCTATTTCATCAACATCGCCATAGGTTGTTTCTAACGCCTCCTGCAGCGCAGTATCAGATGTAATTTCTGAAAATGAAGTTTTACGCTCCAACCCAAATACCTCTCGCATATCATTATAAGAAGGCACTCCATGATCCCTTCCCCTTTGAATGTTAAGGGAGACCAAATCAAGACCGCCAGCCCCGGGTTCTCCAAATAAAAAATTACGAATATCAGGCACAACTTTAGTATCTAATTTTTGACTCAACTGGTACGCAAAACCCCGTAAAATAGGATCAAGGCTATCTTCTTCTGTTAATATTCGAGGACCAGTAAAAAACGCTCCCCTAAGTGGCACATGCCCTTCATCTATTTCATTTAAGTCTGCATCTAGGCGAGTAATAAACTCATTCAATAACGAATGGCCATAGCGATATGCCGCCACACTAAACTCATTGTATAGTCCTGGATGCACTGTAGCATCGTACCCTCCGTATTCTGGTATGGCATTTTCACCAAGCAATGCTGGTAGATATTCTTCATAGGTAATAATTTGAATCCTTGCGATCACTAACCTTCTAGCAGCTTGAAAGATTTCTTCACCCGTTGAGTTGGGTGACTCTTCCTCCAAAATAGCAGCAATTCTATTGTGCTCTCGAACCCACAAAGTGTGCATAGTGGTAAGACCGAGTTGCTCATTGGCACGGATATCTCCCCCTAAAAATAAGGCATCTGCAGGCACACCAAAAGCATTCGCATTGGTTTGGCCGCTAGTATTAAAGGGTAATAGACTTCCATCGCTTGTAGCTAAATAAGGGCTATTTTCACTAACACGTAAAGCCGCAGCTCTAATGTCGTCCGAGCAATAAATCATGCTGCCATCAAGCCAAACGGTTAATTCATTTTCTTGCTCCCTAGGGTTAGAGATACTTGTTCCCGTTTCATGGTCAAATAAAGCACGGCTAAACAGAATAGTTGCATTACCTGTATTGTTCGGGTCGAAATATATATCTCCCTTAGGAACAATAATATCTGCCGTCTCTTCGGCACCATCGGTAACACCGATATCATGATCGATAAACTGCCCCCATTGCCACAAATAATCAGTGGTATTAAAGGTATTAGGAATAACCCCCCCCGCATCTTGGTTGGCAACATTATTAGACACCAGCCTAGCACTTGGCCGTGACGCCCCAGCCATAGAAGAAATACCGTCTTCGTAAGCTACATCAGCCCACCTTTGAAGATGGCTAAAGGACGTTCCCCATAGCGGGTTTTCAATATTGTTATTCGAGCCATCAAAAGTTCTGACCTCTCGGTTATCCACTGTAGGCCCATCTCCATCATCATCCCTGTTTGCATTCGCACGATTACGCCTTTCACCAGCATTATCATTGATACCTTGAGAAGATGCGGTACGGTCGGTAACTAACACTTCCACATCATCAGAAACAGACTCACCAGCTTCATCAGTAACTGTGAGGCGAAACACTAGGGTCTCATTCTGCTGTGTTGACGGCGTTCTAAATTGAGGAGTCAACGTATCTGCCTCTTCTATATCAACTGATGTACCGGATACCTGAGTCCAAATAGCGGTAACGTAGCCCTCTGCATCCTGAGCTGTGCCAGAAAGTCCAACGTTTGAACGCTCATCAGCACGTTGATTTTCCCCTGCACTTACAACAGGTAGGGTATTTTCATCTTGTGATTCGATATTATTGCAAGCGGCAATCATCATCATCGAAGAGAACAATATTGATTTTTTAAAGTACTTCATCTTAATTTTTCCAACGCATTAATTATTTAAGGATTTAATGCCTAAGATGTAAGGTTTCGTAACAAGTTCTCAGCAAATGTTAAATTAATGTTAAATTTAATTTGAACTTTTTAGAAAAAACTTGCTACAGAGCAAACATAGAACGAGGGATTAATAAACACTTTGCATGAATATGCAGCAATGAAAAACGCAAGCTGAATAAAATACATCCTTGTATTTGTTTGATAAAAAGAGGAACTATTCTAGTACCGAGATAGGCTCGGATATTTTGGGTTTACCTTGGTTAATTGCTATTTCAACACGACGATTATTTCTACGGCTTTCGGCATCATCAATTCCTGCTAACGGCGCAGTATCTGCTTTACCTACTACAGACATTCGACTTTCATCGAATCCTTGAGCACGTCTTAACTCTTCTGCTACTGCGACCGCTCGCTGAGAAGAAAGATCCCAATTGGAACGATATAGCTCATTTGAAATTTGCTGGCTATCACTATGACCTGATACTTCAACATCTCCAGGCATATCTGCTAACAACACACCTATTTTACGCAAAATTGGTACAAATTGAGGTTGTAGAAACGCCGATCCTGCAGAGAAAGAGCCATTTTCTCTGATCCGAATCGTAATTTGCTGGCCCAAGGACTCAACTTCAATGGCGCCATCAACAATTTCCTTTTCTAGTTTTTGAGCCACTTTACGCATACGTTCGGCAACTTCTTGGTCACTAGCAGCTTGGCTAGAAGTGCTTTGTTCTGAAGCAGTTTGCTGCGCCGCGCCACCTTTTTGTTCGCCCCTTTGTTTTTGGCGCCCGCCAGCGGAGTCCTCATTACCATCTTGAAATTCCAACATTTCTTGAGTCATATCAGTAGTTTGTTGCTGAATGGTGTCAATGGGAGTCGGTTCAGGTCTGCCGGGGCGAAATTCCATGGCAATCACACTGGTGCCTTTGGGGATATCTTTGACTTCAATTTTATTCTGTACCCCGAATGCGAACTTCATTGACCCTGCTATTTGTTTAAACTTAAGTACATCCATCTCCGAGAAAGATAACAATAGTACAAAGAAACACATCAAGAGTGACATTAAGTCAGCAAAGGTTCCCATCCAGGCAGGTAGTCCTTCGGGGGGACATTTAGGGCATTCATCTTCCATTTTTTACTCAGCGTCTTCTGATGAACCACGTTTACTGGCGGCTAAATAATTTTTCAAAATGCCTTCAATCACCCTAGGGTTTTGACCATCGGCAATGCCTATAATGCCATCGAGTACTAAGCTTTGATTTAATTTCTCTTCTTCCGAGCGATTTCCTAATTTAACAGAAATAGGCAAACAAAGAAGGTTAGCCAACATTGCACCATATAAGGTTGTAAGTAATGCCACTGCCATTGCTGGGCCAATTGATTTAGGGTCATCCATGTTAGATAACATAGCAACCAAACCGACTAAGGTTCCAATCATCCCCATAGCTGGGGCAACATCACCTAAGCCTTTAAACATAGTGGCACCAAACTCATGACGTTCGGCACTCATAGCGATGTCTTTACCCAAGGTAGCTCTAACCACATCAACATCATGGCCATCTACAAGCATATCTACACCTTTTTGCATAAATGGATTGTCTATCTCAGCTTCTTCTAATGCTAAAAACCCGCCTTTACGTGCCGCATCTGCCATTTCCACTATTTTTTCAATTTGCGATTCAGGGGAGTCGATTTTGAACATAAAGGCTTTACCGGCAACCTTGCCCGCGCCAAAGAACTGCCCTAATGTATATTGAGACAAAACCACAAATAAACTACCGCAAAATACAATCAAGATAGAAGGTACATTGATAAACATGGCAATATCGCCACCTTGGATCATTGCCATGACAACAAAGCCTATGGCGCCAAGAATCCCGATTATGGTTGCTAAATCCACATTATGCTCCAAAAACAATGGTAAAAACGTGTCTGAATATTTAGTTAAGATTAATGCCTGTTATAACGACATACAACTTTAAAAATTAACCAAATGACTCAGTTGTTAATCTATAATATCGACTATCTTCTTTTTTTCTGTAGCTGGCATCAAGTATAAATGATGGATTAAAAACATTATCTTATATAAGTCACTTATAATGGGTATTTCTAAAAGTATTTGACCCAATTTTTGAGCTCAGGTATGGTGCGTGGCTCACAGCATTCACCACCATTGATATAAAGAACACTATGACCACTCGTAAAAAAGCAGGCTCTCTTACTTTTGAGCAATCCATGCAAGAATTAGAAAGCCTTGTTAGTCAAATGGAACAAGGTGACTTACCGCTAGAAGATGCGTTAAAAAATTTTGAACGTGGCATTGAATTAGCCAGACACAGCCAACAAAAGTTAAAAGATGCCGAACAAAAAGTACAAATACTTACTAGTCAAAATGGTCAGCAAAATCTTGATGTATTCGAAGAAGGCAATTAAGTTCATCAAATGAGTTTAGATACCTACAGAACAGCGGTTTGCGATAGAACCAACAGTGCTTTAAGCCAAAGTATACAAGCCCTGCCAAATCATGCCGAAAAACTTAAACAGGCAATGGAGTACGCGCTGTTAATTGGAGGCAAAAAGATGCGCCCTTTTTTATTACATGCCACGGGCAAAATGTTAGGTGTATCAGAATCAGACCTAGATTGCCCAGCTACTGCAGTAGAAGCAATACATGCCTATTCACTAATACACGATGACTTACCTGCCATGGACGACGATGACTTACGCCGTGGCCACGCAACTTGCCATATTCAATTTGATGAAGCCACTGCAATCTTAGCGGGAGATGCTTTACAGACCTTAGCATTTGAAATTTTATGCCAACATCCATTGAGCTCAACCAATGACGCCAAACGCATTCAACTAGTAAACATTTTAAGTAAAGCCTCTGGCTATTTAGGCATGTGCGGTGGTCAAGCTATGGATTTAGCGGCAACAGATAAACGTATTAGCCAAGCTCAGTTAGAAGCCCTTCACAATAAAAAGACAGGCGCCTTGCTATCTGCTTGTGTAGAAATGGCCATAGTCTTAGCCAAAGATGTAAGCCAAGATAGTCGTCAAACCCTACTAAAATATGCGCAAATTATTGGACTAGCCTTTCAAGTACAAGATGATATTTTAGATGTCATCGGAGATTCAGAAGTGCTTGGAAAACCACAAGGTTCAGACCAAGAGCAAAATAAAAGTACCTATCCTGCGATGCTGGGTTTAGAGCAAGCTCAAAGTTATCTGGACGATCTACATAAACAAGCACTTCAAGCTTTGCACACTTTGCCTTACAATACCCAGATCCTGGCCGAATTTACCAATTTTGTTATTCATCGCGCCTATTAATGAGTTGATACACATTTAATGACACTAGATATTGCCCACTACCCTATTCTTGCCGAAGCTAATACTCCAGAGCAATTAAGAGACTTACCCAAAGAGAAATTAAAACAACTGTCTAAAGAGTTGCGAGAATATTTACTTTCAAGTGTAAGTAAAAGTAGCGGGCACTTTGCCTCTGGCCTTGGCACGGTTGAACTAACCATAGCCTTACATTATGTGTACAACACACCATTTGACCGATTATTGTGGGATGTAGGCCATCAGGCTTATCCCCATAAAATCCTTACTGGCCGTCGTGAGCGTATGCAAACCATCCGCAAAAAAGATGGTTTACATCCCTTCCCTTGGCCGCCAGAAAGTGAATACGATACCTTTGCTGTAGGTCATTCATCAACCTCTATTAGTGCCGCGTTAGGTATGGCAGTGGCTGCTGAAAAAGAAGCCTTAGGCCGCAAAGTGGTAGCGGTTATTGGGGATGGAGCCATGACGGCGGGTATGGCTTTTGAAGCTTTAAATCACGGCGGCGACATCAACAAAGATCTTGTTGTGGTTCTAAATGATAACGAAATGTCGATTTCAGAAAACGTGGGAGCGCTTAATAGCCACCTTGCCAGACTATTAACGGGTAACGTATTCAACTCTATTCGTGATGGGGGTAAAAAGCTGCTTAGCAATGTCCCTCCCATCAAAGAGTTTGCTAGCCGCGCCGAAGAACACATTAAAGGCATGGTAGTACCAGGCACTATTTTTGAAGAGCTTGGCTTTAAATATATAGGCCCCATTGATGGCCACGATGTAAATGGGGTAGTAGACACCCTTAAAAATATGCGTGGTATTAAAGGCCCTCAAATACTCCATGTGGTCACTAAAAAAGGCAAAGGCTACGAACTTGCGGAGCAAGACCCGATTAAGTTTCATGCAGTACCTAAGTTTAATCCAGATGCCCAAGACCTACCTAAAGCGCCTCCAAGTGATCCAACTTTTTCTGCAGTATTTGGCGATTGGCTTTGTGATATGGCAAGCCAAGACCCTAAATTAATGGCAGTAACTCCCGCCATGCGTGAAGGCTCTGGAATGGTGACCTTTTCACAGAAATTCCCAGCACAATATTTTGATGTAGCTATCGCCGAACAACACTCAGTAACCTTTGCAGCTGGCCTAGCTAAAGAAGGCTTTAACGCAGTAGTTGCTATTTATTCAACATTTTTACAACGTGCCTATGACCAACTTATTCATGACGTAGCCTTACAAAATTTACCTGTGTTATTTGCCATAGACAGAGCAGGTATAGTAGGCGCAGATGGCCCCACTCATCAAGGCGCTTTCGACATTCCATTTTTACGCTGTATTCCAAACATGGTGATCATGACACCTGCAGACGAGAACGAATGTCGACAAATGTTATACACAGGGCATAAATTACAAAAACCTGCTTCAGTACGCTATCCTAGAGGCTCAGCGACAGGGGTTAATCCCGAAACGAACATGACCGAGCTAACAATAGGTATAAGTCGCACTATTAGACAAGGCCAAAAAATCGCGATTCTCAATTTTGGTGTTTTACTAGAACAAGCACAACAGGCGGCTGAAGAAATTAACGCCACTGTAATTGATATGCGCTTTGTTAAACCTTTAGATACCAATATAATTGATGAATTAGCTGCTAACTACGAGCTATTTGTCACCTTAGAAGATGGTGCAATTATTGGTGGCGCTGGTAGTGCTGTGGCAGAATACCTAATGGCAAGTCAACTCAGCTGTAAGCTATTACAACTAGGCCTTCCAGATGAGTTCATCATGCAAGGTACGCAACAAGAAATGTATGCAGAACTGCGACTAGATAGCGCTGGTATACTATCAAAAATAGAAAATTTCTGTAAATAACTAAGTCAAACTTTCATCAGCAATAGCCTGCAAAATTCGCTGCTTGATTAATTCTATAGTTAACACATTAAGTGGCAAAGCCGTCCCTGATACCCTGCGATACTGCAACAGCCATAACAAGGTTACTGCCTAATGCAGTAACCTATTAGCAGAAGGTTACAAACTCAAGCTATGAATGTTTAAGCTCACCATCAGCCGATTCAAGGTGCGCCCTAATAAACCATTGAAACTGCTCTAATTCAGCCAATTGGCTGATGACAATATCTTCTGACACAGGGTCTATGTCACCGAGGGTATCAATTGCTTTACGGTGGTCTTTGTTAATGCCTGTATATACGTTATCAAGGGCAGATAAATGTTCAGCTACCATAGCCTTACCTAATGAATATTCGCCCCACGAACGTCTATCAACAATCGACTTAGGCGTACCAACAGGTACACCGCCCAAGGTGGCAATTCGCTCAGCTAAGGTGTCTGTCATTTCTCTAACACTTTCAACTTGGGGATCTAGCATTTCATGTACACTAATAAAATTTGGGCCAACCACATTCCAATGAATGTGTTTAAGGGTAAGTTGTAGGTCGATTAAAGCCACCATCCTGTCGTCTAGTGCAGCTATCGCTTGTTGAGAAGAATCATTACTTACACTTGGGGCTGTAAATTTTGCTACTTTTGAAGAACTCATGTTTACTCCTATATTTTTACTTGAGAAAGTTATTCACTCAAAATTTAAATTTCACAACTAAGATTGCAATCCCCATACCCAAACACAAAAAACATAACCCATTGTTTTAAATTGAATTTATATAAACGTTTGATATTCATGTTTTGCATAAAGTTGACAAACCGTGAAACATTTACAGCTAAGTGCAACCTATTTACAGTGTTAATTTAATTCAGCGTTCTTCATTCTAGTGCAGTTATTTATAGCGCTCAAAGAACAAAGTGAATGCTCTAAAAGTGAGAAGCACATGGCTAAATAGTCTTACTGTAAAAAGTACATACCCCATCGCACAACGATGCAGTACGCGCAGTACATCAAGTACATACACTAAACTTCACCCCAGCGCCCCTCCAGCTCTTGAGCCCCACACCCATTTACCCTAGAATGCCCACCGCAATTTGTAATACACAGCAACTTAAATTTTTAAACTAATGAAAGGAAAACCCTATGCCTACAGCTAGTGCCCGTCATATTTTGGTAGAGACAGAAGAGAAATGCTTAGCCTTGAAACAAGAAATAGCCAATGGTGCAAAATTTGAAGAGCTTGCTAGCCAATCTTCATGCCCTTCTGGTGCCCAAGGGGGCGCGTTAGGTAGTTTCAGCCAAGGCCAAATGGTGCCTGAATTTGATAAGGTTGTATTTAACGACGAATTAAATGTGGTTCATGGCCCAATTAAAACCCAATTTGGTTACCATTTATTAGAAATTACTGAACGTTCAGCTTAATTTCTGAATGCATAACAGTTAAAAATCAGAGTTAACCTTAACTCTGATTTTTATATTCACACCTTACTAATTAGTGTGGGTATAAAACTCAGCGATATAACTACCACCTTTAATATTTAACACCAACCTCAGTTTATAACTTTGCCCTGCACTAGCGACTAAGCCGCGTAAATTAGTTTCTGTATGCCAATAATAAGGGCTTTGAATCATACCTAATGGATACGCTGTAGCTTGATTGTTTTCATCCACTAAAAACAGTGTTGCACTGTCCAAGGGAAAGGTTGAGTTAACAGTGGTTAGGTTATCTTTATCAAAAACATTCACTTCAAAATCACCTGATTTTAAAACACAGGTTTGATAAATTACATCACAATCACCAAGGGGGATGAGTTGCACTACTTTGTCTTCTTGAGCTTGATCCTCTACATAATAATCGGCGGCGATATAGCCAATTACAGCAAGAATAGGTGCCACCATAAAGGCAATTTTTGTATGTTTGTTCATTGTGTTATTTATTTAACCCTTTAAGACTATTGAAAATTCATGCTAACTGAATTTCAATTTAAACATATATAAAAATAAAGGCTAAAGAGGATCTCTTTAGCCTTTTAGTTTCAATAAAACTTATTACAAGTTAACTTACCTAATGGTCGCTGATTGCTTGCTCACCACCTGGACTACGCATGTTTTCAACCAAATCTTGAATCACTTTAGGTGCTGGACCTGTAAACTGAAGCACGATAAAGGCAACAGCAAAGTTCACAATCGCCCCCACTACCCCAAATGCATTAGGTGAAATACCAAAGAACCAATTTGGCGCCATATCACCTAAGAATGATGTACCTGGGATAAACATGATCCCCTTATGTTGGAACACATAAAGCATGGTAATTCCAATACCTGAACACATTCCTGCAACCGCTGCTGTACCACTCATTTTCTTAGAGAAGATCCCCATCATTAACGCGGGGAAGATGGATGAAGCAGCCAAACCAAAGGCCAGCGCCACCGTCCCTGCGGCGAACCCGGGCGGATTGAGCCCCAAGTAACCCGAGACTAAAATAGCAAGTGTCATCACTATCCGCCCCGCCATTAACTCGTTTTTCTCAGATAAATCTGGTGTCAGAACCCCCTTCATTAAATCATGGGATATGGAAGATGATATGGCCAATAATAACCCAGCAGCCGTTGACAATGCCGCTGCTAAACCACCCGCAGCCACTAATGCAATTACCCAATTAGGCAAATTAGCAATAGCAGGGTTCGCTAGCACCATAATGTCGTTGTCTACTTTCACCATTTCGTTAGTTTTAGCATCTGCTGAATATTGAATTTTGCCGTCACCGTTTTTATCTTCAAACTCTAATAAACCGGTGTTTTCCCAGTCTTTAAACCACTGAGGACGCTTTTCATACTCTAAGTGCTGACCTGCCGTAGGTTCAATGGTATTCATCAAGTTAAGACGAGCCATGGCACCAACAGCTGGGGCTACCGTATAAAGCAATGCAATGAATACCAAAGCATAACCTGCTGAAGAACGAGCTGCCTGTGCTGTAGGTACAGTAAAGAAGCGCATGATTACGTGTGGTAAACCCGCAGTACCTATCATCAATGACATAGTGTATGCGAACATATCTAACGAGCCATTCATATTACTTGTGGTGTACTCTTTAAAGCCTAACTCAGTTACCACTAAATCAAGTTTATCTAGTAAATATACACCACTACCATCAGCTAACGTAGAGCCTAAACCAAGTTGAGGAATGGGATTACCTGTAAGTTGGAAAGAGATGAAAATAGCAGGGATAGTATAAGCAAAAATCAACACACAATATTGAGCGATTTGGGTGTATGTAATGCCTTTCATGCCACCTAAAACAGCATAAAACCACACAACAGCCATACCTATGCCTAAACCTAATCCGTAATCTACTTCTAAGAAGCGCGAAAACGCAACTCCTACCCCTTTCATTTGACCAATGATATAAGTAAGTGATGCAAGTATTAGACAAACAACAGCTACAATACGAGCAGTCTTAGAGTAATAACGATCGGATATAAACTCCGGAACCGTAAACTTGCCATGTTTACGCATATAGGGTGCGAGCAACATAGCTAGTAATACGTACCCCCCCGTCCATCCCATTAAAAATACCGAACCGCCGTATCCTAAAAAGGCAATTAAACCCGCCATAGAGATAAAAGAAGCAGCACTCATCCAGTCGGCACCAATAGCCATGCCGTTTTGCATGGGAGTAACACCACCACCCGCTACGTAAAAATCACTAGTAGAAGCAGCACGAGCCCACCAAGCAATAGCAAAATAAATACTAAAAGAACCAAATACTGCAATGTAAGTATATAGTTTTAATTCATCCATTATGATTCATCCTCAGCTTGGTATTTTTTGTCAAGCTTGTTCATTTTGTAGCCATACCAAAATATCAAACCAACAAAAACGTAAATAGAACCCTGTTGTGCAAACCAGAATCCAAGTTTATAACCACCGAGACGAAATTCGTTGAGTGGTTCTACTAATAACAAGCCAAAGCCAAATGATACGATAAACCAAATGACTAGACATATTGTTATCAAGCGCAGGTTTTCCTGCCAATATGTTGTCTTCTTTTCCACTTTATTCTCCTAGCACTGATGCCGTTTTATTTATTACACTTGCTATTTTTGTAATAACGATATTTTTTGAGTAAAAGTTTGAATATAGAAATGTCACCAAGGCATTAAGTAACCGACTTGTTAAAAAAATAACAATTCATATACAACTTCAACTATCAGCAACACTAGCAAGCTTTGTTTTTATCAGATATACCACCTTGGTCTTATACCCCCATTTATCCGTTGACTTAAGGCTTAAGTCACCTCAAATTAGCGCTACAAACCCTACTTGGAAGTATTATATGGATAATGAATTAGCTGAAGTCAGCGCTTTTGTAGGGGGCATTCCCCCCTTTGATTTATTGCCTGAAAGCCTTCTAGATAAGCTAGTAAAAGAAATTAGCATCAGTTACATGCGCGAGAACGAGCACCTAGCGCCGGATGATTTTGAATTGCCCCAATTGTACATATTGCGTAAAGGTGCGCTGCGGTGTGAAGGTATAAACAATGAACTCATAGAAAAATATGCTGAAGGGGATATTTGTGCGGTTTATTGTCAAAAAAACCAAAGCTTAGTTAAAGATATAACCCTTATTACTGATGAAGACAGCCTAATTTACAGCCTTGATTACTCTCCACTTAAAACCCTATTAGTAGACAAACCTGAAGCGATAGCGTTTTTAGAGCATACCTCAGAGCAACGCCTCCATAACAAGAAAGCAAAGCTCAATGACGAAGCTATTTTAGCATCTTCAATTAGTAACACTTCAGTTGCTGATTTTTATCATCACTCTGTTGCCACTGTATCACCCAATGTCTCTATTCAAGACGCGGCTATAAAAATGACAGAGTTAGGGTTTTCTTGCTTAGTAGTAGTGGATGAAAAGGACAGCTATGGACAAGTTACCGACATTAAATTAGGCATAATTACCGACAAAGATATCAGAAGGCGCTGCGTGGCAGTTGGTTTAAGCACTACCAACCCCGTTAGCGATATCATGACAAAAGACATTGCTACCATAGATATACAACGCAATGCCTACGACGCATTAATTGCCATGACCAGCAAACATATCCACCACCTACCCGTCACCAAACTTGGTAAGCTGATTGGTATGGTAAGCGTCACTGATTTAGTCAACAACGAAGAACATAACGCCGTCAATATCACCAGTATTATTCACAAAGCACAGTCTATTGCAGAGCTAGTGACCACCAGTAAACTATTAAATAAATTACAAATTAAACTTACCAAACTAGGCTCTAATGCTGATCATATAGGTAAAAACATCAGTGCAATTACTATGGCATTCACCATACGCCTAATTGAAATGGCCGAACAAAAGTTAGGGCCTGCTCCAGTGCCCTATGCTTGGTTAGCAGCAGGATCACAAGCAAGGCAAGAACAGCTAGCCCATTCAGATCAAGACAATGCGCTAATAATATCTGATAGCATGCAGCTTGCAGATGACGCTTACTTTAAAGCACTAGCAACCTTTGTAAGTGATGGATTAGCTAAATGTGGGTTTGTGTATTGCCCCGGTGACATCATGGCCACTAATAGTAAATGGCGACAACCGCAAAAAGTATGGCAACAATACTTTGACAAATGGGTAGATGCCCCAAGCCCTAAAGCCTTACTAAATAGCAGTGTGTTTTTTGATCTAAGTACCATTCATGGTGATATCACGTTACTCGAAACTGTTCGTCAGAAAATGTTACAAAAAACCAAAGTCAGCACACTGTTTATTGCTCACATGTCGGCAAATGCCTTAAGGTCCAAGCCTCCTCTTGGCTTTTTCAGAGGCTTTGTACTGATCCAAGATGGCAAACATAATTCAACTCTCGATTTAAAACACAGCGGCATTGCCCCTATTGTTGACCTAGCCCGCATTTATGCCTTAAGTGAAGGGATAACAGCTGTAAATACCATAGAACGTTTACAGCAATGCTCTGGCACTAAATCTTTAACCAAGTCATCAGCTGAAAACCTAATCGATGCCTACGAGTTTTTAACCTCTGTACGGCTTGAACATCAGGGCAAACTACTCTGTAAAAAGCTCCCCGTTAACAACTACATTGATCCTAAAACCATATCAAAACTTGAAAGAGAACACTTAAAAGATGCATTTAAAGTTATCAAGTCGATGCAAGACTATCGACAATCAGCGGTTATTTAGAGGCAAGTATGTTTCTTAGTAGTTTATTTGGATACGAAGCTCGCAGAAAACGACTCTTAAAAAAAGTACCTAAAGGCGCCCTTCATGACTTTTTATCTGTGCCCTTTCCTAATGAGACTACCCCCTTGTCTGAGCTACCTATTTTATCTGTTGATTTTGAAACCACTGGCCTAAATGCCCTCACAGATAAGTTACTAAGTGTAGGGTTTGTGAGCATAGACAATCAAAAAATAAAGCTTGGTAGTTGTTACCATCAAATCATTAACACCGAGCAAAATCTTGAAGCTGACAATGTGATAATTCACCAAATAACTGACCAACAAAAATCTGCGGGTAAACCTTTACAAGAAGTGGTCGAGGCTTTATTAAAGGCATTAGCAGGAAGAGTTATGTTGGTACATTTTGCACGAATTGAAAAACAATTTTTAAAACAAGCTTGTCTAGAATTATACGGAATAGCCCCGCCCTTTATGGCGATAGATACCCTAGCCTTAGCTAAGCGTAAACTGGATCAAAGAGATATTGCCTACGACCCACAAGAATTAAGGCTGGCAGCTTTAAGACAAAAACATAACCTACCCAATCACTTTGCCCACAACGCCCTAAATGACGCCATAGCTACAGCCGAACTACTATTAGCACAACAAAAAAATAGTGAGAAAAAACTAAAGGAATTGATGTGACAAAGCAATGCTAAGGAGTTAAGTCATCAGTTTAATTTCTGATGACTTAACATTCGTTTTAATTAGAAACGATATTCAAAACCGACACTAGCCTGTTTAAAATCCGTATCAAAGTTTTCATCATCAACGTCATCAAATTCTAAACTAGTGTCATAAACACTATAAGTAGCATTCAAAACAAAGTTAGAAGTAATATTAACTGCAACACCACCACCAAGAAACACACTCTCATCGTCAACGGTTCTGTTGTAATCTAATGCGTTGTAGTCAGTTTCAGACCATAATTGCCCAGCTTTTACAAATAACAAAAAAGTATCGTTAATTGGCAAGGTACCTTTAATGGCGGCAGTATAACCATCAACATCAGCGCGGGCTATATCTGTGCCATAGTCACCAAAATTAATGTAGCTACCTTCTAATGCAATATATTGATTGAAGCGATACCCAACAATTCCTTCAAAAACATTCTTATCTTCATCAAAGTCATCGTCACCTTCAACTCTTAGATAACCATAATTACCACCTAAATAAAATCCACTGCCGTTAAGATCCTCATTTGAATTGCTTTGTGCAAAAGAATTAAAAGACGTAGCATGTGCAATGGCTGTTAGGCTAGATAGAATTTTAGTTTTGTGTTTCATTTAAATTAGCTCTTAGAAAATTAAAGTGAAATAAAGCCGCGTTAGCAGCGTTGCATTCACATAACCAAGAGCAAAGCCCATGCCTAAAACGAAAGCGAACACTTTTCAATCAAAATACACATCAAACCCCTTATTTATGAGTGCAAATCAATCAAAAACAAACCTATTCAAGAAAAAGCCTGAAAAGCTAAACAAACCCAATCAAGACAAGATTTCACAAAAAATGTAATTTTTACATGAGGAGCTAGTTAGGAGTAACAAAAAAATGACGTAGGAAGACATGAAAAAGTAACAGGGTTCAATCTACTAATGTTCAGCAGACTCATTCCAATTGAGATTTTCTAAAAAAGGGACTCGGCTTAGAAACCAACTAGGAGTTACGTCTGCTATGTATACAGAAAAAAACGTACCTATATATGCACTGCTCCTAAATCGAGAATGGCGTTTACTATTACCTTTACGAAAAGCTAAAACCTAGGCACGAGTTCACATAATGATTAAAATAGAAAACAAATGTAACCAAGTCAGCTCCCCCTTTTGAATAAAAAGATGATAACGACACGAAGAATTGATGGCAGCACAGTGATTAGATGAAAGTAAATTTCAATATAATCTCTATATTCAAAGTCAATTAATTCAACATATCCTCACAATTTAAAGTCTAGTGACTCCTTAATCTCTGAATGTGTATATCGGAATGCCTTAACGCGAAGCGCGGCCTGTGGGCAAAGCGCCTACTCAGCTAGTATTCTTTCCGATACGGTAAACATAAAAAAAGGACGCCTAAGCGTCCTCATCACGATAATACGAAACCATACAAACAGCTATTCCGCTGGAACTTCAGGCTTCATGTGCGGGAACAAAATCACATCTTTAATGGTTGGGCTGTCGGTAAACAACATCACTAAACGATCAATACCAATTCCTTCACCTGCTGTAGGCGGTAAACCATATTCTAGAGCGCGTATGTAATCTTCATCAAAATGCATCGCTTCGTCGTCACCGGCGTCTTTTTCTTCCACTTGTTTGCGGAAGCGCGCAGCTTGGTCTTCTGCGTCATTAAGCTCTGAGAAACCATTGGCTAGCTCACGACCGCCAACGAAGAACTCAAAGCGGTCTGTAATGAAGGCATTGTCGTCGTTTCGGCGAGCCAATGGAGATACTTCCCAAGGGTAAGCCGTGATAAAGGTAGGTTGGTCGAGTTTTTCTTCAGCTGTGGCTTCAAAAATCTCACACAAGTATTTACCTGCACCCCAAATACCTTCGACTTCTGGCTCTTTTATGTGTAGTTGCTTGGCCATAGCTTTTAGCTCTGGCAAGTGATTTTCTGGGTCGTTAATAGCTTCTGCGTTAGCTTCTGGCCAATACTTTAAGACAGCCTCATTCATGGTTAAGCGTGTAAATGGCTGACCAAAATCATAATCCACTTCACTTACCACATTGCCTTCAGCGTCTTTAGTAGTATTCTTAATTATTGTGGTACCTAAAACATCTTGTGCCACTTTACGTAGCATTTCTTCGGTAAGGTTCATCAAGTCGTGATAGTCAGCATAAGACTGATAAAACTCTAACATGGTGAACTCAGGGTTATGACGAGTCGACAAACCTTCGTTTCTGAAGTTACGGTTTATTTCGAATACGCGCTCAAAGCCACCTACAACCAAACGCTTTAAGTACAACTCTGGCGCTATACGTAAATACATATCAATATCTAACGCATTATGGTGTGTAGTGAAAGGCTTAGCTGTTGCACCACCTGGTATAACTTGCAACATAGGCGTTTCAACTTCCATAAAGTTGCGCTCGGTTAAAAAGTTACGAATACCACTTACCACTTTACTGCGGATCATAAACGTATCGCGAGTTTGCTCATTGGTGATCAAATCTACATAGCGCTGGCGATATTTTGTTTCTTGATCGGCCAGACCGTGGAATTTTTCAGGCAGTGGGCGTAAAGACTTAGTTAACAACTGATATTCAGTCATGTTGACATATAAATCCCCTTTACCGGATTTATGTAACTCACCTTTAACACCAATAATGTCGCCAATATCCAAACTGCCAAATCGGGCTTTAATATCTTTTTGGGTATCTTTCGATGCATAAGATTGAATACGACCAGTCATGTCTTGCAACAACAAGAAGGGACCACGCTTAGCCAAAATACGCCCAGCGATACTTACCACTTTGCCAAGTTCTTCTAAGGCTGATTTTTCGTGCTCACCGAACTCTTTATGTAGTTCATCGCTGTAAAATTCACGACGAAAGTCGTTAGGGAAACCATTAGATTTGCAGTTTTCTCGTATTTGAGAAAGTTTAGTACGGCGCTCTGCAATTAATTTGTTTTCATCTTGGTTTTGATCGGTCATCGACTTTCCTGGTATCTCTGTAATTTGTTGTGTTTTACAAGCCAGATTTTAAACTGGCTTGTATAAATTTATCTAAATCACCGTCTAGTACGGCTTGTGTGTTGCGGGTTTCTACCCCAGTTCGTAAATCTTTAATTCGTGAGTCATCTAATACATACGAGCGAATTTGACTGCCCCACCCTATGTCAGACTTGCCATCTTCCATAGTTTGTTTTTCTTCATTCTGTTTCAGCATCTCATGCTCATACAGCTTTGCCTTAAGTTGCTTCATGGCTTGGGCTTTATTTTTATGTTGCGAGCGGTCATTTTGACACTGCACCACTATATTGGTGGGCTCGTGGGTAATACGTACCGCTGAGTCTGTTCTGTTTACGTGTTGCCCACCCGCACCTGATGCACGATAGGTATCAATGCGTAAATCAGAGGGATCAATTTCAATTTCGATATCGTCATCTACTTCTGGATATGAAAACACAGAGGCAAAAGAAGTATGACGCCTGCTACCCGAATCAAAGGGAGATTTACGTACTAGGCGATGTACGCCAGTTTCTGTGCGTAACCAGCCAAAGGCATAATCACCACTAAAGCGTATAGTGGCACTTTTAATACCTGCTACGTCACCATCTGAAACTTCAATTAATTCTGTTTTAAAGCCATGGGCTTCGCCCCAGCGTAAATACATACGCAATAACATATTGGCCCAATCTTGGGCTTCTGTACCGCCAGAGCCTGACTGGATATCAATGTAACCATCGTTAGCATCATTGGGGCCAGAAAACATACGTCTGAATTCAAGTACTTCTAGCTTTTTGATTAGCTCTGCTAATTCAGATTCAGCTTCATCAAAGGTATCTTGGTCTTCTGCTTCTACAGCTAATTCAACTAAGCCTTCAACATCTTCAGTACCTTGGTCTAACACATCAATGGTTTCGACCACTAATTCTAAGGCAACCTTTTCTTTTCCAAGTGCCTGAGCACGTTCGGGTTCATTCCAAACGTCGGGACTTTCTAATTCGCGGTTTACTTCTTCAAGGCGTTCTTTCTTTTGATCATAGTCAAAGATACCCCCGAAGCGACAAGGCACGTCGGCGTATATCGGCTATAGCGTTGTTTACTGGGTTTATTTCAAACATAAATTATCGAGATAGTCTCAGTATAAAAGGGCGGCGATTTTAACGGATTTTAGCTACTAATAACAGCGCTCAAAACTAGAATTAACTTTCTATAGCTAATTCTTTCAATTTATCTTTTTGAGCATACCAATGGCGCATAAAGTCTGCGTAAATTGCTTGTTCAATTTCAATGGCTCTTTCTGTTGGACAGAAAATTGTAATTTCTATTTCTGTGTCACCTAGCTCAGTGGTAGATACTTTTATTTTGGGATCAGGACCTGTAATGGGTACATCTAAACGTCTTTCTATCATTTGATTATAACGCACTGCTACGTCATAAAAATCTTCACAGTATGCTTTGGCATTTTCTACTATTTTTTCAATAAAGACAAAGGGGTTTACGCTTTGGTCCCTGGTAATAATAAAGTGGTGAGTAGCATAGCGTTTTAAGAAATTTAGGTTTTTAATTGGGCTAGTAATTAATTTATTGTTAGGAATAAACAAGGTTTTACCCGTATATTCGTAATTTTCTATATTCACTTCTAACAGCGTGCTCTTGATCCAATCGGTTGCCGACACTTCACCAACAAACTCACCTACTTCTATCCAGTCTCCAATTCTAAATGGGCGAGTAGAGACTAAGTAAAAGAAGCCAATTACACATTGAATAAACTCTCGGGTCGCTAATACTATGGCAACAGAAAATGCCGCAATTGAAAAAGCAAACTTTTGAATTTCATCTGACCAAATACCGAGTATCAGTACAATAAGAACAAAATTCAGAAAGTTCTTAACATTATTCACTAAATCACGTTTATCAGCCCCTTTACTTTTGGCGTGGCTACGCAACCATTTAACCGATAAATATTTAGTCGAAAGAGCGATAAATACTAGAGAAAATGTGAGAATAAACTGGTTCTGCAAAATGAGGTAAACGTGTTCCATTAATGACTTTTTCATGTATCGATGATAAAAAATGGATTATACAGAATCTTATGTAACTATTTAATAATATAAGTCTTTACCTAGACGATTATCTAGTCGTACTATGCGCCACAAATCACATATGGACAAAAATCATGCGTATCGCAATCTTGTCTAGGAATCCTAGACTCTACTCTACTCGCCGCTTAGTTGAAGCTGGAACATCACTTGGTCACCAAGTAGATGTAGTCGATACTATGCACTGTTATATGGACATTACGAGTAATCGTCCATCGGTTAGATATAATGGTAAACCTCTTCCCTATTATGACGCTGTTATTCCACGTATTGGTGCTTCGGTTACCTTTTACGGAACATCGGTTGTAAGACAATTTGAAATGATGGGCACCTATAGTATCAATGAGTCAGTAGCCATTAGTCGCTCCCGTGACAAGTTGCGCTCATTACAATTGTTATCTAGAAAAGGGATTGGCATGCCCCGTACTGGTTTTGCACATCATCCGGATAAAATTGACGACCTAATTAAAAACGTAGGTGGCGCTCCAGTTGTTATTAAATTACTTGAAGGTACTCAAGGTATTGGCGTTGTTTTGGCTGATACCCAAAAAGCTGCCGAGGCAATTATTGAAGCCTTTATGGGGTTAAAAGCGAACATTTTAGTACAAGAATATATCAAAGAAGCCGGTGGTGCTGATATTCGCTGTTTAGTAGTAGATGGCAAAGTTATAGCTGCAATGAAACGCCAAGCTGCTCCGGGTGAATTTCGCTCCAACTTACACAGAGGCGGTTCAGCGAGTATTGTACGCTTGTCTCCAGCAGAACGAAAAACGGCTGTAGATGCGGCAAAAACCATGGGGCTAAGTATGTGTGGTGTGGATATTCTCAGAGCTAGCTCTGGCCCTGTTGTTATGGAAGTTAACTCTTCACCAGGGCTTGAAGGCATCGAAACAGCTACAGGTAAAGATGTGGCAAGCATGATTATTCAGTGTATTGAAAAAAATGCCAAACCTAATAGCAACAAAACAAAAGGAAAAGGCTAAATGAAGCCTCTTGAAATAGGTGGTGTGAGTATTCTCCTTGGAGAGACAAAGCGCATAGAGCTACCTATGCCTCCTTTATATACAGACACTGTTTTGTCTATGCCTGTGCATGTGCAGCGCGGCAAGCGAGACGGCCCTACTATGTTTGTTAGTGGTGCAATTCATGGTGATGAGCTAAATGGTATTGAGATCATTAACCGCTTAATGAAAAGTAAATCCATTAAGTCTATGCGCGGTACATTAATTACCGTTCCTATTGTAAATATGTACGGCGTGCTAAACCAAAGCCGTTATTTACCTGACAGAAGAGACTTGAATCGTAGCTTTCCGGGTAGTAAAAAAGGCTCATTAGCGGGCCGTTTAGCTAACTTGTTCATAAAAGAAATAGTCAACAAGTGTGATGTGGGTATTGACTTACACACGGGCGCTATTCATCGCAGTAACTTACCTCAAGTGAGAGCGGACCTTGATGACCCTGAAACATTGGCAATGGCAGAAGCCTTTGGTTTACCAGTATTGTTAAATGCAGACATACGGGAAGGATCGTTACGTCAAGCTGCTGGAGACCTAGGTGTAAAAGTAATTTTATACGAGGCTGGCGAAGCACTGCGCTACGATGAGTTTTCTATCAGAGCTGGCGTAAAAGGCATCATCAGCGTGATGCGCCATGTGGGCATGCTCAATAAACGAGCCCGAAAAGGCCATGCTATATCGAAATTTATTGCGAGGCAAAGTGGCTGGGTAAGAGCCACAGAAAGTGGCTTTGTGAATCATGTGGCACAACTTGGTGATCACGTACCTAAAGGGAGCGTTTTAGCAACCATTGCGGACCCCTATGGTACAGAACTAAGTACAGTGATATGCCCAGAAGAAGGCGTAATAATAGGTAAACAAAACATCCCGCTTACCCAAGAAGGTGAAGCTATGTACCACATTGCTTATTTTAGAAAACCTGATTCTGTGGCAGAACATGTAGAGTTGTTGCAAGACAATCTAGTATTAGACGAACCATCTATTGTCTATTAATGAGTAAAGTGTATGACAAATAACAAACATCTAGTGGGTGCTTTAGAGCTATGTGACTTGCCCTTTTTGTCTTTAAATGGTCTTGAAGCAAGGGTTGATACTGGCGCCACCACTTCATCATTACACGTGGATAATATCTTAGAATTTGAAAAAATGGGGGAAGCTTGGATTAAGTTTGATATTCACCCGGATATTCACGATGTGTCTCAAGTAGTGCAGCGAGAAGCTAAAGTAAAAAGCGTTCGTAGAGTAAAAAGCTCAAATGCCACATTACAAAAGCGCCATGTGATTGAAACGGATATTTTGATAGCGGGTACTCAGTGGAGTATTGAACTTACTTTAACTGACCGCTCAGAAATGAAATATCTGATGTTACTGGGGCGAGAAGCTATGTCAGGACGATTAATTGTTGACCCTGAGTTAGAGTTTGTATTAGGTAAGCCCGCTTAAATTACTTGTTTAGTTTACCCATAAAAAAACGCTTCATAAATGAAGCGTTTTGTTTGAATTTATTATGAAATATTAAATAGTGTATTTACATTTTTTCCATGGTTTCAATACCTAACAAGTCTAATCCTGACTGCAAGGTTTTAGCGGTTAATTGCGCTAACATTAAACGACTATTTTTAGTGCCCTCGTCTATTCCTTCTTTAAGAATTGGGCAAGCTTCATAAAAACTCATAAACAAGCTAGCTAGTTCGTAAATATAGGTACATAACACGTGGGGTGTCGCTTCGGCTGAAACTTGTTTAATGGCTTCAACGTATTGCATTAATTTCACAGCGAGTAATTGTTCCTGATTTTTAGTTAAAACAATATCAGCTTGTAAATTAATATCATCAGCATGGGCTTTTCTAAAAATACTTTGAACACGTGTGTAAGCGTACTGTAAGTAAGGCGCGGTATTACCTTCAAAGCTGAGCATTGAATCCCAGTTAAAAATATAATCTGTAGTACGATTCTTACTTAAATCAGCATACTTGACGGCACCAATTCCTACTTTATTAGCAATGATTTTACGTTCATCAGCAGTTAAATCTGACTCACGTTGGTTGATCAAAACTTCTGCACGTTCGATAGCTTCGGTTAACAATTCAGCTAATTTGACTGTGCCGCCAGTACGGGTTTTAAATGGTTTACCATCATTACCTAGCATCATGCCAAATGGGCAATGTTCGTAACTTTGATCTGGATTAATAAATCCTGCTTTACGGGCAACTATCTCAGTTTGTTTAAAGTGCAGTGCCTGACGAGCATCGGTAAATATTAAGGTGCGATCAGCATTTAATTTACCATTACGGTAACGAATTGCGGCTAAATCAGTTGTAGCATACAGATAGCCTCCACCAGATTTTTGTACAATATAAACAGCCGGATCACCTTCTTTATCTGCCATTTCTTCTAAAAAGGCAACTTGTGCACCTTGGTCTTCAACGACTATTCCTGTGGACTTTAACTCTGCAACTGTGGCTGCAAGGTCGTCGTTATAGGCGCTTTCACCCATTACATCAGCGCGGCTCAGGGTAACATTTAGCTTGTCGTAAACTTCTTCACTATGAGCAATAGATACATCAATAAAGTTTTGCCACAGCTGCATGCATTGCGGGTCGCCACCTTGTAGCTTAACGACATAGTCGCGAGCTCGGTCAGCAAAGCCATCTTCATTATCAAAGCGCACCTTAGCCGCACGATAAAAATCTTCTAAATCGGATAATGCGGTTTCTGCTACTTCGTTGGCCGCTAACTTGTCGTTTAGATGGGCGAGTAACATACCAAACTGTGTTCCCCAATCACCCATATGGTTTTGGCGAATCACTTTGTGACCTAGAAACTCTAACGTTTTAGCGACGGCATCACCAATAATAGTGCTGCGTAAATGGCCAACATGCATTTCTTTTGCAAGGTTTGGGGCAGAATAATCTACTACGATACTTTGAGGCTGCTCTGTTTCAATACCCAAGCGCGAATCTGCATTTGCAGCTTGTAACTGCTTAGCTAACCACAGTGGCTTTAGATGAATATTAATAAACCCAGGTCCTGCAATCTCCAGTTTTTCAACTTCTGCTTCTAAATCAACGGCTTCAACAATTTTTTGTGCAATTTCACGAGGGTTTTGCTTTAAAACCTTAGACAAACCCATTGCACCATTAAATTGATAATGACCAAAACCAGCACGGGTACTTCGACTCAATGGAGCAGCAGTCCCCTCTGGCGCACCAATAGCAGTAAGTGCGGTTTTAAATTTTTCTAATAAAAAAGTATGTAAATTCATTTTAAATTTTTTCTCAAAAACTCGAGGCCTAGTGCTCTCTGGTCGTGTGGAATTTAATGTCGGGGTACCTTTCTTGGGCCAATGACAAGTTGACTCTGGTGGGGGCGATATAAGTCAAGTTATCACCGCCATCTAAGGCTAAATTAGCTTCAGCTTTACGTCTAAACTCATCTAAAGTTCTGGCATCTGGTGCGGTAACCCATTGCGCGGTATAAACATTTACATGCTCATACATGGCATCAACGTTATATTCACCTTTCAAACGTGCAACTACAACATCAAACTGCAACACCCCAACTGCACCAACAATAAGATCATTGTTTTGTAGAGGCCTAAATACCTGAACAGCCCCCTCTTCAGACAATTGAATCAGGCCTTTTTGAAGTTGTTTTTGCTTTAAAGGATCTCTTAACCTGATACGCTTAAATAGTTCTGGTGCGAAATTAGGAATGCCTGCGAAACGAAATTTTTCACCCGCGGTAAAGGTATCACCAATCTGAATTGAACCATGATTATGCAAACCAATAATATCACCCGCATAGGCTTCTTCGAGTAACTCCCTATCACCTGCTAAAAATGTCAAAGCATCTGAAATACGTACATCTTTACCAATGCGGCTATGGTGCATTTTCATGCCTTTCTCATATTTGCCTGACACAATACGACAAAATGCGATTCTATCTCTATGCTTAGGATCCATGTTGGCTTGAATTTTAAATACAAAACCGCTAAATTTCTTTTCGTTAGATTCGACTTTACGTTCGTTAGTTTCGCGACCTTGAGGCAAAGGCGCCCACTGAATCAAGCCATCTAACATGTGGTCTACACCGAAGTTCCCCATTGCGGTTCCAAAAAAAACAGGTGTTAACTCTCCAGCTAAAAACTCTTCATGATTAAATTCATGTGAAGCGCCTTGAACAAGCTCTAACATTTCTCGCAATTCTTCGGCATAACTGCCAATAGCTTCGTCTAGCTCTGGGTTGTCTAACCCTTTAACAATTCGCACATCTTGAATGGTATGGCCCATTCCGGTTTGATACAGAATAGTTTCATCTCTTAATAAATGATAAACACCTTTAAACTCTTTCCCCATTCCGATAGGCCAAGTAATAGGTGAACACTTGATATTAAGTACATTTTCTACTTCGTCTAATAAGTCAATAGGGTCTCGAGTATCCCTATCAAGCTTGTTCATAAACGTAATAATTGGCGTATCTCGCAAACGAGTCACGTCCATTAATTTTATAGTACGAGCTTCAACCCCTTTCGCTGCATCAATTACCATCAAGCATGAATCAACTGCCGTTAAGGTACGGTAAGTATCTTCTGAGAAATCCTCATGGCCAGGTGTATCAAGTAAATTAACGAGATGGTCTTGATATGGAAACTGCATTACCGAGGTGGTAACAGAAATTCCACGCTCTTTTTCCATTTCCATCCAGTCAGATTTGGCATGCTGGCCTGATTTTTTACCTTTTACGGTCCCTGCTTTTTGTAAGGCATTACCGAACAAAAGAACTTTTTCTGTAATGGTGGTTTTACCGGCATCTGGGTGAGAGATAATCGCGAATGTGCGGCGTTTATCAACTTCTTGTTGAAAAGACATGAAAATACTCTTTGCTAAACGAATGACTAATGATTTTGGCCGCGCATTGTATATGACTTAAGGTAAAAAGTCCTGATCCAGCGATAACTTTCACAGTATCTAAAGATATTTATATCTAACAACCATAGTATCGCGAGATATTTGTTATAAATTTTTAATTTACTCATACTAAAGTTTACTTTATAGTCGTCTAGGTAAGTTTTTTGCCAAATCACTTTTTAGGAAATTTAACGACATGTCCCGTAGAAAAATGTTTAGCGGTGCTCAATTGAAGTCTTTGCGAAAAGAAGCAGGGTTCACTCAAGAGGAATTAGCAAGTCGCATTGGCATTAGCCGAGAAACAGTGTCTGCAATTGAGAATGAAAAGCCTGAGACTATGGAAAGTATTGGCGTAAGTGTTATCAGTAAATGGTGGTCTACTTGTCGTCAAACAGCTTCAGAACAAACTCGTGAATCTTTTTTCTCTACCGTTATGGATTATTTCGGCTTTAACTTAAGCTAAACTTATCTTAACCTAGGCCAATGTTAATACGCGCCTACCTCCCCAAAATAATCACAGCACTCTTCGGAGGGCTTTTTGTCGCCCTTGGAATATTGACTTTTGGTGATGCTAAAATATTTGA
Source organism: Paraglaciecola marina (assembly GCF_004360155.1). Lineage (GTDB taxonomy): Bacteria > Pseudomonadota > Gammaproteobacteria > Enterobacterales > Alteromonadaceae > Paraglaciecola > Paraglaciecola marina. The sequence goes on along the minus strand of NZ_SAIS01000001.1, from coordinate 245,936 downwards.
CTTGCTATATTTTGGAATACTAGTATTCACATCCATCGTTTGTAGAAAAAACATTAATGTTCTGGGCGTCATTTCAATAATAGCAATCCATCAGATACTATCTGAGACAGCTTGGTTTACGTTTAATAACGGTGACCTTTTATCACCATTAACCGCAGCAATATTTTTTTATTCAATAATCATTTTCGCTTGTTTCAAATTTAGACATGACAACATATCTAAATTTCTTATTGTTAGTTTACTTTTCACTGTTGCAACAGAGGCTTACCTTTTTATTAAAACCGGAAGTATTGCCGCACTGCATTGGTACTTAGTTGTATTGACGATTAATTTACTAACTAGGCATTTAATTTTTCTTAGAGTCAGTTATACGGGTATTTACTATCCTAATAAAGCTAAATCAATAAACCTAGATTGGCAAATATATAAATTGAATGCATTAGCTGTGTTTGTTCAGACGGCAAATGTATGTGAATATTTTTTACGCAAGTTTTTTGGTCTCAATGACATCTTATTTGTTTACAATTTATACCCTTATTTAATGCAAGCTATCTCTACATATTCGATATTTATAATATTTCACGAAAGCTATAAATTAATTATTCCTAAAATGCTCAAGGCTTAGGACTGACCTTTTGATTTAAAACAAGCATAATCCTCATGTATGTAGTTTTCGCTACATAATAAATTAAACATATGAGGATATGATCATGGATTTAAAAAACCTTTTAATTTCTACTTTAATTAGCACAACTATAGTTGGTTTGGCTCTTGCGAGTACTAATTCTATTAAAACAAGCCAAACAACGTCACTAATTCCCACTCAATCAGACAGTCAGATGCCGCCAATGTTGGCCCAATCAAGCCGTCAGATCCCGCCAATGCTAGCCCAATCAAGCCGCCAGATCCCGCCAATGATAGCCCAATCAAGCCGTCAGATCCCGCCAATGCTAGCCCAATCAAGCCGTCAGATCCCGCCAATGTTAGCCCAATCAAGCCGTCAGATCCCGCCAATGCTAGCCCAATCTAGCCGTCAGATTCCACCAATGTTAGCCCAATCAAGCCGCCAGATCCCGCCAATGCTGGCCCAATCAAGCCGCCAGATCCCGCCAATGATAGCCCAATCAAGCCGTCAGATCCCGCCAATGCTAGCCCAATCAAGCCGCCAGATTCCGCCAATGTTAGCCTAATCAAGCCGTGAAGTTCCATTGTCTACTTACATGGCATAGGCAATTAGAGGAACAAGCTTCAAAATAAATCATAATGGTTTTCGCCCATATTAGGGCGAACCTTTATTTTTCATAAGAATACTCAACGAATCATAAACTTACCTAAAAAAGTGCAATTATTTCACCTTGTGGAACCAAATCCACATTTCTTTTTATACACTTCCAAGCGACAGAGAAAGCAAGGCTCATTTACTTCAACAATAGCATTGCTGTAGTTTCATAAAATTGGAGAAATTAAATATGTATATTAACGGTGCAGATCTTAGAGCAATGCGTCAAGACGCTGGCTTAACAACTGTAAAAATGGCTGAGCTTGCTAAAGTCAAGACGCGTAAAACTTACGAAAATTGGGAAAAAAACATTGGCGCACCTAGCATGAATCAATTTATCGCTATGTGTGTTGGCTGTAATTACAACTCTTCAAAATTTGTGAAAATGGCAATTGAAAGTGAAGGCCAAACGGATAGCCTAAATGTGACAGCCGCACGTAAATAAAGAGAACGGGGCTTTAGCCCCTTCCCTTTAAAAACCACCTATATATAACCCCATAATTAATGCGTCTTCTTTACCATTGGCTGTAGGGTAATAGTTTTTACGCTGCTCTATAAGTACAAATCCTTGTTGTTCATATAAATGAATAGCAACCTCATTAGACTCTCTTACCTCTAACCAAAGCTGCACGGCTTTTTTGTCATTACATTCATCAATAAAATGCTCAAGTAGCTTTTTACCATAGCCTTCTCCTTGAAATTCCTTGTTGATTACTATATCCATAAGAGTTACTTCATCTAACACTGACATGCCGATGTAGTATCCAACTAATTCATTATTAGCTAATAAACAATTTGCAAAATAAGGATGAGTTAGACAATCTTCAAATATTCGTTTAGACCAAGGGCTAAACTGACCTAGTTGGTGTAAGTCAAAACACTCTTGATTAAAATGAGGAATGACAGAGTTAAAAGTGAGATCCATAGAATTGTGATAAGTGATTAGGAATTGTCTTTGGTAACTTGGAGTATACTCCAAAGGTGTTTCTTCAGGTTTGGATTATCTAATAAATCTAAACTTGGTATTAATAATTGCTTGTTTTTGAAACTTACCTCTTCGCCTTTAAGCAAAGCAATAGGATAGCCTCTAAATTCATTTTGTTGCCCCGATTCAATGTGCTGAACTTTATCAATTGTTATCTCTAGCGCACGCAATACATCGATAAATAAAGGACTAGAAGTTTCATCTTGGCTAAAAGTAGTTAAAACTGCGGTTGTTTCTTTTAATTGAGATGAACTACTTTTTAACTGCTTTAACTTTGCTAATGCATCTACTTTTGAAATCGATGACTTAAGCTCAGAGGTTAATGGCTCTAGCTCTTTGGGTTCATTCACAGTAGGAGCTTCAGTTTTATTAGAAACAGATAGTGCCCAATTTGAGATTTCCATTTCTGTTAAAATCGCATTTTGGTATGGGCTTATAGATGGTTGGATAGAGCTTGTCATCGTAAAACAATATCATGAATAGAGGTTTGATTGTCACTATATTGACGAGTTTAAGTTGGCAGGAGTGGAGGGATTCGAACCCCCAACCATCGGTTTTGGAGACCGCTGTTCTACCAATTGGAACTACACTCCTGCTGACGGGCTGAATTATACTGACCCAAAGTAAAAGGTAAAGTGATTTTACCCTAAGCTTTATGATCTGGTAATCAACCGCACAATTAATACACTATTTTAGCCCTATCTTAAACTAAACGGTTAATTTTGCAGCCAAGTACCATAACCGATTTGTAAACTCTACTAGAGGTTTCATTACTTTTACCCGCGATACAACATCAGATACTCGTTGCTCCATAAGTTCGGCATAACACACACACAGAGCTTCCTCAGCGTTATGATTTAGACTATTGATAGCAATACATGACGCCAAATCAAAATAAGGGGATGAATTTGCGCAATACTCCCAATCAAAAATTTTTATCGGTTCGTGACAAGTAACGTGGGACAAAGCCAAATCATTGTGACAAAACACTAGCCCTTTAGAGCATTCCTGATACCAGGTTTTTGTATAAGTATCTAATGGGAATAAATCATTCTCAGAGATATTAGAGCCCAACAAATCAATGTAATGCTGCCACTGCTTTGGCATGTCTAAAGTTGGAGCGTGAATTGTTGTTTTGTGTATTGTGGCTAGAGCTGAGGCTAAAAAAGACGTAGTCTCATTAACCGATAATTTTGAGTGTTCCAATGTTTGTCTTTTTGACCAGCTATCAATTTGAAAATGATTAGATTTCGATAAATAGATTGGCCTGACCGATAAGTTATGATCATAAAGCTGCTTCTGAATATCAAATAAGACTTGTCTATCTAAACCAGCGATTTCATCAGACTCAAATGTTTTAATAAAGTAACACTGCTCGGCGGTTTCTAATCTATAACTCCTGTTCAATGCGCCGGCATTTAAAGGGATAAGGTTAAAGTCAGGATCAATAAAAGATAACTCTCTTAACTCTTGCTCCATTCTGTCTCTTAAATCTTTCATGTGGCAACTTTGGTATCTTTAGCTGCATCAGGCTGAATACGCCATTGAATAAATCCATAAATAGCAAACCCAGCATAAAAGAGATATAAAACACCAGTCAAAGCAAGGCCTTTGGCAAAATACAGATAGGCACCAAAAACGTTAATGGCGATCCAATATAACCAGTTTTCTCTGACTTTATGGGTTACTAAAAAGGTAGTGAATACACTAAAAACAGTAACAAAGGCGTCCAAATATAAATAGTCTGCATCTAATACAGAGCTAGCAAAATAACTTAAAGCCCAAGCAGTACAGGATAGTAAAACAATACTAGTAAGGTGATAGCGCAATGGCCAAACTTTAACAGCGAGCGTTTCACTATAACTATTTTTCCATTTACGCCAACCATACACCGCCATTATCAAATAGTAGGCATTCAAAACTGTATGAAACGGTAAAGATACACTCCAGAAAAGCCAAGTGTAAATAGCCGTACTTATTAGTGCACTGGGCCAACACCAAATATTCTGTTTAGCTGCAAAGTATACATAGGCTAGCGCCAGTATAACCGCAATCCATTCCTGCCAAGAGGTACTCTGAAACTGAACTAAAAAGCTTTCAATCACACCTCAGTGCTCATTTTGTTACCATTAAGAAACTTGCACACAAAAATAGCCTGGCCCACCTCTTTGTGACTTCGTTGCATTTCTTCGGCTAACAATTTCATAGTAGGTAAGTAGTCACCACTTACAATTGTGCTCGTTGCACTAGTGCTAACTTTTATATCGTCATAACTATTTAAACGATCGATAAAATCTTGAATGGGAGCAATATACTGCTCTTTTAAAGGATACATAGATAATTCAGCGACTAATTTCATCTTAACTCCAGATAGAAAAGCCGAGCTAATTCTCAGCTCGGCTTATAAAGGTTACTTAGTATTGGTATTTAAAATTAACACCTACACGACGGGGCTCACCAAACTGCTCCCATACATGGGGTAAGTATTCGTCACGGGGATCGTTAGGAAAATAAAACCCGCGATTAGCATACTCTTCATCAAATAAATTTCGGGCGTACAAGCTAACTCGCCAATTGAATAGCTCAAGGTCTAAGCTAGTATGGACAAGTAGCATTGAATCTGATTTGTTGTCATGACTGAATGAATAATAGAATTCATCTTTAGCATCAAATTCAATCAACCAATTTACACTATCTGAGAGCTGCCAATTTACGCCAGCATTTACATGGTATGTAGGCGCATGAGCTTGATCACGCCCATCAATATTTGAACCATCTTGACGGGTAATATTACTGATCTCAGTTCTCAAATAACCAATATTAGCGAAGGTATTTAGGCTCTCAGATAACATATAGTTTAGACTTGCTTCAATACCATAGTTTTTACCATCGGTAGAGTTCTCATAAAAATCAACAAAGGACTGGCCGTTAACTATAGAGTTTTTATATTGCACATCATCGCGTTTTTGATAAAAGGTACTGAAATCTAACGTCAAAGTGCCATCTTGGTTAGCACCTTTTATTCCGAATTCAATTCCAATAAGAGATTCAGCATCAAAAATGGCATTATCTAAGATGGTTTGTCTAAACTCTGCAACATCTTCATCATCTACTTTACTAAGAGATTGGCCATTAACGCCGCCCATCTTATAGCTACGTAATAAACTAAGATAAAGCATACTGGTGTCACCTACATTTTGGTGATAGCTTACTTCCGCTCCCCAATCTGTATGGTCGATTTTTTCATCAATTAAATTGGAGTCAACATAATCAAGTGTCTGTGAAGCTAAGCGCAAACTTGTAGTTAACCATTGAGTGTCAGATAAACTGAATTTATATTCTCCAAATAACGCAAAATCAACACGGTCAACCTGACTTTCAAAAGGGTTAGCTAGCCAGGTATATTCTCGCGTTAAGTCTTCTGTTTCATCAGCAAAATACAAGCCAACAACCCAGGCGTTAGCTTCGCTAATCTTACTACTTAGTTTGGCTTCAAAGCTTGAATCTTCACGATCTCTAAAGTAATAATCTGTTGATGAGTATTCCCATCCTGGAGCGATACCTACGTAGCTCCAATCTTCGTCGTATCCATAACCTAAGTCAGCTTGCATAAAACTAGTTTGTACCTTAAGGTCAGCAGATTCTAAACCTTCGTAATCAAGGGTAACAGCAACCGCTTCACTCTCTTGTGTATCGAAACCAGGCTCATCAGATAAGGTGGTTCTGTCTCTATTTAGAGAAAAAGCATCGTATCCATTATTAACATCAATTAAATGAACAACTGTATTGATGGATAAGTCATCCGTTACCTGCCAACTAAGCTTGCCTCTCGCGGTCAACTCATCAACATTATTAGTATCGTCACGACCTAACCAGATATTTTCAATAAAACCATCACTAGTATTTTGATGTACCGACAAGCGATAGTCTAATGAATCAATAATTGCTCCCCCAACTGCAGCGCCTATATTCCAACTACCGTAATTAGCCGCCCCAAACTGTGCATCAAAGCTAGTTTCGTCACTCGCTTCATTACTAATTACATTGATCATTCCAGCTAAGCCGTCAGCACCAAAACGCGCACTATTTGGGCCTTTGAATATTTCTACTTGACCTATATCAAAAGTACTAGCACCAGCTAATAATCCAGAATAATTTATCCCATCAACTAAATAGCCAACAGAAGGGTTAACTGGGTCGGTGAATTGGCTACGTTCGCCTATGCCTCGAATTTGAATGAAACGACCACGACTCGCGCCACTAGCAAAATTTACGTTAGCTGCACGGTTTAAAATTTCTTCAAGGTGTTGCGCTTGTCTCTGTGCAATCGTCGTTTCATCTAAAACAGAAATGCTGGTTGCCATTTTAGATAGTGGCGTAGCGGTCAATGCGCCTTGAACGGTTATAACTTCAATATTTTCTTCTGGTGTTTGGTCTTGACTGGTTTGAGCGTTAACATAGGTGTTAACTAACAAACAACTAATTAAACTAGCCAAAGGCTTTTTACTAAATATCATTATAAGAGGATCTCTTCAGTGTGTTTTGAAAAGATCCGGCTTTACGGCAGGTAAATGGGGATAACTAACTCTGACCATTCCTACGCCGGCATTATCCGGATCAGGTGTAAGGGTTTATGAGTCAAAGCTCAATTCTCAGCCAGTAAGGCACCCCCTGGTGAAAAGAACAATCAATATACTTTCATAGCAAATGTTCTCAGCTTGCATAGTCTAACAGTGCCAAACTGATTAGCAATAGCAGTATATGCATGTGAAAGAGCTAAATGATATTTACTCAGTCACTTTAATTTTTACAAGTTTATTTTTGGAAAAAAATGAGCTTTCTTGCGTAAACCAAACTTCTCCTTTTTTCGCAACGCAAACTCCTTCAACTTGGCCATACCCTTCCAAATCAAAAAATTTAACTACATTTAGTTGTTCGTCCAAAATTGTAATAAAAGGTGAAAAGAAACCCCATAACCACATTTTATAGCCAACTAAGATAAAGCGCTTATTCTTGTGATCATAGTCTCCACCCGTGATTACACCAGGTAGCCCATTAACTTTTGCTATTGATTTAATGCCTTGATTGGGGTTAACTTTGTCTAAGCGATAAACAAATAATGTCCCCGTATCCCAACTTTTTGAAAATAGATACAAAAACTCGTTTACATTTACCAGCGCCTCAGCATCATAATCGTGATTTAGATACTTATTTTCTTTTAATGGATTATTTTGATAAGTAAAACGAACTGTGTTGGGTTTGTGTGCCGCTCCATTTTCTAAGATTTCTTGTATTTTTAAGGTCTTTCTATTCCCACTATTGTTACCAATGTCACCAATGTATAAGTGAGTACCATCTCCTGTTATCGCTTCCCAATCCCTGTTCTTCACTTTAAACAAACGTTCATTAACTATGTTTGCTTTGCTATCTATTTCATAGATTACTGGCTTATTTCCAGAGTCATTCAAGGTAAAGGCAGTCTCATTTTTAGAACAGAACAGAGCCGATGTTTCTTTTAGCTCTGCTGGCAGCATATACTCTTCCAAAAAGGTGTAATCAGGATTTTCTGTAGCAAATATCATTTCTACAATGACTATATTAAAAAACAGGGGTAGAAATATTCTATAAAACAATTTCAATTGTATTCATCCGTTAAATCACTTTAGCAAGAGCGCAGGTAGACTAGATTAAACTTATAGTTAAAATTACTGCTCTAATAGTGAATTTGTCTTCCCATGGGGTTTAGGTTGCCTAGTTTCAGCATCTAGACTCACGAAGACAATATCATCTGCTACACAGATTGTCTTTTTAGTAATTTTATTTCTCACCAAACATGTAATAGTAATTGAGGTTCGCCCAACCTTTTTTGTCTCAAGTCCAAATTCAACAACATCTCCTTGCATTGCCGGAGACTCAAAACTAATCTCCCCAATATGTTTTGTTACTAGTACATTGGTATCTAATTGGCAAATAGCATAGATAGCAGCTTCTTCATCAATCCATTCTAACGCCCTTCCTCCAAATAAAGAGTTTGCATAATTTAAGTCATTGGGCATGACTAACCTTCTAGATAAAAAGCGCATTCGTATTCCTTAGTAACTTTGCATACACTACACACATTGGTGCGGACAATGGATCCTAAATAAGTGAATTCAGCTAGTCAATTAAGTATTTGGCTTCAAAAACGAAATGAAGAAAAATGTCATAGACAATTATTAGTTATAAGTGGCAATAGAGACTGGGTATCCAAAAACCTTAGTCCAATCATTCAATTAGCTAATGAAGAAACCTTATGGGTAGGAAGCCCTCAGTTAAATATCAAACATATCAATATTAAGGATTACCGAAGCAGACTAGGACAAGAGCATAATTATTTAATTCTAGATTGCTTCGAAGGCTTTAGAGCCAATGCCGCCATGGCCTTGAGCGGCACCATAAAAGCTGGCGGCCTAATGATAATTCTTTGTCCTGATTTCGAAGAATGGAAAACCTTTGCAGATCCAGAGAATATTAATCGAATATCCTACGGCCTTAAGCAGATCACTGTTGAAAACCTGTTTTATGATTATTTAAGTAGTGCTTTTTTAAATGATCCGTCAGTTGCTATGTTAACTGAACAATTATTTCGCTCCCCAATATGTATAAGCAAAGATGAACATATAAGAAATCAACTATTAGAACAGGAAAATGCCGTTCAATTAGTATGTAAACACGCCCACGGCCGTGCCAATAGACCACTTCTACTAACTGCTGACCGTGGAAGAGGTAAATCATCTGCTCTAGGGCTCGCCGCAGCAAAATTAATGCAAATGGCACCCATAACTATATGGGTTAGTGCTCCGCTTGCTGTCAATATCGAACAAGTTTTTAAACACGCAAAAAAATCTCTACCAAGCAATATTGAACACAGTAAGTACTCATTGAAATTAGATAACAGCACACTTATTTTCAAACCTATAGACCAACTATTGTTAGCTGATGAATTACCTAACGTTATCTTTGTAGATGAAGCGGCCGCAATTCCAATACATATTCTTACAAAGCTCTTGCAAAAATTTCCAAGAATCATTTTTAGCTCAACTAGTCACGGTTATGAAGGCAGTGGACGTGGCTTTGAGATAAAGTTTACTCAGCAGTTAAAAAAACTAAAGCCTAACTATAAAAGAGTTCATTTAAAACAACCAATTCGATGGTATAACGAAGATGTGCTAGAAAGCTTTTGGTTTAATACTATGTTTTATGACTATAAAGCTAAAACGCATAAACCAAATGATAATAAAAACTTCCATTTTAGAAAATTATCAAAGTCGGAATTGTTAAAAAATAATGAAACACTGGAGCAAATATTTCAGTTGTTACTTAATGCCCACTACCAAACTAGCCCTGATGACCTCCAACGATTATTAGACTCTCCTGATCAAACATGTTTTGTATTAATGACAGCCGATAATATTATTGGTGTTGTTCAGGTTATCGAAGAAGGTGGCGAAAATTTAGCACCCATTAAAAATGAAATTGCTAGCTGTTATAGGCGTGTTAAAGGGCATTTAGTGAGCCAACAACTTACTGCCCAATATAATATTCCTGAATTAAGTACCATAAAACAATGGCGGATCAGCCGCATTGCTATCGATGCAAAGTATCAACGTAGGGGGTTAGGACTAGCGCTATTAACCTATTTAGAACAATATGCTCTAAAAAGAGATATTGGCTTTCTAAGCGCAGCTTTTGGTGCAAATTCTGAAATGATAACTTTTTGGAAAAAAGCTAACTTTGATTTAGTTCACTTAGGACAAAAGCCTGAAATTTCTAGCGGGGAATATAACTGTATCTGTATAAAAACCTTAAAAAGCCTTAGTACAAATCTAACCCCAAAATTAACTTTAGAGTTTTCTGATGAACTTAGGTTTAACCTTAATAAAACATTAAAGAGCCTACCAACTGATATTGCACTAGCTTTAATTCTTAGTTTGAAGGCTAAAAAACATACTTATAATGAAGGAAAGCTAGACCAATTCTTAAGAGGTAACAGGCAATTATCTACTTGCCTTAGGGATGTCTATCTGACTGTATCCTCGAATCTAAACTACGAAAGCATCATAGGCACTACAGAAGCACTATTTTTAACCGCTATGATATTCCAATCTAAAACGTATGAACAATTAGCCGCTGAGTTTAATTTAACAGGGAAAAAGCAGATTGAGGTAATGCTAAGGCAAAGTATTAAAAAACTACTTTGATCTTTGTTTTGATACAAAGCTTATAATGGCTATAAAAAAAGCTCCCTAAGGAGCTTTTTAAACTAAAGTGTTATACCACGGTTTTTGGCTTTTTCTTTTATATAAGGTTCCCAACTTCTCGCACTACGAGCCGTTGATTTATCCTTTTTAGCCTCTAACACATGTTTATAAGCTGTTTTGAAACTACCTTTATAAAAGTTCGCTTCCATCATAGTCAAATGGATACGCCCAACCTTATCAGAACCACCATCTAAGGCTTTCTGTAAGGCAACTAAAGATTCGTTATATCTTTCAGCAATATAAAGCATAACTCCTTGTTTCTGATACATATCAGGGTCAGAAGATAAAAGAGCTGACTGTTCATAATAACTAGCAGCTTCTTTAAATTCTTTAGCTTGTTGATAAGACGTAGCTATGCTTGTTAGCATTTTTGCATCTTTTTCAATTAGCCCAGACTCAATATGCTCTTCAAGTATCTTGGCGGCTTTGATTGGAATATCATTCATTGTATATAGTTGACTTAAAGCTTTAATCTCAGCTGCCTTAGTCAAGTAACCTTGCCCATAAGCAACTTCGAAAGTAGATAAAGCTTTCTTATTGTCTTCTACTAATAAATAAAAGAATCCTAATTGCGTCCACTGCGCTTTATCTTCAGCGAACAACCTAACAATATCTTCTTGAACTGCGATAGTTTCTTTATACATTTTACGATTGTAATAAGAAGTCATCTTCAGGGCATAGGCTGTTTTATTTGGCTTATCAGCTAAGCTAATAGCTTTGTTGATAGGCTCAATAATCTCAGCAAACTTTCCAGTTTGATAATAAGCGTTAGATATTCTGAAATAAGCATCAAAATCTTCTTTACAAGTAACGTCCATCCACTGGTTATACCATTTAATAGCGTCGTCATACTCTTCTTCTTGAAGACTCAAGTCTGCAATTAACTTAATAGTCCCCACTTGATCGGAGTCATTTAACTCATTTGACGCCACTGCTTTTGATAAAAACTCTATAGACTTCTTACCTTGACCATTTTGCGTGGCAAGTAAGTTACCTATAAATCTATCAGTAAACGCTCGGTCAAATCCATCAGACGTTTCAATTTCATATAAAACGTCTAATGCTTCAGTTACTTGATCGTTATTATAAAACTCTAAAGCTTGACCTACTTTTTTACCTACCTTTTGGCTAGGTATATTAGTAGGCCCTCGCTTATAGTCTGGACAAGCTATTGGTCCAACCGGCTTTGCTTTAGCTTGCGCGTAAACAACACTAGGAGAAACCACAGCCACAGTTAGAGCTGAAACCGCACACAAATGTTTTAAATATTTCTTCATTATGATTGATCCAACTTAAAGTCTAATTGCACAGTTAGGCCGAATTGCTTCATTGGTTTACCGTCTTCAATCTTAGGCTTGTATTTCCACTTACCTAAGGCCCTACGCGCTTCTCTGTCGAAAACACGTTTAGGGTCGGCTTCAATAACCTTAACATCTTCAACCCCACCGACTTCATTAATAGTAAAAGACAGTTTTACCCAGCCTTCTTTACCATCACGAGCAGCCTGTACAGGATATTTAGGTTCAATACGGACGATTGGTGTCGCTTCACCATCACGCATTGCTCCAACACCTCCAATATTCACTGAGGCTCCACCAACATCTACACTCGGCATACTAAAACCAAGTCCATCAGTATTAACGTCAGCTACATCAGGTTCAACCGGTTCAATTTTAGGTGGTTGCTTCGGCGGCGGCGGCGGAGGCGGCGGAACTCGCTGTCTCAACTGCGTCGCATCGTCAGGTGTTGCCATAACAATATCGATAATTGGCGAATCAGTCTGTTTTTTGGGTGGCATAGATGTATTAGATATGAGTTTAGCCATCAATACAAAAAGCCCAAACGCTATCGCGGCCCCTACTAATATAGAAACTATTAATCGACCCATATTAACTACCTGCCGTTGCTATTGAGATTCGATCAATACCAGCTGATTTAATTTGATCCATCACTTCGACAACTACACCGTGCTCGGCTTCTTTGTCAGCTTGAATTATAATTACATCAGAAGGCTGCTCTGCCATCAAACGTTCTAAGTTAGCTCGAACGCTATCAATATCTACTTCACGCTTATCAATCCACACTTTTTCATCAGCTGTTACTGCGATAAAAATGTTTGCGTTTTTAGGCATGATAGATTGAGTACCGTTTGGCTTGTTTACATCAATACCCGCTTCTTTTACAAAAACGGTAGTTACGATGAAGAAAATCAGCATGATAAACACTATGTCAAGCATTGGTGTCATATCAATTTCTGCATCTTCGTCTTCTACTCTAATTTTTCGACCCATAAGATCCTCTCTTTAATGATGGGGCAGGCTGTCTATCAGCTTAGCTCTGGCAATTTTAACTTTAGCTTCTAATCGAGAACTAAAGAATACACCAGACAATGCCGCTACCATTCCAGCCATAGTTGGAATAGTTGCCATAGAAATACCTCCGGCCATTAGACGAGGGTTACTTGTCCCCTGAGTCGCCATAGTTTCAAACACACCGATCATGCCAGTAACTGTTCCTAAAAGGCCAATTAAAGGGCACATAGCAACAAGAATTTTAATTAACATCATTCTTGCGCTTAAGCCATCGGATGCTTGTGAAATCCATGTGTCACGGATTCTATGCGCATACCATGAAGTAGTATCACTACGTGCATCCCAATTAGAAATAATTTCATCTCTAATTTTTGGATACACAGAAGCTAAATACCAATAACGCTCAATCATTAAAACCCACATAAGAAAGAGCGTTAAGGCGACAACGTAAAGAACGTCACCGCCGGCAGCGATAAAGTCCCTGACAGACTCCCATAGTTCTATCAGGTATAACATCTTAAGCTTTCTCCGACTCAGCGTGCGCAGCTACTATGCCTGCAGCTTGCTCATCTAAGATGTGCGTAATAGATTTACTACGTCCAGCTACGATACTGTGAGTTAACAACAGAGGTAATGCAGCGATAATACCTTGAGCGGTTGTTACCAATGCCATCGAAATACTACCAGCCATTAGTTTAGGGTCACCTGTACCGAACAAAGTAATTTGTTGGAAGGTCAAAATCATACCTAATACAGTACCTAAAAGACCTAACAGAGGTGCGATTGCAGCAAAGATCTTAATAACGTTTATTCCGCTATCGATTTTTGGTAATTCGCGCATGATAGCTTCATCTAGTTTTAACTCTAACGTTTCAACATCTTGAGATTTATTATCTTGATAAACCTGAAGAATACGACCAAGAGGGTTTCCAGTAGAAGGACTTGCAACGTTTTTAGCTTGCGAACGGATTTTGCCACCAATGATTGTTAATGTAACTATTTTGTACAAACCAATTAGTAAACCAATCGCTAGCATAAAAGTAATTACATAACCTACGTATCCACCAGCATGGTAACGCTCCATCATAGTCGCTTTTTCTTTCAATAAGCCAAGTATTGCACCGCTAGATGGATCTGCATAGAAAGGAACTAAACCTGAACTAGCGTTTAATAATTCTAAAGCAGAACTAACTAGGTAACCATCAGGTTGGCGACCAAGAGGTTGAACCATTTTATTCTGGTCGTCATAAACTAAATAGCCTTGTTCACCAACTAAGTTAAACGTACCAACACGTAAAACTTCTTGCTGTTGAGAACCACCATCTAAGTTAACAACTTCAGTAGTAAATTTAGAAACTTGACCAGACTCAGTCATTTCTGTTTGCAATGCAAACCAAAGGTCTTCTAACTCTTTAATATTAGGTAGACCTTTAGATTCCTCAGACATACGCTTTAAAAACTCACCACGTCCTGGGAACTCTGCACTTACAATAGAAGTTGAAATTTGACCGTAAGCTTCAGCAGATGCTTGACGAACAACACCAAACATTTCACCTAAAGTACCTGTTGCTTGAACAAGCTCAGCCTCTTTTTCAGCGAGAGCAACTTCATTATCTGAAAATTGCTTAGCTAAAGCATCACCACGAGCTTTTTCTGCTTTAAGGTCAGCTTGCGCTTTTCTTACTAATGCTTGCTTATCAGCACGCTCAGATTGAAATTCAGCTTCTCTTTGTTTATTGATTTGTGCTTCAGAAACACGATTTTTCTTAACATCTTCTAATAACTCTTCAAGAGTACTAGCTGCTTGTGCAGAAGTTGCTAAAAGAGAAATAGATGCAGCAGCAAATATAGATTTAAATACAGTTTTCATCAATATTACTCCGCTGCTTTAATTGGTAGTTCAAGAAGGTCTGGTGGTACTAGTGCGTTAGCCATACGCACAGCGTATACAACTGAACTAACATATGAATCATCAAGTACTTCCCATGCTCTGGCATCGTTATCCCAGATCCAAGCTGATTTCTGATCAAGAGACAAAGCCATTAATGCAGTTCTACCTAAGTTGAAGAAATCAACTGTCACTTCAGTGCCTTGATAATCAAATGTCCCTTGATATGACGTTATTTTTTTACCGTAAGCATTTTCAATTTGATAGGATTCTATTACCTGTCTGAATTGCTCTGATGTAGTAACGTTTGAGTTAGCCATAACATCACGTAAACGTTCAACACGTTCTTTACGCTCTTCTAGGTTGATTGGAACATCTAGATCAATAAACTGCTCTAGACTATCAATCATTCTGAACATCAAAGGTACGATACCGCGCTTAATGCCATCGATACCATCAATCTGAGTTTGAAGAGAATCGATTCCACGTTGTTGATCCGCAACTAAGGTTGCAACGTAATCGTTATATACTTTCAAGTTTTCTGTTTCGTCTACAATTCCACGATATTCAACAAATAATTCCTGTGACTGCTCGTACAGGTTGTTGATTTTCTCTTGGGATTTCGCTGCAGCCGTATGAATTTTTGCTTCTTCTTTATGAAGATCATTTAACGGATCTGCAGAGACAACAGCGCTGCTACCGAGTGCAATAGCACCAACGACGGCAGAAGCAATAAGGTTTCTCTTGCTCATTTTGGACATAATTCCCAACCAATTTTCTTTTTTTGAATCCTTTTCACACTTTGAAATTTGTGGATAAGGGGCTTTTAAGCTCTATAATTTAAGGGGCTTAGCATTCTATAAATAGAAAACTAAGACGTACGAATATTCACACGGATGTTGGCAAACTGTCAAGGATGTACTACGGGTTAAACTTCACATTTATCTTATTTTTTTTATTGCAATTTTTTTTGCAAGGTTATTTGGGATAAATAGTAATCATTTAGGTAAAATATCAAAAGCTACTGTCAGCCTGTTATCAATACTTTTGAATGGCTCAGTTCCATGCCACATGAATGAAGGGAATAAAACTAGTTTTCCAGGTTCTGGTTTTACCCACTTTTCGGCTTTCAATTCAACAGTTGAAACAACTTCAGGCTTACCGAGATATAACCACCCTGCGCGCTTACTATGATTTAGGTCTTTAGGGACCGACACGTAATAGGCACTACTAAAATACCCCTTACTATGAACATGGGATTTATGGTAGCCACTACTCTTCAAATTTACAGACCAAGAAGCAGAAAATTCAAACTCTTTTTTCATCTGCAGCAAAGGCTTAGGTAAGTTCTTAGGTAAATTAGAAAACACTTGTTCTGCGGTCAGTCTCAAAGCTTTATTAAGTTCTTTGATAATAGGAATAGGCCTATTAAGTAACTCCCCTGGTGTTTGAGTACCTGATATTAAAGATTGCTCTAAAGGATGCTCCTTAGTTACGTGTAATGTTTGTAATGCTACCTTTAATTCTGAGTTAAAATCTTCAATACATGTAAACCTATTTGGCAAGATTAACTCTCTAGACTGAACATACTTACTAAAATTACATAGCTCATGATAACGTTCATCTCTTAATAAACGTAATGACGTAGTATATAACGCCCAAAAATATTGATTATTAGGTTCTCTTAGCACTAGCTCTGATACAGTATCTATACTTAACTTAAAGCTTCCTAGAGCAAAATAGGTTCTTGTCAAAATCTCTAATACGGAGTTTGGTAGCCTTTTTAACTCAGTACCTAGCTTTTGATAAAAGTCTAATATTACTTCGTAATTCTGTTGTTTTTCTTGAATACTCATCCAAAGAGCATGCAAATTTATACTAGGGGGAGCCTTTTTAACCAACCAGTCAAATTCAGCTTCTGCAGCTGTAAAGTTACCAGACTTCACTAAAGCTTGTATAAAATCTGTGTGAAGATTGATTGGCATTTTATTTCTTGTAATTTGCTGATAATTGCCTAAATAATTTTCTTGACCCATTTCAAAAGATAAAGAGGATTTAAATTTATGCAACAACCTACTATTTGGTAATCGACTCAGCCCTGCATCAATAATATCAAGAGCTCCCTGTGGATTTTTCAATTGTAGCTCAATCAAAGCCAAATTTTCATAGCCCTCATCATTGGAGGGTCTCTGCTCTAAATATTTCTTAAAGTAACCTTTAGACTCAACATATTCGCCCTGCTCACTTAACAACCTAGCCTTATCATTTATTACCATTGGATGATTAGGGTCTGACAGTTCTGCTAACCCTATATATTTAATTCTTTCAATTTCATTTCCTAATCCAGCGTAAGCACGAGCAATTCCTAGTAGAGCTAAAGTTTTATGTGAGTTTGATTTTACAGTTTGCAAAAAAATTGATAATGCAATTTGAAAGTCCTTATTCATCAACCTTATAAATCCTAGCTCTTGGAGATAATTAACATTACTTGATTCTAATTTGGTAGCCACCTCTAGATGAGCAATCCCTTGTTTAAGTTCTCCTATTTTTTTAAACATTTTACCCACAATGAATTGTAGTTCTGCTTGTTCGCCATTTAAAGATAGTGACTTTTTAAAATATTCTAGAGCTTTAATATCTTGCTTTAGTCTTTGGTATGCAGAACCTATAGTAAGAAATAGACGAAAATCTTTCATACCTGATTCTTCAAGTTGTGAAAACACTACCAAAGCTTGTTGATATTGACCTTGATGCATTTTTTGCATCGCTAAATTTAACTTACTTTGTAATGATGCTTGATTAGTTAACATGAAATAACTTTAAGAAAATCTCTCTATAATTTTATTTAGAACTTAATATTGATGACATACAATAGGCTATTTAATTAAAATAATTAACTAACCTTTTTTGAGGCAACCTCTTGAACGAAAGATTTAAACGTCTGTTAACAGAAGCTGAACAGTATATACGAGATGGTAAACTTAGCTCCGCTCATTTAGCACTCAGAAAAGTAATAAAAAAAAGTCCTCTATTACCGGACGCATTAATTGTTAAGTCCCAACTAGAATTTGCTGAACTCAAATTTTTTCAAGCAAATGAAACCCTATGCCTAGCACTTGAGCATGCGCCTAACGAGTATTCTATATTAGATAAATTACTAATCCTATTCGAAAAACAAGAGCTATACTTTAAAATAATTGAGGTTTTAGTCAAATTAAAAACATTGAAACAAGATGATTTAAATCTACATTACCGCTATGCATTATCATTACTTAGAATAGGTCATATTGCAGAATCAATATCTGAATTAGAAGCTTGTATAGAACAAGAGTTTGAAGATGAATTTGCTTTTCTAAACTTAGGACACGCATATAAAGCTAAAGGTAACTTTACGAAAGCAGCTCAATGTTACAACACATTTATAAACAGAACCCAAGCTCAATCTGGCTATGGTTATTGGAGCCTTGCAGATTTAAAGAATTACAAATTTACAACAACCCAAGTATTAGAAATACAAAATAAACTTAAGAGTAGTGACTGTCAAAAAGACACTAAAAATTACGGTTTAACCCAATTAGCTATGGGTAACAATTATGATAAGCAGCAAAACTTCAAACTCGCCTTCGAGTTGATAAAAGAAGGCAACTCTAATATAGGTTTAAACCGAAAATTTAGTAAATTAGCATTTACTAAACTTGTAGAAGATATACTAAAAACCATGGCTACATATACAGATATATGTACAAATGAAGAAGTAGTTAATCCAATTTTTGTAATTGGCATGCCTCGCTCAGGAACAACACTTGTGGAGCAGATTTTATCTAGCCATAATCAGGTTATAGCAACGGACGAACTCCCTTTTATAGAAAGAACAGCAATCCCCTTATCTCTTAACGGAAATTATGCCAATAACCTCACCAATATGCCGGAAACAATTAGACAACAATTAGCATCGAATTATATAAAACAAGCATCTAACTATATTGATCGTCCATGTACCTTTTTTATAGATAAAAACCCAACAAACTTCTTACACCTGGGTTTAATTCTTAAATTATTTCCTAAAGCTAAAATTATAAACCTAATTCGAACCCCTTTGGATAACGCTTTTAGCGTTTTTAAACAACACTTTAGTTCTGGAAATGACTTTAGTTACAAAATTGAAGATATCAGTTGTTATATGCAAGGTTACTACAACTTAATGAATCACTGGACATCATGTTTTGGAGAAAAAATATATCATCAAAGTTATGAAGAGCTAGTAACACAACCAGAAAAAAACATAAGAGACCTTCTGAACTATTGTGAGTTAGATTTTCAAGAGTCTTGCTTGAATTTCCACAAGTCTAAAAGGCCAGTATTAACCCCTAGTTCAAGCCAAGTAAGACAACCAATGTCTACAAAATCAATTAATACTAGTGAACCATATCGGGAGTTAATGGAGCCTTATGCATCCATTATATCCAATCTAAAAATTACTTAAGGAGGGAGCTATCAACTAATATGTCCATGACAATATTTATATTTTTTACCTGAGCCACATGGACACAAAGCATTTCTAGAAATGGGTTTATCAACTTTGCTATTTGGTATTTCTATATCTTGGTTTACATTAAAGCTCGACTCAACCTCGACATTCAGCACCGAGTCGATGATGCAATGCAAAAACATGCGAGGAGCAGGTGTTCCATTAGACAAAAGTACTGTTGAGTCATATTTCATAACCCCCTCATAAGCCGCTTGACGAAGTGCATGATAGTGTGGCCAACCTTTACGATTTAATCCGTACTGGCTCCACAAGCAGCGCCAATCCTGACAAAACCGAGTTATTTTCTCAATCATTTGAGCTGCATCGGATTCTTTGCCTACATCATCAATTTGAATTTCTTGTATTAACTCATTAGCTAAATAATCCACTTCACCGGGGGACATGACAAGTGGAGAATTATACACTTCTGTCATGACTTGCTGCTTCGTTCCACCTTCAAAATGAGTCACGCCAAAGTTTTTGTTATACTCTAGGTCCCAAGGTACTCGACCTTGTTTAACAACATCCCAAAATTTAGAAGACCCTGTAATATCAATAACCAAGTGTACCCTAAAAACATCGCTATCATTTTTAACTGTGTGATATTTCCAAGAATCAAAAATCCAAGCTTCACCACTTTGCATATTTACTTGCTGATCACCACAGTGAAATATGACTTTTGGGTTAGTAATTATAGGTACATGAATACGTACTCTTTTATACCAATGATAATTTATATCTGAGTGCAATGGCACTTCACACCCAGGCTCCAACCCCATTAACCTAGAGCGACCAATAACCTCATTAAAACTACCAATAACCTGCATTAAGTATGGGCTAGCTTTTAAAACCTGAGTGCAGGCCATTTCACCTTTAAATTCGTTGTTATTACCACCGCCAACTGATACTAGTGGTATAGAGAAGTTACCTTTAAACCCTTCATGATGAGCAATCCAATGACTTCTGGGAATAGCGTTTACCTCTGCTTTGAGCTTTTCTGCATCAAACAAAATAGGAAGCTGGATAAATTCCTGCGCTAACTTCATTACCTACTCCTTTTTTTAACTTAATCTACCATGGCAATATTTAAACTTTTTTCCGGAGCCACATGCACAAATTTCATTTCTTGACTGTCTAGATTCTACCGAACCACTATCAATACTACTCAATTTTTCAGCCGAAAAACGTGTGGAAATATCACTTAAAAATGGTTCTAAACCATTTTCACTCAACCATTTATTAACCGGTTTTAAGCCATTCTCAATCTGTGATTTAACCTTACTAAGATCAGTTATATTTTTAAGCCACTTATCTGCTTGGGGAGTAGTAAGAGTATATCGTGACAAGGGAAGTGTACTCGTCATACTAGTGTTATCTGACATTAACTCTAAATCAGCAAACTCATAAATTTTATTTAAAGTGGAATTAGGTGTATTTACGAGATCTTGGTAGCAAACAGTAGTCACTCTATTTAAGTCTATTTTTTCTAAAGAATCTATAATACTTTTATTAGCATTGCTCCATTGATGTGTTGCAATCTCAACTAATGAACTACCTATATGATCTTTCCAGTTATCACTCAATAATAACGACCATTGATTTTTCGGCCACATAGGTAAATCGGGATAGGTAACAAACCGTCTAGAACGCCAGGCATCCAAAATACTACTAATATTTTCTAGAGGATCACGTGCCAAATAAACAAACTTGGCATCTGGAAAAACTTCATTTAAAAAATTAACCCTCAATGCGTTTTTAGGGGTTTTTTCGAGTAACCTAATAACTCCATTTTCTAAAGTATATTTATCACCATTATGGTTAATACTTTGATGTAAAAATTTATTGTGTAAAACACTGATGACTTCACTTTTAGCATCAATTTTTTCTAACCTATTCGACACATACCCTCGTTTCAATGTAGATAACTCTGGAATATGCTCAATCAACGCGTGACTTTCACCACCAATACTCCATAAATTGGGGTGCTTCGCTAAAGCTTCAAACAAAAGTGTACTACCTGCCCTCGGTGCAGATAGAATAATTAAAGGCCTATCGATTAAAGACCTACCTTTTGAAGCCATTAACTTTCCTTGCAATTATATTCCCATGTTCGTTTAACAAAGCAAACTCAGAAACCTCAAGTGAGCTGTCTGCACATAGATCTGTAAGTAGCTGGTATTTTTTTTCATTTAATGAAGCATCAATTAAATCAGTTAAACGCTCAACTTGCCCAAGTAATTCTTTTTTGAATAGACTTAGCATTTCAAGACGTTTCTCTACTCCCCAATTTTTAGACATTACATACTTTAAGAATGATGGGAAATTAGTCCCCCAAATACCCTGTCTATTTTTAGCCACTAGCTCTCCAATCAATTGATTCAACTTAACTCTTTCAACGTCAGCTCCTTTGGAACTATCTCCATGCGAACCGATTTGCTGAATCATACGTTTCATTGTTGTTAACGCCCCTTCCTGAGCATTTAATTCATGAGCAGCTTTCAAAATTAGATTATTAGGCTTTACAATACTCGACTGGCTATCGTGTAAAACAAACTGAAATTTTGCTCCAGACTTCAACACTCTGCTTAGCTCTGGTATGGCTAAAGTAAGATTTGAATACTCAATACCAAATTGACTAACGCCTACATCGAATTTAGCATCATTAAAAGGTAGACTTTCTGCTTGTATATTTGAAAAAAATTTCATTTGAGGATCAACAGCAAGCTCCTGTGTAATACTCAGAGTTGCACTATCAATCCCAAATAAGTTGGTATTCTTATTGGCCTCTCTAGCCAGCGCTAATAAAGCTCCGTTGCCCGTGCCAATATCCAGAATACTTGCAGTATCATCATTATTTTTAAAAAAGGCCTTCCAAGTATCAGCTAATAAGCCCTGATAGTTTCCCTTAATCTCTTCTCCAAAGGAGGTTAAATGGCCTTGTTTCCAGTATTGACTCCAATAATCACTCATCCAATCTAATCCACTCAAATAGAAGACAAAAAAAAGTCCGATGTAAATCGGACTTTTTACTATTAAGTTAGTAATTAATCGTAAAGATTAGAAACTAATTTGATAGTTAACTCGGATATCTCGACCAAAGTTATTATAAAGGTCAGCATTATCCCAAGTTCCAGATGAAGACAATACAGGATCTTCATCAGTTAAGTTATTCACTGTAAATGATACAGTACCGTACTCACCTGCATTATAAGAATAAGTAAGGTTATGAATCAACCAGCTATCTAACTTACCTGAAGTTTCCCAAACACCATCAGTCAATGCATTATCATCAGGGTCAGTTAATACTTCGGCTTCCGTAGTACTATCAGTATAAGTCAGGTTCCAAGCTACAGAGTGATCGCCTAATGACCAAGCTAAAGTCGCAACAGACTTAAATTCTGGCTGTCCAGACCAACCAGCAGTATCGACTACAACACCACCAAGTTCTTGGTCGTAAGATAAGATAATACTGTTAACGTTGTTGAAGCGGAAGTCACCAAACTCAGTTTCAACCATACCAGTAAAGGTTAGATCGATACCTTCAATTTCGAAACCTTCGCCGTTAAAGTAACCAGTACCGGCTTCTACTAAACGACCACCATCAGCACCATTTAAACGTTTTAAATAAAACGTTTCTTCAGATATGTCAGCATCAGCATCAAATGCAGTGATTTTACCAGCAGCTTCATCTAGTAGTAAAGAGTTCACTGATTTAGTTTGGATTACGTTGTCTATAGAAAGCTTAAAGTAATCTAACTTAATACCAAACTCATCTGTGACATCCCAAACTGCACCTAAATTAACATAGTCAGAAGTTTCTGCGCCTAAGTCAGGATTAGATTGATAATAAGTATCATACTGAGCTGATGTACAGTCTACAGGCTCAATACCATTTTCAGCACACTGTTGGTAATCTGTAGCACTTTCAGCACTAAAGGTAGTTGCGGCATTTAACTCATCAAGACCAGGTGCACGGAAAGATTCAGAGTAAGACGCTCTTAATACTACGCCTTCCATCACTTCCCATCTAACTTTTGCAGAAGGAGAAACGTTTGAACCAAAATCAGAGTAGTCATCGTAACGAACAGCAATGTTAACTTCTACGTCATCTGTTACAGGTAATACTGATTCAAAGAACAAAGAAGATATATCACGTTCACCGGCTGCACTGTTACCAGCCGAACCACCAATTAGGCCAGCAGCTGATTGTGCATCATAAATATCAGCATAGGTTTGTTCCATAAATTCAGCACCAAAATAATGCTGCACAATTCCGCCATTTAACTCGAACATGTCAAAACCTATACCAGCATACAACTGATTAAAGGTAGACTTCGAACTAGTTAAAGTAGTTGCACTCATGTTGGCAACACCTTCTTCACTACCTAAATCGATACCGTTAGCTTCGTTATATGCTAAACCACCATAACTTAGGTAATACTCACCCACTTGCTTATTATCTGCTACGTTGTTGTGGAAATACACTTCCCAAGACGCATCATTCCAATCAAGGTTACCTCTAAAACCAGTGGTATAATCTTGGTTGTAATCATCTGTATTACCATCACGTGTACCAATATCAACCCAACGGAAATAACCAAATACTTCTTCATCAAAAGGGTTATGATCACTAGAAACAGGAACGGCATACCATGGAGCGGCAGGCGGAGCGTAACGACCGAATGAAGAGTTTTGAACAAACATTGCTTGACCAAACCATTCGATATCGTCAGTTATCTCATAGTTAGAGTTTACGTATAGAGTATTACGGTCGATTGAGGCTGTATTATATGAAACGTTAGCGTAACCATAGAAACAACCAGTTGAACCTGGGCCCCATGCATTATCAGCATTTGCTTCAATAAAGGCATCGCCATATTCGGAAATTAAATCTCCACAAAGAGGAGATGCTAATAAGTCTCCATCAGGTGTAACTATATTTGCACCGTAGAAAGAATAACCGCTTGTTTCTTCATACTGAATAACACCGTCACCATTTAGGTCAGATGCTTTAGCTTTTGTGTAATCACGTGCGCCATCTGAAATACCTTTACGCTCCTGATGATCGAAAGCGAAGGTAATGTTGCCTTTGTCGTTTGATAAACCGCCAACAATAGAGAACTCTTTTGATGTAGTGCCTTCATCGTTTGTACGATGCCCAACACCTCCACTAATAGTTAAGCCTTCGAAGTTTTCTTTTAGTATAACGTTTACAACACCAGCCATGGCATCTGAACCATATACAGCTGAGGCGCCTTCCGTCATGATGTCAATACGTTCAACAGCAGCAAATGGAATCGCATTTAAGTTAGCAGATGCACCACCTAGCGTAGGAGAACCTGGGAAACGACGGCCGTTCAATAGAACTAAAGTACGTCGAGAGCCCGCCCCTCTTAAGTTAATTGTCGCTTGAGATTGAGCTGAACTACCTGAACGTTCAGAGAATGAACCAAACGAGTTCAATGAACTGCTACGCAAAGCGTCAGCTACAGTAAAATCACCTTCAAGTTTGATATCTGCGGCCGTAATAGAAATAACTGGTGAAGACCCTTCTAAGTCTGTTCTCTGAATTCGAGAACCCGTTATTGAAATTTTCTCTACTTCGTCAACAGCTTCTTGAGCAACAGCCAAACTAGGTAAAGTCATAACTGTAGAAGCTGCACCCGCAGCAATAGCTAAACGAATCGACTTCGTCAATTTTGAATTTGTAAACATGTATGTCTCCCTGGACCACAATTTTTAGTGTGTTAAGTCGTTAAAACGACTTTTTAATATTGAAAGGTAGTGAACCTCACATACGATAATATACATAACGCATACACTTGGTCAACTGACTAACCTCAATAGATTCGAACTTATTATCAATGAATCTAATATATATCGTTCACTTTGTATGAATATCAACCAATAAACAAACTTGACTCTAATCTAATCAAAAACAATTCTCATATTTTAAAAAATACATATATAGTTAAAATCTGACTATTACTTTATTGAGGTAACCAAATATGAAGTTAGACGACGATATCCACAATTATTACGAACATCTAGTTTTAGAAAGAATAGAAGCTTTGGGCCTACACAAAGTAAAAAGTGAAGACTACTTGGCAGATTTGTGTTGCCTAGCACTAAATCAAATCCCGCCAAGGTATATTAGGTTTGAAGTGGATATGTCTTTTTACTTACCTCAAAGTGAAAGGCAACAAATGCAAATGAATGCTGTGAATGCCATTAAACAGGCAGTTGAGTATTTAGATGTAAACACCAAGGAAGTAACATCAAAGCAGAAATAGAAATATTGGTGGTGTCCTCTCAGCCACACCTCGGCACATGAGTAGTTCGCTGCGGCTGCTCCCTTCCAGGCCTGACCGGGTTCACAAAGTATCATTGCGAGGGGACCAAAAGGCCACCATTGAAAATCTTAACGCGTGTATAAGCACTAAGGCGGCGCATTATGAACAAAGCAATAATGTTATGCAACATCATTTTTAAATACATTGACTAATTGGCTATTTATTTGCCAAAACGTTCTTCAGCAATCTTATTTGCAATAAGGTTAGTGGCCTTAGATTCAGCTTTTGAACGTCGATAAATTTCAATTAGCGTTTGTTCAATTGCCTCAATATGTTCCTTAAGCTTTTGTTTTGAACTCACGATACTTTGATGATAAATATCAATCACGCCACCAGCATTAATGACATAGTCCGGCGCATATATAATACCTTTTGTCATTAATATTTCGCCAAACTCCTCTTTTTCTAATTGATTATTCGCAGCCCCAGCCACTACCCTAACTTTTAATTCATTAATTGTGTTTTCATTTAAAGTAGCTCCTAATGCGCATGGTGCATAAACATCGACATTTAAACTATGTGCCTCTTCGATGGTAACGGCCACGGCATCATAGGCTTGAACTGCCTTTTCTATATTCACTTGATTTATGTCAGTAACGTATAGTTTGGCCCCACTCTTGTACAAATGTGCGGCCAAGCGCATTCCTACTTGACCGAGTCCTTCTATCAATATACTGGTATCTTTTAATTCTTGACCGAGGGCATAATCAACACTGGCTTTTAAGCCTACAAATACACCATATGCTGTGGATGGTGCGGGGTTACCATCGGTTGAGTTGTTATCAAGGTGATATTTAGCATGTGTACCTGCAACATAAGATGTTGTTTTTTCAATCAACTTCAGATCAATCACTGTCATCCCAGAGTCTTCAGCGCTAATATAATTTCCAGATAAACTATCTATAAACTTCCCCATAGCGGCCATCATTTCAGGTGTTTTTTCTGTACTTGGGTCCCCAATAATTACTGCTTTTCCCCCTCCTTGTTTTAACCCAGCCATAGCAGCTTTATAAGTCATGCCTTTTGATAACCTTAGAACATCATGTAACGCATCCTCACTTGATTTATATGGCCACATACGGCAACCACCCAAACTTACTCCCAACCCAGTATTATGAATAGCAATAATGGCAGATAAACCAGAGCGCTTATCTCGACAAAATGCTACATGTTCGTGATTATCAAATTCACTATGTTCAAATATCGACATTTAACACAACCTCCTTTAATTTAGCGACTGCATTCTAGTGATATTTGGGAGGATAACTTTTGCAACTTCAGCTAAGTGTCAATTTCCTTTAAAATCTCTTCATGGCTGTGCTACCAATGCTAGGACAAATATCCTAATTAATTCTTGAATAAACGTACTTTTTTCAGCATGCTACAATCCAAATTATAAACCCTAATTTAGTCGAGCCCTTGTAATGAAACTTGACAAGTTTGATCGTGAAATTTTGCGTGTAATGCAAAAAGATGCCACTGTGTCTATGGCAGACCTTAGCCAGAAAGTTGGACTATCCCATACTCCATGCTGGAGAAGAGTAAAACGTCTTGTTGCTGAAAAAATAATACTTCAAAAAGTAACTCTTTTAGACAATAAAAAGTTAAATTTAGGTGTATCTGTTTTCATATATGTGACCCTGAAAAACCATGATGGTGAGTCATTGAACGATTTTGAGAAAGCAGTTCAAAATATTGAAGCAATAGTAGAGTGCCACACTACCAGTGGCGACAAAGACTACTTATTGAAAGTTATAGTTGAAAGCATAGAAGAGTATGAACACTTACTAAAAACCAAACTCACTAATCTACCATTAGTCGATCACTTGAGTTCTACTTTTGCCCTAAAACAAGTTAAAAATACTACTGAACTGCCAATCAAAAATTTGTAGTGTATATTTTAGACGTTTAACTTAGGTTTGATTAGAATTAATCAACAACTTATAGAGCTTAGGGTGTAATGAAGAAAGTTCATAAATGACTAAATAGTAGGGCGGTAGCAGAGTAAAAATAGTTTGGTATTCTTCATCAAATAATTTTTACAGTTTTTTTGTTTATTCCATAGTCTCTCAATTTATTAGCCACAGCGGTATGACTTAACCCTAGCCTTTTGGCTAATTGTCTTGAACTGGGAAAGCTAGGGTACAAGCGCATTAAAATTTCTTTTTCAAATCGTTTAACTTCATCTTCTAAACTACCGTTGAATTCTTGAGAGACAATACTACTTGTTGCTGAGCATGAAGGTAGCTGAATATGGAACTTATCTATTTCATTACCTTCCAATAAAGAAACGGTGCGATAAAGAGCATTTTCTAGTTGCCGAATATTCCCAGGCCAAGGGTAAGTTTGCAGGTAATCCGTGCAAGCTTTAGTCAATCTTGGTGTTTGACGCCCTAATTTCATACTATGTTGCTTTATAAATCGCTCTGTCAGAGCAATAATGTCCGACTTTCTCTCCCTCAAGGGAGGTAAAAATAGACTCAAAACATTCAATCGATAAAACAAATCTTCACTAAAACTACCTCTTTGAACCAAAGCGCCTAAATCTTTTTGAGTAGTACTAATTATGCGTACTTCTAGAGGCCTACTACCTGATTCTCCAACTCTCTGATAATAACCACTTTGCAATATTTTAAGAAACTTAGTTTGAATGTCTGAAGGTAAGTCAGCGACTTCATCCAAAAACAATGTTCCTCTATTTGCTAAATCTAATAGCCCCAACTTTTCATCGTTTTCACCAAAAAACTCTATACTTGCCTCTTTTCCAGCTAGTATTCGACAATCTACAACAATGAACTTGCCATCTTTATTACTACTTCCTTCATGGCATGCTTTAGCCAAAAGCTGCTTACCTGTCCCTGTTTCACCAAACATCATTATTGGCTCGTCTAATTCAGCCATACGTTTAGCGTCTTTTATAACGTTTTTCATAGCTTTACTATCTGCTTGGATTGAAACAAAGTTGTCAGCCGTTCCTTGATTAAATACGGTAAGCTGTTGCCCTAACCTATATTCTGACTTAAGTAAAAATACAGCCCCAGCCATAATAGATTGCCCCCCTATATCCGGCACCATTACAGGTAACATATCAACTAAATAATCTTGTTCCAAAAAACGTATTTTTTGAACTTGTGCTTGGGGGTTTTCACTCTCTAGCCATCGTGAAACATTAAAACCTTTCAACAAGTCACCAATGGGAAGATTTACAACCATTTCTTGTGGTAATGATAGCTGGGTCAAAACTGCATCATTTATTAAAATGATCCTACCTTTTGTATTAACCGAAAACACTGGATCTGGAAGTGTTTTCAACAGTGTTTGTAGTTGATGCTGCTCTCGCTCTATTGGCATAAAAGGGGCGGTTTTAACGTCTTTTATTCCATCAATCTTGCGGATTTTCGGCATTAAATGTTGAAGTTCTGAAAACTCCATATTAGGGAAATTAAGAAATATCTTACCCATTTCATCAATTTCGATACCCCGCAAATTAATTTCATGCTCAACTAATATATCTAGTATATCTTGAGCTATACCCAATCTATCCTGACAATTAATTTCTAAACGCATTGAGCTCTCCAAATAAAAAAGGTTAATTAAATGATGACAGAAAAGCTAAACTGTAAAGATATTATTACAAAAGATAAAGGAAATTAGCGCGGTCCCAAAAAGTACATGCGTACTAAGACGATTACTAAAAACGGAACTGTAAAGTTATCATATTGATATATGGTAGGTTTAAATTGGTTATTTTTGGTTGAGACTATTTCTAATAAAAATTAGTTTATTTTACTATTTAGTTCCGTCAATAATTGCTTACTAATATTGGCAATACCTGGCTTGTTTTCTGCGCTCCAACTTAACGGCCTGCATTGTTCCATCGCTTTTATTCCGATACGAGATGTTAAAACTCCAGCCCCTAACCCTTGTGCGACTCTAGTGGATAATTTCCCCGTAATACCAGCCCCTAATGCGTAGTTACCTGCATCTGATAGAATTTCTGCAGCACCTGCATACACCATATTATTAAAAATATTACGAATAAGTTTTACCCTTCCCCAATACCCTAAATGTAATCCATATATTTCACTTAATTGATTCATCAACCTGATGTTTCGCCATAACACGATAAACATATCTAACATGGCAAAGGGGCTGACAGCGATCATAACTCCCGCTGCTGAGGCATTATTTGTAACTTGTTTAATCGCTATTTTGTCAATAGGGGTCAAGACATTATGTTCAAACAAACACATAATTTCATGATCATTATGAATATCATCCAAACTATCCTGCCAGTTAGTCACTAAAAATTGATAACTTTGCGGTAGCCTAGAAGCTAAGTTTAAGCAATGAGATTCAGCAAGCCCTATGGTAGGGCTATTAGTAATTTTATCAGAAGTTTCCCTAAGCTCATTTTGCCTCCTTAGTTCTTGTAAACCTCTCAATTCTGACAAAAGCATGGTTATAAAAAATATCAAAGCGACACCAAATATACCCAACCAAATTGCACCTAACCAATCTGAATTACGAGTAATTTCAATCACAAACATAACAAGCTCAACAATGCTCGCAACAATTACAGCTAATGTAAGAAATATAAACCATCTTTTACGAGATGTTTTAACCTTAGTTTGAGGCTTATATTCTAATTGTTCCTCCTCAAAAACACTTTCAGCCATTATGTCTGTTGACACCATTTCATTTAGTATTTTCGCTGGCTTAATATCCTTATGTTGAGGTTCTGTAATGGTTGAATTATTAACTACTTTAGCACTTTTAATTTTGTTATCAGCATTTTTTGAGTCATTATTTTTCATGCTAATTTATCAGCCAATAGAAAATCTAACACCTGATCCATACGTATATGTGGAAGCGAGTAACTTGCCCCTAATTGAGGTGGCGAAAATTTTGGAAATTCAAATTTCTGTGATATCCAAAAATTTGGGGGAGGACAACATTGGGGTACCTCTCCAGGAAACAAAGTTATAGTATTTCCATTTTCATCCTGCCCTTGTAAAACTTGAATATTAGCGCCATCCAGTTCACTGCTTCCTGACTTTGAAGCTCTAATAGAAGCAATAGCAGTAGACTCTGTTTGCACACCTTTAAATTGAATTTTTTTTCTAGCATTGCGCAGCATGCTTTCCAATAACTTGACTAGGTTTCCCTGTTGGTCTGGAGTTATATGGTCAGCTTTGCTAGCAGCAAAAACTAACTTATCAATCTGAGGGTGGAATAACCGATTTAAAATACTTGAAGAGCCGTATTGAAAGCTTCCCAAAATCCAGTCAATCGCTTTCTGTAAGTCCTGATAACAATTATATCCGTTATTTAGAGCACTTAAGCAGTCAACCAATATGACTTGCCTATCAAATTTTCTAAAATGCTCTTGAAAGAAAGGCTGAACCACACGAGCTTTATAATGTTCAAAACGACTAATCAATAAATCTACATTACTGCCCTTTTTAACATGCTTTAAATTGAGCTTTAATTCTGAGTTATCAGTAAAAATAAGTGGGAAGAAATGTAACGCAGGCGCCCCATTTAATTCTCCAGGTAAGATAAAACGCCCTGGTTGTAGTAGTTGAAACCCATTTTCTTGACAGCTAGCTAAATATTGCGCATAAAGGTCCGCAATATTTTTTAACGCCAGCTCATCACCTGACTCTTCTAACTTTAACTTAGATATAGCATCAATAAATGGCTTTGCTAATTTTGCTCTTAATGGATCTTCTAGTTCAGAACTACAATGTTCAATCCATTGCTCATAGCTCATATCGAGTAAAGGTAAATCAAGTAACCACTCGCCAGGGTAATCAGTAATATCCAAGGTTAGCGTCGCATCTTTCGTCAGATATTTACTGACACCACTACTCTTTTTATACTTAATTTTCAGTCTTACCTGTGAAATACCTTTTGTCGATAATGGCCATACAGGCTCTAAGTTTGTCAGCGATATCATTGCATCTTCATATGCGAACCGTCTAAATGTTAGATTAGGCTGCACATCTCTTTTAACACCGACTAATCGAGCTTCACGAACCACATTAAAAAAAGGCAAGTTTGCTTCCTCATTGGCTTCAAGCAGTTGGTTAACTAACGAAGTAATGAAAGCTGTTTTACCGCTGCCACTTAAACCAGTTACCGCTAAGTTAACATGATGGTCTACTAATCTAGAGGCCGTCATTTTTAACTTTTGCTTTGTTCGCTGAATATTCCGATGTTGTAAAATTGAGCTATCCATCTAAATCAAAATTAACCTTATCAATGTAACAAAAATGATATCTAAAACTAATTAGTAGAAACTTATAAGTTGTTTATCTCTCTATTGAGTTGAAATTCAGAAGAAGTTACATATTTTTCTACTTTTCTAAGTCTTTTTTCATTGTTCTCAAACTGCTGTTTAATATCGATAAAAGCTTGTTGAGGTGGCTCACCTGCTTGCCAGATTTTTGATTTCACAACCACTTTTTCTGGCTCATCTGTATTTGTGTTATGCCAACCTTTACCTGTTTGTTTGGTACTCTTTGCCTCAGTAAATTGATTGTGCTCTTTTTTACTCCCCATATTTATTGGTTTTTTCTCTAAAATAAACCAACCAGCAATATAACCAATAAAGAAAAATGGAGGGGCCAGTAAAAAGAACCCTGTTAAGGTAAGAATACGAACCAGCCATAGCTCAAGCCCAAAATATTCAGCTATGCCAGCGCACACGCCGGCAATTCTTGCTTTACCTGGGTCCCGATATAAGGTTCCTCGATTATTCATACTTTGTTTCTCCACTGAGGCGCTTCAGCATCCAAAATTGACTCCAAGGTATGAATGCGATCAGCCATTTTCTCTGCCCTGTCAGCCAACTCTTGTAAATTTCCATATTCATCTTCTGACAGCCCTTGGCTTATTTGTTTCTTACTGCGGTAATGTAAAATAAGCCAAATTGGTGCGACAAAAATCATAAACAAAATGATTGGCGTTACTATAATCCCAATAATTCCTTCCACAATGACTCCCCTTACTACTACTTATTTATTCGAATCTGCTGATTTACTTTGCATTGTTTTCTTTAACGCTGCCAATTCATTATCTATATCATCGTCAGACTCAAGCTCAGCAAATTCGTCTGCCAATGTTTTCTTGCCTAAGTCATACGCATCAACTTGTGACTCCAAGTCATCAATTTTACGTTCGTATTGTTCAAACCGCCCCATAGCTGCATCTACTTTACCGCTATCTAGACTTTTCTTAACTTCTAACCTTGAGCTTACTGTTTTTTGACGCAGAATAATGGCTTTCTGGCGTGCTTTGGCATCAGCCAACTTATCCTGTAACTGTCCTACTTCATTCTGAAGTTTGGTAATCTGTTCATCTACAACGCTTAGCTCAGTTGTTAATATTTGCACTTGCTCATCACACTTCTTCTTTTCCTGAAGAGCGGCTCGAGCTAAATCTTCACGCTCTTTACTAATAGCAAGCTCAGCTTTTGACTTCCAATCTTTTGATTCAGATTGAATTTTATTAATTGAAGCCGAAATTTCTTTTTTACTCGCTATCGTTTTAGCTGAAGCAGAACGCACTTCAACTAAAGTGTCTTCCATTTCTTGTATGATTAAACGCACCATTTTCTCTGGATCTTCAGCCTTATCTAAAATGGCATTAATATTTGAGTTCACTATGTCAGTGAAACGAGAGAAGATACCCATATTATTTACCTCTATTATCTAATGTTAGTTAAATGGTATTACTTAACCTGATTATTACAAGTACTGGTTATTCAATTACCGGGCCAACCTATAAAAACTTATAAGCTATTGAATTTATTTAATTAATAAATAAAATCATAAATACTGGGATCTGGCGTAATTAGTAAGTACACTATTACTTAGTCGTTTAGACCAATTTTTAAGGATATTGATGAGCCGTTTTCGCCAACAAGATAATCTACTAGGTCAATCTAATAATTTTTTAGAAGTATTAGAGCAAATATCACAAATAGCTCCATTAAATAAACCAGTGCTCATTATTGGTGAACGAGGTACTGGTAAAGAGCTTGTTGCAGCTAGATTACACTTTTTGTCTAAACGCTGGGATCAAACATATTTAAAGTTAAATTGCGCGGCTTTAAATGAGAGCTTATTAGAAAGTGAATTATTTGGATATGAGGCAGGGGCATTTACTGGAGCATCTAAACGTAGAGAAGGTCGATTTGAAACAGCACACAATGGCACCCTATTTTTAGATGAATTGGCAAATACTTCTGGAATGATCCAAGAAAAATTACTTAGAGTAATTGAATATGGTGAATTTGAAAGGGTGGGTGGTTCGCGCAGTGTTAAAGTAGATGTGCGGCTCGTCGCTGCGACGAATGAAGATTTGCCTGCGCTTGCTGAATCGGGTGAATTCAGAGCTGATTTGTTAGATAGGCTAGCCTTTGACGTTATTACTCTGCCCCCTCTCAGAGAGCGTAAAGAAGATATTATGATGTTAGCCGAAAACTTTGCTATCAATATGGCTAGAGAGCTAGAAATGGAGTTATTTAGTGGTTTTACTGAAAAAGCCAAACGAACTCTTCTTGATTATCATTGGCCCGGAAATATCAGAGAGCTTAAAAACGTTGTTGAACGAGCAGTATATCGAAGTAACAACCCACATATTCCTGTCCACCAAATAATATTAGATCCATTTGAATCTGAATATCGTCCCAAAAACCGAATTAAAACCAGTGATAGAGTAACCCAAACGCCCCATAAAAAAGAATCTCCAGTTGAAAGTACAACAATCATTCAAAAAGAAGAGTCTACAATAACGGCAGAAGAAGCCTCACAGTTTGAATTTCCCGTAGAGTTAAAGGAATTATCCCAGAATTTTGAGATAAATCTTATTAACCAAGCACTGACAGATAGTCAGTTTAACCAGAAGAAAACGGCAGAAAAACTAGGCTTAACTTACCATCAATTAAGAGGTTACCTAAAAAAATACAATTTGTTAGAACAAGCAAATGAGGATATGGGTTAAGTTAAACCAGTGAATATAATAAAGAGACACCACATATCCTATTCAACTAAAACCTTAATTGTATTTGTTTTTAGTATGACCTTACATGCATGTGATGCATTGATTACTTCAAAAACCGATCCTAATGGAATTGTATATTGTTCTGAAGGCAGTCCATCTAGTTTTAATCCACAGTTAGATACATTTGGCACAACGGTTGATGCATCCTCCCATCAACTGTATGACAGATTATTAGATTTTGATCAAACGTCTGGTGAAATAGTTCCCGCCCTTGCCACTAGTTGGATTATCAGTCCGGATGGAAAGACCTACACTTTTCAACTACGAAAAAAAGTAGCATTTCATAATATTTCAACATTTACGCCTTCGCGATATTTTAATGCTGACGACGTATTATTTAGCTTTAATAGGTGGCGGTTATCGACTCATCCATACCATCAAGTATCAGGTGGTCGATATCCGTATACGGATAGCCTCAATCTGAATAAACTCATCAAAAGTGTTAAACGATTAAATGGATATAGAGTCGAAATTACTCTTCAAAAGCGAGAGAGTTCATTTCTAGCGAACCTTGCGACTGATTTCGCTATTATTTTATCAGCCGAATATGCTAAGACGTTAACCGCCCGTAATCAAAAGCAACTCATTGACTCTGTACCAGTGGGAACAGGCCCTTATAAATTAAGTGACTTTAGACAAGACCAATATATAAAATACAGTAAACATCCAGAATATTGGCGTAGTGACAAGCTGACCGACAAACTTATATTTGATATCACCCCATCAAGCTCTCTACGTTTGGCGAAATTAATAACAGGCGAATGTGATGCCATTGCATTACCCGCACATAGTGAACTTGAAGTTGTAAGGCAACAAGATAATTTGGTACTAGATGAAGAGCCAGGCCAAAACGTTGGGTTTTGGGCTTTTAATACATCCAGACCCCCTTTTGATAACCCCGCAATACGCCGTGCTTTATCTATGGCTGTTGATCGGAATGCCTTGCTAGAAGCTATTTACTTTGACAGCGCTATAGCAGCTCAAAATATTGTGCCGCCCACATCTTGGGCCTTTCAACCTGATGTTAAAAAGGTAAATTTCAACCCTACAGCGGCTAAAAAAATGTTGCGTGAAAATGGTATTGAAGATGGTTTCAGCATGACGGTATGGGCAATGCCAGTAAAACGCTCTTACAATCCAAACGCAATGAAAATGGCAGAACTCATTAAAGGTTATTTACAGGATGTTGGCATTCAGGTAAATATAATCAGTTATAAATGGTCCATCTTTAGAGAGAAACTTTCACTAGGCCTTCATGACTCAGTTTTGATTGGATGGTCAGCCGACAATGGCGACCCAGACAATTTTTATCGCCCACTTTTATCATGCGCAGCGATTGAATCAGGTACAAATAGAGCCATGTGGTGCTTTGAAAAATACGATCAAATAATCAACGAAGCATTAGATTATTCAGATACTCAAGAAAGAGCATACTTTTATGGACAAGCAAATGAGCTTTTAGCTGAACAATTGCCACTGTTACCCATAGCCCACGCGTCTAAATACCAAGCCCACCGAAAAGAGTTAAACGGGTTGCTTATCAATCCTTATGGCGGAATAAGATTTGGCGGAGTAACTAAGCACTGATGTTAAATATTCTATTGCGTTATACGAATTTGATTATAATAACTTTATTTATTCTTAGTTTATTATCATTCGCCCTTGCCTATCTTTTTCCCGGTGACCCAATTGAAATAATGAC
This sequence comes from Paraglaciecola marina, assembly GCF_004360155.1. Taxonomy (GTDB): domain Bacteria; phylum Pseudomonadota; class Gammaproteobacteria; order Enterobacterales; family Alteromonadaceae; genus Paraglaciecola; species Paraglaciecola marina. Next base: position 209,517 of record NZ_SAIS01000001.1, on the reverse strand, counting down.
TGGGTTAAAGCTTGAAGAGTTACAAAAGCTACAAAACCAAAGTGTCAATATAGGCTATGATCCAGAAGGCGGAGTACTTTCTCAGTATGGACATTATATGTCTGAACTATTTTCAGGTAATTGGGGGGTCAGTTTTAATTCAGGCCAACCCTTATATGAAGAAATTATGCAGTCTTTGCCCGCGAGTATCGAACTGAGTGCCTATGCTCTTACTATTTCTTTGATTTTAGGGCTGCCGTTAGGTTTTATAGCAGCATTGAGGCACCATAAGTTACCTGATTACACTTTATTGTCCTTTAGCGTAGTGGGGTATTCCATACCTGTATTTTGGTTAGCACTTATTTTAATTTTAGTATTCTCTTTGCATTTTGGTTGGTTACCTCTTTCTGGAAGGCTCAGTTTAATATTTGATGTTCCAAATAAAACTGGGTTTATACTAATCGATATTTTAATGTCAGATATAGACAATAAGCATGCAGTACTGCTTGATGCATTAAGACATTTAATATTGCCAACTCTTTCCATTGCTATCGTTACAACCACTTTAATATTAAGAATAACAAGGCGCTCGGTTATTGAAACTCTTAATAGTGAGTTTATACAAGCAGCATACGCTAGAGGGTTAACAACACGTCAAGTATTAGTACGACACGGTATCCGCAATGCATTAATTCCAATTTTACCACTATTGGCGATGCAGTTTCCTACCCTACTCACTAACGCCATGATTGTAGAAACTATATTTTCTTGGCCTGGTATTGGTAGCTGGTTAATTCAGGCAATTTATCAACAAGATTACTCCGCTATTCAAGCTGGAATGCTAGCGGTTTCTGTATTTGTTGTCTTGTTTACCATGTCAATTGATATGTTACTGCGGTTAACAGATCCAAAACGTAAGAAGGTTGAACGTGGCACGATTTAATTTATACCAAGAAGAGCAGCACCCTTCACCGCTCCAGTATACGTGGTTAGAGTTTCAAAAGAACCATATCGCCATGGGTGGCTTAGTCTGTTTAGTATTATTTATTTTGATCACTGTTTTTTGTCCACTGCTTGCACCATTTGACCCAAACTTACAGAAAACAGGAAACATTTTAGTTCCCCCCTCATGGGACGCTAACGGCGGTATAACTCACATATTTGGTACTGATGGACTAGGAAGAGATATACTTTCTAGGGTCTTGTATGGATGTAGAATGACCTTTGGTATCAGCATTTTATTGGTGGTTTTTGCACTTTTAGTTGGTGTGGGTTTAGGTGCAATAGCAGGAATGAGCAAAGGATTTAGATCTAGTTTTTTAAATCATACCTTAGACTCAATCCAAGCTATTCCCACAATATTGATCGCTATCATAATCATAGCAATATTAGGGACAGGCTTAGTAAACAGCATGTGGGCAATCGTATTAGCACTTATCCCACAGTTTGTGCACCAAACTCGTGATTTTGTTCGAAGTGAACTTTCCAAGGAATATGTCATGGCAGCGCGACTAGATGGTGCAAGTAAAATACAACTATTTGCTCGCTCTATCCTGCCGAATATGGGTGAAACCTTAGTCATGCAAGCAACACTCGCACTATCAATTTCTATACTAGACATTAGCGCTTTAGGTTTTTTAAACCTAGGGGCACAAGCGCCTTCTTCTGAACTTGGTGCATTATTATCGCAAGGAATTGAAGTTGCCTATATCGCCCCATGGAATATTGCCTTACCTGGAGGCGCACTTTTTCTTATGGTAGTGTCTGTGAATATTGTTGGAGATGGTTTACGCTCTGCATTAAAAAATAGACTACTTCACTAATGATATTATTGGATGTAAAAAACCTTACCCTAGAAATGGATATTGCTGGAGACTGGATAAAAGCGCTGGACAAGGTAAACCTAGTCATAAACGAAGGGCAAATTCACGCGCTTGTTGGGGAGTCTGGTTCGGGAAAGAGTATTATAGTAAAAGCAATCGTAGGTGCTTTGCCAAGTCATTGGAGGATTACTGCAGATAGAATGACATGGCGTGGGCAAAACCTATTAACCATGTCTTTAAAAAAACGTCGGCAGCTGATACGTAACGACATTTCAGTGATTTTTCAGAACCCTATCGACTCCCTCGATCCCTTATTAACACTAGGAGATCAATTAAAAGAAATGATCCCAAAAACAAACCTAACTAAGGGTTGGTTTTGGGAGCGAAATAAACAAAAGCAAGACATAGCAATTAGTTTGCTGCACAAAGTAGGCATTAAAAACCATGAACTATGTTTAAAGAGTTACCCTCATCAAATAGCAAGTAATGTCATTCAAAAATTTATGATTGCAATGGCAGTAGCGTCAGAGCCCAAATTGATCATTGCTGATAATCCTACAAAAGGTATGGAGGTCACAACCAAAACACAGATACTAAATTTATTGAGCCGAATTAATCAAGTTCGTGATATGAGTATATTATTCGTTAGCCATGATCTTTTAGCAATATCGAGTATGGCTTCATATATGACAGTATTATATTGCGGACAAACCGTTGAAAGTGGTGACTTACGGTTGCTAAGAAAGCGAGCTTTCCACCCTTATACAAAAGCACTACTTGATAGCGCCCCTAGTTTCAGAAAAGACCTTCCAGCGAAGTCAGCGTTAACATCTTTAGAAGGCACAATCCCTACCCTACATCATTTACCCACAGGCTGCAGGTTAGGGCCAAGATGCCCAAGAGCTAGACGGGAATGTGTTATTATGCCTGTATCTAGAAGAGTACATAATCATTATTATAGCTGCCACTTTCCCATCCATAGGGATACTAAATAGTGGAATTATTTAAAGTAGAAGACTTAATATTCAATAACCAAAAACAAAATTTTTGGTCAAATACTCCCGCTACCTATGAGTTAGGTCCAGTTAGCTTTAACCTTAAAGCAGGTGAAACACTAGCCATAATTGGAGGAAACAGCTCAGGTAAGTCACTATTAGCAAAATTATTAGTTGGCTTGGAAAGGCCTAATAGTGGCAGGATCCTTATGAACGGTGTAGAAATAAATAATGCCGATCTTACTTCAAGCTGCCATGACATCAGAATGATTTTTCAGAATAGTAACGAATCTTTAAACCCAGGATTAACCTTAGGGGCTATTTTAGAAGAACCTTTGAGATTGAATACAAAGCTTGATACCCAACAACGCAATAACCTTGTAGTAAAAACCTTAAGAAAAGTTGGATTGATGTCTGATCATCAATTTTTTTACCGTCACATGTTATCAGATGGACAACGACAACGTGTAGCCTTAGCAAGAGCGTTAATTCTAAACCCTAAAGTTGTTGTAGCAGATGAACCTTTTGCAGCCCTAGATCCGTCTGTACGCTCTCAAGCTGTTAATTTGTTGATGCAATTACAAAAGGATTTGGGGATTGGCTTTATTTTTATATCTCACAATTTAGGAATAGTAAGACATATTTCAGATAAAGTTATTGTGATGCAAGATGGAAAAGTCATTGAATCAGGAAAAACTGAAGTTATATTCACTTGGCCAAAAGCCGAATACACTAAAAAATTAGTAGATGCTCACCAAGCATTAGTTAACCGACAAGGCTCTTAAAATAATAAACTTAACAGCTAGGTAGTACCCTAGAACCCGACTGTTAAGTGGTACTGTATTACCCCACCAAAGATAAAAGAATACCAGCCGCCACGGCTGATCCTAATACGCCGGCTACATTGGGTCCCATAGCATGCATGAGTAAGAAGTTATGATGATTGGCTTCAAGACCAACCTTATTCACGACTCTTGCAGCCATAGGCACTGCGGATACACCAGCAGCTCCCAGTAAAGGGTTAATTTTAGATTTGCTAAACTTACTCATGACTTTAGCCATTAAAATACCAGCTGCAGTACCAATCGAAAACGCAATTGCCCCGAGAGCTAAAATTCCCAAAGTCTCGACCGTTAGGAATTTGTCGGCCGACAATTTAGAACCAACTGCCAAACCAAGGAAAATTGTCACTACGTTTATCAACTCATTTTGAGCACTATTGCTAAGCCTATCTACCACACCAGACTCTTTCATTAAATTTCCTAAGCAAAACATCCCAACTAAAGGGGTCGCTGTCGGCAAAAATAAAATGGTAAGTAGTAATACAGCTAACGGAAAAATTACCTTTTCTCTCTTAGATACGAGTCTAAGTTGAGGCATTTCAATCTTTCGCTCAGCTTCTGTGGTAAACAAACGCATGATAGGGGGCTGAATTAGGGGAACCAAAGCCATATAAGAATAAGCCGCTACAGCAATAGCACCCAGTAAATCTGGAGCTAACTTAGAAGCCAAAAAGATCGCCGTAGGTCCATCAGCCCCACCGATAATTGCAATCGCTGCAGCATCTTTTAAGGTGAATTCAAACCCGGGTACTAGATTCAATGCAATAGCACCAAATAATGTCGCAAATATTCCAGCTTGAGCGGCGGCGCCAAGCAATAACATTTTGGGGTTTGCAATTAGAGCACTAAAGTCAGTCATAGCCCCAACCCCCATAAAAATTAATAACGGGAATACACCAGTATCAATCCCCACATGATAAACGTAATACAACAAGCCACCGACTTCACTAAACCCAGCAAGTGGTATGTTTGTCAATATAGCCCCGAATCCGATAGGCAATAGTAAAAGCGGTTCAAATTTTTTGACTATAGCTAAGTATAACAACAGAGTACCAACACTCATCATGATAACCTGACCCAACTCAAAATGAGCTAGCGCCGTGCTTTGCCATAATATCTCTAACTTTTCCATTAAATGATTACCCTTAACCTATTAAGAATAAAGGTTGTCCAGCTTGCACTGCATCCCCTTCTTTAATTGAAATATTTGACACGGCTCCAGAAGACGCAGCCCGCACTTCTGTCTCCATTTTCATAGCTTCCATGATAACAACAACATCGCCCGTGTTCACAACATCTCCTTCTTTCACTAACACCTTAAAAATATTACCAGCAAGAGGGGAATGTAAAGGTTCTCCAGAAGCTGCTGTAGGCTTAGCATTAGTGGCAGTTGCAACAGGCTGGACTTCTGTTAACACACCATTTTCAGCTACTTCAACAGAAAATACCTGCCCATCAACACGTACAGAATATGCTGATGATTTTGCAGGCGTCGAAGCTTGGGGTGATGATGGTGCATTTGTAGTAGTCTCTGACATTTTGCTTGGGGCTGGTTCGAAAGCTTCAGGATTATTTCTATTTTTAAGAAATTTTAATCCGATTTGAGGGAAAAGCGCGTAAGTTAACACATCATCAAATAAATCATCAGAAGTCTCGAAGGATTCTTTCTGAGCTAATTCAGATAACTCTGTAGTCAAAGAAGTCAACTCATCTTCTATCAGATCAGCTGGACGGCATGTAATAGCTTCTTTACCTTCAAGAACCCTCTTTTGTAGTTCTTTATTTACAGGAGCCGCTGTTGCACCGTATTCACCTTTTAATACACCAGCCGTCTCTTTGCTGATACTTTTGTATCGCTCTCCAGTAAGAACATTAATTACAGATTGAGTACCTACTATTTGTGACGTAGGTGTCACAAGAGGAATAAAGCCTAAGTCTTCTCTAACCTTAGGTATTTCGGTTAAGACCTCATCCATTTTATCTTCAGCACCTTGTTCTTTCAGCTGGCTTTCCATGTTTGTTAACATGCCACCAGGAACCTGAGCAATTAAAATTCGTGCGTCGACGCCCTTCAAGCTGCCTTCAAACTGAGCATACTTTTTACGTACATCTCGAAAGTATGCAGCAATATCCGTAAAGGCATTTAAATCTAGCCCAGTATCTCGCTCTGTCCCTTCAACAATCGAAACTATTGTTTCTGTCGCAGAATGTCCATAGGTCATACTCATTGAAGAAATTGACGTGTCCAAAATATCGATTCCAGCATCTATTGCTTTTTGTGCTGTAGCGATACTTAAGCCTGTGGTTGCATGACAATGTAATGCTATTGGAACTTCAATTGATTCTTTTAACTTTGAAACTAACTCTTCACATTCGTATGGCTTAAGTAAACCAGCCATGTCTTTAATACAAATTGAGTGAACGCCTAAGTCCTGTAGCTCATTAGCCATATCTAACCAAGTTTGCAGCGTATGTACGGGAGAAACAGTATAAGACATTGTACCTTGAGCATGAGCCCCTTGCTTAAGGGTGGCCTTTATTGCAGTCTGCAAGTTACGAATATCATTCATTGCGTCAAATATTCTGAAAACATCTACACCATTGGCATGAGCTCTCTCAACAAACTTTTCAACGACGTCATCAGCATAATGGCGATAACCTAGTAAATTTTGCCCACGCAGCAACATTTGTTGCTTTGTCTTTGGCATGGCTTTTTTCAGCTGGCGAATTCTATCCCAAGGATCTTCACCTAGGTAACGAATACACGAGTCGAATGTAGCCCCCCCCCATGTTTCTAATGACCAATAGCCTATTTCATCCAACTTGCTCGCTATTGGCAACATATCTTCCAATCGCATTCTGGTTGCTAATAATGATTGATGTGCATCACGGAGTACAACGTCAGTAATCGCTAATGGTTTACTCATTGGGGTATATCCTCAAAATTTAATACTAATTCTATCGTCTATGTAGCTGAAGAGCCGCACTTATAGCGGCAACTACTTTGGGAGAAACGCCATCCTGGTCTGGCGTAATTGGCGTCTTAGTTTTGAACTCTTGTAATGACGTGGTTAAACTGGGATCAGGAATAATTTTATTTAACCAAGCAATCAAATTAATTGCCCCAATTAGCATGGTCAAAAATAAAAATACAACGACCATTCCAACTAATAATAAGTTTGCAGCTTCAAGGAGTGCATCGGCGACTTCTAATTGCATAACAGCAAATCCCAAAATTAAAATATTTAGTGAATCGATGGTTACATGCAAGCTTTAAAAACACAACAAATAGGCAAGAGGAAAAGTGCATAAAAAATAAGAAAAAATTCACGAATTCTAAATAATTACCCACACGACCTAAATTTATAGCAAAAAAAAAACCTACTAAACAGTAGGTTTCTTGATATGGCGCGTGTGGAAGGATTCGAACCTCCGACCGCCTGGTTCGTAGCCAGGTACTCTATCCAGCTGAGCTACACACGCGTAATAACACTTGTATTCTAATGATAGGCTCATTAGTTTTTGTATACAATGCAAGAAGCAAGATCTTGCATTGATAAAATATGGCGCGTGTGGAAGGATTCGAACCTCCGACCGCCTGGTTCGTAGCCAGGTACTCTATCCAGCTGAGCTACACACGCGTTGAAATCAACATGATAAATATGGCGGAGAGGGAGGGATTCGAACCCTCGGTACGAATTAACGTACGGTTCCTTAGCAGGGAACTGGTTTCAGCCACTCACCCACCTCTCCGGAACACAATTTATCAACACATCTAAGAAGCAATTTGTAATCTAAAAGCTTTAAAATTACCCAGAGATATCAAGGTTTGACCCTTAAAACATCTGAACCACCTCTCCTAAATGTGGAGCCGAAGTTTACCGAACCATATACGTAAGTCAAACACTTTTTATGAACTAAATGTCTGCTTGCTGAGATTTTAAACGATAATAATCTAAGTGCTTATTATTTGACTAATTATCGCTAATTTTTATAATTTTACAGCTTGTTAGCGCGATAACTTACTCGCATAAAAAAAGCTGGAATAACCAGCTTTTTTTAACTTGAAAACAGAATTAATCCTGTTCAACACCTGAAGCCTGTTCATGGGCTGCAAGTTGAACATTTTTTTCTGCTTGGATACGCATATAAATTTCTTCTCGATGCACAGATACTTCTTTAGGTGCATTTACACCAATTCTTACTTGATTTCCTTTAACCCCTAACACAGTGACAGTTACATCATCACCAACCATTAGAGTTTCTCCTACACGACGAGTTAAAATAAGCATTCTCTTGCTCCTTTTCCGTTAATATAAAAATCAGTCCCTTACTAAAGTTAGTGATAATACCTAGATTCACTAGCTATCGACACAATCGGTTTTTCCCTATTTTTGTTGTCACCACAAAAAGCAACCGAAAAATTCTTTACTTAAAGTTTGGTTTCTAGCCAAGGTTTCACAGAAGCTAACGCCGCTTCTAAATTATCAGGTTGATTACCACCAGCTTGAGCCATATCAGGTCTTCCACCGCCTTTACCACCAACTTGCTGAGCAATATAGTTGACTAGTTCGCCAGCCTTTACCTTTGATACCAAATCTTTAGTTACACCGGCAATCAGGCTAACTTTATTATCCTGACCTAACCCTAATACCACTACAACACTACCAAGTTGATTCTTAAAATCATCGACCATAGTTCTAAGAACTTTAGGCTCAACACCTTTCAAATTAGCTGACAGCACTTTAACACCATTTACTTCGTACACTTGTGACAACAAATCTGCCCCAGCGTTCGATGCAAGCTGCTGTTTTAGTTTATCTAATTCTTTTTCTGTAGCTTTATTATGCTCAATCAGTTGTTGTATACGGCCACAAATTGCATTTGGTTCAGATTTAATCAAACTAGCAATCTCAATTAGCTGCTCACTGTAATCCTGAGTTAACTGTAGTGCTTGCTCAGCCGTTACAGCTTCAATTCTCCTAACACCTGAAGCGATACCACTTTCTGAAACTATTTTAAATAATCCAATGTCACCTGTTTGACTGACATGAGTACCACCACAGAGCTCCAAGGAAAAATCGCCCATAGATACAACTCGAACATCTTCTTCGTATTTTTCACCAAATAGCGCCATTGCACCTGCAGCCTTTGCATCATCTAAATTCATTAATTTAGTTTCAAGACTATGGTTAGCTCTTATTTGTTCATTTACTAATTTCTCTACCAGCTGTATTTCATCAGCTGTTACCGCTTCGAAATGTGAAAAGTCAAAACGTAATCTTTCGGCTGTTACTAGCGATCCTTTTTGGTTAACGTGGTCACCTAGCACTCTTTTTAAAGCTTCATGCATCAAGTGGGTAGCACTATGGTTGATCTTTGTTGATTGACGATTTTCTACATCAAACTTAGCCTCAACCACATCTCCTAACTTTATAGTAGTTTTAGCTATACCTTTGTGAGCTATGGCACTATTCAATTTGACCGTGTCTTTAACAATAAAATTTCCAGCTGGTGTTTCAAGTAAACCAACATCTCCAGCTTGACCACCAGATTCTGCGTAGAATGGTGTTTGGTCTAAAACAACAATACCTTCGTCACCTGCATTTAGATTTCGAACTAACTCACCAGATTTAAACAGCTCGACTACTGTTGCCGTTCCGCTTGTAGAATGATACCCAGTGAATTCTGAAACTAAATCTGATTTGAGTTGCTCATTATAGTCTGTATCAAATTGGCTAGCTTGTTGAGCTCTTTTTCGTTGCTCAGCCATAGCAGCTTCAAATCCAACCTCATCAATAGTTAGTTCTTTTTCACGAGCAATATCATTGGTTAAATCTGCAGGGAAACCATAAGTATCGTATAACCTAAAAACAAGCTCTCCTGGCACTACCTTGGATGACAAGTTAGCTAAGGCCTCATTTAAAATATTCAAGCCTCTTTCCAATGTGCGGGAAAATTGCTCTTCTTCGGTTTTCAATACCTTTTCAAGCAGTTTTCGATTAGCTGCTAACTCTGGGTAAGCTTCCCCCATTTGAACTTCTAGGGCTGCAACCAAACGGAAAAAGAAAACACCATTTGCACCAAGTTTGTTTCCGTGGCGTACAGCTCTGCGGATAATACGCCTTAAAACATAACCGCGACCTTCATTTGAAGGTAAAACACCATCACAAATTAAGAAGCAACAAGAACGAATGTGGTCTGCGATAACTCGAAGAGACTTATCATTTTTATCAGACGCTCTCGTAATATTTGCTGCGGCTTCGATCAAATTAACAAAAATATCTATTTCATAATTACTATGAACGTCTTGCAAAATAGCTGAGATTCGCTCTAACCCCATACCTGTATCGATAGAAGGCTTTGGAAGCGGCAGCATATCTCCATTGCTTTGACGATTGTATTGCATGAAAACTAAGTTCCATATCTCGATAAATCTATCGCCGTCTTCTTCCGGTGAACCTGGAGGTCCGCCCCATATATGTTCACCATGATCATAAAAAATTTCAGAACAAGGACCACATGGCCCAGTATCACCCATAGACCAGAAATTATCAGAGGTACTGATCCTGATTATTTTTTCTTCTGGTACACCAATAGTGTTAGCCCATAAATCAAAGGCTTCATCATCTTCATGATAAACCGTTACAAGTAACTTTTCTTTTGGTAAGCCTAATTCTTCAGTTAAAAACGTCCATGCATATTGAATAGCATCGGCTTTAAAATAGTCTCCAAAGCTGAAATTTCCCAACATTTCAAAAAACGTATGATGTCTTGCGGTATAACCAACATTTTCAAGGTCATTATGTTTCCCACCCGCGCGTACACAGCGTTGAGAAGAAACGGCCTTATTATAACTACGAGACTCTGAACCAAGGAAAACGTCCTTAAATTGATTCATGCCTGCATTGGTGAATAAAAGCGTGGGATCGTTGCCTGGCACCAAAGAAGAACTAGAAACCTTTTGGTGGCCACGTGCTGCAAAAAAATCTAAAAAAGCGCGCCGAATATCGGCTGTTGACTTACTCATTTACAATCCTGAATAACTAAAATTACTGGCTAATCAATTTAGCGCAAGCCTTTATCGGAAAGCGCATGGCCTGCAACGATAACATGATTAAGTAGCCCTTGTTAACAACACTAAAGCTCTAGTAGCAATCAGCCACAACAAATGACTATTTTTTAGCCAATTATCAGGTATACCCTACCTGTTATAAAATAAAACCTTAGTGAAAAGTCATTATAAAATTTTTCCGAATACTTTTTGTGCTAACTCGAACGAATCAAATGGGCATTCCTGAAGGAAATAATTTATCAATTCTTGCGAAATTTTATGTTTATTGAAATCATTTGCTGATCCGTTATTCTGCAATCCTTTTATTGACACATATTCAAACTAACTAATCTACAAAGCGACTATCACATTGAGGCTCGTGTTTACTATGCTTACGCTGCGCTAATAAACGAATTAGTGTAAATTTAATGATTTTTTAGGCTTTCTCTGTCATATTTAGGATAAAATATCACTCTGGAAGATTTGATAATTGTCATCTAACAACACATTATTATTTACATTCAAATTTTTCACATCTATTGAAAAAATTGGCCAAACCACTTGGAATGCTTTCGCAAAAGAACAGAGCCCATTTTGTCATTATAATTTTTTACATAATCTTGAGACTACTGGTTGTGTTGGTGGGCAAACAGGTTGGCATCCTCAGCATGTAGTCATCTATCAGGACGCAGAGCCAATAGGCGTATTGCCATTGTATAAGAAAACCCATAGTTATGGTGAGTACGTATTCGACTTTGCTTGGGCCAATACCTACAGAGAATATGGCATTAACTATTATCCCAAACTGGTATCAGCCATTCCATATACTCCTGTAACAGCAGCAAAATTGATGACTGCAGAGTGTTTCGACAAAAATGTGTTGTTAACAGCATTATGCGAGACCATCGAACAACAACTAAAAAATTTAGCAATGTCGTCAATGCATTGGTTATTTGTCGAAAAGTCAGTAAGCGAAAACTTAAGCAAACACAAACAACTAATGCGTCATTCAGTACAATTTCAATGGTTTAACAAAGAATATAAATCCTTTGAAGATTACCTCACCACCTTCAATTCAAGAAAACGTAAAAGCGTTAAAAAAGAGCGCCTAAAAGTTGTTGAGCAAGAGGTTGAAGTAAAACGCCTCCATGGTGATATGTTAACTAAACAAGATATGAAATTTTTCTATCATTGTTACAAACAAACTTATTTAAAAAGAAGTGGACATGAGGGGTATTTGACAGAGCAATTTTTTGAACAATTATATATAAACATGCTAGAAAATCTCATGCTAGTAGTCGCTTATAAAACGGAGAAACCAATAGCAAGTGCGTTATTTATCTATGATAACCATCAACTTTGTGGACGTTACTGGGGCGCTTTAGAAGATATTTCAAATTTACATTTTGAATGTTGCTATTATCAAGGCATCGAGTTTTGTATAGAAAACAATATCGATACATTTAACCCTGGCACCCAAGGAGAACATAAAATATTAAGGGGGTTCGAACCCATTTATTGTTATTCCAACCATTTTTTAGCTGAGTTAGCTTTTCATGATGCAGTAGCAAAATTCATTGATAAAGAGACTGAAGGCTTACAACAATATAAGGCACAGGCAGAATTACTCTTGCCCTACAGACAAATACCAAGTAAAGAATAACTACCTACTTACGCCAAATCAGCAGAAAGTTATTGGCTGGCATTATGACTTTCTCTACAAGAGTCACCCCTTTAGCCCAACCCACTAACTCTGCAATATCTCTGATACCTCCACAGCCTTCAGCTTGTAAATGTTGATCAAACCTTTTATTTGATTCGTTTGTATATTGGCCGTCAATATTAAATGGTCCGTACTGACAAAATATACCACCGTCAGATAAGTTTTGAGCCACCATCTGCATCATTATCTTAGCTTCTGAAGGTTGCATAATATGAGTAGTATTCGCAGTAAAGACTGCATCAAACTCACCTTGTGGCCAATCACTTTTGCCAAGTGTAAACTCAACAGGAGCAGATATATTATTGGCTGCACTTTCAGCTAACCAAGCGAGTATTCCCTTATGATTCTGTTTCATATCACTCGTTTGCCACTTTAAATGGCTGAGGTGTTCACCAAAATATACCGCATGCTGCCCTGTTCCAGAGCCTATTTCTAGCAAATTAGAGCTGTCTTTTAAAACCAGCTCTAATACATTAAGGATAACTTGCTTATTATTTTCACAAGACTGACTGAATGGCTTATCTATTAATGTCATTATAAATTTGGTCCTAACCATTTTTCGGCTTCTACTTTGTCCCAGCCCTTACGAGCAGCGTAATCAAGCATTTGGTCTTCCTGAATTTTAGCGACTGCAAAGTATCTACATTCTGGATGAGAAAAGTAAAATCCAGAAACGGCGGCTCCTGGCCACATTGCATAACTCTCAGTGAGTTTCATCCCCGTATTCTTCTCTACATCAAGCAGATCCCATATTAGTTGCTTTTCAGTATGTTCTGGACAAGCAGCATAGCCTGGGGCAGGTCTAATACCTTGATATTTCTCACGAATAAGCTCTTCGTTAGAAAGTGCTTCATCTGGTACATATCCCCAAATTTCTTTACGTACTTTTTCATGTAAATATTCTGCAAACGCCTCAGCAAAGCGATCAGCCAATGCTTTAACCATTATAGAATTGTAGTCATCTCCGTCATCTTCATACGCTTTTGCTAATTCGTCCTCCCATGTTCCTGACGTTACTGCAAACGCACCGAGATAATCTGCTTTTCCTGATGTTTTGGGTGCAACAAAGTCACTTAAACAATTATTAGGCCCTTTAGGTTTTTCTGTCTGTTGTCGTAAATGGTGAGCAATATAGGCGACTTGTTCACGGCTTTCATTGATATAAATCTCGATATCATCTTGTACTCGATTCGCAGGAAAGATCCCCATTACACCCGAAGCTTTAAGCTTAGGGTTATCACATAGTGTCTTTAACATTGCTTGAGCGTCATCAAAAAGGTTTTGAGCTTCTTTACCAACGACCTCATCTTGTAGGATGCGCGGATATCTCCCAGCCAATGACCAAGTTAAGAAAAATGGCGTCCAATCAATGTAATCAACTAGTTCAGCTAACCCTAAAGAGACATTGGTCACCCCTAACTTATTCGGTACAGGCGGTTCATAGTTTTGCCAATCGTACTGGAAACCATTAGCACGAGCTTGTTCTAACGTTATAGGTTTTGTACGTGGTTGTTTCTTAGCATGTTGCACCCGAACCTTCTCGTAGTCTGCAGATAACTCTTGCGCATAAGCAGCTCGGTTTTCAGGAGTGATAAGTTTTTGACATACACCTACCGCGCGACTTGCGTTGGGCACGTAAACAACAGGATGCTGATAATTTTGCTCAATTTTTACTGCCGTATGTGCTTTTGATGTCGTCGCCCCTCCAATTAATAAGGGTAAATCAAAATCTAAACGCTGCATTTCTTTTGCAACATGAACCATTTCATCTAGGGAAGGGGTAATCAAACCAGACAATCCTATCATGTCTACATTTTCATCTTTTGCCACTTGAAGTAGTTTCGCACAGGGTACCATCACGCCTAAGTCTATAATTTCAAAGTTATTACACTGTAAAACTACGCCCACGATATTTTTGCCGATATCATGAACATCCCCTTTCACGGTCGCAAGAAGGATTTTACCGTTACTACTTCCTTGGTCTTTTTCAAGTTTGATAAACGGATTCAAATAAGCGACCGCTTTTTTCATTACTCGAGCTGATTTAACCACCTGAGGCAAAAACATTTTACCCTCACCAAACAAATCACCCACTACGTTCATGCCATCCATTAGCGGACCTTCAATAACATGTAATGGTTTATCTGCCTCTAAACGGGCTGCTTCTGTATCTTCTTCTATAAAATCCATGATCCCGCGGATTAAAGCATGCTCTAGACGTTTATTTACAGGTAATTGACGCCACTCTAAATTATCTTTTACCTGAACCTTACCGCCACCTTGATATTTTGGAGCAAGCTCTAGAAGATTATCTGTTGCCTGATCATGACGATTTAAAATAACGTCTTCTACTGCTTTTTTTAACTCTGCGGGAATTTGGTCATAAACCTCTAACTGCCCAGCATTGACTATCCCCATATCCATACCAGCTTTAATTGCATGGAATAGAAACACTGAATGCATCGCTTCTCGAACGGGGTTATTACCACGAAATGAAAATGACACATTTGATAACCCACCAGAAATATGAGCATGGGGCAAATGCTGCCTAATTCTGCGGGTGGCATTTATAAAATCGACAGCATAATTGTTGTGCTCTTCTATGCCCGTTGCCACAGCAAAAATATTTGGGTCAAATATAATATCTTGTGGAGGGAAATTAATTTTTTCAGTAAGTAATTTATAACTACGCTCACAGATTTCAAACTTACGGTCTTCTGTATCTGCTTGGCCTACTTCATCAAAAGCCATAACGACAGTTGCAGCACCGTATCGCTTAAGCAATTTAGCTTGATGGAGAAAATTTTCTTCCCCCTCTTTTAGACTAATAGAGTTAACAATTGCCTTACCTTGCACACACTTCAAACCGGCTTCAATGACTGACCATTTAGAAGAGTCAATCATGATAGGTACCCTTGAGATATCGGGTTCAGAGGCTATTAAGTTTAAAAATCTAGTCATTGCAGCTTCTGAGTCCAACATGGCTTCATCCATGTTTATATCAATAATCTGCGCGCCATTCTCTACTTGCTGCCTGGCAACATCTAACGCTTTCTCATAATCATCTTCAAGGATTAAACGTTTGAACATTGCTGAGCCGGTGACATTTGTTCGCTCACCAACATTGACAAAATTCGCCGATGCTTGAGAAGGTTGTTCAACTTCTACTTCATTTTTACTCATCACAACCGCCTACAATACAAAAGGTTCTAAGCCAGACAAACGCATTTTAACTTCTCGCTTGACAATTTTTCTAGGTGCATATTTTTTAACGACATCTGCAATAGCTTTTATATGGTTAGGGGTACTACCACAGCATCCACCTACAATATTTAGTAACCCAGAAGCAGCCCACTCTTCAATGTGCTCAGCCATTTCCACAGCTTCCATATCGTATTCACCAAATTCATTAGGAAGTCCGGCATTAGGGTGAGCGGTAACAAAGCACTCAGCAATTTGAGACACTTCATCTACATACTGGCGCAACAGGTCAGGCCCTAATGCACAATTAAGCCCAAACGAAAAAGGGTCCACATGATTCATTGAATAATAAAAAGCTTCCGCTGTTTGCCCTGATAAGGTTCTTCCAGAAGCATCGGTAATGGTTCCTGATATCATTACAGGCAAGGTCACAGCTAACTCATCAAACACAGTTTGCACAGCAAACACTGCAGCTTTAGCATTTAAGGTATCAAAAATAGTTTCTACCATAATAAGATCAGCACCACCTTCTATTAATCCATGGGTAGCCTCTACATAGATTTCAACTAGCTCATCAAAAGTGACATTACGTTTCCCAGGATCGTTTACATCTGGAGAAATAGAAGCGGTACGACTAGTTGGCCCTAGAACACCCGCCACAAACCTGGGCTTATCTGGAGTTTTAGCGGTGAATTTGTCTGCTGCTTTTCTTGCTAACTTAGTAGCTTCAATATTAATTTCTTTAGCTAACTCTTGCATATGATAATCAGCCATTGAAATTGCAGTTGCATTGAAGGTATTAGTTTCAATAATATCTGCTCCGGCTTCAAAATAAGCGCAATGAATGTCATAGATTAATTTAGGCTGCGTCAGTACCAATAAGTCATTATTACCTTTTACATCAGACTTCCAATCAGCAAAGCGCTCACCTCGATAGTCAGCCTCTTCCAATTTATGCTCTTGGATCATAGTACCCATAGCACCATCGAGTATTAATATTCTTTGCTGTGCAGCTTCTATCAATTGCTGCTGTGGTATACGGTGACTCAAAGTTAACCCTCTCTATTACTCTTCTATTAACAATTTTCTATTATTCAGAAAGTTTTGCTAAATCATACGGTGTATTTTGATAAACATAGTAGTTTAACCAATTGGTAAACAATAAACTGCCATGTGCTCGCCAACTTAAAATAGGCTCTTTACTAGGATCATTATCAGTGAAGTAGTTTACAGGGATTTGCACATCTCTATTAATTAATAGATCTCTTTGGTATTCTAACTTTATAGAATCTTGATCGTATTCAGGGTGCCCTGTCACAAAAACCAACCTTTTATCCTCAGAAGCGACTATGTAGGCACCACCTTCTTTTGAGCTAGCTAATACATTCAACTCAGGTACCGAGTTGTACTCTTCAATACTAATTTCCCCATAACGTGACTGCGGGGCATTAAAGGTATGATCAAACCCTCTTAATAGTTCTTCATGATCGCTTTGTACGAAATGTCGATAAACCCCACTTAACTTTTGTTCGCGTATGCGACGGTTAATGCCAAAATAGTGAAAGATAGCGGCATGAGCAGCCCAACATGAAAACAAAGTTGACTGAACATTACGACGAGCCCAATCCATGATTATTGTCATTTTATCCCAGTATTTCACATCACTATAGGCTAAGTGAGCTAATGGCGCTCCAGTAACAATTAACCCATCATATTGCTTATGTGAAATTGCATCGAACTCAACGTAGAAATTGTCCATATGGGCTGCAGGAGTATTCTTTGGAGCTTGATTATCTATACGGATCAAATCTATATTAACTTGCAATGGCGTATTTGAAAGTAACCGTAAAAACTGCTCTTCTGTTTCCAATTTATTGGGCATCAAGTTTAAGATACCTACTTCCATTGGCCTTATATCTTGCTGAGCAGCGCGCTGAGTATCCATTACAAAGATATTCTCTTTATTTAAGACATTTTGTGCGGGTAAATTACCTGGAATTCTAATAGGCATAATGGCTCCACTGCTAATGATATTGAAATTCAATCTTGCCAAATACCGTGCAAAAGTCAACATCTTTACGTCTAGACGTCTAAACGAAAAGGTATAGCCAATAGCAAAAAATACTCGGTAGAGAGTAGAACTAAAGGTTATTTATTAACAAACCGCCATCAATATTCAATAAAATAGCGATGTTTGTATTTAATCAAAGGAACGAAATGAATGGCCTAGAGGGACTTATAAAACGCTTATGGGGATGTAATTAAGGTTGCAGCTGAAGTTAGCTCTTATCTCGATGCAAATTAAAAAGAAGCTCTGCTTCAGCTTTTGGCATATCACACTCTTGAATGATATCAGACAAGCTTGCACCTTCATTAATCAGTTTAGCTGCTTTATTGTAGAAGCGACTTTGTGGATCTTGTTCTGCTAAGAATTGCTGGGCGGATTGCAGTGCTGCGATTTCTTGCATTAGGTCCTTAACCCGTTTGTTTATTCCAAAGTTACCACTGCGGACTTCGTGGATTTCTTCCCGCAATTGATCAACCTCCCTTGTTAACTCAGATATTAAATCTGATTGAATATGAGTGCTAGCCTCAGCACTCTTGCTTTGTTTATAAACCTTAAAAAACAAACCTAAGCAAAACATCGCTATAGACAAAGCTACTACGCCCAATAATAATGAAAGACTCATAAACTTCTCTATTTCGTAATGTACTCTCAATTACAATCTAAAACGTCTAACCTTGTCTTAGTTAATCCAAACCTCGTGGTAGTAATTAGATATTTGTAATTTCGTTCCACTCTTCATCGTTTAGTAGTTTATCTAAATCAACAAGGATAAGTAGCTGACCATCTCGATTACTCACACCTTGAATAAATTTAGCGCTTTCTTCGGTACCAACGTTAGGTGCGCTGTCTATTTCAGAAGACCTTAAATAAACAACTTCTGCAACACTATCAACTAAGATACCCACTACCTGGTCGTCTGACTCTATAATCACGATACGTGTATTATCTGTCATTTCTGAAGGCGGCAAACCAAAACGCGATCGGGTATCAATAACCGTCACTACGTTTCCTCTCAGGTTGATAATACCTAAAACGTATTCAGGGGCCCCAGGGACTGGCGCTATTTCAGTGTAACGCAGTACTTCTTGTACCTGCATTACATTAATTCCGTAAGTTTCTTCACCTAGTTTATAAGTCACCCACTGCAAAACTTCATCACCATTAGCGGCTACCGTATTGCTTGCACTTCTTTCGTCACTCATTCAAATTGCTCCGGCCTGAATCAGGCAAATCGTTACTGCTTAAGCCTTGGTCTAACATACTAACTAATTGTTTAACATTAACCAAAGCACACATTTTCTTTTTAATCATACCAGATACCCATGGACGGCTACCTTGTAGGTTACGCCATTTCACATCATCTGGTGACAAAGTTACATTGTTGACTACGCTTTCACAACTTAGCCCCCAATTACTTTCCCCTAGTACTATAAGATATTGATATTTTGTAGATTCTGCCACTTTTTCTACAACATTTTCTGGCATTAACCATTTAATGGTATTCACTACATTATACTTTTCATCTCTAAGTAACATCACACCTTCAAACCAAGCAGGTTTTCCAAAAAGTTGATTTACACTTTCAAACTCATGTATTCCACCTAACTCAGTCAAGGGCACCGCTAAAGTCATCCCTGCAACTTCAAAGATCAATACCTGAAAATTCTCAGTTGGTAAAACCTGTACTAACTCATTAACTGGTTTTATAACAGCTGCTATCTTCTTTTCGACCTGTGGCTTGACAACTTTAGCTACAACAGGCTCTGTTTCTACAGATTTTTCTTTTGAAACTTCAAAAGGCTCACTTCTTGGCGCCGGTATTGACTTTAATAGCTGCTCTACAGCTTGAGTCTGCGACACTTCTAATGATGGCCCTTCGGTCAAAAGTGCAGACATGTAATCTTCCATCACCTCTTCTTCGGCAAAAGACCTACTACTCATTTTTCATTTTCCAGTTTCTCTAGATAAGTTAGAAGCTTAGTATAAGCAAACACCCCTCTAGACTTAGGACAATATACTGAGGGCGGGCTCTGCGCTTCACTAGCATCTCTAAACTTGGTATCAATAGGAATTAGCCCAATCCATACTTTATCTTTATAGGTACGAGTTAAAGTACTGTATGAACCAGTCGCAGCTTTGACACGCTTATCATACATTGTAGGCACAATCGTATAAACAAAGCGCTTTAATAGAGATTTTTGCATAACTTCCATAGAGTGCATCATTCTCTCTAACCCTTTTAATGCTAAGAACTCAGTTTGCACAGGTACAATAACTCTATCACACGCAGCTAGAGCATTAATCATCAAAACCCCCAATACAGGAGGACAATCCACTAACGCATAATCAAACTCATCGGCAACCAAGTCTAAAGCTTGACGTAAAATTAATCCCATACCACTTTGAGAACCTAGCTTTCTATCAAGTGTAGCCAAAGCCATAGTCGCTGGCAGAATAAAAAGTGAGTCCAGTTTAGTTGAGCACAAACAGTCTAGAACATTATCTTTAGTTAGAGCTTGCCCTGCAGTGAATACATTATACAAGCTGGACGAAAGCTGCTCCGATTCAACACCAAAATAGTAACTTAAAGACGCTTGAGGATCAGTATCTACTAAAAGAACCTTTTTTCCAGCTTGCGCAAGTAGACCACCGAGAGTAACGGTTGTAGTGGTTTTACCTACTCCACCTTTTTGATTAGCAACAGTCCAAGTAATCAAATTTAAGCCTTGACCCAATCATTAACCAAAAATATAAACTTAACGTTAAATTGGGTAATTCTATTCATTTTTAAAAACACAAATATGCACCTTCAATTTTACTTTAGCATTTCGGCTTTAATGCGTCCGGCCATTTGTTCTATGTCATAATTATGCTGTGCTATTTTTGCTATCGTAACAGCCTGCGGCATACCATAAACAACACTACTTTTCTCGTCTTGGGCCCATATAGTAGCGCCTCTATGTTTTAGTTTACGACACCCTTCTTTGCCATCAGCCCCCATACCAGTCAAGATCACAGCTAAAACATTACCACCGTAAACATCACATATAGAATCAAAAGTTACATCTACACTTGGTTTATAAACGCATTCGGGGAATTTTTCTGCCTCAGAAACAATTAACCTAGCAGAGTTCGCACGTCCTTGAACACTCATTTGCTTGCCACCAGGTGCAATATAACAAACACCTGACAGCAGTGTATCTCCTTGCTCACCTTCTTTAACTTGTATTTTGCATAAATCATTCAAACGTTTAGCAAATGCTTTGGTAAACGTCCCTGGCATATGTTGTACCACTATAATAGGGGTCTTAAAACTTGCCGGCAAAGCAGTCAATAATTTTTGAAGAGCAACAGGCCCCCCTGTTGAAGCCCCAATAGCCAAGCACCCATAATTGTGAGTAATTTGGCTAGCCTCTTTGCGACTATTTTGGCTAGTGTGTGTAACCACCTTAGGGGGTGGTCGACTTAGAAGAAATTCATTATTTGCCGGTCTAGAAATACTAGTGTTAGACTTCCCCAAAGCACTTTTCTTGAGGCATAGCGCTTTCACACGGCTTTGCAATAAACGCACGGCTTCTTGGCGATTTAAAGCGATGTCTTCAAATTTCTTAGGTAGGAAGTCTAAAGCTCCAGCGTCTAAAGCATCTAACGTAGCCTTAGCGCCTTCACTCGTTAATGATGAAAACATAATAATGGGAACAGGAGCCATCGCCATTATATTTTTTACTGCTGAAATACCATCTAAAACTGGCATTTCAACATCCATAGTTACTACATCTGGCTTTAACCGTTTAACTTCAGCTAGAGCCTCTAGACCATCTTTCGCTTCACCAACTACTTCAAGTTCATTATCTTGCTCTAGTATTTGGGTGATTCTACGACGAAAAAAAGTTGAATCATCAACAATTAGAATCCTATAAGCCATTTTCGCCTACTTACCTTGTTTAAAACTTTACTTTACATGAGGTTTTAGATGGCATATCTGAACTTCACTGCTTATGTTTTCTTAGCCGCATATCTTTTAAGTAACCCAGGGATATCTAAAATAAGGGCAATGCCACCATCGCTTGTAATAGTAGCTCCCGCCATACCGGGTGTGCCCTGTAACAATTCATCCAAAGGTTTTATTACTACTTCCTCTTGACCAATCAAAGCATCAACTACAAAGCCAAGTTGCTGGGTACCAATCTGCACTACCACTACATGACCTTTAGATTTATCAAACCCAGCGTTACTTCTATTAAGCCACTCCCCCAAATAAAACAGCGGGATAGCTTTAGAACGAACGATCATGGTTAATTGACCATCCACTGTATTTGTCTTTTCAACATCCATATTAATAATTTCATTTACTGAGCCTAATGGCAGAGCAAATGTTTGCTCTCCAATGACAATCATCAAAGTAGGTAGAATAGCTAGAGTTAATGGGACTTTTATTTCTAAAGTTGTTCCAACCCCCATTTGAGAATCAATACTTACCGTACCATTCAATTGATTAATCTTGGTTTTTACCACGTCCATGCCAACGCCACGTCCTGACACTTCTGATATTTCAGTTTTAGTCGAAAAGCCTGGAGCAAAAATTAGGTTAAACGCTTCAACATCTGTCATTCTAGCAGCGGCATCTGCATCCAATACACCTCTAGAAATTGCAATTTCTTTTAGTTTATCTGGATCCATGCCCTTACCGTCATCAACAATACTTAGAAGAATATGATCTCCTTCTTGTGATGCCGATAATTTAACAGTACCCAAAGTTGGCTTTCCTGCGGCCTTACGCTCATCTGGCATTTCAATACCATGGTCAACAGAGTTTCGGACCAAATGCACTAAAGGGTCTGCTAATGCTTCAACTAGATTTTTATCTAAATCTGTTTCTTCACCTTCTAATTCTAAGGTGATTTCTTTTTTCAAAGTTCTAGCAAGGTCACGTACAACTCTGGGGAACCGCCCAAATACCTTCTTAATTGGCTGCATTCTGGTTTTCATTACAGCGCCTTGCAAGTCACCAGTAACAACATCTAGGTTAGCTATAGCCTTTGACATACTTTCATCATT
Source organism: Paraglaciecola marina (assembly GCF_004360155.1). Classification (GTDB taxonomy): domain Bacteria; phylum Pseudomonadota; class Gammaproteobacteria; order Enterobacterales; family Alteromonadaceae; genus Paraglaciecola; species Paraglaciecola marina. The sequence goes on along the minus strand of NZ_SAIS01000001.1, from coordinate 186,774 downwards.
GACGTTAACTCCTAGACTTAGCAACCTGTTTCTCACTAAAACTAGCTCTCCCACCATATTCATAATTTGATCTAAACGCTTAGTATCAACACGAACTGTTGTTTCACCTTGTACTGGTGCGGCAGGCTTTTTCTCTTCTTTTTTAGCTACTGGTTTACTTGCAGCTTTAGCAGGCGCTTTTGCCTGACTAACTTTAGCTTCAGAATCTTTAGCTGGTGTTGCAGCTTTCTTAACTTCTTTTACAGCTTTATTTTCAGGCTTGGCGACATTTTTCTCGTCAACAGGCCCTTTGCCTTTGCCGTGTAATTCATCTAGTAGTGCTTCAAATTCATCATCAGTAATATCATCACCTGAAGCGTTCGTAGGTGCAGAATTACTATCAGATGATGCTGCTTCTGTTTTTTCTTCGGCTTTGAATTGGCCTTTGCCATGCAACTGATCCAATAAAGCTTCAAACTCATCATCACTGATATCTTCATCACTACCAGTATCCGTTGCATTACCTGCAGGGGGCGCGTCTTCTTTCGACACTGGAGCACCATTTCCATGTAGTTCATCTAAAAGTGCTTCAAATTCATCTTCACTGAAATCATCAGAATCTGCTGATGCCGTGCTCGTTGGCTCTGGGGCCTCTTCAGGAATTTGCTCTACTACTTCTTCAACCACTTCTTCAACCGTGGCCACCTCATCTTCAGATTCGGGCTTACTTAACCTAGTAAGTGTTTCTATAAGAGACTGCTCAGCTGCCACTAAAGGCTCACCAGCTTTTACATTATCAAACATCACGACCACACAATCTGTGGCTTGCAAAATAACATCCATCAATTCAGGGGTAAGCGTTCTCTGACCATTTCGCATAATATCAAAAACATTTTCAGCGCCATGGCATATCTCTACTAACTCAGTTAAAGATAAGAAACCAGCTCCACCTTTAACTGTATGATATCCCCTGAATATCGCGTTGAGTAAATCAGCATCTTCTGGATTGTTCTCCAAGTCAACTAACTGCTCTTGCAGTTGCTCTAAGATTTCACCAGCTTCCACTAAAAAATCTTGTAATATTTCCTCATCTACATCAAACGCCATATTTTCAGTACCCCTAAAACCCTAGACTCGAAAGCAAATCATCGACGTCATCTTGATTAGACGCCACATCTTCTCTACTGTCTGCGTCCAAGATTGGACCTTCAGCCTTAACTTTATCGGCCTTGTTATCAGATTTGTTAGACTTTTCGCTTAGCTGATCATTAGCCTTTAATTCAAGGCCACCAAATATAGTCAACATATCAACTAAACTATCTTCAACTTCTTTAACTAACTCAATCACTCTGCGGATCACTTGACCCGTTAAATCTTGGTAACCTTGAGCCATCAACACTTCTGTTAACAACCCCGTCAGGTTACTCGTACAATCCACACCACTTAACAAAAAGTCATCCATACGCTTTACTAACTCATTAAACTCACCCAATTTAAGCTCTCGTGCCATTAGCTTTTTCCAATCAGGTTGTAAGTTTAAAAAACCAGTGTTTAAGTCTGTTGCAACTGTCATGCAAGAATCCACTAGATCCATAGTTTTATTGGCAGCTTCTTCAGTCGCCTCCATAACATATGTTAACCGGCTCTGTGCGTCTGGAATGCTCTCATTTGCCAAATCAGCAATTCGAGGATCTAGTTGAAAATGATTTAACGAATCATGTAATTGCCTTGTTAGTTTTCCTACTTCTGCAAATAATTCAACTGAGTTATGTTTTCCAGCGTTATCAAGAAGCTCATGGGCTGCTTGGTTATCACCACTTTCAATCAAATTTACCAACTTCTTAGCATCTTCTAAAGAAATTGGTGGTGAACTTACGGTAGTCATACAGTCTCTCCTCGGACTCAGGGAAGCCTGAATTTAACCTAGACGTTCAAAAATTTTCGCCAATTTCTCTTTCAAAGTGGCGGCAGTAAAAGGCTTAATGACGTAGCCATTAACCCCTGCTTGCGCTGCAGCAACAATTTGCTCTTTTTTAGCTTCTGCAGTTACCATCAAAACGGGAATATGTTTTAATTTGTCATCTGCTCTGATAGCTCTAAGTAAATCAATACCTTGCATCCCAGGCATATTCCAGTCTGTTACAACAAAATCAAAAGCAGCTTGTTGAAGCATGGGTAATGCAGTACTGCCATCATCCGCTTCTTGTATGTTTGTAAAACCAAGATCTTTAAGTAAATTCTTGATAATGCGACGCATTGTCGAAAAGTCATCAACAACAAGAATCTTCATGTTCTTATCCAAAAAACACCTCCGGTGAGAATCAAAACCTACTGTTTTGACCCATTTATTATCATTTTAATTTTCCTGTGAACGCCAATACTGCATGCGAGACTTAAGTTTCAACATAGCTTGGCTATGTATCTGGCTAACTCTAGACTCGCTAACATCAAGCACTTCACCTATTTCTCTTAAATTTAATTCTTCATCATAGTACAGAGAGAGAACGATTGCTTCTCTCTCTGGCAAGGTAGTAATGGTATGCGCAAGAGCCTTTTGAAAAGAACCTTGTACTAAATCCTCAAAAGGAGCATCAGATCCTTTTGTTTGCTCGGTCCCAATTACATCCTCGGTTACTCCAAGGTCTTCCATACCAATTATCTTACCAGCATTCACCTCGTTCAGCATTTGATGGTAACTATCAATACTAACTTGCAATTTTTCGGCAACATCAATATCTCTAGCATCTCTGCCTGTAGCTCTTTCTACTTCATTTATAGCTTGAGTGATAGCCCTGCCATTTTTATGAACGGAACGAGGAGTCCAATCACCTTTTCTTATTTCATCTAACATCGAGCCCCTAATTCTAATACCAGCAAAGGTTTCAAAGCTTGCACCTTTACTGCCATCAAAATTCCTAGAGGCTTCTAGCAGTCCGATCATCCCAGCTTGAATCAAATCGTCAACCAAAACACTCGCCGGTAATCTCACCATTAAATGATGGGCGATACGTTTAACCAATGATGCGTGGCGTTCTACCAGATCATTTTTATCGGCCAATTGTTGATAAGCTGAAGCCTTACTACTCACCTGTTGTCATCCATTGCTTTTTTGGTTACCAATTGCTCAAGGAAAAACTCTAAATGTCCGCCTGGTTGATTTGGTATTGGCCAACTAATTGCTTTTTGGGCCAGCCCTCTTATCGCTTTAGCGGCAGGAGCTGCGGGAAAGGCCTCAACAACTGCTTTTTGCTTTCTTACAGACTTACGTACATTTTCATCAAAAGGCACAACAGCAACTAACTCTAGTGCTACATCTAAGAACCTATTAGTCACTTTAGTAAGTTTGGAGAACAACTCATCACCCTCACGTAAGCTGCGCACCATATTAGCTACAATTTTAAAGCGAAAGATCCCGTGTTCTTTATTTAATATTTTTATCAATGCATATGCATCAGTTAACGAGGTGGGCTCATCACACACTACGACCAAAATATCTTGAGCTGCTTTAGAAAAGCTTAAAACCATATCCGATATACCAGCTGCAGTATCTACAATCAACACATCTATCTGAGATTGGAGTTCACTAAAGGCCCGAATAAGCCCTGCATGCTCTGTTGGTGTCAACTCTGTCATTGACTGGCTACCACTAGTCGCAGGTGCAATCTGGATACCGTAAGGTCCTTCTACTAGTACATCGTCTAAAGTACACTCACCCGATAATACATGCGATAAGTTTTTTTCAACCCTTAACCCCAATAACACATCAACGTTAGCCAAACCTAAGTCGGCATCAAGTACCATAACTCGCTTGCCTTGTTGCGCCATTGAAATAGCCGTGTTTAGGGTAACATTAGTTTTCCCTACTCCACCTTTACCGCCTGTTACAGCAATAACTTTAATTAATCTAGATTGATTCATTCTTCTTAGACTACTCGCTTGGTCCTCAATCATATTGCCGCTACTTCACTATTAACTTTACTAGCTCTAGTATGAATTAAAGCATATTTTTTATAAAGCTTCGCTGCGCTTGTTATTAAATGTTTTGTACTGGCTGACTGCAAGTCTTCTGGCACTCTTTGTCCGTCCGCTAAATAACAAATCTGTAATTTGTTTTCTATTGCCACACTTATGGCTTCCCCTAAACTGTAACATTCATCTAATTTTGTCAATATACACCCATGCAAAGAAATCTTCCTATATTCATTTACTGTTTGTTGCATTGCTCGATACTGACAATTGGCTTGTATGACTAAATATTTACGTATGTTAACACATGAATTTTGCTTTATTGTATCTAACTGCTTGATTAATCTTGCATCTTTCTGACTATAACCCGCAGTGTCAATTAATACTAAGCGTTTATTTTTAAATTGATAAAGTAAATCAGTTAATTGACTTGCATCCTGAGCTTGCTTCACAGGGCACCCAATAATTTTACCGTAAGTAGCAATTTGGTCAAACGCACCAATTCGGTAATTATCTAAAGTAATCACCGCAACATTTTCAACTCCATATTTTTTTACAGCTTGAGCCGCTAATTTTGCGATAGTTGTAGTTTTTCCTGTGCCAGTCGGCCCCATTAGAGCAACTACGCCAGGTTGCGATAAAATATCATCCTGTTTGGTTTGTAACTTATTTGCGAGTAACTTTAGAAGAAATAACCAAGCCTGACGCTCATCTGACGATTCAGGTGTATATGAAACCACCTCTTCAGCCAAATTATTTGAAATTCCCATATTATGTAATTTTTCTAATAGATAGCCGTGTAGAGGATGCTGCCTTTGCTTTTCTTGAGCAATTAACCCTGACACCTGGAATTGCAGGATATTTCTTAAGGAAGATAACTCTTGTCTCATTTCTGAAAGTGCATCATTTTGATTATTTGGTCGTTGCTTTTCTGCTCGGCTAGGACTTTGGGGCGTGGACTCTTGTGGTTGGTAAGCTTCTAAGGCCTCAGTTTTTTTACTGGCAGACTGGGATTGCTTTTCTAATAGAGCTTTTAAACTATCGGGAGCAGTATCACCAATAATCTCACTTAAAGAGGGGATTTTATTGGTTGATTTTAGATTGGCTTCATCATTGCTATTTTTACTAACCAACTGAGCATCAGGCTCTTTGTCATATGCAGCAACAATCTCTATACCATCAGCATGCTTTTTGTTTGACATGATTACCGCATCGCCACCTAACTCGTCTTTAACTTGTTTAAGTGCTTCTCGCATGTCTTTGCCATAAAATCGTCTAATCTTCACATTTCCCCCTTTAGCTCATTAATCCGATATTTAACCGTCAGATTATTGACCTACTGCACTTACAATTTTAATTTGTTTGTCATCTGGAATTTCCTGATAGGACAAAACGTGTAATCCACTCACAGAATGTTTCAAAAACTTAGACAGCACAGGCCTGAGCATACCTGAAGTCAGTAAAACTGCTGGTTCACCAGCCAATTCTTGTTGCTGTGAAGCCTCATTCAATGAGCTTTGAAGTTTTTCTGCTAGGCCTGGTTCAATACCAGCCCCATCAGCACCACCAGCTTGTAAAGACTGGTGCAACATCTGTTCCAACTCAGGCGCTAGAGTGATCACTGGGATTTCCATTGTGCCGCCATTTATTTCTTGAACAATCAATCTCTTAAGAGCAATTCGGACTGCTGACACTAGTACATCAGGATCTTGGCTTTTGGGTCCGAATTCACACAAAGTTTGCACTATACTTCGCATATCTCTAATAGGTACACCCTCATACAACATAGTTTGTAGAACTTTAACCACTGTACTCAGGGGTAAGATATCGGGTACTAAGCCCTCCACTAATTTAGGGCTATTTTTAGCTAACATATCTAACAATTGCTGTACTTCTTCATGCCCTAACAATTGGTATGCATTATTAGTTAATAACTGACTCAAGTGCGTTGCCACTACAGTTGCGGCATCCACTACTGTATAACCAAGGGTTTGCGCATGCTCCCTTTGGTTTGCTCTAATCCATACAGCATCTAACCCAAAAGCGGGATCTTTTGTTACTTTACCTTCAAGCTTTCCAAAAACCTGTCCCGGATTAATAGCAAGTTCATCATCATGACTTATTTCGGCTTCACCTACCGTGACACCCAACATAGCTATGGTGTAATTATTTGGACTTAAATCTAAGTTGTCACGGATATGTACTGGTGGGATTAAGAAGCCCAACTCTTGAGATAATTTCTTCCGCACCCCTTTAATACGGTTTAATAACTCACCTCCTTGGGCTTTATCAACTAAAGGGATTAAACGGTAACCGACCTCTAGTCCAATGGTATCAACATGTTGAACATCATCCCATCCCAATTCTTTTACTTCAGCGGGTTGCTGATTTTGCTCTGGTAAGTTACTAACTGTCTTAGGCTCATTTGCAATTTTTTGTGCTCGCCAATAGTTATAATAGGCGTATCCACCAACAACAGCGCTAAACCCTAAAAAAGCGACATGCGGCATACCTGGAACTATTCCCATCACAAATAAAACACCAGATGTAATATACAGGGCCTGTTGGTTTCCAAGCTGTTTACTTAATTCTGACCCCATTTCCTGTGAGTCATTTTCTCGAGTAACTATAATAGCGGTTGCAACTGAGAGAAGTAGTGAAGGAATTTGAGCTACCAGGCCATCCCCAATTGTTAATAAAGTATATATTTCAATTGCCTGCCCAAAACTTAAGTCATGTTGGATCATGCCAATAAAGAGCCCACCGACTATATTGATCAACATAATAAACAAGCCAGCTACAGCATCACCTTTTACAAACTTCGACGCACCATCCATAGAACCATAAAAATCAGCTTCGCTAGTGATTTCAATACGGCGCTTTCTAGCTTCATCTGAATCAATAAAACCAGCATTCAAATCAGCATCTATAGCCATTTGCTTACCAGGCATAGCGTCTAAGGTAAATCTAGCACTCACTTCTGATATACGGCCAGCACCTGCAGTGACTACTTTAAAATTAATGATTAGCAAGATAGCAAATACCACTATACCAACCGCATAGTTTCCGCCAATGACTACTTCACCAAATGCTTGAATAACTTTACCTGCTGCGTCTCCACCTTCGTGCCCTTCAAGTAATACTATTCGCGTAGAGGCAACATTTAATGCTAACCGTAAAACGGTGGCGATTAACAACACTAAGGGGAAAATCCCAAAATCAACGGGCTTCTTAGTAAACACTGAAACCAAAATAACAACCAGAGAAAGTGCGATATTGAAGCTGAACAAAATATCTAATAAGAACGCGGGCATAGGTAAAATAACCATCCCCATAATAGCCAATAATACAATTGGCGCGCCCAAACCTGATGCCGCGGTTTTAAGATTATTTTTGTTAAATCTATTTAGGTAAGGAGTGAGTTCCATAAACGAAATATTGACGCTTCTACTTGTAATCTATGAGTTATTTACACAAAAGCAACTAGTGCGCCAAAATTCGAATATACCCTAAATTTTAGTTTATCTTCGTAATTCTGGTGGAATAGGCAGATTAGACTTGAGAGGATTAGGTCGCTTCCCTTTACCTTGTTTAAAGGCTTTCAATTGATATACATAAGCCAGCACTTGAGCAACCGCCATAAATAACTTTTCAGGAATTTCGTGGTCAGCCTCTGTTGAATAGTAAATAGCCCTAGCTAGGATGGGAGACGCCACAATGGGTACATCATGAGCTTTAGCAATTTTACGTATATGCATGGCCATTTCATCTACACCTTTCGCTACAAGTGTTGGGGCTCTTGTACCTAATTGGTCATATTTCAGAGCAACAGAGAAATGAGTTGGGTTTGTCACCACCACATCAGCATTGGGCACTTCTTGCATCATTCGATTGGCCGCAGCCTGGTATTGTAATTTACGAATACGATTTTTTACTTGTGGATCACCGTCAGAGTTTTTCCGTTCGTCTTTAACTTCCTGCAGCGACATTTTCATTTCTTTATTATGTTTAAAGCTTTGATAAGGTACATCGAAAACTGCAATGGGTATCAGTGCACAACACATGAGTAGAAAAGCCCAAGCAATAAGATCAAGCGCATGAAATATATTCTGGGGGTAAAGCTCTAAATCTAAATGTAACGCTTCATCTTGAAAAATAATAAGCGATATATAAGCCATGGTGGCCACTACCAAAAATTTTGCAATCGCTTTAAATAGTTCGACAATACTATTCATACCAAACATACGCTTTATCCCAGCAATAGGACTAATTTTACTCGCTTTTGGCGAGGCTCCCTGCCATGTAAAGTTATACCCGCCTAGGGCTATATTCCCGTAGATACCTGCGACGGTGACAATCAGCATATAGAACAAAACTGGAAAACTTATGGTTTCTATCGCAAACCCCCAGACCTGAAACATGTGTTTAAAATCATAAGTCTCATCTCGAGATAATGTAAAAGTTCGACGTGTGACTTCAAAAACAGCACTGGCAATTTGCGCTCCTATCATCAAAAAAGCGATGGCACTGGCCACTAATACTAGAGTGGTTGATAATTCTCTAGACCTTGCAACTTGTCCTTTTTTTCGGGAGTCCTCAATTTTTTTGGAGGTGGGGTCTTCTGTTTTTTCATTTGCATCAGCCATAGCTTTCCTCCTTTAAGAACACACTAAAACCAATTGGCACATAGTAGTTTGTGCACGGTTCCACAATAACTCAAAGTGGTGTGTTAAGTTCCCTAGCGTTAACCACATAATGAATAGGCCCATAATCTGTGCAATAGAGAAGCCAATGCTAAAAATATTTAACTGCGGGGCAGCTTTCGTCATTACCCCAAAAGCTAAATTAACAATGAGTAACGAAACAATAGGAGCTAAAGACAAGGTCAGTGCGGAAACAAACATCCAACCAGCCCAATGGGCAATCTCTTTAAACTGCTCGGGTGAGAACCACGCCTCCCCAATAGGAAAAGCCTCGAAACTCATTACGACCATTCTAATCATGGCTAAGTGCCCATCCAAAGACCAAAACAGTAATGTCGCTAATATTAAGTAGAATTGCCCAACAGCTGGTACATTAATGCCATTAACAGGATCGACAATGGATGCAAAACCTAAACCGGTTTGCATAGCCACAATTTGCCCAGCTAATACAAAAGTATTCAATACCATGTTTGATAAGAACCCTAAGGCAATACCAATTATTAGTTGCTGAATCACTAATACAAAAGTCCCCACCGAAAATACTTCCACAACAGGAACAGGAGGAATAACAGGCATGATGATTAAGGTAAGAAATAGCGTCAATAAAGCTCTTGTGGTGGGCGGTACACTTTGAGCACTCAAACCAATCATGGAAGCAAACATACCGGATATCCGCATAAACGGTAGCAGTAAATCTGCTAAATATTGGGTGATAGTAGAAGTAGCGAATTCCACGATTTAAATACTACCTTCTATACTCATTAAAATTAACCAACCACTTCAGGTATACGTTCAACCATAGTAAAAGTGAAGTCCATCAACTTCTGCACAAGCCAATGTCCTCCCCAACTTAAGGCTAACAAGGTCACAATCAACCTAGGCAAAAAACTCATTGTTTGCTCATTAATTGATGTGGCTGCTTGAAATACAGCCACAATTAAACCTACAAATAAGCTAGGTAAAATAATAACCGACACCAACAAAATCACCATTTGGAGTGCTTCTTTTAAAATCTCTACGAATACCTCAGGACTCATCAAAATACTCCATTATGCTTACAAGGATTGACATTGGTCACCCCATTCCAAAGCTATTAGCTAGAGTTCCAAATATAAGATTCCAACCATCTACTAGCACAAATAACATTAGCTTAAATGGCAGAGATACAATCATAGGAGACAACATCATCATACCCATGGCCATTAAAATAGACGCCACCACCAAATCCAAAATCAAGAAGGGTATAAACAACATAAAGCCAATTTGAAAGGCGGTTTTTAGCTCACTGGTCACAAAAGCGGGGATTAGTACATTCATAGGGACATCTGCGGGATCTTGAAACTGACCATCCATACCGCCTATTTGCACAAACGTTTCTAAATCTTTAACCCGAGTCTGTGCCAACATAAAAGCCCTTAATGGCTGTTTACCGATTTCATAAGCTTGGATAGACGTAATCTCTTCATTTAGGTATGGCTGAAGAGCTGTTTCATTTATTTTCTCAAAAACTGGAGCCATGATGAACATAGACAAGAATAAGCTAACGCCAATTAATATCTGATTTGAAGGAGACTGCTGCAAACCTATAGCTTGCCGTAAAATAGACAAGACGATAATAATTCGCGTGAAAGACGTCATCATCATCACAAAGGCTGGCAATAAACTGAGAGCTGTCATGATTGCCACAACTTGCAAGGTCATGGTGTAATCTTGAGTCCCATCAGGATTATCAGTAAGCGTTAACGCCGGAATACCTGGAGCACTATAGACAGAAAAACTAAAGGCACCCAACGCCAAAACCAGCAAAATCCTTAGCCCATTTTTATTCATGGCATGTCTCCTTGCTTAGGTGTGTTTGGCTCAGTAGTTTTGGCTTGTTGGCTATCAGCTATCGCAGGACTGAGCTTTCCAGCCATGAACAAGGCTAACTTACCCTTAAACTTATCGTTACCCGTTGCTGAATCATCAGGTAAAGGCTGACTAAGTTTAGCTAGATGATTAATGTTGTGGGCGGTTACCCCTACTAAATGTTGTTCATTGCCCACTTCGATCACCATCACTCTTTCTCTTGTGCCGGCCATCATTGAAGCAACTACTTTTAAGTTTGATGAACCAGACTGAGTGACGTTAAACCGTCGCATTAGAAAGGCAATCACAAAAACCACGCCTACAACAAGCAATAAAGAGAGGAAAATTGACAGTATAGATGAGGGATTTGTGAGGTCTTGCGCTGCTGAAAACGCTCGATTAGAGAACAATAAAAATGGGCCAAGCATACGCCAAGCCCATGTTTTACATGTGTTTTTTTTACCTAAGCTTTTTGATTCTTTCCAATTGACTAATAACATCTGTTAAGCGAATACCAAATTTGTCGTTGACCACTACTACTTCTCCATGAGCAATCAACGTGCCATTAACTAAAACATCTAATGGCTCACCTGCTACGCGGTCTAATTCAACAACAGATCCTTGGTTTAGCTGTAACAAATTACGAATACTTATATTACTCCTGCCTACTTCCATAGAAATAGTGACAGGTATATCCAATATGGTGTCGAGCTTACGTTTTTCCTTAGGCGTAATTTCTCTATCTTCATCAAACTCGTCAAGCTCTGCGACTTCAGCGGCTAAACCAAAATCGTCTTTAGCTTCTTCATCTTTTGCCTCTTCATCTGCTTGCTCAGCCATAGCCGCAGCCCAATCATCTAAACCATCTTCTTCACTCATTTTCTACTCCATACTCGATTCGATGACACAGACTTACCAATCATCTTCGAGGGTTTGCAGTTCGGCGTCGTTATCGATGCGACGTCCACCTTTAGTTAACAATTGCAACTCAGACTTAACTGAAGTCGGTCGCGGAATTTTTTCTATTATTTTAAGGGCAAGACTTTCTCTTGATTGACCCATTTTTGCCCTAAATGTCGGTAATTTTTCAATCATAACGGTAATATGCTCTGGCATTTCGATGGGGATAATAAGACCCGCTTCAAAATCCATTACCTCTTCCAACGTCATATCGATATCCATCATGTGCGTTGACAGTTCAACTTTTACATCCATGATTTCATCACGTAACGCTTTACTCCACCTTAAATCTGTATCTTCTTTGTCACTTTGTACACCAGCGTCTAATAACTCTCGAATGGGCTCTAACATTGAATATGGCAATGACACATGAAAATCGCCTCCACCACCATCAAGTTCAATATGGAAAGAACTTATTACTACTACCTCTGTTGGGCTAACGATATTGGCCATAGCGGGGTTAACTTCGGAATCAAGATATTCAAAGGATACATCCATTACTGGTGCCCATGCTTCTTTATAATCTTCAAATATTAACTTAAGCAACATTTGAATGATTCGCCGTTCGGTAGGCGTAAACTCCCGACCTTCTATCTTGGCATGATAACGACCATCACCTCCAAAAAAGTTATCAACCAAAATAAACACTAGCCTAGCTTCCATAGTGATCAAGCCAGTCCCTTTTAATGGGCGAAACCTAACCATGTTTAAACTTGTCGGCACAAATAAAGTATGGATATATTCTCCAAACTTAGTCATCTGAATACCATTAATCGATACTTCAGCTGAACGGCGCATCATGTTAAAAAGACTCACCCGCATGTGTCTAGCAAACCGTTCATTGACGATCTCTAGTGTTGGCATACGGCCTCGGACGATACGATCTTGCGAGGAAAAGTCATATTCCATCGCAGACCCTTCGGATACGCTTTCGGAAACGTCCTCTTCTTCAACGTCATCTACTCCATGAAGTAGCGCGTCAATCTCGTCTTGGGATAATAAATCGCTCAATCTTACTCTCTCATTTAATCAATGCCATTTACTGCATTACGAACCCAGTAAACAAAACTTCTTCCACAATTTGATTACCAGTTAAATCAGCCATAATTCTTTGTACTTCTTTTAAAGCATTAGCTCGAATAGCAGTTTTACCGGCCTCTGTAGCTAAATCATCTGCATTAGCAGTACTGAAAGATGTTAATAATGTGCCTTCAATTAAGGGAATGTGCATTTTTACTTGCTCTTCGTTATCAGAGCCACGCATCATCAATTGCACCTTAATTTCTACATATCTATCCCGAGTTGCACCAGGGGCATTAAAGGTAAACGGCCTTGGCATTGCTACATATAAAGCCGTACCCGTTTTAACCAATGATGTATTGGCAGACGCTGCGTTATCAGTACCTTCAGAGCCTGCTACCGCTGCTCCATCTTCAACTACAGGCGCAGGCTCTTCAGAGCCCATTAAAAAATAATAAGCGGCGCCACCACCAATTATCAGGACAACCACAGCAATGATAATGATCATCAGCTTGCTTTTTTTGCCCCCCTCTTCCATCTGTAACTCTTCTTCAGCCATTCTGCTCTCTCAAATTAAACAACATTCTGCCTATTATCATGTTCAAATAAAATTTGGCAACGTGCTTTACACTTTTAGTATCCGATTACACAAAATAATCTATTCCACCTAAAGCCCCATTCACAACATTTTGTTGAGATAACATAGTCTCAGGCACTTCAAGCTCTTCTATACCTTGCTCAGATCCGCCACCATTCCCGGCGAGCTCACCTTGTTCTTGTTGTTGACCATTGCTTTCTTGGCGTACTGATGATTGCCCTAATTCTATACCTTTATCAGCCAACATTTCTCGTAATCTCGGCGTTGCTGAATCCATGGCGTCCCGTGCATGGTGAGACTGCACCACGAAATTGACGGTTGCAGAATCTCCAGACATTGCGACTTTAACATGTACTGAGCCTAGCTCTGCTGGATCGAGACGAATATCTGCTACTAAATTCTTGGTATTGACCATCCAGCGAACCTTTTCAGCTAATTGTTGATGGCCTTCAGGTTTAGTAATATTAATCGCTTTATCATACTTAGTTTCTAGCTGATTTAGCTGCACTTGTTTGCTTTGCTCACCTTGAATTTGTGCAACGTCTCTAGCATGATTATTATAAGATTGGTTTTGATTATGCTCTAAAGCTTGACTAAGGGTGCTAGCAAAATCTATTACTTGGGACACGCTGTTAACTGTCATATCAGAGCTCAATGCAGTTTTGTTCACCACACTCTGGTCAGATACTTTAGTAGCAGCTTCAGCAATTAATGCCTTTAAATCTATGCCAGGCTCCCGTCCCTGTGCGAGTTGGCTTTTAAATTCTTGTAACCCAGTTTTTAATGCAGCAACAAACTCCTTAGAGGCTAGTTCACTTGCTGGGGCAAGATCCGCAATCAAAGTCGATACTGAGCGTTGTGCTGCTAACTGGTTTTGTTCCGATAACGTGGCATCACTTACCTTTTCTTGCTCAATTACACGACTGCTAATATTCTCTAGGACTTTATTTAATTTAGTATCAGGTAAATCAAGTAAAGCTTTCACTTCAGAGTGTTTATTTTCATTTGGTGAAATTATGCTATTTACTATGCTCACCACTTCAGGTGCAGTATCAGTAGCTGATTCAGCCAGCTCGTTATCAAGACCAGTAGCCGTCACTATTTCGCCTATTTCAGAAGACTCAATTTCTTCCTCAGCTATTATATTGCCGGTTAAGTCGGCAACAATTGCTTGTTCAGATCCCGAAACTAGCAGTTCTGCGTTATCTGTTTCAGCCATGATTGATGGCTCATCGAGGTTAAGTTCCCCATTATCTTGCAACAACTCAATTAAAAGAGACTTATTCACATCCTTGGTTAAATCTGGGAGTTCCAGAGCATCGAGACTTTCAGCGGGTAATATGTCTAGGCTTGCTTTTAGGTTATCTGCATTAACTAATGAATCATCTGTTGGAACTTCATCACCTAAAGAATCAAGAATTTTAGTTACTATTTTATTAAACTCGTCTTTATTAGGCGCTTTTTCTAATTGCCCCATTATTTTCTCTGCTAAAAGCTGACTACTTTTCACCTGGCTCGTATCGTCAGACTCTAAGTTGGAAAGGTCTAGTGTCTCTAAGTTAGTTTCTACCTCAGCCAAACTGATATCTGAGCCATGGGCAGAAGTATTCGTTAGAAGGTCAGATAATGCTTGCTGCTCTCCTGATAACTTAGTTGTTAACTCTTTTGTGTCCACCTTTAACTCAGCCTGACCTTGATTCAAACCTTGCAGGTTATCTACTAAGTTAACCCACTGTTGCAGGTCTATATTTTCTAACTCGGTATCTAAGTCACTTTCCAAGATAATGTCAGAGCTACTAATCGATTTAGAAACATCAATATTTGCATCTCTAGGGATAACATCATGTTCGCCTTTATCTGATGATTTAACCTTAATATCATCATGGCTCTCAATTTTCGGTTGCGGCTTTGTAGGCTTATCAGATTCGTACTTTTCTTTGGCTAAGCTCGCTGCCGAATCTTCTATTTGAGCGTTACTACTTGATTGCTCTTTATTGGGTTTTGAGGGGCTAATTTCAGTGGGCTTTTCTTTACTTGAAGTTGAACTTTTTGTTGCCGCGTCTTTAATAGAGCTAACAGACTTCTCATGCTTACTTAGGCTATTTTGTTGATCTTTTAGTAATAAACCAAACTGTTCTTTCATCGCTGACTCTTGCTGGCCGCTTGTTTCAGCGCCTATGGCAAAAGCGGCAAGTTCTGATTTAGCTGTGGCAACTTGTTGCATCATTGTAACGTCCTTAACCTCATAGTACTGGGTCACCCCATAGTCATTTAACTTATATTTTTCAGCACGTTACAGCAATTATCGAACTAAGCCCTGTAACTCTTAAATGTCTTATGGGTAAAAATAAATTAGTGCTCAAACTAGATAGAGCAAGGAGTATTCCAATTTATAAAATTGTGCTAATTACTTGCGGAGGTATTTTTGTAGAGACATTTCATCAAGCATTATTTGCTCTTGTCGGTCTTCTCGTTTTTGCTTTGCTATTTGTTGCTTTTCTAAGAGCATTTCAACAGCTTTACGTTTGCGTTGTTGTTGTAACCATTGAGCACGTCTTTGATCAGCTACAACAAGGGCTTTATTTAAAGCTTGAACTTGCATTTCACATGCCTTGTCTAACTTACCTATAAACTGGTGATGCTGCCCAAAAGTTAAACTACCTATACCTTGTTTAGCCTTTTGTTGAACTTGTCTTAAATAATCTAAGCGATAATTTTCTAAACCTGATAATTTTTGCTTATTATTCTGGGCAAACTGCTGCGCCTGGCGAAAATCTTCAACCATCTTTTGCTCTTTTTGTCGCTCCCATTCAGCCACGATATCTAGTTGAGAGTTAGCCATTAAAGTAAAGTCTCATTTATCAATCTAATACTACTCATCCTGTTCCCAAGCCACTACTCAATGTAGTCATATCGGCTGTACTGTGTTCAAAATCTAGAACTTGCGACATACCTTGCTGTAAAAAGGCATTAATTGCAGGCTCAGCATTTATGGATAAGTCAATTCGAGGATCTGTTCCCTTTGAATAAGCGCCTATACTGATTAAATCTCGGTTTCTTTGATAAGTGGCATAAACTTGACGGATACGCCTTGCTCTTAATACATGATCCTCGGACACAACCATAGGCATAACCCGGCTAATTGAAGCTTCTATATCAATGGCGGGATAGTGTCCTGAGTCAGCTAAGTCTCGCGACAACACTATATGCCCATCTAAAATAGCCCGCGCTGCGTCCGCTATGGGGTCTTGTAAATCATCTCCTTCAGTTAGTACTGTATAAAACGCAGTAATAGAGCCTTGTGTTTCTGAGCCATTGCCCGCTCTTTCCACTAATGCAGGTAACTTGGCAAACACAGAAGGTGGATATCCTTTGGTGGCTGGCGGCTCACCCACAGCTAAGGCGATTTCTCTTTGTGCCATGGCGTAACGGGTCAATGAATCAATTAACAATAAAACATTTAGGCCTTTGTCCCGAAAATATTCGGCAATAGTAATAGCAGTTTCACATCCTTTGAGTCTCATTAATGGTGATGTATCCGCAGGAGCCGCCACGACTACAGATTTTTTTCGTTCTTCTTCACCCAATATATCTTGAATAAATTCTTTTACTTCTCGGCCCCTTTCCCCAACTAGGCCAACCACAACAACATCAGCTGTGGTTCCTCGGGTCATCATGCCCATCAATACACTTTTACCTACACCACTGCCAGCAAACAAGCCCATACGTTGCCCAGAGCCAACTGTAATAACAGAATTAATGGCTCTCACCCCAACATCCAATGGTTGTGTGATGGGTTTTCGTAATAATGGATTCATTGGTGGTTTAGTTAAGGGGACTCGTGTTTCAGCATTAATTGGCCCAAGTCCATCAAGTGGTTGGCCGTTACCATCCACCACTCGGCCTAATAACTCCATTCCCACAGCTAAACCTTGCTCTCTATTGAGAGGCAAGACTCTAGAACCAGGAACTATGCCTTTCACAGCTTCAGTGGGCATTAGATAAGTGATATTTTCCGCAAAGCCAACCACTTCAGCTTCTATTTCGCCTTCTATGGTTTGAATTAAACATTGACTGCCGACAGGCATTTGACACCCCACGGCCTCAAGAGTTAGCCCAATACCTCTTACCAACTTGCCACTGGCAACTATAGGCGCATGGGGAATTTGGTGTTTTAACTTTTTGATACGCTCTAACATAGAGGCTTTACTCGTCACTAGCATTAGCCAAGTGACTTAAGCCCTGCTCAAGTAAAAACTTATCTATAACATCTCGCACTCGTCGTTCAACCGATATATCGACCGCATTAGCATCCGTTACAATTTCACACCCACCAGCAGATAATTCAGGAGCGGCAACCAAATCCCATCGATGTTTAGTGATTTCTTCTTCTGAAAAGTGGTTATTTACCCGCTCAATATCATCTGGGTGCAAACGAATCTGATAATGTTTCTCTTGAATAGGTAATACTTTTAGGCCTTCACTTAAGGCTTGAAATATAAGGTCATGATTAGTCTTCACTTCACTACGTATTACCCCTCTAGCTAAACTCACTGCTAACAGGACTAGCTCTTGTTCGAGTTGTTTTTCTACTTTAGTAACAGGGTTTTGAAGACTTTCAATTAAGCTCTCCCATAATGCAAGATTCTGCTGAGTTTGCTCTTCACCGCTAGCTAAGCCTTCTTGAGTTCCTTGCTCTAACCCTTTTGCATAACCTTCTTTTTGACCGTTTTCCAAACCTTGTTGAAAGCCCTCGTCTTCACCTTTTTTCTGCCCTTCAGCAAACCCTTCAGCGTGAGCTGCAGCTCTAATCGCTTCAATCTCTTCAGCTGTGGGAGGTAGAATTTCAATTTCTGGCTCTGGAGGTTCGTATTTCCAATTAGACTTTCGGTTTAAGGCGTTAGTTTTATCTAAATCAACCTTTGAAGTTTTCTGTTCTACATAGGGTAGATCCCATGTTTTAAACTCTTCTTCCAACTCTTCATCAGTCATAAAACTACCTTTTCAAACTCGTCAGATACTTATAAGAATTCATCACCACCACCACCGCCTAACATGATTTCACCAGAATCAGCTAAGCGCCTAGCGACAGATAGAATTTCTTTTTGTGCAGTTTCGACCTCACTAATACGTACTGGGCCCATGGCTTCTAAATCATCGATTAACATTTCAGCTGCACGTTTGGACATGTTCTTAGTGATTTTATTTTTAAGTTCGTCTTCAGCACCTTTAATGGCTTTAAGTAATGCTTCTTGTTGTACTTCACGGAGTATGGCTTGAATAGCTCTATCGTCGACTTCGGCAAGATTATCAAATACGAACATAAGATCTTGAATTTGCTGACTCATTTCTTCATCTTGCTCACGAATAGCGTCCATTAACTGACCTTCGATATTGGTATCTAGATAGTTCATAATATCGGCTGCAGATTTAAGCCCACCCATTTTCGCAGCTTGAGTTCCAGCTTGACCGGCAAACTGTTTCTCCATAATTTCATTCAATTCTTGTAATGCAGCAGGTTGAACTTCTTCTAGGTTAGCCACCCTCATCATTAGGTCTAGCCGTACTTTTTCAGGGAACTGACTCAAAATTTCCGCTGATTGCTCAGCATCTAAATAAGACATAACTATAGTTTGTATTTGCGGATGCTCGTTGCGAATAATACTGGCAACTTGCTTCGAGTCCATCCATTTCAACGAATCTAGACCTTTAGCACCTGATCCCATTAATATTTGGTCGATTAAGTTAGCGGCCTTATCTTCACCTAATGCCGAAGTTAGTGCTCGCTTAACAAAATCAGTACTTTGGAATCCAATGGTACTGTAGTTTTGGATTTCTTCGATAAAACTTTTATGCACGGCCGTGATTTTAGGTTGGGTCATATCCTCAATCGAGGCCATAGCCTGCCCTAGTTTTTGGACTTCTTTTGGCTCAAGGTGCTTAAGAATTTGTGCCGCATCTTCTTCTGACAGGCTCAGTAATAATATGGCAGCTTTATCGACACCCTCTAATTTCCCGACGTCATATCCGGTGTCTTCTACATTATCTTCATCCACAACCTAGTCCTCAATACTCTTTTTGTTAAATCCTAGATTAATCATCAAGCATCATCCAGTTTTTAACAACTTGTGAAGATAACTCTGGCTCATTTGCAACCAAGGCTCTTACTGCTTTTAATACATCTTCATCTTTATGTAAATCAGGTAGCATAAAGGTGCCATCTGCAGCAAAGCCTACCTGAGATTCATCAAACTCTTCCGCCAAGAGGTTAATACTTTCGTCACCTAAATCTAATCCTTCATCAGCGTCTAAGTCATTACTCTTTAACTCTTCTGGGTGAATGAGTTTACTGACCATAGGCCTAACTACAAACAAAATCAGTAAGGCAATAATAAAGATGCCCCCACCTAACTTAAGCATAGGGATAAAAACAGGGTCTTCCCAAAACGGTAAGTCAATGGCTTCATAGTCTGCATCACGACTAAATGGAATACTAACAACTTCTAGAGAGTCTCCTCGAGTCACATCAAAGCCGATTCCACCTTGTAACAAACGACGAATATCTAATAGCTCAGCTTGTGGTCTGGGGGCACTGCTCTCGGTGCCATCTGCCGCAGTATTGGTTATGTAATCTAAGGCTACCGAAACACTCAAACGACGTATCACCCCAACCTGCTGCTTTGTGTGGCTAACTGTGGTGTCTAACTCGTAATTACGGGTTTCTTCTCTGTGGTTTCTGCCTGGTGTTGTTTGTTGCGTTGAACTGCCATTAGCTCGTTCAGGAATATTCGCGTCCAAAGGAGGTTGATTTGTTAACGCGCCAGGTATGCCCGCAATAACCCCTCCAATGCTATTATCTTCAACTGTCATTTCACTTCTAATGGCAGGCAAATCAGGATTGTAACTACGTTGAGTATGCTCTACTGAAGTAAAATCCATGGTGACATCAGCTTGCGCTGTATAGTTACCTATCCCTAAGACAGGAATAAGAATTGAATCAATTTTTTCTAGATACTCTGACTCACGCTTTTTCTCCAACTCATACTCTTTACGAGAGCGTGCCGAGTCTGCGTCTTGGGACCCTGAGTTTAACAGGCGTCCATTACTATTACTTACAGTCACCCGTTCTGGTTCTAACCCCTGCACAGAAGATGCAACAATATCAATTATAGAGTTGACTTCACCAGAGGTGATCATAGCCCCACGTTTGCTAGTCACCACGACTGTTGCACTGGCTTTTTTCTCACGGCGAGCAAACACATTTTCTTTAGGTAAAGCGAGTAAAACTTTTGCTCGTGCGATGGAATTTATTTCTTCAATGGTGCTACCAATTTGTTTCTCTCTGGCATGTTTTAAACGCTCTTTTTCAACACGTTGGCTCACACCAAACCCCATGTCTTGCATAATAATATCGCTGCCAGCTGACTCTCCTTGTGAAATTCCTTGTCTAGTCATGCCAATTTTTATACTTTGATACTGCTCACTACTAACGTATATAACGTTGCCCTCTAGGCGATAATCGATTTGAGCTTGATCTAAATAATCTAACGTTTCAATTAACTCTTGGGTCTCCATTTTGGCTAATGGACGATAGTCTGGTTCTTGCGCCCAAAGAAAAATAAACACAGCAATAGCTACACATATCACTAATGCCACAATCAAAGTTATTTGGCGCATCATATCGGCATTGCCAACTGAATCCATAAACCCTGATTTTTGTTCCGCACCTGAGTCACTTGGGTACAAGTCTGTACTCATATCACTCATTGCTAATTCTGTACCCGCAGCTTCAGCCAAAACCTAACTCCTAAACTGGCATATTCATAATTTGCTTGTAGGCATCAAGTACTTTATTTCTTACTTGAATAGTAGCCTCAAACGCAATCCCAGCTTTTTCTTTAGCGACCATTACATCGGCTAAACTAAGATTTTTATCGCCCATTTCAAACGCCATCGCCTTATCTTTGGACTCTAACTGCATATCGTTTACTGTACCGACAGCTTGACTCAGCAGTTCAGCAAAATTTTGCGACGAAGGGTTAGTAGCAATCCCGCCAGATTCACCCAGCCCCATTTTCGTCTGCTCGGCCATGCCTTGCAGTTCTTGATAGATTGACTGTGCTTTAATGTCCATGACCTTGCTCCCACTACCTATTGACGTTTTCTAATTTTGAAACACTGTACATGTATCAATAGCAAGCCGGATGCCAAATAGAAACAAAACAAATTAAAATAAATTACCTATAAAATACAATGAGTTACAGTCAAAAATCATAAATAAAAACAGTGTCATATTCTTGACATTCAGAACTATCTAATAGGCATAAAAAAGCCACCGGTTCAGGTGGCTAAAAAACAATCTAATTATAGAGCAAAAACTGAGCTTTTATGCCGGTAGGTCAATGCCCACTTCTCGCATTTTTGCAAGCTTATAACGTAAAGTTCTTGGACTTATCCCAAGACGTTCCGCTACATCTTTACGGCGACCTTTGCAGCTTTGCAAGGTATCCAAAATAATCTGGTGCTCTTGTTGTCGCAACTCTGAACCAAGCTTACTGTTATCATCTTCAACAGGTTCAATATCAAGTGCTCTAGCACCAACAGCCAAGTCTTGTTCAATCATTAAATCAATCGCATCAATCTGAGTGCCATCGGATAAAATTAATGCACGCTGGATCACGTTTTCCAGCTCACGAACATTGCCAGGCCAATTGTGTTGCAACAATTTGCTGCGACCAGCGGCTGTTAATTTAGGTATAGCATTACCCAACTTTTGACAATGGCGCTCAATTAAATGCTCTGCTAAGGGCACAATATCCCCAGCACGTTTATCAAGGGGTAACCAAGTTAATGGGAACACATTAAGGCGGTAATATAGATCCTCTCTGAATTCACCAGCATCAACTGTTTGTTTTAGATTACGATTACTAGTAGCAATCACCCTAACATCCAGAGAAATCGTTTTACGACTCCCCAATCTCTCAACTTCTTTTTCTTGTAATACCCGCAATAGTTTAGCCTGTAAGCTAAGATCCATCTCACTGATTTCATCCAATAAGATAGTGCCACCTTGGGCTTGCTCAAATTTACCTGGGCAAGCTTGTAACGCCCCAGTAAACGCTCCTTTCTCGTAACCGAATAAAGTAGCTTCAAGCATATTTTCAGGTATAGCAGCACAATTTATTGCTACAAATGTCTTTGCACTGCGATTAGATTGGTCGTGAATGTATCGCGCTAGGACTTCTTTACCAGAGCCACTTGGACCAAGCACCATAACTGTGGCTTCTGATACCGCAACTTTTTTAGCCAATGCTAATAATTGCAGACTACTTGGATCATCAACTACTGGTGTTCTTGATTCAACCTTATGGGCAGGAGCATAACGGCCTACTAAGTTAAGTAAGACTTCAGGTGCAAAAGGCTTTGACAGATAATCTGTTGCCCCATCTCGCATTGCTTGTACCGCATCATTTATAGTGGCAAATGCCGTCATTAATAAAATGGGAAGATTCGGGTGTTTGTTTTTTATATTCTTCAACAAAGACAAACCACTCATACCAGACATTTGGATATCACTGACAACTAAGTCTACAGACTGTTCAGATAGTGTGATTAAAGCTCGTTCACCACTTTCTGCTTCAATGACTTGATACCCACCAAGTAATAAAGTGTCGACTAGCGCTTCACGTAAGCCAGCATCATCCTCAACAATTAATACTTTTGCTTGACTCATTTATAAACTCCCCGCCGCATCGGCATAGTGTGGTTGCGACTGATTGTATTTCGCGGATTGAATCGTGGTTTCTGTTAAACTATTGGAATTGTATATGGGTAGCCTAAGGGTGAAACAGGCTCCACCATCAGCTAAGTTGCTAACACTAATTTTGCCTTGGTGGGACTGTGCAACACTTTTTACTACCGCTAAACCCAAGCCTGTTCCGTTACTCTTAGTTGTATAGAAGGGCTCAAAAATACGATTGATATTTTCATCTTTGATACCTGGGCCATTATCCTTAACACTAACGCTGACCCAATTAGGCTGGTCGCTATCTTGGACCACAGATAAGTTTATCACTGCGTTTTCAGGTTTAATTGTGAGCGCATTGTGAATTAAGTTTTGCAGCGCACCTAACAAAGCCGTTTTATTTCCCAAAATTGTCAAATCAGATTCTGGTTGCTGTAGGATTAATTTTGCTTGCTGTCTCTGTAACATAGCATCAGCGCCTTGTTGTAGCTCTGACATTAAATCATTAATAGAAATATTACTCACAACCTGCCCATCACCACTTTTTGCAAACAACAACATATCATTCACTTGGCTTTCTAAGTCTCTCAGTCGGGATTGCAATTTTTCACTGAACTTGTCTCTCGAGCTTTTATTCAAGGTGTTATTTGACAAGTTGGCAGCGTATAACATGGCTGCAGATAAAGGCGTGCGTATTTGATGGGCTAGCGAGGCCACCATTTTTCCTAAGGAAGATAACTTTTGAAGATGTCCAATCCTCTGTTGTAACTGACGGGTTTCTGTTAAGTCAGTTAATACAATCAGTTGTCCCGGCTCTTTTCCTAAAGGTGTGATAGATAACTTAACTTTACGCCCATCAAACAAAGAAACTTCGTGCCCATCATCTGCTTGGGGCTTAAATGAACGCAGAATAATGGCGCGCCAAGACTGACCTTCAAGTGGCTCTCCTAATAATGATTTGGCAAGCTGATTAGACTGTTTCACTACACCTTTACCATCAATTACCACTACACCAGCAGGCATAACCTGTAATAAATGTTCTAAACGGTTGGCCTGCAAGCGTAATGCATCGAGCTCCATCGACTCCTCTGCAGCTACAAGGGGCTCATTAGGTAATAAATCCGCTCTTGAAACAGCGTCTTTAAGTATATTGTTTGGCAAGCTATTGTTAGACCCCATAAATTCCCCACGTCAAAACTTAGACAGAATGATTACGAGTATTACAAAGCACATGTCATGCCAAAAGAAATAGTCTTTTAAAACATAAGGTTAGATAGGTAAATGGTTAAAAATGATGTCAAAGAAATGGCGGCCTATGGGATAAATAAGCCGGTATAGCTAGTTATGCTTTATTAATATTGTATTTGCGCATTTTTTCTACCAAGGTTGTACGGCGCATCCCCAAAGCTTCAGCTGCACGAGCAACAACCCAATCTTGTTGTTCTAGCGCTTGAGAAATCAAACTAACTTCTAGCTCCGAAATGTATTCTTTTAAATTTAGCCCATCAACTGGCAACTCTTTAGACGAAGCATCGTTGATAGTTTCACTTTCATCATCGTCATCATTACTTCTAAATAGCGCATTAATAGCTTCTCGCTCAAGCAACTCTTCTGGGTATTCAGGCTCGTAGGGATCAATATCTAAATGTTTGTATTTAAATGGTAGATCAGCTAAATCAATGAGTTGCTCAGGATATAAAATCATCAAGCGCTCCACTAAATTTGACAGCTCTCGAACATTTCCAGGCCATTTATGTTCCATCAATGACTTCAAGGCGTTTTCTGTAAATTTAATCTGAGCATTGTCTTCTTGTAAGCGACACACTAGCTCTTGTAGTAATAGCGGGATATCTTCTTTACGCTCTCTTAAAGCAGGGCTATCAATTGGAAACACATTTAAGCGATAATATAAGTCTTCCCTAAAGCTGCCATCTTCGATCATGGCTTCCAAATTTCGATGGGTGGCTGCAATTACACGCACATCACACTTAATAGGCTTAGTTCCACCTACCCTTTCGTAAGTCCTCTCTTGTAACACCCTTAATAATTTCACTTGCATTTGCAAAGGCATATCACCAATTTCATCTAAAAATAAGGTCCCGCCTTCCGCCATTTCAAAACGACCTTTACGTGTACCAATAGCCCCAGTAAACGCCCCTTTTTCATGTCCAAATAATTCACTTTCAAGCAACTCACCAGGAATAGCACCACAATTTACCGGAATAAAAATCCCTTCTTTACGGTTAGACATAAAGTGTACGTTACGGGCTATCACCTCTTTGCCGGTACCTGATTCCCCTAAGATAAGCACATTGGCTTCTTTAGGCGCAACTTGTTCGATGAGATGTCTCACGTTCCGTATATGATCGCTTTTTCCGACCAAGCTACGAAAAAGTCTGGGTTTTTGGTGAGGATTTGGTTTTCTCGAGGGTTGACGACGTCGATACTCTTGGCATCTATGTAACATCTGAGTTAATGCTGGATATGTAATTGGCTCACTGATAACCCCAACAATATTTGATTTGGGTTTAAAGTTATCGTAATTACCTAATAGGATGAATGGAATACTAGGGAACTTTTCACCTATATCACTTACTAATTCAGTGCTTGCGCCATCGACCAGCACAGATTCGATATCTGGATTTATTTTTAAAGTTTCAATGGCTGAAGAAAATAAAACACTAGAGCAGCATTCACCAAGAAAGGTAAGAATAGTTGTAAGATTATTGGCTTGTTCTTCATCAGAACAAATAATCAAAATATTGCTCATGCACCCTCAATTCTGCTTGTATTTATTTAACTTTATCAAATGATTCTAAACATTCGAGAGGGGATAGCAACTGAATTTCAAGCAATTTTAATAAAATGCTTTTTTATTGAGCAATCCTAAGGTTTAAGTAACAAACCTCAAAAAAAAGAGTAGCTTAGCTACTCTTTTTTATAGTTAAGTTGGTAAACATACTAACCATTCAACAACGACAGCACTTGCCCTTGCTGTTGATTTGCGATCTCTTGTACTGCAATACCTGCTTGACTCAATATACCAGCAGCTGCATTTTCAGATGTTGCTTGAGCAAAATCAGTATCTTGAATACGACTTCTTGCTGCAGCGACATTTACGTTTGTTTGAGTAAGGTTACGAGCTGCGCTTTCAAATTGACTTTGGGTTGCCCCTAAATCAGCTCGAGCACTACCTACAAACTCAGTGGCAGCATCAGCTGCGGCCAGAGCATCTTCAACACCATCTGCTGAACTTAAGTCCACATTTAGAATATCATTTAAACCAGAAAGAACATCTTGGGTACCAACACCAATTTTTTGATCTGCATTAGAGCCCACTTGAAAATCGATAGAACCATCGTTAGACAGTAAAGACTTACCTGCAAACTCTGTTTGCTCTATGGTTTGGGAAATGTTTTCTTGCAGTTGTGACACTTCAGATTGGATGGCCTGTCTATCAGCATCAGTTAATAAGCCATTACCAGATTGCACTGATAGTTCTCTTATGCGGTTAACGTCTTCATTAATTCCTGCTAAACCACCTTCGGCAACCTGAGTTAACGAGACGCCATCATAGGCATTAGAGATAGCTTGTCTACCGCCTTCTACTTCAGACGTTAGGCGGTCAATAATTTGTTGAGCTGCAGCACCATCTGCAGCACTATTGATTCGTTTTCCTGAAGATAATTTCTCAAGAATAGACTCTTGCTTGTTCTGTACTTTTTGCAATAACGAAGAATTTGACTCGGTATTAAAATTAATCATGGTGTTACCCTCACTTGCCTTCTGTAGATATTAGCAGATAGACGCTCAAAAAGTAATCTAGAATACCAATGTAAATCAATACCTTTATATAATATTTCGTTGCGGTAACTAGAGCATAAATGGAATAATTAAACTTCTTGCTTGGTCTTAAAATTAGAGTTCACAAAATAAATGCTTAAAAATATTCGCTTACATATCGAAAAAGATGAACAAAAACAGGCACAGTTAGAAAACGAACTCGCCAATCATATTCTAAAAACACAACAAGCCAATGTTAACGCTTTCCAAAGAAACGTCCCCTCACTGCTAAATTATATAGAATCTACCGATTTAGCTAATTTCTCACTGTTTATTAATCAATATGGCGAACATAACATTGTTGATTATGGACAAGGCCGCACCATATATGGGTTTCACCCAGAAGACGAAGTGTTGCAACAGCTAGCGAAAAAGCAACAACATTCTCCACAAGTACGGCTCAGCAGTGATACGGGATTTATAACAAATAATAACGATGAAGAAACGGTAAACAGCATTGAAACGCTACCAAGTGTAATGTTACAAGAATCACAAAACCCGTTACCCACAGACATAGAGTGTTTAGTGGTTTTAGGCTGTGGACTAGGACTACATTTAGAACCTTTACTTGAACAACACAATATTAAGAATATCGTAATATACGAACCAGAACTCCAATTTTTCAAATGCTCTGTACTGGATATATCCTGGAGTAGTATTTTTTCTGTGATACAAAAAAAAGGCACTTCGATATTTCTACAACTTGGTAAAGACGGTAGAGACTTAATAAAAGATATTGGAGAGTTAGTCGAACACTGTGATATATCCAGCTTTCATTTATATAAACATTATAACCATCAGGTATTTGACTCTCTTGAGCATGATGTGATGACTCGCAGTTGGAAGGACATCCAAGACAGTGGTTTTTCAATCAAAACCAAAAATAACTATTTAGATTATGTGAGCAGTTGGACACCCAACATAGAGCTAAAAACACATACTTTACTTCAGGATGATAACGAAAAACTCTTAAAGAACCTCGACGCCCTAAAGAAATATTTTCCAGCTATTTATGATGAGTTCAAAGATTATACGCCCAAAAAGTGGCTTCCTATTGAGAACGACAATGGCGAAGTAAATTTATTACATATTAAAAATTTACACTCTTGGTATGGTGATTCACCTAAAAACGAATGCGTACTCAACTTTGAAAACTTCGATGAACAGCCCAACAAAGATGGATTAGTACTAGGTTATAAAGGGACAAAATTAGCTCATTACATCCACTATCAATTTGTAAAAGAAACAGAAGAGCTACTACAGCAAGCTGATGAAGAAGTGGGCGCGTTGCCTGATAAAGTTGCATCAATCATCATGTTTGGATTAGGGGCTGGGTATCAACTTGAAAAGTTACTTAACGAGCACATAGTTGAAAAACTATTTATCTGTGAACCCAACCCTGATTTTTTCTATGCTTCACTTTTTGCCATTGACTGGTTGGAAATTTTTGAAACCGTCGAAAAATCTGAATCACGTATTTATCTTAATATTGGTGATGATGGCACTAACCTTTTTAGAGATTTATTAAACCAGTTCTACTCCATTGGCCCTTATATTTTAAACAGCACCTATTTCTACCAAAGTTACTACAATGCCTCACTAAACTCGGCTATTAGCCAGCTCAGAGAACAATTGCAAGTAGTAATTTCAATGGGAGAATATTTCGACCATGCTTATTATGGTATTGCCCATACAAAAGAAGGAATGCAGCGTAATATTCCTATATTAACGGCCGACCCTGCTAGCAAGTTAAGTTATGACAATAAAGAAGTACCTATATTCATAGTGGGTAACGGCCCTTCTTTAGACTCTTCTATTGACGCCATCAAAGAATGGCAAGGACAAAGTATAATTATTAGCTGTGGTACTGCGTTACAAGCCTTACACCGCCATAACATTACTCCAGATTTTCACGCAGAAATAGAGCAAAACCGCAGCACCTTTGATTGGGCAGTGTTAGTAGGTGATTTAGATTATTTAAAAGAGATTACCTTAATATCCTGCAATGGGGTTCACCCGGACACATGCGAATTATACAAAGACGTGATGGTTGCATTTAAAGAAGGTGAGTCTTCAACTGTGTCAGCATTAACTGTTTTAGGCCGAGAGAACTATGAGGTACTGCAAAACGCCTTCCCTACGGTTAGTAACTTTGTGTGTGACCTATTTAGTTGCATGGGGTTTACCAGCATTTATTTAATTGGGGTAGACCTAGGCTTTGTTAGTGTAAAACACCATCATTCTAAATCGTCAGGTTACTACCAAGAAGACGGCGAAGAAACCTATGACTACTCGGCTAAAAATAATACGTCTATTGTGGTACCAGGTAATTTTCGCCCTACTGTAAATACCAAACACGAATTTAAAGTATCAAGGCAAGTGATAGAGCAAGTCACAGCTAAAAAGCCGAAGGGCCAATCTTTCTATAACTGTAGTGATGGCGCAAAAATTCAAGGGACATTGCCTATTAGGCCTGACGATTTGTTAATTGTTGCAACACTTGAACAAAAACAACAAACATTAGATGTACTTAAGACAAAAGTATTTTCTTCAAACGGATTAGAAAACTATTCAGAAAAATTCGAAAGGCAATTTTCACAAGAATTATTGCTACAAGAAATCAGTGCATTTGAAACCTTATTAGAAAAAGAAATCACCTGTACTGAAGATGTGCAATTTATCATTGATAGACAAAAAGAAATGTTATTCACGTCATATAAAACAGGTAAATCTCTATTGTTTTACTACTTATATGGCACGGTTAATTATGCAAATGCCGCGTTAACCAAACTATTATCCAATATCAATGCTTCTGAATGTGATGAAGGTAATAACCTGTTCAGTAACAATGTTAGTTGTATTAGTTTTTGGGCTAATTCAATAAGTACTATTAGAAATAAGGTATCCACTAGAGTAGATGAGCTAGATATATCCTCATACTTCATGACCAATAGAGAATTAAAGTTCCTACAACAAAATTTTAAAAATGAAACATTTCTAATAGTTACAGAGTCGGAAGAGTTCGAAAAAATCGCAAATTATGTTTTTCGAAAATCTTTCCCCTGGTTTAACAATGTATCAGTTTGTACCTTTGAGCAAAGCCAAAAACTCAATGAAACTCCGGACTATTGTCTTTATGATATCCACCAAGACGAGTATTCCCTAATAAAAGGCAAGGTTAGTACAGTCGTCATTACAAATGACCTCATTAATAATAAATGCACTTCCAAGGAAGGCATAACTCAATTTTTAGTTCCTGAAATAGGTGAAGCTGAAGCCTTTACAGGTCTTACATGGATTATAGGGCACGCAATTAGAGCGAGTGTTAGTTTCAAAGCACCTAAAATCATAATTCCTAAATATTATTCAGTTACCTCTAATCCCTTTATACATAAATTAGAACCGTCACATTCAAAGTATTTCATTTGTGATTATGGTAATTATGTATGCTGTTATCAGCATGAGAATGAACTTAAAAACTTTTCGCTGTCCGGTTCGAGGGGAGAAATCGAATACAAAAAACTAGATAAACAAGACTTTCTTCATCCTCTAATATCCCATGAAAAACTGCAAGGCATGCGACAAAAAATATCCAAAAAGCACTCTGTAATATTAGATATGCGGTTTTAGGCTTGTGATGAGTTCATATACCCTTTCAAAAATTATCCCATCAGAATGTTTATTAGGTGAGTCACCTATTTGGCATTCAGATAGACAAAGCTGGATCTGGACCGATATTCTAGGGAATTGTGTTTACGAACTCCCGTTTGGAAAATCATTTCCCCCTAAAAAGCTTCCCCTTACACAAATGGTTACTAATATTTCTGTTCTGATTGACGATAAAGTATTAGTAACTTCAGAAAGCTCTATCGCCGTTTTATCTTTAAACACGGGGGAATTTGAAAATAAGATTACAATTCCCCACGCTGTGAATATGCGGTGTAATGATGGAGTAATAGGTCCTGATGGTGCACTTTGGTTCGGCACAATGAAAAAAGACCCTGATGAAAATTCAGGTCAGATCCTAAGATATGATTTAGGAAAAGAGTTGTCTGTAGTAGGAAATAACATTGGCATTCCAAACACATTTGTTTGGTTGTCCAACAATGAAATTTTGATCAGCGACTCATATTCCAGAACAATTTATATAGTGAAGAAAGAAGGCCAAACACTAAATTGGGAAAATAAGCGCGTTTGGGCACAATATAGCGCTCCTGGGACACCCGATGGTGGCATATTAGATAAAAGGAAAAATTTGCTTATTGCGGTGTGGGGACAAAGCTGTGTACAAATACGGAATGAATCATCGGTAATGAGTGAAATAAAATGTCCAATGCCACATGTTACTGCATGTACTATAGGTGGACCGGAATCTAACTACTTATTTGTCACAAGCGCTAGGCATGGCCTGACAAATGAAGAGTTAAAGTTAGCACCTGATTCCGGCAACTGTTTAATATTTAAATTAGGTTAACAAAATACGCAGCAATGATGATTAGTATAATTATTCGAACATATAACGAAGAAAAGTATCTAGAAGAGCTTTTGAGCTCTATACGAAATCAGGTCACTGAAAATATTTCAGTTGAAACTATCATTGTTGACTCCGGATCAAATGATAAAACCCTCGAAATAGCAAAACGTTACAATTGCAACATTCAGCACATTAAGCAGGAAGATTTTACTTTTGGATACTCACTAAATGTTGGGTGTGAAGCAGCAAGTGGCGACTTTTTAGTATTTGTCAGTGGTCACTGTATTCCAGCAACAACAAACTGGTTAATTCAATTATGTAAGCCTTTAATTACAAAGCAAGCAGATTATGTTTATGGACGTCAACTTAGCCATGAAAAAACCCAATTCTCAGAAAAACAAATTTTCGAAACTAACTTTCCAAATGAATCATCCATTCCTCAAAGATCTAACTTTTGTAATAACGCAAATGCCGCGATGAATAAAACGTTGTGGAAATCACTGAAGTTTAATGAGTCCATATCGGGACTTGAAGACTTAGACTTTGCCCAGCGTGCACAGGCATTAGGTTATCAGCTAGGCTATCAATCAAAGTCTTCTGTGTTTCATATTCACGAAGAAAGTTGGCCCCAAATACAACATCGTTTTAGACGAGAAGCCCAAGCCTTGAAGCAAATTGCGTTTTCTTCTTTAAGTTTAACAGAGGCCATTTATTGGTTTTTCCTAGCCTGTATTTCAGATTGTGAAAAAGCGTTAAAAGCTAGAAGTTTATTAAGAAATTTAGCGGCAATTTTTAAGTATAGATTTCATCAATTTAGAGGCTTATATTTAGGGCAATGCGGAGCGACTTATAAAAACATTGAACCCAAACGCCTTTATTTTTGGCCCTATTCTATAAATAAAGAAAGATAATATGGGCCATAAAATCATTGCTTTGCTACCTATGAAGCTACACAGTGAAAGGGTACCAGGAAAAAACTTTAAACCTTTAGGTGGCAAGCCTCTGTTTCGATGGATTTTAGACACCTTATTATCTATTGACGAAATTGATGCTGTAGTTATTAATACTGATGCTAAGCAAACGTTATTCGACTCTGGACTAGTACCTTCAGAACGTATAATCATTCGCGATAGAAAACCTAACCTTTGTGGTGATCATGTCAGTATGAATGATATTCTCAATGACGATATCCATGCTGTTCCAGCTGAACATTATCTTATGACGCATACCACTAACCCACTTATATCAAGAGCAACAATTAAAAGGGCTGTCGGGGCGTACTTAAATAATGAAAATTTAGACTCTTTATTCTCGGTTAATAAACATCAAACGCGATTCTACAAACAGAATGTATCACCCATAAATCATGATCCTAAGAATTTAATACGGACTCAAGATCTAGAGCCTTGGTATGAAGAGAACTCTTGTATTTACTTATTTAATCAGAATTCATTTAACCAAACGAAAGCCAGAATTGGTTTTAAGCCACAAGTTTTCGTAACACCCAAATTAGAGTCTATTGATATAGATGAGAAAGAAGATTGGCTTTTAGCTGAAGCATTAATCGAAAAACAGCAGCGAGCAAAATAGATGTTTAAAGTGTTAGTAACTTGTCCGCCTATGTTAGGACAATTAGAGAGTTTAAGGGAATATGCTGTTAAAAAAGGCATTGAATTAGTTTCAGGAAATGTTACCCAAACGTTGACAGAAAAAGAACTAAAATCTCTGTTGCCTAACTATGATGGCTGGATAATAGGAGATGACCCAGCAACTCATGCAGTACTATCAGTTGGAAAAAGTGGTGCTTTAAAAGCCACTGTAAAATGGGGTATAGGCATTGATAACGTTGATTTTGATGCCTGCAAAAAATTGGGTCTACCAATTGATAACACCCCCAACATGTTTGGCAAAGAAGTAGCAGACTTAGCCCTAGGTTACGTTATTGGCCTAGCTCGACAAACATTTTACATTGATCGCAAAGTTCGTATGGGCTTATGGCCAAAACCAGCAGGAATGAGCCTTTCAGGAAAAACAGTGGGAGTAGTGGGCTATGGTGATATAGGTTCAAACCTAGCGACGCGTCTTACAAGTTTAGAAATGAATGTTTTAGTATTTGATCCCTTCGCAGAGCAAAGTACCGAAAATAAAAATATCAGTTTTTCAACCTTTCCTAACAAGCTTGAAGAATGTGACTTTCTAGTTTTCACCTGCGCATTAAACGCAGATACCTGGCATATGCTTAACCAGCAGACGCTAGCTCTTCTGAAATCTGGAGCATTTGTAATCAATGTTGCTCGTGGCCAACTAATTGACGAAAGTGCACTGATAGCGTATTTAGAGTCAGGGCACATCGAAGCGGCTGCATTAGATGTATTTGATGTTGAACCATTGCCGAGCCAGTCAAAATTAATGCAATTTGATAAATGTATACTAGGTACGCACAATGCATCCAATACAAAAGAAGCAGCCAACCGCGCCTCGTTAGTTGCAATTGACAAAATTGGACGATTCTTACATGAACAATAAACCCTGGGTAATCATTACTGGCGCAGATGGTGGGATTGGCAAAGCCTTAGTTAATGTTTTTGCCGAAGAAGGTTATCGTATTATTGCAACAGACATAAAACCTATTGAGCAAGAAAATGAAAACGTCTACCCGCTTCAAACCAATTTAGAAGAAATAGTTCTTAATGAAGCTTATGCTGAAGCATTTCATAATGAAATTATTGAGATAACCAAAAGACAGCCTATTCAATCGTTAATTAATAATGCTGCTACACAAATATTGAATCCAACTGACAAAATTACTCGTAATGAATGGTTCCAAAGTTTTAATGTCAACCTATCTGCACCCTTCTTTCTTAGCCAGTTGTTTTTAAAAGATTTAATACAATCAAAGCATGGTTCAATCGTCAATATTAGTAGCATTCATGCTATTCAAACTAAACGAGATTTTGTAACTTACGCAACGACCAAAGGTGCTCTAAGTTCATTAACCAGAAATATGGCTGTAGATTTAGGTGGCAGTGTCAGAGTAAACGCGATTGAACCTGCCGCAGTAAGTACTGATATGTTAAAAGCGGGATTTGAAGGTAAAAACGAAGAATATAAAATGTTAGAAGCTTTTCATCCTATTGCCCGTATTGCTACACCTGTAGAAGTAGCACAATTAGCCGTATATTTGTGCTCTGATAAAGCATCGTTTATTCATGGTGCCTGTATTAACGCAACGGGAGGAATCCACGGCTGTTTATCCGATCCAGACGTTCGCTAACTTAAAAAGAATACTTGCCTATTTCAAAATCAGCTTCAAATATTTTCTTTACAATTTTTTTCTCTTTTTCAGTATAATATTGACGATAGTGTCCGTGTTTAGTAGTGTTTATCTGAGGTATTGAGGGTAAATTTCGCATATTACAGCTCTCTAAAATTGGAATTAAAGTTTCAGTTAGTGATTCGATTGGTAATATGTGGTCAACTAACTTTTCTCCTTTATCTCCAAATGCAAATTCATCGATTGAAATCCACTTTTGTCCAGTTTTAATAAAACGCTCTCCATCTAATGGATGAACTACTGTTCTAATAAAATCGGGAAGTCTCTCTACAAATTCCTTAAAGTTACCAGTTTGTGTAAACAAGCTATGCCAAATATTGCCAGAATTAACTTAGGAAAAATAATATATTGAAACAACTCGATCAAAAGGATTCCGAATAGTTGTAATAGAACAATATTGACTCCAGTCCCATTCCTTCAGGTCGAAATATTTCTTTAATCCCTTAGCACAACCATGATTATTAAATGGATAACCACTATCACTTTTTATATCGGAAACATTATCGAGTAATAACCTTATCGATTTTGAGCCGCATTTCCGATTAGATAAAAAAATAATTTTATGTTTACTTGATATTCGCAATGTAAGCTCCTTACATTTTAGTATTTTATTGAGGATTAAATTAAGAGTAGAACTCACTAATTAAGTATGAGAAATGAGCTTGCAAATAAAGCTTCACATCATCTGGAAGGTGCTTTTTCCAATCTTGAGGATCACCACTTCTAAAGTGACTACTGTCGTTTACTTCTCCTACTGTTCGGCCCGTTAACTTAGCAAAACTAAATTCATCAGAATCAGGATATGTGAAATGTTCAGGATCGCCCCCATTAACTACAATAGTCCGCTTCATATATTTAAGTGGATCGATAACAAAATCTTCCATACGAATAGGCAAATATCGATGATCATCAAATTGCCATTCACCTAGCGCACATAATGGACCTTTTGTTCCATGGTAAAACTGACTTTTTTCAGTGAAAGCTAAGGTCATTCGAATGCCATCTTGTTCAGACATCTGTTGAAGCAAAGTGCGCTGTTTTTTTAGTTGCAACCAATCATCAACATTATGAGTATTTAGATGTGAGAAATAAGCTGAATTAACTAGTGCCCTTGGATCTCTTATAATCCGTACACCTGCATTGCACGTTTTACTAATGACTTCATATTGCGCATTACGATACATAACAACGGCATTATCTGCTAACTCTGAAGGCTCAAACCCTTTCCAACCACGGTTTGAACTGACATATTGAAAATCATTCAATTGAGCAAAGGTTTTAAGGTATTTAAATAACCAAACCGTGCCACATTTATGATTACAAAATACATTAACGTGCATCATCTAGCCTTCAATTAATATATCTTTATTGATAAGAAATTCTTGATACTTCTCATACCAGGGTTCACTCATCTCTTTTATAAAAGTTACTAAGTCTTTCGGTAACTCATGTCCGATACCAATATTGTCTTTGGACAGCACAGGGTTGAAGCTATGACGTATTCGTTTTTGTGAAATACCTGCTATATCCAGCACTTGTTGCCGAACATTTTCTTTGGTAATGAAATCTTCAAATCTGACCACATAAAATTTTCCACTAATTTTTTCTTCATGAAGATTAATATGATGCATTGCAGTTCGAATAATAGAGTTAAACATTTCGCAATAAGCCTTAATCTGCTCTTCAGCCATCTCTTTTTTGTAAAATCGATTGAAGTCAAAGCATGCATCTACAGGATCCCTCAACGACGAAAATGAAATTCCATTGGGAATAAGTGATGCCATGTAAGGATATTTACCAGGAGGATCATTTTTGAGCATTACAAATGAGTTGGCATTTTGTTTACCTTCAAAAAAATGTTCATCAGGTAATAATTCCACCACGCCTTTAAGCCATTCATCAAGAGCTCGCTCGTACCCAAGAAGGGCTTTAGGAGCAGGAGCAGGAGCAGTAACCACATCATCTGGAATATATTGCACTATACGTTCTACTAAAGTTTTGTATTTGTCACCTAATTGCCCCGCAACCCGCAACCGCATTTCCAAGTGCACTTTTTCTACAGGTCCCAGTGATTCTGTTAGTAGCGCGTCTTGGTCACCTAGTAAAGAAGCTCGCAGCTGAGCGCGACTGGCTCTGAAAGACTCATCTCTTAATATTCCTTGAATAGAACCGGCAAATCCAAAACGACATTTCAAAATACCGATTTCGTGTTTTCCGTGATTTACGTAACCTGCCCCCTCAAAATCCGAAAAAAAATCAGTAATGGCAGTACAACCACTTAAATTATATCCACAACCATTAATAATTCGTTTGGTCATTGAAATAATCCTCAATAAAAATAACGTTATGCCCATAGGTCGAAAGTCTGCTCTGAATCTCAGCTTTTCGTCCTGTTACTGTAACTAAAATGGTAGTTTCCTCCAAGTTACCTAACTGACTAACCGGGTAGAAACTCACTCCATGTAAATCTTTGATGGCAGTAAAAGACTGATCAACACCACACATTACTTTGGGAAACATATGAGTCAGTATGGTTTTAGCCACTGTTCCAGCCCCATATAACACCAGCTTTTCATGACGTAAATTTTTGGAAAAGACATCAAGACTCTGAGCAACTTTTTGAATAATCGCTTTAGTATCTCCCCAAAAAGATAAGGAGCTATGCACAAAAGAAAGAGCTTTGTGTTGTAGATATGCACTATCTGAAATCTCACAGGGAAAGGCTTGGTAAAATCCGCTCTGAAAATCAAACACTATAGGCTGTAGAACAACTTCATTATTTTTAGCGTGATTAAGTTCTGAGTTATAGCTGGCTAACGCCACTAAAATATTATCCGGTTTAACATCAATAAAAGTAGCTAGCTTTTTCGCTAGACTTTGATGTGCTTTAACTTCGCCTATCGACTCATAGTTAACAAGTTGCCAATTCAACTCGGAGCCGACAAGGTGAACGGCAACTTGCACCCAATAACAGATGATCAATTGCATTGCATAAACCGGATCCATTAGATCACGTTTATGTAACGACTGAACTATGGCCGCAGCATCACGCTTGATAATTAAGAATTTACTTTTGGCGTTTAGCTCTTTGCAAACGGATAACCAAAAGGGTAACAAAATACAAACTCGGGGATCTTTCACAACTAAACGCTGATATTTATTAATTTGTTGGGTTAAATAACCCACAGCCTCGGTTTTAAGTTCATCAAAACAAGATAACTCTTCAATTTCAGAATATTCTGGGGTCCCCAAAGATGACCAATCTTTACCTAGTGCACGCAATAACGTTTCATTAATGCGCAGCATTACTAAGTCTTCCCAATAACCATTAGGGTTGTCACTACCTGGTGGTTGCAGGTTGTCACCACAATGATAACCCGAAGCCTCAACCATACTTGTTAACATACTTGTACCAGATCGATGCATGCCTAATACAAACACGATGTTATTTTTCATGAGTTTTTCCGTAACCTGCGGCTTCTTGTAACGCTACAATCATGGTTTCTCCACTGCGATGCAAAGGTATAACACTGCCTTTTTTATACTCTTTTACCTTATCGGCTTGTGCACCAAGATCAAAACATAGAATTGGATATTTCATTGAGATAATTTCTGAAACAGAAAAAGAAAAGGTTTCAGGACATAAGGAAGCAAAGAAAAACACACTAATTTCTAGATTGGCACAAACCCTATCTAAATTAGCAACTTCATAAGGTCCCGTAACTGTAACATGCTTCAATTCAGATATAGCAGATGAAGCGCGGCCAATAATAATAAGCTTCGTATTCAAATCATTTTTAACAATATACTCATGCAGCTCTCTAATTGCCAACTCACCTTTTTTTGCAGTAACTGGACCTAATATTCCAATATTTAAGACTGAATTAATGTCGCACTTCTGTTGATAAAAATGGGTTGGTTGAAAGTAATCCAAGCTGTGAGGGCTCACAATTAAGTTATTCAGCTGTGGAAAGGTTTGCTTCATTTTACGATGTGAGTCCGAAGAAAACGTAATAACTTGGTCTGATTTCAATAATACATCCAACCACGTTGAACGCCACGTTTCAATAGAAAGGCTTGAATCATTAATATTTCTATTGTGCCTAATACACCTGTTGCATATATCGGGGCTAGGTAAATGACAATATTCGTTCTTTTCATTCCACAAAGTATAGGATTGGCATATAGCAAAGTAATCATGAATATAACTAGTAATGGCTTCATATCTTAGTTCTAACAAACGCTGCAAAACATTTAAAGGAGCATTAAATCCAAACAGGTTAGAGAGGACTAATTGGTTAAATTTAATGCTTTTTAAACTTTCCATGAGCATATCTAAGGAATAAAAAGAAGCGATCAATGCTGGTGATTTAGATTCACTTAGATGGAAGCCGTCATCACAATAAGTAAGTACTAAAACTGTAGAATTATGTAAATTCGACTGAATATGTCGCTTAGAAAAATGATAGGTTCCGCCACCGAGATTGTGTTCTACAAATAAAGTACTGTATGAATAAATGGTCGGTAAACAAAGTGGTATTTCGTTTAATCTTTGTACCTTCAATTGAGAAACATATCGGTTTCGAATGGCGACTTGACCATTATGGCGCATCTCCTTTGAAAAACTAACAATGCCTTTGGTGACATTCAGCTCGTGCAAACGCTCTCTCGCATTATCCACGCCTTCATACATGGTTAAAATAAAACGAGTATTTGAACTTCTTAAGCTTTTAACTTTGCCCAGATCTGTCCAGGGTAGTACAGCAATTTGCAAAATAGAATAAGCATATCTCGCGGCTTTATCATCAATTATGTATATGTTTTTATTAGTGTTGAGTAACGCTGCAATAACATTTTTACCCAAGCTACCAGTGCCCACCACAACAATGTTTTGACTAAACCAAATACTAGGGTGACAAAGTAGAAACCAATGAGGTTTATTTATTTTTAGGCATAAAGCATAAAGTAGCTTTCTAACCAATTGATAAAACATGGGCGGGGATTTTCTGGGTTTTGATCAGACTTAGAATATCGTTTTTAGCGCTAATAGCACACACAACAATGATGTCTGATTTAAGAAAAGTAGAAGACGTTGGGTCAATCACCCTATCATTCTCGGGCAAATTTTTATCAATTACGTAGGCATGCTCAAACTGCATTGACTGAGCATAAAATGTTGACTCAACCTGTTGAGCATATTCATTATATCCCCACAGAAACACTCTCGCGCAACCATGATGCTTTTCTAAAGTTTGCAGTTGCTGCATTACTCCCTTTAAGTCAAAGTTATGAGCATGGGAAAACGTTGAAATGCTCTTTAAATATTTTCTTCCTTGTTCTTCACTACGTTCAAACAATCGCGCACCTATTGAGTTAGCCCAAAGGGTCTGAAATTGAGTAGAAAAGGGGTTAGGAAAGTCATGTTTATTCTCAACACAATATCGAAAATATTGTCTTGCTTTATTGGGGATGGGCTGCCCATCTTCAAAGTTAGCAAAACACCACTGAGTACTGCCTAATACTTTGGTGCTTTGTTTACTTAATTGTTGGTGATAATGCTGCCACAATATTTCCAATGCTTGGTTTTTTGTATGGTGTTGATCAATTTTACGTTGGCCGGCTCCAGAATCAAAACCAGTAAAATGGTAGAAAACAAGTGGTTGATTTTCAATAAAAAATTGAGAATTTTCACAAACTAGTGGCCGTTCAAATAAATTCCATGTAGCAACATTTAAGCTTTTACTTTTAAGTATGCCGATAAAATTAAAGTAAATAGGTGCAATATCGACAATTTTTTGGTCAGTAAATAAACCATTTTCCTTTACCGTTGAACAAATATGCTTTAATCGGTCACCCCACCAATTGAAAAATAAGCTCGCGTTATCTCCACCAACACAAGAAAAAAATCCTAAATTATACAATCCATGTTGTAGCGCACTATATTCAGATTCAACGATATGAGCATGACTTGAAGGTGGAGTTAATAAATGAGGAGTTAATAAAACGTCTGACTCGCTGTGAGCTTCAACTACGATACCCATTGGTGAAAACAGCATAGTGTCAGGATCGAGATAAACTATATGTCTACCTTTATGATTGTTTGCCAATTTAGCCGCATAAATAGGTTTTACTAATGTACATAGTTCAACAACATTGTGTTGAAACAGAAAAGCTTTATCTAATCCAAACTCAAACTCTTCTAGAAACTCAACATGATCGACTAATTCACAAATATATTGATTACCCTCTTTATAATCGGCCAGTACAATATGAAAAGAAGCGTCGGGATGCCAACGTTTAACAGATTCTGCTAACACTAACGCTTTGTCTAGGTATCCAGTATTTATACTTGTAAAAACGATCATTTTACCTCCAGACAAAGAACTCGACCTTTAAAACCTAAACTTTGCAATATTTTCCGCATTTGAACTTGATAATAGATAGACATCACAATGACTGTATCTAATTGAACCAAATCAAAATCATCAACCCGTGATAGGGATGTACCAGAATAACTAGAGTCTATAATTTTTTTATCAAAAATAACTAAAGGTTTACTAGTACATCGACTGATGAAGTATTTACTCAAATCATTAAAACCATAGAGAGCGTAAGTACCAAAGCTCTGATGTCGCGTTATTAACGTATCTACTGATTTATATTTAAAACGATTTCGCCACAATATTTTTAAGGCCGGCTCCACGCTATTAACACCATCAGGATACTCAGCAATTATTTTTCGAAACACACCAATTCTTTGTTTGATGTTTGAGACATAACTTTGACTAGTTAAGGAACGGCTGAAATTACCGGAGTGCAATCGACAAAAATTCAATTCTCGGTTAACGAAGCACAGAATGTTTCCCTTTAACAAGAGAACATAAAACAACCAATCGTCAATTCTGCCGCTTGGCGATACCCCCTTTAACGCAGCCTTAAATGGCGTAATCCTAAATAATGCTGATGAAGCATTTCTGACTACGTTCCTATAGGGCATAAGATTTCGGTTAACCTCATCACCGTCAAGACAAAAATCAGTAAGCCAATAATTTTCCTTAAAATAAGGTACATGTATATCCATTAATCCTAAAGGGTTACTTTCAGCGTCTATCCAATTCGAATGACAATAAGCCAGTGCAGCTTTAGGTTGTTGTTCAAGTTGTTCAACTAAACATTCAATAAAATGTAAATCACTACAATCATCTGACTCCGCAATCCAAAGATACTTTCCCGATGCTTGCTCAACTCCTTTAATCCATTGTACAAAAGCGCTCCCTGAATTATCAGAGTTCTTAATAAAAGTTTTAACCCTTGCATCTGATAGTGAAAACTCTTCTAACCGACTCACGCTCTTATCAGAGCTTGCGTCATCCAACAGGATAATTTCCAAATTAGAATAAGTCTGTTTAGCAATAGACTGCAACCGCTGCTCAAGGTAATCGTAATGGTTGTAATTAGGTACTATGACCGAAACTAGAGGTACACAAGTATTTGATTGGGACTTATTGTTCATTCAAAATTTTCTGCATTGCATATTCAGAAGGAATAATTGTTGGGTTATCTACCGCGCCATCCCAGGTTTTCACTGGCACTCTCCAATTCCCATAGTGCTCTTCTAAAAATATTTCAGGGCAATCTGGAAACAACATATTTCCGGCCTTAGTTGATTTAACTGAGCAAGGCAGAAACCCTTTAGTACTAATTACGTTTGCAGCAGGTTCATACCAATAGGTTTTATCCCCCCTTACATAATGCATAATAAAATCAAACATTACGCCTTCTTTATAAAGCTGCACAGAACCAACCACTCTCCCCTCTGAAAACTTAGCCTTTGGTTTTTGTGTCCATTTAGCTCCAAATCGACTTAACAAAAATTGGCTAGGATTATTTGGTGAAAAATAGATTCTTT
The DNA here is from genome assembly GCF_004360155.1 of Paraglaciecola marina. Taxonomy (GTDB): domain Bacteria; phylum Pseudomonadota; class Gammaproteobacteria; order Enterobacterales; family Alteromonadaceae; genus Paraglaciecola; species Paraglaciecola marina. Next base: position 144,395 of record NZ_SAIS01000001.1, on the reverse strand, counting down.
CGTCTAACTCATGTTTTTCAGCAGGGAAAAATGCAGCATCAAACCAATGCTCACAGTTTAAGTCTCGCCAGCCATACTTCCCATCCAACTCAACTTGAATAAAAAAGTTTACTCGCCAACTTTTAGTCACTAGAGAAATACCTTTTAGGTCTTCATTTTCAATGTTTTTAAAAACAGTCCCAAATTGTAATAACGTTTCTATCAGTTGCTCTATATTGATTTCAGTTTTTAACAACACTCCGAGCGTATCAATCTCTGAAAATAGTTCGCCATCTCGATATAAATTCAGTAACGCACCACCAATCAAACAATGTTCAATAGACTCGGTTTGCAATGCCAAACTCAAGTCATTTATTAAACACAACCCTTCTTGCAATTCGTCAGACTGGCGTACACCTAGTCGGTGCACTCGACACTCATATCCAAGTTTTCTATAGTTTTGTTCTAGGGCTAGGGTTTTATCAATATCATCTTCGAAAACTGCAAAATCTAGATCTTTATCCCAAGGTAAAAAATCACCATCTCGAACCATTCCTAGAAGAGAGCCTCCTATTAATACAGATTGGATCCCAACTTTATCAGATACATCTAAGACCTCTCTACAAACTTTATGCACATTAGCGTAATCTGAATAAATCTTGTTAAGTTGGTAAGCCATATTTCTATTCTAATGCCTTAACTATATCCAACACTCCATCTAAACCTTTTTTAATCTTTTGAATGGCCACGGGGTCTATTTTTGCCAACGAACGCTTAAGTTCGGTGGTGGATATAGTTGGAGTTCTAGGTAAATAAACAATTTTGCATGCAGGCGCCAGGTGATCGAACTTTCCAACCCAATCGTCACCCATGCCAAAAATATCAGCTTGATAAGTTTGAATATCTTGTTCTTTCTGCTCCCATGATGACTCAGGTATAACTAAATCTACACATTGAAGCGCACCTACTATTCTTGCTCGTTCTTCAAAAGAATATAAACATTGCTTACCTTTGCTTAAGTTAAAGTCATCGGTAGAAACGCCAACAACTAACTTGTCACCCATGTCAGCTAAACGTTCTAATAAATTTAAATGACCAATATGCATTAAGTCGAAAGTGCCATAGGTAATGATTGTTCTCATTTTGTTCCCTATCAAAATACAGTTGCAGACTTTACGTCTTGCAATGACCAATCTTTCACTGGAGTTTTCCAATCACCATAATGCCTTTCTAGATATAAGTCCGGCTTCGAAGGAATATTTATAGTACCTCCTGCAAATTCCATAGTTTCAAGTGTAAGTATATGCTCACTTGGCATTCTAAAACCTCTAGAAGCCAAGGTATAATCCATCACATCACCATTAATGTACTTGACGAATACGTCCATCATTGGCAACTTTGTATCGACTTTTTTACTTTTTAACTTTAAACCTCGAACGTCACCAGCTTGAACCGCTCCATAAGATTCTTCACTTTTATGAGCAACAAGCTCCCATGGCTCGCCAGTTAATGTGCTTAAGCTATGTAAACAGTCTGTTATAATCTGCTTTACATGTTCCAATGAAGTGGAAGGTATGGCTATGTCTAAGTCATCGTCCCACGGAATAAGAGCACCATCTCGATAAAGACCTAACAGAGTTCCCGCATCAATATAATAAGCTGCTTTTGATTTATTTAGACTTGTGCAGATGAGTAACAATATTTCAATGCTTTGTTGGCGGAACGATTCATCCAAACCAAACTGCATAGGTTTAGTAATTCGGTTTGGTAGAATAAGGATTTTACCTGCATCAATACAATAATCATTAGTTAACTGCTGATGAATTTTCTCAGAAAACTCACTAGCAATCAGTATCTTATCAAATGTAAGCTGCGGAATTTGGCTAGCTCCCAAAACGGGAACATTAGCTAATTTAGTACCATGTTTATCTGCAGAATTATCGATAAAAGCAAGAATCTCATATGATTCAGAGACAACATTAATGGCACTCTTTCCAGAAGAGCTAGCCCCAAAAATAACGGCTACTGGTTTATTATTGCTACTTTCAACCATAGTGTGTCTCACAACTTCATTCTATATATATTAATTTTACATGCATAACTCGATATCCTGAAAATCACAGTAATTTGAAAATAACTCCGCTAAATTACCGAGCGTCTCTAAGTAATATCGACAAACCATAGAAAAGCATTAATCTGCTCTGAGAGTCTCAATCAGACTATTATTCATAATCGTTTTTAATCTGCATATTAAAAGGTTTGATCTATTTTAAGCCGTACTACCTGCATCAACTGTCATTACGGCTCCGGTTATTGATTTAGCTTGCTCACTTAGTAAATACATCACCATAGCAGCGGCATCTTCAACCGTGGCTAATTTACCAAGGGGGCTACGCCTTTTAACGCTCTCTAATTTGTCACCTTGCAAACTGCTGGTCATATCAGTTTGCATGTATCCGGGGGCTACGCAGTTCACTGTGATACCTGCTTTACCTACCTCTCTTGCAAGGGACTTACTAAACCCTTCAAGAGCAGCTTTACTTGCTCCGTAGACACTTAAACCATTAAAACCAGTTTTAGCTATGATGGACGAGATATTGATAATGCGTCCTTTGCGATTCAACATCATTGAACGCACTAAGTATTTGCTCATTAAAATAGGAGCTTGAATATTCAGTTGCATTAAATGCTCAATAGCAGAATTAGGCATAGTCGCGAGCACGCCATCATGGCCAGCAGCTGCATTATTAATTAACCCATAAGGGCGACCATACTGCGAGATTATTTGCTTACAAAGAGGCGCTATCTGCTCTAAATCAGCTAAATCAGCACTGTGATAATGGACAAAATCTGGGTAATTTTGTTGTAGCGTTTTTAAAGGCTCTGAAAAGCTTCTAGCAAGGGCAACTACCTTATAACCTAGTGCTACAGCTTGTTCACAAATAGCAAAGCCCAACCCTTTACTTGCACCCGTTACTATCACGTACTCAGTCATGCTGTTTCCCGATTGATTGTCTATTAAGTTTGCCACTTGGGTTATACGCCACATTATCAACAAATGAGATTTTGGTAGGAATTTCAAAGCGTTGCAATTGTTTTTTACATTCTTTTAGAATTTGTAGTTTTATCATACTAACATCACTTTGAGTTATTAAAGGATCACTTCGCAGCACAACATCAGCGGCTACCAACTCTCCCATCATGGCACTTTTCTTTGCATACACCCTAGCTTGGCTTATGGCGTCACAGCTTAACAACACCTGCTCTACCTTTTCTGGATAAGCTTTATTGCCGCCCACATTAATGGCTCCAGTGGCCCTTCCTAAAAAGAAAACTCGGTCGCCGATTATTTCAATTCTATCTTGGGTATCCATAAAACCTTTTGAGTTAAGTAGCAGTGGAGCGTCTGATTCTACTGAACACTGAGGCTTAACCAGTAAATGATGTTGCTCTGATATATCTAACTCTATTGGTAAGCTCGGGTTATCAAGCCATTTTGTTGGGAATCCAGCTTGACCATCAGCTACCACAAACCCAACGCCTGCTTCAGTTGAAGCATAAATATGTCGTAGTTTTGCTTTGGGAAATAAGCGACTCAACTGAGTCAGTAGCGCTTGTTCGGCTATCTCACCACCTAAGGTAATATGCCTTAAAGGTAATGTATCTAATTGCTGAGTCATCAAAAGTTGTCGCCATAAACTTGGCGTTGCAGATACAGCAGTAACCTGATGCAATGCCATCAGCTCTACCTGATTTATTGGTTCGTGCCCTGTCACATCCACTAGATCAGCAGAGCTTAACAGCGCCTGTAATACCACTTGTAAACCAGCAAAACGATAGGCTTGATACAATAAGCCCCAGGATTGCTTCTGTAGGTTATCACTGTATTTAATGCTAGCCGTCAAAGCCTCAAAGGAGTGACCAAACCACTTAGGCTTGCCTGTGGTGCCCGACGTAGCCATATACCAAGTGGTTTGTTTGCTAGTTGTAGTAGATTTAACTTCTACAGAGAGTTCGCTAGTAAAAGACCACAGGTGTAAATCTTCTACTGGCGGCAAAGCAGTGTTAGCAGGGCATAAATAAATTGCTTCGCAAAAACCGTCAAAGGCTAACAAACCCACAATTAAATCTTCTATAGGGCTAGGGAGTATCGCCACTTTCTTTGCAGCCAATTGTGGCGCTTGACTCCTAATTTTATAGGCTTTGGTGATTAAGTCAGCTATAGCTGACTGTTGAACTGAAGTCTTTAAGACACCTGATGTTTCACGTTTTCTTAATTGAGCGATCAGGTTAGTCATAATGACTTATTGGTTACTTTTACATTGTTTGTAAATAGCTAGAAACTCAGCAAAGGTACTTGGATAGGTTTCTATGGCTAACTCAGTAAAGGGATCAAACCCTAAATCTTCTTCTAGTTGTGCCACTAACATGGCATAACCTAAAGAGTCTAAACCACACTCAAGCAACAAGGTATTAGCTTCAATTGGCTCAACTAATTGGCAATCACTTAATTCAGCTACCTGTTGCATAGCATCTTTTATTTGCTGTTCTAAATTCAAGGGGATTCCTATTTTAAAAACTGTATTTGAGCGCTGGCTAAACAAATATTTTTAGGCAGCTTATTGAGCACTTTTTCACGTTTTTGTAACCACTGTTTCAGATCATAACTGTAATGTAAAACAGTAAAAGTTTCACCATCACGCTCAGCTGCCGGCTCTTGCTTAACTTGCTCATATTCAAATAGTTTATGCATTTTATTTGCGGCATGATTAAAGGACAATACTTGAGCTAACAAATGGCTATATTTAATTTTACTGTCTTTTATATAACCCATAGCTGCGTAGTCTAAAGCAGCAAGCTCTAGCATTATGCCACTGCCAGGCCACACGTTTGTTTCACCCAAATAACAGCCCCATTCAGGTGTTGGTGTATCCAACCCTGAAAAATTAAGTACACCAATCGGTCGCTGGTTTTGCCACAAAACAAAAAAACGTCGACTGCTATCACTTTGCAACTTTTTAAACCAATTGCAATGACTTTGCCACTCCACTGCTTCATTGTTATGCATATTTTGCTGGATTCTAGGGCTATTGCGCCATTGCCAAACTAGCGTAAGCTCCTGTTCCGTAAGAGGTCTAAATTCATGGGAAGGCAAACCAACCTTCATAAATTAGACTCAGTTGAACTGGCTATTTTAGACATACGTTCACCTACGGCCTTAGCCCCATCTATTACCGCTTGTTTCATAGCGTGTTGATGCATAGAGAATAATGTATCTACATCACCCCAAAGGGCTAAGCAATGCTTAACAAGCTGTTCTGAAGTTTGCTCTTGATAATTCAAGACCTGACACCAACCTTGCTTTTTAGCCTCTTCACTCGCGAACTTCTGATTATCTGCCACCACTAGTAAAATAGCGGGAGTAGCGCAGGCTAACAATTCAAACTGACTGCCCCCAGCTGCAGATAAAGCTAAGCGGCTATTAACCAGTTCCTCAGCCATATTCTGGCAATCATGATGATGAGTAACAGTTAAATCACTGCTGGCGATAAACTCACTAAGTTCATTTAAATGGCTATATGCGGCACCAGTAATAACCGAGATAGGTATTGAAACATGGCTCTTAGCCAATGCATCTAGTACAGATAAAGTCATATTGTGAGTATCGCTGCCACCAAACATTAACGTCAAGCTGCGTCTTCTTGACCAGCTTCGGTCCGATAACCTGAAAAACTCTTGTCTTAATACTTGGTATCGTCTACCCACGGCCAAGTGAGCTTGGGGTGCCGTCGCTTGATAATTCAAAGCTAACCCATTGCTGACACCGTTTATCACTAAATCAGCAAATAAATTACCACTATTGTTAATGTCATCAAAAACGGCAAGATGATAATGGCGACTCACCAAAGCTCGGCGGTACCCTTCTGTAAATTGATAACCATCTAAAACCAACCAATCAGCTTGTAACTCAACACACTGCTGCTGTACCCAGCTAGCTTCGTTTGGTGGATTAATAATATCCATTGGCAGTATGTCTCCAACCCAATCGACACGATTTTGACAAAAGCTTTGTGAAGATTTAGACATCAGAAAACACACGTAATGACCGCTGTTAGTTAAACTCTGTGCCAAAGCCAAACACCTCATTATATGACCTAAGCCAATCCTGGGTTCGCCCTCCACTCTAAATACAATACGCATCAGATATTAATCAACATGATTTATTCGAACATAGACCAATCGAGCGCAGTGCCTTTTTTCAGGGTATGTTTAGCAAGTTTACCTAATACTTTTTCCCAATTTTTAGGAGCAAGACCAAATGCCGGTCGTACTATCCGCAAATTTTTCTCAGTCAAAACCCCGCCTTGAGGAATGTCCTCACTTACATATATAGAGCGGCGATATTGCTTAGACTTATTTTCTGCTTTAGTGCCACCATAGGTTACTTGCCCTAGAGCCTGATGCGCTCTTTGGGTTTCGGTGACTAAGCTTGCAAATTCTTCTGGCTCTAAGGAGAAAGCGGCATCAACCCCACCGGCCGCTCTGTCTAACACAAAATGTTTTTCAATCACCGTTGCTCCTAGCGCAACTGATGCAACTGACACTCCAACTCCAGCGGTATGGTCAGACAAGCCAACTTGGCAGCCAAACGCATCAACTAAGTTAGGAATAGTGGCTAAGTTAGTATTAGTGGGCAATGCTGGATAGGTACTTGTGCATTTAAGTAAGATGATATCTTTACATCCCGCTTTTTTTGCCGTTTTAACTGCATCTTCTATTTCACTTAGACTTGCCATTCCCGTGGACATAATTAATGGTTTATTTTTAGAAGCGGCTTTACGAATAAGGGGCAAATCTGTCAATTCAAATGAGGCAATTTTAAAGCAAGGCACATCTAAATCATCAAGAAAATCTACTGCGGCCGCATCGAATGGGGAGCTAAAAGCTAACATACCTAGGGCTTTGGCCTTATCAAATAAAGGTTTATGCCAATCATAAGGAGTAGCGGCTTTCTGATATAAGGCATGCAAAGATTCACCACTCCATAAACTGTCTTTCTCTTGAATAACAAAATGCTCGTTATCTACATCTAAGGTCATACTATCTGCGGTGAAAGTCTGCAATTTAATAGCATCTGCACCGGCTTTAGCCGCTGCGTCTACCATAGCTAAAGCTAAATCGAGGTTTTGTTGGTGGTTACCACTTAATTCTGCGATTACAAATGGTGGCTGGCTTGGGCCTATTAATCGATCACCAATTAGAATATTACCCATTATTTAACCCTTGGGCTTCTTCAGCCAAGTGTTCAAAAATAGATTCGATACTTTCAACTAAATCTGCAGCTTTATCACAATTACAGTCTAGTGTATCGGCTTGGCCTATAGCTGCAGTTTTACCTGAATGGCGCAGACAAGGTGTAACCGTATCGGTTGCAAACTCAGGCATTAGTAATGCTGGTTCACTCGCTCCACTTATCAGTAAACTAGGACAACTTGTAGCTTGAGCATACCATCTAGGGCCGGCGGCTTTGCATACTAATAAGTCACTTGCAGCCAGCATTTTCAAAAGAAGTTTAATGTCTGCTTTACTGTCTTGTTCTACCCATACTGTAAACCCTAATTGTTCTAAAGACTTTTTTAATTCTGCTTGATAAGGGTAAAGGTAACCGTCTTCAGACTGCTCAAAACACAAGCCAACTACCTTGTTATTTTTCTGCGCTTTTAACAAACGTTTATCGGGTATAACAGATATATCGGTTGCCAATTTATCCACTACTAGGCCACAACATTTCTTTAGATAGAACTCCGGATAGCCACCATCAGGAGTTTCGCCGTATTGCCACCATTGACTATGCCATTTGTACATAGTGGTGAAAGTACTATCCATAAAAGCCTGAGGGGAATTAACATAATCAGCTTTCAAGGTTTGCTTTTGAACTTGGTCAAACAACTGCTGCACAGATAAACTGAGAAGATTACCACTAATAGGCTCATGGGCATCTTTTAAAAACCTAGCTAAAAAGCACGGCATAAATGCGGTATCAAGATTGATGATTTGACTATAAGACTCACCAACAATGTCTTCAGCTAGCGCTAAAAAGGCTTCTAAGGCCAGAAAAAAATCATCAGGCCACTGCTCATTAGGTAGTACTTGTACTTTCACACTTGGTACGGCCATCTTCATTAACTTCGCGCCATCACCAAAGGTTAAAAAATGTAATTCAGCATGAGGATGTTGCTGCTGAAAATAACGCACAACCGGCAAACCAATGGCGCAAACATCTGCTGTACTCAACATGCGAATTAATAATATTTTTTCTATTGGCTGACTATCATCAACTATTTCAGTCACTTTTTAATCCTTGAATATACGCTTTATACATCAACTCGGCTCTAAACCAGTCCTCTGCAGTATCAATGTCTTGAACTAAATGCCTAGGTAAAATAATAGGAATACTATGCTCACTAAAGATTCTTTTTTTAGATAGATAATCGTCGGTTCTACCCCAATAAAATTGGCCGGCATCATGGTAAGCTTCAGGTAAATCTTGAGAGCGTTTACTTATATTTTCTGGGTACATAGGTGCTACACCTGAGCCTTGTTGGATTAAAGCTCGTTGTACTGGGAAAGCAAAACTCGTTACCGAAAATGCAAATGCCTTATCTTCATTTTTTTGCAGCGCGTCTAACCCTTGCTGTAAATACTCAGCTTCTATAAAGGGTGCAGTGGCATAAATACAACAACAATACTCAGGTTTATAGAAATGCTCTATGCAATATTTTATCGCGTGATTGGTAACAGGACGTGTGCCTGAAACATCATCTGATAACTTAGCAGGTCTAGTGAAAGGAACTTCAGCACCTAACTCAATGGCGGTATTCGCAATTTCTTGACTGTCTGTAGTGACTATAATTTTATCAAAAATCCCTGACGCTTTAGCAGCCTCTATGGAATAAGCAATTAATGGCTTACCGGCAAAACGTTTAATATTTTTTTTGGGAATACGTTTGCTACCACCGCGGGCAGGTATTATGGCTATATTCACGACAAAACCTGAATAAGAGCATCAATTACACTTTGCTGCTCAGCGTCTGTGAGTGTCGGATATAAAGGCAAGGTTAAGGCATGTTCATAAAAATGTTCTGAATTAGGAAAATCCCCCGCTTGAAACCCAAGGTTTTCATAATAAGGTTGCAAGTGAATGGGAATGTAGTGAACATTAACCCCTACTCCCTTCTCGTGAAGTTTTTGATAAACCTCTTTTCTAGAGTGGTGTGTTAGTTCAACCATATACAAATGCCAAGCACTATTGGCAAACTCTTCTACACTCGGTAACTTTAGAGGTAAATGCGCCAACGCCTGTTGATAAACCTTGGCTAACTCCACTCGCTTAGCAATAAAGCTATCAAGTTTTTTAAGTTGTGATAGCCCCAAAGCAGCATGCACATCACTTAACCGGTAGTTATAACCTAAAGCAACCTGTTGATAATACCAAGGACCGTGGCTTTCTCCTTGCATTAAGTTAGGATCACGGGTCACACCATGTTTGGCATGTAATATTATCTTTTCAGCATAATCAGAACTGTTGGTTAAAACAGCCCCACCTTCAGCACTGGTTATTGATTTTACTGGATGAAAGCTCAATACCGCCATATCTGAGTATTGGCAACTGCCAATTTTTTCAGTTTGATATTGCCCACCTAGTGCATGAGCGGCGTCTTCAATTAAGACTACTTCATAGGGAGCTATAACTTCAGCAATAGCCTGCATATCACAACTTAAACCTGAAAAATGCACCACAATTAAAGCTTTTGGAAGTTTGCCGAGTCGCTTAGCATTTTCTAATTTTGCCGTAAGTTGGGAGATACTGATATTTCTGCTTTGCTTGTCTATATCTACAAAGTCAACGCTGGCTCCACAAAATAGCGCACAGTTTGCCGACGCCACAAATGAATTAGGTACTGTCCAAACTAAATCACCAGAGCCTACGCCTGCTGCTAAGCATGCTACATGTAAGCCTGAAGTCGCACTGTTTACCGCAGTACAATAGTCTGCACCTGTATATTGGCAAAGTGCTTCTTCAAATTGAGGTACGACTGAGCCTTGTGTCAAAAACTGATGACGTAAAACTTCAACCACAGCTTCGATATCTGTTTCATCAACTGAATGTTTACCGTAAAAAATCATGTTTACATCCAGTACTAAATTGTTGCCTTATCAAGCGTGGCAAGCTCATCAACCGTTAAAAAGTGTGGATTGGTACCTGAGTGGTATTCAAATTTTTCGGCAACTGCTTGACCTATCTCGCCCAACTTATTTTTATGGTAATCCACAGTTTTATCAAAGAATTTTATAGCGGGGGTAATAACATAATGATCTTCAAACTCTAATGAATGGTGGGCCATCTCTTCTGGTACCATTACCTCGTGTAATTTTTCGCCAGGGCGAATACCCACCTCTTCGTATTCTCGATTACCGCTAATTGATTCAACTAGATCTAAGATACGTATCGAGGGTATTTTAGGGACAAATATTTCGCCGCCTTGCATACGCTGAAAGTTTGTAACAACAAACTCCACCCCTTCATCTAATGTGATCCAAAAACGGGTCATTTCTTTGTGGGTAACAGGTAGGGTCTTAACCCCCTCATCTAATAACTTATGAAAAAATGGCACTACAGACCCCCTAGAACCCACCACGTTTCCATATCTAACTACGGCAAACCTAGGGCCTTTCGCTCCAGAAATGTTATTGGCTGCAACAAATAATTTATCTGATGCCAATTTGGTAGCACCATATAAATTCACAGGATTAGCAGCTTTATCTGTAGAAAGTGCGATAACGCGACTCACATCTGCTTCAATAGCAGCATCAATAACATTTTGAGCGCCATTGATATTAGTTTTGATGCATTCATTAGGGTTATATTCAGCAGCAGGGACTTGCTTTAATGCTGCGGCATGGACCACATAATCAACTTCACGCATTGCAGCTTTAAGACGCTCTTTATCCCGCACATCTCCTATAAAATATCGCATACAGGAGGCGTTAAAAGTTTGCTGCATTTCAAACTGCTTTAGCTCGTCTCGAGAATAAATAATCAATTTCTTAGGGGTATAGTGTTTGATTAAGTGGGCAACAAAACGTTTACCGAATGAACCAGTACCACCTGTTATTAAAATAGATTTATTTGAAAACATAGTTATTTATTTCCTAAAGTAGCAGCAGGTAAACGTTAGTGACAAGCTACATTAAACATGATTAAAGGTACTTTTTCACGGCTTTACGGCCGCGAACTAACCCTGACAACCGCTTTAATGACGCTTTAGACATCTTTTCACAATAAGCAATTAATAGACCATTCATTTTTAATTCTTGCTCAGCAAAGTCTTTTAAGTCTTCTTTAGAATGCTCTTTCAAAAACGCTTGAATCACTTCTTCTCGATTTTTGACAAGTTGCAGCAGAACCGCTTCATCAGGATCATCTGTTGCAAGATGATCCACTAAACTTTTATTAATGATACTTAATTGGGGAGGTGTAAAAGGATGGTCTAGATTTAATGTTTTCAAACCGCTGCTTGACGTTTTTGCCTCTGTGTTTCATAAGCCTCTTGCTTTGCAGACTCAGGAATTTGTGACCAGGCGGCTTTAATAGGTAAAAATAGAGTAATCACTTCATCTACAATCTTCAAGTTATTCTGTACATTTGCATCAATTAAGCGTTGCAACATATATTCGTATAGATCAAACAAATTACCACCGACTTCTCCACCCACTTCAAGATCGATAGTATCTCGTAAATTCATAATAATAGCGGTTGCTCGAGATAAATGTTCAGATTTACCAGCATAATCCTTACGCTCGATACAGCCTTTTCCATAGGCAAGCCTATCCAAAGCCCCTTGCATCAACATTAAAGTTAACTTATGAGGATCGGCTTGAGCTATATCTTGCTTAATATTGCCTTTTTTATAAGCATTGATGCCTTTTAACGCCATAATATTTGTCCATGCTGAATAAAATTAAAAAACATTACTAACCTAAAGTTGCCAATAATGCTGAACTAGTAGAATTCAAAGAAGCTACGGTTTGATCCAAGTTTAAATACTTGTCTCGTAATATTTGTTCAGTACTCGCTAAACGTAACTCTAATGTTTCTCGGTCATCGTATATCTGTTCACGCTGATCTTTTGCTGTATCTTCTCGAGTCTTAAGTAAGCCACTATAATTAGTGTACTCTTCTACGAAATCATAAAGTCGAACTGCAATACCATTTTCTTCATCAGTAAATAGCGCAGCAATCTCATCAAAATTATCATCTAACGCATCAGTTAGACGGTCTTCCCCACTTCCTAAACCAATGTTATCTGTTGAACTAATTTCTAGTTCCCCATCATCGGTGTATTCAATACCGATTTGATAAATAGTCCCTAAATCTGAAGAATCTACTGATGAAAATAGAATGTTAGCGAGGCCTGTCTGAATACCTCTTACTAAAGAGTCTCCAGCTAATGCGCCATCTTCTTCTAAATCAGACTCACCATAGTTAGTTAAAATATCTATCTCAGACTTTAAAGCATTATAGTTATCAACAAACGCCTGAATATTTTCCTTTACTTGCTCGGTATCAAACCCAATACTTAATTTCGATGCTTGATATGTCACGCCGTCAGCAGCTAATTCTGATAGCTCGGATACAGTAAAGCTAACATTTTCAATAACATTTTCAAATTCGTCACTTTCACTTTCTACATCAATACCGTCAATGGTTGCTTTAGAGTTTTGAGCAGAAGATACTGGCGATAAATAATCAATAGTTTCTAGAGAGTTAGTAGTAGATACTCGGTCTAACTCAGCAATATCATTGTCATTTACAATGACTAAATCATTGCCATCCCCGGTTACATCAGAAGTAAAAACTAACTTAGAACCACCATCTGCGGTACCAGTAGTAATAATACTGGCAGTTACACCAAAGTTATCATCAGAATTATTTATGGCATTTCGTAGGTCTTCTAATGAGTCACCAGCCGACAAGTCAATGGTGAATGCATCACTAGTAGCGTCTATTTTAAAAGTTAAGCTACCAGTACCAGTAGATAGTACTGAGTCGGAAGTACTAGAAAAGCCCCCGTCAGCAGCATCAGCAGTTTCAATACGACTGCCACTGGCCAATTGGGTTACAGTTATCTGGTAATCACCTTCCAAAGCACTGTTGGAAGCCTCTGCAGTAAATGGCTCTATATCAGAGGATGGGTTATTAATAGTAGGCTCGCGGCCTTTTAGGTTTGTTTCACTGCGTAAGTTATCCAAACTTTCTTGAAAGTCTTCTAGCTTAGATTTTAACTGACCAATAGCCGATATTTCAGCTTCAACAGATTCTTCTCTGGCATCCAGAGCAGCTGTTTTGGGTTCGCTTTCAGCTTGTAACAATTGCGTGACTAAGCCTTCAAGATCTAAGCCTGAACCTACACCTAATGATTGTATTGACATACTTCACCCCTGCCCCAATGTTTTAGAGCTGTTCATACCTTAATAACTAGACTTGCTTATTAAATAGTAAACCCACTGCAGTACCAACCTCAGTTTGTAAGTCTTGTAATCGTTCAGATAGTTTCAACACTTCTTCTGATGGGATTTGTCTAATCACATCACCAGACTCTGCGTCCGTAACTTTTACAACTTGCTTGTTACTATCTTCATCCACAGAAAAGTTTAATTGCCTGCTACTTGCCTGAACAAACTCACTAATTTGTGTTACCGCAATCTCAATCTTTTCAGGACTATATTCATCCTGTGCTACTTGGTTATCGGCAGAAAATACCGGAACTTTAGTTTGGTTATTACTCTCTGCTGACAACTCTGATTGAGACAATTGGGTTTGCGTTTTGTCTACAACAAGATCCTCTTTTGGCAAAGCAAAACTCTGGCCAACTTGAAACGAATTAATCTCCATAAATCACCCCTCTAAGAGAACAAATGGCCACTATAAAATATAGTAGCCAATCATAGCTTTTTACATATCGCTTAAACTAGGTCTAGCCTAATAGCGATAATGCAGATTGTGGTCTTTGATTAGCTTGACTCAATACTGAAAGAGACGCTTGTTGAACTATCTGGTTACGAGTTAATTCAGCGGTTTCAGTAGCAAAGTCAGTATCTCTGATCCCTGATCGAGCTGCAGAAACATTTTCAGAAATATTCGTTAGGTTACGGATTGTAGATTGAAAACGGTTTTGTAATGCACCTAAATCAGCTCTAACACCACCAATTGACGAAATAGCTTCACTTACAGCGGTCAAAGCTGCAGAAGCACCTGCTTCTGTTTCCACTGTAGTGTCACCAATAGATAGCCCAGAAGACCCATAACCACCGCTTCTAGTTAGACCTACTGAAATTGTTTGGCCTGCATTAGCCCCAACTAAGAATGAAGCAGAAAAACTTCCACTTAGTATATCTACACCACCAAATTGTGAATCAGTCGCAATTCGCGTGATTTCAGTTTTTAGAGCACTAACTTCTTTCTGCAACGCCGTGCGGTCAGCTGATGAGTTAATGCCATTTTGTGATTGCACTGCAAGAGTACGAATACGTTGCAATGACGTAGTCACTTCAGCTAATGCACCTTCAGCGGTTTGGGCTAATGAAATAGCATCATTGGCGTTTCGTGCAGCCTGATTTAGACCTTGGATTTGCGTGGTCATTCTGTCGGTGATCTGTAATCCAGCAGCATCATCAGATGCACTGTTAATACGGAACCCAGACGACAAACGCTCAAAAGAAGTACTTAAAGCATTCCCTGAATTAGACAGCTGACGCTGAGCATTCAAAGAAGACACATTTGTATTTACAAATAAAGACATAAAAACCTCCTGAAAACTCACTGCACGCCTGTGACGTATGTTTCACAGTAAGTTTGCCTCAATATTAATGGCCAAGAACCTCTTCTTGTCCATCACCTCATTTATCAATTCAACGAACGACACCTCTATCGCTCGTCAAACTTGAAATAATCTAGTTAGATTACCTCTCAACTAAAGTTATCGACCCGTTCAATAGTAACTTTAATTTTTTTATTAATTTTTTTTTGCCAGATGCTTTTCAAGCATTAATTCATTGTTTTAATTATACTTTTAATTAACGTACAGAAAGATATAGGAACTAATACACCTGTATTATATGCCTGCTAAAGAAGTAAATTTCATTAGCGTTTACGTATCAGTCGCACAGATAGAAATTAATTGAGCTAGGTATAAACTCTGTTTTTATTCCTTTCTGGAAGTCTTCTATTTATGTTTAGTTATAGATTATTTTTAGGAGGAATAGGCGGCATGACCAACACACTTATAGTTAAACTCTTTGTAGAACAGTATTTTCTTGGTGATGAGAGTAGCTAAAGAAAAACATCTTAATAATTTTAATGCCTAATTAATATTGGCATATAAAATGCTTACTTAGTTTTGTAAAACAAAAATTTGAGATTGAGTTTTACAAAGAAAAAAGGCCGAGGCATCCTCTTAGAAAGGATAACCTCGACCAACTTGCTCACGTTAGGAGATGGAGCAAAAAGGTTTCTGTCCGACTGGCAGGGTTAGAGCTGAATACTGGCCTCTCAACCAAACTTCTACACTCTTAGTCCTGTTAGTCGGCGTTTTAATTTACACCTTAAGATGTAAAGAAAACGCAGAAATACTGCTTGTTTCATAAGGCATGAAATCATTTTGCCTTAATATTTTTACTATGAAAAAAGGCCGGTGCCCCCTCTTCGAAAGGATGACACCGACCAACTTGCTCACGTTAGGAGTTGGAGCAAACTTGGTAATTGCTAAGGAAAACTCCTTAACTTCTAAATAGCGCCCTCCTTAGCATAAAACAGCAACAATCCATTATTGCTTATTTAGGGCATAGCCCTGGGTTGGCCTCTCATTTCCTACCCTCTTCACTTGTTACGTCCCAATCTATCCTAATAAACTCAATGCAGATTGTGGGCGCTGATTTGCCTGACTAAGCACAGTTATACTCGCTTGTTGAACAATTTGTACTCGGGTTAATTCTGCCGTTTCGACGGCAAAATCTGTATCACGAATACGACTTCTTGCCGCTGAAACATTCTCAGATATATTGCTCAAGTTTCTAATAGTCGACTGAAACCTATTTTGTATAGCACCTAAATCTGCTCGCTTCGCATCAATAATAGAGATAGCTTCGGAAATGCTACCTAATGTAGAAGATGCCAATGCTTCTGTTAATACTGATGTATCCGTTAGTGACAAGCCAGATGCACCAAAGCCTCCTTCTCGCTCAACATTTACACTTATAGTTTGCCCGGCATTTGCGCCCACTAAAAATTTTGAGGAAAAAGCGCCATCTAAAATATTAACCCCCCCAAACTGCGACGTAGATGCAATACGACTTATTTCCTGTTTCAGAGCCGTTACCTCTTTTTGAAGTGCAACCCTGTCAGCTGAAGAGTTAATACCATTTTGGGATTGAACTGCTAAGACCCTTATTCTTTGCAATGCTGTAGTGGTTTCCCCTAGCGCACCCTCAATAGTTTGCGATAGAGAGATCCCATCATTGGCATTCCTAACAGCTTGATCTAACCCCATAACCTGAGTAGTTAAACGATTTGAAATCTGTAAGCCTGCGGCATCATCTTTGGCGCTGTTGATACGAAAGCCCGAAGACAACCTTTCAAACGAAGTACTCAAACTATTATTTGAATTAAACAACTGTCTTGTCGCGTTTAAAGACGACACATTTGTATTGACGAATAAACTCATTTTTATCTCCTAACCATTCACTGACTTATATTTTTGTTTGTAACGTCAGTGTTTTTTGGTAATGCTAAAATTAAAATTTACACTTAGAGTGCGTTTTGGCACATTACATGCTTTAAGTTAACTGCTAGCTGGTACCCTGGTTAGCATTTTTGTTAAGTGTTACAAGCACAAAAACAAATGCAAAAAAGTGTGAGCATATGCTCAAGCTGACAGACGGAGTTGGTGGCCTTTACCTCAATACCTCACTACCTCCTGGCATCTATTCCGTCTGTTAGCGATCTAACAAAAAAAGCCTCGGCTGATCTTGTTAAATCAAAGTTTTCTCACGCTAAAAATTGTTTTAACGCATTGATAATACTTAATAAATTCATATCCCTCGGTCGGTTGCAGCCTGTCCCCACATTTTGCAATTCGACCGTTTTTAATTGCCTAGAGGCTACCACCCCGTCCAAACAATTTTTATCCTCGTTTTCTAAGTTGCAGCCTGCCCCCGCAATTGCTCAACATTTTTATTCATAGTGTTTCCTGATCACCCAGTTTAATTACTAACCTTGCAACAAGCTTAATGCTGACTGAGGGCGTTGATTCGCTTGCCCAAGAACAGTTACACTCGCTTGTTGGATGATTTGCCAGCGGGTTAACTCTGCCGTTTCGACGGCAAAATCTGTGTCACGGATACGACTTCTCGCCGCTGATACGTTTTCAGATATATTACTTAAATTACGGATAGTTGATTGAAATCTGTTTTGAACAGCACCTAAATCAGCACGTTTAGCATCAATAATAGAAATAGCTTCTAACACTGCCGTTAAAGTCGTCGATGCTTCAGCTTCAGTTAAAACAGAAGTGTCACTTACAGCTAGACCAGAAGCTCCAAAACCACCTGTTCGCTGTACGTTTACGCTAATAGTTTGGCCTGCATTAGCACCCACTAGAAACTTTGAAGAAAATGCACCGTCTAAGATGAAAACGCCACCAAATTGTGATGTAGAAGCAATACGGCTTATTTCTTGTTTTAGAGCGGTTACTTCTTTCTGTAATGCAACTCTATCAGAAGAGGAATTAATACCATTTTGAGATTGTATCGACAAAACACGTATACGCTGTAAAGCTGTTGTAGTTTCGCCTAACGCACCTTCGATGGTTTGGGATAAAGAAATCCCATCATTTGCGTTTCTAACGGCTTGATCTAAACCAAGAACTTGCGTAGTTAAACGATTAGATATTTGCAGGCCTGCGGCATCATCTTTGGCACTATTAATGCGAAAACCTGACGATAAACGTTCAAAAGAAGTGGTTAAATTATTGTTCGACGTAAACAACTGGCGAGTTGCATTTAACGACGACACATTTGTGTTGACGAATAAGCTCATTTCAATCTCCTAACGATTTTTGTGTAAATACTATTTGGCTATTATTTTTATTAGTTGCCTAAATAGATGTAGAGCTTTTCTTTTATTATTATTTAGCTTCTACGTCGCCGTTCGCTTATATTTTTGTTAGTTGCGTAACGTCTATTTAATTTATCGTTCGTATCAGGAGAATCCTTTAGGAAAAAAACAATTTATTTTTAAAGTTCTTATTTTACAAATAGTTAAATACAAAAAAGCCGGAGTAAACTCCGGCTGGTCGCTCTTTTATTAGGAGAGAGTGAGCAAAACTCCCAACTGCTCGGTTCGTTAAATCCAGAGCACTACCTCCTGGCTTCTACGCCTCAAAACAGATGAAGAGTCTCGAAACCTAGGTTACTGTGTTATTAACCTAGTAAAGATAGAGCTGACTGTGGACGCTGATTAGCCTGACTTAAAACCGTTAAACTTGCTTGCTGTACAATCTGGTTACGAGTTAGCTCTGCTGTTTCAGTAGCAAAATCAGTATCTTTGATTCGGCTTCTGGCACTCGATACGTTTTCAGATATATTGGTTAAGTTACGAATAGTAGACTGAAAACGATTCTGTAAAGCACCTAGGTCAGCTCTGACACCACCAATGGCAGATATTGCTTCACTAACAGCAGTCAAAGCAGCAGAGGCTCCGGCTTCAGTTTGTACTGTAGTATCGTTAACAGCTAAGCCTGAAGCCCCAAAACCATCAGTTCTAGTAAGACCGACAGCAATAGTCTGACCTGCATTGGCCCCTACTAAGAAAGTCGCAGAAAAATCACCTTTTAATATATCTACCCCCCCAAACTGTGTGTCAGTTGAGATACGTGTAATTTCAGTTTTAAGGGCACTGACTTCTTTCTGCAAAGCCGTACGGTCAGCAGAAGAGTTAATACCATTCTGTGATTGTACTGCTAGGGTACGAATTCGCTGTAAAGCAGTTGTCACTTCGCCTAACGCGCCTTCAGCGGTTTGGGCTAATGATATAGCATCGTTAGCGTTTCGTGCGGCCTGGTTTAGACCTTGGATTTGCGTAGTCATTCTGTCGGTAATCTGTAGACCAGCGGCATCATCTGCAGCGCTGTTAATACGGAATCCTGATGACAAACGTTCAAAAGATGTACTTAAAGCATTCCCTGAATCAAACAACTGACGTTGCGCATTCAAAGAAGATACGTTGGTATTTACGAATAAACTCATGGTTTTCTCCTACACTCTCAGTCCAGACGATGCTGGCGACCGAAACAAATTCGGCTGGTTAAATAACACTAATAGAATAATAATTTTGTACTTCAAAAAATCATTATTACTGGCTCTCTCAAAAAATGTATCGACGCTTTTAAAAATCCCTTTAGTCATTCATTGCCTTATTTTTGAGAACTCGGCAATTTTTTGCCGTATTGCTATTAATATTTACTTGAGTTTCAATAAGTTAAATTCGATAAAATTATTTTGAAAATGCAGATAAATTGGTCTAAAAAGATAGGAAACTGGGCAGGTCACAATGCTTTTGTGGATTTATGCCACTTTGATGAGCAATTTTATTGCTGCTATCGAGAGGCTACAAACCATATAAGTGCTGATGGGCGAATTTGCGTATTAACTCTAGATAATACAGGTAAAGTACAAAACAAAACTCGAATTCATTTGCCAAATACTGACCTTAGAGATCCCAAATTAAGTATTACCCCTAATGGGCATTTATTACTCATCGCCTACGCTAGGAAAACCAATAATGAAAATCGTACTCTTGGTACTCGCAACCTGTGTTGGGTATCACAAACAGGCGAAAGTTGGTCGTCTTTTAAAGAGTTTGCCGAAAAAGGATGGTGGTTATGGCGAATAACTTGGCACCTAGGCTTGGGTTATGGCTTCGCCTACAACCGCAAACGAAATGCTATAAACTTATTTTCAGGCGATCCCCGTCGGAGTTTCCATCGCCATGTATCCGAAGCATTTAGCTTAAAGAAACACGGCAAAGGTTACCCCAACGAAAGTGATATTATCTTTGATAACCAAACTGCTTATGCGCTAATAAGACGCGACGCTGATAGTTACACGGCACAATTAGGGGTGAGCCATTTTCCTTATAAAACCTGGAAGTGGATTGATTTAAAAAGATACATTGGCGGCCCCGCAATGCTAAAGCTCAACTCTGAATGTGCTGTAGTCGCGGGAAGAATTATCAAAAAAGGAAAGTTAGTAACAGGAATTTTAACGCTAAATTTGAAAACAGCCGAGTTAACGGAACAACTTATCTTGCCATCCAAGGGTGATAATAGTTACCCCGGTCTGGTACTGAAAGAAACGAAATTATATGTCTGTTATTACTCTTCCCATGAAGATAACAAAAGCAATGTGTACATGTCTGAAATAGATATTAATGGACTAAAAAACTAGCGTAAGTAGTAAACTGAATTAAATAAACTGCTTACAGGTAGTCAAATAATGATGTTCCAGTCACCAAACTAAAAGTAGACTGAGCGGCTTGCAGGGCGGTTTCTTGCCGGCTTAATTCTGAAACCGCCTCTGCATAATCTACTTCTTCAATATTGGCTCTTGCAGTTTGGTTGGCAATTTGTAAATTTAAATTCGAAGCCAGCACCGAATCAGCTACATTCATTCTTGCACCAATAGCTGATACCGACTCACCAATACTAGTTAAAGCATTATCGGCTCCTGTTAACGCATCCGTTAATGCTTCTTCAAAATCAGAGTCTGAAAGATCTTCATTACTTAAAGCGATAACAAAATCATTTAATGTTTCTGCAATATTCTTCTTTTCAGGTGGTGCCAACTCAAAATCAACGGAATCGCCTGTTGTACCAGTAATATTAAATTCTAGACCTTGGTATAATAAGCCACTGCCACTTTCAAAATCTACTGTATCTAATACCGCACCAGTGCCAACATTTGTCACTTGTACTTGAGTAGCTGATACTATAGTTAACCTAAATTCATTATTTGCAGTATCCACTGCATCGTAATTGTTTTCGTGAAACTTTTCGAAGTTAGCTTGCTCTGCTATTTGCATACTTGACTCTGTCACCCCTACAGAGCCACTAATAGAAGCTTTATTTCTAGCACTTACATTTTCAAATACATCAAATCCACTATTGTTTACTTGTAAATTAACTGAATCAGATATTTTAATTTCATTAAAGCCATTATCACCTTCAAAGCTATATTTATTACCCGGTGAACTGGCATTAAAACTAAAAGCGGGAGACTCTGATTGATAACCTGCAAAAATATATTCACCAGCAGAGTTTTGAGTATTCATTAAATCAAAGACTTGATCGCGTATTTCTTCAATCTCAATAGCGATAGCACGTTTATCGTCCGCTGTAAAAATGCCATTTCCAGATTGCACCATCAAGACTCTTGCACGGTCGATAGCATCATTAACACTTCCAAGAACAGTTTCTTCTTGCTCTAAACTGTTATTTAAGAGGTTATTATTGACCTTGAATTGATTTATCTGATCAATTTCTTCAGTTAATCTAATCACTTGAGCAGCACCAACAGGATCATCAGCAGGCGTTAACAACTTTTTCCCAGAAGATAACTGTAACTGCACGTCAGACAAGTCGCTTTGGTTTTCTAAGACAGCTTGAATACTGCGGTCATAAAGTTGTGCTGTTGAAATACGCATAAATCCCCCTAAGCCTCTTAAGAAACCACACTTAAAATTGTATTGAATAAATCTTGAGCCGTACTCAGCAGCCTAGCGGATGCAGCATAAGATTGCTGATATTTAACCAAGTTCGCGGCTTCTTCATCTAAGCTAACCCCAGACACGGATTGAAACCAATTATTAGATTGGGATTTTAGGGCATCTGCGGCTTGTAGTGAGATATCTGCGCTTGATGCCTTTTGTCCAATATCGGTCACAATATTTGAATAACTTTCATGAAAAGTAACTAGATTGCCAGCACCATTATTATTTAACAGCATGCTATCTGCAGTTTGCAGGTTGGCTAACGCTAAACCATTACTGGTGTCACTTAAACCATCAGTATTGTATCCAATTGTAAAGCTATCACCGGCTTTCGGCTCGCCCTGCAAACTGAAATCATAACCAGGATAATTATCCATGGCAGAAAACTCGCTAGGCCATGCTGGACCAGTTCCAGAAGCTTCAGCTTGTGCCAACATGTTTGAAAAACTGGTGGCGCCTGAAACTTCTGTGATCACATTTCCCGCATCATCTAGTACTTGATAATCAGTGGCTGATGTAAAATAAATTTCTGCTGGCGCACCGACACCACCCGCCCCTGTTGGCGAAGTGCCTGCACTATGAATACCACCAGCACCATCAAATGCTGAAGCACCTAAATCTGCAAAGGTATTATCCACAGTGGTGTTTGTAACAGAGCTTGATGTTACCTCGGTATCACCGAGATTATTTATATTACCTTCAACGCGAATAGGTGAAGCAAAAGCTAAGTCTTCTGGGCGAGTTATCGCCAACTCAATTTCGCTAGCAGCCTCTTTGGTAGGTTGCAGTAGAAACTCATCTCCTACAGCATATGCATCACCGCTTGCAAATTCCAATTCAATCCCACCTATCACAGAATTGAAGGTGCCTTCTTCTGCGATTAACCCAGAATAACTTTGTGTGATGGCATTGCCATCCGTGTCTGTAACCGGTGTACCATCTACATTTACTAAGGCGACGGTAATATCAATGGTATCTGGAGTACCACTAGTTGTTCCATCAACCGTGACACGATAATCGGCACTAGTAAGACTGGAGCTCTCACCAGCAGTCATACGGCCAGAAACTAATAAGCTGGGATCTGAGTTATCAGGATATTTTAAGCCGGTAACCTCTGGCCTAGTAAAAATGTCAGTACCTAGTTGCTGATCAAAATCCATACCCAGTTTGTTTTGAGTATTAACCGCATCGGTTAAAGCTAGGGCTATTTGACCTAACTCCCGGCGACTACTTTCTAGCACTTCATCTCTATATCTAAACAAACCACCTAGGGTTCCGCCCATATCAGTTTCATGAATGTTTAAACTTGTGACATTGTCATCACTGGTTAATTGCAATGAGGTATAGCTTAAGTCAGCATCATTACTGACAGTAAAAACATTAAAGGAGCCATCTTGTAATACTAAAGATTCACCCGATGATAAATTAACTAATACACCACCATCATCAGCATCGACTCGTGTTTCTATAGATACCAATTCTGCAAGCTCCATAATAGCTTGGTCACGCTCGTTTTTTAGTGCACCAGGTTCACTATTAGGGTTATTGCCTTGAATGCTGCGTATTGATTCATTTAAATCAGAAATAGACTGAATTAAAGTATTGGCGACACCAATTGTAGCTTCAAACTCTTTATTGACCTCATCTTCTCTCTCATCTAAAAAATTAGAAACTATGCCTATTTGGCTAACCATTAACTCAGCTTCCCCTAGTACGACCTGTCTCGCGGCCATACTAGTTGGGTCATCAGTAGCTGTCTGAATAGCTGCAAAAAAACGGCTCATACTACTTGATATGCTATTGGCTTCACTGGCAAATAAATTATCTAAAACAGAGGTTTTATCGTAATAGGTCTGAAACTCACTTTGCATGGTGGTATCGCGACGCAATTGATTTTGTGCAAAGGTATTGAGTACCCTTGAAGTAGTAGACTCACCTACTCCTCCATAAAGTTGTCCTTCAAATATGGTTTGCTCTCGTACATACCCTTCAGTATTAACATTGGCAATATTGTTACCGGTAGTAGTTAATAGTTGATTACTGGCATTCACACCACTGGTAGCAATGGAATACAAATCGGCAGTGACGATATTTCGATTAGAATTACTTGTAATCAATGTAAAATCTCCTAGTCCTAATCGCGAGCTTTATCATGGTAAATACTGTTTAAATTGAGGGCTTTCAAATACTGAGATAACCTTATTTGCATATTCGGGGTCAGTGGCATAACCCGCCTTCTGCAATTCAGAGAAATAATTTTGTGGTGATTGGGTATTTTTGACAGCTTCTTCGTAACGTGGGCTCTGCTGAACTAAATTCACGTAGTCTTTCATTGCCTCAGAAAAGTTTTCATATACTTTAAAGGGCTGCTTTTTAGTAGAGGCGATACCTTGTTCAAACTCAAGGGTATCCACTAGCGCTCTATCACCCTGCCAACTTCGGTTCGCTTTTATTCCAAATAAGTTATGGGAGTTTTCACCATCGACATTATGGATCATATGTTTACCCCAACCAGTTTCTAGCGCGGCTTGGGCTAGTAAGGCTTTAGGATCAAGTCCTAGCGTTTCTGCCGCCTGTTGGGCTATTGGATATAGCTGCTCTACAAAAGCTTGGGCATCAGTAAAACCAGGAGATTTAAAAGCATTAGATGACTTAACTTGCTGATCTAAATCTCTACCTTGATTGCTAGGGTTCAAATCACCTAAAACAGTACTTTGTGCTACTTGAGTTTGCTTTATTGACTGACGATTAATACTAGATAAATTACCATCATCACGGATAACTCCGGCAGGCATATAACCATCACCTAACTGCCCTAATTGGCGTACAATAATGTCTGCCAAGCCTATACTACCATTACTAGATAAATCGGTAGCTAGCTGTTGGTCATGCATATCCCGGTAGAATTTCACCTGGTCAGAATTAGTAGTGCTGTCTTTATCAGCCAGTACATCTTGCGCTTTACGCATGGACTTCAGCATCATCTGTACAAAAATAGCTTCAAACTGCTTAGCCGCCTCCTCTAGAGCCCCCTTATCACCACTTTGGGCAGCTTGACGTAAGGTATCCAAACCTTTTATGTCATTGGCGTTTCTAGATGCCTCTAAGGGGCTTTGGGTGAGCAGAGTTTGGTCCATAATTATTACCTAGATAACCACTAGTTCGCCTTGCAGGGCACCTGCTTCTCGAAGTGCTTCAAGTATCGCCATTAGGTCGCCTGGTGCTGCGCCAACTTCATTTACAGCGCGTACTAGTTCGTCAAGTGTTACACCTGGGTCAAAACTAAACATCCGAGTATCGTCTAAATTCACATCAACAATTGACTGGGTGGTAACAACAGTCTCACCATCGGCTAATGCATTAGGTTGGGATACCATTTGATTTTCAGCAATGGTGACTGTCAATCCACCATGAGTGATAGCTGCAGGTAACAGGCGAACATCTTGACCTATCACTATGGTACCAGTACGGCTATTGATAACCACACGAGCCGATGCTTTAGCTGGAGTAAACTCAAAATTCTCTAAAATGGCCAAAAAACCAACTCTTTCCCCCACATCTCTAGGTGCGGTAACTCGAACAGAAGCAGCATCTAATGGGGTAGCAATCACATAACCTTTAGATGGATCTGCTCCTAACCGGCTATTTATGGTATCTGCTAAAATTTTTGCAGTGGTAAAATCGGGATAATTTAAGTTAAGGGTTAAAAAATCATTCTGCATAAATCCACTGGTAACGGCACGCTCTACCAATGCACCATTAGCAATCCTGCCCACAGTTGGTGTATTAACAACAATCTTTGAACCATCGCCACCTTCAGCGCCAAAGCCACTCACTACTAAGCTTCCTTGAGCCACAGCATACACATTGCCATCTAAGCCTTTCAGGAAGGTTTGTACCAAAGTGCCACCTTGTAAGCTTGCGGCTTCACCGATAGATGAAACGGTAACATCTATGGTTTGACCGGGTTTAACGAATGGTTTTAATTCGGCATGTACTGCAACAGCTGCTACATTTTTTATTTTTGGTTTAACACTACTGTCTAAGCTAATCCCAAAGTTCGCTAACATTGTTCTAAAACTTTGTTCAGTAAATGGGCTTTGTTCACCTGTTCCCGGTAAACCTACTACTAGCCCATAACCAACCAATTGGTTACTTCTGACGCCCTGAATCGATGCTAAATCTTTAATTCTTTGAGCATTAGATACGGGCGATAAAATCAAGCTCGCGAACACAAAAAGGGATACAAATATTTTCATTTAACTCTCCAGCCTAAAACGGCCAATATTCCGATGAGAAAAAACCACTCAACCATCCAGCTTGCTGAGCTGAGGCAAAACTACCTGTGCCGCTATATTGAATACGTGCGTTAGCTATTTTAGTAGAGACAATTTCATTGGAAGGACTTACATCTGCAGGGCGAACAACCCCAGTTAAACGAATATACTCATCACCATTATTTAAAGTAAGCCACTTTTCGCCTCTCACTAATAAATTTTGATTGGCTAAAACCTGCACCACTGTCACGGAAATATTGCCACTGAGATTATTGCTCTGATTAGCAGATGCATCGCCGTCAAACTCATTCGAGGTATCTAACCCTAATTGAATAGATTGGCCTCCAATATTTACTGCGTTGCCACCTAACCCTATGATGGGACTAACATCAATACCTGTTTCTTTAGAATTACTAGTACCAGCAGACTTTGTTGCACTGGTGTTTTCTTGCAGGGTAACAGTAATAATGTCACCTACCCTCCTAGCCTTAACATCTGAATACAAACTATCAGCCAAGTCTGACTGAAAAATGGCCCCATCACTGGAAATCTTTGGTCGCGGAGACTCGGGCACAATAGGGGCATAAAAAGGATCATTGGGAAGAGGGTTGTGAGCGCTCGTTGAGCCACACCCCGTTAAAATTAACGCTCCTAAAAAAACCGTAATCACTTTCACCAAGATTTGATACATCATCAAATTGCCCCTTCTACTATAACTGCTGAATGACCTGACCTAACATAGTGTCAACAGCAGAAATAACTTTAGAATTCATCTCATACAATCGTTGACTCTCAATTAAATTCACCAACTCTTCTGTTACGTTGACATTGGAGGTCTCAAGAGCACCTTGTAAGATTGTGCCAATGCCTTCTAACCCAGGTACACCTTGAATCGGTGCACCACTTACTGCGGTTTCAACATATAAGTTCTGTCCAATAGGTTGCAATCCTGTGTCATTAATAAAATCAGACAAGGTAATTTGCCCCAGTACTTGAGGTTCAGCTTCACCGTTTATTGAAGCAGAAACTTCACCATCCTGAGACACAGTAATTTGCTGGGCATCTTCTGGAACTGTTATTTCTGGCTGCAATAAAAATCCTGCTCCAGGTGTTACGATTTGCCCTTGATCATTTAAGGTAAACTGGCCATTACGGGTGTAAGCAATTGACCCATCTGGCTGTAACACCTCAAAAAAACCATTGCCGTTTACAAGCATATCTAAGGCGTTATCAGTGGTTAACATATTGCCCTGGGTATGACTTTTTTGTGTAGCAACTACTTTACTACCAGCCCCTAGCATCAAACCTGAAGGTAACTCTGTGTCTGCTGATGAGCGGCCACCAGGCTGGTTAATATTTTGATACAGTAAATCTTCAAAAACCGCCCTGTCTTTTTTGAATCCGACTGTGCTGGCATTTGCCAAGTTATTGGATATTACAGCCACATCTGTTTGCGCGGCGTCTAAACCAGTTTTACTTATCCATAATGCGGGATGCATAGGTTGTCTCCTAAAATCACTAAATTTGTTACGGTTATTTAAATGATACGCAGCAATTGATTACCACGAGTATCCATACTCTCAGCGCGTTTCATTAACTTCACCTGCATTTCATAATGGCGCTGCAATGTAATCATGCTAACCATTTCTTCTACTGGGTTAACATTACTGCTTTCTAAAAAACCTGTACGAATGGATACAGTGGGGTCCTCTGCAGCCAATTCACCATCTTTCATACGAAACAGCCCATCTGAGCCTCGCTGCATGTTAGCCACATCAGGGTTTACAAATTTCAACCGTCCCACTTCTTCTAAGACACTTTCAGGTGCCCCCTGTGGTTGCACAGACAAAGTACCATCAGTGGCAATATTGATATTTGAAACAGGGATAGGCAGAAAAACTGGCCCAAAATCTCCTACAACAGCATTACCATGAGAATCTTTTAATTCTCCATTAGCCCCTAACTCAAAACTACCATTGCGGCTGTAAGCTTCATTGCCATTCGCATCTAAAACCGAAAACCACCCGTCACCTTGCAATGCTAGGTCTAATTCACGGCCAGTCTGTATCATAGTCCCCCCCTCATAATCATTTGAGGGACTTTCTGTCATTGAGAATACTCGTGTCGGCAAACCTTCGCCGTATGCCGGCATTGCTCGGGCTTGTTCTAGCTGAGCCTTAAAACCAGTAGTTTGAGCATTAGCCAGGTTATTGGCGCGGACTGAAGCACCAACCAAATCTTGATTAGCACCACTTGCGGCAATGTAGAGTAATTTATCCATGACAGAATCTTGACTTAATGAAAATATTACAAATAGATGTGCAAATAGGGTGCCAGCTATATAAATAAGACAAGTTAACGCTGCATAATTATTAAACAAAAAAGGGCTGCCATTTGGCAGCCCTTAAACATCATATAAATCAGATGGTTACTATCTAATATTCAATACCGTTTGATTAAGCTGATTATTTATTTCTAGTGCTCGGGAGTTAGCTTGGAAGTTACGCTGGGCAATAATCAAGTCGATTAACTCTGTGGTGAGGTTAACATTTGCCTGCTCTAATGCCGAAGAGTTAATGTCACCAAAGGTACCTGTCGTTGCTTCACCCGCTAAGCCTTCACCAGAAGCGATACTTTCTTTCCAAGCAGTGTTACTTTGTTGTGTCAGGCCTTGCTCGTTAGCAAACCTTACCAAAGCTACCCGAATGATAGGCTCAGATGTACCATTTGAATAAGTTGCGCGTAACAAGCCATCGGTATCTATATCAACACCTGTTAATCTACCAACCGCTAAACCATCTTGCTCTAAAGATGTTACCTCAAATGCAGAAGCATATTGGGTAGGCTCATCTGCTACTGACGTAAGAGAGTTCAACACAAAATTAGTGGTAATAGTCTGAGACGGCTCAGAGCCATTCGTCAATATACCAGCACCAAGTTCAGCTGAAAGTGCATCACCTAAGGGAAGATCATCTCCATTAGAGTCTTGCATTGAGGTGAAGTCACCGCCACTACTAAACACCATTTTAAAGGCAGAAACACCAGAGCCAGCAGTCCCATCTCCTAAAGAGGTGATCCCCACTTCATTAGTGGTTCCTTCCACTCCATCTTCTAATGGAAGGTCATCAACATAAGTTACGCCAATCCATTCATTGCTGCTTGCAGCGGTACTATCTTTCATGAAGTAATAGGTCATCACATGGCTGTCACCTAATGAATCATAAACAGTGATTGATGTAGCTGAGTTATAAGTTGTTGGATCATCTGGGTCAAATAATGCAGGGTTAACTGCTTCTTCACCTGCTGGTAAATTCATTGTAAGAGAGACTTCTGATGTGGCAGAAGGTGAACCTGATGAATCAGGAATGGTAACTGGCTCTGTAGTACTTAACGCCACAGAAGCTGAAGTACCGTCGGTGTTGACTGGGAAGCCTAACAAGTGATCGCCATTTGAGTTAACCACAAAGTTGTCAGAATTTAATTTGAACGCCCCAGCTCGAGTGTAAGAAAAGTCACGGTTATCTATATCTGGTACAGTGGCAAAAAAACCTGTACCCGTTACTGCTAAGTCCAACGCATTTTCAGTGAACTGCAAACTACCTTGCGAAAACTGTTGAGCAACTTCTTGAGTTAGTACCCCATCACCCACTTTAGTTTTACCACCTGCTAACAGGGATTGTGCATAAACATCACCAAATTCAGCACGGGATTCTTTAAAGCCCACTGTATTCACGTTAGCAATGTTATTTGCTGTTGTATCTAGGTCTCTCTGTGCCGCTGATACACCGCTTAGTGCTATATTAAAAGACATATTTAATTACTCCTGTTAACCACCGATTTGAATTACGTCATCAAGTGTGACACTGACATCGCCATCCAAATTAAGAATTATACCTTGGCTACTTGCCGCCAAACTGACACTATCAACATGCCTGTTTATCGCGGTTGGCATTTGTACCGACTCGCCGCTTATTTTTCCTTGGGCACTGACAACATAATTACCAACCGGCGCATAATTGCCGTTTGCATCTGTGCCATCCCAATTAAACTCAATATTGCCCGCAGCTTGTGTGCCGGCACTAATGGTTTTAATAATCTCACCTGTTTCGTTTTCTATGGTAATTTCCAAGTTCTGAATCGTTTCTTCACTAATTACTACACCAGAAATACTTTGGCCTTCTTCAGATATATAACCAATATCACCTTGTAACAATACATCTTGTCCAATTAAGCTTGACGCTTGCAACGCTTGATTTGATGTCATTGAACTAGCAAAGTCACTAAATTGAGTATTAAGCTGATCTATGCCGTCAGCCATAGTAAAGCTAGTCATCTGTGCAACCATTTGGTCATTATCTACGGGAGCAGTAGGATCCTGATTCGCCAATTGTTCTGTCAATAACGAAAAGAAATCTTCCTGGGACAAGGTCTGATTAGAGTCATCAGCCACTTCAGGGGTTTCTGGCTGCCAATAAAGTGAGCTGTTTAAGCCATTATTTACTGTATCCACAATCTATCCTCTCTATCAATCATATCACTGCTCACCTGACTAACTACCTTGACCCAGTCTCAACACGTTTCTAAAAATACGTTTGGTGGTATCAGCTACCTGCACGTTAGTCTCATAAGCTTTTGATGCTGACATCATGTCTGCCATCTCTTCAACAACGTTAACGTTAGGTTTATATATATAACCATCGCCATCTGCCATTGGATGCCCAGGGCTGTATTCAATCTGTAATGGTTTAGTACTCTCAACCACACCAAGCACATTCACCCGAGAACCAGCGCTTTGCTCTTGCGATGCACGCTGCATTTCGGCGGCAAATACAGGGTGACGAGCTTTGTAAGTATCTTCATAACTACTACTAACACTGTTCGCATTAGCAACGTTACTGGCGGTGGTATTCAAACGAATACTCTGTGCACTCATGCCCGTACTAGCGATATCCATTACATTAAATAGACTCATTATTGCTGCCCTCCACTGATGGCCTTTTTCATGCCTTTAATCTTGCCGTTAAGAAATTCCATGCCAGCTTGATAACGCAGGCCATTGTCTAAGAAGGTATTTCTTTCGATTTGCACATCTACCGTATTACCATCTCCTGTATCAGGTTGATTTGGGGTACGAAATTGCAAATCATCAACGGCTTTCATTGAGCCTTTAATATGACCTTCGTGAGTTCGGGTTAGATTGTGGCTTTGATTGAACTGTGCAGATTTCATCGCCTGCTGAAAATCAATATCTTTTGCTTTGTAACCCGGTGTATTGGCGTTAGCGAGATTTCCAGCGATAACTTCCATTCGCTCAGTGCGAACTTGTAAAGCCTTATGATGAAACCCCATCAATTTATCTAAGCTGATTGCCATGTATTTCTCCTCTATGAACTAGACAAAGCAAAGCCTATGCCAGAGAGGGGCATTCAGTGAAAAATAACGGAAATACGGGGTTTAAGAGGGGTTTTTCCGGTAATACAGGCCAGATTGGCAACGAACCATAGTGAATTCATCTGTTAAATTAGATATAGATTCAGATGCTCCTAAAAATAATATGCCGCCTTCTTGCAGGCAAGCGGCAAACTTTTGCAGGATTTTCTTTTTAACTTCAGGTGAAAAGTAGATCAGCACATTTCGACAAAAGATAATGTCAAAACGCCCTAGTGATTGATAACTGCCTAACAAATTTAAGGGTTTAAATTGCGTTAACGCCCTAACATTTGACTTTACTCTTAATTTATCACTACCCACTGGTTCAAAATATTCAGTCTTAAATTTTTCTTCTATGCCTCTAGACATAGCCAAATAATCGTATTCTGCAAGTTTAGCCCGTTGTAACATTTCGTCAGAAATATCAGTACCTATTATTTCTGCACCATACCGAAGACCACTACCTAACTTCTTAAAATTCAGAATTGTCATGGCAATTGAATAAGCTTCTTGTCCAGATGAACAAGCTGCACTCCAAATTCTAAGAGGGCTGGGTTTAGTTGCGAATTGCTGCAAGATATCCTTTTCTAGCAACACGAAAGGGTATTGGTCACGAAACCATAAAGTCTCGTTAGTGGTCATAGCCTCGACCGCGAGTTCTCGAACTCGACTATCTCCAGCTAAAATTTTATCAACACAGTCTTCAATAGAGTCTAACTGTAACTGCCTAACAATAGGCGTTAAACGGCTGCGAACTAGGTATTGTCTATTGTTACCTAAGACTATGCCGCAAGCTTGCTCTAGAAACTGCGAAAAAGAAGAGTAGCGCTTTATATCTAGGTCTTTTTCCATCATCCCACCCACTTCTTTTCTATTAACAAACAAGATTCCATTTTAGCGGGCAACACCTTTTACAAAACTGCATCTATTTCGTATTACCGAACCATTTTTGCACTGACGTTGCCAGCTCGTCCGGGTGAAACTTGGCAATAAAGTCATCGGCCCCTACTTTCTGCACCATAGCTTGATTGAAAACGCCACTCAATGACGTATGCAAAATCACGTGTAAGTTTTTAAGTTCAGGAGTATTTCTAATTTCTGCTGTTAGGGTATAACCGTCCATCTCTGGCATTTCAATATCAGAAACTAACACACCTACTTTATCGGTAACATCACCGGTTTCAGCTCCAATTTCCTTCAAGCGTTCAAGTGCTTCTAAACCATTTTTAGCAAGCTCAATTTCTAAGCCTAAAGCTGATAGAGCTTTTTTAACTTGGTTACGGGCAACAGAAGAGTCATCAGCGATAAAAATAATTTTTTGTTGAGTTTCGTTTTCAACATCAATAGTGCTCTCAAAGTCATCACTTAAGTCGGTATTGACAGGAGATATTTCATTCAAAATTTTCTCAACATCTAAAATTTCGATTAGTTCGTCTTCTATTTCTGTTACCGCGGTTAAATAGCTTGCTTTACCACTACCTTTTGGCGGCGGCATAATCGACTGCCAATTGGTATTAATAATACGTTCAACTGAACCCACCAAAAAACCCTGCACTGAACTATTATATTCTGCAATAATAATAAAAGAGTTTTCCACATCTTCAATGCGTTTCCCTCCAGTAGCTAAACTCATGTCAATAACAGATATAGTTTGACCACGTATATGCGCTATACCTCTAACCAAGCCATTTAATTTGGGCATAGAAGTTAGAGGGGGACATTGTAGAACCTCTCGCACTTTAAATACGTTTATACCAAACCTTTGTCTTGAATTAAGTTTGAACAGTAATAACTCTAACCTGTTTTCACCCACCAACTGCGTACGTTGGTTAACTGAGTTAAGGATTTCAGACATATGTAACTCCAATTCATTTAAATCCGGCGTGTAATTTGCTTTACAACTTTATATCGTAACAAATAATTGACGCTTTCTACCTAGCCTATTGAATACAACTATCTCAATAGGTTGTGTTTAAAACCTGAGGTTTAATGCCTCTAGCATAGACAACTTAACGACAAGTGAACATGAAAAAATCACATTATTATCAAAGTCCACTCAAGTTTATAGCAATTATTTGCTTTACATTGACTTCTGTAGCGGCCGCACCAGAAAATAATTTAGCTAAACAACAGCTTATATTTCAAGCAGAACAATTCGTTTTACAGAAGTTATCTCCTAATCCAACGAATAAAATAGATGTTTCATCTATGCCCATTGACGACCGAATAAATATTCCCCACTGCAGTTCAGGCTTAGAGTTTACGGCTAGCCCAGAAGCATTGAAACAATCCAATATAACGGTTAAAGCCCAGTGCCCATCTAACAATTGGTACATATTTATGGTTGTTAAAGCACTTCAAACCCAATCGGTGGTTGTTTTTTCAAGTGCGGTAAGCCCTGGTACTATCCTTACTGCCAATAATGTTAATATAGTCAATATGGATGTGAAAAGGCTAAGAAGCTCGACCTTTTCTAAAGTCGAACAAGTCTTAGGTGCTCGTATTAAGCGCAGAGTCACTGCGGGTCGTCCTGTTGCCCCACATAACTTATGTTATGTGTGCAAAGGTGATAGTGTAGTTATTTCAGCGGGTTCACAGAGTATGCGAGTTAAGACTAGCGGTATTGCATTAGAAGATGGTAAAATGGGCGACACAATTCAAGTAAAAAATAGTCGTTCAAATAAGCGCATACAAGCTAAAGTAACCAATACCGGACAAGTAGAAGTAAATATGTAGTTTCAATAAAGGCATATACAACAAAGCTTTATGTAATTTATTAAATAATTTGCTTTTAATACTAAATTATTTGATGTTGCGGCCGATAAAATATTTGAGGACAAAATTTAAGGTAGTGGAAGGTCATTATGTCTATTAACAACGTAAATAACGGTAGCCCTAAAGCACCGCTAGACAACCAGAAGTTGAGTCAGCAACAGCAAGCTTTAAATAACGATAAAGCACAACTGGCTGATCCGCAAAAAAGTGCGGCTGCGCCTCGTCAAGACTCAGTATCACTGACATCTTCAGCGCAACAGCTTAATCAAGTTCAAAAGAGAGGCTCTGAAGCTCCGGTTAATCAAGAGAAAGTAGATAAGCTCAAGAAAGCCATTCAAAGCGGTGAATATACAGTTAATGCTGAAAGCTTAGCTAAAAAAATATCAGCACTTGAGTCAGAAATATTTGGTACTGATGCCTAAAAAAAGCATAATGAATAATCATCTTAACACCGGTTATTCTTATGCTTGAATTAAAAACTACAATTACTGCACAAAATACAAACCTCCAAGAACTGCAACAAATTCTGGAAACAGAATTGCATCTTATTAGTAGCAGAGATGCTGAAGCCTTAATATCACTTCTTAATACCAAAGAAACATTACTAGCCACAATCCAAGAGCAAGATCTTGTCATATCAAAGATATACAGCAGAGCTAGTCAAGAATTAAAAGACAACCCAGAAATTACCTCCCTGTTTGATGATGCAAAAGAATTAGTAAGTCAGTGTAAATTTCGCACCCAAATCAACCAAACCGCTGTAGAACAAGGTCAGCTCCGACTTGAGCACCTGCGTAGCCTACTACTTGAATCTAGAGCTAAAGAATCAATGACTTACGACAGGAGTGGCAAAACCCGTGGCGGCTCTACCAGTGGCGGTATCAGCGCTTAATTAATTGAGCAGCTAAGGCTTACTAACCTGTCACAATCAGTAAGCGCAAGTGTTAATTCTATAATTTTGAGCCCTAAAATTACAAACTCGTCGCCCTTTGTTTATACAAGGACTTTATTTTGGCTAAGACTGGGCCTGCTTTACCATCACCGATTTGCCTACCATCTATTTCAGTAACAGGGGTTTGCCCCGCAAATGTCCCGGTAAGAAATGCCTCATCGGCTGAATAGGTTTCATACAAAGAATAATTCTTTAATTTAATAGGGATGCCATGTTCTTCACAGATTTCAATTACCTTTTTACGAGTAATACCATTCATACAATAATCACCAGATGAGGTCCAAAGCTCACCTTTACGCACAATGAAAAAGTTACATGAATTAGAGGTATTCACAAAACCATGAGGGTCAAGCATTAGTGCTTCATTCGCCCCTGCTTTCAAAGCGTGATTAAGGGCTGTTATACAGTTCAACTTGTTATGGCAATTCAATTTAGGGTCTTGAGTAGTGGGCAAACCTCTAACAATAGGCACGGTATGTAAAGTTACGCCATTGTTAGCGGTTTCCAAGTTAATTATACTATGTTCAGCAATTACCACTATAGTTGAGCCAAAAATGCTTAAACGTGGGTCTTGGAAAGGTTTAGTCTTTTTACCCCGGCTCACCATTAAGCGCACATGTACATTATCTGTCATATTGTTAGCATCAAGGGTTTGCTGCAAAATGACTTTCATTTCATCGCGACTGACACCAATGTCTATATCCAGAAAATAAGCCGACTCATATAAACGCTCTAAATGCTCATCAAGAAAAGCTAATTTCCCTTTGTACAAACGTAAACCTTCCCACACCCCATCACCTAATAAAAATCCACTATCGTAGACAGAAACTTTTGCGTCTTCCTTGTCAACTAACTCTCCATTTACATAAATTTTTATATGCTCATTACG
This sequence comes from Paraglaciecola marina, assembly GCF_004360155.1. Classification (GTDB taxonomy): domain Bacteria; phylum Pseudomonadota; class Gammaproteobacteria; order Enterobacterales; family Alteromonadaceae; genus Paraglaciecola; species Paraglaciecola marina. The sequence continues at coordinate 108,207 of NZ_SAIS01000001.1, read as the reverse complement.
AGGATCATTTTCGCTATCATGAGTTGAAGGCACATATGCTACGGTTGTTGGTTTCACGTTTTTTCTCCACACTAAAAGGGTTGCTGTCACTAATACTCGGCAGCATTATTTACTTATTAAATATTGGGTATTTTCAGGCGTAGCTTCAATTATATTGCCGTCCCGCAAAATCAGAGCTTTTTGCTGACACCAATTTTGAATCTCCGCCTCTGAGGCTTTAGGAATAAACCAGCCAGTTAGGCCCCAAAATAAATTGATAAGAAAAGATATCCAGTTACAAAATGCGAAGGGGGCATAGAGCACAGTAGGAATACCTAAGGTGCCAGATACAAACACAGCTCCTGAATTCCATGGAATGAGCGGAGCGCTCATAGTGGCTCCATCTTCTAGTATTCTAGACACATTACAGCTTGAAAACCCCTGTCCTCTGAATGCTGGAGTAAACATTCGCCCTGGTATGGTGTAAGCAATAAAAGCATTGCTGGCAAAGTTAAAACTTACAGTTGCAAACATAGTGGCAAATACCAAACCGATGCGCCCCTTAAGAAATGGCATCACACTAGATAAAATAGCATCAAAACATCCCGTTTTTTGCAGTACCCCACCAAATGCCATTGCTATCATAATAAGAGTGATCACCCATGTCATAGACATGATCCCACCTTTAGATAACAAAGTATCAATGGCAGGGTTACCACTTTCACTGACATAACCACTCATCATCACCTGTAAAATCTCGTTTACCGGCATACCCTGTACAAAAAATGCAACTAAACTCGCCGTAAACACACCTAAAAACATACAAGGCATAGGCTCAACTTTCTTCCATATACATATACCTATCACCAAAGGCGGTAATAATACCCAAAGGTTTAATACAAAAGATTCAGACAGTAATTTGTCTAGGGCTTCTACATTACCCAGTTCAGCTAAGGTACTTGTGTAGGCGCTTCCTAAGTAGGTATAGATAATTAGAGAAATAACTAAAGCTGGAAAAGTAGTAGGCAACATATTGCGCATATGTGTGTAAAGGTTAGTGCCTGTGATGGCCGCTGTAAAGTTGGTGGTATCAGACAAGGGAGACATTTTGTCTCCAAACCAAGCACCAGAGACAACAGCCCCTGCAGTAAAGTAACTGGGTATACCTAAACTCTCGCCTATGCCAAGTAATGCTAAACCAATAGTGCCCACTGTGCCCCAAGAGGTTCCCGTAAAAACCGAGACAATGGCGCAAATAATACAAGTAAGAGGTAAAAAGCCAGTGGGGGTCAAAATTTCCAAGCCTACCTTAGTTAAAAACGGCACTGTACCACTGGCAATCCAAGTACCTATAGTCATACCCACCACCATAAAAATGCCAAGCACAGGTAAAGCTACTGAAACACTTGATAGCATGCCCTGTTGTAAACCTGACCATTTATGGCCGTGTAAAATTCCAAAGATGGCGGTAATACCAATACCTAAAATGAGAGGTATGTGCGGAGCCCCTTTAAACACTAAAATCTGTACCATCAATATAGCTAGAGTGCTCATAATAGGTACTAACGCAACCTGCCAACTTGGCTGTCGAATTTCTTTCATCTTGGTCGTCACCTATCAATACTCAGTGGTAAAAGAATATCAGGATAAAAAACAATTGTCGACATAACTGTACACAATAGCAATTATTGAGGTATAAAGGACACCAAGGTAGGGTTATTTACTAATCAATGAGGCAATCGCAGATGACTCGACTCAAAAACTACAATTCAGGTATGTTTGTTAGTGACTGTGTGGCGGGATTAGTTACAGCAAGTATTGCCCTCCCCCAATCATTAGCTTATGCGCAACTTGCTGGGTTTCCACCTGAATATGGCCTATACGCGGCTATTTTACCCCTGTTGATATATGCCTGTTTAGGAAGTAGTCGTACATTAGTGATTGGCCCAGCTGCACTAATAAGTTTGTTAATAGGTTCATCCATTACCAAACTAGCACCACAAACCACACAAGAATATATAAGCCTAGGGGTTAACCTAACGATTTTAACAGGCATATTTTTATCACTACTTAGCTTATTGCGGTTGGGAAGCTTAACCACCTTTATAAGCAAGCCGGTAATTAGTGGCTTTACTAGCGCATCTGCGATCATCATAGCTAGTAGTCAAATCCCGGTAATTCTAGGTTTACAGCCTAATAGTGGATTATCCTTTAAAGATATTTTAATTTTTACTGCCACTCACTTAAATCAAGTTAACTCGGCAGTAATGACTTTAAGTATTCTAGGAATTATCTTACTTTGGTCTAGTAAATTGCTACTTCCTGCTTTACTAGAAAAACTGCAGCTAACGGGCCCTATCGCATTAGCATTAAGTAAGTCTAGCCCAGTTATATTGGTCATCATTAGCATAATTTTAGTGAGTCAATTCCACATGCAAGACAACTACAATGTAGCGGTTATAGGTCAAATTCCTAACTCATTTCCCACTATTAATCTTGATATTCTGACCTTTGCTCACTGGCCTGAACTAGCCTTTCCAGCGGCATCTATTGCGCTAATTTGTTTTTTAACCAGTATTGCCACTGGGGTAACCCTTGCCAGTAAAAGACGTGAGAAGATTAACTCAAATCAAGAGTTATTAGCTTTAGGAGCGGCCAATATTGGCTCGGCTCTAATAGGATCTTTTGCGTTGGCAGGCAGTGTCAGCCGCTCTATGGTGAACTATGCATCCGGTGCTGTTACCCAAGTAGCAAATCTAGTATCTGCTGTGGTATTAGTCATAAGTTTATTTTTTCTTACGCCATATCTAATTAGCCTACCCAAGGCTATTTTAGGGGTAGTCGTGATCATGTCTGTGTTGCCCATGATAGATTTTAAACATATTCGGCGCTGTTGGGCTTTTAACAAAGCCGATGCCATTAGTTTGCTTTTTACCTTTCTAAGTTCATTATTGTTAGGGGTAGAAATTGGAATTTGGGCGGGTATTGCATGTTCAATGATATTGTTTATGCATCGAACCACCCATCCTCATATCGCAGAAGTTGGAAGGGCACAAGGCGGCTATTTCAGAAACGTGAACCGCCTCAATGTAAAAACACAAAAACACAGTGTGTATTTAAGAATTGACGAAAATTTGTTTTTTGCCAACGTTCAATACATTGAAAACTATATTATGGAGAGGTGTGAACAAAACCAAGAAGTTAAGAATCTTGTATTAATTTTTAGCTCGGTTAGCTCTATTGATGAAAGCGCCCTTGAGACCCTAGAAACCTTAATCTTGAACTTAAGAGAAGCTGGCATAACACTGCACCTGTCAGACGTGAAAGGCATTATTCAAGATAAATTAAAATTGACAGATATTTTGTTAACATTAGCCCCAGGGAAGTTATTTTTTACCGCCGATGAAGCCATGAGCTATCTTGAGAATAATAATGAGCAACTTAAAGGCTAGGTGCTACTGCTTATTAGCCGTAACACCTTTATAATACCGAGAGAATATCTAACACTTGTTAAATCATACTATGCCTAAAAGCCCTGCCCCAAATAGCAAGGTATCTAATGCTGTTACCATTTACGAAACCATTAGAGAAGAAATACTCACCCTAGTATTAGCTCCTAGCAGTACCATAGACGAAAACAGCATGGCCAAGCGTTTTGAGGTCTCCCGCTCTCCAGTAAGAGAGGCATTTATACGTTTGGCCGCTGATGGCCTAATTAAAACTCTGCCGAATAAAAGCTCTCAAGTGTCTCCTCTAACCCTAGAAGACTTTCCTAACTTTATGGACGCACTCGATCTAGTTCAAAGGGCTGTGACCCGCTTAGCAGCTGAGAACCGCACAGAATCAGACTTACAGCTAATAAAAGATAAAAACCAGAAGTTTAAAGAAGCAGTTCGCGCCCATGACGTGGTCGCAATGATTGACTGTAATCACGCATTTCACATAGCAGTAAGTGAAGCCTCACAAAACAGCTACTTTACTTTAATGTACAAACGACTCTTGGATGAAGGAAAAAGGACATTAAGAATTTACTATCGCCTGTTTAACGACAACCCTCCACCTGAGATGGTGGATAACCATGACTTGATCATCGACGCTATTGAAAACCAAGATAGTAACCTTGCAGACCAATTAGCCCAACAACATGCCAATCAATTAAGTGATGGTTTTATCACCTATTTGAGTAAACGGCAATCTCAAAAAATACGACTAGATTAAAGCGAGACAGCAACAGTTAAGCTTAATAATAACGAACATCTTTAATTCGTTTAGGCCTAGCAGTAGATAAATAAATATCATTTACTAATTTAAAATCTAATTCTAATTCTGTCGCATAGGTATCGTTACCAACCGGGTAACTCTTAACCACCCTTGCGCCTCTAATTACTCCTTGAACTGAACTATCTAATTGGGTGTTCTCTAACACCAAACTTTGTAACGACTGATCACCGTCAAGTTTTTGTCCGTAAACTTGTTGAGTTAATTCTCGATAAGCATCCAACTTAGAGGCTTTAAGTGCCATTAGCATTTTCACTGAGTCATTTGCTCCACGCTGAGCAGAAATTGGTGCATAACCAATAGCAGAAATAACCGGGTAAGTGTCAGGCTCTATTGTTTCCCATTCCACGTGTTTACTAAACCAACTAGTACAACCCATTAAAAAAATAGGTAAAATTAAAATCCAGCCCTTTAAGCTCTTTTGGAAATTTAGCAACATTGATTTACCGCCTAAAATTAGTCTCATATCAATTGTAAAGCAATAACCATACCCAAAACCAACCAGCTACAAGGGTGTAAAAACTTGATAGGTACGATTTGTGCTTAATCCCAATTTAAAATTGAAACCTAATATTCTGACAGAATATTGTCTCTGTGGTTTTGCAAATACTTAACGGGTCAAAACATGCCAGCTGTGAAAAACCAAATTCTATTTCTAGTTATATTGGTAACTAGCCTTACCACGCAAGCAACATGGATTGAAGCAAGTGGCCAAGCCGTTATTCATGATGGCCAAAAGCAAGCAGCACGGCAACTCGCCACCCAAGAAGCCATCAAGCAAGCCCTGTTGTTTTCTGGCGCAGCAGTAAAAAATGTGCAAATCATGGCAAATGGTCTATTGAAAGATGACACCCTAGAAATCACCTCAGCCGGCGACGTAAATCATATTGAGCTCATAAATGAAGTTTATCATCAAGACTATGTAACTGTGTCTATTCGTGCCGATATATTCCCAATTGAAACTACCTGTGCCGCTTCAGACTACAAAAAAAGCATAGTCACTACTTGGTACGACTTTCAAAAGCGGCAACAAGCTGCAGCCGGCAACTTATATGATTTTGGAAAAGCCTTTGCCACCCGGCTACAACTTGCGTCTCAAGAAAACACTCAATTTAGCTATATAAAACAAATTGAACCCTATTACTTAAAGTCAGACCCAAGTGAGCAAAAATCCTTTGCCTATGAATTATCTCGAAAAACCAACAGTCAATTTGTTATATTTGGCGAAATCAACGAGTTTTCAATTGAAACAGCGCCCACTCAAAACTGGAACCCGTGGGCAGATGACAAAGTCACTCGTAATCTAGCCGTTACACTTACTATGTATGATGGATATTCTGGAGAAATGATCTATCAAAAGCATAAAACTATGAATGCATTATGGGATTTTGATTTGCATCAAAGTATTGATAGTAATAGCCACAAACTTTGGAACTCAAAATTTGGACTCGCCGCTCAAGAATTACAACAACAAAGCATCCAAGAAATCGAAGAAACCATCAGTTGCCAACCTGCATTTGGGAGAGTGATTAAGACAGGCAATGAAAGTCTTATTATCAATATTGGACTTCAAAACGGTGTTAAAAAAGGTGATAAGCTGACCCTATTCAAAATGAATCAATATCACTCGCCACAAGGTGAGCAAGGTAGACAATTTCACCTTCACCCCGAAAAGGTCACAGTAGTCGAAGTGTTTACAGATACCGCTATAGTAAAATCACCAACAGGGGCACTACTGGTGAATATTCAAGCAAACGATTTTGTAGCAAGACAATAGCAGTTTAAATCCACTCAGGACTAAGACATAATGCATCGCTAACTGCGACGTCCCCGTAGTTTAATGGATAAAACAAGGCCCTCCTAAGGCTTAGATCTAGGTTCGATTCCTGGTGGGGACGCCATACCGCCCACATCTTCATACATCTCAGTTAACTTAAAACCCCATAACTCTTTATAGATACAGATTTTCAGCCAAATCTATATTTTTATTGAAATTACCTATTTATAAATAATCGCGCTTATACAATAATTTCACTCGGTCCTTCTTACTGCTCTTATATAAACTTTATTCAATATCATTAGTCTGACAATACCGGGACTAATAAAAACACTAAGGAAACTAATGACACGCTTTTTTGAGCGAACATGGGCAGCTAAAACCTTAACTACCTTTTTTTTGCTAATCATTTTAGTGATATGTGCGTTCATTTTTAAACGCCCTCTTGCGGTTAAAAGTATCGAATACTTTACCGACAGTCATAATATAACCATTCAGTGCTTAGACTTTTCATTTGCTTTACCTTTTAAACTGAAAGTTCAAGAAGCCTGTGTAAGCTCTCCTATGGGTGAGTTGTCGATAGAAAATATGACTTGGCAACTGTGGACTAATGATTTGGCTATTGAAGAAATACACATAAACCATAGTAACGCCGCAACTTCAGACATCAAGGCATCTTCAGAGCAGAAAGCCGAACGCCTATCGTTGCCTCAATCCTTACCTAGGCTAAATATCACCAGTTTATATATAAACTCTGACGTTTTAGTGCAGCCTATCAAATTAACTGTTAAATCTGTCGCAGAAACAAAAGTTAAGATAACAGGAGATTTAAGCGCGACAATCCAAGTTAACCCAAGCTATCTAACGACCGACATTGAATGGCGTTTATCTGACCTAAAAAAGTTTATTCCCCAGATACAAGAGTGGGCCAGAAGTAAACCCGAGTTATTAAAAAAAGCAGCATTAGATCAAGCTATCATTAGCACTTTGCTAACCTTTGACGGGCAAACATTACACAGCCAAAACGCCCTAAACATATCCAGTAATGTTGCTATTAAAAATTGCCCAATTGATTTCGTACTTGCGGGAACATTAATAACTGACATTAACCTTGTAGACTTTTCATTCGAGATAGATGTTAATCAATTAACAAATCAAGTATCACTTGAAAACTGCTCAATGGTGCATAACTATTTAGCAGATGGTGACAGCCCACAGCTGTCGCTACTCATACCCACCCCATTCACCCTCAGCGGCAACGAAATCAAGATACCTAAATTGAGTATCATAGATTTACAAAGTACAAATGAAGTCGATATTATTCGGTTACTTGAACTCGTTAACTTAAGTTACAAAACAGCAGGTAATCTGGAGGTTGGCTATCAATTTACTCTCAAGCAACCGATTGATATTCAGACCACCAGCATGACAAACCTATCAGCAGAAATGGTAGATTTTCAAGGAGTGGGTAAGCTTAACGTTGATCTATCAAACTTTAAGAACCCAAACGCTGCAAACACAATAAATTTTAATATTACTGATAATAAGCAGCAAATTAGAATTAAAAATTTGCAGTCAAAAGCTTTAGCTTTGGCCGAAGTCACAAGCGGATTTACATTCGACAGTAACGCAGCAAACTCTCTAGAAATGAGCGGAAACATTCATATTTCACAGGCAAAGCTAGACACTATTAATATTGACCAAGCAAGGAGTAATTTTGTTGTTAGTGGCAAACATTACAATGACTTACAGTTAAGCTTAGATAGCCATTTAGTCCAATTACAAGATACAGGTTTCAATCTACAGAACTTCAGTAACCATCTAGATTTAAACATCACTGACCTCGATTCAATGAGTGTGACCGGTCAGTCTAACCTTACAAGTTTAGCGATTCAGAATATCAATTTTCAGCCCATAAACATCACCCATTTGGCACAAGTAAATTTACAAAGTGAAGAGCTCTCTAGCCAGCATTATGTGAACTTAGAGCAAGACTTTGTGCTCGAAGTTACCCAGCAACAAGCAAAGGTAAATATAGGTATACCTGAACAGGCAATATCAAGGTTAAATAATACTCTAGCCCAGATTATACATACACTAGAGATTAACCAAGGTAAGCTTTCAGCCAGTCTTGATATAACCCTACCTCTAGACTCACAAGAGTTGATGGCAAAAGGTCAGGCTAGTATTCAAAACCTATCAGTCAAGTATCAAGACTACCTTGTAAATAATATTAATTACCTTACGCCTGTAACATACAATTCAGCGGGGCTTCAGTTATCAAACGCTAATCTATACATAGACTCAATTGATGTGGGCCTTACCATCAGTGACATTACAGCCAGTGTTAGTTCAAAAAATACTGTATTGGGGCTACAAAAAGTTAAAGGTAATATATTCGAGGGTGAGTTTTTAATACCAAATTTATGGTTAGATGGCCGAGAACAACAGTTTAATGTCAATCTAAGCAATATAGAATTAGCGGAGGTAGTGGCCTTGCAGCAACAACCCGGTATAAAGATTACAGGCAAGGTGAGTGGTAATTTACCTATGTACATCAATCAACAAGGGCTCATGGTTGACAATGGTTGGTTGTCGAGTCTAACAGGAGGTAAATTAACCATTAACAATAACCCTTCATTTGATTCTATTAAAATGCAACAGCCTGAATTAGCGCTTTTAGAAAACCTAGACTTTACACAACTCGAGAGCAAGGTTAAGTTCAATCCAGATGGGTGGGTGTTTTTTGATATTGCTTTAAAAGGTAATAATCCAGATAAAAACCAAAGTGTTAACTTTAACTATAGCCACGAAGAAAACTTATATTCATTGCTAGAGTCAGTAAGACTGGTAAATGCAGTTGGCGATACAATTGAGCAAAAAATCAATCAAGGTGATAAAAAGTGAAAAAAACAGTTTTAGTGCTTACGGCAACAGGGTTTATAGGTGCTTGTACTCATACCGTACAAGTTGAAACCAAAGAGCCCATTACCATTAATATTAACGTTAAAATTGATCATGAAATACGCGTCAAAGTAGATAAAGAGCTTGATGACGTATTCAGTGATGACAGCAGCTTGTTTTAGGCAACTTAGGAATAATTTTATGAAAACCAAAGTATTTTTTAAATCTCTGATAATTATCAGCTTGCTATTTAGTAGCATCGCTTTTGCACTCAACCTAGATCAAGCGAAACAACAAGGTCTTGTGGGCGAAAAAGACAATGGTTATTTAGGCGTAGTGGTAGCATCAGATGATGTACAGAGCCTAGTAAATGACATTAATGCAAAACGTAAAACTGTGTATGCCAAATTAGCTCAGAAAAATGGAATAACAGTTCAACAAGTAGAAAAACTTGCCGCTCAAAAAGCCTATAACAAAACCAGCTCGGGTCATTACCTGTGGACCAATGGTAAATGGGTCAAAAAGTAATAGGTATACTTAGTAGCACCTAGATTACATGACATAAAAGTATGTAATCTAGTAGGCTTATTTGAATTTGAACCTTTGACCTATGCCATTATTATTACAGCTATGTATAATCTATAATTAACCACTCAAAAGAATAATAAAACCTAAGATGACCAACGAGACTAGAGGGGACTTCCCCAACATTACCTTAGACAAAGATGACCTAGATAGTTTTCATCGCACGCGCTCTCAGGCTAATAACAAAAACAAAAAAAGCCCCACCCCAGATAAAACACCTAATGCACAGACAAACTCACCTTCGTGGTTGAGCTTTTTATTTTTAATTTTGTTACTAGGAGCTGGGTTTGGATATTGGTCGTTTTTGCAATATGAAGTGTTACAACAAGCACAAACCCGTATCACTGAGCTAGAAAACCGCCTTTCTGCTACGGGTGAAGATATGGATCAATCCGCAGCCGCTCTACAGGTGAAGGTAGTTGAGCTTACAGCTAAAACCAATGAACTGTGGGAGCAAATGGATAAACTTTGGGCTTCTGCATGGCGTAAAAATCAAGCAGAAATAGGCACGCTAAATAAATCAGTTGCTAGCTTACAAGCCTCCTCTCAAAAGCTAGATAAGCAACTTAAAAGCGATGCTGCCGACAATCAAACTACACTGGGGTTACTACAAGAGCAATTAGAAAACCAAGCTAGTTTAGTAAAACAGTTAAACATTGAACTCGATGATGTGAACTTATCTGCCGTATCTACTGAGCAAGAGTTCGCAAGTTTAAAAGAAAAGATGATTTCTACTGCGCTTGCCAATAATAACTTAACTAATCGTATTAATGATTTAAGCAATGAAATTGATATTCTAAACACAAGAGTACTGGCGGCTGAAAAGGCTAACCCTAACATTGGCAATATCGGAACACCTAAATCTTAAAATCTAAATTTAAGACAAAAAAATAGAGCTATAAAGGCTCTATTTTTTGTCTTTAAAACCTTAAACAAAACTTATTCAGCTGGTTTCTCAGCATCACGTTTTGCTACAGACTCTTTAACCACTTGCTGTAATTCACCTTGTTGAGTCATTTCCATAATTATGTCACACCCGCCTACTAGCTCACCATCTACCCATAGCTGCGGAAATGTCGGCCAATCTGCATATTTAGGCAGCTCAGCACGGATATCAGGGTTTTGCAAAATATCTACATAAGCAAACTGTTCACCACAACTCATAAGCGCTTGGGAGGCTTGGGCTGAAAAACCACAGTTTGGCAATTTAGGCGAGCCCTTCATGTATAACAAAATAGGGTTTTCTTCAATTTGTTGCTTAATTTTATCAATAGTTTCCATAGGAACTCTCGTCTGAATATTTAATGGCTGATATGGCCCTAAGTTTACAGTTTTCAAGGATTGATTAATAGCATTCTACTAAGCTATTGAAACATTCGTTAAAGTTTACATAATTAATGACTTGAATTACCAAGATAAAACGCAATATTCATTATAAGAGATAAATAGTTTTAACAAATAACAAAGCAGTGCTTTTACATTAGCTAATAAAGTAATAGCATTTACATATTCTAATTTTAGAAAACACCCATCACACATTTATGGAGAATTTAACATGGCTTTTGAATTACCCGCTCTTCCTTACGAAAAGAACGCCCTAGAACCACATATCTCTGCTGAAACGTTGGAATACCATTATGGTAAGCACCATGCAACTTATGTAACTAAGTTAAACGGCTTAGTAGAAGGTACTGATTTAGCAAGTAAAAGCCTTGAAGAAATAGTGAAAGATTCTGAGGGTGGTGTATTCAATAACGCTGCTCAGATATGGAACCATACTTTTTACTGGAATAGCCTAAGCCCAAATGGCGGCGGTGAACCAACTGGCGCACTTGCTGACGCAATCAATGCTAAATGGGGTTCTTTTGCAGACTTCCAAGCGGCACTTAATGACAAAGCAGTAAACAACTTTGGTTCAAGCTGGACTTGGTTAGTTAAAACAGCAGACGGTAGCCTAGATATTGTTAACACTAGCAATGCAGCTACTCCTCTGACTGATAGCAGCCTTACTCCTCTACTTACAGTAGATTTGTGGGAACACGCATACTACATCGATTACCGTAACGTTCGTCCTAAGTACCTTGAAGGTTTTTGGGCTCTAGCTAACTGGGATTTTGCTGCGGCAAACTTTGCTTAATAGCTAATCATCAAAATAGTAAATGGAAGCCCTGTTAAACAGGGCTTTTTTTTTTGGTATTTTTCAGCAGACAATATCCTCAATCAATTAAGGCGTGTACCGTAAACAAGGCATGATCCATAAACATGGCAGAACAACAAAAAAATAACCCTTTGCATGGCTTGACCTTGCAAACTATTCTCGAAACCCTTGAGAACCAGTTAGGTTTTGAAAAAATGGGGCAAGAAGTAAAAATCAATTGTTTTACCTCTGACCCGTCTATTAAATCTAGTTTAAAGTTTTTACGAAAAACCCCTTGGGCCAGAGAAAAGGTAGAACAACTCTACTTGTCTACCGTAAACAAACAACAGCCCACCCAAGAAGACCCTAACGACTTTGTGTGGCCAGATATCACCAATAAGCCTGAGTAACTTCAGCGCTCTCCCCTTTCAATCACCAAACAATAGGAATTTTTATGAGTAAGTCCTTAGACGCACTTTTTTCTACTTTCAATATGAAAGGTTTATCTCTGGAAAACAGAATAGCCATGGCACCTATGACCCGCAGCTTTTCTCCAGATGGCATTCCCACCAAAGAAGTAGCGGGTTATTACCGTCGCCGCGCAGAAGGCGGAACCGGTTTGCTAATAACCGAAGGCACTACCATTAACGATCCTGTAGCGACTATGGATGGCAATGTTCCTAAATTTCATGGGGTAGACTCTTTAGCTGGTTGGAAATATGTAGTGGATGAGGTTCACGCAGCGGGCGGTAAAATCATGCCGCAACTTTGGCATGTGGGTATGGCTCGTAATCCTGAAAAAGCGCCTTTCCCGGAATTACCAAGCGCTGGGCCATCAGGGCTATTATCGCCAGGCAAAAAAGTGGCTGAACCTATGACAGTTGAGCACATTAAAAGCGTGATAGCTGGGTTTGCTCAAGCCGCCTTAGACGCTAAAGAATTAGGGTTCGATGGTATTGAAATTCATGGCGCACACGGTTATCTAGTGGACCAATTCTTTTGGGAAGGGACCAATCAGCGCACCGATGAATGGGGCGGCAACATGAAAAACCGTAGCCGTTTTGCCATTGAAATTATTAAAGCAATTAGAGCTGCTGTGGGTGAAGATTACCCAATTATGTTGCGTTACTCACAATGGAAACAACAAGATTACACTGCCCGATTAGTAGAGACACCTGAACAGCTTAAAGAATTCTTGCTTCCCTTAAGTGAAGCCGGCGTCGATATATTCCATTGCTCTACCAGACGTTACTGGGAGCCAGAGTTTGAAGGCTCTGACTTAAACCTAGCTGGCTGGACTAAAAAAATCACTGGCAAGCCAACTATGACGGTAGGCTCAGTGGGCTTAAATGATGATTTCTTTGGCGCATTTGCTGGTAAAGATTCAAGCACTCGCTCAATCGACGATTTAATTGAAAGACTAGATAAAGGTGAGTTTGATTTAGTGGCAGTAGGCCGCGCATTATTACAAGATCCAGAATGGTCTAATAAAATTCGCAAAAATGAATTGGATAAACTAGAACAGTATTCAGGTGAAGCGTTAAAAACCTTGTCTTAGGTTTGCTTTGCACCCTCACATTAACGATAAGGCTAAGCAGTTAACTGCTTAGCCTTTTTATTAATACTTATAACTCTGCAGCTAACCTTGTACCTTGGTTAATAGCGCGCTTTGCATCAAGCTCTGAAGCTAAATCAGCGCCGCCAACTAAGTGATAAGGTAAAGTTAAACCTTCAACCAACTCAACCAGTGACTCTTGTCCAGCACAGATAATGACATTATCTACTTCCAAAACTTGTATTTGGTCGTTTACTTTAATATGCAAGCCTTCGTCATCAACTTTTAGATACTCAACCCCAGCTAACATGCTAACGCCTTTACTGAGTAGGCCTGCTCTGTGTGCCCAACCAGTGGTTTTGCCAAGGCCAGCGCCGACTTTCGTCTCTTTACGTTGCAGTAAGTAGATTTCACGGGGTGATGGAGTAGGTGCAGCTTTAATTCCTTCAATACCACCACGAGAGCCAAAGGTCATATCTATGCCCCATTCTTTCATGAAGGCAGGAATATTCAGACTAGTGGACTCACCTGCATGAGATAGGTATTCAGATACATCAAAACCAATACCACCAGCCCCTATTATGGCCACCTTATTACCTACAGGCTTTTTGTTGGCGATAACATCTATGTAACCCAATACTTTACTGTGCTCGATACCGTCAATAGGCGGTGTTCTTGGCTTGATACCCGTCGCTAAAATAACATCATCAAAACCGGCATTATTGAGCTCACTAGCATCGACCCGAGTATTCAGATTAACAGTAACATTGTGTAACTCTAACTGGCGCGAGAAGTAACGAATGGTTTCGTAAAACTCTTCTTTACCAGGAATTTGTTTCGCAATATTGAATTGCCCACCCACTTCTGAAGACGCATCGAATAAAGTGACTTTATGACCACGCTGTGCTGCCGTTGTCGCAGCAGCCAAACCTGCTGGGCCAGCTCCAACAACGGCAATATTTTTAATAGTTGTGGCTGGATCGATAATAAGCTCAGTCTCATGACATGCTCTTGGGTTGACTAAACAACTTGTCATTTTTCCAACAAACACATGATCTAAACAGGCTTGGTTACAGCCAATACAGGTGTTGATTTCGTCTGCTCTGTCTTCTGCTGCTTTAATCACAAAGTCAGGATCAGCCAAAAATGGCCTTGCCATGGAAACCATATCGGCATCACCTCGAGCTAACACTTGCTCCGCCACATCTGGTGTGTTGATGCGGTTTGAGGTAATAACGGGTATAGACAAAGCTTCTTTAAACTTGGCCGTTACCCAAGTAAAAGCAGCTCTAGGAACTTTGGTAGCAATAGTAGGAATGCGGGCCTCATGCCAACCAATTCCGGTATTGATAATAGTTGCCCCCACTTTCTCTATGGCTTGCCCCAACTCTACTACTTCTTCGTAGCTCGATCCGCCTTCTACTAAGTCGAGCATCGAAAGGCGATAAATAATAATAAATTGCTCACCAACAGCCTCACGTACTCGACGCACCACCTCTAAAGGTAAACGAATACGATTTTCGTAACTGCCACCCCATTCATCGTCTCTGTGGTTAGTGCGAGCAGCGATAAATTGATTTAAAAAATATCCTTCAGAGCCCATTATTTCTACACCATCGTAGCCGGCTTTTTGAGCTTGTAAGGCGGTATTTATAAAGTCTTCAATTTGTTTTTCAATACCATCGCTATCCAGAGCCTTAGGTTTGAAAGGGTTGATAGGTGCTTGTACTGCTGATGGCGCCACTAAAGCTGGGTTATATGCGTAGCGCCCTGTATGCAAAATTTGCATACAGATTTTGCCACCATGCTCGTGTACAGCATCGGTGATCATTTTATGTTGCGCGATAGCCTCATCAGAATCTAATCTGTGGGTATCTTTATGGGTGGCACCTTCGTCATTGGGGCCAATACCACCGGTCACGATCAGGCCGACCCCACCTTTTGCACGCTCTGCAAAATACGCCGCCATACGAATGTGGCCATTGGGTGCTTCTTCAAGGCCAGTATGCATTGAGCCCATCAATACGCGGTTTTTTAATTGGGTGAAGCCTAAATCCAAAGGTTTCAACAAATTTGGATATTTAGCTAACCCTTTACTAGTACTTTGCTCTGAATAAGTAGTAGTCATGAGTATTATACTCCTATAAAAATTTGGGTAAATAAATCAGGCTTGCAAGCCTGATGATTTTTTGTGAAGTTCTGCATATACAGGAAGACGCTTTTCTTGGCTGGCGGCCATGGCTTCTTGTACATCTGGCATTTGAAACATGCCACTTTGCCAGGTAGCCATATAAGTTAAGCTGTCTGTGACATCATGGTCACGGGTGTAATTGATCATCTCTTTACACCCAGCCACTGCCATAGGTGAGTGACTTGCTATTTTTACGGCAATTTCCATCACGGCTTCAAGCATGCTTGCCTGATCTGCAAAAACTTGATTTACAAATCCACACTCTTTGGCTTCGTTACTCAGCATATTGCGGCCCGTATACGCCAATTCACGAATTAAACCTTGAGGCATTAAGTGTGGTAAGCGCTGCAATGTCCCCACGTCTGCAGTCATACCTAATTCGGTTTCTTTAATTGTAAAGAAGGCGTCTTGAGTACAATAACGACTATCGGCAGCACAAATCATATCTACCGCACCACCAATAACACCACCTTGTACCGCGGCTAAAACTGGAATACGTACTTCTTCCATGGCATTAAAGCTATCTTGTAATGTTAAAACCAAACGGCGAGTTCTTTCTGCTCGGCGAGCTGGTTCACCTTTAAAGTCTTTAGCCATGTTTGTAAAAACAGATAAATCCATACCTGCACTAAAGTGTTTACCCTGTGACGAAATAACAATCACTCTGGCTAAGGAGTCAGCATCTATTTTACGAACCACTAAAGGTAGCTCTATCCAAAAGGCTGGCACCATACTATTTAACGCCTCTGGACGACTCAATTGTATATGAGCGATGTGATTTTCAATGCTTACAGACAGTGTTTCTAATGTTGAAAAGTCAATTTCTGACACAGGTATTCTCCTTATATTAGCTAAAAGTAGCTAACAAAAACTCTAACTAGACTGCGTCAAGATAATAGCTTATATTGACACTGTCAAGATAACTCACATCACATTTATTAATAGACGTATATGAATCAGAAAACATCAAAAAAGACGAGCTCAAATAAGTCCAACTATCATCACGGAGACTTACGAAGCGCGCTGATTAATGAAGCCACTCAAATACTCAAAGAAAGTGGTGTTGAAGGTTTATCGTTACGAAAACTAGCCGACAGAGCAGGTGTATCACGAACAGCTCCCTACCATCATTTTAAAGATAAAAACCAGTTATTATGTACCATTGCCGAGCAAGGTTTTGAACGTTGGCAAAGTGATGCCGAGTTAATATTTAATCGTGATGACATAAGTGCACAACAGAAGTATCGAGTATTTTTTCATGGTTATATCCAATATGCTGCAGACAACCCAGAGCTATACGATTTAATGTTTGGCCGAACTATATGGAAGCAAAACAGTGCAACACAAGCACTCAAAGACGTGGCTTTTCCAAGTTTTCAGCATCAAGTAGACATGACTAAAAGTTGGCAGAAACAAGGGATTATGCCTAGCAATGAAAATACGTTACGATTGTCCCAAGTAACATGGGGCACGATGCATGGTATTGCACGTTTGTTGATTGATGGTATTTACGCAGATCGTACCCATATAGATGAAATGTGTGACTGTGCGGTGAACTTATTTACTAGACAGTTAAGTATCTCCGATGAGGTAGACTGAATATGAGTCAAAGTATCCATTCCATTACTTTGCAGACTAAATCAGGCGACAACCTACAAGCATATTGGTTCACGCCCCAAGATCACGTACTCGATGCCGTTAAAGGCAGGATAGTCATTGCTTCTGCAATGGGTGTAGAACAGGTTTACTACCGCCCTATTGCCACTTGGTTAGCAGAACAAGGTTATGCGGTATTGACCTTTGATTGCAGAGGGATAGGTGAAAGTAAAACACAACACTTAAAGTACTATGATTGCGACATTATTGATTGGGCACAGCAAGACTATTCTGCAGCATTAAACTTTGCCCTTAAACAGCCAATAGACTCCACTGAAATCAAGCCTCCAGTATTCTGGATAGGCCATAGTTTAGGAGGCCAAGTATTTCCATTAGTTGAAAATATTGAACTTGTTAGCAAGGTGATCACTATTTCTTCTGGAACAGGTTATTGGAAACATAACGCTGCTAGTTTAAGGAAAAAAGCACCGTTATTTTGGTATTTTATTGCCCCCATTAGTACAGCTTTATGTGGTTACTTTCCAGGCAAGAAATTAGGAATTATTGGCAACTTGCCTAAAAAAGTGATGTTTCAGTGGCGTAAATGGTGCTTGCACCCAGAATATTGCGTAGGGGTTGAAACAGATAAACTAAGGCTGATTTTTAAACAAACCAACACTCCTTTACATTCCATATGCTTTACCGACGATGAAATGTTGTCTGTTACCAATATGCGAGATTTGCATGCTTTGTTCACTCATAAAAATAAGCAATTAAGTGAACTAACACCAACTGATATGGGGGTTGAGCGAGTAGGCCATTTAGGCTTTTTTAAGGCCCAATTTGAAGATAGTTTATGGCCAGATTTATTATTACCGGAACTTATCTAAGATAGTTGAGTTTTTAAAACGAACCTCTAATGGTTTTCAATCACTTCCCATAGGGTCTATCTTGGTTAAATTAATTAAGATGCCACAACTAATTAGCTGCTCCTAATATCTGCAACTTGGCCGAGTATAGTTTTTCTTCTTTTGGAGTGTAGGCCAGTTGTACAGCCTTTTTCATTGCAAGTTTGGCTTTTTGGATATTGCCTAATTGAAAATACGCTTTGGCTTGACCGTAAAAACTTTCATGTAAGTAAGGCGCCATTTTTGACGACTTTTTATATAATTCTAAAGCACCTTGATAATTTTTAAGCCCATAGGCCTGATTGGCTAAATCGTACCAACGATAAGGGTTATCATCTTCAATATCTCGATAGCGACTTGTATATAAAACAGCATCATCATTTCGCTCATATTGTTTTAATAAGATTACATAATTACTTAAAGCACTCACCGAGCCTTGCGTATGATTTAACACATACTGATAAATCGATTCTGCTTTAGTTGTATTACCTGATAGTTTGTATAAAACGGCCAATGTATTTAATGTTTCAACATTGCCAGGTGATATATCTATTGCAGCTGCCAATAGTGAGTAAGCTTTATCATAATCTTTATTGGCTAATTCAATCGCAGCTAAATTTTGGTAATACATAGAAACGAAATCTGCAAAATTAACTGCATCGCCTACCATCCCCCTAGCAGATGGAAAATAATCGATAATAGTTTTTGCAAAATAAAAGCTGCCCTTCTTGACGTCACTATTTCTAGGAGCATGTACATGAGTTTGGACATGAGAAGAAATGGTTATCAGCCCCCCCTCCCGAGCATAAATAGGGGCAGAATTAACACGACGGTATTCAATTTTAAGACCAACCAATGACGCATATGCCTTAGTTAAAATAGCCAGAGACAAACAATTACCAGCATGTTTAGTTGATGCTAAGTCCGCATTATAGGTATCCCCCTTATAGGAAAACCCACTAATAAACTCACTTAAATAATTGCTAAGACGTATATGGCCTTCTACATCTTGATTTTCAGGGGCATAGTAATAAGACAAGAACTGCTGTTTCTTGTCATCTTTTAGGAAGAAAATTTCATCCTTCAAAGGAACATTAACTAACTTAAAATCGTCACTTTTCCAATCTAAAGCAGGGGTTATATTGTTACTAGAAAAATCGGGTTGTGCTGCACAGCTTGCTAGAATCAAAATTAAAAAAGCTAACCTAAAATCTAGCATTTGAAATGCCTCTCTTAAAAATACGAATAATGATACTAAGGTAAAACATACAGTTTTCAGAATTAGTTATCCATCCTAAAATTGTGTTTGCGGGTATACCTACACTCTTCTTGTAAAAAGGGCTAGTAAATTACTGAGCAAACCAAAGATTTAATTTTTGTTAACATGAATTACTAAGTGTAAAAGAGCAATAGACTAAGCGATCCTGCTGTGAATTAAAAACCAAAGCCCAAGCAAGCGAGTTAAGTAATTTTTTAATCACTTTACAAAAAGATTAATCTACTAGACCTTTGGGCATGTCTGCCCTCATAGCTCCCCAAAGTTTGCCACTTTCAATACCATAATTACGGACCACTAATTGTACCTTTTCGTAGTCCCTAGCTTCAGCCAACTCTAATAACTGCTGATAATAGTCTCTGGTTAAATCTCTAGACTTCTGGTTAGAGAAATAATAACTACCAATTCTGGCGTATAGCCCTTTAAAACCGTTCATCATTAATACATAAACGGGATTTCCTGAAGCAAAAGCCAAATCATGATTAATTTGATAATCTTTTATTGCGAAGGTCTGGCTATCGTCATTGATTTCAAGGCCTTTTTTAACAATTTCAATAGATTTTTCTTGATTATGGCGAATTGCTCCACGTATAAACACAGCACTTAAGTTGGTTCTTGCGGCGAGTAAATGATCAACCAACTCAGATATTCCATCTTCATCTAATCGAGCTAAAGTTTCTAAAATATTTAGCCCAGAGGTCTCCCAAAAATTATTTACTTTAGTTGGTTTACCATGTTGTATGGTTAACCAACCGTCACGAGCTAAACGCTGCAAGACTTCACGTAACGTTGTTCTGGTAACACCGATTAATTCAGACAACTCCCGTTCAGCAGGAAGAATAGTACCGGGGGGAAAGCGTCCACTCCAAATAGATTCCACAATATATTCTTCTGCGAAACCTGCAGGGCTTTGTGCTTTATAGATCATCAATAACTCACTTATTCATTATTGTTTTTGTAATTTTCCAAGACTGATTGTACCAGATCATAATTGTTGGTAACAATGAATCTTTAATATGTTAAGTCTCAATTGTTAAAAAGCAGTTAAAATTAACCTATTTACATATCAAGTATAGGATTTTGTCAGTTTTTTTGGTTACACTCTGACTCTGGTTGATTCGAAAACTATAATATTCAGCAAGGAATTTTTGCTTATGCAAATGTCAATATCTAAAGCAGTAGCCGCCAATTTTTTGGGGAAAGCCCCAAATTGGTACAAACAAGCAATTGTGGCCTTTCTCGTTATTAATCCCATTTTGTTTATCATAAATCCTTATGTGGCAGGTTGGGCCTTAGTACTGGAGTTTATTTTTACTTTAGCCATGGCGCTAAAATGTTATCCATTACAACCGGGCGGACTCTTACTGATTGAAGCCCTGTTTATTGGTATGACAACCCCTGAACATATGAAACACGAAATAGTCGTCAACATTGAGGTGGTACTATTATTAGTGTTTATGGTTGCAGGCATTTACTTTATGAAGGGCCTGTTACTACTATTATTCACGAAATTACTACTCAAACTTGAGAATAAAATAGCGTTGTCTATCGCTTTTGCGGCATCTTCAGCTCTACTTTCAGCATTTTTAGATGCGTTAACCGTGGTTGCTGTAATCATTACTGTTGGCTTGGGATTTTATTCTATTTATCATAAAGTCGCCTCAGGTAAAGATTTTCACTCAGACCACGACCACTCTCATGATGATGGCGTGCCTCACCCCAATCGCAATGATTTAGAGGATTTTAGAGCGTTTTTACGTAACTTAATGATGCATGCTGGTATAGGTACCGCATTAGGTGGTGTAATGACTATGGTAGGTGAGCCCCAAAACCTAATCATTGCTGAAAAAGCAGGGTGGGACTTTGTTGAGTTTTTCATTCGCATGTCTCCAATTACCATCCCTGTATTTTTTGCAGGTCTAGCCACTACTTTTGTTGTAGAAAAATTTAAACTATTCAGCTACGGGGCTCAATTACCACCTGTAGTTAGAACCATATTAACTGACTACGATAAGCACACTCAAGAGCACTTAACTACCCAAGACAAAGCAAGATTAGCCGTTCAAGGATTAATTATAATTTGGTTAGTTATTGGCCTAGCAGGTCACTTAGCGGCTGTGGGCCTGATTGGACTATCAATTATCGTTTTAGCTACATCAATGAGCGGTATAATAGATGAACACTCGATTGGTGAGGCCTTTGAAGAAGCATTGCCTTTTACCGCCCTACTCTGTGTATTTTTTGGTGTGGTAGCAGTTATCATTGATCAAGGCCTATTTAGCCCAGTAATCAATTGGGTACTTACCTTTGAAGGTAAAACACAGCTGGTTATGTTTTATTTAGCCAACGGTCTGTTATCTATGGTAAGTGACAATGTTTTTGTAGGTTCTGTGTATATAACTGAAGTAACAGCAGCGCTAAACAATGGCACTATTACTAGAGACCAGTTTGATATGTTAGCAGTTGCCATTAACACTGGTACTAATTTACCAAGTGTTGCTACGCCTAATGGCCAAGCTGCATTCTTGTTCTTGTTGACGTCGGCCATTGCTCCTCTTCTTAGGTTGTCTTATGGCACTATGGTTTATATGGCATTGCCTTATACAGTAGTATTAACCTTAGCAGGTCTTGCAGCTACTTATTTTGGACTTTATGACCTTACGAGTTGGTTGTACGACATGAATTTGATTGAGCACCATAGCGGCGCAATATCTGAAGTAGCTCCGGCGACTCATTAAGGTATGGCGAAATTGTCAAAAAAGTACTACAGATGTTTTTAGCACTTTCAACTTTTACAGCCTCCAGATTGTCTTGGGGGCTATTGTTTCTGACAGCTCTAGGTTTAGAGGTTGTAGCCTTGTATTTTCAACATCGTATGGACTTACAACCCTGCATCATGTGTATTTACCAACGCACAGCAGTGTTTGGTGTGCTTTTTTCTGCACTGCCTGCAACGATATTGAATAATGTCATAACGAGAGCAATCGGCTTTGTTGGTTGGGGAGTAGCCGCTATTTGGGGACTACGGCTAGCCATGGAACATGTTGATATTCAAACTGCTACCAACCCATTTTTTGCAACCTGTGAAATTGTGCCTAACTTTCCAACCTGGGCACCACTTCATCAATGGTTACCTAATATCTTTGGGGCAACTGGAGACTGTGGTGATATTGATTGGGCGTTATTTGATATGAGCATGCCCCAGTGGATGATAGTGATCTTTACTATATATACTGTGATATGGGCAATCATGTTATTCAATCGATTATTTGTCAGTAGAAGCTTCTAAAACTAGTCTAATAGCGGTTTATATAACTTTAGATAAGCCGCTATTACCAATTTCCAAATTGAACTGATGTGTTAATCAAGATCCTCCAACGGCCACATGGCAATATAATCTTCAAACTTTTCTAAATCTACATCATGGTCGGCAATGGTTTTACCTCTTACGGACATACCAGCCTTGTGCATAGCTGACTTTTTACCTTTATGTAGTAAAGGATGCCAACTTGGTAAACCTCGGCCCTCATGTAATCTTCTATAACTGCAGCTTGGAGGCATAAAAAAGATATCTTGAAGGTTGTCTTTAGTGAGCTTTACACACTCTGGCACCAACTTAGTTCGCTCCGAATACTTAGTACAGGCGCAACTTTTTGTATTTAATAAACCACAGGCAATATTGGTATAATGAATTTCTTCATTAGGGTTTATATGATCAGTTGTAGCTACCTCTTTTGCTTCTTCATCGTCAATAAACTTATGTAAGCAACACTTAGCGCAACCATCACAGATCCCCTCCCACTCACTCGTTGTCATATCTGTTAGGAGTTTCTCTTCCCAATATTTATTCATAGTAAATTTTAAAATATTCCAAATGTTAATTTAAATGTTGTTTATTAAAGAGTAACCACAACATAGCTTCACTTCGGGAAGTAAAGTTTTTAATTGGTAAATCGAATCTATTAGCCAATCTATGAAGCATGCTATGACGACCTTGATTCACCTCTACAATTTGCGCAATCTTCAAATCTGCGATCCAACCCTGCTCTTTTACTTCCATGACAAACTTCCCCATTTCAAGATTAGAGCATTGAATAATAGACTCTGTTACGTCATGTACAACATTCTTAATTTGGTGTTTACCAGCCATTTTAACGGTAGTTTTGAATATCTGTACCAAACTACAAGGAGTGGTAACTTGCCCCTGTACTTCACATATTAAAATTCTATTAGCTGCATCTAAGGTATAATTGAGAGTAAATGACATCTTTAAACAACGAAAGTCCTTACAGCAAAGTGGTTATCTAAGGTTACTTCTATGTGGTCTTCAACAAACAAAGGACCAACACCTTCAGGGGTGCCTGTCATCACAATATCCCCTGCGACTAAAGTAAAATGGTTGGATATTTCTACTATTAGCTCAAGTATTGAGTACATCATGTGTTGAGTATTTCCTTGCTGCCTGATATCTCCATCTACCATTAAACTAAAACTTAAATTGGTATAATCAAGTACATGTTGCTTTTCGATGAACTGAGATACTGGGCAGCTATGATCAAATGCCTTAGCTCGCTCCCAAGGCTGACCTTTGGCTTTTAATTTACTTTGCACATCTCTTAATGTTAAATCTAACCCTAAGCCTAGGCCCCAGATTGCTTCCTTTGCATCTTTAATTGAGGCTTGGGTAAGAGTCTCTTTTATCAGCACAGCCACTTCTAGTTCATTATGACAAGGGCCTTTATCTTTGGGGATGACGATAGGTTGATGCAGCGGACACAATGCAGTTGCAGGTTTCATGAATAATAAAGGCTCACTTGGTACTTCATTATTCAATTCTTGTATGTGCTTCAGGTAATTTCTCCCCACACACACCACTTTACCAACCGGTAAAGGTATAACTTTGCCGTCGTTACCAATGTGTTTATAGTGATTCATGAACCTAAAAACCTTTTTTTATTCTTTCTGAAAGGTAACTCACCGACACACCAAAATAACTAGAACGGTTCCATTTCATTAAGGTGTGAAAATTTTCATATACTAAATATACCCTACCCTGAATGCCATCAGGAGCGATTAAAGAAGCCTTAATAGCAGCATTTGGAAGTACCTTGCCATTATGTCGAGTCACCCCTAATGCGGCCCATTGTTCTAAAGTTTGCATTTTTTGGCGTGATAGGCCAATAGTATCACCATCAATGTTTGTGGGTAATTTAACCTGTCGCCCCCAAGTTAACTGCTGGCTCCAGCCTTCTGATTTTAAGTAATTGGCGATTGAAGCAAATACATCTGCTTTATTAGACCAAATATCTTTTTTACCATCACCGTCAAAATCAACGGCATAGTTTAAAAAAGAACTTGGCATAAACTGTGTCTGTCCCATCGCTCCAGCCCACGACCCCACAAACTCTTCTAACTTAATATGTCCTTGCTCGGCTATGATTAACGCTGCAAATATTTGCTTTTTAAAAAAGTCTTCTCTTCGACCATCGTATGCCAAAGTTGTCAATGAATTCAGTACTGGGTGCTCCCCCATATACTTTCCAAAGTTACTTTCATTTCCCCAAAGGGCAACAATGAAACGTTTCTGTACACCATATCGCTGCTCAATAATATCTAGCACCTGCTCATTTTCAGCCAACAGTTGCACTGCTTGTTTAACTTTCCAATCGGGCACTCTGGTTGCAAGATAGGTATCTAAGGTAATCTTCGTCTCAGGTTGGTTTTTATCAGCCTTAACTGCCGATTTTCTATAGCTAACTGCTGAAAATGCAGTATCAACGAAAACAGGATCATGACCTTTTAATACCGCTTCTTGCTTCAATTCTTGGACGTATAATTCAAAACTTTTCTTTGCGTAACTATTACCACTAAACATTACTAGCAACAAACTAAGTAATACAGTGGCATGTTTGTATATAACTCTATTCGTTAACATATAGCCCTTCCTTTAATTTGCTGTATTTTGTGCTAAATGCGCTTTTAATAGATTTTCTGATGGTGGGGGAAGCTGTAAATAGTAGCCTTTAACTGTCAACTCACTACGTAATTTTTTAATATCAACTTGAGCTAAAGGACGGTCTTTTTTTAAAGGCATAATCATTAAAAACACAGGCGTTCCAAAGGTTTTCATTAAGGCATCAGGTACCTTAGAAAAATCGTCTCTTCCGGGTACATATAGATATGTCTCCTGCTTTTTACTGCTTTTGTACACTGCACATAACATTATTCAGCTTCCTCAATTTGGCTTATAGCAGTCTTTAAATTATCTACTTTAAGAAGTTCTGGAATTAAATATTTTTTGCGCCAACCACTTAATAAATCGGGCATTAACCCTAACGCTTTGGTTTCATCAAAGTTTAACCAACACCATTTAAATAATTGGTTTAATTGTTTTTTTGACCCCATTAACTCTATAGGCACCTCAAGTTCTGTAGCGACTTGCTCGCATATTTTTTTAACTCGAGCGTGTGTATTTTTATATTCTGGAAATAAGTTTATTCTTTCAATATTTGCTGGATAAGAGGCAGGGTCAACTACATCACATTCAGAGACGATAGCAAGCAGAGTTTGCCCATGAATTCTTATTTCATGGGGGTTCATACCTTGTATTCCCCTGAGATCATTTTTGGTGATAGGTTGACGCCTAGCTATTTCTATTAAATTTTCTTCACGTACCACAAAATTCAACGCTAAATCTCTTTCTCTGGCAGTTTTTGTGCGCCACGCTGCTAAGTGTTTCAAGGTAAGCAAGGGTTTGCCTGACAATTTCCAGTTATTTTTAACCGTCAAATACACTGCATCTAATGGTAACTCTGATTGTTTTTTACGGGCTAACTGTTCAATTTCTGCATAAACCCATGGCAACTTTTGTTGTTGCTCCACTTTGGCTTTTAATTCTGGATATAGTTGGAATAAATACAACACATCATTGGCAGCATATACACATTGCTGTTCACTTAGTGGGCGAGCGATCCAATCTGTTCTGGACTCACCTTTATCAACCACTACCCCTAGCATCATCTCAACTAATTTTGCATAACCTAATGCAGGACCCATACCCACAATGCTCGCTGCAAACTGACTATCAAAAATTGGCGCTGGAACCACTTTTAAAGCGTGCCAAAATGCTTCTAAATCTTCGGAGCATGAGTGTAAAACCTTAACGACCTTTGGGTTAGTCAACAATGATTGTAAACTTGAAAAATCATCAATACTGAGTGGGTCAACCAAAACTAATTGCTTGCCATCATATATTTGAATCAAGCCAAGTTTGGGGTACAGAGTACGGGTTCTAACGAACTCAGTATCTACAGCAATGGCTTGCTCTTTGCTCGCTTGCAGGCAAAAATCATTTAATGCCTGAGTGTCTGTTATAAAAGTATATTGCATGGGGGTCCAAAATCGGCTGGTAACAGATAAAAAACCGGCTAAAGCCGGTTTTTTATCTGAAATTTAAACTAGTTTAACTAGGCTTTATTCATCTCTTAACTCTCTACGGAGTATCTTACCAACATTACTTTTAGGAAGCTCGTTTCTAAACTCAACTTTTTTAGGAACTTTGTACCCAGTTAGGTGTTCACGGCAATGTTTTATCACATCATCTTCTGTTAACGCTTCGTTTTCACTCACAACATAAACTTTTACGATTTCTCCAGAGTTTTCATGGGGCACACCTACAGCTGCGGCTTCTATTATGTCTGGGTGCATTGCAGTCACATCTTCAATTTCATTCGGGTACACGTTAAAACCTGAAACCAAAATCATATCTTTTTTACGATCGACAATATAGAAAAAGCCATCTTCATCGCATCTTGCTATATCACCTGTGGCAAGCCAACCATCTTTTATAATGTCATTCGTGGCCTCTTCACGATTCAAATACCCTGACATAACTTGAGGGCCTTTCACTAACATCTCACCAGACTCACCAAGGGCAACTTCAATACCGTCATCATCCACAAGTTTAATATCTGTGGATGGCACAGGCATGCCTATAGAGCCTTTATAAATTTTTAAGGATGGGTGATTAACAGTCACCACAGGGGAACATTCGGTGAGCCCATAACCTTCTAATAACACGTGTCCTGTTGTGGCTTTCCAGCGCTCGGCTACAGATTTTTGTACTGCTGCACCACCCGCTAAAGATATTTTGACATTGGTAAAATCAATATCAGAAAAACCCGCAGTGTTAAGCAGGCCATTAAATAATGTATTAACGCCTGTTATTATCGTAAATGGATATTTACTCAATGCCTTTACAAACGCAGGCATATCTCTTGGGTTAGTAATTAATAGATTTGGACAACCAAATTTTATGAAAGCTAAGCAATTCGCTTGCAGTGCAAAGATATGATAAAGAGGCAATGCCGTCACAACGTTTTCTTTACCAGGCACAACAACAGGCGCTAATATACTGGCTACCTGTTCTAAATTAGCCACAGCGTTTCTATGGGTTAACATCGCGCCTTTTGATACCCCAGTCGTTCCACCTGTATATTGTAAAAAGGCCAAGTCTTTGCCAGTTATGGTTGGTCGTGTATAGGTTTCAGATGCACCGATATTTAGAGCCTTTAAAAATGGTTTTGCTTCTGGTAAGTTGTAACTAGGCACCATTTTTTTAACGTATTTAATAGCGAAATTTACAGCCCATTTTTTAACGGTAGGCAACATATCTCCAATTGACGTTAACAGCACTTTCTCAATTGCTGTATCAGCAATCACTTCACTTAAAGTGCATGCAAAATTTTCTACAATAACAATAGCTTTAGAATTAGAGTCGTTTAATTGATGTTGTAACTCTCTCGCTGTATACAAAGGGTTAACGTTCACCACTGTCATACCCGCCCTTAAAACACCGAATAGTGCCACTGGGTATTGCAATAAGTTAGGCATCATAATAGCTACTGCATCGCCTTTCTTGAGGCCAATGCTTTGCAAATAGGCTGCAAAATCTTTAGATAGCTGATCGAGCTCAGCAAAGGTAATACTCTTGCCCATATTAATATAGCTAACGGTATTAGCATACGTCGCAGTTGACTGCTCAAACACATCCACAAGAGATGGATACTTATCTGCATCTATTTCTTTAGAAATGTCAGAGTCATAATTATTTAACCAAATTTTTTCCACTACGCCTCCGGGAATAAAATATAAAAACTACACAAACCACACACCTGAAGGCACTATAACCAAAACAACAGGTTGGACCACTACCTTAATGATACCTAATTTTTTAAAAATAGTAATCAACAAGTAGTTAACAAGTTTAACTTTTTATAAAACTGTCAATAACATCAGCTACTACTTTAGGGCTATCCATATGTAAATGATGATGCCCTTCAAGGATATGAAATTCCAAATCAGCAACCCAATCTTTCCTTGTATGAAAGGCTTCTGCCATTGACTGATAACCAGCATTCCCCATTACCGCCAAGACTGGACATTGAATATTACGCAAAAAACTTTCTGCTTGTGGAGCGGTCAGTCTCATTGGCGATAACGTTCTTAATCGTCGATCCGTTGTAAAACGCAATTGACCGCTGATCTCACGGGTGTTTCTTGCCACTAATAGACGCGCAGAATCAGAAGTAATATCTCCAACCATTGTTCTAGCTTCGACAGTACGTTCAAAATTAGTTGGGTGCCTTGATTTACTCTTTTGAGCTTTGAGTCTACTAATAATAGAATCTCTTAGTTGTGAGGGGCTCGTATGGGCTTCTTTAGTCAAAGGTCCGAATGATTCAATAGAAATATACTTTTTCACTCTTTCGCCAAAACAAGCACTATACAAAGAGCCAATAATTCCCCCCATCGAATGACCCATTAACACCAAAGAGGTCCAGCCTTGTGACTCCACCAATTCTTGTAAATCATAAACAAAATCGATTAGGTGATAATGAGCCCCCGCATCTCTATGGTCCGATAAACCATGACCAGCGAGATCAATTGCTACTATATAATAATCATTAAGGTACTTAGAAAGTGGTTCAAAACTAGCGGCGTTATCAAGCCAACCATGTAAAGCTAAAATCTGTTGCTTGTTTGGATCGCCATAACCTATCCCACGTATAGTGAGATTGTTTAACGAAAACTCCAGAGCTTGTTGCATTAATACCCTTTATTTCAAACACAAAAAAGCGGCAACTTCCTGCCGCTTTCACTGCGTTATTATGCCATATGTGGCCATAGGCCACCGCTATTTTTTTTGACTTTTCACTTTTATAGGCTTAGGTAAAGTTGTCGCTCCACTAGGCCTTGAGCCTTTTTTATGGAGGTTTGTAGAGCCCCGTATAATCAATCGATTATGGAACCCTCTGGAATAATGCCCATAGCCAAACCCGTAAGGCCATATACTTACACTACTTATGTTAACTCTTTGGATATTTTTCCATAAATGGTGTTGTAAAGCAGTAGCACTCGGAAATACGTATTCATGCTCACCCACTAAGCCTTCTTCTAAACCATTTAGCTCAGCTGTGAATGTCATAAGGCGACCAACCTGGTAAACCATAGGATCCATAAAGCCATTTACCGTAATACGATAACGGCCAATGCTCTCATCTCCAGAAATAGGTTTACCGTAACCAGTAAGAGGATAATGAACCATTTCTAGCACAGTTGAATCCGCTTTATTCTCTATTTTAGCAATTGCCCCACCCCAGCGAACTGTTTTACCTTTAACCAGCTCAGCTTTAGACGCGGCATCTTGATAACTTACTAATTGAGAAGCATCGTCAACTTGTAATTCTTCTGGAAAAGTTGCACAACCACTGACAAACATAGCTAACAACAATAAACTCACTCGTATGCTCATATATGCCTTCTTGATTTATTAAACTTCATGATATTTTATTAATTCTAACTGAACTGTGGCTGAATTTAACGGTTTTTTATCGGACACAACTCTCAAGTTATCTCACAAGTAAAAAATTATAGAGAATATTAGTGACAGCTAAACGAAAGTATCAACACCTAAAAGCAGTTGTATCCCTTCTCGTTGCTGGTCTTTAGCAATACTTTGATATGCGTTAATTGCAGACTTTTCGTTCAAAGTTGCTCCCGCTTGAGTGGCAGAATTTTGATTAAAACTATCGGCTTGCGCGAATGCTTTAGGGCTACCCGCTCTTATAATCTCAACTTTTGAAGGCGAACTAGCAGAGCTTTCGTCTTGAATAGGTTTAGTACCACGGTTTTTATCCCGAGAAGATCGAGATAAATCCGGTGCTCTTAAAGCATTTGAGAGTGAGTCTATGGCCAAAAAAACGTCCTAACGTATGGGCAATATATTGCCTCAAACTATATTTGAGGCCATGTTTAGCCGTTTATCCATACAAATTTCGTTCCAAAAACTAAAGCTGAATACTTACTCTCGTCCAGGTAGTTTCTTCCAAGTAACTTTATCTCGTAAATATACAGGTTGGATATCTTCAACATCAACGGCTAATCCCGCTTCAATTTGTGCCAACGCCAATGGCAACATATACAAAGCATTTGGGTATATCACATCAGAGATGACATTGACTTTATTATCGACGTCTAGAGCTTCATAGGCAGCCCACCCCGTCCCCACTCCTAGGTATTCACAATTTTCTGCTGTTTCAGGTAAGGCAACCTCTGGAGGTAATACACTCTCTTCAGCTATCAATCTTACAATCCCTTCACTAAAAGCATATTCAGCAAAATATACTTCAGCCATGCGAGCATCAATTGCGGCAAACACATGATTAACTTTAAACTTGTCACTCGCTTCTTGCGCCATGGCAGCTAGGGTTGAAATACCTACCACTTTTAAGCCCGTGCCCAAGGACAAGCCTTGCAAAATTCCTGTAGCAATCCGCACACCAGTAAAGCTTCCAGGGCCCCTTCCAAACCCCAAGTAATCCAACTCTTTTAAAGTTATATTAGCTTCGTGTAATACTTCATCAATCATAGGCAAAATTCGTTGACTATGTTGTTGTGGGCAAATCTCAAAACGGTTGTAGATTTTGCCATCTACTTGTACCGCTACTGAACAAGCTTCAGTAGCGGTATCAATCACTAATAAATTCACGGATTTTCCCCATGGATAGTATGCAAAAATTCAATTGCTTTGTTTAAGTCCCGAGTACGATGCATATCAGGCAAGCTCCCCATAAAAATCTTCCCGTAGTCCTTGGTAACTAATCGATTATCGCAAATCACCAAAACCCCTTTGTCGTCTTCATCTCTGATCAATCTGCCTGCACCTTGCTTTAAAGATATTGCTGCTTGGGGAATTTGTAATTGTGCAAAAGGGTTGCCCCCTTGCTTTCTGCAGTCATCAATCCGTGCTTGCAATAGTGGGTCATCTGGTGAGGCAAAAGGTAATTTATCAATTAACACGCAGGTTAAATCCTCTCCCCGCACATCGACTCCTTCCCAAAACGCCCCCGTCCCTAATAAAACTGCGTTTTTATTTTCTATATAACGCTCTAATAAAGCTCTTTTGGTAGTCGTGCCTTGAACAAGAATAGGGTTGTCTATTTTATCCTCTAATTGAGCAGCTACAGCGTTAAGGGCGGCATGACTAGTAAATAGCAAAAAACAGCGTCCTTTACTGGCTTTTACTAATTTAGCCGAAATATCAATTAAGGTAGCGCGCATTTCTCGAGCGTTAGGCTCGGGTAAAAATCTTGGTACACATAAAATAGCCTGTTTTGGATAATCAAAAGGACTATCTAATGACAAGGTAGTAGCATCATCTAAACCCATTTGCTTTTGAAAGTGGGTAAAACTTTCATCCACCATTAAGGTGGCAGAGGTAAACACCCAACTACGCTTAGGTTCAGCGATAAAATCAGCGAATTTTGAAGCAATACTCAAAGGTGTTAAATGCAGTACTATGTGGCGTTTTGTAGTTTCGTACCACAAACTCACCCCTAGTTTGGTGGTATCAATTAAACGAGACAACTTACCCTTAGCTTCTGAGATGCGCTCGAAGATATTATCAAGGTCTTTATCGCGACCAATATGTAATTTAGTCACCTCATACAACACCCCAAGGCAATCAGTTAGTTTACTGACTTGAGTTTGCACATCATCTCGAAGCAACATTTGTCGCCAATTGCCTTTGTGAGGATTTTCAGGAAATAAAATCCTTAAATCTGCAGCTATCATTTTGCATTTTTCAGCGGCAGTTTGTATTTGTTTAGCATCTTTTAGGGTGGTGCGATAAACCACATCTATGTCGCGACTTATGTCTTGAACTTGTCGGCTTGAGAACGTTTCACCAAAGTATTCACTCGCTATATCTGGTATTTGATGAGCTTCATCAAATATGACTAAATCTGCTTCGGGAATGAGCTCACCAAATCCAGTATCTTTTAATGCCATATCGGCAAAAAACAAATGATGATTGACCACAACCACATCTGCATCTAAGGCCTTGCGTCTAGCTTTGACCAAATAACAATCTTCATAATCTTGGCAATCTTTACCCAAGCAGTTATCAGTCGTTGAGGTTACAAAAGGTAAAACCTTCGCATCCTCTGCTAAAGATTTTAAATCTCCCATATCACCGGTTTTAGTACTTGATGACCACTGCCTTACTTGAGTTAATTCCGATAGTGTTTCACGCTCCAACAAGGTGCTATTACCACCATGCTGACGTAATCGATGAATACACAAATAATTAGAGCGACCTTTTAGTAGGGCTATCTTACCGTTACTATTTAAGGCTTTTTTGACTAAGGGTAAGTCCCGATGAAAAAGTTGCTCTTGCAAGTTTTTAGTGCCCGTAGAGACTATGGTTTTCTTGTTGGACAATATGGCAGGCACTAAATAAGCAAAGGTCTTTCCCGTTCCTGTACCGGCTTCGACAATCAACTTTGATTTTTCTTGAATCGTACGGCCCACTTCATTCGCCATATCGGTTTGTGCCTGACGTGGCGTAAATCCAGAAATCGCTGATGAAAGATCGCCAGTTTCAGAGAAAGTTTGTGAAATACTAGGCATAGCACCTTAAAAAAAGGACATGATAAAAATAAGATGGTTTAATTATGCCAAATACTTCGCCTGCAAACGAGTGTTATTCTTTGTAAGTCTAAGTAATCGCTGATTACCTGCGACTAAAAGAACATATTGAATTGAGTTAAAATAACGGTAGGTTAGAATATAACCTGCCAAAAGATAAATTTACTTTGAAGTATTTATGGATCCCATTACTGACTTAACCATTACCATGAGTCACCCCGACAAATCTAATACAGATAAACTTAAGCAAGCATGTATTGCTACTTGTGAAAGTATTGAAGGCGCGAATCGCACCAGTATTTGGCGACTACAAGATAACAATCAAAAAATAGAATGTTTAATGTGTTTTGATCGTCAAACCCATGAGTTTTCATCTGGGCAAATTTTAAGTAAATCTGATTTTCCAGAATACTTTGACGCAATTTTAGAAAATGAACATATTGTGGCATCAGACGCAAGAAATCACCCTTCAACAGAATGTTTCAACGCTGATTACTTTATACCTAATGATATCTATTCACTTCTTGATTACATACTACACCAAGACTTTTCACCTACAGGAATTCTTTGCTGTGAAAGTATTGGCTCTTTCAGCCAATGGCAAGAACAAGACTCAACGTCTCTTCGTAAAATATCGAATGTAATATCGATGTTTTTTACTCCAGGCGAATAACCTAGGCTAAAACGCCTTACCACTTAAAACAAAGTAAATAGCCTATTAAATGACTAACTCTTAGACACTTCCAGATTTACATTGTTGTTGTCGTAAATTTCCTACGAAAGGAGGCAAAATAAGCTCTTCAGTAATCACTTCAGATACGACTATGCCTGTTTGAGATTCTTGGATCCAAAGGGCTACAGAATCTTTATCTTCGGTAATCTTTCTGTTTAGCATGTAAGCCTTACCCTCATCTAGCGTTACTTTAAAATTAACTACCGCTTCTTTAGCTAAGTTCATTGACTCACTGTCACCAAACCTAGCTTTTACCCAAAGATCATGAGCACCACTTTTGAATTGCTTTGGCGAGGTCCAAGACACTGGCCTTTGGTTTTCACACATCAAATAAACAAGCTCAATGTCGTAATTTTGTAAACGCCTAAAATTTTCAAACCTAAAGTTATTATCAGCAATTTCTGGTGAAAAGTTGCTACAGCCTGATAAAACTAAACTAACTAATATACTTGGTAGTAAAATTTTCATTTTAAGATCCTTCAGCTTTAGTTAATACACTCTGCATTGTGACTTTACCTGACACTTTACCATCATTCAAACGGTAAATAAAAAACTCAGAAAAATTAAAAACCCTGAAAATACAGCTACCATTTTGCTAGATTTACTTTTCATGTTATTTTTTCCCGCAAATAATTTAAGAGCCATTTCTATGCCTAAAGCCAGTGAAATTAAAAAAAGTGCCGCAGTTGAACATAACGGTAAAGTGTACCTTGTTAAAGAAATCAACAAACTAACCCCAAGTGGCCGAGCCGGTGCTAGCTTGTATCGTATGCGTTTATATGAAGTAGGAACAGGGGCTAAAGCGGATGAAAGTTTCAAAGCTGACGAAGTATTAAATCTCGTAGATTTCCATCGTAGTAAAGTCACATTTTCTTATGTGGACGGTGATGAATATGTCTTCATGGACAGTGAAGACTATACTTCTTACTTCTTAAACAAAGACACAATCAGTGAAGAGCTGCCTTTTGTCACAGAAGACACTCAAGGGTTACAGGTTCTATTAGTTGAAGGTAAACCTGTCGGTATTGAATTGCCCCCCAACGTTGAGCTTGTTATCACCGAGACCGACCCGTCCATAAAAGGTGCGTCAGCAAGTGCTCGAACTAAGCCTGCCACACTAAGCACAGGTTTAGTGGTACAAGTTCCTGAATACATATCTAGTGGTGAAAAAATTAAAGTGAGTACTTCTGAAAGTAAATTTGTAAGCCGTGCTGACTCATAACCTCATCTAAACAAAGCCTACCAAGATAGAAAGCAAACTTCAGCGTTGCTTTCTATCTTGAGTTGCATATCTACTTCTACAATTTATTAGCTGGCTGCAGTCAAACTTACCACCACAGACTTATATGCTGGCGTATTACTTTTTTCAGCCACACTACTAAGTGGTATCAAATCATTGGTTTCGGGATAATAGGCAGCAGATGATCCTTGAGGTATCTCAAACTCGACTAAAGTAAAGCCTTTTGCAGTGCGAGTTTTAATATTTTCGTCAGGCCAATGACTGTGAATATCCACTATATCACCCGCTTCAAATCCGAAAGCTTTAATATCTTGGCCACTTAAAAAGAAAACCTTACGGCTACCATGGATCCCTCTGTACCTATCATTATTGGTATAAACCGTTGTATTAAACTGATCATGACTTCGAATTGTCATCATCAATAAACAGTTTTCGGGGACCGCTATGGGCTCAATTTGATGTACGATAAAGTTGGCTTTTTGGGTGCCAGTGGCAAACTTGCGGGCGTCTCGTACGGCATTAGGTAATACAAACTCACCTAACTCATCTATACGACGGTTAAAGTCTTCAAAACCGGGGATAACCTTAGCAATGCCATCTCGTATTAAACTATAGTCATCTCTCATACCCAGCCAGTTTATGTGACTAGCATCTAGGGTTAAATCTGCAAGTTCGGCGATTATGGCAATTTCGCTTTTTAATAAGTTCGATGCAGGGGAGATCTTCCCATGGGAGGTTTGCACGACTCCCATAGAGTTTTCTACGGTAACAGTTTGAACGCCAGAAGCTTGAGTATCAATTTCAGTTCGCCCCAATACCGGCATAATTAAAGCGTTTTTACCAGTATACAAATGACTTTGATTTAACTTAGTTGATAGCTGCACTGTCAATTCACAATTTGCCAAAGCATCCTTAGTTAATAAGTGATCAGGCATGGCCCTATAAAAATTTCCGCCTAAGGCAAAAAACACTTTAAGCTTGTTTTCGGCCATGGCGGTAACGGTTTCTACAGCGTCATAACCAAACTCTCTAGGGACCTCAAATTGATAGGTATGTTGCAAAGCATCAAGTAAAGCATCACTTGGTTTTTCCCAAATCCCCATGGTTCGGTCACCCTGCACATTACTGTGGCCGCGCACTGGACACACTCCCGCCCCTGGCTTACCTAGATTTCCCTGCAACATTAAAAAGTTTGTCATTAGCTGTATGTTAGCCACTGCATTCTTATGTTGTGTGACCCCCATAGCCCAGCAACAAATCGTCTTTTTAGAAGACGCCGCAATATCAGCCGCTTCATTAATTTGACTTAGGGTTAAGCCACTATGCTTAATAATGTCATCCCATGAGGATGCTAAGATATCTTGCTTGAATGCGTCATAACCATGGCAATACTCAGCAATAAAGTCTTTGTCTAATATATCTAAACCTGACTCATCCCTTTCAATCAAGGCCTTACACAAGCCCTTCAATAAAGCCACAT
Organism: Paraglaciecola marina; assembly: GCF_004360155.1. GTDB lineage: Bacteria > Pseudomonadota > Gammaproteobacteria > Enterobacterales > Alteromonadaceae > Paraglaciecola > Paraglaciecola marina. Next base: position 71,579 of record NZ_SAIS01000001.1, on the reverse strand, counting down.
CACCATTTATTTTTACTGGTAAATGTAAATCACGTAACTCTGTTCCTGTACCAATAACACCACTAACCTCTTGGGGATTTTTAAAACGTTTAAGGCCTGTTTCATCTAGGGGGTTTATAGAGACAATTTTAGCGCCATTACGTTTAGCGTCTTGCAGTGCGCCTAGCATTCTTGGGTGGTTTGAACCTGGATTTTGACCAAATACAAAAATGGCTTCAGCGTGCTCTAAATCTTCTAACGAAACAGTGCCTTTACCCACACCTATAGTTTCACCAAGACCCACGCCACTAGATTCGTGACACATGTTTGAACAATCGGGTAAGTTGTTGGTACCAAACTGACGCACAAATAATTGATACAAAAATGCCGCTTCATTGCTCGCTCGGCCAGAGGTATAAAAAGCCGCTTCATTTGGCGAGGCCAACTTACTTAAATGGGTAGCGGTTAACCCTAAAGCCATGTCCCAACTGATGGGTTTGTAGTGAGTGGCCCCTTCAGCCAAAAACATAGGTTCAACTAATCTGCCCTGGGCATTCAACCATCGGTCTGATTTTTGTTTAAGCTCTGCAACACTGTATTTGGCAAAAAAGCTCGCATCGACAATGTCTTTCGTTGCTTCATCTGCGATAGCCTTAGCGCCATTTTCACAAAATTCAAACGTAGCCCGCTTTCCTAGAGGATCAGGCCAAGCACAACCGGGGCAATCAAACCCTTCAATTTGATTTAAATGAGTTAACAAGCGGGTGCCTTTTATTGGGCCTACTTTACCACCCACATTTTTATAGGCAGAGACTACGGCAGGTATACCTGCTGCCCATTGCTTTTGAGGGGTGACCTGTAAGTTTTTAATCGCTATTTTATTAGTTGTCATATCACACTCCTTGGTGGGTAGGATTATCACTTAGTAGGTGTCCACCTGTGTATAAATTACAGTGCTCCGGCTTCACAAAGCCGAATAGGCAAATATCACAATCTTCAGCTAAATCAATCGCTAGGCTAGATGGAGCACCCAAAGCAATAATATAGTTAAGACCAGCCATCGCAGCTTTTTGTACCATTTCAAAGCCCACTCGACCGCTTAAAACCACTCCTGCGAGATTGTGATTCGAATTAGTAATCTTACCAAGGTTGGCACCAATGAGCTTATCCAAAGCGTTGTGACGTCCAACGTCTTCACGTACATCAAGTATATGAGCCTGATAATTAAACAGGGCCACACCATGATTGCCACCTGTTTGTTCAAAAAACGGTTGTCGCTCACTTAAACCTGCAACCAATTTAGAAACGCTTTGAACAGTTATACTATTTTGTTTGGTTGCAGAGTTCGCCTTTTTAGGCAGCTTTTCTAGCAGTTTTTCAATACTCTGCTCACCGCATACACCACAAGCCGAGTTCGCCACATCAGCTCTTTTAAACTGACTCACATCAACCCTTTTTGAAAAGGTAACCATAATACGATTAGTGGTGTGTCGCTTTAATCTGCCTGTGCCAGTGTAGTCGATAGAAAATACGTCAGATACATTTTGAATAATGCCACTACAAAACAACCAACCTAATACTAGGTTTATATCATCACCCGGGGTGCGCATAGTGGTATACAGTAGCTCAGCAGGTGGCGCATTTTTAGTGCTAAAACCAAACCAAACCTCTAAAGGCTCTTCTACTATAATCAGGTCAAAAACGGCAGAGTTCATCGTCAAGTTCTTTGTTTTTTTCGCCAAAGAAATGTTTTGGATAGAGTAATCTTTAATGGGTTTCAAACAAGCCAACAAATAAAATTTAATTGCCTAACAATGTCCACATCACAAAATGAGAACGTTCAGGTCATTAGAAAGGTAGAGAGGATACGCCTAAGATAAATATCCAACTAGCAAAAAACAACTTTAAATTTTTCGGCGAAAAATATAAAACTAACCTTTTAGCCAAAACGCCCCCAATGATAGCCCCCGCCCCGGCAAATAAAACTACCGGCCAGTATACAGCGCCTGTAACAATTAAGTGATATACAATCCCCCCCCATACAGTAAAGGCACTAATAATCACTGCAACAGCGATAGAAAAAGCCACATTAAAACCACGCACTATCAAATACACAGCGATTAACTCACCAACTCCGATAGACAACCAAGCAGTAATGCCTCCGCCTACAAAGCCAATAACAACTAACCCTATATAATCATACAAACTTAAGCGTATTTGAAAGTTTTGTACTTTAACCAGAAACACGCTACAAATAATTGCCAGAGATAAACATATAGAAAAAATTCCAAACCCTAGGTGCAAAGTATTTGGGTCACTAAATTGAGCTAAAGATTGAGAATTGTATTGAACTAAGCACAAACCAATAATCGAAGCGGGAACCGCTAAAAGCAAGACGTTTGGCAAGGTCTGCCAATCCCGGGCATCTGCAATGTTATATCGTTTAAGTTGCGTGAAATATGCATACCAAGTTAAAGCCCCTGCTGTCATACCACAGCACTGAATAGCAAAACTAGTGGCAACAGAAGCTTCGACATTAAAGCCCAATTGATTAAAGAAAGGGATAAATACTACACCGCCACCCGCTCCGGTCGCATTGGCAAAAATTGCTCCAAGCACCCCCAAAAAAGCAAATGCACCGTACTCTTGCAGTATTGACAATGGCTCACCTTGATATAGAAAAATACCAAACCATATACTAATCAATATTAGTGGAAGCCTTTGCATGGATGAGAGAGAGTTTATCAAGAAAATTTAAACCTAATGCGAGAAATAATTCTAAGCTTAACAAGCAATCAAATTAAGCAACCGTGAACACATTTGAACATAAAGTGATCAGGGTATCCAGTTCTGAATAAACGACTACAATGGGATTAAATATTATTTAACAATCATCTAATTTTTATTACTTATTGGTAATAAAAACAGGTATTTGGATAACATTAATCAAGTAGTGAGTAAAGATTATGTCGCCACTAACTTTAGGAAATAGAACCCCCTTTCAACACAGTCAAAAAGTGTCAGTCTGAAAAAATAGTTCTGCTGAGGGCAGTAACAATGAAAATAGCAGAGGCTTAGTATGTTGTAGCTCTTGAACATCAAATGGAATCTGCTGAACACACCTTTAAATAGATAATTATTGTTAGCATAGTTTTAGTAGTCACTCACGGTATTTAGTTAACAATACCGTGAGTGTAAAAAGCCATACCCCCTCCTTAAAAAGTCAAAACATTTATTTCTACATTATTAAGCTTGTTTTCAAGCCCAGTGTGATAAAGGCTCTCGATAGCGGTTACGCCAGAATACTCAGCTACTTTCACCTTATCATTCATATGCAGTGCGAAACTCTGCCATGCTTTTGCATAACACTCTGCAAAGCCTTCATGGCCCCATTCGCTAGTACGTTTTTTCACTTGGCTTGGCGCAAAGAAAAACTCACTATTTAGATGTCCTTGAGGTTTGTTTTGCTGGGCATCCACATCGGTAGAGCCAATCAAAATCAGCTTACCTAAGTTTTTAGCAAACCCTTGCTGCAACTTAAGCAATAAGCTTTTATTGCCCGCAAAATCTAAAACCCAGCTAGGTTTGCCTCCATCTAATGTATCAATGTCATCGTAAGTAACTACTTGGTCATAGCAGGCTAAACATTCGGTAAAAGACTTATTATGTGTAGATGTTAACCCTATCACCTTATAACTCAAACCACGTGCTTGCTTATGCTTCATTAATAAATGGGCCGTGCCATAGGCAGTTTTACTTGAGGCGCTGGTAACAAAAATCTGCACAACAGGGTTTACGAGCTCAGCTAGCCCTTCACCAACAAAATCATCTAATACAAAGGATGTCATAAACAAAGGGCGATAGTTTAATTGCCACGCTTCTCTACTAGCTTGATACCCAGGGTCTGTGGCGCAGCGCACATAGTTATCGTATACCGGAGAAATACTTTTACGTTTATCGCTAACATCAAAAAAGTGAGTGGCAGAGGTTTTACCAGCTTTAATGATTAAGTGAGAAGCCATGGGTAGATAGCCGTATACTTTTTCACCTACCTGCACATCCAAATGGTTAGATTTGATCACTGTAGCAAAGCCCCACATAGGCACGATCCCCCAGTTATCAGAGGCAGGAAAAAAGCCCCAATATCCCATTTTATCTCCAAATACAGCATAGGTAATATTGTTAGCAGAAAACCCTAATGAATCGATTTTCAGTAAAACCTCACCCTCTTGTAGTAGGTCAATATCTATATTTTTTTCAATAATTTTAGTGTTCGCGACATTAGACTTCTCAATCCAAACTTGGGTAACTGTAATAGAATTGCTCATATACTCTGCCTGTAGCTACTGATAATTAGTGGACTGAGTATAAGATTGAAGCCTAGGAGAAAGGCATCATAAATTTGAATGGCTCGGCATAAAACCCGCTGATTATCAGAGCCAAACAATGCTGACAATTCGAATCATTGACATTAATGATTTAAGAATGAGTGGGCAGCTACGAAACCTAAAGGCGACCTAGTACCAATAGCAGACATTTACTTGATACATTAAAACGAATTAAATTGATGAGAAATGATGCTCATAAGGGTCGTCCGCAATTAATTCCGGTCGAAGCTTAAAACTCTTTGACGCTACTTTTTTAGTATTTTTTATCCTATCTATACGAAAAATTCTAGGTGCATTTCTAAGGTGGTCCCAAGCAACGATGTACCAAACAGGCCAAGCGAGCATAAGATAATGAGGCTCTATGGTTCTCGAAGAACATCGCTTGTCTTCCGAGATATAATCAATATTCAAACAACGTTGTTCAAGAAAAGATTCACATATAGCCTGTGATATATCAATGTGGGCATCTGATGGTTGATATGCTGCTGCGCTCCTAAAATGTTTGCTTACAAATATCCGCTTTCGGATTCTGCTTACTTTAGAACGCTGATTTTCAGGAAATGCTTGATACAACTTCTGCTTAATGACTTGCAAATTACTTGTCATGAAGGGGAAATTTAGTGACTCAACGATTGCGAGCGCCAATAATAATTCAATCACCTCCTTGTGGCTTAACATAAGCCGTTCAATACCCCATCGACCTGCTAAACGAACACCTCCGCCCCGACCTCTATCTGACTCTATAGGGTATCCCTCATCTTTCAAGCTTGCTAGTTCGCGCATCAAGGTTCGTTGGCTAACTTGTAGGTGAGCTCGTAAATCAGATGTGGTCCAATGCTGTTCCGAACGCAGCATACCAAGGAGACGGCTTCGCCTTTCGACACGGCTTTTAAAGTTTGTCTTCGCCATAAATTTAATGTGTCATTAAGTGGCATATATTACGAGTATACTTCATTTCAATTGCTAGAGCTTAGAATTTTAAAAGCACCTAGCCAATTTCAACCATATCTTGACAATTGAACTTATCCACAAAGGAGCATCACGAAATGAAGCACTATTACAACTCAATGAGTAGAGCAATTACAACTGACTGGATATTAAAAGAGTTAGACGCACAACATGAACAAATTATTGTTAATTTTGCAGAAGATTCACCAGAGCTGCGCGATCTGCAAACTATTAATCCAATGGGTAAATTGCCTACACTGGTAGATGGCGAAGTCGTTGTTACAGAAGTAGCGGCAATATGTGCATATCTTGCTGATAAATATTTTAATAAGAAGCTCGCCCCTGCTTTAGATTCCAATCAAAGAGCACTATATTATCGATACCTATTTATTGCTGGAAATACCATTGAGCCAGCATTAACCTTAGCGGCTTCAAACATCGAGCACCCTAATTCAGCAACCGCTGGGTGGGGCGATAAAGCCCGAGTCCTGGAGGCTATTGAAACGATGACGCCAGAAAAAGATTGGGCTTTGGGAGAAGAATTTACAGCAGCAGACGTCGTTTTCGGCGGATTACTAGACTCTGCAGTTACTTTTGGAATGTTTACGCCATCACCTAAGGTTGCTGCATATATTTTTAGAATCCGGCAAAGACCTGCGTACAAAGAAACTCATAAGCCTTTTGACGAAGCATTGTCGTAGTTGCGTCTGTGTAAAAACAAAAATACTGTTTAAATGGGAGAAACTTGCGCGCATGAAAGCTTGAAGTATGCACGCAAGATGTCCGCTATACCTTAAGAGCAGCCATCTTCATGTCTAGATTTAGCTGTTTAAAGCAACTTTAAAATTGAGATGGATCAACTTCAGTTTTTCTCTCAAAACTGCTCATCAGACTAGGTCATGGCTTATCTATCAAAATTTCCTTCCAGATAGTAAACCTCTGCTAATAAGGCTAAACATAAACATCTAAATGCTTGGGGCCCTTCGGCTTTTTAGGGGCGGTATCTTGGCTTTGTTTAGCGTCATCTTTCTGAGCGGTTTGCTCATCAGGCTCTTGCTTTGCCTGATTTTGCTTTCTTCCGTTAGGGTCTTGTTGTTGACCTTTTAGTTTTTCATCTTCCTCTTTTAATGCTCGCGCCCTTGCTATCTTATCTATTTTTTCAATTTTTTGGGTGTCGTGGGCGATTGGCTCTTTACCTTCTCGAGGTAATACTGAAAACAATAAATCATTCACCATTTGCCTCTCTCCTTTCAGTCAAAATGAATAAACGCTCAATAATTGGACAACAAAATAAGCATTTCATTCAATCAAACCTATCATAGTTGATTTTATTGTAAGAAAGCAGGCACTTTCCCTGTAAATCCCCTTGCATTAACTAGGCCGATTGCATAATGTATGCGCCATAATTTAGGGCGTAGCAAATATTTACGCACTAACCACGATAGGGTAAGACAAAATTTTGAAAAACGTACTGCAAGCTATTCATCACCATCATAAAGCTTAACCTTTCAGGTTTGGGCTGGAAGGTGTATTGAATCCTTCTAGCGGCGCAGAATTTTTCTAAACCCCCGGAAGGCGACTTTCGGGGGTTTTTCATTTTTAAAGGTTTTTGTACTGAAATAGGTACACATTAGCCAGAGTTGAGCCACATCAATTTGACAATTAACTATTGATATTTAATCGGAATAAAAGATGACTGATAACAACAGACTTCGTATTGCAATACAGAAAAAAGGCCGTTTAAGTGATGACAGTATTTCACTGTTAAAAGCTATTGGCATTAAATTACAAATTCGCGACCGGTTATTAATAGCTCACTCGACTAATCAACCTATTGACCTTCTATTAGTGAGAGACGACGACATTCCTGGGCTAGTGATGGATGGCGTAGTTGACCTAGGCTTTATCGGACAAAATGAACTAGAAGAAAAAATGCTAGAGCGCCAAGCCTCTGGCAAAAAAGCTGAATATAAAGAGCTAAGACGACTTGACTACGGTGGTTGCCGTTTATCTATCGCAGTGCCTAACGAGATGGATTATCAAGGCATAGAATCATTAGAAGGTAAAAAAGTTGCTACAACTTACCCTTACCTACTAGAGCGTTTTTTCAAAGCGAAAAACATCAACGCCAGTACCGTAATGTTAACTGGTTCTGTTGAAGTTGCCCCTCGTGCTGGTGTTGCTGATGCAATTTGTGACTTAGTGTCTACTGGCGCCACGTTAGAAGCTAACGGTTTACAAGAAGCTGACGAAATATTCGTATCAAAAGCTGTGTTCATTCAACGTGCTGGCGACATGCCAGAAGCAAAACAAGCGTTAATTAATAAAATGCTACCCCGTATGGATGGTGTCACTCAGGCGAAAGAAAGCAAATACATCATGCTGCATGCCCCTAAAGCTTATTTAGAGCAAGTTAAAAGCTTATTACCAGGCTCTGAAACCCCAACTGTATTGCCGCTAGCCGGTAACGATGACGCAGTGGCGATTCATGTAGTAAGTCCAGAAACCTTATTCTGGGAAACCATGGAAAAACTAAAAGCACTAGGATGTAGTTCTATCCTTGTTATGCCAATCGAAAAAATGATGTCTTAAGATACTAAGCGAGTATTAATCATGGAAATATGGGCCAATTTAAATTCTGAGCAACAAGCTAAATTACTAAGTCGACCAGCCTTGTCTGATAACCGCTCTTTAAGTGAGGCGGTTGCAGATATTATTCAACAAGTTGCAGACCATGGCGATCATGCCTTAAAGCAACTAACCGAACGCTTTGACGGGGCTAAGCTTGAATCATTACGCCTTGCTCAAGACGAACAAGACACCTTTGCTAGCGCATTAAAGCCAGAAGTTAAATGGGCCATAGACCAAGCGTACGCCAATATTTACGCGTTTCATGAAGCTCAGTATCCAGAAGACATAGAAGTAGAAACTACCCCAGGAGTGGTATGCGAGCTTAAACATGCACCACTGGCATCGGTAGGCTTATACATTCCAGGGGGCACTGCGCCACTACCATCAACTGTGCTAATGCTTGGGGCAACAGCACAAGTAGCGGGCTGCCCTCGCAAAGTATTGTGTACGCCACCCAATAAAGATGGTGAAATCGCAGTAGAAATTCGCTACGCAGCCAGTCTTTGTGGCATTGACGAAATCTACCTAGTAGGCGGCGCACAAGCCATTGCTGCTATGGCATTAGGTACTGAGTCTATTGCTAAAGTCGATAAAATATTTGGGCCAGGTAATAGCTTTGTCACCGAAGCTAAACAACAAGTAAGCCGCATTCCAGCAGGCCCTGCTATCGATATGCCAGCTGGCCCATCTGAAGTGCTAGTGATTGCAGATAAAGACGCCAACCCAGTTTTTGTGGCATCTGATTTACTGTCTCAGGCAGAGCACGGCGCTGATTCACAAGCAGTATTAGTGTCTGATAGCGAAACCTTAATCAAAGCAGTAAAACAGCAGGTAGACTTACAGCTTGATACCCTAAGCCGTAAAGAAATTGCCGAAAAAGCCGTCAAGCACAGCCGTTACATTTTAACAGGCAGCCTAGAGCAAGCCTTTGAAGTAAGTAACCGCTATGCACCCGAGCACTTAATTGTACAAATAGAAAATGCCCGTGACAGCTTAGGTAAACTTACCAATGCCGGCTCAATATTTGTAGGCAAGTGGTCGCCAGAGTCAGCGGGAGATTACGCCAGTGGCACCAATCACGTATTGCCCACCTATGGCTATGCTCGCAATTACTCTAGCTTAGGCCTAGCAGATTTTATGCGCAGATTTACAGTGCAAGAACTGAGTTACCAAGGGCTTCAAAATATTGGCAACGCCATTATGGACCTTGCAGATGCCGAAGGTTTAGACGCCCACAGACAAGCCGTAGCCCTTAGATTAAACACTGAGGTGACAGAATGAGTGAGTTAGTCAACAAACTAGTATGCGAAAACCTTAAGGCTTTAAAGCCCTATGAGTCAGCACGCCGCATTTTTGCGGGCGGTGACAGCGACAGCGAAATCTGGCTAAATGCCAACGAGTCACCTTTTGCCAACGATTACGACGTCGATCCAGCTCACTTTAATCGTTATCCAGACTGTCAGCCACCAAGTGTTATTTTGCCTTACGCAGAATATGCAGGCGTTGAGAAAGACCAAATAGTAGTCACTCGCGGCGCAGATGAAGGGATTGAATTACTGATTCGTACGTTTTGCACACCAGGCAAAGACAGCATCTTAATCTGCCCACCTACTTATGGTATGTATGCCATCAGTGCCGAAACCTGCAATGTAGGGGTGAGTAAAGCGGTATTAAATGAAGATTTTTCATTAGATATCGACACCATAAAAACCTTCAAAAACAAGGTTAACCTGGTATTTATTTGCTCGCCTAATAATCCAACTGGCACATCGGTAGATAAAGCACAGTTAACTGAAGTTCTAGAGCACTTTGCTGACTCAGCGCTGGTTGTGGTAGACGAAGCCTATATTGAGTTTGATGCCGCCAATACTTGGACAAAAGAACTGGCGCAATATCCTAACCTAGTGGTACTGCGGACACTGTCTAAAGCCTTTGCTTTAGCAGGGATTCGCTGTGGGTTTACCTTGGCAAATCAAGATGTAATTCAAAGCATAATGAAGGTAATTGCTCCTTATCCTATGCCAGAGCCTGTAGCGCAAATTGCCGCACAAGCCTTAAGCCCAAAGGGGCTAGCGTTAATGGCCGAGCAAGTAGACTATTTGCACGGCCAAAAAGAACACTTGAAACAGCAATTAACCAAGTTTCCAGAAGTAACACTTGTGGGCGATGATAAAGCGAATTTCATTTTATTTCGTCACCCATTAAAACAAGCAATAATGGACTTTTTGGTCGCCAACTCAGTCTTGATACGCGATCAGTCAAAACAAATTAATTTAGATAATTGCCTTCGCATTACCCTTGGCAATCAACAACAAAATGAAAAGCTTTTGTCATTACTGACAGACTTTTTTGCACAGCAGGAACCATTAGCATGAGCCAGCAGCCTATTCTTTTTATCGACCGAGACGGCACCCTAGTTGAAGAGCCCGCTATCGACAAACAACTTGATACATTAGAAAAACTGGTTTTCGAGCCACAAGTATTACCCGTCTTACTTAAGTTGCAACAAAATGGGTTTCGTCTTGTCATGGTATCTAACCAAGATGGACTAGGTACAGATAGTTTTCCTCAGGCTGACTTTGATTTACCCCACAATAAAATGATGGACTTTTTTAGTAGCCAAGGCGTGGTGTTTGACGACGTACTCATTTGCCCTCACTTTGACGAAGACAACTGCACCTGTCGCAAGCCAAAACTGGGTTTAGTAAAAGACTACTTACAGCAAGGTAAAGTCGACTTTACTCGCTCTTTTGTGATTGGCGACCGCGACACAGATATGCAGCTTGCAGAAAACATGGGCATAGTCGGTATTAAATATCACCCACATGATAACAACTGGCTGGCCATAGAAAAGCAACTACTTGCATCAAGCCGAGTGGCCACTGTGGTCCGTAAAACCTCAGAAACCAATATAAACGTTACTGTTGATTTAGACTCAACGGCAAAATCAACCATAGAAACAGGGTTAGGATTTTTTGATCACATGCTAGATCAAATAGCCACCCACGGTGGCTTTGAGCTAACACTCACCACAGATGGTGATTTACACATAGATGACCACCACAGTGTAGAAGACACCGCCCTTGCCCTTGGTGAAGCCATGAAAAAAGCCCTAGGCGACAAACGTGGTATTGGCCGTTTTGGTTTTGCCTTACCTATGGATGAATGCCGCGCAGAATGTATTTTAGATATTTCTAACCGCCCTCACCTAAAATTTGAAGCAGAATTTAGCCGTGACCAAGTAGGCGAAATGGCAACTGAAATGGTGCCTCACTTTTTCTATTCGATAGCACAAGCCATGGGACTGTCGCTGCACTTGTCTACCACAGAGGGCAATGCGCACCATCAGGTAGAAAGCTTGTTTAAAGTATTTGGCCGGGCATTACGCCAAGCAATCCATAAGCAAGGTGAAGCATTACCAAGCAGTAAAGGTGCTTTGTAATGACGAAAGCACAGCAAATAGTAATAGTGAATACAGGGTGCGCCAATATATCTTCGGTGAAATTTGCAGTCGAACGTTTAGGTGTAAACGTGACTGTGAGTGATGACACTCAAGTGATTCAAACAGCCGACAAGGTATTTTTACCCGGCGTAGGCAGTGCCAACGCGGCTATGGCCAGCATAAAACAAAAGCAATTGGTTAGCTGTGTACAAAAGTTAACCCAGCCAGTACTTGGCATTTGTTTAGGTATGCAGTTAATGGTTGAAGCATCAGAAGAAAGCTTAACCGAGAGCACCGAGTGCCTAGGTTTAATACCAGGCCAAGTAAAACGCATGCAAGTGGGTGATTTACGCCTGCCTCACATGGGCTGGAATACCGTTACCCCTGTAGCAGACGCGCCCCTATTTAAAGGCATAGATGCCAACAGCTACTTTTACTTTGTACATAGTTTTGCTGTCGGTATCTCAGATTTTACTATGGCAAGCTGCCAATACGGCATGGACTTTTCAGCCGCCCTACACAAAGACAACTTTTTTGGTGTGCAGTTTCACCCAGAACGCTCTAGCGATGTAGGGTCACAGCTATTAAAAAACTTCATTGAGTTATAAACCCAGCGAATGAGAAAGGTTAGTAAATAAAATATGATCATCCCAGCCATAGATTTAATTGAAGGTTCAGTCGTACGTTTATACCAAGGCGATTACGAGCAAAAAACAGAATACAAATTAGACCCTATTGATGTAGTAAATAGCTACGCAGATCAAGGGGCTGAATGGTTGCATATTGTTGATTTAACAGGTGCAAAAGATACCAGTAAACGCCAATTAGATTTAATTGCAAAAATGGTGGCCACAGGCCGTATGCAGTTTCAAGCAGGTGGCGGTATTCGTAGCGAGCAAGACGTAGCCCAACTCCTAGAGATAGGCGTAAAGCGCGTAGTAATTGGTTCGTTGGCAGTTAAAGAGCCTGAACTCGTAAAAGGTTGGATCACTAAATATGGTGCCGATGCCATAGTACTCGCTTTAGATATTAATATTGATGAGTCAGGTAACAAGTTTATTGCTACTCACGGCTGGCAAGAAAACTCAGGGGTATCAATAGAAGCCCTACTCGAAGACTTTTTATCAGTGGGTGCCAAACATGTGCTGTGTACCGACATCAGCCGAGATGGCACCTTACAAGGCGCTAACCACCAGCTATACACAGAAATGACCGAGCGTTTCCCAACTGTAGGTTGGCAAGCGTCTGGTGGTATAGGCAAGCTTGATGACATTGCCATACTCAAGCCCACTAAAGTAAGTGGCGTAATTTTAGGGCGAGCCTTACTAGAAGGTAAGTTTACAGTCGAGCAAGCAATATCTTGCTGGAATACTACAAGTTAACCCTAAGATTGCTTTACAATAGACAAACAAGCGAATAACAAAATTATATAACGAATTAGGAAATTATCATGGCGGCTTTTGGTACAGTGTTTATGCCTAAAATGGCTCTCGCTACCTTTGAAAATAACCAGTGGAGCACACCTGAAATTGTTGACTCCAATAGCATTCAATTGCACCCCGGCGCTCACGTATTACATTATTCAAGTACCTGTTTTGAAGGCTTAAAAGCCTTTAAACATGCTGACGGCAGTGTGCATATTTTCCGCATGGATCAAAACATTGACCGCTTTGATCAAAGCAGCCGCTTGCTTTCTTTACCTGATATTGACCAGTCTCAAGTGTCACAAATGATTTTAGACATAGTGAGTCAGTACAGTAGCGAAATCCCTGAGCCTCCAGGCTCAATGTATATTCGCCCAACCCATATTGGTACCGAAGCCGCTATTGGTAAAGCAGCAGCACCGAGTATTAACTCTATGTTGTATGTGCTGATTTCACCAGTAGGTGACTACTTTGCAGGGGGCGCTAAGCCACTAAGAGTATTACTAGACGAAACCGGCATGCGCTGTGCGCCGCACATGGGCATGATAAAAAGTGGTGGTAACTATGCCAGCGCACTAGGGCCCATTATTGCCGCTAAAGAAGAGGTACAAGCAGACCAAATTTTGTTTTGCCCTAACGGCGATGTACAAGAAACAGGCGCAGCTAACTTCTTACTCATAGATGGCAACGAAATCATAACCAAAGCACTCGACTCAAGCTTTCTACACGGCGTAACTCGTAGCTCTATTCTAACCTTAGCCGCCGACCTTGGGATGAAAGTTACCGAAACCCAGTTGTCGGTTGATGAGCTGTTACAACGGGCTGCAAAACCTGGTGTAGAAGCGGCCTTGTCGGGTACAGCTGCAGTACTAACTTCTGTTGGCACCCTTATTCACAATGATAAAGAGCACACAGTAGGTAGCGGTGAACACGGGCCAATCACCCAAAAGTTACGCCAAGCGCTAAATGATATCCAATGGGGTAAAGCGCCAGACACCCACAATTGGTTAACCCGAGTTAAATAAGGCCTGTTATGTTAGCTAGACGTATTATCCCTTGCCTAGATGTAAAAGACGGCAAGGTAGTCAAAGGAGTTAAATTTCGTAATCACGAAATCATTGGCGACATAGTGCCACTTGCTCAACAGTACGCTGAACAAGGTGCCGATGAGTTAGTTTTTTATGATATCACCGCATCAAGCGACCAACGCGTAGTGGATAAAAGTTGGGTTACGCGCATAGCCCAAGTTATCGATATTCCATTTTGTGTGGCCGGCGGCATAAAAACCGTTGCAGATGCAGGCAAAATACTTGAAATGGGTGCCGATAAAATATCGGTCAACTCCCCTGCTCTGGCTGATCCTGAGCTTATTACTCGCCTGCACGACACCTACGGCCAACAATGCGTAGTAGTAGGCATAGATAGCTTTTTTAATGCAGAAACCGGGAAATACCAAGTTCACCAATACACAGGTGACGAAAGCCGTACTCAAGTTACCGCTTGGGAAACAGCCGACTGGGTAAAAGAAGTTCAAAAACGCGGTGCCGGTGAAATAGTACTTAATTGCATGAACCAAGACGGCGTTCGCAAAGGCTATGATATTGCCCAATTAAAAGCTATTCGCGCTAACTGTACCGTGCCTTTAATCGCCTCTGGCGGAGCCGGCGAAAAAGTGCACTTTACCGATGTTTTTCAACAAGCTGATGTTGATGGCGCACTCGCCGCCTCGGTATTTCACAAAGGTATAATTCCTATTCCAGAATTAAAGGCCTACTTGCGCGAGCAAGATATCGCCATAAGAGATTAAGATGATAATTACAAAGCAAAATGTCGAAAAATTAGCCTGGGATAAAATGGACAACCTTATCCCATGTGTCGTACAAAACGCCGTAAGTGGTAAAGTATTGATGCAAGGATACATGAACCAAGACGCCCTAGATAAAACCCTTGATACTGGGCTAGTCACCTTCTTTAGCCGCTCTAAACAACGTTTATGGACCAAAGGTGAAGAATCAGGCAACAGCCTTAACTTAGTGGAAATCACCTGCGACTGTGACAATGACTCTATCCTAGCGCTAGTCAACCCAATTGGCCCCACGTGCCACACAGGTACAGAAACCTGCTGGTTCGACAGCCAATCTGCTGACATAAGCTTTATCGCAGACTTAGAGCAAGTCATTGCCTCACGTAAAGGTGCCGATGCCGACTCTAGCTACACAGCCCATCTTTACAGCAAAGGCATAAAACGCATTGCTCAAAAAGTTGGTGAAGAAGGCGTAGAAACCGCCCTAGCCGCCACAGTAAAAGACCTAGAAGAACTTAAAAACGAATCCGCCGACTTGCTATATCACCTACTTGTATTGCTTCAAGCCAGTGACTTGAATCTGTCTGATGTGGTTGGCGTATTAAAACAAAGGCACAGTAAGTAAAACTTACTAGTTTCATTAAAACTGTTAAAAAAACGAAGCTTAGGCTTCGTTTTTTTGTTTTTGATTGTTGAGGTTTAGATAAGTACTGCGCCTTCTTAGTTAACTCCCTTGAATTACCTATGCGCTACGCTTACATAACATTCGCACTGCTCAACCATCATCTGCTACACATACCGAACATTCCCTTTAATCACAGAAAAAAGCATATAAAACTGGTAGGTCGGGCTTCAGCCCGTCAGCTCACCTAGCGATAAATATTTTGCTGTTTTTAATTGGAAATTATTAAATAATAGACATCACCTAACTTAGGTCATTGTTTTTAATCAAGTTATTTTGAAAGCCGCAAATACAACACTCTGTATTTAACCAGAGTCGTGGCATCTACATGGCAAGCCAATAAAAATTCCCCTTTGAAAACCAATAACTATATGAAAAGATGAAATAAACTAAATGCCAGAATCATTATTCCGTTTATTCCTAGAACGGCTCAATCGTGTGGCTTGGCTAATATACTGTTATATTTATTTTTCTTAGAACTATTAACGATGACCATCAGGATCATAATGGAACATATATTTAAGCTATTTGAGTTTTTAATCATCGTGTCAGCACTAATTTTTGCGTGGAATCTTCTAACTTTTGCAAAGAAATCGGGGAGCGGATTTTCTTTCAAAGTAAATGAATTCGTTGAGCTTTCCGTTGAGCCTTCTAAAGTCGCCTTTGAATCAGGGGAGGTGCAGAAAACTGAGCTAAATACATCACAGAAACTCCCAGCAGATTATGTTTACCTTAATCATGCTGCTTTTCTAAGAGAGCATAAGCAGGCAGAATTTCAGGAAAGAACTGGATTAGAAGGATTACCGCACTATGATATTCGAGTCAAACTTGACTCATATTATAAGGGTGCGCTGGATAATGTTAAATACGTAGAATACTTTTTACACGAGAGCTATCCAGAACCTATACAAAGTAGATCGCAAAGACAAAACAATTTCCTTTTAAAGGAGCTTGCAAACGGTGCATATGTTTTACAAGCAAAAGTTCATTTGAATGACAGGCATGAGCCGATTTTGTTGCAAAGATATATCACTTTAAATCCAGATGAATATTTCAACAAAACATAACAAGGCTATGCAGCTTAGCCACTGCGAGGCTTTCACAGCCTAGCCGTCGCTCTTATTTTGCATGGCCACGCCATTGATGCACAAAACAATAAACAGCTAGTCCGCCACTGATGGCGGCGTTAGTTTTTACAAGGAGAGTTGGTATTGTCAGCAGAAAATTTTTTAAATGCAGAGACTGATACTTTTGGTGGAATAATCAAAGGTGACAATAAATTCAAAGTCCCTTTATATCAAAGAGATTATTCGTGGAATAAAACCCAGTGGCATGACCTTTGGTTAGATATAGATGCAAACAGACAAAATGAGTCTAAGCACTATATGGGGTCAGTCGTATTAGTTTCTAGACATAAAAAGCAATACGACATTATTGATGGGCAACAACGTTTAACAACACTTACTATCTTAGTTTTGGCTGTTGTTGATACATTAAAAGGTCTCGTAAAACGAGAAATTGATGTCGAAAATAATGAAAAAAGAATAGATTTATTAATTACTGATTTTATTGGTAAAAAATCACTGTCTTCATTAAATTATGAAAATAAAATAGAGTTAAATGAAAGTAATAATCCATTCTTCTCAACATACTTGACTAACTTTAGAAAGCCTATAAACATCAAATCTGCAATTAAAAGCAATAAATTACTTTTTGAGTGTTTTAATTATTATAAAGAGCTGATTAAAGAAGAAGTATTTAAAAATGAAGATGTTTCATCATTAATCTCTTTTGTTGAGTACATTTCAGACAGCTTATTATTTATTCAAATTACAGCCACAGATGACTTAAGTGCTTATCTCATTTTTGAAACTTTAAATGATAGGGGGTTAGATTTATCTGTCACCGACCTACTTAAAAATTACTTATTTTCGATTGTAGATGAATCAGATAAAAGTCATGTTAAAAATATTTGGAATGTGACTATTAATCACGTCTCATATTCAGGATTTCCAAAATTCCTACGTCATTATTGGATGATGCAAAATGGATTAATTCAAGAAAAAGAGTTATTTAAAACAGTAAAAAGATATATAAATACCCCTAAAACTGCATTTGAACTATTAAATAGTATGAGTGAGGTTTCCGAAGTTTATGCCGCGTTAAGTGATGCTAATCATCAATTGTGGGAAGGTGATGAAAAAGTAAAAAAACATATCAGGGAGTTGAATTTATTTAATGTAACTCAGTGTTACCCCTTATTGATAAATGCATATTTATATTTAGATCATGATGATTGGATAGGTACATTAAGAATTTGTTCAGTCATATCTTTTAGATATATGGTTATCTCGGGCTTAAACCCTAATGCTCTTGAATCAAAATATAATGATGCTTGTAAAGCAATCAATGCAGGCACAGTAAAAACTGCAAGAGATATATTTAATATTTTACAATCGTTATATGGCAACGATGAAGACTTTGAACGTAACTTTTATTCTAAATCTATCAGAACTAAACGGTCTGCTAAGTTAGCTCGTTATATTATTTATAGCATCGAAAACCACTTATCCGATCATGTAATAGATTTTGAGTTTGATAATGGCTCTTTAGAACATGTTTTACCTGAAAACCCATCAGAAGAATGGAGTAATGATTTTCCTAAAGACATTGAAGAAAGTTTCATTTACAGGTTAGGTAACTTTACATTACTAGAACCAGATAAAAACCGAATTATTGGTAACAAAGATTTTGATACAAAATCAGAAGTTTATAAAGCCAGTAGATATGAGTTAACTAAGCGTTTTGGTTTTCAAAAGTGGAATCAAGATAATCTAAATGCCAGGCAAAAATATTTAGCAAAACAAGCCAAAGCTATATGGCACCTACCATATTTATAAAGTTAAAACTATTCGGGAGGGAGTAACTAGGGTCAGAGTAAACTTTTTACTAGGAATAAAGGGGGCGTATTCCACTATTTATTAACTTCCAACCTTTTAGAGGAATGCACCCCCTTTCAGCGGTGAAATGCCAAACAAAGACATTCTAGGTTATTAAAAACCTAAAAGCCCACCTCCCCCTCTAACCTTAACCTTGGCAAGTTAAGATGCCAATGTCATATCATTTGATGAGAAACCCTGCTCAGAATTGTCATTAACTTTATTGGTTTCTTGGCTTTCAAACTTTTTCCATACACGTTCGTGAAAGTAGAATACAACTGTATTAACAGCTGGCTCAACAAGGGCCACTGCACCACCGATAACTGCACTGCCAGTTAATAAATAAGTGACCGTAAACGCTACGGTAAAGTGTAAACAAGCAAAGGTAATTGTCTTTTTCATAATGTGTTACTCAATAACAGTTTTAATTTGATAATGAGAATTATTATCAAAAAGAAACATAAAAGATAATTGATTTTTAAGAACAACATCATCAGATAATTTAATGGTATAAATCAGAGTACATTGCGAAGATAAAATGTGTCATTGACACTTTTTTATTCAAAGTAAAAACGGTTTAGCTTAAGGCATTGTTTTTAATAGAGTTAAAAGTGGTGAGGCTAAGTTTCATATCCTGTATTTATCCAGAGTCGTGGTATCTAGATGGAAAGCTAATAAAAATTACCCTTTGAAAACCAATGACTATGTGAAAAGATGAAATAAATTAAGTGCCAGGATCATTATTCCGTTTACTCCTACAGAGGCTTAAACGTGCGATCTGGCCAATATACTGTTACGAGCAAAAATTAAAAAGGAGTTTTAAATGAGTGATGATGAAGTAATCAAAAAGCTGCGAAGTGCAAAAATCAAGGTTGTTCTTTATGTTTCAGGACTATTCCTTTTTCTAGTATTTGTGGATATTTATTTGGCTAACAGTTCAGAAAAAATAACAGAAAGCATGCTATCAAGTTCACCATTCTCTGTTGTTATTTTCGCTTGTTTACAATTTGCGATAATGCTTACTTTTACTTACTTGGAGAAAACTCTAGTAGATATAAATAAAACCAAAGGCAGCGTCAGTTAATAATTGCTTGTAACAAGTTGCTTAAATTCGCCGCAAAAAAATGCGGCTAGGACAAAGTGTTAGCATAACAATGAAAGGGATCTACTATGCAATTAATTATCAATGAACGTAAAGTGGAAAACCCATTTGCAATTATAGCTATGGCTCTACAAGTGATATAGCATCAATAGCTAACTTTGAGCTTTTGCTGCTTATCATCCCCCACCTTTCAGCCTTGATTTGTTGGGGGAGTTTTAGTTTGCGAAATACTTACAGAGACACCCACTGTAACAAATTAAAAATAATTATTTTAATCAAATCGTTATAGATAAAGAACACAACAAAGACAGCCATTCTTAAAATAGGACAAAATAGCGTTTTCATAGAGATGATATATTTCACCATACCTATGTATTTTCATATAGATTTTTAAATCTTGTGGTTTGAGCTTTAATCGATGCATCGAAAAGATAAAGCGTTTCAAATTAAATTTGAAAGAAAAAATCCTAGGAGCTAGCCATGTTGAAAACAGTTAGAATGTCTCTCACTATTGCCTGTATTACTGCATTAAGTAGCGGTTATGCTCAAGCTAATATTGGCGAAACATTTGAAAACAATTGCACCATAGTCAAAGCTGATAACAAAGGTGAGCTAGGTAAAAAACTGAAACATGTAAAGCCAGATTTTAAATCAAAACTAAAAGAGCATTACGCTAATATTTCTTGTAATGATGGCAACAACTTATCTCGATCTACAATATTAAATAGTGCGGCTTTATACGACCGATTTTAACTATTTGAACTAAGTTCGTTCTACCATGAACTAGCAGTTCAACATGGTGGGTATATTACTTTGAATCAAGTAATTACCGTGGAAAGGCCTCTTTTGAGGCCTTTTTTTCATCTCAAATTTGGTAATTTACGGCTTGAGTGAAACTTTACCTTTTACTTCTCGGTTCATAACTTTGTTTAAACCGTCTTTAGCATCTTTAAGTGGTACCACTTGATCCACCACTACCTTTACTTTTCCTTGCACATACCAAGTTAACAGCTCTTGCATATTTGCAGCAAAGTCTTGTGGTTGATGCTGGGTAAATGAGCCCCAAAATACTCCAACCACCGAGTACCCTTTTACTAAAGATAAATTTACTGGAAGTTCTGGTATGGTCCCTCCAGCAAAGCCCACCACCAACAAGCGACCGTTCCAAGCCATACTTCGTGAACAAGCATGAAACGTATCTCCGCCTACACACTCATAAACCACATCAACACCTTTACCATTTGTGACGTCTTTAATAGCCGTTTTCAGGTCAGTATTTGTGTAATTAATCAGAATATCAGCGCCATTTGCTTTAGCGATATCTAGCTTTTCTTGGGTAGAACAAACAGCAATCACCTTTGCTCCCATTTCTTTACCAATTTGCACCGCAGCTAATCCAGTGCCACCAGCTGCTCCAGTGACCAATAACGTTTCGCCTGGTTTGATTTGCGCTCTTTGTTTTAATCCATGATGGGCAGTAGCATGGGCTGTCACTAAAGCTGCTGCTTCTTCATCTGGAATTTCATCAGGTATGGGTAATACATGGGTTGCTGGGCAAGCTACTTTTTCAGCATAGCCTCCGAGCATACACAGGGCGATAACACGCATCCCTACTTTTAAATGGCTCACCCCTTCACCGACTTCACTAATAACACCGGCCACTTCACTACCGGGTATAAATGGGAAAGCCGGTTTCATTTGGTATAACCCTTGAACTAATAGCCCATCAGGAAAATTCACGCCCACCGCTTTAATGTCGACTACCACTTGCCCTTCTTTGGCTTTAGGATCGGGGACTTCTTGATACTTTAGTGCTTCTACAGAAGCAAATTCATTACAAACTATCGCTTTCATTACGTTTTCCTAATTATTACTGGGTTAATTGCAAGGCGTATTGGGCAAGAGGCTTTACCATGCCTCCCACTGCTTGTGCTTCTTTGTTTGAAGCATTGCCATCTTCAGCTCTCTTCGCTACACCCTGCGCAATCGCAGCTAACCTAAAAAAGCTAAATGCCAAATAAAAATTCCAATTTTCGATTTTATCGATACCCATCAAATCACAGTAGCTAGCAACATAATCAGCCTCATCAGGTATACCTAGTTTCGCTCGGTCAATACCACCAAGCCCTGTGGCCTTACCCACATTATCAGGCAAACGTAGCTGCATACATTGATAAGCAAGGTCAGCATAAGGGTGCCCTAGAGTTGACAATTCCCAATCTAAAACAGCAATAACTTTTGGCTCACTCGGATGAAACATCAAGTTATCCATACGATAATCGCCATGCACCAAAGACACTTTGCCATCGTCAGCGGGTAGGTTTTTCTCAAGCCAACTAATAAGCTTATCCATCTCTGGAGTATCTTGAGTTATAGATAACTGATACTGTTTACTCCAGCGGCTAAACTGGCGTTCAAAATAATTTCCTGGCTTGCCGTAATCATGTAGGCCTGCTTTTTCTATATCAACGCTATGTAGCGAAGCCATAACCTCAGCCATGTTTTGATACATTTGCGTACGGGTAAGCTTGTCTGAAATTTCAGGAAGCGCACTATTCCAAAACACCCTGCCTTCCACGTATTCCATCACATAAAACATACTGCCAATTAAGGACGTGTCTTCGCACAAGTGATAGACCTTAGCGACAGGAACATTAGAGTCTACTAACGCATCTAGCACTCGATATTCACGGTCTACGGCATGGGCAGACTTAAGCAGTTTGCCTGGAGGTTGACGTCTAAGCACATAAGTGGTTTTAGGCGTTTCTAATTTAAACGTAGGATTAGACTGCCCTCCAGCAAACTTAGTGGCTTTCAATGGACCACTAAAATCATCAATATTCTGGGTTAAATATTCAGTGAGTTTTAGCTCATCTAGTTTATCTACAGCGGTAATATTGCTCATCATAAGGTCCTTAAATTACTCATTAACATTTCGGGCCTAAGCATTTTTTTCTGCAATCAAGTTACGCCCTAATTGCATCATGTGAACTTCGTCTGGACCATCGGCAAGCTTGATAGTTCGCGCATACGCATAAGTCGCAGACAACACATAATCTTGGCTGGTTCCACCTGCACCAAACATTTGAATAGCTTGGTCAATGACCTTACATGCCATAGTTGGAGCAACAATTTTTATAGCTGCAATAATGTTCTTGCTCACTTTATTCCCGTGTTTATCCATATTGTCGGCAGCTTTTAATGTCAGCAGCCTCGCTTGCTCAATATCACAGTGCATTTGTGCAATTCGCTCTCTGATGGACTGCTGTTTACTTAAAGGTTTACCAAATGCAATTCTACTTTCAACTCGTTCACACGCCATATCTAAGGCTCGCTGCGCACACCCTATAAGTCTCATACAATGATGAATTCGCCCAGGTCCCAAACGTCCTTGTGCAATCGCGAACCCTTCGCCCTCACCAACGAGTAAGTTTGCAGCAGGCACTCTTACGTTTTCAAACAATACCTCTGCATGGCCAATAGGTTCATCATAATGCCCCATAGCAGCCAAAGGCCTAACCACAGTAACCCCAGGCGTGTCCAAAGGCACTAGAACTTGAGATTGTTGCTGATGTTTTGGCGCACTTGGATCAGTTTTACCCATCACCACCATAATTTTACAGTTCGTATTCATGGCGCCACTGGTATACCACTTACGGCCATTAATCACGTATTCATCACCATCTCTTTGAATAGAGGTTTCGATATTAGTCGCATCAGATGAGGCAACCGCTGGCTCTGTCATTGCAAAAGCAGAACGAATTTCACCTTCAAGTAAAGGTATTAACCATTTTTGCTTGTCTTCCTCTGAGCCATAACGTGCTAATACTTCCATATTTCCGGTGTCTGGCGCACTGCAATTAAAGATTTCCGCACTCCACAATGAGCGCCCCATGATTTCGCACAGGGGAGCATATTCAAGGTTACTCAACCCCGCACCATAAGGTAGATAATCTTTAGGTAAAAACAAATTCCACAAACCGGCACATTTAGCTTTTCGTTTTAGCTCCTCCATTACTGCCGGCGTAGTCCAGCGGTCTTCGCTATTATGCACTGCGTCAGTGTATTCCTGTTCTATGGGATAAACATGTTCATCCATAAAGTCTTCTAAACGTTTAATTAACTCTTGAGACTTATCTGAGTATTCAAAATTCATAAAATTTTCCTTTTAACTAAAGGTGATGACGTCTGGTTTATGCAAATTTTCCAGATGTGGGATATTGTTAAAACTAGACAGCCGTATGCCGTTTTTATTGAAGTAAAAATGGGTAAAACTGGTGTTGCGTACTTGCATGTTCAACTCCATCACATAATGAGTTTTTAACTCCAACACTAGACTTAATAGCATCGAAATAACTCCTCCGGAGCTAACGATTAAAATGGGAAGTTTAGACTGGGTATCACACACTGCATCTAACGCTTTATTAACCCTAGTTTTAAAGTCTCCCCATGTCTCATTTAGAGATTCTGTTGGTAGTTTATTTAGTGACCACGACAGCATTGATTGCTTAAGAAGGCGGTAAAACAGTGCAGGCTCTGAATCAGCAGCTAAAGTTTGCTCGGGGTGAAGTGATAAGTAAGCATCGACTATGTTCTGAAAGTCAAACTCATTAAACCCAAGGTCAATATTCTCGGTTGGATTATTGTTTGCGTATGTAAGGATCCCCTCCATAGTTTCTTTATGGCGGACCATATCGCCTCTAAAAACACGGTCAAAATTTATATTTTTACGTCTAAAATAGTCCCCTAGCCATTTAGCTTGTTGATGGCCTAAGTCACTCAATTTATCGTAATTTTCCGCTCCGAAAGACGCCTGTCCATGACGAACTATGTAAAACTCAGCCACATGATTTCCAACTAAATGTATCTACTTCACTTGATACTATTCGCAATATCATTATTAGTTGAATTTATTATTTTAATCAAAAATCATTTATTTAGATTATAGTAAAAACTAGGGAATGGTTGCTTTTACAGGCAACCATTTATTTTTACTGGGGTTGGCCTAAATTTTATAGACATTTTCTAACACCAATAAATGTAACTTATAGGTTAAGTTAAAATAATATTATTAACATTTATTAAACTTATTATTTACTTGTTATTGGTAAGCTTGATAAGGTACAGGTCTGATGAGTGAATCCGAAAGAGCAGTGACGCTGAAATTGATTCAAGTATCAAAAAAATCTCAAGTAGAAAGTGAAAACTAGACTTGTATTACTAGCTAATAAGAGAGCCACTATGAAACAACAGCTACCTAAGAATTTTAAACCTAAAGCCTTAGCTGCTTTAATCGGATTGACCTTCACACTAAATCACGCTTCAACTATCGCTCAAGAAGCAGAGCCTGAAACAGCCTTAGAAACCATCACAGTTACGGCACAAAAGCGTACTCAAAACCTGCAAGAAGTTCCCGTATCAGTCACAGCATTTACGGGTGATGAAATGGCTGAAGCCGTCATAAAAGACATGTATGACCTACAAACTAATGTTCCTGGTCTAGGGGCATTTCAAAGCCAAAGTGCTACCAACTCAAGCTTTTCAATTCGCGGAGTCGGCACCTCGTCTCAAAACTTTGGCCTTGAGTCTTCGGTCGGCTTATATGTCGATGGAGTGTATCGCGCTCGTCAGAACTCTATGATCAATAACCTAGTAGACGTGGCGGCAGTTGAAGTATTGCGTGGCCCACAAGGTACCCTTTTTGGTAAAAACACCCCTTCTGGAGCTATATTAGTATCAACAGTAGCACCTAGTCATGATGGTGGAGATAGTTTTGTTGAAGCTACTGTCGGTAATTATGGTCTATTGAATTTATCTGGGGCCACTTCGATTTCAGCCATAGAAGATGTATTGGCTTTTCGTGTCACCGCATTTGGTAGTCAACGAGACGGTACCATAGACAGTGTGGGAAATGGCTCAGAAACGGGCAAAAATTTATTGAACGATAGAAACCGTTGGGGCGCGCGCGTTCAAGCCTTGTATACACCGAACGATGATGTATCTGTACGTATTATTGCTGACTATGCTGATATCGATGAAATTTGCTGTGGGGCACCGGTTCAATTAAGCAATGCCGCCATCAATCCAGATGGTGAGATTGGCTCTGACCTAGCTTTACCATTATTAGGTGGTACAGTGTTTGCCGGTGGTGATGCCTTCTACGATAGAGAAGTGGCCGTTTCTTTTTTACCTGAGTCAACCATGACAGATAAAGGGTTATCTGCAGAAGTTGATTGGGAGCTAGATGAAAACTACACACTCGTTTCAATCTCTGCTTACCGAAATTTTGAGTCTTTCGATAATATCGACACAGACTTCACCGATGCTAATTTGTTCGGAACTTACAATGACTCCAAACAGAGCTCGTTCTCTCAAGAAATACGCATCGACTATACGGGTGATAACCTAAACTATATTTTAGGCGCCTACTACTTTACTCAAGATTTAGACTTAGATTACAGCTTATATACAGACACCTTCTTCAATGAGTTTTATATGTCTTCGTTAGGGGGCGCATTAGACGATTTATTTGCTGGTATTAACGCCATAAGTGCAGCCACTGGTGGCGCCGTAGCACCTGTGGCAGATGCAGCACCAGCCGGAACGGGGTTCGACCACCAAGCAAAACAAAAACATGAGAGTTATGCTGTATTTGGACAATTTGACTATGAGTTAAGCGACACATTGACCTTAACCGCCGGGTTACGTTACACAGACGAAACAAAAGACTTAGCCACCATTTTTAGTGAAAACCTTGCTGATGGTAGTCAGTCACCTGAGTTTTTTAACAGCACCACTGAGTTAATTATAGGAGCAGGCGCTGCTGGTGTTGCCGCAGGTAATATTGGTGCAGCCTTAGCAGGTGGACAAGCACCTAGTGCTGAAGATCTAGCTGCTCTTTTACCCTTCCAAACTGCAGGTTGGGGATTTCAGTCTCTTGGCGCAACCACCGCAAGTCGCTCGGATATTATTGAAACCATCGAAGACGACCAAATCACCGGCTCACTAAAACTGAGTTGGCAGCCTAGTCGTGGCACCTTAGTGTATGGCTCATACGGTACTGGTTATAAATCTGGTGGAACCAACACCGACCGCATAGCCGATGGATTTGATCCACTATTTGATGCTGAAACATCAGAGTCACTAGAAATTGGCATCAAAAAAGATTTTCCAGAAAACAACCTAAGAGTTAATGCTGCAGCTCATTACACTACAGTGGAAGACTTCCAAGCGAATACCTTTACAGGGAACGGCTTTAACTTACAAAATGCTGGTGATTACGAGATATCTGGATTT
Source organism: Paraglaciecola marina (assembly GCF_004360155.1). Taxonomy (GTDB): domain Bacteria; phylum Pseudomonadota; class Gammaproteobacteria; order Enterobacterales; family Alteromonadaceae; genus Paraglaciecola; species Paraglaciecola marina. The sequence continues at coordinate 44,944 of NZ_SAIS01000001.1, read as the reverse complement.
GAAGTAGAAGCAACATGGCTACCGATTGAAGATTTAGAAGTTAACCTTGCTTACGCTTTTGTTGATGCCGAATATAAAACATTCGAAGGTGGAAACTGTTGGGTGGCTTACACTTGGCATACAGGTATAGACGACCCTGGTCGTCAAAATGAAGATGATCAATTCTGTGATCGCTCAGGTGACAGACCAGGTGGTGAGCCTAAGCATTACGCAGTAGTTAGCGTGAAGAAAGACTTTGAGATCTCCGATGGAATATATGCGTATGTACAAGGTGACTTTAGCCATACTAGCGACATTGTACTTGACGGCAGTAATGACCCTTACGCGGTGCAAGACGCTTACAATGTCGTCAACTTTAGGTTTTTCATGAACTTTGAAGAATACGATATGGATTTAATAGCCTGGGGACGCAATGTACTAGACGAAGAATATATCAATCGAACTAATTTTAATGCCCCTTTACAAGAAGGAAAATTGAATGCTTATATGTCTGAACCTGCAACATTCGGAGTAACAGTTAAGAAACGCTTCTAAGCGAGTTAAAGCTATATTGAGAGCCGGCAATGAAAATTGCCGGTTTTTTTTAGAGTAAAAATTTATACCTCCTATTAAAAAAGAATTTTATTTACCGGAATTTAGCAGTAAAGTTTTGAGACTTAGGAAATTAAAAAGAAGCTTCTCAATTTTAGCTATTGATTGGCTAGATAGGAATATAATGAAAAACTTGTTAGCTTATCCACTTACCTTAACGTTTAAGCTAATGAGCGTAAAAGTCAGCCTGATAAGTATCTGGGTTATCGTGGTATTTTCAGTTCTGTACCTGATCCAAGATGAGTATTATAACCATTACCTAGTTAATTGGTTTGTTGGTGCTCTCATTATCTGGCTCGTAAGTGCCTCTTTTATCTGTATTGCGAATGATTTACGTAGTTTTCACTTACAGTTATCTGAAGCAGCAAAGGCCGAACATGATTACCGCGAACTTAGCTGTAACACCATTTTTTTCAATGATATAGATAGTCAGTTCCATACTTTAGTTCGAGAAGCAGATAGGCGCATAGCGGAACTTACAGAACAAGTAGCTGAAATTCGCTATTCATCACAACAAGTGACCGCGTCTGCTTTAGCTGTATCAGATAACGTCACTAAACAATCAGACTCTACAAATTTAAGCGCAGCAGCAGTTACGCAAATGAGTAATTCATTGCAAGATGTAGTGGAAAAAATATCAACCGTTGAATGTTCAGCAACAAAAGCTTGCGACTTAGCGCAAAATGGCAGTATGCAATTAAATGACTTAGGTACAGAGATAGATATTGTCACGCAAGAAGCAGCTCAAACACTCTCTGCAATTAAAGAGCTTAACGAAAGTAGTGAACATGTATTAACACTAACTAATGATATTCAGAAGATAGCCGAACAAACCAATTTGCTTGCATTAAATGCATCTATTGAAGCTGCAAGAGCTGGAGATCAAGGAAGAGGCTTTGCTGTAGTTGCCGATGAAGTGCGCTCCTTAGCGAGTGTGAGTCAAGAAACAGCAACAAATATAATTGGAAGTATGGGAGGGGTTACTAAACGCAGTGCCAGTGTGGAAGCTAGTATGTCAAAAGTTTTTGACCTTACCGAAGCTTGTGTAATAAAAGCCGATGAAGCTAAACATAACCTAACCGACATCTTCTCAGAGTCGGACCAAGTGAAATCCCAGATAACAGTAATATCTACAAATACTGAACAACAAAATATAGCCACAAAAGAAATATCAAAGCACTTATCTGAGGTAGTTGGGATATCTCAAGCCAATGCAAAAATTGCTGAACAAACAACAGAATTAGCCCAACATCTCAAAAATGTAACTTCTTCAACCAAGGAGAACCGTTAGTGAATCTTACGTTCATGCTCACAGGGCTAACAATTATCGCTGTATCACTACTAATATTAAATGGTTTAAAAAACAAACGAGAGTTGCAACAAAATCGGCATATTTTAACAAAAGTGAAAAGGCTAAAATTATTAATCTCTTTGTTACAAAAACACCGAGGTAAAAACGCTGCGAATATCAAGGGTGACCAACAAGCGAAGCAAGTCATAACAGGAATTCAAACACAATTAAAACCACTAATAGAAGAACTAAACTCTGAGCCATTCATAACCAATCAAGAACGCTGGCTTGGATTTTCCGATCACTGGCCAAGGTTAGAAAACTCGGCAGCTAATTTAACTCTAGAGAAGAGTTTCATCCAGCATACCCATCTGATAGCTAATTTACTTTACTTATTCGAAGACTTAGCAGAACACGAACATTTTAATAAAAGCTCCTTTGAGTCACTACCTAATATTTCGTTGCTATGGAGAGAGCTACCTTTTACGGCAGAGTATATTGGGCAATCTAGAGCAATGGGAGTAGCTATTGCGGCTACAGGGGCAAGTACCCAAGTAGATAAAGTGAAATTAGGTTATTTAGAAAAAAAGATTACAGAACTTTCTTCTACTGTATTTAAACAATTCAAAAACAAAGGAGCCCATTCAAAAGAACAGTCTCAGTTGTTACTTAAAGCTTCAGAAGAGTGTTTAAATCTTACTTCAACTATAAAATTGGAGTTCATAGACTGTACTAAAGTAAAGATTAAATCTGATACTTTTTTCATCATAGCAAGTAGTGCAATGGAGGCTATCAACAGCCTTTTAGATTATGAACTGAAACAAGTAGAGCTACATCTAGAAAGCATATAGCTGGCTGCTAAAAAGTGAATAATGTTCATTACATTCAAATTGTGTTGAACATTATTAAAAAGTGCAATTTATAATGCTTCAAGGGCATCTGATAACCGTGACACACCTATAATCTCAATCCCAACCACTCCTTGTTTAGGCACATTAGCCTTAGGAACTATGGCGCGTTTAAAGCCATGCTTTGCGGCCTCACTAATCCGTTCTGAACCATTTGGCACCGGCCTAATTTCACCCGCTAATCCTACTTCACCAAATGCAATTAAATCTTTATCTAAGGTTTTATTTTGAAAGCTGGATACGATAGCTAACAATAACGCTAAATCAGCACTTGTTTCAGCTACCTTTACCCCACCCACCACGTTAGCGAACACATCTTGATCATTCATTTGTACATTGCCGTGACGATGCAATACTGCTAACAACATAGATAAACGGTTTTGCTCTAAGCCAACAGCAACTCGTTTAGGATTCGCCATTTGCGAATAATCAACTAAAGCTTGTATTTCAACTAAGAGTGGCCGAGTGCCTTCCCATACCACCATAACAATACTACCAGGAGACTGCTGTTCTTCTCGGCTTAAAAATATAGCGGAGGGATTACTGACTTCACGCAGCCCTTTCTCTGTCATAGCAAAAACACCCAGTTCGTTCACCGCACCAAACCTATTTTTGTTACTTCTAAGGGTACGGTAGCGACTATCACTTTCGCCTTCTAACATCATTGAACAGTCAATACAGTGCTCTAGTACCTTAGGCCCTGCTAAACTGCCTTCTTTAGTCACGTGCCCTACCAAAAACATTGCGATATGCTGCTGCTTAGCAAAGCGTGTTAAAAAGGCTGCGCTTTCTCTTACCTGCGATACACTGCCCGGTGCAGACTGAACATCGGCAACTTGCATAACTTGAATAGAATCTATAACCATAAGCTCAGGTTTATGCTGCAAAGCTAATTGGCAGATGGTCTCAACGTTTGTTTCGGCGAGTAATTTCAATTTATCTTTAGCTAAACCTAAGCGCTGCGCCCGTAAAGCAACTTGTTGTAAAGATTCTTCACCGGTGACGTACAGCGCACTCTTATTATTTGCCATTTGACACATAACTTGAAGCAACATAGTACTTTTACCTGCCCCTGGTGAGCCCCCAATTAACATGGCAGAGCCTGGTACTATTCCCCCACCCAGCACTCTATCTAGTTCTTTATATCCAGACTCAAATCTAGGTAACGCTTGTAAATCAATGCTATCTAATGTCTCAACCACAGCTTGGGTTTGGCCCGAATAACCGCCTAGATTACGACTAGAACTAGCACTACTAGCAATTACAAACTCGCTGATAGTGTTCCATGCCTTACAATCATTACATTGCCCTTGCCAACGGGGATACTCTGTTCCACAATCGGAACACACATAGGCAGTTTTTTGTTTCGCCATATTATTTTTGTCTTTTTATTTAAGATATTAAATTTGATGATTATCAATTAATTATCATATTTTATAGAATGAATTGCGAAAAATTATCAGATAAAAACAAATCAACTTTTCTGAGATAAGACCGATAACAAATATTATAAGTTAAATCCTATTCCATGAGCCAAGATATAGAACAATACGCCAACATTATTGAACAACTTAAGCCCATGATACATGAGCCTGAGTTTAACCAAGTACTCAATCAAGTCGCGTCTGCAATTCCCAAAGAAAAACGATTTTTAATTAAAATGGAGCTTATGCGTCTAGCTCGACCATGTACCCGCTTAATTGACTTACGAGGTTTAGTGTCAGGAAAATGTAGATCTTTTGAGCACCATAATAAGCTTCATTACTTAGATGATATAGCAATTGAAACATTTGAACGACAAGTAAGGATTTTTGGCGAATATACTATTGGCGTCTATGAGGCAGTGACTAACACCGAAAACAACTATCGGGTTATGCACAAAAAAGATCAGGAACAGGCCAAAAATGAAAAGAATAGCCCCCCAAAAGAAACAGATACAAGTAAGACTTATAGGGCGCCGCTTCTAAAATTTGGTAATTTCGCTCAAAGGGGCGAAGAAAGAATGAACTTTTCAGTCAGTATTGAAATGTTTACGAGTCAAAATAAAAGCGTACAAGCCACCACCATAGATATTTCTGTTAACGGTTTGAAAGTTAAAACCAGTAAAGAGCACTTGCTAAAAGAGGGCGAACGGCTTTCGATCCAATTTAGAGGCCTAGAGAAAGAATACTCGCTAGATAAACGCCAAGGTATTGCCTATGTAATCAAAAACGTAGAGTCGGCTCAACACGACCAACGAATTAATTTAATACGTCAACTTGATATCCCTAACCCTGTATTTGACAAGTTCTTTGAGCATTTTATTCATGGTAATAAAAGACGCTATAAAGTTAATTTAGACAACACCTTTACAGCCATTCAAAATAAAACCTACGAACAATATTACATTCCAAACTTTGCTTCGATTCCAGTTTTTATAGACTGTGTAGATGGTGAGTACACCCCTAGGTATGCTTTGGCAAATGATTGTAATAGGGAAGAAATTCAGTATTGGGCCAATGAAATACAAGATCTAAAAATTGGCTATTTATTAACTGAGGACCGCATAAAACATGCTCTATCCCTTAATAAAGGCCAACAAGAGTTATTTATTTATGTGTTTAATCACATTAATGATGGCAAGATTTATTTCTATTCTGCAACTCATCATGAATTAGATAAAAGACCCGCTTTAAAAAATTTATTTTTAGGATTTGGGGCTCGCAAAGTGAGTTGGCGTATCTATAAATTACAGTTAACTGATATGGTTCCTACACAAAGTTATCGTCCTTTGTCTATTTCAAATTCAATTAACGACAATGTAAAAAAACAAAATCAGAAACCTTCCCCTCGTCTAATGTCGAGATTGAAAAATCTGTCTTATATTGCTGTTTTAACCAATGTGACAGACGACATAAGCACAGAACATTATCAAAAACACCCAGTTAAACGGGAACAATTAGCAAAATTAAAAATATTTGGCCACCCTAGAAATAAACCTCCAGCAGTGGTTACCGTTTATCGCTTCAAGTACTTTAACCAAAGACGTGAAACTCGATTTTTACTGCGCACCTCTGTAAAAGTAAAAATTGAAAATAATGTTTTTGAAGGGAACACAGAAGACTTTTCTACTCTGGGTTTGAGGGTTGAATTGAACGCTCCTTTGTCGATTTCTAAGGAAACACAAATTTCCTTAACCTTTCCGCAGCTACAAAAAGTTACCAATAAATTTACGTTGTCGGATTTACCTTACGTTATTCGTAATGTCTCAAAAGACAGGTATGTATTACATTTACAAAACGTTGTGACTGATGAAAATAAAACAGCCAAGCGCTTTTTTGAAGCATTGATAAAATCTAATCGTTCAAAATTAAAGTCTTTCAGAGATGAAGAAGAGGTGCCAGGAATTGGTGAGGCTTTACGTAATATTTATACAGAAAACATAGTCAACACAGCATTTTTCCTCAGTAAGGACGCGACTAATTACATAGCAGATGCTGCGGCTACTGGTGTAACGAAAAACCGAATTTATAACTTACTAACGTTTCAGACAGAACTCGATATGGTTAATTTATATCCCATATTTAGAAGTAACAAATCGCAACATGAGTTTATTACTCACACGATGAAAACTAAACGACCCAGTGACAAGCCAGACATGCGAGAGCTATTTGTTGCTTTTGACCCCAGTCAAGAAACAACAAAGGATGCAATAGAAAGCGCATTTTCAGAGCAGTTTACCAGCACCGAACATCGTAGAGAGTTTATCGCACAAGCCCTACAAAGAGGGCAATTTATTGCGATAAAGGTGTTCCTTGGCCCTACCGGAAGACCCGACTTTGAAACCATGCAAGCTGAACTGCAGTACGTAGGTATCTATGCTCTACACAAAGCAAAAGCACTAGAAGACCAATTATGGAACGTGTCTGGCATCGGTGATTTAGTTGATGTGACTGACGAAGTATTACGCCGTTTTGAATTCACCGAAAGTGTCATCTTGATCAACCACAAAACACCGCCAACCCACAAAATAAAACAGGTGGGTATAGAGCAATTACTAAAAACTTAAAGTAGCATTTACCATGAAAATTTTTTTGAAGCTAATATTTAGTAGCTTAATGATGTGTTTATTAGCCCAATGTACCTCTATAAACACTGCAAGCCCATGGCTACCCATAGATGATTTTGAGCAGCCTAACGCCATCAAAACATGGCAGAAAATGGATACTGATAATCAAACAACCCCATTTGTTGATAAGCCTCAAGTCACTGAGGTGCGTAAAGAACTAGCCTTAAACAATCATTATTTAATAAAGAAACCTGCGGCAGAGGGAGTGATTGGAAATAGAAAAGCCATCACGTTTAAAGCACTCCCTCAAGTAGTAGAACTAGGTGAAACATATACATTTTATACCCGCATCAAAGTAGAGTATTTTCCTAACAACCACTCATTTGGATTGAGTAACTTATCCCCTAGTGACATTCAAGAAAACCATTACAACAGCTTTGAGCCTATGATCCGAGTAACAGATAAATTCGAATCCAATGGCTACAAAAATGACGGTACGCTAATGGTTATGGGCGACAACAAGGCTTACCACAATATTTCTCATCTAACATCACAACGACCAGCTAAACCATTAGAAACCCAACAGTGGTACGAACTATGGTACGTGATTAATAACGCACCCCATGATGAGGGTGGGCAAAGTTATGATTTATATGTCCGTGGTGGCGAGTTTGTTGAACAAGAAAAAGCATTTGAATACGCGAAGTTTAGGATGAAGCGAGAATTACCATTGCTCTACTTTATGACCATTAGTAACACTGGTTCGATTAAAAAGCCCTATGGTAATGGAGGTCTGATGTATGACGATATATATATGGCGAAAGGTATAGTGTTAGGCACGCCCCGCTAATCTAATGCAGATAAAAGAACCTCAAGGTATGTTTACTTTGAGGTTCTATTATATTTAGTTCGCAGCCAACACCCACAATAAAGTATCTAACCCACCTCTTCGAATAGCCATATCGGCCTTTTCTCTGACAACAGGTTTAGCATGCAACCCTACACCTAATGCAGCGGCATTCATCATGACTAAATCATTTGCACCATCACCCATAGCAATAGTTTGCGTGACAGGAATATCCCACTTCTTAGCTAATGTGTCTAAAGTCTCTGCTTTAACCTCTGCATCGATAATACGCCCAACAAGGTTGCCTGTTAATTTACCATCAACTATATCTAATCCGTTTGCAACCGCTGCATCTAGGGCTAACCTTTGCGCTAAGTAATCCGCAAAGTAAGTAAAACCACCCGATGCAATAGCTACCTTCCAATTATACTTTTTCAGTATCTCAACTAAGTTAGCGACGCCAGGCATTAATGGCAATGCATCGCGAACTTGCTGCAAAATAGCTTCATCGGCTCCCTGCAAACATGACACTCTGGTACGTAAACTTTGAGCAAAGTCCAATTCACCTTTCATAGCACGAGCCGTGACTTCTGAAACTTCAGTACCCACACCCGCTAACTCTGCAATCTCATCAATACACTCGACCGCGATGACTGTGCTATCCATATCCATAAGTAACAGCCCAGGTTGAGTTAAAGTGGGAACCTGATTAAACCAACATAATTCAACACTCAATTGGTTAGCAACCTTTTCAATTTGAGCTTTAATCCCTTGTGATTGGACAACCTTGACCTGAGCACAAATTGCAAACCCTGAGACGCCATCAACCCGCACCACGTTATAAATGGCAGCTTCTAGGTAATCATGCAATGCAAGACTAATCAGGTGTAATTGTTGCAAATGCAACCCTTCACAGAATATCAGTAATTTTTCGAAAACTTTATTGTCATCTGACTCCGGCAAGAGCTTATCGCTATGCGCTCCACCAGAAATAGGCTCAACAGAAAAAATGGCATCATCAGCTAGCGTAAATGACTTTAACCCATGCTCGTCTATCAACTCTTTCAAAAAAATGTGAGATAAAAAATGACTTTTAGAAACCTTGAGCTCAAACACAAATAACAACCTTATGGATCAGAATAAAAGCATGGTATCCAAAGGATTATAAGATTGCCATCAAAGGGTTATGCCTGTTTTTATTTATTTATATCCTTATAATCCAAACACCTAGTTAACTCAGTAACGAAGAACATGAATATTGCCATCCAACCAATAGGCAAAATCCGTACTCCTTATCAAGAAAAATTTGCGATCCCACGGCAGCCCGGTTTAGTACAAAGCGCCATAGGTGTTATCGAGTTTGAGAAAGAATTTAACGACCCGAACTACTTACGAGGAATAGAAAAGTTTAGCCATTTATGGCTACTCTTTCATTTTCATAAAACCGCTGAGCAAGGGTTTAAACCTCTGGTACGCCCACCTCGCTTAGGTGGCAACCAGAAACAAGGCGTGTTCGCTAGTCGCAGTACATTTCGCCCAAATGCCATAGGCATGTCGGTTGTAAAGTTCGCCTCTGTAGACTGTCACAATAATCAACTTTGTTTGAGAGTCAGCGGGATAGATTTGCTTGATGAAACCCCCATCGTGGACATTAAGCCTTACGTGCCCTATGCCGACAACCTAATTGAAGCGAAGAGCGAGTTAGCGCAGACCGCACCAGAATTGATGCAGGTTGAGTTTTCAAATGACGCATTTAATCAATTAAGCAAGCTAGAAAGCCATTATCCAAGCTTAAAAACACTGGTTAAAGAGGTGTTAGCTCAAGACCCCAGACCGGCTTATCATAAGACCACAGAGCCAGATAAGATATACGGCATGAGCTTGTATGATTTAAATATTCAATGGAGAGTTTCCAAGCAGGTAAACATAGTGCTAACCGTTCAAAAAAAATAATTTATGGATAGCTAAAATATGGCTTTGGCGGATGAGAACCTACTGGTAGAATGTCGGCCATTTTTCACTTCAACCCTTAGAGACATTTACCTTCATGCGCACAAGTAAATATTTATTATCGACGCAAAAAGAAACCCCAGCAGATGCAGAAGTTATTAGCCACCAGTTAATGCTACGTGCAGGTATGGTCAGAAAATTAGCATCAGGGCTTTATACATGGTTACCATCTGGATTGCGTGTTTTAAATAAAGTCGCCAATATCGTGCGTGAAGAAATGAATAACGCCGGTTCAATTGAGGTATTAATGCCCGTTGTTCAACCCGCTGACCTATGGCAAGAGTCTGGTCGTTGGGACGAGTATGGTCCAGAGCTACTAAGGATAAAAGATAGGCATTCTAGAGACTTCGTATTAGGTCCAACACACGAAGAAGTCATCACTAGCTTGGTTAAAAATGAAGTAAGCAGCTACAAACAGTTACCTCTAAATGTATACCAAATACAAACAAAGTTTCGCGATGAAGTGCGTCCTAGGTTTGGCATTATGCGTGGCCGTGAATTCACCATGAAAGACGCTTACTCTTTTCACATGGATCAAAGCTGTCTTGAATCAACCTACGACACTATGTTTCAGGCTTATTGTAAAGTTTTCGAAAAAATCGGCTTAAATTACCGCCCAGTAATCGCTGATAATGGCTCCATTGGAGGTAGTGCCTCACATGAGTTTCATGTATTGGCTGAATCAGGTGAAGACGACATTGTGTTTAGTAATCAGTCTGATTATGCCGCTAATATTGAAATGGCAAGTGCACTTGCGCCTCAAGGAGATTGCCCCGCAGCCACCAAGCCTCTTGAAAAGGTAGCTACACCTGATCAAAAAACTATTGAAGCAGTTTCAAAATATTTAGATGTCCCCCCTAGTCAATCAGTAAAAACTTTAGTGGTTTTAGCTGAACCAGATGATGCAGGCAAGCAAGGTATAGTGGCCTTAGTTTTACGTGGCGACCACAAACTCAATGAAATCAAAGCAGAGAAATTAGCAGGTGTATTGGCACCACTGACTATGGCAACTGAGCAACAAATTGAAGATACATTAAACTGTACGATAGGCTCTATTGGCCCTGTAGGTTTACCAGTACCTGTCATTGTTGACAGAGACGCAGCCCACTTAGCTGATTTCGTTTGTGGAGCCAATGAAACTGACTTTCATTACACAGGAACAAACTGGTCTCGGGATGTAGCAAGCTTTGAAGTTGCAGATATTCGCAATGCAGAAGTAGGTGATTTATCACCAGATGGTAAAGGAACATTAGAGATCAAGAGGGGAATAGAAGTTGGACATATTTTTCAACTTGGTGACAAGTACTCTCAAGCATTAGGCTGTGGTGTTTTAGATGAAAATGGTAAACATAAAATACTCACCATGGGGTGTTATGGTATTGGCGTATCTCGTATTGTAGCCGCCGCCATAGAGCAAAACCATGACAAGTACGGTATTATTTGGCCTGATGCTATCGCACCTTTCAAAATAGCGTTAATCCCAATGAATATGCATAAATCGCATCGTATTCAAGAAACAGCCGAAGCCCTTTATACTCAGCTAACTGAGGCAGGAATTGAAGTGTTGTTTGATGATAGAAAAGAACGCCCAGGCGTCATGTTTAACGATATGGAGTTAATAGGCATTCCCCATACAATCGTTATTGGTGAGCGTAACTTAGACGAACAAAAAGTAGAATACAAAAACCGTAGAAGCGGTGAAAAACAATTACTAGAGTTAAACGAGTTAGTAAATTTTGTGAGTGCTTTATAAAAAGCCCCCTTTTAAATCGGTAAACTAAAAGCGCCTTAGGGCGCTTTTTTATTAAGTAAATAATGTCATATGTCAGGACTCAATTACTTTACCTCATACGATTAATTTTAAGTTTATACTTAATAGGCCTATGCTTTAGTGATAATGTTTAACTTCACGGATGTAATCTATTTCGGAATGAGACAATAAATGCAAGTAACCTTTTATGGTGTGCGGGGTTCCTGCCCCTCTCCTGGGCCAGAATTTATCAAATATGGCGGTAACACTGCTTGTGTACACATCAATTTAGATGATGGCACAGATATTATTTTGGACGCGGGGACTGGGATAAAAAAGCTAGGTGACAAACTCATCAAGCAAACCAATGATATTCATCTACTCATTACCCATAATCATTGGGATCATATACAAGGGTTTCCTTTTTTCGCCCCTATCTATCAACCTAATCGAAATATTTTGATTACCCCAGGGCAAACCACACACAATGAACATAACGCGATTCTAGAACAAATGAGTGGTAGTTATTTCCCTGTTGATTACAAAACTTTACGCTCCAATATAAAAATTGTGCCCCAAGACGAAGATATTCATAGTTGGAAAATTGGATCAGCAACCATTACACGACTAGCCATGAACCACCCTGGCGGCGGCAGCTCTTTTTGTGTACAAGCGGATGGCAAAAAAGTGGCGTATATTACAGATAATGAGTTGTACCCTCCTTACAAAAAGAATACTGATTTCTTAGACTGGGTTAGTTTCAGTCAAGACGCAGACTTAGTGATCCACGATGCCCAATATATGCTAGCAGACATGCCAGCAAAAGCTGGTTGGGGGCATTCTGTCGCAGAGGAAGCAGTTAAATTAGCTATGGGGTGTCGAGCAAAACGTATGGCCTTATATAGCCATGATCACATCCGTACAGATGACGAAATTGCAGAAATTGAAAGTCACTGTCAAGATGTCATAGAAATAGGTGGTGCTGATTTACAGCTGTTTGCAGCAGCAGAAGGTTTAAGCCTCATTTTGTAAGGAAAAGTTGTTGTCAGACCGTAATCAATACGCATTATTATTATCAGGTGGCGGCGCCAGAGCCGCTTATCAACTAGGTGTATTAAAAGCCATAGGTACTTTTTTACCGAGAAATCAGGGCTTACCATTTCCTGTTGTTTGTGGAAATTCTGCTGGTGCAATTAATGCTACAGGTTTAGCTTGTTATGCATCTTGTTATCATTTAGGCCTTCGAAAACTAGAGTGGGTTTGGAAAAACTTTAACACTCGCCAGGTCTATGACAGTGGGATCCGCGATGTTTTTAAACATTTATCGCTTAATTTCTTAAGTAGTTTTCAAACAGAGCAAAGTCAAAAGAACCCATCTAGTTTATTGAATAATCAACCTCTAAGGCGACTAATTCGTGAACGATTAGACTTTCATCGCATAGACCGCAATTTATCCAGAGGTTACTTACGAGCAATCAGCATCAATGCCTCTAGCTATTCAAGCCATGACTCTATTAGCTTTTATCAAGGCCAAAATGATATACAGCCTTGGTACAGAGAAAAGAGACGAGGGGTTCCCTGCACGTTAAACTCAGAACATTTAATGGCATCTTCTGCTATACCCTTGCTATTTCCCCCTGTAAAAATGATGGGAGAATTTATGGGGGATGGTTCAGTACATCAATTATCCCCCCTAAGCCCCGCAATACATTTAGGAGCTGAAAAAATACTCATCATTGGGGTTGAACAACCAGAAAAACGCTCACGATTTACAGATATGAGTAGATACCCAAGTAGCATAGCGATTGCTGGCCACTTACTAGATACTATTTTCGCAGATACGCTCAATGCAGATTTAGAAAGACTAACCAGAATTAATCAAACCATCGCCCATATGACCTACAAACAACAGCAACAAACTCAGTTAAAAACCATAGACTGTATGGTTGTGAACCCATCAATTAATTTTAATGAAATGGCCGCAAAGCACTTTCATAAAATGCCCTCAGGGATAAAAATGTTACTTCGAATGTTAGGCTTGCATGATAAGTCAGACACTAGCCTACTAAGTTACTTATTATTTGAAAAAGAATTTTGTCGTGAACTTATCAACCTAGGAATGAAAGATGGCCTAGCAAGACAAGAAGAGCTCCGCAGCTTCTTATCTATTTAGTATTGTTGATAGGCCCCCACTCATACAAAAGCTAAACTAGTACAAAAACCATCACGTTTAGTCCTTGTATAATTGGGGCAGATCGTGGCTTATAAGTTAACTGTCACCCCGAATTTTTAATTGTAAACCCTTTAAAAAATTACGTAATATTTGATCATTACAAGCACGATATTGTCGGTTCTCAGGCTTTCTAAATAGCGCACTTAACTCATGTTTACTTATTTTAAAGCCACTTAAATCCATTGCTTCTAATACAGCTTCAGCTTGCATATTTAATGCTATTTTTAACTTCATAAAAATAATATTGTTAGTAAGCCTACGCTCAACTGGCGCTTCAACTCCTTCTCGTTTACCGCGATTAGTATTGATCAAGCCATTTAGAAATAATGAAAATTGAATATCTGTTATTTCAACAAATGCCGGATCATCGTCTTTTCGTAACCAAGAATGCAACTGTGCAACTGTGGCGGGATAGTCAGCTTGAGCAAAAATATCTATCATTTTTGCATCATTGAAATCGAAAATATAACGCACTCGGCGTAATACATCATTATTGATCATAGTAATCCTAGGTAATAGTTGGCTAAAGCAACCTTAAATATCTGTCTAGTTTAAAGCTTTTCACGGCGAATGGCTTATTTTATTAGTCGATTAAGCTAATTTCATAGGCTGAGGAAAATATGTAACTCTAATTTTTAAAGTCAGGCGTAACAAATACACTAGAGGCAAACAGAGAGCTAGGGGTATGGCTCCTATGGTGAAGGTGCAGCAGGCCTTAAAATCTGCGTATAAAATTTGAACTCCAACCAAGATTTAAAAACAAAAACTAGTTTGCATCCCTTCGGCTTTTAACTTTTTATGCCGTTGTTGCCTAGCAAAAGCTCTAAGATTTTCCATTCGAGATAACACGCTATTCTCGCCACTTTCAAGCTCTGAGCTAACTTGAGATTGAGTACATAAGTCGCTCTCAAAATAGCGTTCTGAATCTACAAAATAACTATTAGCATAATTGATAGGATTGAAATGTTTATACATAAAGCCCTCCAAAAAAAACAACTGTTTATACATACAGTATAGTGTTGTTTATTTATTGTGCAATGTTTAATTTACATTGCACACTAATACATAACAGTCGTTCCATTATTTCTAGAGGTATCTCTCAACTAAAATTTTAATGTCCTTCCAATAAAAAACGTTCTGCTCTTTCTACTCTTCGGGGTTTTCCGGTAATCACTAACACATCACCTTCTAGTAATTCTATATTGCCATCTGGGGCAGGCAATTCATTGTTATCACGCCTGAGACCTTTAATATTAATTCGCATGCGCTGTGTATCGAGAACATGCAAAGGTTTACCTACCGCAAAGGCACTAGCAGTTAAAATAACTGCGTGCATAAACTCTAACTTGTCTTGCTTAACATAATCCATCTCAGTAGTTTCACCAGGAAAAAAGCCGTGCATATTACCATAATGGCCTTTTCGTTCTTTACGAACTCGCTTTAAAATTCGTGACATGGGCACACCAGACATCTGTAACACTTGAGTGACCAACATTAAACTCCCCTCTATAATTTCTGGGACCACTTGAGTCGCGCCAGCATTTAAGAGCTCATCCATGCGGTAGTCTTTACGGGTTCTCACTACAATGGGTAAATCAGGATATAAACTTGAGATTAACTGAATGACTGCCATCGCCTTGTCATGCTGATCAAAGGTGATCAACACTAGTTTAGCTCGCTCTATACCAACCGCTCGTAAGATATCTTTTTGCTTAACATCACCAAAATAGACTGGCTCACCCGCACTTTGACTTTCTTGTACTCGAGTTGGATCGGCATCAACCACCATGTAAGGTATCGCCTCTATTTTTAAGAGTCGACTAACTGACTGCCCTACTCGCCCAAAACCAAATATGAGCACATGATCAGTTAATTCTTTATCATGAGAAGAAAGCTGCTCTGCACCTTTGCAATCGGGTAATGGTTCTGGACTAAACGCTTTGGCTAAAACAGGGCTTTTATCCACTAACCAAGGTGTAAAAGCCATACTGATAACACCTATAGTTAACAATAAAGAGCCTTGCTCTGAAGTTAATAAATTATGATCTACCGCAAGTGCAGCAATGACAAAACTAAACTCACCCATTTGGCAAAGCTTAATCCCCGCAGCCCAAGCATCTTGGCTACCTAATTTAAAGATCCAAGCAGACACTCTAATAAGTAATACTTTTAATATTACAATGCTTACTAAACCCACAAGTGCCCAGTGTATTTGACCTGGTATATTATGTAACTCTAAACGCATCCCTATGGTGATAAAGAATAAGCCCATTAATATATCGCGAAATGGTCGAATATCGGCTTCTAGTTGATGTTTATATTGACTCTCTCCTAACATCATTCCAGCTAGAAATGCCCCAAGAGCCATAGATAAACCGAATGAAAAGGCTAGTCCCGCAGCCATTAGTGCCACCATAATTGTAGTGAGTACAAACAACTCATCAGTGCGGGTTCGTGCTACCTCACTAAATACTTTAGGCAACACCCACTTTCCTATGGATAATAAAATCCCTACGACCAAGACTCCTTTAAGAAATGCCATAGATATAGCAATACTTAAGCTTTGTTCAGAGTCAGCAGCGAGCAACGGCACCAGTATCAATAGCGGAACCACAGCCAAATCTTGTAACAACAAAATACTCACTGCAATTTGAGCTCTTGGTGTATTTAGAATGCCCAAGTCACTAGTTTGCTTTATAACAATAGCTGTTGATGAAAGCGCCACTACACCACCAATGACCAGAGATGCTTTTATATCAAACCCAATAAGATAAGCGATCACCATGAATACAAGTGTGGTCAGTAACATCTGCCCTAAGCCTACACCAAACACCAAATGCCGCATGGCTAACATTTTTGGCAACGAAAACTCTAACCCTAATGAAAAGAGTAAAAATACTATCCCCAGCTCAGCAAAATTTTGCATATCTTCAGGATGCTCAAACAAAGAAAGTAGATCAGGCCCGGCTAGGATGCCACAAAACAAATAAGCCAAAATAGGGGGAAGGTTGATTCGTTTAAATAACCAGACGGCCACTACAGCCACTGACATTAAAATAAGAACATTACCTAGATTTCCATGCATTACGATATTTTTCCCTATCTAATATGATTAAAAAAGAAACGAAAACATCAAAACTTTGCAGTAGGCACAATATTTGCTCAATGCCCAACAAGTAATAAATTTAGTCAAGCAAGTCGCCAAAATTTTGGCAGGAGAATATGTTGGAGCAACTTAATCAAGTATATGACTCTAGTCTTAAAGATTCATTCTTTAACCTTGAGCCATCTAGCCAGGAGTCAAGGCATAAACTCGATCATAATCAGCTCAACCAATTTATACAGACATTACTCACAACCATTGATTTAACTGAGCTTAGCGAACTCTACTTTGAACAGTTGAGTACCACACTACAATTGTCAGAGTTAAAAATCCAGTTTGAAGACAATCAAGTATGCTTTGGCAAGACGCCTCAAAAACCTTATATCAAATCGCTAAACTGTACCCACTTAGGTATAAACTTCGCCACTATGCATTACACTTTTAGCCAGCCAGTTTCCATTCGCGCTTGGCAAATTTTGCAGCAAATGCATATGAATTTTAGCTACCCTTTCAAGAACGCATTAGAACACCATAAAATGAAGCAGTTTGCCATGAAGGATTTCTTAACCTCATTGGGAAACCGTGCAAGCTACAATGAAACTATTGCTAGGCTAGCCAATCAGGCAGACAGGCGTCATGAGCCTTTCGGGCTGCTAGTGATGGATATGGATAATTTTAAACAAGTAAACGACACTCATGGTCACCATGAAGGTGACAAAGTATTAGTGGCTTGCGCAAATACCATACTGTCTAGTTTAAGGGAGTCAGATTTCGCCTTTAGGTTTGGAGGTGACGAGTTTTGTTGCTTATTACCAGATGCTGACGACAAGGTGAATAGCTTAATAGCTGAACGTGTACGGATGGCTATTTCAAATGATCCTCTACTCGCTAAGCACAATATATCTAGCAGTATTGGCACAGCCACTTATCGTAAGGGTGACTCACAAATAGGGATTTTTTCTCGAGCCGATGAGGCTCTATACAAAGCTAAACAAGCCGGAAAGAATTGCGTCGTTGCGGCAATGGCTTGCCGAGACTGAGTCTCTAATATTGTTCAAAAATACCAAACAATCACAAAAAGGTCCTTAAGGACCTTTTTCTTGCATTCGACTAAACATATAGTTATTGATAATAAGTTCTTACCGCTAAGCGCGCTATTTCTTCCCCCATTTTTACACCTGCTTCTGTTGAAAAACGATAATGTACACCATCGTAGATTCGTGCACTTGATACCTCCTGCATAAATTCATCTATATTGTCCCAGCTACGTTGCTCATTATTAGCTGTAGAGCTTTGCGTGGATAGTATAGGTGTGGGTATATTACCTAGTTCAGCCTTTATAACATTGCCGAGTGTTGATGCTACGACGCAGTGTGCACATGGATATTCAGGATGCATAGGCGTGGGAATATAAGGCTGCCAACTTGGATCGAGACTAGTGTCTGGATTATTATCTATGTCAGCATTTCTAATCGCGGTTATTGGCCTCCAAAAATGATAGTAATATTTGGCTTCAAATACCGCTATCAATGCATCGTCTATTGCTCTGGTGGATGCAGCAAAAAACCTCGCATTTTGTGTGATATCTCTATTCGGCATACTCACAACCGAATCAATAATACCGTGGTAAATTGGAGGCAAAGTAGCTTGCCAAAACTTGGCAACCTTAGTTTGTTCTGCCGTTCTACTTTGACTGTCAACTCGCCCCAATCGTTTAACTTCATTGAAATCACGAGCCCAGTCAACACTTTCTAACTGAGGAGGGGGCGCAGCACGAAACTGACTAACAGACGTTAACAGCCAAGGTATACGCTTTGACCAGAAAGAAGCCGCAGGTAAAGTAGTTGGTACATATATACCAGCACTCGTAATAGGCCGGTACGTATCAGGGTAAGCATCCACATCCCCCTCTCTGTTCTGAAGCACAGATTTAGCCGCACTTTGGCCAACTAGAATACCGTCTTGCTTAGCAGCCCCATTTGAGAGCTTTCCTAAGGCTTCTTGATAAGCTTGATTTATTACATCTGCTTGTTGAGGAACAATAGCCAGTAACATTTGGTGGCTTGCACTAGCTACCGCGGCCTCAATAGAAGCTTGAGGGTGAGCTTTAATCGCAAACTCACTCTCTACATAACGTTGCGTAATTGCATTACATGCTTCATATATAGCTGTGTGTACCAATGCTATAGCTCTATTAGCATGCCCTGGAGACATTTTGACATTGGTTACAACTGTTAAGCTGGTTTGGTTCCATTGGGTAATTACATCAGCAAACGCCCCCTGGCTAATACCTAAAGCAAAATACCAAATAATTACCAAATACTTGGCCACGTTTTTACACCATTTTTTAGACATTTTCATATTAACTCTCCTTTTCAATACTAAGCTTCCTCACTAACAAGTATGACTTGGGTCAAGAGGGGCTAACGACTAATTCAATATTAAAATCCGTGTCAGTATTTCATGGCATTTTTGCTACAACCAGTCTAAAAAGTGTACTAGCTACAATAATTAGCTACGTAATAAAATGATTCTCAAGCTAACAAACTAGGAAATGATATGAGTAAAACAGGAAGTTATGGGCAGTATTGTCCGTTAGCGCTCGCAGCAGAATTTGTATGCACTCGCTGGTCGGTATTAATTTTACGAGAGCTCATGTTCGGTGCCAGCTCGTTTAATGATATAAGTAGGGGCGTATCCAGAATGTCTCGAACATTACTATCGACTCGTTTAAAAGAGTTCAAAAGTCGCGGCCTAATTACCAAACAAAAACAAAAACACACTTACGACCAATACCAGTTAACTCCCGCCGGCCATGCATTATGTGCAGTTGTAAAAGATATGGCTATGTGGAGCCAAGAGTGGCTACAAATAGAACCCTCTTTATTGGATATAGATGCTGACCACTTAATGTGGAATATTCGTCGCAGTGCAAAGCCTCATCCAGAACTCCCCACGCCTTTTGTCGTTAATTTTTATATGCCAGAGCAAAAGCCTAAGTTTCAGCATACTTGGTTAGTCTTCACCCAAAATGAAATTGAGCTTTGCATAATAGATAATAATTTCAATGTTGACGTACAAATAGAGGCATCGGTAGAAACATTGACAAAAGTTTATATGGGATGGCAAGCATTAAACGATGCTATTCAATCCAAACAACTTATATTGCGAGGAAAAAGTCAGTATTTAAAATTAACTAGTATGTGGATGGGGAGAAGTGGGCTGGCTGATATAAAAAGACAGCCAGCAAATTTATGCGCTAAATACTAATTAGCATTTTTTAAACCCCAAAGTATCAAGGCAAAAGAAACTAAGCCTTGATACTTTGTAAACCTTATCTAAACAACACCTTCTCTTTGTTAAACCAGTACACACAAAAAGCAAATAAGGCACCTGCGATAACCACAGTTGAGCCAAAAATAGCAAATAACTGAAAATAATCCATTGTGCCTTTCACCAGCTCTTTCATAGCTAAAGACACATTGGTTATTGGTACCCAAGCCCAGCCACCTTTCAATTCTACCCCTGGTAAAATAGACAGCATAATAGGCACAATAACAAATATCATCATAGGCCCCATGTAACTTTGTGCTTCTTTAAAACTCTTGGCATAAATAGAAATGCTCAGTAACACAGCAGCAAATATCGCCACTACAGGTACTAACATTAAGAATATTAAGACAAAATCTAGAATGCCTATTTGCGCCATAAAATCAGCGACAATCTGAATCGCCATGCCTTGACTCAGCACCAGCCCCCAAATGGCCATACTCACCACAGTAATCAAGGCTGTCATAGCACCAGCAAAACTAATTGTTAAGAACTTGCCTAATACAATTTTGTTTCTATCAATAGGGGAAATAAGCAAGGTCTCTAATGTACCTCTTTCTTTTTCACCTGCGCCAATATCTGTTGCTGGGAACATAGCACCCTGCAAGCACAAAATAATTAACAGATAAGGAAGCATTCCACCTATCTTCTCGCCCCAATTTTCACGAGTATCGGCTGTATTTACCCTTTCTAGCTCGATAGGCTTAATTAAGGCGTCCTGCTGGCTTTCATTTAGCCCTAAGGTTGAAAATGCACTTTGCTGAAATAGCTCTGACTGACTTTCTACTATTTCATTAACCCGTCTATAAACAAGGTTTAGGCCAGCATCATTAAAGTACAACTTAATAGTTGCCTGTCCATTTTGAAGTACGTCATTTGAATAGTTTTCTGGGATCACCAATACAAAGTCCACGGTTTCATTGCGAATAATGGTTTTGTAATCATCATCTGCAGCTATGTCTATTAAGTTGAACTTATCGGGTTGTTGTAACTCTTCAACAATATCTGGCGCATACTCTGCACCAACAATGCCGTAATTTAGGATTTTACTTTCTGCTTTATCAATCGCCTGTTTACTAACAAAGCCAGCTATACCAAAAATAACAGGGAAAATAAGTAAGGGTAGCGCAATCATAAAAAATAAGGTTTTACGATCTCTGAGTAACTCTTTGAGCTCTTTAAAAAAAACTAACCACATATTCCTATCTCCCTATTCGCTAGCTGTTGTTTGGATGGCAGCCATAAATGACTGATGTAACGAACCATCAGCCAAACCTTTAAATGTATCAATATCACCATCAAACATGGTCTTACCTTGGTCAATAACTGTGACTTTTTCGCACAATTCTTCTACTTCATCTAAGTGGTGTGTTGAGAAAATAACGGGCGTACCTTGTGCCTTTAACCTTCTGATAAAATTAAGCACAGTTTGAGTCGCCATAATATCTAACCCAGTTGTAGGCTCATCCAAAATAACTAATTCTGGAGAATGCACAACAGCCCTTGCGATAGCTATTTTTTGCTTCATGCCCGTTGAGAAATTTTCAGAACGCCTATCTAAAAATGTGTGCATATCTAATAAATCTGCTAATTCTTCAATACGCTGGGCGATAAGTTCTTCCGACATGCCATGTAATTGACCAAAGTAATGAATATTTTCACGGCCAGTCAAACGGCCATAAAGCCCTGTAGTACCCGATAAAAATCCTATTTTTTTACGGGCAATGACAGGATGAGTCAAAACATTTTCACCACTAATCTCAACACTCCCTGAGTCAGGTTTCAGGGCAGTAGATAACATTCGCAAAGTGGTGGTTTTACCGGCACCATTAGGCCCAAGCAAGCCCAAAACCTCGCCCTTTTGACAACTAAAAGAAACATCTTGTACCGAATGAAAAAATCGCCCTTTTAACCTTGGGTCTTTCTTTTCTTGCTCACTGAGTTTTTTGGGGTTTTCAACGGCAAACTTCTTTGCTAACTGCTTAATTTCTATCATTCCATATTCCTGTTTCAAAACTGACATGACCTATAGTCACCCAAATCAAAAAATTATTACATGCGTTCAGTAAAAAAATTATGTAACAATAAGAAATAAATAAAAAAGTGTTTCACTAAATCATTATTCGGGGAGTTATATGCAACCAGTCAGTAATCCATTTCAGGCCATGAAAGATGTTTTTATTAAGCCAAATCAAGTATTTGCCACCATTAAAGAAACTCACAATTGGTCTTGGATACCCTTTATAGTTATCTCACTAATAACCGCCATACCCATTTATTTATACTTTAGCTTCATAGATTTTGATTGGTATAGGGACTTGGTGATCCAATCAACGGCTGGCGATTTAAGCCCACTTGAGCAAGAAAATATGGCTAAAGCCATGAACCAACCACAACTTTTATGGGCCAGCCTAATTGGCGCTGTGTTAGCGAACATTATTGCCAATGCTGTGTTGGCTTTATATCTAAATATCACCACTAAGTCAGATGAAGAATGTGTTCAAGGTTATACCGATTGGTATGGTTTTGCATGGTGGACCAGTATTCCATCTATATTCACTAGTATCATTGCGTTAATTATTTTAGCTTTTTCACAAGACCCTCAATTATCTCCAATAAGTTTAGGGCCTACATCATTGGCTTTTATTTTTGGATTAGAAATGAGCTCTCCGTGGTTTTCACTGGCTCAATCTGTTCGCTTAGAGTCTATATGGGTGATGTATTTAATTGCCGTTGGTTTAAGCCAGTGGACACAACTGCCCATCAAGAAAACCTACATCATAGCCACCGCCCCCTATATAGTAATCTGGGGTGCTTGGGCGTTGATGCTGCTACTTTGAGGCTTAGGCCTAAAGTAATCTGTATTTTCATAAAAGCTTGGTGCTAAGTTGGCATCCCACACTTCTGGGATGCCTAACAAAGGTAGCGGCGACAAAGGTTTCTTTTCACAAAAAATATGTTGCTCTTTAATCAAAGAGTTCAGCTTAGTGTCTACTGCTAACAATTGTGATTGATAGGGTAAACTTTGAAACTCTTCATCAACCTCAACGGCCAGCCACTTTCCTGTTAACCCAATAAATGGGTTTAACAACAT
The DNA here is from genome assembly GCF_004360155.1 of Paraglaciecola marina. Taxonomy (GTDB): domain Bacteria; phylum Pseudomonadota; class Gammaproteobacteria; order Enterobacterales; family Alteromonadaceae; genus Paraglaciecola; species Paraglaciecola marina. The sequence goes on along the minus strand of NZ_SAIS01000001.1, from coordinate 21,739 downwards.
TTCTAAGTTTGCATGGCCAAACATAAAACTATTTAACTCCAAACCCCATTTTTGCCTATTTTCAACAAACACCTGTTGCCACTGATGTGACTTTAGTGCCGCTATCAACTCCCTATTTGCTGCACTCGCTTGATAGGTAATTACCACACCACATTCATCAAAGTGTGTTAAATTATTGCGCCTCAAGGTTCTAGGCGATACTCCATACTGGTTAATGTCCACTATATGCAGCTCATTAAGTAACCTCTTAGTTTTAGGAAACTGCAGCCAAATAAGACCATTGAATAAGTCATGCCAGCCACTGGGCCTAGTAGGAATGACGCCTTGCTCGTAAATGATTTGTTCATAGTACTTGTCTGTTGCGACAAGCTCAGACTGACATACAAACTCTGGTATATCAGTAAGGGGATCGGGAATATATTTTTTTAACAGATTTAAGCCCGCTGCATTTGGCCAGTCAGAAAACTGAGTCAACTCAAAATTATCTTCAAGCTGTTGCAAAGGCAACATAGGTAGTTGTTTTATAAAGTCATCTAACCAAAACATAGTGGGTAATGTCACCTAACAAATAAAATAGCATGGGTATAAAAGACGCTTTATAATCACTTAACTTTGAAACTACAAGAGCAATTTCATGAAAACTTGCCACATGATGTGGGCACTTAGCCTAATCACAATTTTTACATTATCTGCTTGTCAAAATAGTCAAACTACAGAAACACCCCAAGTCGACAATTTTGATGAAGTTTACACGCAAATTAATACCCAAGACTTAAAGACGCACATTAAAACCTTAGCGTCTGATGAATATGAAGGCCGCCTCCCCACCACCATTGGTGAGCAAAAAACCCTTGATTATCTAGTGTCTGAATTTAAAGCTCTTGGCTACCAACCGGGTAATGGTGATAGTTACTTGCAGCCCGTTGAATTGATAGAAATGACTGCAGATCCAGATATGACCCTTACTATCGGCGACAACCATTTCGCCTATAAAGAAGGCATGATTGCTTCTACTAAACGAGAACAGAACTTAGTTGAGCTTAAAGAATCAGACTTAGTTTTTGTTGGCTACGGCGTAAATGCCCCAGAATATAACTGGAATGACTACGAAGGCCTTGATGTAAAAGGTAAAACCGTCGTGATATTAGTTAATGATCCAGGCTTCGAAAATCCAGCAAGTGGTAAGTTTCAAGGCAAAACCATGACCTATTATGGACGCTGGAGCTACAAATATGAAGAAGCCAGTCGCCAAGGAGCAGAAGCCGCCATTATTGTTCACGAAACCAAACCTGCATCTTATGGTTGGTCTGTGGTAGCCAATAGCTGGAGCGGAGCACAGTATGGGTTAGTCAGCAAAAATGGCAATGCCGATAGAGTAGCCGTTGAGGGTTGGTTAACCTTGGAGTCTGCACAAAAAGTATTTGCTGATGCTGGGCTAGACTTTACTGCTGAAAAAGAGCTTGCTAAAGCAGGCCCTTACAACAAAGCATTAAACTTAAAAGCCTCAGTAACCGTTAAAAATAGTTTCAAAACGTCTGAAAGTTACAACGTTATTGCATCATTACCTGGTGCAGATAGCCCTGATGAACACGTAATATTTACCGCACATTGGGATCACCTAGGTAAAGACGAAACCAAAGAAGGCGACCAAATATATAATGGCGCCCATGACAACGCCACTGGAGTGGCTGCTGCCTTAGTCATGGCTAAAGCCTATGCAAACTTAAATATTAAACCGCAACGCTCAACAACATTTTTGATTGTAACCGCTGAAGAGCAAGGTCTATTAGGTTCAAAGTACTACTCTGAACACCCTATTGTTCCACTGGACAAAACAGTGGCAAATATCAATATGGATGCCATGAGCGTACTGGGTAAAACCAAAGATGTCGCCGTTATTGGTATGGGTAAATCAGAGCTAGAAACCTACCTAGCAAAAGCTGCAAAACGCCAAAATCGCTATCTTGTTGAGGAAGGGCACCCAGAAGCAGGATACTATTATCGTTCTGATCACTTCAGCTTCGCTAAACAAGGCGTGCCTGCACTTTACGCTAAAGGCGGTGAGGTACCTATTGACGAAGCAACCGCTCAATATCGTAAACGAACTAATGTCATCGTTAGGGGTTGTTATCACCAAGTCTGCGATCAATTCCGTGAAAGCTTGGATTTATCAGGTATAGAGGAAGATGCACAGTTGCTATTTGAAGTCGGTTATGACCTTTTATCTTCTGATGACTGGCCAAATTGGGCTGAAACCAGTGAGTTTCAAAGACAAAAGTAATTATTCACTTCGTTCAGCGTAATCCGTTGTGAATTTTCGCCCAGCATCCCTGCTGGGCGAAGCTCTTTTTTTTCAAAAACGAGAAAAGTCTCGCTCCGACCAAATTTTAATACCTGCACGACTTGCCAAATAAAGTGGAATTACATTTTGGCTACTTAGAAGAGACTCCCGATGTAGTTAAAATACTTCACTAAACCAATGGTTTATGGCAAAATATTTAGCCATAAACTGACAGGCTTCTAGTACACAATTGCATATTATTTTTTCTAAATGGAACTGTATGAAAATATTATTTTTAGGTGTTGTTTTTACAACTTTATCTTTTTCCGCCCTTGCCTCTAAAGATCTTTCATTAGATATATCACTAGGCCAGTCACATCAACGTACAAGCTTTAATGGTAATGATTCAGTAAAAGGAGATGATTTTTCACTAGGGATAAGAGCTGAATATAGGTTAATTGAAAACTTAAAGTTAGAACTATCCTTAAATGACTACAAGGAGTCTGTCGGTAGTTACATTGATGAAGAATCGATAGAACAAGATAGCCACTTAACAACAAAGTCATTCGATATAGGTATCAAGTATGGGGTAAATTTACTGAAGAATTTTACCTTATATGGCCACTTAGGAGTCTCTTCATGGAGGATGAATATAAAAAAAGATACCACAGCACTGTCCAATGAAAATAATCAATTAGATGATAACAATGTGTATTATGCATTGAGTCTAGATTATGATCACAATGATAATGATGCGTTCGGATTAGAGTACAAAATCATAAACATTGATTATCAAACTGATAATCTTTCTATTAGTAATAAAGTCAGAAATTTATCCATTTATTTTAAATCTAAGTTTTAGAAATATTCATAAAAATCGTTTCAATCAGGCGTTCTCTAAATATAGGCTGCATTTGGCTTTTCAATCAATAGGCTCGCAGCCTGGGAGAGCCTCACAAATCAAACACTCGACTACAACCTCAGTTTAGCTGCCTCACACTCTTGATTAATCAATGACGAAGCCGATGCTTTTAACCTACTGCAGCTACAATTTCCCCATCAAATTATTGGCATATTGCATAAATTTGGTGGGCCCCCATGATAACTATTTATTCTTTCGCAGGATGTACTGGTCAACTTCAATTGTACAAAATTTGTATTTATTTTATATTCCAACTGAGCATATTAGTGTCATTTTCATACAAGGATGATAATGTTTGTAGAAATAAAATTAGATATCCGGTTACTTCTTAGCCTACATATTTAGTTGTTATTAATTTACTAATACACACAGCTTCTTTTAAAAACTGCTTTGAATAAGGATGCCGCATGAGCCAAGAAAAAACGCCAATAGAACACCTCTATTTTACAGAGACAAATCTAGAAAAAATTTTAGGAAACTTAGATGCCGTCCGAAACAAAATTCATCCTCCTATAACAGATGAAGAAGACGTCACAGATCGTTTTTTTCCTTCTGTTTGTCTTATTGGTTTAGGGCGCTGTGGTTCTAATATTGCGTTAGACCTTGCTTCTTTAGTATATGAAGCAAGGGCGAATTATATGAAAGAAGTGGAAAACGAAGATCTTACGGATAACGAGCAAGAATTTCGTCCATTACGCTGGATTCGTAAGCACTTACCAATGGAGAATAAAGAAGGATTTAAGCCTGTTTTCCTCATTGAGCCAATTGTTTTATTGGGCGACTTAGATAAAGACATAGAAGGCCGAATTCGTTTTTCTAATGATGAAGGTCGCGTCCAGTTTTTAGAGGAATATAAAAAGCTGCAGTTTATGGACCTTTCTGAGGTTCATGCTGGTGGAGCAGGTAATGCACCTATATTAGGTCAGTATTTAGCTAAAATTATTCTTAATAAAGATGCGACAACCTTTATAAATGAAGAATGGAGACAACTTCATTCTTATCTTGTTGATTCGTGTGGTATCAAAGCGAATCAATCTCGCCTTTACTTCTATATATTTAGTGCCGGAGGAGGGACTGGTTCGGGTATGGCATCTGAATTTGGTTTGGCACAGCAGTTTTCTTATCTCAGTAAAACATTTGATTATCATTCGGGGCAAAATCAACTTGCCGACAAGCGTCATAGTTTTGTATTTGAACCTATTTTTACGTCTGGTATTTGTATATTACCGAATATATCAGGAAAAAATGTAGATATATCTGAAGCCCTTCACATCAATGCAGGTCGTCTTTTAACAAAATATATCTCTGAAGAATGGAATTTTTCTTACAATGAAGAGCGAAATAATGACGAGTTACCAGCCGATGTAATGGGGCGCATTCGTCCTTGGAACTCTATGATGTTGATATCTAACGATATAATGCGTTATGCAGAAGAAGAAAATGGCGGTGATGCTGATAGCATAGATGTTAATTTAATGGAAAAATATGCAAACCAGTACATTTCTCAGCAAATTTTTAACATTCTTACCGCTCAAGCTGTCACAACCGATTATGATGAGGATTATTTCCGTCGAGCGGGTATTGATATCTCTGAAACAATCCGTCTTGATGCCAATGACTTATTTATGAGCTTAGCAGGCCCTGTCGCTATTGCTTATGCTGAAAGTGTAGTGAATCAGGATGTTCGCCAAGATAGCGTAGATATAGATGATTTGTTCTGCCGCTCTATAGAGTTACCGCATTTTAACTCTGCCACCTCTGCGATTGAAGGGGTAAGTGTACTGCCTGTGGAATCAGAAAAGTACCGTGACGCCATTAAGGAATATCGAAAAAGTGGGTTTGATGCAAGTACACTAAATCATTTGCACTTCTTTAAAAACTGTTCGTCTATCGTATCGATTATCTCTTTACCGCGAGACTATAAGTTGTCGTTCACAGCATTAAATCGACTAAAAATGCATTTGAATAAACTGTTTCCTAATACAACCTTGAAGCGTTATGCATTGGTAATAGGCGCATCGGCAAACTTATCTTTGACGACACTTATTGCTAAGAGCCCTTGTTTAAGTGATGACTTTTTAACTCTCATGGTAGCTTATATGAAGCGTTGTTTTGCTCGTGATGAGTATCGGTATACAAATGAAATCGATCAAGCCATTATCAATATGATTCAAGAAGATGAATTTGATGATTCTATTATTGACAAGTATTTTACGGCTTATGAAAACCCAGCAAAAATTCTTGATACAAATTGGTATGCTATTAAACCAATGTACGAGAAAAAATATCGTGAGTTAATCGAAAGTCCGCAAAACTTTGTATCAATTAACGATATTCGTTTAGATGTCAATCATGTGAAGAATGCGATTAAATATCTTCGAGAAATTTATCGTCATCGTATTAGTAAGACAAGTGTACTTACACTTAACACTTGAAAGTTTTAGGATTAATGATTTATTCCATCCTAGAATAAGTTGACAGTTTCTAAGCCAGCATTTTGCTGGCTTTTTATTATCATGGATGTCTGCATAAATTGCTGAGGCTCGACAGACTTTTTACCAACAGTCGCAAAAAGTATGCAAAAAGGCCCGTGCTCCACAAACATTCTGAACCTAAGAATACCTACCCTTTAATGTCGAATCGGGCATAAGTCGCATCCATGCTATAAAAGATGCCCTTGGTTTTCTTGGCACTTTTAATCATCCCTAAATATCCATTTACAAGAATATAGTACTTAATCTGGATCTGACCCCTTTTATTCCTTGTGACATATTTAGGGCTTACTTCCTATTTTTGGGGTTTCTGGAAACACTACTCTTCCAATGGTGGTCATGAGCGATTTCCTGCACTTTGTCGCAAATCGGCTATCTCGATTATCTGATAAATATTTTGCGACCCGGAACAAGTCAGGCGTAAAAACTAAGGCAGTTGAGCTAGTGCTCGCGGCTGAGATACATTTTGTAGTAAAAGGCTCACTTCTTTCACCAAGTGGAACTAATCTAAACGCATTCCCGAACAAAACGGATTTAGCAGGAGATTCAACTTCTTCACGCTCCAAATCTTCATGTATATTGAGTGCCAATTGTCTGAGCTTATCAATATTTAAAGCCTTACTATCTTTACCTTCGGCCTCTCCAATTAATCGCCCCTCCTTAGATTCAAAAACAGCGTCAAATTCCGACTCGCCATCTTCATATTGCGACACTTCAAAACCAATTATTTTTAGCGCATCTAGAATTGCATACTCTAATGGCTTTCCTTTTTCGAACAATAAGTTTCTAAGTCGGCCTAAGTCCTTAATTTTTCCAATAAGAACCTCTTTTTCAGCCTGAATTGATTCAAGTTTTGTCTCTACTTTTAATAATTTTTCAGTTGTTATACTTTCTTCTTTTAACTTGAACCCAATCTCTTTGGCCCATTCTGGCTCGGGAGTTACTTCGCCAGAACCTCGTAAAGACTTATCAAGTGCTACAACTGTTTTAATAAACCTAGCGGCAAATTGCTTTGCATCAGCAGTCCACTCGTCTTCCTCATCAAAAAATTGGGGTGAGTAAAAATCAATATCAGGCAGTAGCGCCAAAGTACCAGTAGAGTTCTTTGTTCTTACAATTGTGCCAACAGCCTTGTCACCATGCTTTGTGACCAAGCATGGCTTGATCTCATCATTTAACAATACTTTATATGTGGAAACAGATGAGAACTCGCGCCAGTACGCTGATATCACCTCAGAATTTTTTGCAGATAGTTTTATTTCCACACCATTAGTTTTTACTGGCTTTACATCCAAGGGGATCGTGTGGTAATTGTTGTAATCGGTAACAATTCTTGTTGTCTTTTGATTTCTTCCTGTGCCTGAAAAACTTTTTTCCCCGGTTGCAATGCTTATCTCGTTTAAGTCAGATAAATAGACAATTACCAGTTTTCCACTTTCTACTGCTGCCTTTATTTCTCGACGCCAATGTTCAGCTTGTTCCTTAAGCTGAAAGGAGCTGTCGTCAGAAAGACAGGGCTTGCCTTTGTATGTGTATTCATAACTTAAAAAATCGCTTATATCTGGTTTAAATAGAATAATATCCCAATCTAGCAGAGATAGATCAGAGTTAAAGTCACAGCTTTCGGTAGCTTCATCACAAAGCGAAAATCCGATGGTTAATATTTTTCTCTTCGCCATGAATTATCAAAGACTCCTTTCAGAAACATAACAGTATATTAGCCAGACCGCACGTTTAAGCCACTTTAGGAATAAACGGAATAATGATTCTGGCAATTAATTTGTTTCATCTTTTCATATACTTATTGGTTTTCAAAGGGGAATTTTTATTGGCTGGCCATATAGAAACCACTACTTTGGATAAATACAGAATATTATATTTGCAGCCACCACTTTAACTCTATTAAAAACAATGACATAAATTGAATCAGTCTATTTTTAACTCCACTAAAAACAACAAAATAATCGCCGCTACATAAGCTGATGGGCTAAAGCCTGAAGGATCCCCACAGGCTCATGAACATTTCGCATCCTCCACAAGAGCCTTTATTGCATCAAGTATCATTTCCTTTGAAACATCATAACGCCTATGTTTAATAAGCCTTAATCCCAAGTATCCATAGGATAACACTCTTCTATTAGTGATGGTGTTGGCTTGAAAGTGCAGATGGTATCCCTGATTTTCAGCCGCTTTACCAACACAATATAGATAAAACTGTACCATCATTGCCACCAGTAACATAACTTGTAGTCGTTTCTCACAACGACTTAGACTGCGCGATAATCCCAGTCCGTAATATTCATTTTTGCAATCTCTGAACGATTCTTCGATAGTCATTCTGCGCTTATATAAACTTACCAACTGGTGAGGTGGGTATTGAGTTTCAGGGAGGTTTGATACTAGAAACCATGGCTCTTTGGCAGACTTACTATGACGCTTATTAATATTGTCTTTCGTCACCACACCTTTGCGATTTAGATTATGTCGTTGTTGGCTCTTACCTTTGAACAACACCCCACGACAACTATATTGACTTGATTTAGACAAAGCGAAAGGAGGAAGTTCGGTAGCTTTGGATGTTGCCCAAGCATGGCAATGACTCACGTAATGCCACTCTTCTTCTGTTTCAAATTTACATTTCACCGTGCCCCGCGTTCTGGCCAGCCAATACCAATTGTATCGTTGTACTTCCTTGAACCAAGGTATTTTAAACCCTGCATCAGTACAGATAATAGGTTCGCAATCAGCCGGTAATAGTTTAGCCAGTGCCACTAGAAATTTTTTATGGATCGCTGGTTGAGCATGTTGCTCTTCAGGGTGAACTTCTTCATACAATGCAATGGCTCGACCTTTAATCGAGATGGCCGCTCTTAACATCACGAAGTTATAGTTGTACACCGTTGACCAATCAATATGGATCAACGGATGTTTCTCAGTAATAAATAATTTCTGAATGATTTGATAATACTGTGGAATAACATCGTGTAGACGAGGGTTGCCTAACAATCTATCAACGCGTTTGATACTGTGTTTCTCCATTACACCATTATCGCTAGCCACATTGCGACCTAATGCCGTTAAAGCTAATACTGAGCCATTTACAACACTCTTGGCTGCAGTAAAAAGTGATGTGGTAATGCGAGGGTCTAACACACTTGAATCTAGGGTAAATAAATCTGATAGTACTTTCATAGTGGTTGAGTTTGGTTATTGTTATTTTGTTGTGAAATAAATAATACCAAATTTCAATCACTTACTATTCATTGCTGTGGGGATTCTTCAGGCTAAAGCCCAACCTACAAGTTCTATCTATTCTTTTGTATGTTTACTAACCACATACCCACTCCTTTAGCCATGCTTTTGATTTTATCGCGTATCCAAGTTCGCTGAGCAAGGTGGGCAAATACAGGATAAATTACAAGGGTATAATTGAAGCAATAAATTGTACTGAACAAATCATTGCGGCCTGCATTTGACAAGTCGCGCAGGCATAAGAACTTGGTTATAGCGCGGCCTTTTTTTAGTTACTCTTTCTTGGCTGTTGAAGAAAGAGTCACTAGCTCAAAGGGGTTAGAGTGAAAAATGTCATGGAACCACCAAGGATGGTGGAAGGTAGGGTAACGCAGGACGCAGTTACCGAGATGACAGTGAGCGAAGCGCATGCTTTTGATTTTTTCGTGACTGAATACTCGCCAGTTTTATTGAAAATTTAGTAGGGCAATTGGCATGGATAGCCAATTGAGTTTTTGTGCGTCGGGAACGCATGAAAAGCGACCTGCTAAATTTCAATTAAAATTGGGAGAAGAGTTTTGTGGAGCGCGGCACTTTTTGTTTACTTTTTGCTGCTGTTGGCAAAAAGTAAATCGAGCAGCAAGGATGCTGTTTGAAAAAAGGCATGGATGCCATGAGCGCAGCGAATGCTCTGTGGCGAAGCTATGGCCCGTAAACGAAGAGAATAAAAATAAGCACAGCGCATAAATAAACAAAGCGAACGCTTCATAAAAAAGTGCATAAGGTATGCTCCAAACAGCCATTAAAAATGGTAAATTTGGTATAGGAATTAGTGTATACTTCTTTGCAATTCAACCACCTGTACCTAATAGAGCCAAATGTAATGTTAAACAACGCGTTAAATAATAATTGGAATGGTAATAATCTTAACTATTAGGTTCGGAAGGTTTCTCAGTATTTAAAAACAAAAAACCTTCCAAATCCGGAAGGTTTTTTTTGGTTAGTTAGATGTGCTTATTGCACGAAAATGCCACAAGGTAATGAAATAACAATGAATAAAACTATGACTGTCGATGTATTGTCGAGTATTAAAGGCGCAAAGCCTTCAGAGACAATTAATAAGTTATTTGAAGTGATTAAAAATTCTGATTTATCGACTACTGGCTCATCGGGTAATAATAATCAGAACGCAGTACCTATTGAACAGCTTAGAGAAGACATGGTTGTTCAAGCAAGTGACTTAGAAAAACAGCTCATAGTAGAAAACTTTCCTCAAGAAAAAAACGGCTATTTAGTCGTGGCAAAAGTAATAGAAGCCTAACCTATGCAATCTCAAATAAAACACATTCACCAACAATTAATCAGCAAGCAAATTAGCTGTGTTGATTTAGTTCAGCAACGACTCGATTTGCTAAAACAAAACTCCCACGGCAGTGTTAATGCTTTGCTTGATGCAAACGCACTAAAACAAGCCCAAGCAGTGGATACAAAAATTGCTAATGGAGAAAACATAGGACTACTGGAAGGCATACCTTTTGGGGTCAAAGATGTCTTTATGCTACAAGGCACGTTTACCACTGCCAGTTCTGATTTTCTAAAACAATATAAATCAGCGTATACCGCAAGTGCGATTCAAAAGCTTATCGATGCGGGGGCGATTCCAATTGTAAAAGAAAACTGTGATAGCTTTGGTCATGGTTCATCTAATGAAAATAGTATTTTTGGCCCAGTTAACAATGCCAAAGATTCGGCATTAGTGGCAGGCGGTTCAAGTGGTGGTTCAGCGGTAAATGTCGCTAAGGACTATACGGTATTTTCAATCGGTGGCGATACAGGTGGTTCAGTGCGACAACCCGCTGGTTACAATGGAGTATATGGTTTAAAGCCAACTTATGGTCGTATTTCTCGCTATGGTTTAATGGCTTATGCCTCCTCAACCGATTGCGTGGGCCCGTTAGCAAAAAGCGTAGAAGATATCCGCATTGTGCTTAACACTATAAGTGGCAAAGATGTTAAAGACCAAACGACCTATGAGTCAGCGCCAATAAATGAAGCTGGGTTAGCGGATACTGGCAGTGTTAAGACAGTTGGTTACTTTAAAAACCTGCTTGAAAACGATGCGATGGACGCATCTATTAAAGCTGACTTTATGGCGACCCTTGAAAAATTAAAAGCCAAAGGAATAGAAGTTAAACCTCTCGATTTCATAGATGCAGAGGCGTTAATTTCAACCTATTACATTTTAGCCATGGCAGAAACCGCATCTAACCTGTCACGACTAGATGGCACCAATTACGGTAATCGTATCGAGGCAGAAAACTTAATTGAAAGTTATGCAGTGACCCGCTCTGAGAATTTTTCCGAAGAGAGCAAGCGCAGAATAGTTGGCGGTAACCAAGTGTTATCTCAGGGTTTCTCAGACGCCATTTATCTTAAAAGTTTGGCGGTTCGAGACAAGCTTTCTGCAGATTTCGAAGGCTTTTTTAATGATGTGGATATTGTGTTATCGCCGGTGACACCAGGCTTACCGCCTAAAGTGGGAGACGGTCTTAAAGATCCCATGGCTATGTATTTATCCGATGCCTTCACAGTTGGATTTAGTCTAGGGCAACTGCCCACCTTAACCGTGCCCCATGGTACCGCTACAGGTATTCAAATTACAGCAGCTAAAACCGACGATGAGCGTGTTTTACAGTTCGCTCACTTGCTAGAAGAAACACTATAATGGAACTGGATTATTTAAACGATTTACTCGAAAAACACGACCTAGAACTGGTTATTGGTCTTGAAACTCATGTGCGCTTAAACACTAAAACTAAGTTATTTTGTGCGTGTCCAAATGAAGAGTCTGATACGCCTAATCACAATATCTGTTCTGTGTGTACCGGGCAAATGGGTGTACTACCTGCCATCAACAAAGAAGCCATTACTAAAGCCATTTATTTCGGCAAAGCAGTTAAGTCTACTTTTAGCAATCCGGTGATTTCGTGGGACCGTAAACATTACGAGTATCCTGACAATCCCAAAAATATTCAAATCACCCAATTTCATAATCCGGTAATCCCAGATGGTGAAGTGTCGTGTTTCCGTAAAGATGGTTCACAATTTACCGTTAGTTTAACTCAAGTACATATTGAAGAAGATGCCGCTAAGCTTATGCATGAACGAGATGTATCTTTGGTTGATTTCAATAAAGCAGGCGTGCCGCTTATTGAAATCGTGACAGATCCTTGTATGCGCAACATCGAAGATGCGTCTACCTACGCTCAATATATTCAGCGTATAGTGCAAGGTATTGGTATCTCTGAGGCTAACCTTGAAAAAGGTGAGTTTAAGTCAGATGTGTCTGTGTCTTTGCGTAAAAGACATACCAACGACCTCAACCCACGAACTGAAATCAAAAACTTAAACTCATTTAAGTTTATGGTCGAATCGTTAAAAGAAGAAGTTGAAAAACAGCTTAACTATTATATTGAGCACGAAGTATTTCGCCCTGACCAAACCACAGTGCTATGGGATGAAGAACTAAAACAAACTAAAGTCATGCGTAAAAAAGAGTTTGAAGCGGATTACCGTTTTATCTCTGAGCCAGACTTACCCTTTGTGGATATTTCACAGGTAGTCAGCGCAATTGAAGTGGATTTAGAGACCTTACCTTTTGCCATTGAGTCTATCTTGATCGAAGGGGGTGTAGTGCCCCAAGATGCTAAGTTTTTTACGGCTGAAGCAGTGCGTGCCAAAACCTTTATGGATATCAACCATGTCCTAAAAGACCCGTTATTTATCGCCCGTACCTTAGTGAATGTGATCCCGGCTGACGACTACAAAAACATCCATGACACGGCAGTGCTTACGGATATTTTCAGCCAATTTAAAGACGGTAAAGTTAACTCAGTATTGGTACAAAAAGCCGTTAGCGAATATTTAAAAGACGCAAGTTTTGATTATAAAAAGTACTTCCAAGAAAACAGTATTTCAGAACAGCAAATAGCTGACGCGATTGATACTGTTATCGAGAATAATGCCGCCATTGCCAGCGACATAAAAGCCGGTAACCAAGGTAAAGCCGGAATTCTAGTGGGTAAAGTCATTGCCATTATTGGTAAAGGCGCGTCGGGTAAAGTCATTCGAGAAGGTATTTTAAACGCTGTGAATGCCTCTGGCAGCAGTAATGCCTCGGCATCTAGCGACAATGTGCAAAACACAGTAAAAGGCAGCGACAAGCAAAGCGTGAAACAAGCAGAAGAAGTGCTGCCTGAAACGCCACTTATTGTTAAAAATCACTATCGTACCCATAAAATATCTGAATTATCAGAGCAATCACTTTCTCAAGAAGTCACCCTGTCGGGTTGGGTCGCCAGTGTCCGAGATCACGGTGATTTAATGTTCATCGATTTGCGTGATTCTAGCTACCAAATATTCCAAGTACGCTTGAGTCGTGAAAGCTTCCCTAACTTTGATGAACTAGTTACCTTAAAAGCTGAATCGGTGATAGCAGCGACTGGTATCGTAGTTCAGCGCCGAGAAGACGATTACAACCCTGGTTTAAGAACCGGTACTATTGAGCTTGAAACAAGCAAGCTAGAGATTTTAAACCTAGCGAGAAGCTTGCCTTTTGAAATCGCCAGAGCCACAAAAACCAACGAAAACATTCGCTTTCAGCACAAGTATTTAGATCACAGAAACAAAGAAGTCCGCAAAGTCATTATCGACCGCCATAAGGTGATCAAACTCATTAGAGATATGCTTGATGATGAAGGCTTCTTAGAAATGGAAACGCCTATCTTAAGTGCTGGAACCGATGAAGGTGCTAGAGAGTTTATTGTACCAAGTCGCAAAGAAGCGGGCGCATTTTATACGCTGCCACAAGCCCCCCAGCAGTTTAAACAAATGATCATGGTCAGCGGTTACGAAAAGTACTTCCAAGTAGCCCGCTGTTTCAGAGACGAAGATTCAAGGGGCGACCGTCAACCAGAGTTTACCCAATTAGATATCGAAATGGCCTATGCCAGCATGCAGGATATCATCGACTTAAACACTAAGATGTTTAATACAGTGGTGAGAAAAATTTATGGTAAAAAATGGAAGTTACATGACTTTGCAGTCATCACTTACAAAGACGCCATGGATAAATACGGATGTGACCGCCCTGATTTGCGTTTTGGCCTGCAAATGCAAGACATCACTGACATTGTTAAAGATACCAGCTTCCAAGTGTTCAGTAAGCCAATTGAACAAGGCGGTATTGTTAAATGCATTAAGGTGTCTGCCGAAGAACAAGGCGGTAAGCGTTTATCCAAAGGACAAATCGAAAACCTTACAGCTCTGGCCCAGCAAAATGGCCTGGGTGGACTTGCGTATATATTTGTCAACGAAGACGATCTGCAATCGCCAATCATTAAATTTTTAGGGGAAGACATAGCAGCTAAAATAATTGCAGCTAGCGACGCCCAAGTTGGCGACGTGGTGTTTTTCTCGGCGGCCAGTTATGCCGTGGCAAACAAGGCCTTGGATGTAGTGCGCCAAGAGCTTGGCAAAATGCTCAAGTTAATCGACCCTAAAGAGCTGCGACCGGCATGGGTAGTTGATTTCCCTATGTTTGAGAAAACAGATGATGGCAGATGGACCTTTACCCACAACCCGTTCTCGATGCCAGCTATTGCCGACATAGAGAAACACATGAACGGCAAAGACGACGAAATTGGCACTATCATCGCCCAGCAATACGATTTGGTGCTAAATGGTTACGAAATTGGTGGGGGCTCAGTCCGTGCCCATAAACCTGAGATATTAGAAGCGACCTATAAAAACATGGGATACAACAAAGACGAGATGCTGAAAAGTGTGGGTACTTTGTATAAAGCCTTCCATTATGGCGCGCCACCACATGGCGGGATCGCCTGGGGTATTGACCGTCTAATGATGTTGTTAGGTAAGAAAAACTCTATTCGTGAAGTTATGGTGTTCCCGAAAACAGGCACCAGCGAAGACTTACTCTTTAACGCTCCATCACTCTTATCCGACAAAAAAGTCGAAGAAATGAACGTTACAGTGATCAAGAAAAAATAGTATCAAGCTACCTTGATAAAATCCCAAGGGGTTGGCACTAACAGCCCCTTGGGAACTTTTCATCCCACCTCAACCTTAATTTAATAGAGTGTTTAATATCTCGCCTTGAACCTAGAAAAGGTTCGCGGTACCGCTAAAATTCTTTCTCGCCGCTACTAGTTTTAATATACATATCTTGATAATAACTACTAGGGTAACACTGCTGTTTGCCTTCAATCACATGGTTACAGCCAGTGACTTTTTGTGGTTGTGATTCACTCTCTTGAGTATCCGAAGCGCTGGCTTTATAGCTGCCCAAAAAACCACTAATAATTTTTGCGTCTTGTTTCATTCCCTCAACGGTGAAAACAAGTGGAAACTGGTTACGAGAACGGTTCACGACCTTTTGATTTGAAGTAGCATTGGTATTCGCATCTCGAACCGGCTCTAATACATTAGCCAGCCCAATATCAGCGGCAAAACCTAATACCGAACAACTACTGGTTATAGAGCACACCACTAAGCATGACGTTAACTTTACCATTTGTTTTAGTAAAATATTCATTTGTGCTCCTGTTGAAACCACAACTCTTCACGCTGCAAAGGTGTGTCTTTAGGTAAAAAAGTATTCTCTAAGTAATAAAAATTTCTATTTTTCAAATCTGCTCTTTCAATGTAACCCTGAAAGGTTTTCAAAAACAATTCTTCAAAATTACCATTTTTAATGGCTTTCTCTAAACCTACTTCAATCAAATGTGCTAGAGGGCTATTATTTTTGTTCACAAAAAAATAAACAGCGGCAGGATAACGTATCCCCAATGTTGGTTGAACAGATAACCCTTTAGTTCCTTCAAGGGATTCGAGTTCATGCCAAATTTCAGCTAATGAACGGGGGTAAAAATCTCCTTGCGCTGTAGCTAACATATTTAAAAGATTACCCTGCCCTTGGTTAACTATTACGTCGAATCCGTTAGATCTTAGTATTTTTGTATCTGGCCAATCTCTTCCTTGGACAGGTGATAATTTAATCAAATGCTCTAGACTTTGAATATATTTAAAACGCTCAGACATATCGTCACGTATTAATAATAGCCGCCATCCAATTAATCCTTTGAATAGAGGAATGCGTATGGGGTGTAAATTCTCTTCCCGTTGAATACTAGTCATACCCCACACTAAATTAACCTCACGGTTATCTTCGAGACGGTTTAATGCTTTTATCTTAGTTAACTGGTTACTAGAAGGATTTAACTCATAATTCACCCCAGTTTGATCCAGTGCTAGGGTTAACAACTCTACAGGGTAAGTCGTCATAATATCTGAATCGACATCTGGGCTTGGATAAGTGATTTTCCAAGATGCACCATTGGTATCACTGCAACTAAACCCCAATATAAGCGTAAATATTTGTAACGTACTGATTTTATATAAAAAACTCATATAATAAGTCCAAGGATAAACTTCAATTAATATTTACCATAATAAATAGGTAACCAATGCCACATGGCGAACTTAACACTTTGCAATATTTAATTACTCAATGCCAATAAACTTATGGGTTTGTAAAGACAAACGCCAATTGCGGGCGATACAGGTTTTAATTGCAAGCTCTGTGGCTCTTTTCTGCTGACTAATCGGTTGCAGGTAAATTTGTGGCGTAGACCCATCCTCTAATAAGCTTAATACTTGGTCCAACTCATCAACATGTTTTTGCATGGCAATTGGGTGCTTAATTTCATTAGCTCTTAACATGGCGCTTTTAAGTACGGGCCTACCACCTGGCATATTCACTTTAGGCGAAACCGTTACCCAAGTACCTTTATGGCAATGTATTTCATAGGTGCCACTTGTTTCAATCTGAACTGAGTATCCAAGGCCAATTAAATAAGATGTTAATTCGGTTAAATCATACATACATGGCTCACCGCCCGTAATAACCACATGCTTAGCCACATAACCATAGCGCTCAAATAGCTCAATCAATTGTTGCGCTGTTTGTTCAAACCAACTATTTGACTCGCTGGTTTCAGCCATGACCCTAGTGCTAGTGGCTATTGAGTCAGGGTCGACTTCCCATGTGTGCTTAGTATCACACCAAGGGCACCCAACAGGACACCCTTGTAGGCGTACAAAAATTGAGGGAAGGCCTGTATAACTGCCCTCCCCTTGTAAAGACTCAAACACTTCATTAATTTTATACAAACTCAATTACTTTCCTTTGGATCTAGCTGCCTCCCGCTGTGGGAATTCACCGTTAAATCACTTAAAATAAACCTTATTATCTGATTATAAAGAAGCAAAGCCCATGTCACAAAAGGTAGTGGTTATTTTTTCCGGGGGAATGGACTCTTTTACTGTCCTAAACCTCGCAGTTAAACAAGGTTTCGACGTTTTTGCCTTATCATTTGACTACGGTCAAAGACATAAAAAAGAACTAGAGTATGCCGCAAGAGCTTGTTCAAATTTAGGTGTACACCACAAAATTGTTGATATTTCGGCTATAAACCAACTCATTGGTGGCTCTTCGCTCACATCTGATATTGATGTAGCTGAAGGCCATTATGAAGAAGACAGCATGAAAACCACAGTGGTGCCAAACCGTAACATGATTTTGTTATCTATGGCTGTGGGTTATGCGGTATCGATTAATGCTAATAAAGTATTCTATGGTGCCCATTCAGGTGATCATGCTATCTATCCTGATTGCCGCCCAGAATTTGTACATAAAATGAATGACGTATGTGCCATTGCAAACTATGAAGCTGTCGAAATTGTCACGCCTTACCTAGACGTCAGTAAAACCGCAATTTTAACGGCTGGGTTAGAAATGAACTTAGACTACAACCAAACATGGACATGTTATAACGGCCGCGAAAAAGCCTGTGGAAAGTGTGGCGCTTGCCAAGAAAGGCTAGAAGCCTTTAGTGAGAATCAGGTTAGCGACCCACTCGAATATGAAAGTTAATCAATTGAAGCCTTAAGATTAGGAGAACTAATATCAAGACAGAGGTTTTTTTTCGTTTGCTCAAACTAGACAAGTTTCAAGGTATTACCCTTAAAAGGGAGATAAACGGGGCAAGCTATGCTCCAATTTCTGATAGCCATGACGTTATAGGTTTAGTGCCTGTAAATGCATCATTAGATAATTTAGATGACCTTAATATTTTCTTTGTTCGTCAGCAAATTACATTAGAGCAATGCGATATTTTAGTAAAAGTGAATCCTGCTGCCCCAGACTGTCAAATTCAAGTCCCCAATTTTGTAAATAAACTACTCAAACATATTGATTGCACCATAACGATCAAGGTATGTAACCAATCACACATTTAGGAATGTTAATGACTCTTGAAAACTTATTAAACCAAGTAAAAACTGCGCCCACCCAAGTGGAGTTTGCCCAAGTGATGGATGTGATAAATAACCATTACAATTATACACCTAGCCAATTTTCCAACGGTGACTTAACTAATTTAGCTGGCACTAACGAAGGCTCATGTAAGATATTCTACTTTGCAAAGTTAAATCAATTAACAGAAGCTCAAACTCTACATTTATTTGGTACCTACTACCGAGATGATGTACTTAAACACCCAGAAGGTAGTGATCATGGCAATATAAGAAACTTCATGAAGACTGGTTGGGATGGAGTTGACTTTGAAGACACAGCATTAGAAATCGAGTCAAATTAACACCTTGCATCGACAATAGACTGCAGCAAGACTTTAACTGAACTCGGCATGTGCTCGCCATCAGCCAAAGCTTGCTCTGCAGCGGCTGATAAACGATAACCACTTGATTGCGCCTGATGTAACAAAGCCACCTGTAAGATGTCACTTTGGTATGGAGCAACTAGGTTTGCAACATCGTTCCATTCGAACTCATTGCAAGCAATAACAATAAGACTATTTGTGTTTTTTGTAGACTTGGGGTCTTGTGATACTGACGTACTGCAAGCGGATTGCAAACCAAACATAATTAAAACCATTACAGCCATAAGGTAGCGATTCATTTTCACCTTCTACTCAATTGAATATTAAACCTAACCAGATTTTATAGGTAGCATTGTGTCAAGCCTATCGTGACAACAGTGCTACAGTTAGTGAAACTCCAGCCCTATTTGAGCTAGGGTATTAGTTTAGTACGTCAAAAAGTATTCCATAGACTCTATTTTCGTATGCGCTTATCTGTTCAAACTTCATAATGTAAATATCAGATAAAACCTCAATAAGTGCCTGAAGTTCGCTTTCTGTACAAGATAAAAGCGCGGTTGCCCTATATGCTAACTCATCATTGTATTGATTGTTGCTAGCGATAATGAGCCTTGCTTTATTGACATACGTACCATCATTTAATAAACAGCCTATTAAACCAACTGATTCATGATCTTCTGTTGTACACGCTTTGAGCACGTTTTGATCTTCAGCAGATAATTTAACATCATTTAAAAACAATGTTTGTAACTCATTTTTTCACTCAAATTCGCTATTTGGATGTAAAATAAAATCACTGTTTACATTCATTCTCTGTACCTATCTCTAACTGCATTAAATGCTTACTCTCAAGACCTGATATCATCACTTAAGATACTCATTTCACTCTCTCATCCATTTTTGAATCAAGGCAGCAATGCGTTTAGGATCATTTTCAGCATAGATCAACAATAGTCTAGCCATGCCCTTTTTGGCTTTCACCTTAGGTTGTTGCCTAGAATAGAGCTTACTCAAAGGCGATTGATAAACACCCTTTTTGACGCTTTTTTTAACAGACAAAATTATGCGCCTTTAGGAGGTGTATCCTGCTTTTCTTTAGCAAACAATAATAAAAAAACACCTAACATAATGGCCATATCAGCTACGTTAAATATCCCCGTTCTTAATGACCCTACCCCTATATTTAAAAAATCAATCACCGCACCGTTATTCATAGCTCTATCGTAAAAATTACTGATACCACCAGAGAAAATAAGTGACAAAGACCCCAAAGCATAAGCGGTTTGAGTTTTTGTTCTGATGATATAAATTAACAAAGCCAGTAAAATCACACCGACAGCAAAAACAAATATCCAAAATCTGACATTATCAGGTAAATCACTGCCTAAACCTAAAAAAGCGCCCGTATTCTCAACGTAACCAATGCGCAAAGTATCAGCAAGATAACTCGTCATTTCATATTTAGGTAAATTTTCAGCGGCAAACAGTTTAGTGCCTTGATCAATACCAACACTAACAAAGGTGATAGTTATTAGCAGGATCAGACGTTTTATCATACTCATAGTGGATTACTTTTCTTTGGGGATATTTAAGGAACAGTGAACAATTATTTCATGTTATTCACTCTTTGGTCTATCTAGTAATGCATTTAATTATCAAAAGTTTTGTTAACAATTTGTAAATTAAATGATATAAATCAATTCTATAGGATCAATAGAGATAGCCAAGAACTATCACAAGCTTTTGTATTATCTGAGAATAGTGAGAAGTAGAATAACCCATGAAAAAGATTGAAGCGATAATTAAGCCATTTAAGCTAGACGAAGTAAGAGAAGCGTTATTGGAAGCAGGTATTTCAGGCCTTACCGTTACCGAAGTGAAAGGATACGGAAGACAGAGGGGCCATATCGATACTTATCGAGGCGCTGAATATAAGGTCGACTTTATACCAAAAGTTAAACTTGAAATTGTTATCACCGACAAAGAGGTCGACCGCTGCCTAGAAGTCATCATCGAAAAAGCACAAAGTGGTAAAATAGGTGATGGCAAAATATTTGTTTATGACATGGAAAGAGCCATACGTATTCGAACCGGTGAAGAAGGTGAAGATGCGGTATAACCCGCACAAACTATTTTCTATTAGACACACTAATTAACCACAGAGGCTTAAATTCCTTTTGAGCTATCAAGAATATAAAGCTAAATAATGTTATTTGTCACAATTCAGTAGCCTTAAAAATCAAACCTACTTTTGTTTTTTGTTTGCCTCATATTCAGTGTTTAGCTCTAAGCCTTTTTCATACATGCTGTTCATTTTTTTATCTGAACGGTTAAAATAATAAAGCCACTTAATATATTGGTTTTTTATGGCTTGCGAATAGATCCCAGCAGTTTCAAAACGAATTGCAGAGGTTTCACTAATATAAGGCAAACGTATGCCCTTGGCTTTCTTGTTCAGGCGTAAACACAGTGCTGTGTCTTCAAAAATATCAATATCGGGTAATAAGCCAACTTCAAGTAAAAGTTGTTTGTTAGCAAAAATACAGTGGTCTAAATAATATATGCCTCGCTTATCTCCCCGCATATAATTTGAGTACCAAGAGGTGAACCTAAGTAGCGGGTGTGAATTATCAAACCTATGGGTAAACGCCCCCCAACTTAAGTGCTTATTGGCCATGATTAATGCCTTGATACCCGCTATTTCTACTAGGCTTCTTGGATGATTTAGCAGTACCATCTCATACGTGGCTTCTTGAATTCCTACATTTAACCGAGCAGCCCGGGAGGCTAAACCCGTTTCGATTAAACGGACCCCAGCCACTTTTATTAGCTCAAGGGTATTATCAAGGCTTCCTCCGTCAACGCACACAATCTCTATCTCTGGCGTTGGCTTATAAGCATCTAATAACTTTTTCAGATAACCAGACTTAGATTCATTTAGGGTTGGAATAATAATAGTTAACAAGAAAGACTCTTCACATATTGCAAATTTAAAGGTTACATTCCCTGATTGTTAATCATGTCCCGTCCTAGAATAAGTTGACGGTTTTTAAGC